>LWRO01000022.1 GCA_001657325.1 Geitlerinema sp. BBD 1991-9 | reverse complement strand
TGCGAGAAATCTCGTTACCCGTCACACGGCTGAAAATGGTTTCGATGTTGGGAAGATTGTTGAATCGTGCGATCGTATCGGCAGGAACGGAGAATTCTGAAAAACTGTGAAACAAGAGATTATTAACTGTCGTTCCATCTTCGATCGAGATTTCGTTTTCTGTTTCGACAATGCGAGAATTAACAGGTAACGTACTATCGGGAGCGATCTGGGCAATCGCGGATGGTGCGATCGAACAACTTGCGAGGGCAACGATAACACTCAAAAAATGGGTCGTATAGCGGGTCATTGGCGAAAAGAGCGCGAGCCTGGGATCGACACAGTTTGAAACGACTGTTCTTCATTCCACGATAAGCTTTTCAGCCGAGGAAACCCTCGATTTTCAACTTGCGATCGAAAACTTTCACGAAATCTTTAACAAAATTTCTAACGCAATCTTTAACGAATCTGTGACGGACAGTCTGACGCTTCGCTGTCGCGATTCGCTAACACCGAATGCTGTCCTGGCTGAGCCACCAACCGTACAGAACCGTCGTCGAGACGCACCCAAGTCGTTGCTTCAACTAGAGATCTTTCTTCACCGCTCGAGCGACTATTGACAGAAGAGGAGCTTTGTGGTATAGACTCTGAAGTTAGTTCCTCTTGCAACGTCCGCCAGTCGCGCACGTCTCCCCAACTGGCTGTATCTCGCAAACTCTCCGTTGGATTTTCAGGTAAGCCCCCCCGTCCTGTAACGATAAAAGTATTCCCCTCACCCGCCGCACAGCCTCGGGCGATTTGCCGATCGGGATCGATGGGATCTTCCGGTAAATCGAGGATCGCGTTTTCAGCATCGATATCGGGGGTTTGAATGCTAACGGTGCCGTCGATACCGAACTGGGAACTCGCGGTAATTTGACTGTCTCGATCGACAAACAATCCTTGCGTGGCGATCTGAATGTTTCCCCCGGCTCCCTCGAATGCATTAGCGTTGATACGACTCCCCTCGAGAAGTGAGATCGAACCCGTCGCAATGGTAATGTTACCTCCATCTCCTCCACCCGTAGCTGCGGTACCGGCTTGGGTGGTGATTTGACTGCCATCGCGCAGAATGACGGCATCAGTGAAATTGAGTTCGACGTTTCCCCCTTGTCCGAGGAGGCTGTTCGCCCGGAGCAATCCGTCTTCGAGTCGGAAGACGCGACCGTTAATTTCGAGATTTCCAGCATTTCCCGAACCGTCAGAAGCAACGGACATTCTCGCCCCATCCCGAATCGTCAAGTTCGGCGTTTCGACGGTAATGCTCCCCCCGATTCCCGTCGTTCCGATGGTCGAGCCAGCGGTGAACGTCGTCGCTGGATCTCCTGTGGGGCTGACCCCTTCGAGTTCGATCGATTCAGACGCACGAACAATCTGATTGCCCGCCCTTCCAGAACTGAGCGTGGTGGTGGAAAATGAAGCGCCATCGCTCAAACGAATGCGAGGACTCGTCACGATGACATTTCCTCCAGCCCCGGAACCCGAGGTCGTACTCGCTACGAACGAACTCGAAATATCGATCGACTCCGAGGCGACAATTTCCAGATCTCCGGCATTTCCCGATCCTAAGGTTGCCGTTCCCAAAAAGCCCCCTTCGCGCACGACCAAGCGCCCAGTCTCGATGGAAATATTGCCCGCCGTTCCCACTCGATCGGTGGCGGCCACAATTCCCTGTTGGGCGTTGGCCAAGGTGATGCGGCCGAACAACGCTGGAATAAAAATCGTTTGTAGCAGATCGGTAAACCCACTGCCAACAACTTCCACGGACTCCGAAGCGCGAATGCTGATGTTACCGCCCGTCCCATCCCCAACTGTGGAAGCGTTGATTAGCCCCGTATCCAGTTGCATCGTGCGGGTGTCGATCGAAATATTTCCGCCAGACCCCGACGTACTGACGGCCGTAATTCCCCCTCGATCGAGCAAGGAAATCGCATCGGCGGCGATATCGATCCGGCCGGGATTTCCCAAACCGTCGTTGCGAACGTTGACGAATCCGCGATCGTCAACGGTGAGCGCTTGCGTTTCGATCGAAATATTACCCGAATCCCCCGATGGAATGGCAGGTAAACCTAACTCTTCCTGTAACGCCTCACTGAGTTGAGAGGCTGACGCGGCGATCGAACTGGAAAAGTTTGTATCGTCGGGACTGATGCCTCGAACGTCAACGGATTCCGTTGCGTGAATGCGGACGTTTCCCGCACGACCGCTTCCCAAGGTATTAGTTTCAATTTGCGCGCCATCGACGAGCGACAGTCGATCGACGTTCAAGAGGATATTTCCCCCCAAACCGTTGACGTTCGACGCACCAATTGCGGAACGATCGGCTAACAAAACTTCAGCGGCATTAATTTCTAAATTTCCCGCCGCCCCCGTTCCCCGTCCGCGCACGGCAATTTCTCCGCCATCGCGCACGGTCAGACGGTGGGTATTGACGCGCAAATCTCCCGCATTTCCCGAACCGCGCGATTCAGAAAATAGAGCGCTCGGCTCGAAGCGACCCAACCCCGACACGATCGATCCGGATACGTCCACCGATTCTGTGGCGTTTACGGTCAAACTTCCGGCTGCCCCTTCTCCCCCCGTCGCCGCCGATATGCGTGCGCCGTTGCGAAGGGTGAGTCGTTGGGTCTCGATCTGTAGGTTCCCCGCTCCTGCTGTGCCAGTCTGTCCGAGGACTTCGAGTAACGAGGACGTGGTAAACACACCACTGAGCCAGATGTTATCGGCACTGACCCCGTCGAGTTCGATCGATTCTACGGCTGAAATGTTGATAGTGCCACCCGGGCCGGCACTACTCGACGCTGCTGAAACTTGCATTCCATCGACGATCTGTAACTGGCGCGTTTCGATCGAGAGATCCCCCGCCGCTCCCGTTCCCAAGGTCGCTGTAAACAACCCTCCCGGAACGAGAAATCCGGCCGGGGTTCCTCGCAGTTCCAGGGTGTCGGCTCGAACGGTCAGATCGCCTCCGTTCCCGGTGCTAGTGTTGTTGGGACTGGTGCCGACTAAACTACCACCTAACAGCTCGAATCGCTCGGTGGTTAGGTCGATTTGACCGGCATTTCCCACACCTGACGTTCCACTGACGAGGAGCGATGCGCTCGAAACGTCGATACGTTCCATCGCTCGCACGGTGATATCGCCTCCTTGACCTCCTATAGCGGTCGTCAAGATCGCCGCACCGTTTTGGAGGGTCAATCGATCGACCTCTAGCGTTACACTGCCTCCCGTTCCCGAACCGATACTTAACACGTAGAACCCATCGCTGAAATTGTTCAGGTCTAGGTTGTTGGACAGCAGTTGTTCGAGAACTTCACCGGGCATCGTCCCCGTCAGTTGCGCGATGTTGGCGTTGACGTTAACATTGCCACCCGCACCGCTGCCAAAGGTCGAACTCGACACAAACGCTCGATCGCTCAATTGAAACGTCCTCGCGTCAATGTCGATTCCCCGTCCGTCGAAGTCTCCGAAGGTATCGGAACGAAGACTCGCCCCGCCAGTCAGGTCGATCGTCTCACCTCGCAGTTCGATCGATCCGCCGCCGAGTCCACTCGCCGTCACGACAGCACCGTTGGAGAGATCGATCGATCCCAGCTGCGGTACGCCACGATAATCGAACGTCAAACCAGTGGGTGTCTGTCCGAACTGCACGATCCCCGCACCGCCGACGCTTCCGAGGTGAATTTGGCCTTGAAACGCACTGAGATTTCCACCGTCGATCGCAATGTTGCCGCCGAACAGTCCCAAAACCTGACCGGGCGAGACTTCCAGCCCCGCATTTTCGGGAAGGGGCAATTGAGGGTCGAGGGAGGGGAACGAACTGGGAGCCTGCGATCGATTGACGATCGAGCCGGGTGTGTCGCCGAACTGCACCCCAATGGGAACGTTTATCGTCAGCAACGTTCCCGCTTGAGGATCGCTGGCACTAAACTGAGTTCCGTCCGCAAAGAGCAAATGCTCAGCAGTCGTTGCAAAAAACGATCCGCCAATTTGCAAGCGGGCGTTTTCTCCGAAGCGAATCCCGTTGGGATTGATGAGAAATAGGCTCGCCGTTCCGTTGGCGGAAATTGTACCGTCGATCGTCGAAAGATCGCCGCCGGTAACGCGCGTGATGATTCGATCGATATTTGGGTTGTTATTGAAAAATGCTTCTGTGTTTTCGGGAACGTTAAATCGATCGAAGCTGTGAAATAGGTTGCCCCCCGCCTCCGTTCCTCCCTCGAGAACGAATCGATCGCCGTCAACGTTGACGCGGGAATTGTCCGGTAACGTCCCGTCTGGAGAGATCTGAGCGATACTGGAGCTGGCCGATAGAACGACGGGTGCAGCGATCGAAACAGCAGTTGTCCCAAAGCGAACCAGCATCGAGATCGAAAGGTCGAGCAAGTCTTGGAAGCGTTGAGATGGCACATCGTCAGTAGGCCTCCTGCGTGAATATTTTTGACCCCACCCTAACCCTCCCCTTTCTAAGGAGAGGGAGCCAATGTCCCCCCTTGACCCGGGGGGATTAAGGGGGGTCAATTCGATCCGTGCAGGAGGTCTAATCATCGTCTTCGTCCTTATCTCTCATTGTGAAAATCGATCGTTGTGAAAATCGATCGTTCGGATGCCTGCCAACTCCCAACGACTAACCAACGAGTGACTTTAATGACGAACGGGTGACGATACCGGATGGCTGGTGACGGATGACTGTTTTCGATCGAGCCAAATCCCACGCAACCCAGCAGCTCGCGCCCCTTCATAGTCATCTCGGTAGCTATCGCCCACGTGCCATGCAGCTTCGGGCGGACAATCGTGAGCTGCTAACGCTCGCTCGAAGATTTCCGACTCGGGCTTGGCTGCACCGACGTGGGTTGAAATGGTAACAGAGGAAAAAAACGGAGATAGATCGAGCGCGTCGAGAACAGCATACAAGCGAGAATCGAAATTGGAGATCGCCCCGAGTTCGACGCCCTGTTGTTTCCAATACGTCAATGTGGGAAAAACATCCGGATAGATAAACCAGGGATCGGCACTGGCAAAATACGCAAACAGTCGATCGAAAAACAGATCGAAGTGAGGGAATCGATCGAGCAAATCGGCCCGTTGGAACGTATTGCGAACCACGTCGTACCACCATTGATGCTCTCGTTCGAGCAATTGGTAAGGTTCGACCGTCGGAAATTTGGCAGGGGGAGCGGCTTTAAAGCTATCGAGAAACGTGCGTTCGATCGTTTCGGGATCGGCTTCGACTCCGGCTTCTCGCTTGGCGATTTCGGCATAAACTTCTCCAACGCTACCGCGAACGCCGAATAGCGTCCCCACAGCGTCGAAGAAAATTACTCGCGGTTGTTCGGTCATGGTATCGATCGGGAGGAGAGGAGATGAGGAGGTGGGGAAGTGAGGAGATCGTTCATCATCCGGTTATCACATCATCCGGTCGTCTCATCTCCTCATCCGGTCATCTCTCCATCATGGCCCGAAATGGTTCGACAATCCAATTCAAACCCACTTTGAGTTGGCGATCGAATGTCGGAAGGCGGTACAGGTAAATCAGGCGACGGGCGATGTGAGCGAGGGGGCCGTCTAGGGTGAGTCCCAATCCCGACAGAGTTGCGTTATCCGTTCCCAACGTCATCATTTCGCCGAGGGACGAGTAGCGGAACGGTAATAGTGGACGGTGTGTCAGTGAAGCCCAGAGATTCCAGGCCGTGTAATCGGCTTCTTGGAACGCGGCTTGAGCTGTGGTGGGAACGATCTGTCCGCTTGCGTCGTGGATGGCCGCGAGATCGCCGAGGGCGAAGATGTCGGCGCGATCTTGAACTTGTAGGGTGGGTGTCGTGAGAATTTGGCCGCGTTCGTTTCGATCGAACGGTAAATTCTCGACCACCTTCACCACCTTTGTCCCAACGGTCCACAGGACGATATCGGCGGGTAATACGTCGACTTGTCCGCGATCGCTTAAGGCAATCGTTTCAGCCGTAACGTCCGTCACTTCCGTTTCGAGATCGATCCACACGCCGCGATCGCTCAGGGCGCGTTTCGCCGCTTCGCGGTTAAACTCGGTCGAATTCCGTAAAATCGTGTCGTTTCGATCGATAATGCGAATCCGGCCGCGATTTCCCAATCGATCGGCTAACTTACAGGCGAGTTCGACTCCACTATAGCCGCCACCGACGATGGCGGCGCGGATTTTGTCCGTCTCGCGGGTTTCGAGATAGCGCAGTCGTTCCCGCAGACGGTAAGCATCTTCAACCGTCCGAAAGGGAATCGCGTGTTCGGCCACGCCGGGAATTCCGTTGAGGGGCGTTTCTCCACCCATCGCCAACACCAATCGATCGAACGAGAGGGGATCGCCATCTTCAAAGCAGATTTGAGGGGTGTCGAGATCGATCGAACGCACGACAGCTTGACGGAATTGAATATCGGTATCCGCCAGCAGTTCCACAAACGGTGGGGCGATTTCCCAGGTTTGCAGTTCGTCGGTGACGAGTTCGTAGAGTAACGGCGCGAACACGAATCGATCGTTTCGATCGACGAGGACAATTTCCGGTTTTTCCGTCGTTTCCCAAGGAAAGCGGCTCAAATTCAAGGCGGTGTAAAGACCGCCAAAGCCACCACCGAGGATGCAAATACGAGTCGGTCGTTCGATCATGGGTTTCGATCTAGCAAGGGGGGGCGCGAACGTGATACTGTCCCTATGATAGTAGGGCGTAAGTTGGGTCGGGGAACCGGTGTGTCCGACTGACCTCGCGACCCGCGCTCGCGCCAAACACCACAGTTTTGGGTGGTTGTGTTTGACGGATCTCGTTGTTGATTGCTGAGGTGCTTGTTGCCATGTCCTTAGTTTTGCGTACCCTCGCCAAGACAGTTTTCAAACAACGCCCCATTCAATCCACCGATCTCCCCGATCGGGAAAAAACGTCGATCGGCGTCGATCGAGAGTTTGCGATCGATACGTTCTCTCGCGAACGAAACCACGTTCGCTTCACGCTCAAAGATCGATCGTTTGAGGGCTTCGATACTTGGTACGCGTTCGGCGAACACGTTGAAATTTCAGGACAGGGCAACCAAAACAGCGGTTTATCCCCCATCTATCCCAAATTCAAGCCCCGCGCCATTCAACTCGACTGTCCCTATCTCTCGCAACTGGATAACTTCGAGAATCCCACGGGAGCTTGTAACGTGACTTCCGTGGCTATGTGTCTGAAATACTTTCGTATTCCCCAACGCACGAACGCCAGACAGTTTGAAGACGAACTCTACCGCTACGCACTTGATAACAATCTCAACCGTCACAGCCCTTACGACTTGGCTAAAATTGTAAGAGATTACGGCTGTACGGATGAGTTTAGAACCAACGCCACGATCGATGAGGTCAAAGATTGGCTGACCGATCTAAAACCCGCTATCGTCCATGGCTACTTTACGTCCTTCGGCCACATTGTCGTTCTCGTCGGCTATGACGAGCGCGGCTTTTTCGTTCACGATCCTTACGGTGAATGGTTTCCCAGTGGCTACCGAACCGATCTTCCCGGTTCTTATCTTCACTACTCTTATAATTTGATTCGTCGAGTTTGCATTCCCGACGGAAGTTTTTGGGTTCATTTCGTCTCGAACTAACCACTCAGACAAACGGCTCAAACGAACGCGGGGAGGTTTTCAGACGTTGTCGATATTGAGGGGATTTCGGGAAACTGCAACTGTTTGAGCGTGGTTTTGCCCTTGAATTGGCACCATTTCCACGGCTTGGGATTTGGGGATCGATCGAACTCGTAGACGGTCGGACTGTTTCTCGAGTTCGCCGGTGTTTTTGGAGTTGGCTCGACCTCGTCGATCGATATCTCGTTTGTTCTCGATCGGTCGGACGCTTCGACTCATCGATCGGAAGCCAGGAATCTACCCCCGTCAAAGCTTATGTTTTCCCTGGATTCGATTCAGTCTAACAGTATTTTCGCAAACCTACCGGATGAAGCCCGAGAGTGGGCGGAAAAACTGCATTGGAACGAACGTCGTTACGTTCTCTCGCTGTGTCATATTCTCTGTGCTTCCCCTTCGGAAACGCAAGCGGAATTTCTCGATGAATATACGGCGGACGGACTAGTTTCTCGCTTGCTCGAGGATCTCGATACCTACCATAAAGTCAAGCGCCATCTCGAACAATTTCGCATTGAAACGGAACTGACAGAGTCGCTTTTACGAGCTTACATCCGCCAGTTTTATATTCACTGCGCTCAAGATATGCACCGACAGCCGGAACAGTATTTAGAAGTTGCTGTGCGGTTGATGGGAAATTCTGAGGAAAGTAATAATGCTTTTAATTATACGCTGGGCTTCGAGTTGCTGAAAATGCTCTTTGTGATGAGCTGGATGCAGCAAGAACGCTTATATCGATTGCAGCGAAATCAAGAGGAGTTCTTGAATCGATATATTAAGCCAATTCGTTTTACTCATCAGCTCAATGGAATTGTGATTCCGAAGGACAAAAAAAAGTTTTTTGCCAAGCGAGATTACTATATTCAAATTCCGAAAATTTCCAAGAAAAAATTGCAAGAGTTGGTTATGGCAACTTTCACGGCTGACACGGTGACCGAGTTCGGTTTTGCAATTATTCGCCATCCCAACCACCTCCAATTCGATTTTGATTATGTCTATACTACGGAATCCGAAGATATTTTGGGAAACTGAAACGATCGATCGAAAGCCGAACGTTTCAACTGTCGAATAAAATGCGTTGAACCGATCGAAATACTTCAAACGTTGTGGATCGAAAAGACAAAACTTTTCAGTCCTAAAACGCTCGCTATCTGAATTGTAAGGCTGTCCTTTTTTATGGCTTGTGATAAACCCTCAAAAACTGCACTGAACGCTCGAAAATCTCTGCAAAACCTTCATTTCGAGTGATGGGTGTGAATTGTCCGTCTTGATCTTTGATGCCGTTCGGGCTAGAATGGCGAAATCTAAAAATTCCATTTTAGTATCGCTGAGTTAAGAATTGTTAAATGACTTTAAAAATTGTTGAAAATTTTGATGGGACTTTCACCCTGAATGCTGACGCACGAGAAATACTGTTTCACCTCTTAAAAAGTGAAAATTTTTTAAATCAAATCTTCCAATACGTAAGCTGTTCGTCGATCGAGTTTACAGAGCGTTTGTTTCAGCCCGTTCCTTACAGTCGGGAAACGCCGAAAGGAATGCCGAGAGAATTCGAGCAATATCACGAATCTGACGATTATTTAATTATTAACGTACCGCCGAATTTTATGTTCGATGCTAAAATTTTTAATCCGAACTGTTTGTGTGCGATCTATCGTAAAACCGAGTAAAACTATCCGGACGATATCTCGATAACCGAGCGAGGTATTGTTATTCCTAAAGATGGGTCTCTCTAGCGATCGAGTATCGCTCAGAACATCTCTTTTTTCTTTACCTTTCCCCAACACTCGATCGCTTAAAGATAGCAACATCGATCGAGTATTAAACCCGAACTTTAAAATTTTTTCAAAAGCTCGCTAACGGTCTGCCCCACGCTTCCCCAACACGCGATCATGGCTACACAAACTGACGTTCTCTCCCTATCCGATTTACCGCTCCATCCCTATCTCGACGAAAACGGTCTCGTCGCCGATCGAGACGTTAAAGGACAAGTGGGAGTCTATGCAATTTTTAACGACGACCGTGTTTTACAATACATCGGCTATTCCCGAAATATCGCCCTCAGTTTGCGACAGCATCTCGTTCGCCGTCCCCAACAGTGTCACGGCTTTAAAGTCCAAACCATCGATCGACCCAGTCGCACGATTTTGGAAACCATTCGCCAAGCTTGGATCGTCGAAAACGGAAGTACGCCACCGGGAAACAGCGACGACGAATCTTCCTGGAGCGCTCCGATCGATGTCAAGCCCCGCATGACCGACGAAGAACGAAAAGCTTTGGAAAACGCCATCGACGAACAGACGCGGACGAAACGCCTCAAATCGATCGCCCGTCGCGTCGAAAGCGAAATTTTACAAGAACTCGAAACACGAGGCGTGACCGAACAACTGCGCTTTAACCCCAAACTCAAAGAAACCGGGTTGTTGGATTTAAAATAACCGACGTTTCGATCGCGTTCTCGATCGAGGTCGAGAACTCCCAACAATGGTTGAGTGGCGAGGTGGATTCGGTGGAACTATCCTTACAAGAACTCTGGAAGCAGGTACTCGATCGCCTGCAATTGCAACTGAGTCAGCCCACCTTCGAGACGTGGATTGAAAGCGCCCACGTCGAAAAGCTGGAAAACAACCGACTCCTGCTGCGTGCGCCTAATCCCTTTGCTCGCAACTGGTTGCAAAAATACTACCTCAGTACCATCGCCGACGCGATCGAGGATATCTTAGGCTATCCCGTCGAAATCCAGATCGCCTGTACGGGGGTCAACGGTACGGAACCCGACGGCGATGAAACCGACAGCGACTCCGCCCTCGCACTCTCGTCTCCCGCACCTCTGGCGAAGCTTCGCAGCAATTCTCCCCTATCCGACCTTAACAGTAAATACGTTTTTTCGCGATTTGTCGTCGGCTCGAACAGCCGTATGGCTCACGCCGCCGCGCTCGCCGTCGCCGAATATCCAGGGCGCGAGTTCAACCCGCTTTTTCTCTGTGGCGGTGTCGGGTTGGGAAAAACCCATCTCATGCAGGCGATCGGCCATTATCGTTTAGAAATCGACACGAACTCTCGCGTATTCTACGTGTCCACCGAACGCTTTACCAACGATCTAATTGCGGCGATTCGCCGCGACAGTATGCAAAATTTCCGCCGCCACTATCGAACCGCAGATGTATTATTGGTAGACGACATTCAATTTATCGAAGGGAAAGAGTACACGCAGGAAGAGTTTTTTCATACCTTCAACGCACTTCACGAAGCGGGAAAACAGGTCGTACTCGCCTCCGATCGACCGCCCAGCCAAATTCCACAACTGCAAGAACGCCTCTGTTCTCGCTTTTCGATGGGACTGATCGCCGACATTCAACCCCCCGATCTGGAAACGCGCATGGCGATTTTGCAGAAAAAAGCCGAATACGAAAATATGCGCCTCCCGAGAGAAGCGATCGAATATATTGCATCCCGTTACACCTCCAACATTCGAGAGTTAGAAGGGGCTTTAATTCGAGCGGTGGCTTACATTTCCATTTCCGGTTTACCGATGACGGTCGATAATATCGCCCCGGTTCTCAGTCCGCAAACGGAAACCGTGGAAGCGTCGCCAACGGTGGTCATGCGGGCGGTTTCCGAGGTCACAAACATCTCGATCGAGGATCTTAAAAGCAGTTCTCGTCGCCGGGAAATCAGCCAAGCTCGTCAAGTTGCCATGTATTTAATGCGCCAGCATACGGACTTGAGTTTACCCAAAATTGGGGAAGAGTTTGGCGGGAAAGACCACACCACAGTCCTGTACAGTTGTGAAAAGATTGCCGAACTCAAGAAGAAAGATCCGAATTTGGCGCAATTGTTAACTCAGTTGAGCGATCGAATTCAAATGGCAAGTCAGTAGTTGGAAAAGGGCGAGTGAAAACCCATTAGAAAGTGTTGGCAGTCCGTCGATCTCAGCACGAGAAACGGACTGAGGGTGCATCTCATTTTGGTCAGAACCTGAGGCGTAGGGTGTGTTAGCGGGTGACCAAATTCGGCGAAAGTCGAGACAAATGAGAGGCTCACGTCACGCACCAACAACGATTTTTACCGTCTTGAGATGCACCCCGGACTGATTTTCGCCAATTTTTTCTCAACACGCTACACTAGCTTATAGTACGGAATTCAAAACTCGAATTTCCCCTCTTTCGCAGCTCGCAATTCAGGGCTTACAACTGACTGATTTACGTTTCAAAGTTCGTTGCACATGGGTATTCCGATCGAACCAACAGAAGCACAATATCTCGTTTTGAACGTGCTAGACACGCTCGAAATTTTGCGCCGAAAGATGTACGATCCGAGTATCGGAGTTTGGTATATTGAAACCCTCAGCCCGAGTTTGCCAATCGCCGCACTTCAGCGAGATGGCGAGATCTCGCCAGCATTTTGGAACGTGGAGTGATGGAGAACTTCCCTGACGAGTATCAACAACAATACGCTCGGTTTAAAGCGTTGCTAGACCTGTCGCACCAGCGATATTTAGAAGCGGGTGGCAATCCCCACCGAACCCATAGCGGTTTACCCGGTGAAGACTTTTTAACGCCAGCGGAACGAGAAGAGTTAATACGACTCGGACACAAAATTTTTGGAATTCGGGTGGTGGGAAATCAAGTTGAATGCGGAATGCGAAGTTGGCCGTTGTCTCCGCCTTCCGAGTCGTAATCGTTGGCAGGAACGCACTGTCGTTTTCGTCCTCTGAGTCCGAGACAGCTAGGGGGATGTCAGACTGTGGTAAAACAAACTGAGGTATGACATCGGGATCGAGGAAGCGATCGATGGGACGAGTTTTTATTTCTGCAGGTCACGGGGGGTACGAAAACGGACAGATCGATCCGGGGGTCATCACTGGAGGCATCACGGAAGCCCAAGAGATGATTCTGTTGCGCGATCGTGTGATGAGCGAGCTACAAGCGCGAAAAGTCTCCGTCCTCTCAGTTCCCGACGATCTCAGCCAACAACAAACCCTCGATTGGATTAATAACCGCGCGAAACCGGACGATGTGGCGGTAGAACTCCATGCCAACGCTGCCCTAAACCCGGAAGCGAGAGGAACGACTGTTTACTACATCACCAACAATAGCGAACGCCGCCAAGAAGCCGAACGCCTCATTCGCGCTTTAATCCAGCAAGTGCCGCAACTGACGAATCGCGGGGCGCGTCCCGATGCCGTCACAGGAACAGGCAGTTTGCTGTTTTGTCGGGCGATCTCCGTTCCCTCGTTATACGTGGAAGTAGGCTTTTTGACCAATCCCGACGATCGATCCCTCATTCAAAACCGCCGAGACCAAATTGCGGCGGGGTTAGCCGACGGGTTGCTGTCCTGGGTAAATCGATCGCCCGCAACGCCCCCCAGTCAAGTGGCGTACTCCCAGATCGGCATTCGCGTTAACGGACAGCCTTACGGAGAGCCGGGAATTGCGATCAACGGCAATAGTTACGTTCCCATTGCACTCGCCGATAGCTTCGGCATCGATTTGACGCAAGCGCCCTTCGTTCGTCGGATTTACTACCGCAATATCGTTTACGTTAAAGCGATCGACCTGCGAGAATTCAACATCGCGGTGGGATGGGACAACGCCAATCGTGCCGTGACCCTTCGATCGCTCCTTCCGATTTGCAAAGGTCAGATCGATCGAATTATGGGCATCGGCAATACCACCGATGTTCAATTAATGGTCTTTCTCAAAAACGACAATCCCCAAGCCATCGAACGTTTTCCCGATATCGCCACACTCTTCCGGGAAGAAGCCAGCGTTGAAGGGGTCAACTACGATATTGCATTCGCACAGATGTGCTTAGAAACCGATTTTCTGCGGTTTGGAAAAGGAATTGGTGCAGTGCAAAACAACTTTGCTGGGTTGGGCGATGCCGCCGGAAGTGAAGGAGGAGCAACCTTTGCGAGCGCTCGCATCGGCGTTCGCGCCCAAATTCAACATTTAAAGGCGTATGCGAGTACGGAACCGATCGTCCGAGAAGTCGTCGATCCGCGATTTCGCTTCATTACACGGGGCATCGCTCCGCTAGTCGGGCAACTATCGGGGCGTTGGTCTGCCGATCTCACCTACGGCGATCGAATTTTAGCGATCCTCCGCCAACTTTACGAATCGGCCGGTTTGTTGCAATCTTGAGACAATCCCGCGTTCAGTTAGACATTCGGATGTATTCCGAAAATCCCCTACCGAACGAGTTCCCGTGCGACGGCTAAGGCTTCGCGAACGCGATCGAATCCCGTTCCTCCGAAGCTGTTTCGTGCAGCAATCACTTGCTGTGGGGAGATCGACTCATAAATATCCGACTCGAACTTCGGATGCAGAGCTTGCCATTCGTCCAGGGTCAAATCTTTCAATAACTTTCCAGATTCCAGACAGGTGCGAACCACTTTCCCCACTAAATTGTACGCCTCGCGGAACGGAACGCCCTTCGCAGCCAAGTAATCTGCAACATCCGTAGCGTTGGAGAAATCTTCCGCCACCGCTTCCGCTAAACGTTGAGTGTGAAATTCCAACCCTTCGCGGAACAAAATCGTCATGGCTTCTAAACAGCCTTGCACCGTTTTCACCGCATCGAACAGGGCTTCTTTATCTTCCTGTAAATCCTTGTTGTACGCTAGGGGTAATGCTTTCATTAACACCAACATTCCCTGCAAATGTCCGAAGACGCGCCCCGCTTTTCCACGCACCAATTCGGGAACGTCGGGGTTTTTCTTCTGGGGCATAATGCTCGAACCCGTCGCACAGTTGTCTTTTAACCGAACGAAGCTGAATTCTTGCGAGGCCCAGAGAATGATTTCCTCAGACAGGCGACTCAAATGCACCATAATCAGACTGGCAGCATTCAGGAATTCGATGGCAAAATCACGATCGCTGACGCCATCTAAACTGTTGGCGTAGGGTCGATCGAACCCTAATAATTCTGCGGTATAGTGTCGATCGATCGGAAACGTCGTTCCCGCCAACGCACCACATCCTAAAGGCGAAACGTTCACCCGTTTGGCTATTTCTCCCAGTCTTTCCCAATCGCGCTGCGACATCTCGAAATAGGCCAGGAGGTGATGCGCCAAGCTAATCGGTTGCGCTCGTTGGAGGTGCGTGTAACCGGGAATTGGCGTTTCGACGTGTCGCTCGGCTAAGTCTAACAAAACCGTTTGAAAGTTGCGAATTTGCTGGCGAATTCGCGCGATCCGATCGCGCAAATAAAGCCGCGTATCAGTTCCGACTTGGTCGTTTCTCGATCGGGCGGTGTGTAGTTTTTTTCCCGCATCCCCCACCAATTCCGTCAACCGTCGCTCGACTGCAAAATGGACGTCTTCAGACTCGATTCCGGGGTTGAATTCACCATTTCGATACTCTTGGCGAATGGTTTCTAATCCAGAAATTAATTTTTCTCGATCGTCTTCCGAAATAATTCCCGTTTTTGCCAACATTTTGGCATGAGCGATCGAACCTGTTAAATCATATTCGATTAACTCGATATCAAATCCGATACTCGCGTTAAAGCGCTCGATCTCCGGATTGAGAGACGATTCAAACCGTTGACTCCAAGTTTTTTGGGGGTTCATCTTTTACAGTGAGCGGTGAACGGTGAGCAATGAATAGTGAGGCGTAAAGTCGTGAGGAATAGCTTGGCCGACGAGACCTCGTTCGGGAACAGTTTGAAGACCGTTTTGGGGAAGAACTTTATGACGAACTGTTCTGCTTTTGTAAGACGACCAGCGTAATATCGTCGTCGTTCGATTTGTGAGGTCCGATGAACTCTTGGACGCAATCGAATAGATAGTTTAAAATCTCGTCCGGTTTCGCACGTTTTTGACAGATGCTTTGGAATTCGAGAACGAGATTCTCCTCGTCAAATCGATCTCCATGTTGGTTGGAAGCTTCCGTCAGTCCGTCCGTATAATACAAAATCGTATCTCCCACTTCTAGCGAGACGCGATCTTCTTCGTATTCCGTTTCGGCATCGAGTCCAACTAGCATTCCCCAAGTATCCAACCGTAAAATTTCATCGGTTGCTGCTTTCCACAACAAAGGTGGATTGTGCGCTGCATTACTATAGGACAAAAAGCCCGTTTTCGGGTCGTATTCCGAATAAAATAATGTCACGAACCGATGAGAATTTTCTAAATCGGCATACATCGCGCGATTGAGATGCTTCAGAATTCGCGCGGGCGAGTGTTGGTTTAACGCTTCAGAGCGAAGCATCCCTCGGGTGAGGGTCATAATCAATCCCGCCGGAACCCCTTTCCCCATGACATCGCCGATGACAATGCCCCAGCGTCCAGCCTGGGAAGCCAATCGAACGTTCGATCGAACTAAATCGTGACTCGTGGGAATAAAATCGTAATAATCGCCCCCAACTCGGCTTGCCGTCTGACATCGCGCCGCTAACGCAATTCCCGCAATCTCGGGACACTGACTCGGTAGCAAGCGCAACTGAATCTCTGCCCCGATTTCCAGCTCTCGATCGAGTCGTTGTTTCTGTCGCAGTTCTGCCGCGAGTTCGTCGTTGACAATTGCCACCGCCGTCTGATCGGCAACCAACTGCACCAACTTGCGCCGCATTTCCGTCCAACTGTAATTCGGGTCGTGACTGAACACGTACAGCCGCCCCCGTTCGCGATCGCGAACGGAAATCGGCGTACCGAACAGCTGTAAGTCTTCCCCTAAATACTGTCTGACTTGTACGTCGAGATCTGCGGGCGTTTCGATCGTCGAATCGCCCGGTCGCGTCACGATCTCGATCGCCCGGCGCACGTCCGTACAAGACTGCCCCTCTTGACAGTGCAACCGCTGCAAGCGAACTTGTCCGTCCGGCTTGAATAAAACGAGCGCTCCCCCTTCTGCATCGGTCACCCGACTGGCGACTAAGGGAATCAATTCTAAAAACTGGTTGAGGTTGTTAAAGCTTCGCAGGGCGAACCCCAGAGAACTCAAGAGGTCTTGTGTCTTATTTTGTTCCCGATGCAACCGAGCGACTAACGCCTTGAGGACGAAAACCGGGGTGGGAGCCGATGTGGAGGTCGGATCGTCGGGGGGGGTAGGCTGTAGGGGCAAAGACACAGCAGATTCAGGTTCTAAATCGACTCGCTGGAGTGACATCGATAAATCGGATACAGTTGCATCACAAAGACCGTTCAACCGGACTTCGATTGTAGGGGGGTCAAGAGGGTTTTGGAGCGGTTCGCTGACGATGGGAAGATTGGGGTTCAGGGTTAGTATCGCAAAAGTTTACGGTGTTTGGGACAAATTGGCAATAAAAAATGAGGAGATAATGCGATCGATCTCGTCCGGTCATCCCAAGACCGAGGCGATAATAGATCGGCGTTGTCGTCAGAGGAAACCTATTTCAATGTCGGTGCTTGAATCCGAGGGGATGTTACCGTTTATCGGTGAAGAAGTCGATGTGGGTTATCACAAGGCGCGAGTCGTCGTTTTACCCGTGCCTTACGAGGCAACGACGACGTATCGTCAAGGCTGCAAACACGGACCGGCAGCGCTCTTAGCGGCATCCGATCAGTTGGAATATTATGATGTCGAGTTGGGGCGCGAGGTCTGCTTCGAGATCGGAATTCACACCCACGCTCCCATCGCCGACACCCGTGTGGTTTCAGTGTCCGAGGCGCAGATGTTTGCATCGACCCGCGACACGATCGAACGTTTGGTTCGAGACGGTAAATTCGCAATTACCCTAGGGGGCGAACATAGTATCACAGCAGGAGTCGTCGCGGGATACCGTCGTGCTTATGGGGACGAATTGTTTACAGTGGTGCAAATCGACGCACATGGGGATTTGCGGGACGAATACGAAGGCTCGAAATACAACCACGCTTGTATCATGCACCGGGTGTTAGACATGGATTTGCCGTCGTTACCCGTTGGCATTCGCAGTGCTTCAGCCGAGGAAGTCGCATTGATGCACGATCGAGGGATTCCAGTGTTTTGGGACAGCGAAATCGCCGACGATCCCCATTGGATCGAGCGAGCGATCGCTGCGATCGCAACAGAGAAAGTGTTTCTAACCGTCGATCTCGATGGACTCGACCCCAGTCTCGTGTCCGGGGTGGGAACGCCACAGCCGGGGGGATTGGGATGGCATCAAGTCACGAAGTTTTTACGTCGCCTGTGCCGCGAACGCACGGTCATCGGTGCTGACGTGATGGAGTTGTGTCCGATTCCGAACTCCGTCGTTTCCGAATTCACAGCGGCAAAATTGACTTATAAGATAATGGGGTATCTCGTTAACAAGAGCTAACGAGATCGACAGGGTGTACGACATTGATATCGCTTAGAACACAGTATTCAACGTTCGCTCACACGATCGGTTTGAGTAAGATTTATGAAGGAAACAGGTACAGCTATCGGGGGGTACGCTCCTGACTTCGAACTGCCCGACACCCAAGGTAACGTTCACCACTTAACGCGCTATCTCGAAACACGCCAGGTTGTTATCGTGGTGTTTTTGGGCAATGCGTGTCCGCACAGTCGCGCTTATCTCGATCGACTCAAGCAACTCCAAGCGGACTATCGAGAGCGTGGCGTGGCCGTGATGGCGATTAACGCCAACGATCCCGATCGCAGCGAGGCCGACCGCTTTGAAAACATGAAAGCGTTCGCCCGGGAAACGCAACTCAACTTTCCGTACCTGCGGGACGTCACCCAAGATGTCGCAGAGAGTTTTGGCGTTCGCGCGACCCCGGAAGCGTTTGCGATCGATCGATCGGGAATCGTGCGCTATCGCGGTCAGATTGACGATAATACCGAGCAACCGGAGGCCGTTGATAACCCATACCTGCGAACGGCGATCGATCGAATGCTCGACGGTCGACCCATCGAACCAAGTGCCACTGTGGCGGTTGGCTGTCCCATTCTCTGGCGAAGCCGTTCCTCCTGAAGCCGTTACTCGCCACTCTAATCAATTCTGGTATAGTTGGAGGCGGTTCATGTAGGGGAAGTTAGGACATGGGAACGGCTTACCGACGTATACTTTTGAAGCTCAGCGGCGAAGCCCTAATGGGCAACCTCGGTTATGGCATCGATCCCGTGGTCGTTCAAGATATCGCTCAAGAGGTCGCGGAAGTCACGGCGATGGGGATGCAAGTGGCAATTGTCGTTGGGGGTGGGAATATCTTTCGAGGCGTGAAAGCCGCCTCGGCGGGGATGGATCGCGCCACAGCAGACTACATCGGTATGATTGCCACCGTGATGAACGCGATGACCCTACAAGACGCACTCGAACAGATCGGCGTTCCCACTCGCGTCCAGACCGCCATCGCCATGCAAGAAGTGGCCGAACCCTACATTCGTCGCCGTGCCATTCGCCATCTCGAAAAAGGCCGTGTGGTCGTCTTCGGCGCAGGATCGGGGAATCCTTTCTTTACCACCGATACCACTGCCGCGCTACGAGCTGCGGAAATCGATGCGGAAGTGATTTTCAAAGCGACGAAAGTTGATGGGATCTACGATAGCGATCCGAACGCCAATCCGAAGGCTCACTTGTATCGAAGTTTGACCTACAGCCACGTGCTAACTCACGATCTGCGCGTGATGGATAGTACCGCGATCGCTTTATGTAAAGAGAACAATATCCCTATCATAGTGTTTAACCTATCGAAACGCGGCAATATTCGCCGTGCGGTGACGGGGGAACCCGTCGGAACGATTGTAGGAGGATCTTGTGATGTTAGCTGAATTTGAAGATCGGATGCAAAAAGCGATCGAGGCGACGCAGCGGTCGTTTAATACGATTCGCACGGGACGCGCGAACGCTTCGATTCTCGATCGCGTCACGGTGGAGTATTACAACACTCCCACCCCGCTCAAAAGTCTCGCCAGTATCAGCGTTCCCGACGCGAGTACGATTACGGTGCAGCCGTTCGACCCCAGCAGTCTGACGCTGATTGAAAAAGCGATTTCGCTGTCGGATATCGGCCTGACCCCAAACAACGACGGTAAGCTCATTCGCTTAAACGTTCCCCCCCTGACCAGCGAACGCCGTCAAGAATTCGTCAAGCTGGCGGCAAAATATGCAGAAGAGGGGAAAGTCTCGATTCGCAACGTGCGCCGCGATGCCATTGACGAAGTGCGGAAACAGGAGAAAAGCAGCGAGATTTCTGAAGACGAGTCTCGCGACTTGCAAGACGATATCCAAAAAATGACGGATAAATACACGGCGAAAGTCGATAAGCTCCTGGTGGAGAAGGAAAAAGATATCAAAACGGTTTAAACTGAATCGATTTCAGGGGCATCCGTCAGGGGCAGTTCGCACTGAAAAACCGACTTCGATCGTTAATGGCAAAATTCCGATAAACCATGACCGAACTCTACGATTGCATCGTTATCGGTGCCGGCCCGGCTGGCGGTGCCGCAGCTTATCACCTGGCAAAAAAGGGTCGATCGATTCTCGTTCTCGATCGACAGAAACCCTCTCGATATCGTCCTTGTGCGGGGGGGGTATCTCCAGCGATCTCTCAATGGTTCGATTTTGATTTCGCCCCCGCGATTTCGCGGAAGGTGAAGACCGTTCGCTATACCTGGAAGTACGACGATCCGGTGGTCGTGGAATTGGATACGGCAGAACCAATGTGGATGGTTCGCCGCGATCGATTTGACGATTTCCTCGTCAAACAGGCGAAACAACAAGGGGCAACTTGCAAGAACGAAACGATGGTCACGGGAATTCGTTTCTCGGGCGATCGCTGGACGATCGAAACGGATGGCGAACCGGAAGTCGGACGCTATCTCGTTGTCGCAGACGGTGCGAGTGGAACGCTGGCCGAGGCCTTAAAACTTAAAACGCCGAAAACCCGGACGGCGGCAGCTTTGGAAGTCCCGATGGAACCTCCGGCCGATGCCACGATCGAATTCGCCTTCGGACAGGTGAAAAACGGGTTTATCTGGCAGTTTCCCAAAGACGATGGGGTTTCGGTCAGTGCGAGTACGTTCATCGGGGGCAATGCGAAAAATCTTTCGTCAACGTTGTCCGAGTACGCCGATCGGGTGGGGTTGCCCAACTCGAATCGCCAGATGACGGAAGGACTTTTGGCCCCGTGGGATGGCGATCGACCGCTTCACACGCAAAACGCACTTCTCGTCGGCGAAGCGGCGGGCTTTGTCGATCCGCTCACGGCGGAAGGAATTCGCCCGTCGATGTTTAGTGGGGTGAAGGCAGCGGAGGCGATCGATCTGGCGTTGTCGGGCGATGCCAACGCGCTCGAAGGCTATACGCAAATCGCCCATGAAACTTGGGGCGCGGATATGAGTTGGGCTTCTCGTTTGGCGGGACTGCTCTACCGCTTTCCGGGTATCGCTTACAAAGTTGCTATCAAACAACCGATCGCCACTCAGATTATGTTGAAAATCCTTTGTGGCGAACTGCGGTATTCGGACGTTGCCGATCGAGCGGTTCGGAAACTTAGTGGAGGGTTCATGGGGCGATAAGCCAAGCGTTGGGATTGTCTGGCTTTTCAGACAGCCCAACCTCGCATCCACTTGATGGTGTGACGGAAGATTGGCGAAAAAGGGGGGTCGATCGAGTGGGGTGTATCTCAATTTCGTAGAATGACCCCTCTGCGGCTCGACGGAGATCGCAACCCCACCCATCCTCCCCTGGCGAAGGGGAGGTGCCGAAGGCGGAACCCCACCCATCCTCCCCTGGCGAAGGGGAGGTGCCGAAGGCGGAGGGGTTGCGATCGCAAAAGTGAGATGCACCCGATCGCTATCACTCGATCGACCCCCCTTTTGTATCGAGTTGAACCGATGCAAAGCCAGCGATCTGGGTTGAGAATTCGTGAAAGACTTCAATCGTCTAGAAATCCCTCCAGATCTGCACGATGCAACGATTGGTTTTTCGGTGCGTTCGAGGCTCGATCGATCGCCTAGAAAATTTAGCGCTATCCTAAAAAATGTAGGATCGATCGAAAAAAATCCCAAAACAAGGAGATCGAGCTATGTTTAAATTCGTTCTATTGCACGTCTCCACTCTTGCAATCGCCGGAACGATCTTCCTCAACGCTCCCCAAGTTCGCAGCCACACCGCAACCGACAAGACCGACACCCTTCGAGAACATCTCGTGACCCATCACCACGGTCAACCCCATCGAGGCGGACACGGCGGCAACTGTCCCCATTAATTGCAAATTCTCAGCAAATCCTAAAAACACTGTAGGGGTGATGTATCCTCGTCCACCCTGCAATCGTCCACTCTGCGATCGACCCTACTGAAATTGCCCAAGCCGTGTCTAGCAACTAGGCTTGCATTTGCAACATTCCCATCATTCCTAAATCTTCGTGGTCGAGAACGTGACAGTGATAAACCGTTTTCCCGGAAAAATCGCGAAACTGCACGCGAATCTTGACCGTTTCCCCCCGTCTCACCAAAACAACGTCTTTCCAAGCTTGGACGGGTTCCAGTTGTCCGTTGCGACTGACGACCTGAAACGGGTTGGTATGTACGTGAAACGGATGATCCATGACGCCGACGTTGCTAATTTCCCAATCCTCAACATCGCCAACTCGAACTGACGTATCAATTCGATCGACATCGAACGCTTTCCCATCAATCAAAAATACCATTCCCCTTCCCGGCGACATTCCGTGACCTAGGGTAAAACGGCGAACCCGCGTCGGTGCGGGAAGTTCGGGAACCGCCATTAAACGGGATGGGAGAGGTTGCGCGTCCACCGAACCGTCATAGGCGATCGTTGCGAGGGTTTGCGGTTGCGTCGAAAAACCGCCGCCGTGGTGCATTCGGCCATGACGACCCCCCATCATTCCACCGCCGCCCATCATTCCCATTCCACCTCGATCGTAAGGTTGGTTCAACAAGCGAAACGAGGCCGTCGATTTATCCCCTCGAATCAACACGTCTGCCCGTTCCCCCGGCGATAACAACAATTCTTCGAGTTCTACCGGTTGCGAAATTGCACCGCCATCAGTGGCGACGAGATAAAACGGACGGTCTTCCAACGCCAAGCGATAGAATCGAGCGCTAGAAGCATTCAACAGTCTTAGGCGCAGCAATCCCCCTTTCGGAAACGTCAGTGAGGGGTTTAACTGGCCGTTGACCGTGACGTATTGTCCTTCGCGACCGAGCATTTGTTCCATGTGTCTCCTCCTCGATCGAGTGGGCGCTGGATCGAAATCCTTTAATATTGCAAAGACTTCGGTTGCACTTTGGATTTCGCGAATGTCGTCTAACGCTCCCCGAATGACGAAAAATCCCCCTAGTCCGGCGAACACTTGACGGGCGACGAAGCCGTGATGGTGGGGATGATAGTAAAACGCTCCTGGAGGATGGTCTTCAGGAATAGTAAACTCGTAGGTGAGGGTTTCCCCAGGGGAAACTTTGAGAAAGACGTTATCGGCGTTTCCAGTGGGGGGAACGTGCAAGCCGTGATAGTGCAGGTTCGTCGGTTCGGCGAGGCGGTTGGTGAAATTTACTCGAACGGTATCCCCCGGTCTGGCTTCGAGTCGGGGTGGGGGATACTGACCGTTATAGGTATAGATAGGGATCGATCGATCGTCTAACGTCAGCGTTCCTTCGGTAGCTGCGAGTTCCACCTCAACTGTTCCCCGTGCTGCTGGTCTCGCCGTTTGCGCCGTCGCCGCTGAAGTGGTTTGCGAGTCGCGCAGACAGGCGCTAAGCCAAACTGTTCCCAGACTACAAGCACTCAGCGTGAGGAACTGTCGCCGGTTGAGGTAGGTTCGAGACATTAGTTTGCAAGAGGTTTGAGGGGACACTGCGTGGGTTCAGTCGCCGTTACACCCGTTCCGATAACTCGTCGATTTTGCGTTCTAACAGCTTGGGGTCGAGTTCAAAGCGATAAATTGTCGTCCCTTCAGAACTCACTTCAAACGTCGCCTCGAATTCTTTGGCGCGTAAATCTAAATATTCCCGCGCGGTGTTGCCAGGAAGTTGAGTGGCGATCGAAAATTGTAGCGGTGTAATTGCGCCGTGGTTGTCGGCTAACATTCTGAAGAATGTCGTTTGCAGTCGATCGTGTTCGGCTTGTTCGAGATCCAATCGTTCTTGCTGGTTTTGAACTCGCAATCCCCACAACAGCCATCCGGCGATTGCGGTGGGGGGTAATCCGACAAAGGCAAGTACGATGAGGGCGAGTTCTCGAACGCCGGGGTTCGCGTCGAACAGACTGAAGCTCGAGACGAGAACGATGGGAACGCCGATAAATAATAGGAGTCCTGCCCCTGCTTTTTTGGCAACTTTCAGCGCTTGGTTTGAAATCATCGACTGAGTATCGATCGAGTATCCTTTTAAATTGTAGACGATTTAAAAACTCACACGAAAAACTCACACGAAAAACACCGTCGTTTTCGTGCGATTTGATATTGAGACCGTCCGCAATTCAAATATCGAGTAAACCGTATTTTTTTTGAAGTCCTAACAATTTCATCCGAGCTTCAGCGGCGTTGTCGGCGAGATCGGCAAATTCAACAAATCGCTGTAATTCTCTTTTGAGTAAGTTTCGCTCGACGTCCCAAGTGTTTCGATCGAGTTGTGGCGGAAGCACGATCGTATCGAACAGTGTTGCACGCTCTTTCCCCGGATAGGGGCGTAAAATGCGCCCCCGACGCTGGACGAACTGACGGGGGTTGCGACTGCTGGCGAGGATGACAGCGGTTTGAATCGCTGGAACGTCCACCCCTTCATCGAGACAGCGAATGGCGGCTAGACCTTGCAATTGACCTGACTCGAACTGCACGCGCAACTGTTCTCGCTGCGCGACCGACGTTTCGGCGGTGTAGGTATTGACGCGATACCCTAATTCGCTTCCCAACATTCGCACGACTACTTCAATTTGCGGTGTTTCGGTTTCGGGGTCGATACCGTCGCTGCAATAGAATAACGTATGGCTCGTGTGCAATCGATCGCGCATCAACTCGCGTAAGGCAGCGATCTTATTTGAAGCCGTCCCGATGAGACGAGATCGCCGCACGAGCAACGCGGTTAAATCTTCAGATTCTCGTTCGTGGTAGCGGTGCGGAACACCATCTTGGTTCGCTAACGCCCAACCAATGCGATGGGTCAAGTTTGCATAACGCCGACTTTCCCCTTCTGTGAGGTTGACAAAAATTGGATAATATGCATATCGAGACAAGGCACCAGCGCGAATGGCATCGCCGAGGGTAAGTTCCGGTTGCAATACTGCGCCGAAATAGTCGAAGAGGGCGTCGGTTCCTCCTTCATCGAAATAGCGTTCGGGGGTGGCGGAGAGTCCCAAACGCAAACCGACGTGACGGGGGAGCGACTCAGTCAAGCGGGGTGCGCCTAGGTTGTGCGCTTCGTCTCCGACGATGAGCGTTTTGGTCGGAAGGTGACGTAATGGCGATTGAAACGGTTCGCTGGTGAGGGTGGCGTTGGTGGTAATAACAGTGAGGAAGCTTTGAGTATTCGATCGAACGCGATAGAGTTGGCGAGCGAATTCCCCCTGCCACTGACGAGCGCTTTCAAACGCTAAAATCGGTTCGAGGTGAATGCGGCGACATTCGCGATCCCACTGCGTGACGAGATGGCGATAGGGACACACCACCAACAACACTTGTAAGCCGATTTTTTCGTAAAGTTTTGCGGCGATGGCTAAAGCGGTAATGGTTTTTCCGCTTCCAGTCGCCATTTTGAGCGTTCCCCGTCCGTTTTCCTCAAACCAACTGGTTACAGCTCGTTCTTGATACGGCCGCAATTGAAGGTTAACCGGCCATTGCGGACATCCCAAGGCTCGATCGACGGACGCGAGAGGGTTTAATGGCAACTTTGAGGCAGAAACGTCAGGGAGGAGAGACACGACTGATGAAAAAACTCGTGTTTTGAAGCGTTTCGTCCGATTTTACTCGATCGAGGTCGAGCTGTCAGTCAACGGTCGTTGACGCACGGGTTGCCAAATGCAATTGAAGCGACTGATGCTACGACGTACTCTCCGTAACACTCACAGTTCTCAACAGTCCCTTGACTCAAGCGATAATCACCAATCGATCGACCGATCGAAAAGTCTTGAGAGAGACGAGATCTCGATTTTTCAGCGCTTAGAGATCCCTCAGAATTGTCTAGCCGATCGGGGCCACCCCAATGTACCTCCGATACAACTTCCGACACCACTAACGAGTGCAGTAATCTAACGTCTCAAAAGCGATCGGATAAAACCCACTCAGCCACTCGTTCCGTACGTCTAGCGCGGCTTCGCTGTTAATAAATCCGTTTACTGCTTTTTGCCATTGGGAATCATTATCCGGTAACGCTAACCCGTAATAATCACAGGTTAAGGGCTGTTCGGGAACTAAGGCAAAATCGCTAAGATCGGCGTTGAGTCGCAACAGTTCCCCGAGAATTAAAATGCTGTCGCTGGCGAAAGCATCGATCGAACCGGCGGCAACCGCTTCCAGCGCGATATAGTCATCGTCAAACAACACCCGATCGGCACTTGGATATCGATCGAGAACGAACTGTTCCGTTGACGTATTTTCCAAAACACCCGTTTTTACCCCACTGAGGTTTCCATTCGGATTAACCCGCTCTACGCTGTCGAGATTGACTAAAAACTGCGTTCCCGTCACGAAAAACGGTTGTGAGAACGCGAAACCTTCGGGGTTGCGAACGATCGTATTCGGCCCGCATTCGAGATGAACGCGATCGCTGCGAACCCAATCGAATCGCGTACTCAAACTCGACGGCAATTGAACGACTTCGATTCCTCCCGGCATTGCCAACTCGACTTCTAAATAATCAGCAAAAGAATGTAGCCAATCCGAACAATAACCACTCCACAACCCCTCATCGTCGAGATAACCGAACGGCGGCGAATCACTCCGAACCGCTGCGGTTAAAATTCCCGTGCGTCGAATTTCTTCCAAAATACTTTCCTGACGCGGTGGAGACTGCGCGACAGCAGCGGTGGGGAACATTTCGATCGGTGGCTCTCCCCCATATGCCGAAATCAACATCTCCGGTGTCAAATTTCGCACCAGATTCAGTGTCAACTCGTCAAAATCGATATATTTGCTGTAAGAAGCCGTCAAATAAGGTTCGTAAAACTCGTCTTCTGCTAAGTAGTAGCGGAAAAACGCCACGTTTAACGCTTTTAAATAGGGCTGTCCGTAGCCGACAGGGCCGCGCAACCACTCCGGTAACTGCTGCGTGTACTCGTCCATCCCTGTCGAAAAGTGCGTCCCCGGCACCATCGTCATTAAATATTTATCATCTGTCCCCGTCATCCACAGAAACGGATGGATTTGCTCGGGAATCGACGGTGCGATAATGTCGTTACTCCCCGAAACGAGCATTGTTGGAATTGAAATATTCGCCATTCCTTCCGGCCCGAATACGACACTCGTAATCGGATAAGACGCTAACGCCGCCTTAAATCGAGGATCGTAGAGATCGTAATTCACCGGAGGCAAATAGGCCGCCAAACATTGCAGCGTCACAGAAAAATTCAGCGTGAAATTTTCCTGCCGAATACAGGATTCGTTCAACCTTGCCTGGTTGATTTGAGCACCCGCCATCGATAACGCCGTCGTACCGCCGAACGAGTAACCCATAATTCCCGCGCGATCGACATCGATTCGATCGCGCCAAGCCGGATCGTCGGAGTTTACCAAACGTTCGAGTTCGTCGAGGGTCGCCGTGAGGTCTAAACCGCGACTGAGATACTCGATCGGACTGATTAAATCGCTAACTTCACCGCGTAAAAACGCTTCGCGATATTCGAGGTTACTACCGATGTGTTCGGGAGCGGCCACGGCCAAACCGTAAGAAGCCAGGTGTTCGGCCAGGTAGTCGTAGTTGTCGCGGTTGGAACCGAAACCGTGGGTCAACACCACTACGGGAACCGTTTCGTCGAGACCTTCGGGAAGATAAATATCGACATCGAGATCGTAGGACGCAGCTAAGCCGAGTTCCGTCGGACGAATGCCACTGACCGGGAACCGCAACCGCCGCACTTCAACACCGTAAGGCCCCGGTTCTCGCAAGTCGGGCATTTGGGAAAAGTCTACAGGCGGATCGTTCGCAGCTTCCCGCTGGGCTTCAGCCACAATCAGATCGCTCGTCGTTTGTCGGTAATCGAGAAAGAAGTAAAGTTGGTTGGCAGCTTGCAGGATAAATTTAGCGTCGATCCGAATCTCGCGAGTGGGGTATTTTTTCAAGACATTGAGGAGGGTGAAGCTTTCGCTGTCGTCGGTAGCGGCGACGAGGATCGCCGAACGTAAGGCATGAGCGCCATTGAGACCGCTATCCGTTTGGATAACGGTTCCCAGACGACGCAAAAAGCCTTCACCCATACCCATGTAGAGCGCTTTCGAGAGAACGGTCGCACCGATGGGAAGCTCCCGGTTGAGCGCACCTCGGATCAGATCGTGGGTGCTTTCGTCGAAAAATTGTAGGTAGAAGGCGAGATCGGAATCGATCTCTCCGGTTTCAGCGAAGGTTTCAAAGGAGTTGACGGGAACGTAAAATTCGAGAGGGCCGTAAGTGATGGTGAGTCGTTCGGCGGCTTGGACACTTTGGGGGACGATCGAGTGCCAAAGCACGCTCGTTCCAGTCACGAGTCCGGCAATCCAGCTTTTGAAGTTCCGTCGGTTTCTGTGATGCATCGTTTCGTTCGTCGGGTAGGTCGTTTAGTCGAGTTTTTTAATGAATCAGAGTTGTCGGTGCAACGGGAAAGATCGAATCGTCCCAACCGCCCACTTGATTGGTGCGGAGGAACCAAAACTGTCCGCCGCGTTCGTAGAAAACGCTGGCGATTTCGTCGTGGGCGCGGCGTGGCACGATCGACAATCCACTGAGAACCGCAGACACCAAACTCGCGGGGTTGCGAATCAGGTCGGCATCGGGTTCGAGTCCCGTCAGTCGATCGGCGTTTTGTTGCCAGTCTCGACGCACGATATTGAAGGGGACGAGTTTTCGATCGAGATCGTCGAGAAGGGCAAAGAGTTCCTGCAAGCGTTGCGTCTGGGGATCGTCGGGATGCGCGGCGAGCCATTGTTGGATGTCTGGACTGGACTCGACACGAGTTTTAATCCGCTGAAGGGTGATAAACAGCGCTTGATTGGAATCTTGCACGCAAGAAGACGCAGGGGTGGTAATGGCGAAACCCGTTCCGTCTCCGGTTCGATAGCGTCCCATGACGATCGAAATCTGAACGAGGAGTTCGGTCAGAGGCGATAAAACGATCCCGTCGAATTCGTAATCTTCCGTGAAGGCATCGAAGCGGATAATGGTGTCGGAAACGGGACGAGTGGGCATTTGTCCTCGGTAGAGGTTCCCCGAAAAGGCGTGCCACGCTTGCCGCCCTGAGATAATGGAGCGGGGATTGTGGGCGTAAATCTGAAAGTATTCGACGAAAAACCGCAGTTCGTCCGTGAAGGGATCGCGTCCGACGCGAGCGATGCCGTAGGCGAAATGTCCGCTTTCTCGGCGTTTGGGGTTTTCGTCGTCGCTGAAACGGTAGCCGCCGAAGGTGTGGATGACGAGGCCTCGATCGCCCGCTTGCCAAGGTTGCGGTGCGTCGGGAGAGACGGAAACGCGCTGGATCGTTCCTTTTCGTTCGGGGGTATCCGCCCAGTTTCCGTTGCGGATGTAATCGAGTCCGGGGGCTGTTCCGACAACTGTCGTATCGGGTTCGAGTTGAAACAGGGCGCGAGGTGCGAGAGACCGCACGACGAAAGTTCCCGATTCGTCTCGATCGCCATAGAGATACCATCCGGCGGTTCCGGCGGGGGACTCTTCAATTCGGTTTGGAGTAAACTGCTCGACTCCTTTACCGTCTGCGGGACTCGGAGCGAACTGTACCGTTTCTCTCGCGCCGTTAAACTGCTGGGTGAGGGGGTTGTAGTGTTGGACGACGTAGCGATTTTCGCCGTCGGGGGAAGCGTAGAGAAACGTCACGAGACCGATCGATCGCCCCCACACTTGAACGGGTTCTCGATCGATCGTCAAGATCGTCCCGTGGGCTGAACTCCCGACAATCTCCACATCGCCGTCGAGTTTCACCCGCAGATCGTCTTCGGGTCTCGCGCCCGCTAACGATTGTAAGGGCCCGACTCGATCGCGTCCGTCGAGTCGATTAGGGTGAACGTTACCCAACCGTCGCTCGCTCAGGGAGGTGAGGGAGATAAAGTCGATCTCGCGGGTGACGAGATCGGTGTAGCCATCCGCCCAAGGCGACGAACGCCACGTCAACTTTATCGTTTGACCGATCGAGCTTCGATACTCCTCCGGCGCGTTTTCGACTTCAAACCAAACCCAATCTTCCCCAAGCAACGCCCGATCTTCGACCTCGATCTCGCGGGTGTCGGGGAGAATTAGCCGTCCGCTCCAGGTGGCCACGGGGCGATAGTATCGATCGACTGTCGATCGATCGAGAGCCACAGAATCGGAAACGGGGGGGACTTCGGCGAGGCTCGGATTTTGAGGGGTTCCCCAAACCGATACCGTAGCAACGGTCAGGGCTAAAGCGAACAATGGAAAAGGTGGCGTCATGGACTTCGCAATCGAAACGACTTTCGCAATGACTTACGAACAATCGCGAACGGGTTCGATGGGTTTGACGAAGCTCGCGTTGGCTCGAACGAGGCATCGACTCGGGCTGTCGGGATTGTTCCCTCGATCGACAAACAACCAAGGATTGTCATTCTGGTCGTAAATACTGTTAAATCCCGCCGGACTCAAACCCGCTTTGAAGGTTTCCCCCGTAGCAAACGTCCCCACAATGTCCCACGTCGAGATGGCGGGTAAATTCTTCAAACTGCTTTCGTAAATTTCAGCCACACTGGTATCGGTGCTGCGACAGTTCAAACCGTTGGGGTCGGGATCGACAACTTCCCAACTTTGGTGACACGATCGGCCGGAATAGTTACCGTTTTCGTCGGGTTGAGGCAGACTAGCAGCGTTTGCGGGAAGGGCAGTCAATACCCATAACACGATTGGGAAAACGCTAGTCACAACGAACTGAACGAGTTTCTTCATGGCGTTAAGTGCAGTTCTGGGGTATCGGTTACTTCGATCGAACGCGAGAAAAGCAGTCGTGGGCATCGGATTCGCTTGAATTCTCTCACAAAAGCCTTGCGAGATAACTCACAACGCCCCATCGATCGCAAAACGGGGATGGAGCATCACAGCATTTGAGTGACGGAGTCAGCTAATTCGCGAATCTGTTTGAGATAGTCAGCGTGTTCGGAAGAATTCTCCCGTGTGTAGTTTAGGTTCTTGAACAGACCCGTCAGGCGAGTAAAATACTGCCGAGCAACGGGTTTGTCCTCAAACTGGTACTGCCGATTCACCAAGTCATAAACCAGCTCAAAGCTCTTTTGCTGTCGTTTGAGGGGCGCACTGGCATCTACCTCGTCAAACGCATCTTGTTGCAGGTAAACCATATCCAAGAACAGGGATTTTTGATAGGTAATAAAGTCCTCGAGCGTCACCCCTTCCTCTCCCGTTACCTGCATCATTTGGTCGATGCTATCACCTCGTTTGAGGAGGTCGAGCATGGCACGCACGCGATCGACCCAACCGGGAGCAACTTCTCGATCGAACCACGGCGCTAATTGGGTCAGGTAGCGAGACCAGGAAATCAAAATATCGACCGCCGGATAGAAACGCTTGTAAGCCCGAGCATAGCTCAACCCGAGAAACGTCTTGACCGTACTCAGTGTTGATTGAGTGACCGGTTCCTCAAAATTTCCACCCGCCGGAGAAACGGTGCCGATTGTCGTGAGGCTGCCCACGCTACCATCGTTGGTGCAGATAATTCCAGCACGCTCGTAAACCCCTTTGATCGACGAATCCAAATAGGCGGGAAACGCTTCTTCTCCCGGAATTTCTTCGAGTCGCCCCGAGGTTTCCCGCATCGCCTGCGCCCATCGGGAGGTCGAATCCGCAATCATCAGCACGTTGTAACCCATTTGACGGTAATACTCGCCTAGGGTGATTCCCGTATAAATAGAAGCCTCGCGAGCTGCCACCGGCATCGAAGAGGTGTTGCAGATGATGATGGTGCGATCCATCAGCGATCCCCCCGTTTTGGGGTCGTTCAGTTTCGGGAACTCGGTGATGGTTTCCACCACTTCGCCCGCCCGTTCGCCACAGGCCACCACCAGCACGATATCCGCAGCTGAATGACGAGAAATGAGATTTTGAAGGACTGTTTTGCCTGCCCCAAACGGCCCCGGAATACATCCAGTTCCCCCTCGGGCAATGGGGAGAAATGTATCGATGATGCGCTGGGTGGTAATCATCGGCTCTTGGGGATAGAGACGTTCGGAAAACCGCTGCTCCAAGAGTCTTTGAGGCAAGGCACGGCGCACGGGCCACTGTTGCGTCATATCCAGCGAGCGTTCCCGGCCGCTAGCATCCTGGATTCTCGCGATCGGCGTATTGACGGTGAAGTTCCCCTCCTGAATCCAGGTCAATTTCACTTCCCCAGGTTCGTCGAAGGGAATCATGATTTTATGGGTGAAACGGCCTTCCTGAACCGTGCCAATGGTATCCCCTGCTCTCAGTCGCGCTCCGAATTCTACCGCAGGCACAAACGACCATTTTTTCTGTTCGTTCAAGGCTGACACGTAGGCTCCGCGTGGCAAGAACGTGCCGTAATCCGACGCAATTTCTGAGAGAGGATTTTGTAAGCCGTCGTAGACCTGACTCAACAAGCCCGGGCCGAGTGTGACGGAGAGTAACTGACCGCTTTGCTCGACTGGATCGCCGATGCCAACGCCCTGGGTACTTTCAAAAACCTGAGCGTCCGCCTCGCGACCGCGCACCCGAAGCACCTCAGCTTTGAGTTTCTCACTGCGACCCTCACGTTTCCGCTGGGGGCAAATGTAGACCACTTCGTTCTTCACCAGAGGGCGGGCTTGAGAATCCGCCATTTCGAGGGTGACGAGATCTTCTTGGACGGCAACAACCCGTGCCAGATTAAATACTTCAGCCATGGCTTACAATTCAAACTCACAATTTAAACTTCACAATTTAAACTTCAAAGGGAAAAGTTCAACCCTCTGGGTGCATCTCAATTTCGTAGAAAGACCCCTCCGCCTTCGGCACCTTCCTTTAGCCCGGGGAGGAGGGGTGGGGTTGCGATCGCAAAAGTGAGATGTACCCAACCCTCTTTTTTAACTTTCGATATGAAAAATTCAATATCAACGGCTTAAAATTCATCGAGAAGAGGGCTTAAAAAATTTTGGGATTGGGATTCACTACCTTCTTGACTTTGAGCGAATACCATCTCCCAAGTTGAAGTCTTTCGAGAGGCTCGCGATCTTTTTCGGATAGAATCTCACCGAGATCGAACTCAAGAGGGTCGGGGTGTCTCAAGCAAATACGTTCGTGAATTCTTGGATTCCAGAATCAACCATCGTCCGGAATCGATCGACAGCTGCCTCCCCTTCATAGCGGGTCCATCGATCGACTAAGTTCCAACGCAGGACGTAAACGACCACGGCTTCAAAATCGAAGTAGTGTCCCATGCCGAGGCGACCCAATTTGTTCCAGACGACGCTGAATAGCAGTTGCTCTAAGGCAACCGATTCATGTGCGATCGAAAGGCGGTTGGCTTCCACTAGCCAAGGAAACGCACTTTCTAGGCGGAATCCCGGCTCCGTCCAGTAGCGCTGGATTTGCCCGACCCACCGCCCGTAACCCCAAGGCTCGCCCGATGGAGGAGCGCTTTCACCGCGCTGGCGACGGCGCAAAGCGGCAACGACGGTATGCAGCTCCAGCCGCGACTCCACAACTTCTCGCAGGATGGGGTTGCGAACCTCCTGAAAAAAGTGCTTGGCGGCCGCGACGATCTGAGCATCGGTTCGTTCCATCGGCAGGTGCGACCAATGCACCAAGCTTTCGATCTGCCCGAGCAGTGCCGCATCTTCTTCCTCGAGCATCTTCAGTCGGCTTTCCAGCTTGAGCCGAGAAATGGGCGTCTGCTTAGAGCCGAACAGCTGCCCGAGGGCAGGCAGGCTCGCCATCAGGGTGATGTACCTAGCCATTATTTGACAATTCCCTCCAAAAGGGCGCGGAAACGGGGCTGGAGGTGTTCGAGAATCGTTTCTGCAATCGCTCGATCGCTCAGGTCTAAGACCACTTCTTCATTCACGAGCCGAAGTTTCAGTCCGTTCCGGCCGTCTTTGGCCACACCGAACTCGATGCCCTCGCGGAGCATATCTTGTCCGACCAGGCGGACAAAATACGTGAGTATCCCTTGCTCTAACTCTTCGGGATTGTGGCTGAGTTCCTCAAGTCCTGCCACCTTGCGGGGCAGCAATACTTCTACCTGTTGGGCTGGAACGACTTCCTCTTTCACTCGACCGGCAATCTCTAGGATCAGCTTTTGCAGAAGCTCTGGCTTCTGGGTTTCAGCACCGACCAGGCGCTGAACTTCCCCCGTAAACCGCTGGGTCAATTGCGTCTTCAGGGCAAGGTTCGTATCGCGGAAAGCCACCTGTAGAGCTTCGTGTCCTGCGCGTTTTAGGTTTTCTGCCTCTTCTCGAGCTTGGCTGACAATTCGATCGGCCTCCTGCTGGGCTTCCTCGATCGTCGACTCGGCCCGGGCTTTGGCATCGCTGACGATCTGTTCGGCTTGGGTACGACCGTTATTGACACCTTCATCCCGCAGCCGCGCGATGAGGTCTTCAACTCCCGAGGCCACACTTTCCGGTGTCGATCGCGAACGTCTTAGGTTAGCCATATCATTCCTCCTTAGCTGCCAGCCGGTATAAACAACAGGGCAAAGATGAAGGCAAACACGGCAAAGCCTTCAACGATTGCGGCAGGGGCTAGGGACAAGCCGAAGATTTCCGGTTTCGCTTTGCTGGCCGCGATCGCCGACGCGCAGCACTGACCCTGATAGATGGCGCTAAACAGCAACGCCAGTCCGGCACCGATGCCGAGACCAAACATACTCGCTGCAGCCTCGACTGAAATTTGACCGTCGACGACCAGGGCCCCAAGGGCAAAGGTCAACACGATCCCGTAAATGACCTGGGAAGAAGGCATGGCGGAGACGCCAACGTAGCGACCGTAACCCCCTTCGGTGTCTAGCATCGCTCCAATCGCAGCTTGCCCGGCAATGGCACAGCCGATGACGCTACCCGCTGCCCCTAAAGCTACAGGGGCGTACAGACCCGCCCAGCCCAGGGCAATAACCAAATCGTTCATAAGTCGATCTCCTTTTTAGCGAAGGCTTGAAATGGATACCCCTCCTCGGAAAGGCCCCAACGGAAGAATTCGATGAAATTTAGGCGCAAACCGTGGACGAAGCCGCTGATGATGCCCAGACCCAAATTGATCCCGTGACCTAGCAACAGGATGAGGATCGGGAGCAAAGGTCCGGGTAAGACCTCCCTTACCTGGACGGCCAACTGGTTAAATGTCTGGGCTAGGGACGCACTGGCAAGCCCCAGCGCAAACAGCCGCAGGTAACTGAGGATGTCGCCGAACATGGTCGAGATACCGGCCAGCGCACCGAACCCTTGAATCAAACGCAAGGGGAATTTTTGGCGACTGCCCGCAACGCCACTCAGGAAGATTAATAAGAAGCCGCCTCCAAGCAGTCCAAAGCCTAGGTTGCCGGCGGGTATCGCCTCATAACTTCCCCCCAGATAGAACGCCAAACCGCCGAAGACGACCAAAATCCAGCCGAGAGGCCGAGCTTTATTGGCAAATCCGACAGCACGATAGGCGACAACGGCATTGGCAAAGCCCACATGCAGGCAACCGATGACGATCGAAAGCGGCATCATAATCTCGAAGTTATCGACTTCCAGCACCTGGAGGATGCCCAGTAAGGAACCCTCGGGGGGAGCGAGTCCGAAATAGCTGCCGACCAATACCCCGTAGACCAGGGACGTGCCGAGAACCACGGCTGCCAAGCGTCTGAAGTGCTTTCCGCTTTGGCTTTGACCCATCTGCTTCCAATAAAACGCCACGATGCCAGCTAACACGAGGGAATAACCGGCATCGGCGAGAATCATGGCGAAGAAGAGGGCAAAGGAAAAGAAAACCACGATCGACGGATCCCAGTTGTCGTAACCGGGAGTCTGGTAAAAACTCACTAAATCCTGCCCTCCCTTCAAATCCTCGGGATTCTCGAGCAGGGTCGGCGGTGTTTCGTCGGGTTTGGGCGGTTCGGCCAGAAATGCAAGCCCGTGCTGCTCGGCAAAAGCGTCCAGGCGCTTGAGCATCGGCTTGGGCATCCAGCCCTGAAGGAGAAAGATGCCGTCCTGCTCGCTGGTTTGGTTGCTGGCTTGTCTCAGGGATACTTCGTCCTCGGCACGGGCTAAATTTTTAGACAACAGGATTATCCAGCGGCTGAGGGCTTGATGCTCTGCCCGGATTTCGTCGAGTTCGATTTCGACCTGCTCTAGCTGGCGTCTGAGGTCTTCTGGTGAGACCGAACCGGCGTGAGTCCGGGGAACAGAGAGGGCATCGGAAGGTGGTTCTTCTTTTGCAACGACGACCACATAGACGTGGAGCTGATCTCGACCGACTTGCTGCCAAGGCAACTCCAGCGTCTGAAGCTGTTTTGCTTTCTTGTTCGGCACCTGATAAAACCACAGTCGGTAGCCGCCTAGTTCTTCGAGATCTGGCAACGTGAAGTTTCCCCAAGGTTCCAGCTCTTGGAGTCGACGGGCGAGAAAAAGACGCTTGTCTTCGGTTTCTCGCTGCTTCTGCTTGTTTTCGAGGGCTTGCGCTACGACTCGATCGAGATCGAATTGGGTCTCGTCACGTACTTGATGCCATCGGCGCGGGACATCCATGAGATACCGCAGGGCTTTTTGGGCATCTTCGTAGCGATCGCTCGCTCCAAATTCGGATTCCTGGGGAAGTGGTTGCAGGGGAATCAAATGCATGCATCCCAAGCGCTGCAAGCCTTCAAGAATAGAAGTTTTATCGCCTCCGAGTCCAAACACGGTGACTTTTCTCAAGGGAACAATGCTCATGTGACTTGTTCCTCCTTCTTCCGTTTGGCAATTTTTGAGTTCACGACCCCGGCCCGCTCGGCATCGGCTAGATAAATCTGGATCTTCTTGATGTTCGCCTGAGTCTGCGGGATCAGCACCTTGTCAAATAGGTTGAATCGCTGTGTCACAGTCCGCTCGGCACGTTCGAGCAATTCCACCCGCCGCATCGCCACCTGGAGTTCGATCTGGGTTTCTAGAGCCGTTTTCAACAGCTCTACCAGACGATCGACCCAGAAGGGTTTGCCGAGAAAGGCGTAATCGCGCACCTGGAGGCGAACGCGATCGACTTTGGGAAGCCGAGTTCCCATGACGTTTTCTTCTACAAGATCGACCCCGGTTACATTGACGAGATCGCTCAAATCTACCAGTGGGTTGGACAACATGGGTATCTCGCGGGCGATTTCGGGTTCTATCTCTTCAAGCTTCTGTTGGGTTTGAGCCTGCGCTTGTCTCGCCTTACTACGCTCGGCACTCAGTTGGCGGCGCTTGAGATCGAGTGCGGGCAAAACGTTCTCAAAAACCTTGAGTTGTCTTTTTTGCTTGGTCAGAGATGCTTTGGTTAGCGATAGTCTAGCCATTCGTTTAAATGAGTTTTAAATTAATATGTTTTTGAGGTCAAGCGCCCCTATTTTAAAAACGATTGGGTGTTAGATTTATTCTGTCTTACTTCCATGATTAGGCTCGTTTTTTGGGTGAGTCTTTGCAGAAAATCAATCTAATTAAAGAAATAAATTTCGTTCGAGGGAGTGAATTTCATGGCGTTTACAGTAAGGAAGTTCTTGACTTCATGAAGATTTTGAGTGTGGCAGTCAGCACCTTGAATATTATTTTTGAAGCGTCTGCTGGTAATACGCTACATTCATTGGACTTACTCCCTCAAACCATACGGGTCTTTGATACGGTCTTTAAAGCCCGATTTTTTTAAATCTATTGGGATGCTTCCTTCGGGAAATACTTGTCAATGAGTCCCTGCTTCATTAGTAATTCCTGGGGTTCAAAGCACTCTGACAAGGTTTTCCAGGCTAGATCGAGGGCTTGTTCGAGGGGGAGAGAAACATTGATATCCATGAATCTCTTCTTAAACAGATCTCCGAACTTCAACAACTTTCGATCGTAGTCGGACAGCTCAAACGCCATGGCCTGTTTCTGCTCGGCATCTTTCGCACCGGAGTAAAAGCGAATCATGGTGTTCATAATTTGACTGTGATCTTCCCGAGTCTCTTTGCCGATGACGTTTTGTTTGAGTCGGGACAAGGAACCAAAGGGATCGATCGTGCTGTCGTGGAGGTAAAACTGCCCTTCGGTGATGTAGCCAGTATTGTCCGGAACGGGATGAGTCACGTCATCCCCTGGCATAGTTGTCACAGTCAAGATAGTCACCGACCCACCTTGAACGTAGTCTGCTGCTTTTTCATAGCGACGGGCAAGCTGGGAATACAGGTCGCCCGGATAACCCCGATTGGCAGGGACTCGATCCATGGCGATACTGACTTCTTTGAGGGCATCTGCAAAGGCGGTCATGTCTGACATCAGCACGAGTACCCGCTTCCCTTCCTCCACGGCGAAGCGCTCTGCCACTGCTAAGGCCATGTCTGGGATCAGCATCCGTTCGACAATGGGGTCAGAAGCCAAGTTAACGAACATCACCGTGCGCGAAAACACCCCGGCATCTTCAAAGGCCTTTCGGAAAAAGTAATAGTCGTCAAAAATCAGACCGAGTCCTCCGAAGACTACGATATCTGCATCTGCCTGAATGCCAATCCGGGCGAGAAAAGGGTTAAAGGGTTCGCCCGAAACTGAAAAGATGGGGATCTTCTGACTCTCGACTAAGCAGTTGAACACGTCGATCATGGGAACGTTAGTGCGGATCATTTTGGAGGCCAAGATCCGGCGCATGGGATTGACCGAAGAGCCTCCAATCGGAACTTTAGGGTCTTGGGAAAGTTCTGGCCCCCCGTCGATCGGTTCTCCCGTCCCGCGAAAAACTCTCCCCAGGATATTGCCCGAATACGTGGCCTCCATGGGATGACCGAGAAAGCGAACAGCGGAGTTGGTAGACACGCCCTTTGTTCCCCTAAAAACCTGGAGGGCAACCGTATCTTGTTTGAGGTTGATAATCTGAGCTAAAGACAAGCTGCCATCGCTGTTTTCTACAACAGCCAAGTCACCGAAACGCGGGCCGGCATCTTTCGTGTGAGCACTCTCGGGAACCTGAACTTTGATAATGTCCCCGACAATCTCTAGGATTTTGGAATAACGAATGAGTGTCTGTGGCATAAATTTAAGTTTGAGTTAATTGAGTTATGGTAATTCTATTTCAGGGTAAATACATCCTCGATATACAAGCTTATTTCTTTAAATTCTCAGCTTTTTTAAGGATTATTCAGAGAATCTAGAAGAGAATTAGCACCTTTAAAATCGTTGTGATTTTAGGGACTCTATTAATCTGAAATGAGTATGCGTTGACCCTAGAATTTTCCATCTCTGCCTTGAAATTTCCTGGTTTTTTATGGGGGATAGATGGAAATTTTGGGAAGCTGGCTCGTTGCCAAAAGCGACAGCCATTACAATCGGCTGACTTGAGGGAGAGACTCAAAATACATAGCCTGCTATTTGAGATTGTTTGTTTCGGTATATTGACAGATGATATCCAGGATTTTGGTGAAATCAGAAATCTGCAAAAAAATTTCACTCGATCGACTAAAAAGGGAGGATTAAAGTTTGATGGGTTTGGATACCTCTATGTTAAAGCTTGTTTGACAAAGCTATTGATGTGTTTTTTGTTCGATGCGCTGATGAGCTTTTTATTTATATACCCCAGTCTTTTGCTTTTTTACCCTTTCTTTATATTTTCTTCACAGAATGCCTGGAACCCTTAAATTTCTTTACTATTTTTTGGGCTTTTCTTTATAAAGACTTTACGAATCTCACGCGCTAAACGACGACGAAAAGGCCTTTTTCTAAAGGCCTTTTCTGAAAAACTGGACTTGGCAAGATGTGAAGAAAGAGTGGGAAATATCTATCCAGAAAAGACTCGATCGAGTGACGATTGCTGCAATTAGCCAAAATTCGATCTAAAGTTTCTGAAACGATCGAAAGAAGGCGGCAACAGCTTCGAGCGAAGCTGCATCGTTGAGCTGACTAACGGCTAAGACATACAGTCGATCTTCTGCAAAAATCAAGCGAAATGTAATGGTTTCCTCATCGTTGTTAAAGATTAAATCTTTGGCTGAAAAGTTGCCAACTGTCGTGTCTCTATCGCTAGTCAACTCGAAATTGGCTTCTCGATCGATCAGGCGATCTCGTACCTTAGCTAATACTTCTTCCGATGTTCCCAAAGCACTGAAATCAAACGGTTCGGAATAGGCGACCACATAACGAGAAAAGCGTGGTTGTGTCGCAAACATCGAAAACTCGATCGAACCTGCTGAAGTCTCAACCACTTCGATTTCTTGAACAACCGTTCCTTCGGGCATCCAAATTGAAAATCCGCCCTCTCGCAATACGACTTGATACCAAGTCATTTCTTCCCCCGAAACCGTTAAGGGCGAAGGATTGTTAGGTTGCCGTTCCAGTTGACGAATTTCTTCTTCAAATTGGTCGTAACCCCGCTCGAAGAAGTTCGGGCGATTGAGTTGAGCCGTGGCAGAGTTTGCCGTGGTGAGGGTCGCGAATAAAACACAAAGACCAAGCGTCGAGTATTTCATGTCAAACTTTCAGGTCGATTGGAATCCTATTTTCGATTTACGGTAGATGGTGGAAGCGATCGCGATAGAAACGTTCTCGTTCCCGTTCCCGCCGATCGGCCTCAGCTTTAAGCTGACGAACGGTTTCTTGCGCCCCCCCGACGGCTGCTCCCAAAATTGCTCCAGCGATAGCGTATTTGCGATGAGGGTTCTTATAGATCCCACTCTCAAAAGGGGGATTTGCCAGTTCCGCCGCCGCAATTCCTAACATCGTGCCGATCGCTGCCGTTACGACGCTACAAAAGAGAATTTTTCGAGAGTTCATGGCTTTACCTCCCAAATCGGGACATTTCGCTTAAGCTTGGGGCGTAGTGGGTTTTTCGGACTCGTCGGGTGGCTCGATCGAGGGTTTGTCGCCTGAAGTCCCATCCCCATCTACAGCATGGCCGTTATGAGGATGAGAAGCCTTGGTTTCAGTGGGTTCTCGATCCTCTTCATCGATCTCGATCGACGGTGAAGGAACATCGTAGTTCTGGGGTGGCATCGGTGGAACGGTTTGCACGTCCATCGGCGGTTCGGGTGGCACCGGTGGTTCCGGCTTCTCCTCGTCTTTGAGGAACTTGGCTTCTAAGCCTTTGACGACGATATAAAGGATCGGCACCACTAGGAAACTCAGGAACGTCGCCACTAACAACCCGCCGAACACTGCCGTTCCTAACGACCAACGACTTGCAGATCCTGCACCCGAGGCGATAACGAGGGGGAAGAAGCCCACCAAGCTCGAAATTGCCGTCATCAAAATTGGACGAAATCGTTGTTCCGCTGCGTTGACAGCTGCTTTCGCGATACTCATCCCTTCCTCGCGAGACTGGTTGGCAAACTCAACGATGAGAATGGCGTTTTTACTGGCTAAGCCGATGAGCATTACCAAACCCACTTGGGCGTAAACGTCCAAGTTCAGCCCCCGTGCAGACAGGAATACCAGCGCCCCGAGCATTGCCAGGGGAACGGTGAGCATGATGATAATCGGGTCGATGTAGCTTTCGTACTGTGCCGACAACACCAGAAAGACGATGACTAGCCCCAAGCCGAAGATGATGACCGCTTGTCCCCCCGCCGTGAGTTCTTCGCGAGCCGTTCCCATCCACTCGCGCCCCACACTCGGCAGTGCAGCTTCTTGATACGCTTCTTCCATGGCTCGAATGGCTTGCCCGGAACTGTAGCCAGGGGCGTTTGCCCCTTGAATTTTAATCGCTCGAAATAGGTTGAAGTGACCGATAATCTGAGGTCCGGTAATCGGTTCGCTCTTGACGAGTTCGCCGAGGGGAATCATTTTCCCATCTCTCGATCGCACGTAAATTTCATTAATATTTTCCGTGCGCGATCGAAATTGCCCTTCTGCCTGGGCATACACCCGATAGCTGCGTTGCCCGAGGGTAAAGTCATTCACGTACTGCGATCCCAAGTAGATTCCCAATGTGGTCATGGCATCGCTAAAACTGACGTTCAACGCTTTGAGACGCGCTCGATCGATTGTCAACTCGACCTGTGGCGTGTTCGCCGTTGCTTGCGTAAAGGCTGTTCCACCAAGTTCGGGTTTCTCGTTGGCTGTTCCGATAATCTCGTAGGCGTTGTTGAGTAAATCCTCGTAAGTCAACTGCCCCCCACTACGGTCTTGAAGCTGAAACTCAAATCCGCCGAAGTTACTCAACCCCATAACTGGCGGCGCGTTAAACGCCCGAACCACTGCTTCTTGAATTTGTGCGAACTGACCGTTGAGCTTCGCGATCAGCTCGTCCGCCGTTTGGCCTTTCCCCGTCCGTTCGCTCCAATCTTCAAACGACCCGAAAAAGAGACCTTGGTTCGAGCCGCGTCCTTCAAAACCGACACCGCTGACCATAAAGGTTCCGCGCATTTCAGGCATATCAAGCAAAATGTTTTCAGCTTTTTTGAGAACGTCTTCCGTATAGTTGAGAGATACGCCATCAGGGGCTTGGACGATCCCCAAAAAGTATCCTTGATCTTCTTCTGGCACGAACCCGGTTGGGACGACTTGGTACATCCAAACTGTGGCAGCAAGGGCGACCGCAAACAACCCCATAACGAAGACGCGAATCCGAACGAGGCCGTTCACCGCATCGCGATATTTCTCCGTCGTCCAGTGCAACCCAGCGTTAAACCCGTTGAAGACTTTTCCCAACCAACCCCGAGTCGGCTGTCTCGGACGTAGCAGCAATGCCGACATACTGGGGGAGAAACTCAGGGCGTTGAACGTCGAACACAACACCGTAAAGGCGATCGTCAACGCGAACTGTTGGTAAATTTTACCTGTCGTACCTGGGAAGAACGCCACCGGAATAAACACCGCCATGAGTACGAGCGATGTTGAAACGACTGCTCCCGAGAGTTCTTGCATACAGGCGATCGCCGCCTCTTTCGGTCGCATCCCCTCGTCGATTTTGGCGGAAACCGCTTCCACAATCACGATCGCGTCGTCCACCACCAGACCGCTGGCGAGAATACAACCGAACAATGTCAGGGTGTTGATCGAAAATCCGAACGCTAGCAAAAACGCCATCGCTCCAATCAACGCCACGGGAATGGCAACAGCGGGAATGATGGTGGTACGCCAATCCTGTAGGAAGACAAACAAGATCGCAATCACCAATGAAATCGCTTGCACCAGTGTTATCAGCACTTCTTTGAGCGAGGCTTTGACGAAGTCGGTGGTGTCGAAAATCAGCGCAGTTTTTAGACCCGGCGGGAAATTTTTCTCTAACTCCGCCATTCGTTCTTTGATCGCCGTCGCCACATCCATGGCGTTACTGCCAGGAAGTTGGTACACCCCAATACCTACCCCGGCTTTCCCAAAGGTCGTTACCGATGCAGCGTAGGTTTCCTGTCCGAGTTCGGCGTATCCCACGTCCCGCAGACGTACCAACGTGCCGTTGTCGTTCACTTTGAGGATCAGATTTTCAAATTCCTCGGTATTTTTCAAACGACCCGGAACTCGCACAGTCAATTCATAAGCTTGATCGTCTGGGGCGGGTTGTTGCCCGACCCCGCCCGCAGCAACTTGAATGTTTTGTTCGCGAATGGCGTCAGCAACATCAACAGCCGTCAGTCCTCGGCTCGTCAGCGCGCTCGGGTCGAGCCACAGGCGCATGGCGTATTTCCCCGCCCCGTAAAGGAAGACATCGCCCACCCCAGTAATCCGTTTGATTTCGTCGATAATGAACAGATCGAGGTAGTTGGTGAGAAAGATTTCGTCGTATTCGTCGTTTTCAGGGAAAAAGCTGTAAACGAGAAGGATACTCGTCGATGCTGCATTCACCGGTACCCCTGTTTGTTTAACGGCATCGGGGAGTTGGGGTTCGGCAACTGAAACTTTGTTTTGGACGTTGACCTGAGCGATGTCTTTGTCTTCACCTGCTTTGAACGTGATGCTGATGGCACTACTCCCGTCGTTGCTGCTGTTGGAGGTGATGTAGTCCATGCCTTCAACTCCGTTGATTTCCCGTTCGAGAATCGTTGTAACGGTATTTTCAACGGTTTCAGCGTCGGCACCGATATAGGTAGAATCGACGTTAATGCGAGTCGGTGCGAGGTCGGGCAGTTGTTCGATGGGCAGCAGGGGAATGGCAATGCCCCCCACCAAGAGAATCAGCAAGGTACAAACCGTCGTCAGTACCGGACGCTTGATGAAGTTGTCGGCAATGCTGAGAATCATCCTTTAATAATTGATAATTGATAATTGACAATTGATAGTGACAGAGGCTTTTTCAGTCTTTTTCAGTGAAGAGTGAAGCGTGTTGAGCGTCATTCACTCGTTTCTTCGTTGGTTCGATCGACTTGTGAGGTATTTGTCTCGGCTGAGGAAACGATCGGGGTTTGGTCTCGCAGCTTTTGCACGCCTGAGACGACGATTCGATCGTTGGCTTCTAATCCTGATAGCACTTCGTAGTTGCCCCCTTGTAAGCTGCCGAGTTCGATGGGTTTTTGCAAGGCGATGAGGTTGGTTTCGCCTGCGGGTGCGTCGGGATTTTCGCCGACAACGAAGACAAAGGGCTGGCCGCCGAGTCGGGTGACGGCGGCAAATGGAATCGTAAGACCGGGTTGTTCTTCCCAAATAACGCGCACGCGCAGCCGTTCGTCACTGCGGAGGTTGCCCTGTGCGTTGCCGTAGATGGCTTTGACGAGAATGGTTTGGGTGCCGGGATTGGCTTGGGGAGAGACGAATGACACTTGACTGGTTCCAATGACTTCTCCGTCTCGATCGATTAGCTCGACGAGGGTTCCCACGCGGATTTGGGCGGAGCGGTTCACGGGAACGTCGATGAGAATTTCGAGGGGACGGGTTTCGTTGAGACTGGTCAGTTGGACTTGAGGCGATACGACATCGCCGGCTTTGACGAGAACTTCACCGACGACACCGGAAAAGGGTGCGAGAACTTGGTAATAGCCCAGTTGTACGGCGGCGGCCCGTTCGTTGGCGGCAGCAGCGTCCACCTGGCGCTGAGCGCTGGCGATGTTGGCGACTTCAGATTGGATGACTTCGTCTTGGGCTGCGAGTTGAGCACGGATTGTCTCTTCTTTTCGTTCTAAGTCGCGACGGGCGCTTTCAACACTTGCACGTTGGGAGTCGATGAGTTCGTCTTGGGCCGCGAGTTGGGCTTCGGCAACTTCTCGGGAACGTCGTGCGCCGTCGTATCGCCGTTCGGACACGACACCCTGTTGCCAGAGGGTACGCCACCGTTCTTCTTCAGTGCGTGCGAATTCGACTTGGGAGACGAACTGGTTGCGATCCTCGATTCCCGCTCGCAGGGTGGCTTCGGCATCCGCAAGTCGTGCCACTTCAGAGTTGTAATTGAGTTCGGCTACGATGCGGGTGCGCTCGGCTTCTTGGGCTTGCAGTCCGGCTTGGGCGTTAGCTCGGTTCGCTTCGGCGGCGCGGACGTCGGCGGAACGGGCATCGACAACGGCTTGTTGTTGGGAACCGTCGATTTCAAACAGGAGATCGCCTTGACCGACGACATCGCCGAGTTCGACATATACGGCAAGGACTTCACCGTTGATTTGGGGACGGATTTCGGCGAGTTGTTTGGCTTGGATGCGGGCGGTGAATTCGGAGGTGTCCTGTACTGCGGTGGAGGCTACAGTTTCGATGGTGACAGGAACGGCGGGAACACTTCCCGCTTGCGGTTTGCTGCTACAAGCGCCAAGCAGGAGGGCAATGGCTAGGATTGGGATCGATCGACCAATTATCGTTCGTTTCATTGCTGTTTAGTTATATTAAGTAAGGCGAAATAAAAATTTTTTGCGAACAGTCGAACGGCTCGAAGTTACTCCCGTTCGCGAGATCCTCTGGATAGACGCAACGACGGTCAAGTGTCACGATGAATATAGCACAGGAGTTCGAGGGCCGAAGTTCGAGAAATTTTTAGATTTTTTAACAAATTGATAGAAGCGTTTACAGAAGATATAGGCTTGTTTTTATTGAAAAAGAAGTTTCATGGAGGAAGAAAAGCTTGCACCCACACGCCAATTTTTTTTAGCGAACGTGTTTTTGACGCTATTTTTGCATCGCGTGCCTTCAATTCACTAACGCTAAAATGACCGATTTTCGCTCGAGTAAGCCTCTGATTGTTAAATTTTTGTTTGCATGGAGCGTTTATTTTTCCATTAACCCCGTATGAATCGCGTTTTAATCTTTTTTTCCATTAACCCCGTATGAATCGCGTTTTAATCTTTTTTTCCATTGTCTTCGCGATCGCGATCGTCGTACTCGGAACGGCTTCGATCGATCTCGCTCTCGTTCGTGCCTCTGACGTAACGATACCCATGTGGCAGGTTTGCGATCGATATCGCGACTCTCGCGCCTTCGAGGCCTGTAACAACCTCATCGAACGCTACGCCATCGATATCGGCCGATCGGACTTAACCGTTCCCGAACCTCACGAACTCGTAACCTATGAGGATTTTTTCTACATCTTGAATCAAAGTCTCGATCGAATCACTGAAGCGATCTACACCCTCGAGTCCGAACGCTAATCGGGAATCTGAGACCGTCCTTCTCGATGAGAGGCGATCGAGCGCACGCATATCCACGCAATTGCTGGAATGCGTTGGTTCCACGCCTGCGCTGGCACGACCTCGCTTTATGAACTAATTTTTGACAAACCTCGATCGAGCATTTTTGCAATTCGCAGCCTTCGTCATCGACGACAGACCAAAGCATTCGATCGACTCGTGGGCTATAGTAATCGAAACGAATTGAGAGGCAGGACAGAATGTCAAAACGTCGAGTGGGTTTGCTTTTTGGCGGGCGTTCGGGGGAACACGAAGTTTCGATTTCTTCGGCGCGGGCAATTGCGTCAGCCTTCGATCGAGAGGACAACCCAACTCGCTACGATGTACTTCCTTTTTATATCGGAAAAGACGGTTGCTGGCACGGTTGCGATATCGCACGGCAAGTCTTGGACTCCGGACAACCGCTCTCAGAAGAAAGCAACGATCGATCTCAGCTGTGGCAGTTTCCCCCAAGTGTTACCGAGGTAGAGGTTTGGTTTCCCATTCTGCACGGTCCCAACGGCGAAGATGGAACAGTTCAAGGATTGCTGCAACTGATGCAAGTTCCCTATGTCGGTTCGGGGGTTCTCGGTTCCTCGTTGAGTATGGACAAACTCGCGATGAAATCGGCGTTCGATCGAGCGGGACTGCCTCAAGTGAAGTATTTGGAAGTGCTTCGATCGGAAATTTGGTCGAATCCTTGCGTATTTCCGAAATTGTGCGATCGAATTGAAGAAGCCCTCGGCTATCCCTGTTTTGTCAAACCCGCCAATTTGGGATCGTCAGTGGGAATTGCCAAGGTTCGATCGAGAAGCGAATTAGAAGCTGCTCTCGATAGCGCCGCCAGCTACGATCGACGCATTATCGTGGAAGCGGGAATTGCAAACGCGCGAGAAGTGGAATGCGCCGTTCTTGGAAATGACAATCCCAAAGCTTCGATCGTCGGTGAAATTACGTACACCAGCGATTTCTACGATTACGAAACGAAATACACAGAAGGATGCGCCGATTTGCTGATTCCCGCGCCTCTTCCCGAAACCATCGCTCAAAACATTCGAGATCTCGCACTTGAGGCATTTCAAACGGTCGATGCTGCGGGTTTAGCGCGGGTTGACTTTTTCTACGTCGAATCAACCGGCGAGATTTATCTCAACGAAATCAACACGCTTCCCGGTTTCACCGCCACGAGTATGTACCCGCAACTGTGGAACGCGACCGGTATCGCATTCTCAGCCTTGATTCATCAACTCGTCGAATTAGCCATCGAGCGAGGTGGGGCGGTGGAGAGTTGATACGGAATCCGCCATACGAAAGGGTATTTTTGTCCGTTCGCCTGAAACTCCGTAGAGTTCTTACATGCAAGGACTCTACGGGGGTAATTTTATTCGGTGATTTGAGAAGTGGACTCCGTATAACCCTCTTCTGTTAGATCGGGGTGAGATCCTGTTAGAAAAAGATCTTGTAGCCCTTGAAAGACGTGAACTTGGGAGATTGTATTCACCAAAAGTCTATAAATTGTAGAATTCAAGTCGAAATATTTCCCAAACCCTTTCCTCGAGAAGCATTAAACAACTGCGATCGGAATTTTTACTCTGAAAATGACAAAAGAGGGATAACTTGAATATTTTTCTAAATGTTTGGGTCTGTTGGACTTAGGGTAATAAGTAGAGTTGATGAGACTCCAAAACCCTTGTCGTCGGGGCGAACGGCCGTTCGCCCCGACGACAATATTGGTATCATAAGCAACCCAATTACACCGCAATTCCAAGAGAACCAAATGTTTTTGACTGATTTTTGGGTTCCTGTAATTCATAGTCGGCCGATTTGAGTTGTGAACGAACTTGACAGGCAGGATACCCGTGCCACGAGATTTTGAGAAATCGGGTATCTTACGAGTCAGTTAGGGCTTCTATATCGATCCAAAACATTGATTTATATTTTTGTATTAGAAAGCATCGAAAAAAGCATAAAAAAATCGCATTCAATCTATTCAAGATACACTGCAAAAAATCTTTTTGATTCAATTAAAAGAACGATCTTTTTAAAAAAAATTATTTAATTTCCAAAAAAATAACTCGCCATGAAAAGCCCAAAATACCTCTACCTCATGCTTGCCGTTGGTATCGGTCTAGGACAAGGAACTGAGGCAATAGCAGAGATCCATCCTCAACTTCAAATCACTCCTGAGACGATCGACCTGAGCTTCTCACGAACCCAGGAAATCATGACACTGTCAACTCAAAATTGCAAAGATCGAAAAGCCGAAATCGATACCTATCTCCAAGCTCATCACGCACTGAGGCGGTTCTCCGGGGCTGTGGCAATTGCGTGTGACGGGGAAACGGTTTTCTCTCAAGGCTACGGCATGGCTGACCTCGCGCATCAAGTCCCAAACACCCCTCAGACGAAATTTCGATTGGGTTCCATTACCAAGCAGTTTACCGCCGCTGCGATTCTGCAACTGCAAGACCGAGGGCTGTTGAACGTCCAAATGCCCGTCGTTACCTACCTACCAGACTATCCCAACGAAGGCGTTACCCTACACCATTTGCTGACCCATACTGCTGGTATCCCTAATCTGACCAGCTTTCCCGATTATCCGGAGTGGATGCGGCTGCCCACCACCTTAAACGATCTCATCGCTCGCTTTGTCGATCTGCCTCTAGCGTTTGAGTCTGGGGAGCAGTTTAGCTACAGCAACTCGGGCTATGTATTACTAACTCAGACGATCGAAGTTGTTTCGGGCCAGTCCTATGCAAATTACTTGGAAGAACATCTGTTTGAACCTTTGGGGATGAACGATACCGGATACGAGTTCCCGTTGGCGATTATTGAAAGACTCGCCAGCGGCTATCAAGGTACTGATGACGGTTACCAGGAAGCGGAGTACATCAATATGGACGTACCCCAAGGTGCAGGTGGGCTGTATTCCACTGTTGAAAATCTGATGCGGTGGAATCAGTTTCTATTCGGCGACGATCGAGATCGCGAGATCCTGAGTGACGAGTCTGTAACTGCCATGACCTCGCCGCTGGTACTCATGGACTCGGAAAACGAGCCGGATATATTCTACGGCTACGGCCTTATTGTCAACCAGTCGGAGCAGGGCCGCATCGGTCACGGTGGCGGTATCAACGGATTTGTTTCCAGTTTGAGCTATCTACCCGATCGCGATTTGACAATTGCTATCCTCTCGAACGTGGTAACCGCCGACTTGGGACGCATTTCCAAAGATTTAGCCGCGATTCTCCTGGGGAAACCCTACGAGTTGCCGACATTACCGGATACCGTCGCTGTGAATCCAACAGTTTATCAGCGCTACATCGGAACCTACCGGTTGTCGCCAGAATTTGAGATCGAGATTACTGTTGAATTCGATCGACTCTATGCACGAGGGACAGGACAACCCAGAATCGCCCTCTACCCCAGCTCAGAAACAGAGTTTTTTGCCCGCGAGATCGAACTTCGCATCACTTTTAATCTGGGGGAGGACAACAGGGTAGAAAGTCTGACGTTGAGGCAAAACGATCGGGAAATTGTTGCACCCAAGGTTCAGTAAAGACTCTGCACACAATATCTCTCAGCCCGTCGGACATTAAACTGGTGATGACTTTCTATAAAACCCTTAGCAATGCTGCCGGTGACGAGTTTGGGAGCGCTACCATCGTCCTCGTTTTTTAAGTTGTTTGGCCCATCACCTCATTATCACCTCACCGCCTCATCTCCACTTCCCGTTCCGACTAACTTCTCTTGTAATTCCTGCTTGATTTGACTGAGAATCGACGTTTCGTCGAGAGATTCTAAAATTTCACGCACGACAGCTTTCGGTCCGTCGGGCCCCCAAGACGCACCGTTGGCGAGATAGGTTTTGGCCACTTGTCCGATACCGTAAGTCGATACACCGGCGACGCTTGCTTGGGTAAGTGCGACGGAGACGTAACCGCCGATCGCGATACCTCCCGTGACGGGTGTGGCAACTCCGAGAAGGCTTTTTAATCCGCTTAAACCGAGATTGGCTAAGAGTTCGCTCGCACTGATCCCTCCCATACTGAGGGCGATTTTTTGTAAGAGATCGATCGCGCCGGTTTGGGTCATGGGAATGCCGTACAGTCGCGAGAGCGAGAGCAGTAATGCCACGTCGATCGTCGCCGCCGCCAGGATATCTACGACGGTAACGGGATTGAGGGCAATGGCGAGGGCTTTGGCGATGACTGCGTTCCAGATGATTTGGTTGGCGCTTCGATCGCGGATTTCCATTTTGCGCTGCACGACTTGCTCGTTGACTTCGTCGGCGTAGAGCATACTGTTGAGCGCGACGAGCGATTTTCCCTCGCGGTGCAAAATATCGAGAATTTTGAGTTTGAGTTCGTTAATTTCGGGCTTGGACGGTTGTAACGCGACGCCAATGCTGCCGTCGGTTCGGCGAACGGCGGTGGCGCAGAGGGGTGAGGCGGCGGCCATGACGATTCGATCGGGGGTTAGCAGTTGGCGAACTCGTCGATCTCGGATTTGCTCGTAAATGGCTTGTCGATCGGCTTCGGGATACTGGTCGATTTTGTTGAAAACGAGGAGTAGTGGTTTCCCCGCGTCTCGGATTTGCGACAGTGCGTCGTATTCGACTTGGGTGATATCGCCGGAGATGACGAACAAAATGAGATCGGTTCGTTTCGCAATGCGATAGGCTAAATCGGCGCGGGTTTGTCCGTCGACTTCATCGAGTCCGGGGGTATCGACGAGTTCGATTCGAGACTTTCCTACGCCTGGAAGGGAAACTTGGAGAATTTCGCCTAATCCCTCACCGAAGGAATCTCGGGTGAGCGTCCAATCGACGCTTTGGCTGGAGCGAGTAACACCGTGGAGGGGGCCAGTTTCAAAAACGGGACGACCGACTAGGGCGTTGAGTAAGGACGATTTCCCCCGTCCGACCATGCCAAAAGCGGCGATCTGCACGACATCAGATTCGAGTTTGTCGAGTGTGGCTTCGAGTCCTTGAATTTGCTCTTCTAAACCAAAGCGTTCGCGCGGTGTCAGATCGAGCCGTCGATCGAGCAAGTCGTGTAAAGCCGTTTTTGCCTGTTTGTAGTGCAGTTCGGCTTGAATGTCAGCAAAGCTAAAGATAACTTCGTCGAGTTCTCGATCGTAGTCTGATGGACGGGGGTCTGACATGGCCGGGGAAGCGTGAAGTGTCTAAAGGTCTCGTGAATCGAACGTCGATCGTCCGCTACCCAAGATCTTAAGACGCATGACTGAGAATCGATAAATCGACTGAGCCGAAGTTCGTACTCAGTGCGACTTGCAGGTTTTCAAGGGATTTGATCAGCCACTCAACTGCTTCGCGCGTACTCTGGTCGTAGTGATCGAAAAGGATAGAAAAGCGCTTTTCGAGGTGGGGACGGACTTTGCGGCACACGAGTAAAATCTTTAACAGCAAGGCCATCACGAAGGTCGGCCCGATGTTCGACAGCAAGTCGATGAGGACGTAGTGATTGGGATTTTGAGGACTTTCAACGACTAAAAAGTTTAACAGCTGGCTGCACGTGCGGACGATCAAGAAGTCCGTTGGCTTTTGATTGTCACACTGTGGCAAGGTGTTCATTAAATGTTGGTACAGTTTATCGTAAAACTGCCGCTTGCCATAGTCTTCATCGACGCTCGAGATCAGATACTCGAACAGGTCTTCTTTGAACTCTCGGTAAGTGCCAGTTTGGCTGGTATGGGTTCGGAAGTTTTGGGCGAGATCTTTATAGGTATACGATCCTTCTGCTCGCCCCGAAAACTGCTTGACGGCTAAGTAGAGTTCTCGATCGTCGAGTAGAGTGGGATTGCGAACGGGTTGGATAATACGAGGGTTTTTGAGCAGTTTGGGGTTTTGACGAGCCAGTTGGGCGCGACGAACTTTGTAGGTGACGTATTTGGACAAGTGAATTTCGTACTGTCGCTGCTTTTGAGCTTGGAGTTTGCGAACAGTTTGTTGGTGTTCGTAACTGCTGCTATCGCTGAGAAGAGAGTGACCGTAAAGGTAAGGATAACGCCCGATTAGAGTACTCAGAGGACGCTCGCCGGGGGGTTTGCTCCGATCCACATTACGATCGACAACTCGCACTAACCGTTGGAGTGTCAAATATTCGTCGCTCTTTTTAAACTGCTCGAGCAACATTTGCAGCCGCCTTGCGTCCCGCGAGTGCATCCGACGTTCGCCTGTTCCGCTAATGGTCTGCACTAAATTGGGGATGGCTGCTTGGTTTTTGGCGTTCATCTGCCAGTGATTGATGAGAATATGGCAGCAGCGGTTGAGAACGCTGTTAAATTCCCGTTCGGCTTCGTCGATCGCTGTAATTTTACGGACGATCGAGGCAATTTCGGGATCGGGATACCCTCCTCCCTGTACGAACAGCGATTGGAAACGCTCGATGAGTCGCTCGGGTTGTTCGACCTTTACTAAATTGAGCAAGTGCTGATATAGCGCTTGCTCTGCGGCATATAGATCGTCGTATTGAGACATTGTCTGTTAGCCCCCTTCGACCTTCGCAGTAGGACTGAAAAGCATACCTACTTCGAGTCGGGTTTTGAGACGGTCACGCGATCGGGTTACAAAAACCCCCATAGTACTACCCTATCATGCAAACAGGTCAAACTAGAGTTTGAAAGAATGCACGCTATAACACAGTTTAGAGGCATCCAGATGGCTTGTTACTTTAAACTATAGCAATTTGTCGGCCGGACGGCGACCGTCCGTATTTTTTCGGTGAGCGATGGGGAAACGAGGTGTAAACCCGGCGGATCGACTGCGTAGCTCGGGCTTTCGCGATAAATTCGAGATAAAATAATCCTTTTGTATGTAAGGAACGACTGTTGATCGATCGATTTCGATATTATTCTCAGGCACGATGCCAGGATACCCAAGCTCGGGCGGGTGTGTTTGTCACACCCCACGGTATCGTTGAGACACCGCGATTTATGCCTGTGGGAACTCTGGCAAACGTCAAAACCCTCACGCCTCAGCAACTCCAATCGACGGGGGCGCAGATGGTTCTGGCCAACACCTATCATTTGCACCTACAACCGGGAGAAAATATCGTTTCTGGGGCTGGGGGGTTGCATCGGTTTATGGCTTGGGAAAGTCCGATTTTGACGGATTCGGGAGGGTTTCAGGTCTTTAGCCTCAGTGAAATGCGATCGATTACGGAAGATGGTGTGACGTTTCGATCGCCGCGAGATGGGTCGATAATCCACTTAACCCCGGAACGTTCGATCGAGATTCAAAATGCTCTCGGGGCTGATGTCATCATGGCGTTCGATGAATGTCCTCCCTATCCAGCAACGCAGGAAGCGGTGGAACTGGCGACGCAACGGACTGAACGCTGGTTGAAACGCTGCATCGCCGCTCACAATAATCTCGACGAACAAGCGCTGTTCGGAATCGTTCAGGGAGGCGTGTATCCCGAGTTGCGGGCGAAAGCTGCTCAGTCGTTACAGGCTCTGGATTTACCGGGCTACGCCATCGGTGGCGTGAGTGTTGGCGAACCCCCAGAACTCATCGAATCGGTGGTGAAGGCGACGACACCGCTACTTCCCCAGGAAAAGCCACGTTATTTAATGGGTGTGGGAACGTATCGGGAAATGGTACAGGCGATCGCCGCTGGAATTGATTTGTTTGACTGCGTGATCCCCACTCGATTCGGACGACACGGGACGGCGTTGGTGGGTGGAGAGCGCTGGAATCTGAAAAATGCAAAGTTTCGAGAAGATTACCGCCCCCTTGATGAATCCTGTTCTTGTTATACCTGTCAGAACTTTACACGAGCTTATCTCTGTCATTTGGTGCGATCTCGGGAAATTTTAGGCTACACCTTGTTGTCGCTGCACAACGTGACGGAATTGGTTCGCTTTACCCAACGCATTCGTCAAGCCATTCTGGACGGGCGTTTCGCCACAGAGTTCGCCGCGTGGCTGAGCCACCGGGGTTAATGTAACTTTACATTCCGGGTGAAACGAGCGGCTTATGTTAATATTTGTGGAAATTATGAGAAAACCTGTCGATCGAAGGATTTAATAACATGGAAGCAGCTCTGCTTTTGGCCAAACTGCCCGAAGCCTATCAAGTTTTCGATCCCCTGGTGGACGTTCTGCCCGTGATCCCCGTCTTTTTCTTGCTGTTGGCTTTCGTCTGGCAAGCCGCTATCGGATTTAAATAAATCCTTCATTTTTGGCGATCGGTAATGGGTGATGAATCGCGAGTATGAATACTCGCCTCCTCATCATCTCATCACCCGATCGCCTCCTCATCTTTTCACCGTTAACATCGCCCCAATGGTTTTCTGAAAGGCAGGGCGTTCGCTCATATGTCGAACGTACTCGGCGATGTGGGGATAATCGCTAAAATCTATCCCGAACATGGTTGAGATGTATGCCAAGATCGAGCCGACTGCGATATCGGCAACTGTAAGTTGGTCTCCCATCATAAACGTCTGTTTCTCGAAAATTCGATCGAGAGGCGTTAGTAATCGTGGCATTTCCCGCTCTCGCGTCGCTTCGCTAGACAGTCCGACGCTTAGTGTTGCGTTCGCAAAAAAGATCCACTGCGCGATCTCCGCCCGCTTCTCTAAAGATTCGGGCATTTCACCGTATTTTTCAGAAAGATAAAGCAGGATCGCTCCCGATTCCCAGAGCTTGAAGTCCCCATCGACAATAGCGGGAACTTTACCGATCGGGTTGACTTCTAGAAATTCTGGCTGTCGGTGTTCTTCGGCTCGCATATCGAGCAGGACGAAGTCGTAGGGAACCCCGACTTCTTCAAGATACCACTGCACGATCGAGGCGCGGCTTCGAGAGCTGCCATAGAGTTTGAGCATGACGTATCAGTCGTAACAGAAAATTGACCGTTATTAGAGTAACGCGATCGTGCAACTTTGGGGTCAAAATGTGTTCGATTGAATACAGTTCTATGTTGGAGTCGATCGATGTTTTGGGGCTGTAGGTATTTGACACAAAGCTATCGATCTGAAAATGTCATCGATTCGTGAGACATGATGGATGTTGGAACACCGAATCGAGGGTCTCTCGGATACTCGATCGACCCGTAAAACGATTCACCTCAAGCAGCCTGAAACACCTGAAATGGATGCCGATCGTCGTGCAAAAATATCTCTCACTCTATCTTGACAACGATATTTTGAGGGGATAGGGATCTTGACGCTCTGAAGATCTTAAATTAGCATTAAACCGCCAATACTTTTTCTGGGCAAATTTCGATCTCGAGATAGGCGATCTCGAGCTGTGACGGCCGCCCGGTAGAACTTCATAGAAGCCGAAGATTGTCTCGTGTCAACAGCCCAACCCGATGAGATTGCTAGTCTTTTTGGAAACTTAAATTGACTGCCGAGCGTCAAGTCGATCGAGCGTTAGACCGAGCTGGAGTTTTAGGGTAAAACAGAGCGCATGACATCAAAAATACTTCCCAACTTTATTGTTTGTGGAGCGCACAAAGGCGGCTCGACTTCTTTGTGCAATTATCTCCTACAACATCCTAGTGTATTTATCAGTAAAAAGAAAGAGCATAATTTTTTCTTGTACGATTCAGGTGAAGATATCGATCGAGAAAAAACGAATGACGTTGTGACTTTAGAACAGTATCATTACTGGTTTCGGAATGCCACTCATTTCAAGGCAATTGGCGAAGGCTCAGTCGGCTATTTGTCAGATGAGAAAGCACCTTATCGAATTCGCGAGATCGTCCCCGATGTCAAGCTGATTATGATTCTGTGACATCCTGTAGAACGAGCATATTCGCATTATTTGTTCAACCAGCGGCTAGACGCTGAAGCCGCAAGCGAGTTTTTAACAGCTTTTCAAAACGATCGAACTCGAAAAAAATCACATCACAAATATTTTGAACGAGGACTCTATCATCACTACCTAAAACACTATTACGAGGTTTTCCCCAAGGATCGAATCAAAATTTATCTATTCGACGATTTCAAGAAAAATCCCCAAGCTGTGGTTCGGGATGTTTTTAAGTTCCTAGGAGTTGTAGAAGAATTTGAAGCTGACGTGCGAGCCAAAGATGCAGTATCGGGCGTACCACGAAATAAAGCAATCTATGACTTCATTCATGGTGACAATCAGTTAAGGAAACTGCTGAGACCGATTTTCAAATTGTTTTTGTCACCTCGACAGCGTCGGTTATTATGGACTAAAGCTATTGAGGCGAGCCTGAAAAAGCCAGGATTAGATCGAGAGGTCAAACAAATGCTTCAAGAGGAATATCGCAGCGACATTCTTCAGCTACAAGACCTCATTGAGAAAGATTTGTCTCACTGGTTAGCCTAAAAATTAGAAAAGCAGGAGGAACTCGAAATTCCTTCTGCTTTCTCCACTCAAACCCCGCAAAGCATACAAGGAACGAGACGTTGTGAGATCGACTCCGCCGCTGAGGTGGCGAGTGGTTCGTCGAACGGGGAAACTTTCCCCGCTAAAGATCGTGCGGGTTGCTGTTGCTGCATGGCTAACGCTTCGTCGATCGCCGCCATGCGTCGCTGTTGGTCGTGACGGATTCGATCGTAAGTATTTCCCAAACCCGGCGCGTCCCAAGTGTCGCGCTCGGGATGCCAGTAAGACCACACTCGTGCTTCTAAAATTTGCTCGTCTCGATCGTCGATCGATTGTCGCATTTCCGCCAGTCGATCGAGATATCCCATCGAACTCAAACCAGCCAGCGGTGCTTGATTGGATAAATCCAATCCCTCGATCAATTCCCTGAGATCGAGAGAGATGCCCTTTGTCAGTGCTTGCTGTCGCAGTTCTTCGTAGAATTTTTTCAACCGTGCTAACCCATCTCGATCGGCTTGTTCGGGCAGTCCTAATTCGTCCGAAATCTGTCGTTTTTCTGCCTCACTCGAAGCCGAAACCACCGGCGAGATTGCCTCTTTTGGCAAATGTTGCCAGCTAAACGTCCCGAAGTTATCGGCGAAATTTCCCGGATCGGTATGCCAGTAGTAGGCGAGATTTTTGCCCCCATCGGAACGTCGCGTCCCTTCCGCACAGCCTAAAGCGATCGCCAGTGGTGAGTTTGCCCCCATCTCCCACCAACTTTCGGGAATTTCCGCGACACTGACTTCTTGAAATTCCATTTTGGGTGGCGGTGGCAAGTTTTTTTCAGACTCGGAAACTGGCGGCGGATCGGGTGGTACGGGAACCGGTGTTGGGGAAGGCGTGTTGGGTTCGGGGACTTTTTCCGTTGCTTGGGGTATGGGGAGTTTTTCTTCCAACGGTGCGATTTCGACAGCGATCGAATCGTTAGAAAATGGCTCCTTTGACGGGACGAACGAACCGCTTTTTTCGGGAGCGATCGGCGGCTCGAAATCCAGGGAAATACGAGACTGTCTGTCCTCGATCGAGTCAGGCGAAAATGCTAAATCGGGTGGCATTTTGGATCGATCGATCGAAGCTTCTCGTTCTAAAGCTGGACTAAAGTTTAACGAAACGGGAAATTTTTCGGTCGTTTCGGTCGTCCAAGCACGAGCTGGAGACATGGGGACGAAACTTAGCGCGAATGCCGTCGCGATCGGAACAACGCGAGACGTATCGTTCATGATTGATTCACCAACCTTTGCAAAAATTCGGAAGACGGGGAAACATAAACCCATTGGACTCGATCGCTGCCTTCACGACGGAGAGATAACAGCGAAACGTGAACGTAACCGTCTGTTTTGCCCAGTGGTTTCCCTTGTTCGATGCGGCCGAGATAGCGGCGCTCGAGTCCGCAAATTTTTGAAGTGTACGCGGGAATTTGTGGACTGGAAAATAACACGCAATCTTCGGTATTGCGGATTAAATTACCGTCGGTGACGAGGACGAACTTTCCTTTGACATAACCGTCGAAGGGAGCTAACACTTCTCCACTGAGCTTGAGGGAAATATCCCCCAAACCGCTGACGATTGGATATCGATCGATCTGATTTCCCGCCTGCACTCCCCAGGTATTTTTTAGTTCGATTTGTTCGATGGTGCGACGAGAAAATTCCACTTCAGTCGCCACAGCATCGGGTCGTCGCCATTCTCCTCCTCCTTCGAGATTTTCAAATGCATGGCCGAGATATTGACCGTTTTCGTAGGCAACGATCAATCTTGCGTTTTCAGAAGTTCGAAAAACATGACGTTCGGTAATCGAACCATAGCGAACTGTCACCTTCGGTAAAATACAGTGCGGTGCTCCTAAAACTTGCTCGATTCCTGCATAATCGCTCCCTTGACGACCGTTTAATTGTTGGGCGAGGTCGAGCGTCACTGTGGCATCTGGGCGAACGATACTGTAACATTCGTCGTCGGGATATCGTTCGACTTCCGGCGGTTTCCACAGTAAATTTCCAAAGATAAAGCCAACCGCAGTGGTGAGAATCCCGATCGCAGAAACCGTTTGATTTTTCCACTGTCGGAAATGGAAGTGTTGTTGATTCGTCATCGACAGCGTTCCCCTGGCATACACGAAGCGATGTGCTTTACAGCAACCGCTGTTTGAGCCTGAAAACTCCTGAAAAAAGTCGTTGGTCGTTCGCTTTCATCCCGTTGACTGTTGGATCGGGTTGAAAACAAAGACTTATAGAATATTGTACGTTAATCAGTATAGCACCTTAACTATCAGATTGGGGGGGAAGCGTTGCCAAATCGAGCCGTTAACCGTTGCCAAAAAAAGCTGTTTCAGGCTGCAAACAGAACCCCAAACAGCGGGACGCACGAACGACAAACCTGATAACATTCTGTTATCGAAATCTCGCTCGATCGAACGTCGCAGGAGGGCCAAAAGAACCGACGAGATCGACGGAAATGCCGTCACGTAGTTTTCAAAATCGGAGGATCGATCGTCTGTTGAAACGGTCTATATCCAGAAAAAAGGGTTCGTCTTTAGGCGAACCCGACTTCGATCGATTCTCGATTTGACGTCTCGTCACAAAAGGGCTCGATCGATACCTCTGTTTAGTCGAAAGCCTTTAATTCCAACGATCCCAGGTATTGTTAAAAATGGACGTATCGGGAAACCGAACGGGATTTCCATTTTCCGCCAACTGCCGCTGTAACGCCTCTAACTGCGGTTCGGGATACGGTAGATTATCGACCAAAGCGTAGGGCGCAATATCGTTATCGAGGGCAAAAGCTGCCGTCGTTCCCGCAGCAGCACCAACCGACCACTCAAACGAGTGAACCCGATAAGCGGCGGCGGCAATGTGACTGGTGGCGATACTTTTTCCGGCAACGAGCAAATTATCTAATTTTTGCGGAATCATCGCCCGTAAGGGAATTTGAAACGGAAAGGCACGTCCGGCCCCTCGACGTTCGCCGGGACGTTCGTAATTTCCGGGAGCTTCCGGAGGACTCAATGCCATACAAGGGTGAAAGTCGATGGCGTAATGTCCGATTCCCACCGTATCGGGAAAGAGACTCGATCGAACCCGTCGCGTTGCCTCATCTGGCGAAACCTCTCCCGAGACAATCGCTGTGGCGTTTAAACCAGCGAGTACAGCCCACAGTTGCCGAAATTCTTTCGGGGGCAAATTCGATCGATAGTATTCCGCACGATAGTCAGCTTGCGAAATATCGACTTCCCAAACTGTAAACCCGCTGTCGTGTCCCCAACCCGGCCGTCCGATAATCCGCCGCCCTTCACGCATATAAGGATATTTCGACAAACCGTGCGCCGTTCCCATCGGCGAGTCGAACCCCGTGAGATAGCGGTGGTTCAGATGCGGTTCCTTCACGCCATCGCCGAGTTGAGAATCCGTCGTTCCCCGTACCAACCAGTAGAAATAACCGATGGCGTTTTCTTCTCCCCGTCGTAGGGTTTCCGCGCGCAACCCCCCTAACCAACCGTTGGCTTCGAGTTGTCCGGTTTCCAATAATTGGTCGCGGCTGTAGATTAAATTATCCTGAGACGTACCTGGTCGATAGTCGTTCCCCCACGTCCAATTTTGCATGGAGATATCGCCGGGATAGATGGGATATTGGCGCACGTCGGAAGGCAAGTCTTCCTTCGGCTTCATACTGTGGATGCGGCGATAGGTATAAACCAGGGTGAAGTCGGCCAGTCGATCGAGTTCGTAGCTGTAGTACGGCTCGTACTGCGGGTAAAACGGCGGCATTTCGTGGTCTTGCGGTTCCTCCATCGCTTCCATGGCAAAGGTGTACGTAAAACCTTGCGTGCAGTAGGGATCTCCAGTTTCACTGGATGAAGACGGTTCGAGGAAGGAACGGGGATCGATTCCCAGGCGGTAGGGAACGTCCGCTAAGGCAATGAGTTCTCCCGTTTCGCTAGCGTCGATAACGTACCAGTCGGACGACGTGCGCAGTGGTTCGTCTTTGTCCGGTGATTGCGGGACGAAGCGAACGATCGATTTTTTTAAGAATTCCGAATCTTCGTAGCGATAAGCGTCCTCGATCGTTTGCGAAAGTGGAAACGTGTTGAGCGGCGGCGTGTCGGGAGCGCTTTGGTGTTGAATCGCAATCGCGCCTGTAATGAGATTGCCCTCGGCGTTATACTCTAGGGATTTGACGACGGTATTGGGAAACCATTTCAACGTCCCATCGCCCTCGTCGGCTGCATCTTCGAGGATTTCAAACAGCAACTCGTGGCCGTCGTAAGGCATGAAACAAGACTCGCTCACCCAACACGCGCCGGGGTTGAGCAAGTTGTAGCGATCTTCAATCTCAGATCGCAAGGCGAGATAGCCTCGGGGATAGTACAACAAGCTGCGTTGCGTGGCCCGTTCGTCGAGGGCAGAAGTCCCTTGAGACGAAATCTGTCCGCCAACCCAATCGGTAATTTCCGTCAGACAGACCGTTTTTCCAGCGAGAAGCGCTTCGTAAGCGGCGGCGGCTCCAGCAAGTCCACCGCCAACCACGAGAAGTTCACAGGTTTCTTCGGCGTCGGGAGTTCTCGGTGGAGAGGCAGCTCCGAGTTCGGCGCGAACGCTCGATCGAGCGTCCAGTACGAAGGGGAAAATGCTGGAAGCCAGGAGCGGCGTTAAGGCCAGTACAGTAAATTTCGATCGCATCGTCGTTTCGTTAAAACAGTAGAAGCCCCGCGCTCGGCGCGGACACGAGCGTTAAACAACGTTTGGGACAACGCTCGTTGAAAGGATTCTAGAAGACGCACGCAACAGTTTGGAATTGCAGTGTTAAAAGAATCAAACTGGACTATCGAGCGTTTCGAGGATGTCAACTCGACGATTACAGCGTTAACATTGCGATCGAGATCGAACGAACGCGACAACATCAGCTCGGCATAACTCACTCGGCGAAATGATGTCAACGAAAACACGACATCCTCCCAGACTTGCCATGGAGCCGTTTGCAAAGTCTAGGAGGACAAAACAAATCTAGATAACCAATCTAGATATCGAGGGAAAGGGCGATCGATGTTTTCAAGTCAATTGCAAGCCAATCAGCCTGCAACCGTTTCGAGGAGTTGCCACTGCTGACTATCCGATACAGAGGTCTTGACAGACTCGAACATTTCTTGACAGTGGTTGTTGATTTGAAGCGGTAATTCCTCGTTTTTAACCACAAAATTCAGTCGAACTTCTCGATCGTTGTCGATCGGCACGTCGATAAGAACTTCGACCGTTACCAATTTGGCATAAGAGACCCGCCCCGGTGTCTCGCGAGCCATGACGTAATCTGCGGTCTGATAAATCGGCTCGAAGTTGCAAGCTTTCAACAGATCGGGCAAAGCTTGCCGAACGTGTTGTACGGGAGCGGCTACAACAAAGAGTGCGGTGTAGCGAGCCATAAGGAACTTGGAGGAGCGACATTGAATTCACACTATCATATCAGAGTCGAGCTTTGCGCCGATCGAGCGGGAAGTCCCCAAACAACAACCCGGCTCTGGTTAGAGAACCGGGTCGATCGGTCGCGATTTAAGAGTCGGAACGCTTATTCGGGATTGGAGTCTGGATGAATTCTGCGGATTTTCTCGTCTTCCGGGCAATCATCGCTGACGAGTGGTTCGACATCTCCTTTTGGAACGCTGGCTAATTTTTGACTCACCGATCCAATACTTTCAAGGCGCACCATCTCTTCCCAAGCACAAAGTTCGTCTTCTTCGTCGGATTCGTAGCGCAACGTTACCAAATCACCTTCGATTTCTAAAATTTGAGCGCGATCGATCCAACGCTGCTGGTCTCTCAGGAAGATACAAACTTCACGACCGTCGCAACAATACTGATACAGCTTGCGGTGTAGCATATCTCGCTTCTCCTACAGCATTTGACCCGATTTTGCATGTCGCCAACAAACGAGAACGGAATAAGTAGCGGTTTCGTTTGTTTCGATTGGCAAGTCGTTTATCGATGTTTATCGATCGAGACTCCGATCGAGACCTTTAGTTTCCACCCAGGTCACAACACTGGCAAACGCATCTGGGGATAAAAAACAACGAGCTTTGAAGTTAGGCATCCAACAACGGGATAGTTTCATTCGGTTTCAGGTGGCGTTGCATTTGGCTCACACGCTATTCTAGCGTGTTGGTGAGCGTTAGTCGATCTCGAGGACAGACAGATTTTCAACTGACCGATGGTCGGCTGCAAATCGCTGGTGAGAAAAGCGTCCCGTGTCCCGCTGAGATTCCCGCTAAGATAAGAGTCTAAACTCGCGCTGTTTATCGATCTCGTGACTCCATTTACTGCCGAACGTTTGCTGTTTACCCCCACAGCGCCGGAACCGAACGCGATTCCGATGGTCTTTGCGTTTCCTAATACCTATAGTGTGGGAATTACCAGTCTCGGCTATCAAATTGTCTGGGCGACGTTGGCCTTGCGCTCGGATGTGGACGTTCGTCGTTTGTTTGTGGACGTGAGTGAGTCACTCCCGTCGGATGTAGAGATATTGGGGTTTTCCCTGTCGTGGGAATTGGACTACGGAAACGTTTTGACGTTGTTGGAGTCTTTGGACATTCCCATTCGATCGAGCGATCGAAGCGATCGAGATCCTTTAATCTTTGGCGGCGGTCCCGTCCTCACGGCCAATCCCGAACCCTTTGCTGATTTCTTCGATCTGATCCTCCTCGGTGACGGCGAAGATTTACTTCCCGCGTTTATCGATGCTTATCAAGACGTTCGCTCCGCCTCGCGCACCGAGAAACTACGCAGACTTGCCGAGGTTCCAGGGATCTATATTCCGAGTTTATACGAAGTTCGGTATACGAGTCCCGACGGTGCAATTGCTGAGATTTTACCGATCGATCGAAACGTTCCGCCTCGTGTCCAAAAGCAAACCTATCGCGGGAACACCCTCTCGGCATCTCCCGTCGTGACGGAACTCGCGGCTTGGCCGGATATTTATATGGTAGAGGTGGTGCGAAGCTGTCCGGAACTGTGCCGTTTTTGTCTGGCAAGTTACCTGACACTTCCCTTCCGCGCGGCGAACCTGGAAACCTCTCTGATTCCATCGATCGAAAAAGGATTGCGAGTGACCGATCGATTGGGATTGCTCGGCGCTTCCATTACCCAACATCCCGAATTTGAAACGTTATTAGATCGGTTGAATCGCGATGAGTACGAGAACGTTCGCCTCAGTATCGCTTCAGTTCGCACCAATACCGTTACACCACAACTCGCAGAAGTTTTAACCAAACGAGATACTAAATCGATTACGATTGCCGTTGAAAGTGGCTCGGAAAAACTGCGTCAGATTATTAACAAGAAGTTAGAAAACGACGAAATCATACAAGCCGCCGTCAATGCAAAGGCAGGCGGACTAAAATCCTTGAAGCTTTACGGAATGGTGGGTATTCCCGGCGAAATTGAAGAAGATTTAGCGCAAACTGTGGAGATGATGGTGCAAGTGAAGAAAGCTGCACCGGGTTTGCGGTTGACACTCGGCTGTAGCACTTTCGTTCCGAAAGCACATACGCCATTTCAATATTTTGGGGTTAATCCTCAAGCCCAGAAGCGATTGAAACGGTTGCAAAAAGAACTTCGATCTCGTGGGATTGACTTTCGCCCCGAAAGTTACAATTGGTCTACGATTCAAGCCTTAATTTCCCGTGGAGACCGTCGTTTGTCGCATTTACTGGAGTTAGTACGCGACTATGGCGATTCGATCGGGAGTTACAAGCGAGCGTTCAAACAACTGCGGGGAAAACTACCCAGTTTAGAGTATTACGTTAACGAAGATTACGAGGTCGATCGAGTGCTGCCCTGGCATCACCTCCAAGGGCCACTTCCCTCCGAAACATTACGGAAACATCTCGACGAAGCTAGAAAAATGATGGAGAGGGGATGAGGAGGTGATGAGGCGAGGGGATGGTGGGATGAGGAGAATTTAAAAACTGTCTTCCCGATTGCTGGCTACCTCTTCACGCTTCACGGTTAAACAAGGTATCTTAAACAGAAGATCGACGACAGACCGCGTCGATTTGTTCCGAGTTGAATCAAAGAGGGGGACTCTAATGAAACTCGCACGACGCCTCGCTGCCTTAACGGCTGTAGTATTCTCGACATTGGGTGCGACGGGATCTGCAATGGCTAGTACCTTCGAGCAAGCAGAAGTCGATCGATCGAAATTTATCCCAATCGCCGCACCCATCGGTCAAACGAACGGCTATCAACTCCTGATCGTCGAACAAATTTCGGAAACTCAGTCTTGTTGGAACGAATACGGGAGTAATCCGACCGTCGTCGATCCACTGTTACTCAATTTTGACTTTTCAGGCACTTGCGGGCGAGCGACTGACAGTAACGGTTATTCCGTTCGCCTTGCCAACCAAGATTTTGGGTTACAGTACAACTTGCGAGTCATTCAACGCGGTTCGGAATTAGTTTTAGTGGGAATTCCGTTTGGTCGCCGCGATTTACCCCAAATCGAAATCGGACGCACGGGAGGCTTGACGGCTGGATTTGCCCGAATTTACCTCGATTCCGGTTGGCGGTTGACTCGTCGTGTCTATCAGGGGCGTTCGTTGGGACACCTCTACCTCACCAACGATTTGACGTTAGCAGAATTAACGACTACACCGGTCGTGCAACCGCTCCCCGTTCCTGACAGCGTTGCCATGCCGGATGTCAGTCCTGAAGTTTCTGAGATCGATCGAGTCGAAAGTACGGAAGGAATTTCGATCGATGCAGACGCAACCCCAACGATCGAATTTGGAGAAGATCCAACCCCTAACGAACCGGAATTTTCGATTGAAATCGAAGCCCCGAACCTTCCCGAGCTGACCCCAACCCCACCTCAGAACGTTCCCGCACTCACACCGCAAGAGGCGTCCCGCGAAACGTTATCTCCGCTCCCTGAGTTTAGCGAACCCCGATGAAGTGATGAGGAGGCGAGAGAATAAGGTTATTTTAGGAACGTTTTCTCATTTCGGGTCGTCTCACTCTCGCTGTTGTCCCATTAACTTTTCCAGGCGCACGAAATCTCGTTCGACTTCCAACCATAATGCCCGATTGTGGGGGTCGATTCGGAGGGATTTTTTCAGATAAATTCTCGCCTTTTCTAAAGCCCGTCGATCGATACAGTAGTGGGCAAACCGTTGATACGTCACCGCTTGCCACTGGCGTACTTCTCGATCGTCGGGGATGCGCTGCGTCAATCCTTCCACTAAGGCAATTGCGTGAGGAAACTTTCGCAAGCGCAGCAACCGCTGTAGCCGATAGTAGGCCTGACATTTCAACTCGCGTTCCGCCTCAGAGAGATCCGGGTGATGTTGGAACGTAGCCGATTTCCGCCGTTTGGGTTGAGGTGGTGGTGGCGGTGGGGGCTTGGGCGGTTGAGGTGGCGGTGGTGCAGTGGCTGTTTTAACGGAAGTCGATCGAGACACTTTCAACAAGCGTTGGTACGCCTCGTGTAACTCGACAAACTTCTCGTGAGACAGTCCGGGATTGAGATCGGGATGGTATAACCGCGCCAGTCGCCGATAGGACGCTTTTACGTCTTCCAGCGTGGCAGTTGCGGTCAATCCTAAAATTCGGTAACAGTCGATCGGCTCCATCGGATCGTGACGGGAACATCGAAGTCCCCCAGAAGGTTCCGGGGGAAATTCAACACAACGACAAGGTTAGACGGGGTTGGTTAGATCGGGTTGCCTTCGAGAACGCGATCGATCAATCCGTACTCTTTGGCTTCTACCGCCGACATAAAGAAGTCGCGATCCATATCTTTTTCGATCTTCTCTAGGGACTGTCCGGTACTCCCCGCGTAAATTTCGTTTAATTGGTGGCGAATCCGCAAAATTTCGCGAGCTTCGATTTGAATGTCCGTCGCCTGTCCCCGCGTTCCCCCCGAAGGTTGGTGGATCATGATCCGCGAGTGAGGCAGTGCGAGGCGCTTACCCGGCGTTCCCGCCGCCAACAAAAACGACCCCATCGAGGCCGCCAACCCGACGCAAATCGTGACGACATCGGATTTGATGTGCTGCATGGTGTCGTAGATCGCCATCCCCGCACTCACCAATCCACCAGGGGAGTTGATGTAAAGCATGATGTCTTTATCGGGGTCTTCTGATGCCAAATACAGCATCACCGCGATGACTTGGTTCGCGAGTTCGTCATCGATATCGCGGCCGATAAAAATAATCCGCTCCCGATACAAGCGGTTGTAAATGTCAATCCACTGGGTGTAAGTATCCCCAGGCATTTGATACGGAACTTTCGGTACGCCGATCGGCATAGCTGTTAGAACTCCCTTCGATCGATTGCAGTATTAAACAACGAAAAACGAAATGCTACGAAAAACCCACAAGTTTCTTTGAAACCTTGTCACCCCACCGTCATTAACTGTTAACGGGTAACTGTTAACGGGTAACTGGTGACTGATTAAGAAACACCTGCAAGTTTCTTCGATTGCTTGTCGCCTTTTTCGCTCTCGAGAATTTTGTCGATCAAACCGTATTCTTTGGCTTGCTCGGGGGTCAAATAGAGAAAGCGATCCATATCTTTGGCAATTTTCTCTTTCGTCTGACCGGTATTTTGAGACAAAATTTCGAGCATCGTCTCTTTATTCGCCAACACTTCTTTCGCTCGGATTTGAATGTCCGTCGCTTGACCTTGAGCGAAACTCTTCGGTTGGTGCAAGACGATCGAGGCGTGAGGCAAACTCGCCCGACAGCCTTTTGTTCCAGCTGACAACAACATTGCTGCCATTCCCATCGCCGTTCCCAAACAAATGGTATGAACGGGGGGTTTGATGTATCGTAACGTATCGCAAATAGCGAACGCTTCCGTTTCAAAACCGATGGGTTCTCCGCCGTAATTTGAGGTTCCGGTGGAGTTGATGTAAATTTTGATCGGCTTGTCGGGATCGTCGTACTGCAAGTACAGCAGTTGAGCGATAATCAGTTCCGTCACGGCGGGAACGAGAGGCATTCCCAGATAAACGATCCGTTCTTTGAGCAATAGAGACGGTAAATCTGGGGGTGGGGTACGGTTGGGGGGCGATCCGTAGTAGGGGGCTTGAACAGCTTGAATCGGTAAATCCATGTGCGCTTCCCGTGCTCGGTGTACGTGCTGCGGTGACCGAACCGCGCAGCCTTTAATACATCTTAACGTGTTTAGCTCCCTCGGCGGGAAGCCCCGCACTCTAGGAGAAGCGTGAGTGGCGGCCGGGAAAGCCGAGGCGACAAAGTGGCGGGCAAACCGATCGATCG
>LWRO01000021.1 GCA_001657325.1 Geitlerinema sp. BBD 1991-9 | reverse complement strand
AAAATCTTGAGAGTGCATCTCACGTTTGAGATCGGAACCCCACCCCTCCTCTCCTGACTTAAGGGGAGGTGCCGAAGGCGGAGGGGTCTTTCTATGAAATTGAGATGCACCCAATCTTGACGTATTGGCGAGATTACTTTTTGTGACACTCTGATGCTCGATCGTGTTGGAAGATTGGGTTAATTCAAGTCCTGAGGCGAACCGTATCTGGCACTAACAACTTCATCTCTGATTTTCCCGTTTGTTTGACGTGGTGAAGGAATCCCGACGCGAACGCAGCAGCAATCGCAACTTGTCCGACAAAACACAAGCAAAACTGAAGGAGCGAAATCCTATCTACTAAAATAATGCCTGCGCTGAAGATGGAAAATACACCCCAAGTCAGCCATCGATCGATCTCGTCAACAATTGGCCAAACAATCACAAGAGGAATACAGAGCATTGCGGCAAGACTCACCGCTGCAAAGATCGATCGCTTGGGATGTTTCAAAAATGAAATCCATTGTAAAATAGTGCTGTATATCAACATTAAAGCTGCGCAAAGAAAAATTCCTAAAATGAGTCGAAGTTTGTCGATATCTTGCGGCCATAGCAATATCCAAACTGACCAAATTGTCGCAATCGCTATGATATTGATTCGCACCGTCATCGTCGCTGGGCTTTTTTCACCCCACAGCAAATCTCGAACTTCTGAATAATTTCGATCGAGATGGCGGTGACGAGACCAATCTTGTAAAGCTTGACGAGAAGGCATTACGAGAATTGTCAAGAGCAGAATTAAACCTAAATTGATACAAATATAAAGTGATAGTTGCCCTCGAATACCACGTTGTAATATCTGCCAAATGGGGTAATCGACGCGGACTAAACTCGAAGCGGCAAATCCTAAAAGATATAAGTTGACACATAGCGTTAAGCCGTAGCTTTGCCCTTTGCTAATGAATGTCGCTTTGGGATTGTGATAATGTCGTTCGAGAATTGACCAAACCCAGTAAATGACGAGGGTGCAACTCAGCACGATAAAGAGTTGCGTCAATGTGGGAGATTTCGCCAGTGGAATAAACCACCAAATCGGTTGATTTAATGAAGACAAGCGAATATCTTCAAAATGGCAATTTCCAGCTTGACAGTACACTTTATAAGTGTCAATAAAGTTATGAAGAAACGCATTTTTTAAGAAGCCAAGATAAAAAATCGTTCCGATACTCGCAAGAACAAAGCCCAACCAAGGACGTTGACCCGATAGCAGTGCGTAAAAAATGGCGAGACAGAAAAACGCAATACAACTGGCAAATACGACACTGTAAAACAGTACGAGATCGATCGGTGAACCTCCGCTGTTTAAGGCTGACCAAACGTGTAAGGGAAGTGCTGCTGCGACAGCGATGTAGACTAAAACAGGCACGCCAATGAGTTTACCCATCAAAATCGTGCGTGCAGATTGGGGACTGAGACGAACGAAATTTAAGGTTCCTCGCTGCTTTTCGTCGGCAAGGTTTCCAATGAGAAGAAACAGACCGGCTAATAGCAACCCACCCACCCAAAGAAGCGTGAGAGACTGACATAACTCCCACCACCAGGAATCCCACTGAATTATGAATCGATCGAAGGAATCTCGCAAGCAACCATAGGCATTGGGTCCGAGTTCGGGAATTCTTCCCGAAATACAATAGTCATTGCGGACGTTAACTGCTAAACCGCGATCGACTGGAAGTTTACTCCAGAAAATGAAGAAAAGTATCGTTTGAACGAACAGCGAACCGCCGATTGCAATTAGGACATTACGCGGACGGAGTCGTCCTTTGAGTTCTCGAAAAAGTTGCGGATTGGCGTTACCGATAGGGTCGAAAAGTCGATCGAACATGATTGAAACCCAGTGAGGAAACCTTAAGACGCTTGTTTGTGACCGAGTTTGAGAAAAATCGTTTCTAAGTCTTCTTGTTTACAGTGGAAGTCGTATAGCGAAACCTCTGCGCTGACGAGTTGGCGAAGGAGATCGGCGCTGTCTGATTCGCTTCCGTTAAACTGCACGACGAGTTGGCGATCTCGAACGTCCCAACTTTGAACGTGGGAACAGTGACGCAGTTCGGCGATCGCTCGATCGAGGGTACCATCGAGGACAGAAATGAAAATTTGCTGCTGGCTCAGTTGTGCGTAAAGATCTTTGAGTGAAGTACTTTCGACTAAATAACCGAGTTCCATGATTCCCACTGACGTACAGAGTTCGGCTAAGTCACTGAGAACGTGGGAGGAAATTAACACCGTCATTCCCGCTTCTTGCAGGACTTTGACGATTTCGCGAAATTGCATTCGCGCGATGGGGTCGAGTCCGGAAACTGGCTCGTCGAGGAGCAGTAAAATCGGTTCGTGAACGATCGTTCGCGCCAAACTCAGCCGTTGTTTCATCCCGCGAGAGAGTGTTGAAATGAGGCTGTTGCGTTTGGGGACGAGTTGGACGAGGTCGAGTACGTCGAACAGGCGACGCGATCGAGTGGGTTCTCGTAGGCGATACAACCGTGCGAAGTATTCTAAATAATCCCAAACGGTGAGGTCGTCGTAGAGGGGAAAGTCGTCGGGAAGGTAGCCGAGATGTCGTTGGAGATTGGGATTTGGTCGATCGAAACGCATCCGTTCCCCGTTGAAATAAATTTCGCCGGTGGTCGGTTCTTCGATCGCGGCTAACATCCGAATGAGGGTGGTTTTTCCCGCACCGTTGGGGCCGATGAGTCCGTAAACTTCGCCGTAGCCGATTTGGAGGTCGAGGTTGTTGACGGCGAGAAGTCGATCGAACTGTTTGCTGAGGTCGCGGGTTTCAATCGCCAGGTCTGTCATCGCGATTCAGGTTGAAGGGTTTAGCTTGAATCTCGCTAACGCCTACAGGTCGATCGAGTGCGATTTCGTACAACTCGATCGATCGCTGTTCGGATGTAGCTTACAGATAGCGTTCCCCAGTCTGACTCGTTCGATCGCTCACACCTGTGAAAATTGTTCTATTCCGACCAGTCGCCGAGAAAAATACTCTGAACGGCGCGTTCTAAACGGTCTAAATCTTCTGCTAACAGTGGCGGCCAGGACACGCCACAATTACGTCCCGCATCGAACTGGCGACGACTGTCGAGAACGAGGCGGTGTAGCGCGTAGGCGATCTCTCGATCGATCTGCTTCTGACCTTCCAAAGACCGATACAGCATCTTCAACGCCAGCAAAATCGAAGTCATCTGGCCGGGAATCGGGGCTTTTCCCTGCTGCAACAACATCAAAAACGCATCGGGGTTCCGCTGCGTCTCTAACGCTCTCCCTTGACTGATGAGAAAATTCCGCGCCGTTTGTTCGTCCATAGAGAAAATCGTGCTATATCCTGAATTACATCGATCGCCTCGATCGACAGTCAACTGACACTTTGACATCCTATGAGCTTAATCGGCAATATCCTTTGGCTAATTTTTGGCGGATTCTTATCGGGACTCGGCTACATCATCGGTGGCTTGGGGTTGTGTCTGACGATTGTCGGGATTCCGTTCGGAATTCAAGCGATTAAACTCGGCGTCGCCACAATGACACCGTTCGGTAAAGAAATTGTTGAGGATTCAGGCGCGAACGGCACTTTGACGATTTTGTTTAACATCATTTGGATTCTGCTGTTCGGTTGGGAAATTGCCATTTCTCACCTGACGCACGCCGCTATCCTAGCCATTACGATCGTCGGTCTGCCCTTTGCCAAACAACACGTCAAGTTAATTCCGATGTCGCTGTTTCCCTTCGGTCGATCTCTAAAAAACATCGATTAAGGATAGGGGAAGCACGGAAGTCAAAAGGAGTCGGAAGGCGATCGATGTGGATCGTCGATCGCATTAGCGGGCGTGTTTCCAAGCTTTCCAGATGGCATAACCCAGTAGCGACGTTGCCCCTAACGCATAGGCTTTTCCACTAGGTAATCCCGCGAACGCCAGGGCTAACCCCCCCACCCATAGCGTCAACGCATAAATAAACAGTACCGTCAGGCGATGGGACAATCCTGCATCTAACAGGCGATGGTGGAGGTGTCGCTTGTCAGCGGCGAAGGGGGAAATGCCATTCCGGACTCGATCGAGGATGACTGCCGACATATCGAAAATTGGAACGGCGAGAATAATATAAGGAAGTAATACCGCTGTTACCGCCGTACTTTTCACCAAGCCAACGACACCGACACCCGCCAAGGTAAAACCGAGATAATACGCCCCACCATCTCCCATAAAAATCTGTGCGGGGTTGAAGTTGTAACGAAGGAACCCCAAAGATCCCCCAGCTAAAGCGGCAGCAATTAATGCAGCAGCGGGTTGCTGCATGAACAAACTCACGATCAACATGACGACGGCGGCAATTCCGGAAACCCCGGCGGCGAGTCCGTCTAAGCCATCAATCCAGTTAATGGCGTTAGTCATACCCACCAACCAAATCACCGTGACGGGTAAACTCACCATGTCGCCGAGTTCGACGACTCCCACGAACGGAACCGTGAGAAATTCAATGCGAACGCCAAAAATCGACCAGACGACACTGGCAACGAGGACTTGTAACAGTAGGCGGGTGACAGGTGACAAACTGAATAAATCGTCTGCCAAGCCAATGAGGAAAAAGAACAAACCGCCGATCGTCACGCCCCAAATTTCATATTCGGTGGCGGGATCGAGATATTGTCCGTTCGTATCGATAAATCCCCCGAGTCCCCAAACCGCTAAAAGGGCGATGAGGGTGCCGAGGAAAATCGAGACACCTCCCAGGCGAACCATCGGTCGATCGTGAACTTTTCGATCGCCCGGGAGATCGACTCGTCCGCTTCGCAATCCAATCGCTTTGACAATCGGAGTAGTGACGAGAACGACAGTTGCTGAGATAAGCAGCGCGAAAACGTGATACAGATGTTGGGGCATCTGAAATGTTGTGGGACGAGGTCGGGCTTAGTTTACCTCGATCGAGGGATGTTATGCCACGATTTTCAATTGAAGCGATGGTTCGCGATCGAGGTTCGGTTGTCTTGCCAACTTGTCCAGCGTTTTCAAACAAAAAAAGGACAGCCCGGAGACTGCCCAATCAACTCTGTTATCGCGGTGATCTAACTTACGCGAGAGTTGCAACCGGAATCCGTAAATGTGGATACAGCGGGAAACGCTCGCATAGGCTGGCAACCCGTTGGCGACAGGATTCAGCCATCGACTCGTCTTCGGGATTCAACAGTCGATCGGCAATAATATTCGCGATCTCGGTAAATTCTTCAGTCCCCATCCCTCGCGTCGTCACTGCGGGCGAACCCAACCGCAAACCACTGGTGACAAACGGCGATTCGGGGTCGAACGGAACGGTGTTTTTATTAGCCGTGATATTCACGTCGCTGACGAGAGCATCAGCTTTTTTACCCGTCATGCCGATCGATCGCAAATCGACCAACATTAAATGATTGTCGGTTCCTCCAGACACGATGTTCAAACCGCGCGCCTGCAGTTGTGCGGCTAAGGCTTTAGCGTTTTCGATGACTTGTCCGGAGTAGGCTTTAAATTCGGGTTTCAGGGCTTCGCCAAAGGCAACCGCTTTTCCGGCGATGACGTGTTCGAGGGGCCCGCCTTGGGTTCCGGGGAAGACAGCTTTATCGAATTTTTTACCCAAATCGGCATCGCGCGTGAGAATCAAACCACCACGAGGTCCGCGTAGGGTTTTGTGGGTCGTGGTCGTGACGACATCGCAGTAGGGGATGGGATTGAGGTGATGTCCGGTGGCGACCAAACCGGCGATGTGGGCGATGTCAGCTAGGAGGTACGCTCCCACTTCGTCGGCGATTTCGCGGAATTTGTCGAAGTGGATGGTGCGAGGATAGGCGGAGTAACCGCAAATAATGAGTTTGGGTTTGTGTTCCCGGGCGAGATCCCGAATGAGATCGTAGTCGAGTTGTTCGGTTTCGGGACTGACACCGTAGTGTTTGACGTTAAACCACTTTCCGGAAACGTTCACGGGGGAACCGTGCGTGAGGTGTCCGCCGTGAGACAAATCCATCCCCATGATGGTGTCGCCCGGCTTGAGGAGTGCGAGGAAAACGGCAAAGTTCGCTTGGGCGCCCGAGTGGGGTTGGACGTTGGCGTGTGCAGCGCCGAACAGTTCTTTGGCTCGATCGATCGCCAGTTGTTCGATACCATCGACGAATTCGCAACCGCCGTAGTAGCGTTTTTTCGGCAGTCCTTCGGCGTATTTGTTCGTCAGTACCGAACCTTGAGCGGCGAGGACGGCGGCTGAGGTGAAGTTTTCGCTGGCGATCAGTTCGAGGTGATCTCGTTGGCGTTGCAGTTCTCGACCGATGAGATCGGCGACAGTCGGATCGGTCGTGGCGAGGAAGTCTAAATTCGTCTGAGTCATGGTTTCGAGTATCTGACGATTGGGTAGGGGAAAGCTTTGGAGTGAAACGACGCACTCGATCGCGCTCTGTTGGGGCGTTTGGGTGTTGTTGTAGAGCGAGTTGTCGCGATCGAAATTCCAAACCCACTCGATCGCCCCAGAACTTTACATTGTACTGCTGTTTGCTACCGTCGTGAAGAGGTCGATCGGAGGAAGTCGAGGCGGCGATCGGTTTTTTAAACGGCAATTTCCAGCGATTTGTGCAGTGCGTCGATCGCTTCGCCTCGATCGTACCAGACTTCTACCGATCTCAACGTTGCAACGGACGATCGAACTTCTTTTGAAGTATTTTAGTCTCAGGATTTAGAAACGGCTGCATTTCAGACTTCAATCAACATCAATTAAACGCCCATACCATGTTCGATCGATTGGCGATTATTGTTTGTTTTATTGCATTCCTGCTCTTATTTACCGGAGTTGGCCTGTATTCAGCGAAACGCCATCAAAATACGACGGCAGATTATCTTCTGGCTAGTCGAAATGTCAATCCGTGGCTAACGGGACTGTCCGCCTTTGCGACAGCTCACAGCGGCGGAATGTTTATCAGTACGATCGGGTATACCTACCTGGTGGGGATTTCCTCGGCGTGGCTGTTTCTCGGATGGTTTCTCGGAGACTATATTGCTTGGTTCTTCGTTCACAAGCGATTGCGAGAAGTGTCGGAACAAAACGCTTCGGAAACGATCGGTTCGTTTTTGGCGGGGACTCCCTCAAAAGATACTGCATCAGTTCGGCGAGTCGATCGATTGATTCCGATTATCTCCGCGCTCATTACCATTGCCTTTTTGGGAGCCTACGCTGCCGCACAACTCCTCGCGGGTAGTAAAGCACTCCATGCCATCTTCGGCTGGAATTATTCTTTCGGGATTATTTTAGGGGCGGTTATCGTCGTCATTTATTGTTTTTCGGGTGGCATCCGAGCTTCCATTTGGACAGATGCGGTGCAATCTGTCTTAATGATGTTTGCGATGTTGATGCTGCTCGCTGTTGCCTTGAATGCTTGTGGGGGATGGGAAGGACTCTGGGTTCAACTCAAGACGATCGATCCGGCCTTGGTCGATCCAATTCCCCAAAATCTCCAGTTTGGCTTCTCGCTCTTTTTAATCAGTTGGCTGGTTGCAGGGTTTGGTGTCGTCGGTCAACCCCACATCATGGTACGGGCCATGGTTCTCGACTCACCCAAAAATATGGGTCTAACTCGCAATATCTATGCTTTTTCATATGTTGTCTTTTCGACGGCGGCGATTCTGGTTGGGTTGACGGCCAGAGTCTTAATGCCAGATTTAATCGCTGGCGGAGACGTAGAATTGGCACTGCCTCAGATGACCCTGCAACTTTTGCCAGCATTTTGGATTGGTATCATCTTGGCTGGGATTTTCTCCGCTGTTATCTCCACCGCAGACTCGCAGATTCTCGCGTGTTCGGCAGCTTTAACTCAAGACATTTTTCTTCACACCGCCAAATCGTATCGACTGGCTAAAATTGGAACCCTCGTGGTGACTGCCATTATTCTGGCCATTGCCTTAGCCAGTGACAAGAATATGTTTGCCTTGGGGATTTTTGCCTGGTCTGCCCTGGGTTCTGGTTTGGGCCCGATCTTAGTCGTTCGGGCGTGGCAATTACCACTCAATCCATGGGTCGGCGTAACCATGATGGTTAGCGGTATTGTGGCGGCGGCTATTTGGAATGCTGGACTCAAGCTGTCGGGTTCAGTTTACGAAGTGCTACCCGGCATGGCGGTGGGCTTTCTAGTGTACGCAATCGCTCGGTGGTGGGAGAAGCACTGAAACAATCGGGCGATCCGCGAACGACGAATCGAACTCGATCGTCTCCTGAAATCTCGGCATACAATGGAATTAGGGCAAGCTGCGGCGATCTTGGAGGTGTCAGAGAGATGCTGGTAATTTTAACAGACGAAGGTATCATCGCCCCCTGTCAAGTCTGTCAGGGCTGTGTACTCGCCGATCGAAACGGTCAACCCCGTTGGCATCACGGAAAACTCGACTGCGGCCACACCGTGGGTCGCCGGTCAGAGAAACAGCCCGAACGATATGAGTGCATGATGGGATTTCAAATTGCAAATATTCACTAGGGCAGGATCGATCGATCCCGGTTCGCGTTGTTATCGAGCATCATCGATCGATATTTGGGGCGTTCTGGAAAAATAATGGCATAAGTCGATTGAACCTACACGATAGGAGGAAGTCGAAGAAAAAAATTTCAACCCATCGATCTTTGTCTGTGAGAATTTCAAGCTTAAGGCTATTGTTTTTTGTCTCAAAAAAACCTAAAAGACAAAAAAGATGTGCTGTTTTTATCTAAATTCTTGAAGCTTTACGATCTGTCTTAAATGAAAAAATAGAAGTTTTTTGAGTGATTAACAAGAATGAATGAGTTGCTTTCTGATGAGATTCATCTCATTTTTGCAAGGACAGGAAGCGTAGGGGAATGCATCTTGAAAATATTGAAAATATAAATTGAATGTAAATTGCTAGAACCTCGGCATCTTAGAGATTCCGGGGTTCTTATCTTGCATATTTTAACAAGTTTGAGATGCACCTTTTGCCTATCTTTGCTCTACAATCTTCTCATTCACCCTTGTTAATTCCTTAGAATGCCATCCCAAAATCTTACATCGATCGCTTTAATCGGTATAAAATTTATATATCCATCCCAACGACTTTGGGCGATCCGAGTGTAAGTCTGGTTGCCATCAACCTACCCAAAAATGTATTCGATGCAGTAGAATATTTTAAGGCAAGTCAACACTTTCACTCTTCTGGCAGTGAGTCAAGTCGCTTTACTTAGAGATCGACTCATACATCGCAATGAACAACCGCGATTTCATCGATCTGAATGATGGCGTATCCGGTTGCATCCCTTCAGCTAGGGATAGTGGTGTAGCAGTCGAGATCGAGTTGGTGTAACCCGAATTGCAAAAAGAGAAGGTAAAAGTCGCAACTGTTCGGTTTCTACTCCGAATCTGGCAGCTCGATCGACTGGGTTGCAAAAAGGTTCAGTCTCCCGAACAATTCTTGTAAGTCCTAGAGCGCCAGTACAGAAGTAATGGTAGCGTGTGTTACGCGGACGAAAAATGGGTTTGAAATCCAGTTGATGAGATTTCCGCGTAACGCACTAAGCTTTTGTAACGCTGCTCTAGCTCGCCTTTATGCATCTGGAGGATAGTTCATGGTTTGGCGCGGATCGAGTTCCCCGAGAGATCGAATATTTGCGTGCTTGGTTTATATGATTCCCCTTTTAGAAGCTCTTCCCTATGGTGCGTATTTATTCTCGCAACTCCCTATATTGGGAACGTTGATTCTCATTCCTCTCGCACCGTTTATGATGGTTAATGGTGTAATTTCAAGTTTTCCATTCGGACGATTGATTCTCTTTTTTGTCTTACTCTTGGCTGTTGTCCGCAACCCACGTTTTAGACACTTCTTGCGTTTTAATACAATGCAAGCATTGTTGTTGTCGATTGCTCTCTTTTTAATTGAAATCGTGCGTGGACTGCTTGGAATTTCCTTGGTTTTTCTTGAGTCTTCTAATAGTTTAATGGGACTTGCAATCTCAAACTTACTATTTTTTGTATTTTTTGGAGCGTCTGTTTATTCGATCGTACAATGCGCGCTTGGTCGCTATCCTGAATTTCCAATCGTCTCTGATGCTGCTTATCAGCAGGTTCCGTATTGAAGTCGATTCGATGCAAGTAATCCCTGAAAAATAGAGCGATCTAAAAATCTTGAAAGGGGCGATTTAAATATCCCCCCTTTCGATAAAGAAACATAGATTGATAATATCGACTTGTCGTTTTTTGATAACAAACAGCAAAGATAGTTGTGTGTTATAAAATCTTGCTGCTTGACTCAAATAGGATTGGCAATTTTTATCGAGTATTCAACTCGATCGATCTAGCGAACGGTTAATCGATCGAGTTGAAGCGCAACAAACCGAAGATACTGCTCGTCATTGAGACTTTCTCGATCGAGCAATCCTCGTTCGATCGCAGCTCGAACGACATCTTCAGCATCGACTTGTCGATTTTCTAAGCTGGAAATTAACTGAGCGTGTCCATCAATTCCTTGGTCGGAGAAGAACCCTTGATAAGCCATTGTTGCCAGTTTAAAAGGTTCGACGCGGTTTGTCGCAGCTCGAACTGTAGGAGCCATAAAACCAGAAACGAGAAGAACAGATAGTAATGCGATAACAGAGCGTTTCATATGAAGATCTCCTAATGCCAAAATTGCATTTGGTCAACTGTCTAGATTTGTAGAAGATACGTCGTTCTCGAGGAAATGGATTCTAAGGTACAACTCGCTCAAACGTCATTTTCGTGTCGTTGTCGTTCAAACTCAAGCCGTTAGTGAGGGCAAGATGAAGTGTAGCCTTCCCGCTTTAGGGCAAACAGATCTCCGACATTCTGATGGCAATCGGACTGATGGAACCCGTGCTGGCAGACCCCAGATACACAATAGAGACACAATTTGAAGCTATCGCTGAGGTGCAATAGCCGAGATCGCCCCAAGTTGCAGTTTTCGCTTGAAAACATTGTTAATTCACAATTCGAGACAACTTCGATCGAGTTGTAACTCAAAAGCTCGGCCGTGTCGGTCATGTTAGACTGGACAGACAAGTAATTTCTCGATCGAGGCTGGTTGCTAAGAAACTTGCCACTCGTTAACAGTCATCGATCGATCTAAGAGAGTTGGGGCGCACTACTCGAAGTCCTGACCGGATTGTTCGGTCTCATCCGCATCTTCCACCCAGGTGTCTCCTCCAATCGATCGAGGTCGAATGACGATGAATGCAGACGAGCTTCTCAAACGCTACGCTGAGGGAGAACGAGATTTTGAAGCGATCGACCTTCAAGGGGGCGATCTCAGACAAGCGACCCTAATGTGCGTGCGCCTCAACGGTGCAAACCTGAGTGAAGCGAATTTAAGCGGTACAAACCTCAGTAGTGCTAAACTCGCCGAAGCAAAACTCTGTAACGCCGATTTGAGTCAAGCCACTTTTCTCAGTACGGACTTAAGTGGCGCGAACCTCAGCGGCGCGAATCTCGGCGGTGCCAACCTTAGCGGTGCCAACCTCAGCGGTGCCGATCTCAGTTGGGCGAACCTGATCGGCTGTACGCTTCGCAGTGCCGATCTCGAAGGGGCGAATTTAGAAGGCGCACATTTGCAATACGCTCGCCTCATCGATGCCAATCTCACAGATGCCAACCTCGACGGTGCCAACCTTCACTGGGCGCAGCTCGAAGGTGCGACCTTAGATCGCGTGACGATGCCCGATGCGATATCACCGAGTTAGTCGATCGTCGAGTTAAAGGTGTCACTCGTCCATCTCACTTGTCAATCGCTATCCGACGAACCAAAGGGACGTTTCGATCGATTGCCCCCCAAATTTTCCAAAATCCCCCGTCCGATCAACCCAATACCGCGACCGACCACCTGGGTCAACAGATACACCAAGCCATTGCCCACAAACGTCACGACAGCACGCAACCGAGGTGCAACGGCATCGCGACCTTCCAAGGCGACGGTTACGGCTTGACGAACCCCTGATAATTGCCCCAACTCCGTGCGACGAGGTGCATAGATATCGATCGGCTTAATTCCCCGTTCAGCCAGAACGAACAATACAAACCGACTTTCGTAAATCGCTTTCGGCTCGCCCACGTACTTGTCCCAGCGGTACTTCCACGACAGCTCGTTCCGAAAACGCTCGATATCTCGCGTCGATAAAAAGCGTCGATCGTAAAATACCTGTTCGATGGCATCGACGCCAGCAAAACGATTCAACAGAGGTTGCGCGACAGCGTTCGCCACGCTAACCAGGAGATTTTGCAACAAATACTCCGCTCGCAGTGTGGCCTCGGGACTACCGAACGGAAATGACTCCTTATCGATCGTGAGGGGAGCGCGAAACAACAAGTGAGCGAACAAAACCGATAACAGCGGAATTTTATCGAGGAACGCCTCTCGAACCACGTCAGCATCTTGCAACAAAACGTCCACCAACTCCACCGACTGCCCGTCTACGTCCACCGTGTAATACTTCCCGAAAAAATCCAGCATCGTTTCTCGCCACAAATCTAACGCGATGCGCGACTGTTTTCGCTCGAGTTGCTCGATCGATAGAGAAGACTCGTACAAATAGATCGAGGTTTCATCGACTTTTCGCAGCACGGTCGCTAACAGCTCTCGTTTCTTCTCCGTCGATAAAATATCGATTTCCAGCGGTCGATCTCCAAGGTTGAGCAGACGAGACTGAAGTTTGCTCAGCGTCGTATCGAACAGCAGTCTTTGCAAGTCGCGTCGATCGAGATCTGCCGCTTCCGGAACCGGCACCAACGTTCCTTCTGCTGTTGCCCCTTGCCACCGAGACACAGCCGAGGTGGGAGAAACCGTCTCCCCAACCGGTTCTGAATCTGACGATCGACCGTGAGAGCGACCGCGCAACTGATAGACCAGCCAGCGGGCCGCCCGTAACTCGCGCCGCCACCCCAACAACACCACACGATCGAGCAGACTCGTATTCAGATCTCGCAGTTGTGCGTCGATCTGGCGGAGCGTTGCATCGATATACTGCACCCCAGGCGGCACCGTTTGCTCGATCGATGGCGGTGGAACGGGTGGGGAAACGGTTTCAGCAACGGGCAAGGCTTCGGGCCAGTACGAACCCCCTGTAGCCGTTTGGCGAATCGCCTCGAGCAGTTCTGATGTCGGCATTCCCAAACGGCAAAAACCTCGAACGCCGGCTTGACGAGCGAGAGTGAGTTGGGCGGACGATAACGAAGCACCCCGCAGTAACACGGGAACCTCGGGATAGCGATCGTGTAGGATTTGGCACAGGCGAAAACGAGAGGCAACTTCCCCAACGATGGCGAGGACGCTCGCATTTCCATCGGCGATCTCCGCGAGTACCGATAGCGCTTCCGTTTCTGTCGCCACTTCTGCTACCAGTCGCACGTCCGATCGATTGGCCAACCAGGTTTGCATTCCCAGTCGGAACAACTCATCGGTATCGACGAGCAACAACTCAATGGCATCAGGATCGTCGTGCGTCATTCAGAAAGATCGATCGGGGGATAAGTAAAGTTAGAAACCGAACGTTTCAGCAGCTCAATAGGTGATTTTTTTCTCGCTCGGCGGTGCGACGTAAGCCGGTTCTGGTTCGACGTAAGCCGGCTCCGGTGCGACGTAAGCCGGCTCCGGTGCGACGTAAGCCGGTTCTGGTTCGACGTAAGCCGGAGCGTTATATGTGTCGGGTGTCGCAGCCCTGGGTGCAGCGGGTGCTGTCGTCGTTACCGTGTTTCGGCTGCCACCGTCCCGTTCGTCCAACCAGTCCCCGATTTTGCCTTGCGCTTCCAGGTAAATCGGACTGTCGGGTCCAATTTCCGCAGCCGTTCCGATCGCGTCGGTCAGCTTACCGGCTTCCGCCAGTTCGATCGCTTCGTCGAGAATCGGTCGGTCTTCGTAAAGCCGCCACTCCTCGCGCCATCGATCGATAGCCTTGCGCGCTTCTCCATGCAACGGTCGATCGGATTCGATTTGCTGGGCCAGTTCTACCGCCTCGGCAAACTTTTTATCTTCAGCTAGCTTTTCAGCCTCCTCTAAAATGGGCTGGTCTTCCAACCGAGCGATTTCGCTTTGACTGCGCTCGATCAGCGCTTGAGCCTCTTGCCAAGAGCTGCGTTCCTCTGGGATTTGACGCACTTGAGCGATCGCCGCTCGATACCCAGTAATGGTATTCAAAGCCGCCAGTTGCTCGGCACGGCGAAGAATCGGTCGATCGAGAATTCGCTCCATTTCCTTCGTCCAGAACGCCAGTAGCGTTTGAGCGTGAACCCGACGAGGTCGATCGCTCGAAATCGCTTCCGCCTGAGACATGGCCAATTCCAAAGCGAACGGCTGTCCGATACTAGCAATGGCACTCGCCGCTTGCAGTTGGTAAAGATCTTCGAGATGAGCTTCCCATGTTGGCTGTTGCTGCTGAGCCGATGCGTAAAGTGGGTGATCGGCAGATGTATTTTCAACCCAAGCCAAAGCCTCGAGCAGCGTCAAAATTTGTGCCGAGACAGGCGGCGAGAGAAGATTTTTTTCGCTCGCCACGATCGTATCGCTTTGAGCCAAAATAAGCACCTCGCTGGCTTGGGGATAGATCGATGCCTCCGAAGGAATCGTTTCAGCAAGCGTCAACGCACGCTCGAAGTTCCCCGCTTGCTGTTGTTCGATGGCAACCGCTACGACTTTGCGACTCCATTGCTCGATTTCGGCTTTCGCTTCCATTCGAGCGTAGGTGTTGGCATCAATGGTTTTAATCAGCTTCAGCGCCGTCTCGCATTCTTCCGCTGTTTCCAACAGCACGGATTCCCGAGCCTGTTGGAGTTTGCGTCGCCCTTCCTTTTCAGCGGCGATGCGGGCAACCAAGCCGTTGCGGCGTTCTTTGCTCCAATAGTCGTCTCCAATGCCACTCAAGCGCTCGGTTTGATATTCAGCTTCTGCCCAATTCTCGGCTTTGAGTGCTTCTCGCGCGAGGTCGTAAATTTGCTGACCTCGTTCCCAACCGCGATCCCATCGATCGACCGTCGCCCTCGCTTCGGGGTACGTCGGACTTTGAAGGGGAATGCGTTCGAGCAGCCCCAACGCCACGTCGAGATTGCCCTCGGACAATTCCCGCCGTGCCATGTCCAGTAGTTTCTCAGACCAGCGCCCCATTAGCTTTGTCCCTTGGCGGTTTAAGGGGTGGTCGTCCGGCCAACTTTTAACCAGGGCTAGCGCCGTTTCAATATCGTTTAAATTTCCAGATTCAGCTGCTTGTTGGGCGCAATACAAACGTTCTCGATCGGGGGCGAGATTGGAGACTGACTTACAATCGGGCGCGGGAGGCATTGAAAACAGCCAGACGAGCGCTCCCATGGCCGTACTGCTAAAGCCAACGAGTACGACGAACCAAAACAGCGGCCAACCCCACAAACGGTTGAAAAGTTGTTTGGATACGAGAACCGCCCGTGTCAGGAGTGGCAAAGGCGCTCGATTTGGAGTCTCCTCACCCCCCTCTCGGACGGGCAAGTTCGTTTCCGTTTCGCTTTCCAATGAGCGTTCTACAGTTGAATGGTCTGCTGAATGCTCTACTTTGGAAAACTCCGTGTCTGGCCGAACGCCAATAGGATCGCCTTGTGTATTCGCCATGCCTGTCGTCAAAAAACTGGGAAGATCTAAAGGGAGTTTTTAAAACACTTCTTAATATATGCGATTTTATCGGAATGTCTGACACGGAACCCTCGATCGATCGAAAAACTCTGGCAAATTGTTGTGCGTACTCTTCGCAAGACGAGAGACCACCGCTGTCTAGACCACACTCGAACTCCTGACCGACGATTATCCCCCGAGTAATGATGACCCACATTTCACGAGATCGTCGCACGATAGTCTTTACACGCTATCCACAACCGGGGCGCACGAAAACGCGCTTAATTCCCGCTTTGGGAGACCGGGGAGCAGCTTGGTTGCAGCGTCGGATGACAGAACGCACGATCGAGACTGTGCGTCAGTGGATAGCCTCGGACGAACGAGCTTCGGCTGAAGTTCGCTTCGTGGGAGCGGCGGGGTGGCAAATGAGGCAGTGGTTGGGACGGAATCTGTCGTACTGCGATCAGGGGGATGGCGATTTAGGCGATCGATTGGTGCGGGCGTTCGCGGCAGCTTTTGCAGGTGGGGCGCAACAGGTGACAGCTGTGGGCATTGACTGCCCTGGATTGAGTGCGTCGCTGTTACAGCAGGCGTTTTCCGCGTTAGCTGAAGCCGATGTGGTTCTCGGCCCGGCGAACGACGGCGGATATTATTTGGTGGCGTTGCGACAACCGGAACCGGCGCTGTTTGCCGGGATCGATTGGGGAACTGAGCGGGTGTTTCAACAGACGATCGATCTCGCCCGATCCCTCGATCGATCGGTCGCCTTGTTACCGGCTCTCGATGATATCGATCGAGCGGTGGATTTACCGGTTTGGGATCGCGCAACGGGCGATTTTCAGAAGCGTATTTCGATCGTGATTCCGACCCTCAACGAAGCGAAGACCTTACCGGAAACCTTGACACGGGTTTTACAAGGCAGAAATGTCGAGGCTGTTGTCGCTGACGGGGGAAGTCAGGACGACACGGTTTCGATCGCGAAATCGTTTGGGGCGACGACTGTTGAATCCACACCGGGACGCGCCAGCCAGATGAATGCCGGAGCCAATGTGGCAACGGGTGAGATTTTGCTTTTTCTACACGCCGATACACAGCTTCCGGTCGGATTTGACGTTCTCGTGCGACAAGCCTTGTCGGAATCCCAGATCGTTGCCGGGGCGTTCGAGTTGCAAATTGGCGCATCGCTACCGGGATTGCCAACCGTCGAACGGGTGGCGAACTGGCGTTCTCGCGTTTTGCAGTTTCCCTATGGCGATCAGGGAATTTTCCTGACCAGAGCGTGCTTTTGCCATCTCGGAGGGTTTCCGGAACTGCCGATTATGGAAGATTTCGAGTTGGTGCGACAGTTGCAGCGACGGGGCAAACTCTCGATCGTTCCCGTTCCCGTGACGACCTCGGGGCGGCGTTGGCAAAACGTGTGGCGGACGACGTTACTCAATCAAGTTATCGTCTTGGCGTATTTACTGAACGTACCGCCCGATCGATTAGTTCGTTGGTATCGCCAACAGTAAAGTTATATTGCTTGTTTGAAATAAAGCATTAGCAATCCTCGTATTTCATCCGTAAAATCTCGGTGACTGTATGTTTTGCCAAAAAAACGATCAGTAATAACCACAATTTTTGTCGGTAATATTTCGTATTTTTTGAAATCACAAATTAATGCAAATTAATCTTCAAGATCGATGAAAATATTTTCAAAAAAATGGGAACATTTAAATTAGAAGACCGTTCTAGATAAATAGCAGTCAGTCAAAAATAGTGAATCGCTTTATATCAGAGATGTATTTCGTCAGATAACTCATTGGATGGAGTCTAAAAAGAATGGATGAAATTTTGAATCCCACAGACGAGCAACTACTCGAACCGATCGATGAAGACCTCGAAGAAGATGAAGAAAATAGTGAATCTTCGAGTAACGGTGGTGAATACAGCTTCCTTGTTACGAACTTTGTAGGTAATGCCGCCGAAGCAACTGTAACTCTAAATTCGGTTGGAGACGGGGTCGAGATTTCTGTCGAGGCGAGTCAATCTGTCAACGGAATTTTCTTTAACATTGCTGACGATAGCAAACTGGATAGTTTGAGTGCTTCAGGAGAATTTGAAGTCAAAGACGATCGCAAAGATGTCAAACAAGTCGGAACTGCCAGCATCGCCCCCAAATCTTTTGAAGTGGGAGTTGCTGGTGGATCGAGCGTGGTCGTTTCTGGCTTGACCGTAGACGACCTCATCGGTCAAGAGTTCGGCGTGCGGACGCAAAGCGACAAACTTGCAGGATTTGCAGAAGAAAGCACGAGCAGATTGCCAGATGATTCTGAGGAAGAAGACGAAGGAGACGATATTGTTGCCGATCCGGAGGCAGAAGATAGCGAAGATGGAGTCTCTGATATCGAGGACGTAGAAGACGGCGAAGGTTCGGATGTCGTGTCGATCGATCCCGACGGGGATGGCTTTGAAGTTCAATCCGTTCTCATCAGCAGTACGACCGAACTCGAAATTATCGCCAGTCTCAACGAACAGGTTCAACTGACACTCGAAACTCAAAGCTTTATCGAACTCGAACTGACGGGACAACCTGTCGATCTCGACGACCTCGGTGACAATGCGGCGATGGGTTCCGAGGGGGATGACAGCGTTTCAGGAACTGCCAGTAGCGACCTCGTCTCCGGCGAAGATGGCGACGATCGACTTTTAGGGGAAGGGGGAAGCGATCTCCTGGTCGGTGGTGATGGTCGCGACGAAATCGATGGCGGTTTGAGCACAGACGTTCTCAGCGGCAATACCGGAGAAGATACGGTGTCCGGCGGTGAAGGGAACGACTTGATGTATGGCGGTCAAGACAGCGATATGCTCCTCGGTGGTGAAGGAGACGATGTTATCGATGGCGACCTCGGTAACGACGTGTTAATGGGTGGTGGCGGAAGCGATACTTTCGTTCTCGACGATGAAACCAGTATCGATTCGATCTTGGATTTTGAAGTGGGGATCGATCGTCTGGCCGTTCGAGTCACGCAGTCGTTTACGTTTGAAGTGGGTGACTTCAACAGCGATGGTGTCACCGATCTGGCAGTCAAGCTCGAATCGGGATTCCAAATCGCGACGATTAGCGGCGTTGAAGATAGTAGTAGCGTCGATGTGGTCGAAGTTCCAGAAAACGACTATCTCCTCGCTTAGATTTTGCCAAGCGAACAAGATGCTTCCAGATACAGCAGTACGTTTGTACTACTGTTTTTTGCAATTAGGGGTAGGGCTGAAATCCAAAGCGCTCGATCGTTCCCGTTCCCGTGACGACCTCGGGGCGGCGTTGGCAAAAACCGTGTGGCGGACGACGTTACTCAATCAAGTTATCGTCTTGGCGTATTTACTGAACGTACCGCCCGATCGATTAGTTCGTTGGTATCGCCAAGGTTAATACAATACAAGGAAGATCTTCCGCAAACGTGTTATCATGCTCGGGTTCGGTTCTAACGGAGATCAGCCGTTAGACGCAAGGGGGAAAGTTCGGTGCAAATCCGACGCTGTCCCGCAGCTGTAATGGGATCGATCGATCTCTGAGTCAGAATGCCCGCCGAAGTAATTTGCCCAATCGACACGTTTTGTCTGCGAGGTACAGATGATGGCACAGTTATTCTTTTCCAAAATTCCATATCGTCCCCGCGATCTCGACCCGAGGCTACGGCTTTTTGCGTTCTGAGTTCGATCGACTGATTTTCTAAAAAGGGAAAAATCAGCAATCTTTTATCGGCTTGGTTTTCGTTCTATAACAACCAAGTCTGTTCTACTGTGAGTTCGATCGATCGAACCCTCTACATTTCAAGACAAGCTGTAGCGTGAACTTTTCGCTCGAAAAGCCCTGGAAACATCTTGTTTTTGTCAAAAGACTCTTCGTTTTGAGATCTTTTCAAAAATCGATCGAGATTCTCAAAACCTCTGTTGGGGCTATTTTTTCTACGGTTTTCTACGGAAATTTTAAAAATTAAAACCGTCAAGAAATCATCTATCTTTTTGACAGTTTTAATTTTTTGGAAAGCCGTAACTTTTGTTTGTTGTTAAAGCCCCCTATTCGACCTCGCACGATCGAGGATAAATTTTCCATGCAATACTCAACTCGAGAAGACGATTTCCCGATTGTTATTAGCTACGAGTCCGAAATCCTAAAAAATCTCCCAACTGCGCCTCCGAAAACAAGTCAGCAAGAATTCGGGATTTGTAGTTCTTGGTGGCGAGTGGTACTCGTTTTACTCGGAAGTTGTAGTTGTCTTGTTTCTCCTTACGTTCCCCTCGTAGCATTAGCCGCGATCGCCAGTCGAACGCTTCCCCTGACCGTAGCAGTTTCAAGCATCACGTGGCTGTGGTCGATCGATCGCCTTTACGATTACATCGCTCGCCATCAAACCTGCGATCTAAATTGGTGGATTTGGGGAGGAACGCTGGGATTTACCGCACTCTCAATTGTGGGATTTTCTCATTGGATCTCTCGAAGGATCTCTCGAAAAGGCCAGACTGCAATATCCGATCGATATTTCGGAATTGCTTTCAGCTTCATGAGTGGATTTTTTCTATTTCAAGGATTTCTGTTTCTTACCAGTGACTGGATCGGACAAAACAGCACGACGATCGATGTTCTCAAATCAATATTTTTTCAAGAAATACTTTGGGCGATCGGCTTGTCTGGACTCCATTACTTTCTCGTCGAAATTGCCTTACCTGAAATTGGAAAATGTTTTATGGGCGGCCCGATTTCGAGTGCTGTCTCAACATCTCATCCTCGCGGTATTGGAAGTTTTGCGGGACGAATCCCATCGAGGTTTTAAAGAAAAGACAGACAGGAGAAACAGCTACAGTGCCTCAATCGTAATTTCCTCTTAGCTTTCGTAGAATAACCCCTCTGCCTTCGGCACCTCCCCTTAGCAAGGAGAGGATGGATGGGCTTCCGATCGCAAAAGTGAAATACACCCATCGTAATTGCTTCTCAGATTTCGTAAGACACTCAACAAAACCCTGAAATTTCATTCATTCTATTTCCTTCAAACGCAATGCTAACCACGACATTTGGCTATCCCTGTATTGGCAAAAAACGAGAGCTAAAAAAATCCCTCGAAAGTTTTTGGAAAGGCAAACTTTCTGAAATCGATCTGCTCGCCACACTTCACACTCTTCAAAATGAGAGTTGGACGGCTCAACTCGATGCAGGAATCGAAGGAATTGGAGTTGGAGATGCGACACTTTACGATCGCGTTCTCGATTGGGTCGTTCGCTTTGGACTCATACCCCAGCGATTTCGATCGTTGTCTGGACTCGATCGCTACTTCGCGATGGCGCGAGGTAAAGACGCGATTGCTGCCTTGGAAATGACCAAATGGTTTGATACCAACTATCACTATCTCGTCCCAGAAGTCACTCCAGACGTAACGCCAACGGCTAACTTCGATGACTTTATCGATACCGTTCGTCGAGCAAAATCTGCCTTAGGAGAGCGTGCAATTCCCATCGTTCTCGGCCCCGTGACGCTCTTACGTCTGAGTCGTTTAGATGGGGTTGAATTTAATGCAATTCTCAGCCAACTGATCCCTCTCTACCGACAACTTCTGAGCGAACTTCAAGAACTCGGAATTGCTGAAGTTCAACTGCACGAACCCGCTCTCGTTTTTAGCGATGCATCCGAGTTGCAAGGTGCATTTGAAATGACATACCGCGAACTCGATCGAGTCGGCGTTCCCTTGCATCTCGTGACCTATTTCGACGACTTAGGGCAAAACTATACTTGGGTCGCGAACCTTCCCGTTGCTGCCATTGCTCTCGATTTCACTCGCGGTCAAAATCTCGAACTGGTTAAAATTCACGGATTTCCTAAGAACAAACGCCTTGGGGCCGGTGTGGTCGATGCGCGAAATGTCTGGCGCGTTCGTCCCGAAACGGTTACAGATCTCCTACGCCAGTTACAGGCGGTGACGATCGATTTATGCGTTCATCCCTCCGCTTCTTTACAGTTCGTTCCCTACGACGCAGCCCGCGAAACTCAACTTCCCGAACCCTTGCGAAACGTTCTGAGTTTCGCCGAACAAAAACTCGAGGAAGTCGTGTCTCTTGGCGAAATGGCGGCGCACCGGACTGCAAGTTCGCGACTCGATCGAATTGAGAAGAACTGGGCTGCGTTCCGTCTGTTCTGTCCCGCCAAACCGGAAGTCCAACAGCGCATCGAATCTTTGAAGGTCGATGATTTCGAGCGATCGCAACCCTACAGCGATCGAGTCTCGCAACAGGTGAAGCTTCCACCGTTCCCGACCACCACTATCGGGTCGTACCCCCAAACTCAAGCGGTTCGGAAGCTGCGGGCCCGCTACAAACGCGGCGAACTGACCTTAGAAGCCTACCAGCAACAAATCGACTTCTACATCGCCTATTGCATTGGCGTTCAAGACGGTATGGGAATGGACGTTTTGGTTCATGGCGAGTTCGAGCGTTCCGATATGGTGGAGTATTTCGGCGAACAACTCGAGGGTTATGCCTTTACCCGTCAGGGTTGGGTGCAGAGTTACGGTAGTCGCTACGTGCGTCCGCCGATTATTTTTGGAGATATCGATCGACCTCACGCGATGACAGTTCGAGAGTTTCAGGTGGCGCAGTCGCTGACTGAAAAACCGGTCAAGGGAATGTTGACCGGGCCGGTGACGATGCTGAACTGGTCGTATCCGCGCACTGATATTTCTCGAAAAGAACAAGCGCTTCAGTTGGCTTTGGCGATTCGGGACGAAGTCGCCGACTTGGAAGCAGCAGGCGCTCGATTCGTACAGGTGGACGAACCCGCCTTGCGGGAAGGATTACCCCTGAAACAGGAGCGGTGGAACGAGTATCTCAGCTGGGCGGTGGATGCGTTCCGGTTGAGTGTAGGTGTTGCGCGCCCCCAAACGCAGGTTCACACCCATATGTGCTATTCGGAGTTCGGCGATATTATGGATGCCATTAATCGCTTAGATGCCGACGCGATCTCGATCGAGGATAGCCGCAGTAACAACGCCACACTCTTGCAACTGACGGATGCAGACTATCCCCGACAAGTGGGGCCGGGCGTTTACGACGTTCACGCTCCCGCCGTTCCCACGAAAGAGATGTTTAAAGACAGCATCTGCAAATGCAGTCAGCATCTTCCTATCGATCGAGTTTGGGTGAACCCCGATTGTGGTTTGAAAACGCGAGGTTGGCAGGAAACCGTCGCCGCCACCCGCAATATGGTCAGTGCGGCTTTAGAACTACGCCGAGAACTCAACGCTTCGTCTAACGGACAGCAGTGATGAAATTGAAGTGATGGGATGGAGAGATGAAGTGGCGGTTGGACGACTGGAGGTCACTTCGTTCTCTCCGTTTGTTTCATGGCTGATGATTTGGGTCGCTGATGACTTCAAAGAATTGGCAACTTACAGTCTGCCTAATACCCTGATATATTTCGATCGTTTTGTTTGGTAGATCAAAATATGACAAATAAAGCGTAATGGATAATTCAAGTTTAAATTACTCACCAAAGCTGACATAAAATTAAAGAAACAGAGGGAGAGGTATGGAAACCCCAAAATCTAAATTTACACCCGCTGCTGAAGCAACTCTCCCATTGAAACCATTAGCATTACCAACAAATAATCCTAGTTCTCTTGGAATTTCGGTGGTATTGAGTTGCTTACGATACCAATATCGTTGTCGTAGGGGCGAACAGCCGTTCGCCTGGTTATCATCCTAAGTCCAACAGACCCATAATCGTTTGTGGGAAGATCTCCGAGATACGGCTTGACAATTTTGGAAAACTTAGATTCCATTGTTGCTGTCATATGCTTAAACTTCGTTTTTTCAACAATCAATAGATTATTCGAGTGGCATTTATCTGTTTTTTACATTATTCAAGGCTTCTTACTTGAATCATATAAACTTATTAATAAGAAGATAATATAAAAAGCGCAATAAATGTAGGATAGTGCAAGAGCTGCATTGTCAAAATAGTTTTCATGAAGAATATTAAATAAATCTACTACAGATTTAAGAGCCATAGAGAGCAAAAAAATTATGTTTTGAACAAGCATTAATAGACTCGCGACTATCCGTTTTTTTGTACTGTAGTCTTGAAGGTTTTCCAGTTTTTTATGCCACTCGCCCACAGCATAACCATCTATTATGCATGGTAGAAAAAGAGCCATGGTAAACGGACTGGGATAGTAAAAAAGATGAAAAAAGTTATTCACGATCTAAATGTATGTTGAGATCTACTATTTTTAGTGAGGAGTACTTGTGCAGGGCTGTGGGAAATATCCTTGATTATACAATGTAACACTAAACCCAAAAGTACCACCCCAAAAATGACTATCAAAACCTCTTGCATTTCCTCCATTAAGAGGAGTCCCGAAACCCCTTCCCATTCTAAAGTCAAAACTAGCATAATCAATATTATGTTGAGTGTTAAATGCAATCGTGATTCTTTCTCCAAAAAAACTATGGGTTTTGTTCGATATATTGACACCCTAATATGTTTTTATCGTTTTTTTGTTTAGTAGCTAAAAATATAACAAATAAAGAGTGAATTTTCAGAAATAAAAAACTAGCTCAAAAATTAGAATTTGTTTCTAATTTTTTTATACTTTCAAAAGAGTTATATATCAAGATAGTCCATAATCCTAATGACATAAAACAAACCTGATAAGGAATTTGTCGATCTGGGTCTTTCCACTGAAAATCTCTACTTCTACCGCATCTACAAAAAAGACGAAAATTGTCATCTAGCTTACAATCAAAAAGTATACTAATAAGAAAAGGAATGACTAGAATTAATTGATAGAAGTGTGTTTGTAAGTAAGTCTACAAGTTGTACATGATTTGTTTGCAATTCTTAAAAATAAAGAATTTTTGGAGCTGCGGTGGTTATTTAAACTGTTTACTTTATCTAATACGTGCCTTGGAAGCTTAATGGTAATTAATCCATCCAAAGAGCTGAGTAAAGATATAGATTAGATATTTTATACCGATCGAAATTATCAATCCCAGATTTTTTATTGCACGCCAAGAAATTAATAAAGGTGAGTGAGAAGCGCGAAGAAGAAATATCGTTGACAGCCAAATACCTTCATTTTTTATTCCGATATTCAAGCTATTTCTATATAATGAGTAGTGAACAGATCCAGTTCGCTCTATTGCTCTATGAAGAATAAGAATAAAAATTCTTTATTTTTTGATTAAATTTATAAGATACTTCTAACTGTTTCCAGTCACCAGAAAAAGCAAGTATTAATCCAACAACATATGAGCTAATAATTGCCACGATCGATTTAAAAACAATCTTATTCACTAAGTATTTTCCACTAATCATCACAAATCAAATTTTCATTCTTGCAGGTTCCTAGGATATTAATTGAAAGTCTTATTGTCAACACTTCAAACAATTGTTGGCTGACAACGAGAGAAGAGGGGATCAGTACTTGCACAGAACAACGTCCGGACTATTGTACTTTTAATTCAATGATTTAATACCGATAATCCTGCTAGAGATCTTCGGCTGAACTTGGGCGAACACCGTTCGCCCCTACAGACATCTATGGCATGAATTTTTAAAAATGGTATAAGCGGTCTAATTTGGGTCTATCTCACTTTTGCGATCGAAACCCCTCCGCCTTCGGCACCTCCCCTTAGCCAGGGGAGGATGGGAGGGGTGGCGAGCGCTCAGTCGAGCCGTCGAGCCGTCGAGCCGCAGAGGGGTCATTCTACGAAAGTGAGATGCACCCGGTACTGCTCGATTTCCATTGTCAAATCTCCCGATCTCCTGTTACAACCGAGATAACCATCGTCACTCAACAATTGCATTTAAAAATCGAATGAGTCCCGACATTTTCGCGATCGTTCGGATTGGCGAATACAAGCTTCTGGTTGGTGAGGCCCATCGCCTGCGCGAAGTTTGGCCACCGCTGCTCGATCGATTGAATCGGGGAGAGTTTCCGCATCGAGAACTACAGCAAGCTTGGAACCAAACCGGAAACCAACGGCGATTTTCGTTTCACACGGGACGAGAAATTGCGGCGGATCGATCGATTATTCGGTGGAAGCGATCGAAAAACGGTCGCGAATAATCCAACACAGCAATCCGCTGTGGCCAATCCTCCGAACGATCGAGTCGAGGCGTTGTACGCAACGGCTACACACAACACCTACACACAACGCCTCTAACTCGCGTTTTACTCGTCCGAAAACTGTGCGAGAACTCGTTCGGTGAGTTTTTCGGGGACTTGTTGCAGTCGATCGTACTGCCAATTGAAAAAGCCAACACCCATCGTCAACGATCGCAGTTCGACGATGAGATTTTGCATTTCCGCCTGCGGTAAATACGCCGACACTTTATCCCAACCTTTCCATCCGGCGATCGCTTCGTAGCCGAGAATCTGTCCGCGCCGCGTGCTGATCAGTTGCAACACCTTCGACGTGAAATCGTTGGGTGTGGAGATTTCAACTGAGGCGATCGGCTCGAGTAAGATCGGATTGCACTGGGGCATCCCCGCCTGCATGGCTAACCGCGCCGCCTGCTTGAAGGCTTGTTCGGAACTATCGACGGAATGATACCCGCCGTTCGTCAGCGTCACGGCGACATCGACGACGGGAAATCCTAACGGGCCTTTATCGAGATATTCGCGCACTCCCGTTTCAACGCCGGGAATGTACTGTTTTGGCACGACACCACCCACGATGGTTTCGCTGAATTGGAACCCTTCACCGCGCGGAAGGGGTTGAATCGCCAGGTAAACATCGCCGAATTGACCGTGTCCGCCGCTTTGGTGCTTGTACCGTCCGTGAATCGAATCCACACCCTGGCGAATGGTTTCTTTATACTGTACTTTCGGCAAGTGCGTCCCCATCGGAAGGTTATACTTCCGACGCAGTCGATCGAGGGCAACTTGGAGGTGAATGTCTCCCTGTCCCCATAAAATAATTTCGTGGGTGTCGCCGTGCTGTTCCCACATCAAGCCGGGATCTTCTTCGACGAGTTTCGCCAGTGCGCCGCTCATCTTCACTTCGTCCTTGCGCCGTTCGGGGGCAATGGCGAGTGCGAAGACGGGAGACAGTCGATCGACGCGGGACAGTTCGAGTTCGCCGTCATCGCTGAGTGTATCCCCAGTTTGAGCCGTTTCGAGTCGTCCCAAAGACACGATTTCACCGACGTGGGCTTCTTGCGTACTCTTTTGCTCTTGTCCCATCAAACGGTAAATGCCACCGATGCGAAGTCCGTTTACGTTCATGCCATCGGTGAGCGTTCCATTCCACACCCGCACGAGAGACTGTTTTCCTCCTTGCGGCGTGTAGTAAGTTTTGAGGACTTGGGCGATCGGCTTGTCTTTCGCTGCTTTGAGACCTCGGCGTTTGGCGGTTTCGCTGGGTTCGGGGGTTTCCCGCAGCAGCGCGTCGAGGAGGTGGCGCACGCTGTAGTCTTCAGCCGCTACGCCTAAAAACACCGGTACGATTAAGTCCGCACCGAGTTCCATTTTGAGATCTCGCTCGATTTCCTCTTGTGGCGGTTCGATGTCTTCGAGAAGTTCTTCGAGGAGGTGGTCGTCAAAGTTCGCCAGTTCTTCGAGCATTTCTTGGCGCGCCGCTTGTTCTTCCGCTTTGAGGGATTCGGGAAGTGGAATGGGATCGGAGGGGGCGCCGGGATGGAATTGAAAGGCTTGTTCGGTAACGAGATCGATGAATCCGGTGACGGTCTCGCCTTTGCGGATGGGATATTGATGGGGAACTAAAGGACGAGAGGAAACGGTTTTGAGCGCGTTCAACACGTCCGTAAAGCGGGACGTGGGACGATCCATTTTATTGATAAAGACGAGGTGGGGAATTTCCCAATCGTCGAGGAATTTGAATAGGGGGGCGAGGGTCAGAACGCGACTGACATCGGGTTCGCAGACAACGACCGCTGAACCCACCCCAATAAGAGCGTTGTAGGCTTCTTGGGCGAACTCGATCGAGCCGGGACAGTCGAGAAAGGTAAAGTTAACGCCGCCATACTCGGTGTAGGCGGCGGATACTTCGACAGTCATGTTGCGTTGTCGCGCTTCTGGGGTGCTGTCGCCAACGGTATTTCCGTCGGCGACGCTCCCCTTACGACTGATGGCACCCGTCACGAATAAAAGGCTTTCGAGAAGGGTTGTTTTTCCACTGAGGTACGGGCCGACAATGGCAATGTTGCGCCAGCCCGATCGAACTTTTTGGTTCATAACAATTCTCCTCAACTATAATCAGTTTGAGATAGTTGATTCGCTAGAGAATTCAACGCGATCGATAAAATTGGAGGGTCGATCTCAACCGTCGATCGCTTCGATCCTAATTCGTTTCTCTAGACTGTTTGTATTATCGAACTTTTAGACAGCTCTTAATCAAAATTGCAGTTTGTCTTAACACTCACACCAACGACTGTGAAGTAATGCGTCGTTAGTCTAATTTTTGATAATTATTATTACAACGTTTCGTGAAATCCCGGTGGGATCGATCGATCTTCGATCGAAACTCACCACGAGAGGCATCTCCGCAATCTCCAACTAATCCGAAGAGGTGTCCTTTTGAGACAAAAGCGATACCGTATCGCCGAGAGCGCTCGTGAGATCGGTGCGGGTTTTGGCGTGGTTGTTGCGTTCTTCTTCCAATGCTTCCGTCAGCTCTCGCACGCGAGCCTGCCATCGATCGCACTCCATGGCAACCTCGACAAACCTCTCCCGCAACGCTTCGAGATCTAGTGCTTCCATCTCCCGTTCTGCTAGGCGACGGGCTTCACTTTCAGAGCGCGTCGGGGACGATCGAAGCTGTTCGATTTCCTGTTGCAACTGCGAGATCTGTCGCTGTGCGCTTTCCGATTCGCAACGACGCTGTTCGGCTTCCGTATTGTAAAGCTGTCGCCAGTGGTTCGCACTCGCTTCAATATCGGAGATCGACTGCTGTGCGTCGAGAAGCTGTTGTTTCAACGCACCGATTTCAGCCAGCCATTGTGTAACCTCGCGAGTCAGCTTTTCCGGATCGTTCATGGTCTTGCTGTCAATTTCAGATTTACCAATTCCAAATATTTCCTTTCGTCATCGGTGAGATGACCGTCAATCCCCGAGGGATACATTCCACCTCAACGGGTGTCGTCCCGACAATTTCGCCATCGACGACGACCTTGCGAAGGGGATCGGCATTCACACGAATGCGAGAAGTTCGCAGGCGAATGATATCGTCTCGCTGGACTTCCGTTTTCATCATCGCCGCTCCCACCATACTCGCCAGCGCGTCGATGGACTGAAGGCGGTTTTTCGGCACGCCGATGGTGACTTCTAACAAACCGTCATCGGGAATCGTTTCGCCGAACCCCTGTGCCAAGATCGACGTCGGGGGAGCGAGATTCGCAATCGTTATCGCCCCCGATTTCACCCGTCGAATTTCACCCTCAATTTCGATTTCTGCATCGAACTGCTGACTTTCACTGAAATTCTGAATTCCAGCCCAAAGATAGGCCAGCGGCCCCCAGCGATCCTTCATTTCCCGATCGGCCGTTTCGATGACATCTGCCTCAAAGCCGATCCCCGCCAGCAAAATCATCGACTGTCCGTTGCATTTCGCCACGTCGATGATGCGACTCGTTCCCGTTAGAATCGTTTTACAAGCGCCCTGAACGTTCTGAGGAATCCCGAGGGCGCTGGCGAAGGCGTTGGCGGTTCCTCGCGGAATGACAGCCAGAGGAACGCCAGTATTGACCAGCTCGTCCGCCACAGCCGAAACAGTTCCATCTCCCCCGGAGGCGATGACCAGATCGCTTCCCGCTTCGACCGCTGCTCGCGTGAGATCGCTCACCGAGGTTTCCGGTTCGGTGACATCGACGTTGAGATGAATGTGAGATTCGAGTTTTTCGCGAATCAGAGCGAGATCTCGATCGGGATTGTTCTGTCCGGCTACGGGGTTGAAGATTAAATGGGCAACCCGATGAGCCGCCAAGCGTGCGACGACGGCTTCCGCTGTAGCGAGATTCGTGGCAATCGGCACGTTATGCACGTCGCACACCCGCAACAAGGCGCGGATGTCCGGTTCGTGGGGTTGTGCGTAGAGGGGATCGATTAGAAAAATAACGGCGACGACTTCGCCCTCGACCACTCGCGCTGCAATTTGCGTGTCGCCGCCCATCGGCCCGGACAGCATACAGTCGACGTCGAGTCCCGTTCCCTCGCAAACGCGGCTTCCAGTCGTTCCCGTTGCGATGAGACGGTAACGAGAGAGAACCGACGATCGCTCTCGGACAAAAGCAATCATCTGGTCTTTTCGAGCGTCGTGGGCGATGAGGGCGATCGTAGCGGCCATAGTGCAGCGATAGAAAGAACGCAAAATAGCAGAATAACCCGGTTTTTTAAAATTCAACAACTCCAAAAAACCGGGTTGGCAACGTTGCGATCTAGGCTTGGGGTTCGCCGTTGACCGTTTCGACTTTTAACACCGCCTCGTCTTGGGAGTATGCGTCGAGGTTGATGGTGGCGGGTCGAACGCCCCAAATTTGCTCGCAGTACTCGCGAATCGTTCGATCGCTGGAGAATTTACCCATGCGAGCGGCGTTGAGAATCGACATTCGCGTCCATCGATCGACATCGCGATAGGCTTGGCTGACTTGCTCCTGACATTCGATATAGGATTCGTAATCGGCAAAGAGCATATACGGATCGCCGTACATCAAATCGTCCACGATGGGTTTGAATCGATCGACATCGTCGTGAGAAAAATGACCTTTGGCAATTCGATCGATCGCCCAACGCAATTCGATATTGCTATCGTAATAGGTCTTCGGATCGTAACCGTTGGACTTAATCTCGTAAACTTGCTCGGCGGTCAAACCGAATAAGAAGAAGTTTTCAGCCCCGGCTTCCTCGCGAATTTCGATATTTGCCCCGTCTAGAGTCCCGATCGTCAGCGATCCGTTCATGGCAAATTTCATATTGCCCGTTCCCGACGCTTCCTTCCCAGCGGTCGAAACTTGTTCGGACAAATCAGCCGCCGGATAAATGCGCTGACCCAGCGACACGTTAAAATTCGGCAAAAATACCACTTTCAACCGTCCGCGCACGTCGGGATCTTTGTTGACCACTTCCGCCACGGCGTTAATCAACTTAATCACCAACTTCGCCATGAAATATCCCGGTGCGGCTTTGCCGCCAAAGATAAACGTGCGCGGTACGATGTCGATATTGGGATTGCGCTTGATGCGGTTGTAAAGGGTAATGATGTGGAGAACTGCTAGATGCTGGCGCTTGTATTCGTGAATGCGTTTCACCTGGATGTCGAATAGAGAATCGGGATTGACCTCAATTCCCCGCTTCGCTTTGATGTAAGCGGCCAAGTGTTCCTTGTTGATGCGCTTGATCGTATGCCAGCGTTGGCGAAACTCGGCATCTTCGATAAACGCTTCTAAACTGCGCAGTTCGTCGAGATTTTTCAGCCAACCGTCGCCGATTTTTTCTGTAATTAACGCGGAGAGTTCCGGGTTACTCAGCAACATCCAACGACGAGGGGTTACACCGTTGGTTTTGTTGTAAAACTTCTCGGGCCAGAGGGTGGCAAAGTCGCGCAAGGTGTCGCTTTTGAGCAGTTCCGTGTGCAATGCGGCAACGCCGTTAATCGCGTGGGAACCCACACAGGCTAAATGGGCCATGCGAACCTGTTTTTCGGGCGATTCTTCGATAATGGACAGGCGTTCGAGGCGTTCGTCGTCGCCGGGGAACCAGGTGCGCACGTCTTCGAGGAAGCGATAGTTGATTTCGTAGACGATCTCTAAATGGCGCGGGAGGAGATGCCCGAACAGGCTCACTGGCCAGCGTTCTAGGGCTTCGGGCATTAGGGTGTGGTTCGTGTAGGCTAAGGTTTGTTGGGTGATACTCCAGGCACGATCCCAGTCAAAACCGTGGTCGTCCACCAGTAAGCGCATCAGTTCGGCAACGGCGACAGCGGGGTGGGTATCGTTGAGTTGGATGGCGAAGCGCTCGTGGAAGTTGTCGAGGCTGGTATTCGTCCGCAGGTGAATGCGGATGAGGTCTTGGAGAGAGGCGGATACGAAAAAGTATTGTTGCGCCAACCGCAGTTCCCGGCCTTGGGGGGTGTTGTCGTTGGGGTAGAGAACTTTGGAGATGGTCTCGGAGTTCATCTTTTCGGCGACGGCGCGGTCGTAGTTTCCGGCGTTGAAGGCGTCGAAGTTGAACGCTTCACTGGCTTCGGCTTTCCACAGGCGCAGGGGGTTGACCGTATTGGTGTCGTAGCCGGGAACGGGGGTATCGTGGGGAATGGCGATCACGGTTCGATCGGGAATCCAGCCCACGCGATAGTGTCCTTTGGTGTCGTGGTAAACCTCGGTTTTGCCGCCGAGTTTGACTTCGACGGTGTCTTCAGGACGGGCGATTTCCCAGGGGTTGCCGAACCGCAGCCAGTTGTCGGGGATTTCGACCTGCCATCCGTCTTTGATCATTTGGTGGAAAATGCCGAATTCGTAGCGGATACCGTAGCCGATAGCGGGAATTTCCAGGGTGGCGAGGGAGTCGAGGAAGCAGGCCGCGAGACGGCCTAAACCGCCGTTTCCGAGTCCGGGATCTTCTTCTTGTTCGATGAGTTCGTCGAGGTTGAGTCCGGATTCTTCGACGACTTGACGCACTTTTTCGAGAACGCCCAGGTTGACGAGGTTGTTGCCTAAATGCCGTCCCATGAGGAATTCGGCGGACAGGTAGCAGACGACTTTGACGTTTTGTTCGCGGTAGGTGCGGGTGGTTTTGATGAAGCGGTGGAGGAGGCGATCTCGAACCGTATACGCGAGGGCGAAGTAGTAGTCTTTGAGGGTTGCGATCGATTCGTCTTTACCCTGTAGGTAAAACAGGTGATCGGCAAAAGCGCGTTTTAGGGTTTCCAAGTTCATGCCCGTGCGATCGTCTTCGATGCGGACTTGGGCGTTGTCGGTGGAATAGATCACTTTATTCATATCGCTAAAACTTCGATCGACAATCGTCAATGTTTCGATGTGGATGATGTTGCGCTCCCCGATGGAGTCAGCAGGCAATCGAGGCGAACGAGGCGAACCATCGCTGCCCGTATTATACGAGTCGTTCGTTGCGACCGGTCGATCGCGTTAAACTTTGAAGCAATTCGATCGAGTCGGGATACGAATAATAGCATCCCCACTTTATGGATAAATAATTGACTGTCTTAAAAAAATCTGTAGAGATTTGGGTTTTCTTGAGTTTAGGGTGTAAAGCGTATCGAGTTGATGCAAATTTCGATCGGTTAGAGGATCGCCCATTTCGATCGATCCTCTGAAGGCAAACTCACTCGAGCGTTTCGATGCGAATGCAGAAAACGATTCGCTCGGTTACCCACTACGCCGACGCAATACTTCATCGCGAATGGCTTCGAGGGTGTCTACAATCGAGCGCTCGAAAATATCGTAGAAGAACCCTTCAGGCGTTCCCTCGGACGGTTCGACTTCAATGGTTTGCGTCAAAAGCAAGTGGTTAGAATCAGCAAGAGGTTCGAGTATCCAAGCTCCTTCGAGTCGATCGAGATCGCCCTCGACGAGTCGAAAATCAATCCGCTGGTTTTGGGTTTCGATGTTTTCAGTCCGAATTCGCGATCGAACGTTGAGAAACAACACGCGCCGTTCGCTAATTTGTTCGACGACACGGCGGTTTCCTTCGATTTCAACGACAGCACTGGAAACAATATTGGGCAGAAATTCGCTGAAATTACCGTAATCGGCGATGACACTCCAAACTTCTTCGGGAGAAGCGTCGATGACGAGTTGGGCGGTGTACGTGCTGTCTTCGTTGCGGGTGAGGGTAACTTCACCGTCACGCCGTGCGAGTTGAGAGGTTGGGGTGGAAAGGTCAGCGGCGATCGAGGGAATTTGAGGGGCGAGTAACCCCGACAATACAATCGAACTGGTGAGAAGCGATGTGAAGATAAAACGACTCATTTGTAAAATTTTAATAATTTGTGTTCTCTACTACTGACTTGAGTTTTTTTTTGTGCTTATCTCCTATTGAATCCTGTAAAACTGTAAAGATTTGTATCGCTCGTGTATCGTAACATTTCCAGGGAGAGAAGGTGAGGCGTGAAAGACGAGATTGAGGCTGTTGAACCCTGTGAAATTATCGCCCACCGAGGATTTTCGGCGATCGCGCCAGAAAATACCCTAGCAGCTTTCGATCTCGCGATCGAGGCGGGAGCCGATTCGATCGAGTTAGACCTGCGCTTGAGTGGTGACGGTGTACCCGTGGTGATTCACGACGAAACCCTCAAGCGAACGACTCGAATGCGCGGTTTGGTCAGTCAAACGCCCTGGCAGCAGTTGCGAACTCTCGATGCGGGAGGGTGGTTTGACGAAGCCTTTGCGGGGGAAGGTATTCCTACGTTAGCGGAAACCTTAGATGCGGTCTGGCAGTTACCGAAATCCCTTTATTTAGATGTCAAACCCCATCCGACGTGGACGGACGATCGCATTAGTACGACGTTGCGATTGTTAGGAGAGCGAGGATGGCTCGATCGATGTTACGTCTGTTCTTTCGATACTCACTTGTTGCAGCGATTTCGAGAACAATCGACGGAGGTGCATCTCGGCTATCTCGTCGCCACTGCTGAAGCGTTTCAAGACAATTTACCGAAAGCCGTTCGCGACGGTTCGATCGTGGCGAGTTTATATCGCGTACTGCTCGACGAGCCGGGACTCGTGCGTGACGCGAAAGTTAGAAAAACGGATGTCGTGGCGTGGACGGTTGACGATCTCGTCGATTGGGAGAAATTACAGCACCTCGGTGTTCGGCGTGCGATCACCAATACGTTGCTCGATCGGGGTTTGCAGTGGCGAGTCTGAGGAGTCAGTCTAATTGGGGGGCTGTAGAGACGTTTTAGACGAGGCCTCTACAGCTCAGAAACGGGGAATTAATCCACCCAACCTTTCGCCCGTTCGACGGCTTTTTGCCAAACGCGATAGTGTTCTAAAGCCTGCGATGCGCCGTCACCGGGTTTAAAGACACGATCGATCTGCCGTTTGGCAATCAGTTCTCGGTAATCTGGATAAAAACCGCTCGCCAACCCAGCACCGAACGCTGCACCTTGAGCTGTTGCGTCGAGAATCGTAGGGCGTTCCACGGGAACGCCCAACACGTCGGCTTGGAATTGCATTAAAAAGTCATTCTTCGACGCGCCGCCATCGACTTTCAAACGGGCGACAGCCATATCGCTATCTCGGTTCATGGCTTCGACGACTTCTTTGACTTGATAGGCGATCGATTCCAAAACCGCTCGCACGATGTGTTCCCGTTTCACGCCGCCTGTAATCCCCTGAAACGACGCGCGTGCGCTCATGTCCCAATGGGGTGCGCCCAAGCCACTCAACGCTGGAACGAAGTAAACGCCGTTGCTGTCTTTGACTTGTCGGGCGAGGGGTTCGGTTTCAGCAGCAGAGGAAATCAGCTGTAAACCGTCGCGCAACCATTGAATACAAGCCCCTGTCGTGAACATCGCCCCTTCGAGGGCATAGTTGGCACGTTCGGCAGTCGTCCAAGCGACAGTAGAGAGGAGTCGATCGCTCGATCGAGGAATATCGCGGCCGGCTTGTACGATGAGAAAGCACCCAGTCCCGTAAGTACATTTGAGCAAACCGGGTCGATCGCATCCGTGAGCGAAGAGAGAGGCTTGTTGGTCGCCGAAAATTGCGGTAATGGGAATTTCTGCCCCGAACATCTCTGAGTCCGTGGTTCCGAAACTGCCCATACTCGGACGAATTTCGGGCATCAGGTGGGACGGAATATCGAACAGCTCGAGTAAATCGGAGTCCCAGTCGCCGTGTTCGAGATTCATTAACATCGTGCGACTGGCATTGCTGCTGTCGGTGGCGTGAACCTTGCCCCCCGTCAGGTTCCACAACAGCCAGGTATCGACGGTTCCAGCGATGACGTTATTGAGGTTGGTTTGGGGGCGATTTTGTTTGACCCAATCGAGCAACCAAACGAGTTTAGTGGCGGAGAAGTAAGCGTCTAGGACGAGTCCAGTTCGATCGAGTATCAATTGGTCTTTTCCCGCTCGACGCAATTGGCGACACAGGGGGGCAGTTCGGCGATCCTGCCAAACGATCGCTTTGTGAAGGGGTTTGCCTGTGGTTTTATCCCACAGCAAACAGGTTTCTCGCTGCACGGTCAATCCGATCGCGGCAATCTCCGAAGCGGAGGTACCTGTGGTTTGCAGTGCCTTTTCAATGCAACTGAGGATGTCTTGCCAAATTTCAAGCGCGTCGTGTTCCAACCATCCGGGCTGTGGGTAATACTGGGTGAGTTCTTTATAGGCTTGTCCTGCAATCTGTCCGTCTCGGTTGAATAAAATTGCACGATTTCCAGTCGTGCCGAGATCGAGGGAAAGAATGTATTGCTTAGGGTTTGTCATAAGAATTAACTATTGTGTCGTTTGCAGGCTCCTATCGTATCAATTCATATTGCGATTTTGTATTTTAATTTAAAATTCGATACAATCTTTATGATTCTTTGACACTCTGAAATTTGTTTCAATCCCAAAAAAGTCAACCCTCAAGGATAAAATCCCTTTTATATTGTGGTTTATATATCCATCGTTTATAATATTTTCAATCGTTAAAATAAGTGTTGTAAAATGGAATAAACAACCATAAAATTAGCTCGTTTTTTGGAGTTTAATTTATTCCAATACTAAAAGTCGAAAAATAAGTAGATAATTTTATAGGTATCTGTTGAGATTTTGGTGTAATTTTGATTATCTATGATACCAAGATCTTTGTAGGGGCAAACGGACGTTCTTCCCTACGCCAATGGTTTTGGGATTTCATAAAATCGGATTATTACCCTAACTCCAACAGCTCCCTTTCATGACATGGATTGAATTCAAAAAAGATGACATAAATTGGCATATTATCTTCAATCTTTGAGGTGGTTATGGATGCCATCCGTGGCGGATTTTATGCCAAGATAGAGGCTGGTAGACGAAGAACTTAAAAGTTGTCGATCCCTCATTTGAGAAAGTGGTAAAATTATTGAGAATAAGAATATTAATGCTCGTACAAAAAATTTCAATTCAATTGAAGAGCTAAGAATATTAGTTCAAATCTCAAACAAAATATGTAACGGTATTTTTACCTCATATCTTGAAGCTCGGGTAAGAGCAATCGAGATCCTTTTAGGATAAATGTGGAAGAAGGTAAGATCGGGGATATCTCAGTTTGACAAAAACATCAGTTGCGTAGGGTGTGTTTGCGGGCCACTAAATTCGTTGGAAGTCCAGTCCATGAAATTCCCGCGAACGCACCCACTTCAGGGTACTCAGTTTGGCTCTGCTTGTCACCCTAAGTCCAACAGACCCAAAGAGACTGAATCTCAAACGAATTATCATTGGCTAAACTTCACTCGATCGTGCAAATTTGAATGATAAATTTGCACGCTAAATTGAGTCTCAATCGTCTTTTGAGGCTTGTCCGTCACGCCGTCCGAGTTCGTACACACCGCCGCTGATACAGGCGATCGTTCCCACACTTACCGCCCAACTGCGTCCCAATCCCCACTCGACACCGTACTCGAACAATCCCCCGAGAACGAGAAAAGGAATAATACTCAGAATCGAAGCATAGAAAGCATTTTGGGCTTCGCGTCCGCGCCGAGTTCGATCGAACTCGGCTTGAGAAAGATACAGCGAGCGTTCGGCAAAATTAAACCACCGCATCAATCGATCGGCAATCCATTCCCCGACGGGAAAAAAGCCGAGATACAGAGCGAGCGACCATAATGCTGTTCCTGCAAGGGTTGTGGTTTCGATGGAAAATCGGAAGGGAAATAGATCGGCAAACATGGGTAGAAGAAGAAAATTGAGAATCTTAACAAACTTTTTACAGATCGTAACGAACATTATGGAATTTGCAAATTACTATCAAACGTTCGCTACAGACGTCCGATATCCCTAAAGTCAGAACGGAACGATTTCATCCCGACTTGACAAAGCTGTTGAGAACGGATACAACATCGGGTCAGATTCTCTCTTCGCAAGCCCTCACACGTTTCAAAATCTACAAAAATGTTTCCGCAACGCCATTCGATCGAGCGTTCTTCTATTTTCCACTTCGTCCGTCGCGTATTTCGGCGATCTCGTTCGATCGCAGCACTGACACTTCTCAGTGGTTTGAGTACTCTCGCGTGGAACGGACAACCCCAGAACGCTACCGCTACGAATTTGTCTGCCACCTCCTGGCGAGGTGCCTCCTTTCCGGTCGAGAACTTTCAAGCCTATACCTCACCGTTCGGATACCGACTTTGGGACGGCGGATACGAATTTCACTCGGGTTTAGATATTGCCGCGCCAGAGGGAAGTTACATACGAAGCTGGTGGGCGGGAGTTGTCGTAGAAGTCATTGATGACGATCGATGTGGTGTCGGTCTCGTCGTTCAATCCGGCGACTGGGAACATATTTACTGTCACATGGGAGGACAGGTGCAGCGCGTCAACGGTCAATTGACCTTACTCGATCGACGAGGCGGACTTCAAATTTCAGAAGGCCAGCAAATTCCCTCAGCTGCGCGAATCGGCCGCGTCGGTATGAGTGGACGCACCACCGGCCCTCACCTTCACTGGGGAATGCGCTATGGCGATCGATGGGTCGATCCGGCTTTGGTTCTGAGAGCTATGGCCGCAGAAGGCAACGGATAATCCTCGAAACCGTTTTTTACGGTCGATTGTACGGTCGATCGACGGGCGAACCTTTTTGATGAAACTTGGTCTTGACATTTACCATCTAGTAGGTAGACAATAAAGCCATGGAAAGAAACACAGCTCAACACATCTTAGACGTTGCCCGAGACATTGTGCGGAATCGAGGTTATAGCGCCTTTAGCTACGCCGATATTTCCGATCGAGTCGGTATTCGCAAAGCCAGTATTCATTACCACTTCCCCTCAAAGGACGAATTGGTCAGAACGCTGGTTCAGCAGTACCGAGAAACGATGGCTCGCCGGTGCGATCGCATTGCTCAGTCTCCCACGAGTTGCGAGCAGCAGCTGATACAGTTTGCCGATCTCTACCGAGATGGCCTACACCAAAACCAAATCTGTCTGTGCGCCATGTTAGCGGCTGACTTTGCGGTTTTACCTCAGTCTGTCCGAGATGAAGTTCGAGCGTTTTTCCAGCAAACCGAGGCTTGGCTAACAGCATTGCTCCAGAAAGGCTGTGAAGCGCAAAACTGGCAATGTCAGCCATCCGTCGAGCAAGAAGCAAAGGGACTCATTGCGATGTTGCAAGGGGCGCAGTTGCTGGCTCGCTCAGCCGAAGACAGCCGCATTGCGTTCGAGCAAGTCGTCTACCCGCTGCTTTTGGCCAAATTCCCCAAAGCGTAATTTTTTTACTTCATCATCTACCTACTAGTAGATAGTCAATCAAACCTCACTTTAACTGAAAGGAGTTCGATCGTGTCTCAAGAATTTACCGGTCAAAAATTAATCGTCGTCGGTGGAACCAGCGGTATTGGCAAAGCAGTCGCTCAGCTCGTACTCGAACGGGGTGGATCTGCGGTACTGATTGGCAATCGCCCGGAAAAACTCCAAGCGGCCGTCTCCGAACTCAGCCAGTTCGGAGATATATTTGGAGAACGTGCCGACATTACCAAGCCAGAAGAGCGTGAAGCCTTAATCGAACGGCTCGATCGCGACCATGCAGATGCCACCCTGTTGGTTAATGCAGCCGGAGTTTTCTTGCCGAAGCCATTTTTGGAACACACCGAGTCAGACTACGACCTCTATTTAGATCTCAACAAAGCAACGTTCTTCATTACCCAGGCAATTGTTAAAACGATCGTCGATCGCGGACAAAAAGGTGCCATCGTGAACGTCGGCTCAATGTGGGCAAAACAAGCCGTTCAAGCAACCCCATCATCGTCTTACTCCATGGCAAAAGCAGGATTGCACTCTCTGACACAACATTTGGCTATGGAGCTGGCTGACAAAAACATTCGCGTTAATGCTGTGTCACCTGCCGTCGTCGAAACGCCAATCTACGAAGGCTTTATCGCCAAAGACCAAGTTCATAGTGCCTTGCAAGGCTTCAACAATTTTCATCCCATCGGTCGCGTAGGAACACCGATCGATGTAGCAGAATCGATCGCCTTTTTGCTCTCTGACAAAGCGAGTTGGGTCACAGGGGCAATTTGGGATGTAGACGGTGGCGTGATGGCCGGTCGCAATCAGTACAACTGAAACCCACACGCTCGAACAGCATCGAGCGTGGTTGATGAAGCATCAGACCAGATAGCTCTTGGGTCTTGCTCTTCAGTCCCAAAGAGCTATCTTTCCCCCAAGCATTATTGAACCGATCTCGCTCCGAGCCTTCTATCGAGTACCAGAATCATGGAGGTAAATGATGAAACTGAACGCTGATTTGAAAGAACGTGCGGTTGTCTGGAGTGAAGACCTGCCTTGGACAGATTCACCCATGATAGGGGTACAACGACGGATGCTAGAACGGGACGGAGAGGAAGTCGCTCGCGCCACATCCATTGTGCGCTATGCTCCAGAGAGCCACTTTTCAACTCATACCCATGGCGGGGGAGAAGAGTTTTTGGTCTTAGAGGGCATCTTTTCAGACGAACGTGGAGACTACAAACCCGGAACTTACATTCGCAATCCGGTCGGTTCCAGTCACACGCCCTACAGCGAAGATGGCTGTACCATCCTGGTCAAACTCTGGCAGATGCATCCACAAGATCGACAACGGGTCGTCATCGACACGACCCAAGCAGATTGGAGTCCCGGCTTAGTTCCCGGACTGCAAGTCATGCCGTTACATACCTATGGAACCGAGCAAGTCGCACTGGTGAAATGGGCAGCAGGTACGACCTTCCAGCGCCATCAGCATTGGGGCGGCGAAGAAATTTTTGTCCTAGACGGTGTTCTGGAGGACGAACAGGGCGTTTATCCCCAGGGGACTTGGTTACGGAATCCGTCGGGGAGCGTGCATACCCCGTTTAGCCGTGAAGGGTGCTTAATTTACGTCAAAACCGGACATCTCGATACGCCGTAGCGATCGAGAGAGAAAGCAGGACGGGATCGATGTTTAGGGTGCGGGGCTTCCCGCCGAGGCAAGCTAAAATACGTCTTAGACTCAATCCGATTGTTCTCCCGTTCTCCCAGCCGTATCAAATGGCGGCAGTCCGCATCGTTCCCCAATAATCGATCTCGATTCAATCCAAATTCAGGCTGTAGCTCACAGAAAACGTATGGGACTTTTGATTGATGGCGTTTGGCACGATCGGTGGTACGACACCGCCAGCACCGGTGGGCGATTTGTTCGCAAAGCCTCTCAGTTCCGCAACTGGGTCACACCGGATGGTAGCCCCGGCCCGACAGGAAACGGAGGTTTCCAAGCAGAACCCGGGCGTTACCATCTCTATGTATCCTATGCCTGTCCTTGGGCGCACCGCACACTCATTTTCCGGGAACTTAAAGGGTTAGAAAAAATCATCTCGGTCTCTGTCGTACATTGGTTTATGGGCGATCGAGGTTGGACGTTCGAGCCAGGTGAAGGGGTTGTTGAAGATCCGATTTTCAACGCCAAGTATTTGTATGAAATCTACACCCAAGCCGATCCGAACTATACCGGCCGGGTTACTGTGCCAATTCTTTGGGACAAACAAACTCAAACGATTGTGAACAACGAATCTTCGGAAATTATTCGTATGTTCAACAGTGCGTTCGATCGCACGAACGCAAAACCTGGAGACTACTATCCAGAATCCTTGAGAGACGAAATTCAGACTCTGAACGATCGAATCTACGATACCGTTAACAACGGGGTCTATAAATGTGGATTTTCCACCACCCAAGAAGCCTATGAAGAGGCAATCAAACCCCTGTTTGACACGCTCGATTGGCTCGAACAACGCCTGTCAACGCAACGTTACCTCACGGGCGATCTCGTCACGGAAGCAGACTGGCGACTCTTCACCACGTTGGTTCGCTTCGATCCAGTTTACGTGGGACATTTCAAATGCAACGTTCGCCGAATTGTAGACTACCCCAATTTATGGGCATACGTGCGCGATCTGTATCAAACCCCTGGTGTTGCAGAGACTGTCAATTTCTCACACATTAAAAAACACTACTATCAAAGCCACACAACCATCAATCCCACAGGAGTCGTTCCCATCGGTCCGGAAATCGACTTTACGATTCCCCACGATCGAGGGGTTTAAGCGATCCGCTTGCGAATGCGAGTGGCCAGGGTTCCAACCGCGAATAACGCCAGTACCGAGGCGGGTTCGGGAACGTCTTGGGACTGGCTTCCGTCCGCGTGTTTGACTTGGGAGAGACTACCGACCGTCATGTTGTCGAAAGCGAAAATGTCAGCCATGATACCGCTTTCCGGTGCCGTCATATCGAACGACAAGCTGGTAAATACTTCCTCTACGCTGTCGGCAATCAAACCGAAGTACAACACCGAACCATCTGTACTACCATAACGTCCAACCGTGTTTGGGACTTTGACGGCGGTTTGTGTACCGTTGGCGAGATTCAGATTGAGAGTCAGTTCACCACCAAAATCGCCCAAATCGACACCGTAGAATCCAAAGGCTGCTACAGCCTCGCTAAATTCCACCAAGAAGTTATTACCAGCGGCGTTGGCTTCCCAATAGTTGTTTTGGGAAATAGCGTAGCGTCCGTAGCCGTTGGTGGAACCCTCGGGAATGGATTTGATGACACCATGTCCGTTGAGCGTTGCCGTTCCCGCCTCTCCAAAATCTAAACTCAGCGGACTGTAGGTTTGGGTGGCAAAGGTTTCAAAAGTCGCAGTCCCAACACCAGAAAGATGGGAGAGAAAATCGGCTTCTGCTTGGGTGGCCTTGTCGTACTCGGCGAGCGGTCGATAGGAACTGTTGTTTAAATCTTCGCCGAAAAAGACCGTGTAGGCGCGGGCGGGAGAACTCAAACCGATCGAACCCACGATCGAGAGTGAGAGAACAGCACACGTCGATACAACTTTATACGCGAAATTAGACATGATAAATCAAATCCTTTTGTAAACCGACGATCGAAACGAACAGGAGAAAACGGAAGCCCAACACACTCGAGGTCGTTCGTTATAGAAATCTTCAAACGACGTTGCAGTGTGTATGGCATCTTGAGATCGATCGAGTGTTGCTATATTCTGAAGCCTGGATCGAGTTTCTGGTCTATACCGAGCGATTCGATCGAGCTTATTTAGTTAAATTGAAAACCCTAAATTCACACTAAATTCTTTGATATTTATGTGTCAACCGAATCAAGACAGTCTTTAAGCTATTTTTATGGACGCTTTATCGATATTTAAAAAAAACCTAGAAATCACGGATACAAATAAAACGTATAGTTAGAAATACGGATGTCAAAATTCTCAACACTGTTTGAGAGCAATTTCGTTAAAATTTGTAGGCGTTAGATCCGTTGACTTACTGTTTTTTAAATGCATTACCCGATCGGCTGTAATTTTTCAACCGTACTTTTACGGAAGTTCGACGGGTGCATCTCACTTTTGCGATCGAAACCCCGTAGAGTCCTTGCACGCAAGGACTCTACGGGGGCAATTTTATTCGCTGATTTGAGAAGTGGATTTCGTATCAGCCAGCGATCCTCAAGCACTTCCGTCTCCTGCGTTTCTCTGGCTGGCGTTCCCTTTCGTCCGAGACTCACGGTGAGAGACCCCTAAAACAGACCCCTCTCCCGACGGGAGAGGGGTTGACGCTCGAGTTCGGCGTGCGAACTGAACTAATTCGGAGTTGCAACGAGTTGACGCTCGGGTAATTCCGTTTCTTGAGCGACAATACGACGAAACTCTTCGCCGTCGATTTCCTCTTTATCCAGCAACAAATCCACCAAGCGATCCATTAACGGGCGGTTTTCTTGCAAAATCCGACACGCTTCTTCATAGCAGCGTTGGGCGATCGATCGAACCTGTCGATCGACCTGCGTTGCCATTTCCTCAGAATATTCCGAACTCGGCATCAGATCGCGGCCGAGGAAAACTTCGTTATTGCGGCTTTCCAACGCAACCGGGCCGAGATCGGACATCCCGTACAACGTCACCATCTCCCGAGCCAACGTCGCTACGACTTTCAAATCGTTACTCGCCCCAATCGTCACCTCTGCATCGCCAAACACCACCGTTTCCGCCGCGCGGCCGCCGAGCGTGATAATCATTCGATCGATCAGCCAACTGCGACTGTACATCCCGCTATCGACCATATCCTCGTCAAAAATCTGTTGGGCAAAGCCACCCACTCCTCCCGAACGCGGCACGATCGTCACCTTATTCAACGGATCGGAATTTTTCAGCAACGTCATCAACAAGGCGTGGCCGATCTCGTGATAGGCGATGATACGCTTTTTCTTACTATCAAGCAGTGGCATTAATTTCAAGCCGATTGAAATTCGATCGATCGCATCTTCAATTTCCCAATCCTCGATCGCCGACTTGCGCCGACGGGCCGTTAAAATCGCCGCTTCGTTGAGGAGGTTTGCCAAATCAGCACCCGAAAACCCAGGCGTGCGACGAGCAATGCGTTCGAGAGACACCTCCGGTGCGAGTTTCTTATTGCGGGCGTGAACCTGCAAAATACCCAAGCGCCCGTTATACGTCGGTAAACTAACCGTTACCTGTCGATCGAAGCGTCCCGGTCGCAACAGTGCCGTATCCAGAACGTCTGGGCGGTTGGTTGCGGCAATGGCAATCACGCCACTGTTGCCTTCAAACCCGTCCATTTCCGTCAGCAATTGGTTGAGAGTTTGTTCGCGTTCGTCGTTCCCACCACCAATTCCCGTTCCCCGCTGACGGCCGACCGCATCGATTTCGTCGATAAATACCAGACAAGGGGCGTTTTCCTTCGCTTTTCGGAACAAATCACGCACCCGCGACGCGCCAACCCCCACGAACATTTCCACGAACTCCGAACCGGAAATGCTGAAAAACGGAACTCCCGCTTCCCCCGAGATCGCTTTCGCGAGTAACGTTTTCCCCGTCCCCGGCGGTCCGATGAGTAACACGCCACGGGGAATCTTTGCCCCAATAGCCGTAAAACGTTCCGGTTGCTTCAGGAACGTCACCACTTCTTGCAGTTCTTCCTTCGCTTCCTCAATTCCCGCCACGTCCTCGAACGCAATGCCCGTTTTCGCTTCCATGTGGAATCGCGCGCGGGATTTACCAAAGTTCAAAGCGTTATTTCCCGACTGAGTCGAGCGGCGAACGATGGCCATTAACCCACCCACTAAAATCAGGACGAGCAGCAGTTGCCCTAAAATTCCAACGGCAAAACTATTGTCCGGGGTCGGATTACTTTCAATTTCGACGTTGTGGGTTCGCAGCAGTTCGATCAGCTCTGGATTTTCCTCAAACAGTCGAACTTCTTGAGGGGGCGTGTTTTCGTCTTGGTTCTCGAGGGTAACGCGGGCAATGTTACGAGCGGGGTCGAGATCGACTTTTTCAACTTTTCCCTGTTCGACATTTTCCAGGAACTCGCTGTAAGACATCCCTTCCTCTTCTCGTTGCGCGAGGGCTGGGCTTCCGAGCATCAACACTTGAACGAGCGCCCACGTCGTAGCAATCGTTCGCAAGCTTTGACGGGGGCGTTCTTGGGGTAGAGATGTGCGTCCCAATCGTGTCTTCAACCAAGCGAGTGTCCGTTGACGTTTCATGTTGGGTGGTTCGTGCCTAGGGGTGATGTGAAGTGCATTTCTAGTGTAGCTCGGCCCGCGATGGGGGGAGGTGAGGCGATGGAGAGATGGAGAGATGAGAAAGTGAGGAGCGAAAACAGTTTTCGCTCCTCACGGGTCGTTCTTTACCTCTTCAATGGAAGAATGCCTTTAAAATTCAGCTTCTTTTTGCAGGAGTTCTTCGATCGTGAGACCGAATTGTGCTTCTCCTTCAAATACTGTTCCCACGCGACGATCGACAAAATGCTCGTAAGCGAGATTGTAAATTTCGTCGGAAAGCGCAACGTAGCCCGCAACTTTGACAAACTGCCGACCGTGTGTGAGATAGTAATCGACAAAACTTTCAAGTTCGGGCTTGGCGTCGAGCGCATCAGCGTTTACGTAAATAAACAGCGGACGCGAAAACGGCTGATACTCACTGTTAACAACGTTTTCTCGCGAAGGGGCTACACCTTCAATTTCGATAGCTTTCAACTGAGTCAGGTTTTCTTCATAGTACGCATAGCCGAAGTAGCCCAATCCGTTGAGGTCGCGACTGACCCCACGAACGGTCAGTGTATCGTCTTCACTCGCCGTGTAGTCCTTACGACTGTCTCCAGACTCGCCAACGATCGCTTCCGTGAAGTAATCGAAGGTTCCCGAATCTTCTCCCGGCCCGTAAAGGATCATCGGTTCGTCCGGCCAACCCTCGCGGACTTGACTCCAGGTCGTCACTTGTCCTTCTGCGTCGGGTTCCCACATTTTCTTCAGTTCGGCCAGCGTGATATCGCTCGCCCAATCGTTATCGGGGTTGACGACGACCGTAAGTGCGTCGTAGGCGATGGGAAGTTCGATATAACGAATGCCTGCTTGTTTACAGGTTTCCATCTCCGATTTCGAGATAGGACGGGAGGCGTTACTGATGTCGGTTTCTCCCGCGCAAAACTTGCGAAAACCACCGCCCGTTCCCGAGACAGACACGTCAATTTGTGGTTTTTGAGTGTCGAGGAGTTGGTATTCTTGAGCAATTTCGTTCGTAATGGGGTAGACCGTGCTAGACCCATCAACTGTAATCGTGGAACTCATCGGCGTTTGTGCTTGAGCTGACGAGTCAGACGGAGGTTCGAGTGTTTGTTGGCATCCCGTTCCCAGAACGAGTAAACTCAAACCAATCGACCACGTCGCAAGAAGTTTCGGCAAGCAGTAATTGACGTTCATGGCTGTTTTATCGAGAAATTACAACGGTTTTTCGTGCCATCGAATCGAACTTGACACCGAATTTTTGAAATGCTTTAAGGTACTTTTCCAAGCAACTCACTCGGCAATCGACCCATTGCTAAAAGCCTATCGAACAGGAATCTAGAACAGGGGGTGCATCTCACTTTTGAGATCGGAACCCCACCCATCCTCACCTGACTAAGGGGAGGTGCCGAAGGCGGAGGGGTCGTTTTACGAAATTGAGATGCACCCAGAACAGCTATCCGAGCCTGTCGAACTTTTTAACTTCAAATAAAATAGTTATAGCGTTTATCCGAACTGATAGCCCCGTCCCGGTATGGTTTGGATGTATTTGGGATTTTTGGGGTCGGGTTCAATTTTTTTGCGGAGTTGGCTAATATGAACGTCTACCGTTTTCGTACTTCGGTGAACGTTACTTTTCCAAACCCGATCGAGTAGTTCTTCCCGTGTCCACACTCGACCGGGGTGCCTCATTAATAACCCGAGCAAGCGAAACTCTTGGGGAGACAGTGTGATTTCTCGATCTCGAACCCAAACCCGATGTTCCCACGTATCGAGCTTGACGGACTCGAATTGAAGCACGGAGAACTGCGACCAATACCCTAAAAAACGCCGTAGCAAACTGCGACAAAGTGCCACGAGTTCGCGGCTGTCGAACGGTTGGCTCAAGCAAACGTCTGCACCGCGTTCCAAACCGAGAATTCGATCGCCTTGACGATCTCGATCGTTTAAGATCAAGATCGGTACGAAAATCTTTTGAAGCCGCAACCGCTGGCACAAATCGAGACCGTTGCGTCGCGAAAGCTGAGACTCCAAAACAACCAAATGAAAAGGAAAAGATTGGGGATTGGAAAACGTGGTTTCGAGAAGTGCCGAAACAAACCGGCCGTCCTCGTCTTCGATCGTCCGAAAGCCTTCTTCAGATAGAATCTCAGAAACGATCGATCTCGCCGAAGCTTCCCGAGCGACCACCAACACTTGAATTTCCCAATCCCGAACGAGCGGAGCAGGTTCGAGAATTTCATCGGGAACGCCCGATCGATGAAATAACCCGCCCGGAAATGGGGCAAATGCATCGTTCATCGACCTTGCCAATCCGCGACTCGATTAACCGAAACGACCGCTCACGTAATCTTGAGTTTCCGTCCTGGCGGGATTGTGAAAAATCGTGGTGGTTTGGTCGTATTCCACCAAATATCCGACTTTATTCCCCTTCTCCGTCGCTTCGGCGTTGTAGAAGGCTGTTCGATCGGACACCCGCGAGGCTTGCTGCATATTGTGGGTCACGATGACGATCGTGTACTGCTGCTTGAGTTCGTGAATCAACTCTTCCACGCGCAAGGTCGAAATTGGGTCGAGCGCCGAGCAGGGTTCGTCCATCAAAATAATTTCCGGTGCGATGGCGATCGCCCGAGCGATACACAACCGCTGCTGTTGTCCGCCAGACAACGCCAAGCCACTCTCTGGCAACTTGTCCTTCACCTCGTCCCAAATCGCAGCTTTTCGCAACGACTGCTCGACGAGTTCGTCCATGTCGCCTTTATACCCGTTAATCCGCGCCCCGAACGCGATATTTTCAAAAATCGATTTCGGGAAAGGGTTGGGCTTTTGAAACACCATCCCAATGCGCCGACGCAGCTGCACCGGATCGACCGAGGAATCGTATAAATCCTGTCCGTGGAACGAAATTCTTCCTTCAACCCGCGCCCCTGGAATCAGATCGTTCATGCGGTTGAAGCAACGAAGCACCGTGCTTTTCCCGCATCCCGACGGTCCGATAAAAGCGACAACCTGGTTTTTAGGAATGTCGAGGCTGACATCTCGCACGGCAAGGTTAGAACCGTAATAAACCTTGAGGTCGTTGGTTTGCAGGGCGAGGTCAGAAGTTGCGTTTGTCACGTTATTTGAAGATTGAGAAACCATATTGATACCCAACAGTGCGACAACCCGTCTGTAAGGGCGAGATTCGTCTGTCCTTTAAAACAGGCGTAAAGCGTTCTAAAAGCGGCGTTGGAATTTATTCCGCAGGAAGATAGCAAAGGCGTTCATTGCCAATAACACCACCATCAGGACGATAATGCCCGCAGCGGCGTTGACGTGGAATCCCGCTTGAGGGCGAGACACCCAGTTGTAAATCTGAATGGGCAGCACGGTAAACGGACTTTGCAAGTTTTCTGGCAGAAACGAAATAAACGTCAACGCCCCGATCGTAATCAGCGGTGCCGTTTCTCCGATCGCCCGCGACAGTGCCAAAATCGTCCCGGTCAAAATCCCCGGTAAAGCAATGGGAAAGACTTGATCGCGAACCACCTGCCAGCGCGTCGCGCCGAGGGCAAATCCCCCCAGACGCAAGCTATCGGGAACAGCTCGCAACGCCTCCCGAGTCGCCACGATAATCACGGGCAGAATCAACAAAACCAACGTTAGCGCCCCGGCTAACAAACTCCGTCCCCCCGTAATCGGCGACATGATGCGGACGAAAACCATCAACCCCAACAAACCGTAAATAATTGAGGGAACCCCAGCGAGGTTGTTGATGTTGATTTCGATAAACCGCGTCAACCAATTGTCTTCAGCAAATTCTTCCAAGAAAATTCCCGCGCCGACTCCCAAAGGAAACGAAATGATAGCCACCGTTACCATCATCCAGATGCTGCCGGCTAGTGCCGACAGCAAGCCCGCTTGTTCGGGTTTGCGAGACGGGAAGCTCGTCAGAAATTGCCAGTTTAAACGGGGTAGACCATCAATGAGAACGTCAAGCAGCAAGACCACCAAGACGACGATGGCGATCGCGACCGAAGTCCAAACGGCAATGGCAAAGATTCGATCGATGTTGTAGCGCTTGTCCAGATTGGCGATAAATTGCTGGGAAGGAGGTTGGGCGCTCTGTTCCAGGGCTTGCGGATCTCTTGTCGTCATTATTCGTATTTCTCCCGGAATCGGCGGACGAACCAAAAGCTAAAGATATTTAGCACGAGCGTCATCAGAAACAGCGTCATCCCAACGGCATAGATGGTTTTATACGCCAGCGAACCCGCCGGAGTATCTCCCAAGCTCACCTGCACGATAAACGCCGTCATCGTCATAATAGGAACGAAGGGATTAAAGCCTAAGCGGGGGTTTTGTCCGGCAGCCAGGGTTACGATCATCGTTTCCCCGATCGCCCGTGAAATTGCCAGAATCAACGACGAAACGATCCCAGACAGTGCAGCCGGAAGGACAACGGAAATAATCGTTTCCCGTTTTGTCGCACCTAGGGCGTAAGCCCCGTCTCGCAAACTCCGAGGAACTGCAAAAATTGCATCTTCACTCAAAGAGGCCACCAGGGGCGTGATGGAAATCCCGAGGACAAGCCCGGCACTCAGGGCGTTAAAGCCTTGCACGGGGATGTTAATTGCCCTCAACAGCGGTGTCATGAACAGTAAGGCGAAATACCCGAAAACGACTGACGGCACCCCGGCGAGAATTTCTAGGATCGGCTTGAGAATCTTTCTCGTGCGCGATGTTGCATACTCGCTCAAGCAAATGGCTGAAAACAATCCGAGCGGAAGTGCCACGAGAATGGCAATCCCTGAAGTCATCACCGTTGCACCGATCAAGACAAAGATGCCGAACTGGGCGCTACTAAAGAGCGGTGTCCATTTCGTATCCGTTAGGAAATGCTTGAAGGAATAGAGAAACGTTTGGATGCTTCCCAAAAAACCTTCGACCGGCCGCCCGAGTTGCTCGGCCAGCTTGTCGCGGAAAAAATCGTCGAGAAAGAACTCGAACGTTTCAAAAATTAACGTCAAAACGATGCCGATCGTCGTGGCAACGGATAAAAACGCAAACGCACCGAAGATGAATTTTACAATTCCTTCGACACGTTTACTGGCTGTCCGATTAGGTTGCCAGAGATCGACGTTACTAGAAGGCATATCGCGAGTCATGGCCAAACCGAGAACGTGATGGAATCAAAGTGTTGTCGGGACGGGGTAACCCCGCCCCTCGACTTACTGGGTTTACAGCTTGTCAGACAGACTCACGCCCAGAGAGGAACCCCCTTCAAACATGGTTCCGGTCACTTTGTTACCCAGACGCTCCCGAGATTTGTCCAGGATGTCGTCGGTCAGCGCTACATAACCTACTTCAGACACGAGACCCATATTTTCCTGTGCCAGTTGGTACTCGGCAAAGGCTTTAACTGCAGGCTTCTCGTCGAGAGCTGGGTGTTGACGTAGAAGAAAATCGGACGGGACAAGGGATTGTAAGTACCGTCTGCAATACTTTCTTCACTGGGAACGATGCACTCACCCTCTGAATTTTCGATGCTGACGACTTTCAGCGCGTCTTTGTTTTCTTCGTAGTAAGCAAATCCGAAGAAGCCCAGACCACCTTCGTCGGTCGATACCCCTTGAACGATCACGTTGTCGTCTTCGCTGGCGGTGTAGTCGCCACGGCTTTCGCCTTCTTCACCCGTCGTCGCATCGGTGAAGTAGTCGTAGGTGCCGGAGTCCGTTCCCGGTCCGTACAACGCTAGGTCTTGGTCGGGAAATTCGTCGCGGATTTGGTTCCACTTGGCGATTTCACCTTCGGCAGCAGGTTCCCACATTTTGCCGAGTTCTTCAGGCTTCAGGCACTCTACCCAATCGTTGTTGGGGTGAACGACCACGGAAACCCCGTCGTAAGCGACAGGCAGTTCGATGAATTCAATGCCGTTTTCTTCGCAGATTTCGATCTCAGATTCTTTGATGGGGCGAGAAGCGTTGGAAATATCCGTTTCGCCCGCGCAGAATTTCTTGAAGCCGCCACCGGAGCCAGATACGCCGACGGTGACGCGAACGTCAGAATTGGCGTTCATGAATTCTTCCGCCATGGCTTCGGAGATGGGGAAGACGGTACTCGAGCCGTCGATGAGGACATCGCCGCTCACGCCAGAACCGCCGTCGGTTGCAGCCGTGTCTCCAGCTGTCGTGTCGCCACCACCGCCACTACAGGCGGCTAAGGTTAAAGCGAGAACTCCTGCTAGTAACGAGAGAGATTTGGGTTTGAATTTGAGGTTGAAAGCCATACGATTCACGTGTGGATAGGTAACGTCAGTCTCGATTTAGAAGTTTCTATGCTCGGAGCGAAGTTCGCCGATCGCGCACCTGTGACGCGGTGATTCAGCACATACCAATATTCCGATCTTTGTCGTTCGGCAAAGTTAAATATAAGTTAAGATTTGGTTAAGCTAACTGCAAAAACTTCTGAGAAATTGAGGGGGATCGAGTGGAATTGTCGATCGAGTTTGTTGAGGCTTAGAGTGAATTCACTTGGAAGATTAGATTTGGGGTGATATGGGAAGGAGATCGTTCGATCGACTCGCCTCTCGTCCCGATCGAACCCTAGAGAGGTCGGTCTGAACCGTCTGTTACTTTGCCAAATGGGTTCGCTAGAATGACTGAGAGAAGCATTCCTAAAACAATGTTAAATTTTCGCTAAATTTAACGATCTCGAACGATGGTAAAATGTCTCGATCGAAATGCGACCTGTCGCTCAATAACGATGAGTTCCAGCTGACAGATACTCCTGCGCACTCCGATGGCTCGGTCGCGTAAACAATTCTAACGTTGGGGCGTACTCGACTAAGCGCCCGACTCGATAGATCGTTTCTCGTTCGGGGACAGGCATGGGGGAGCGCAGCCCAAACCATCCTGAAGGCTGAACCGAGCGAGACAGTTTTGAATGTCGAGTTTCCACGTTAAAAAACGCGATCGAATCCGTTACCCGCGCGGCTTGTTTGAGATTGTGCGTCACGATAACGATCGTGTAACGTTCCTTCATTTGACAGAGCAATTCATCGATCCGGTTTGACGAAATTGGATCGAGAGACGCACAGGGTTCGTCCATCAAAATCAGTTCTGGATCGAGGGCAATTGCTCGAGCGATACACAAACGTTGTTGCTGACCGCCCGAGAGATCCCAAGCGTGCCGCTTGAGATCGTGTTTGACCTCCTCCCACAGTCCCACTTGACGCAGAGAGGTTTCGACCCGCTCGTCGAGATCGCCGCGATAGCCGTTTACGTGCAGTCCGACAGCGATGTTGTCGTAAATTGACTTCGGAAACGGATTCGGTCGTTGGAAGACCATGCCGACCCGCCGACGGACTTCTACGGGATGGAGTGCGGACAAATCTCGATCGCCCAGTTGCAACCGACCGGTCACCGTCGCCCCGTCAATTTCATCGTTGAGGCGATTCAAACACCGTAGAAACGTACTTTTTCCACATCCTGACGGCCCGATCAACCCCGTCACCTGATGGCGATTGAGGGTCAAATTCACGTCCACCAACGCGGGAACGCCTTGATAAAACACCGATAAGTTTTCGACCTGTAGCAACGGCTCGATCGAGCGATCGAGCGAGTGGCTGACAGTCTGTTGAGTGTTCATGAGCGGCAAGAGGGCAACGGCAAGGGAGAAAAACAAACGCCTAACGAGAAAGAAATGGGAGTAACTGAAGTGGAAATCACTCGAACTCGGGATTGCATCTGCAGAGGGTGCATCTCAATTTCGTAGAATGACCCCTCCGCCTAAGGACTCCGTCCCGCTACCGCGAACGGCACCCCCCCTTAGCCAGGGGAGGAGGGGTGGGGTTGCGATCGCCAAAGTGAGATGCACCCTCTGCAAAGGCTTATTGAGATGAAAGCTACGTTTTTCAAATACGTAATAAATTTCTAAAGCAACCAATACGATTCCTGCCTTTTACTATTTTATGCGGTTCATTTCAAAACACACAGTTGCTACCCTGAAAACAATATAAAAAATCATTTCACGACCGCCGATGCTGATTGCGATCTCGCAAAAACAACGTCATGATGTCGATGGACAAAATCAAGATTCCCAAAACTAAAATTGCCGCCGCCGCAATTTCTTGGAACTCAGATTGCGGACGAGAAACCCAATAAAAAATTTGGGTAGAAAGCGTGGTGAAATTTCCCCTCAACCCTTCTAGCGACAACCCTGGGACGAAGGAAATATACGCCACCGCTCCGATCGCGATCAGTGGCACCGTTTCCCCCATCACCCGCGAGAGAGACAGCAACATTCCCGTCAAGATCCTTGGAAAAGCTGTGGGAAGAACGATATGGCGGATAACCTGCCAGCGCGTCATTCCCACCGCATAAGCGGCTTGACGCTGGTTTTGAGGTACAGTTCGCAAGGCTGCCCGCGTCGCGATGGCCAGTAACGGTAACACGATGGCTGACATCACCAACGCGGCCGAGATCAAACTGCGTCCACCTGTTAGACCCGGCAAGGCGCGAGCGAACAGCGCCAGTCCGAGCAATCCATACAAAATTGACGGAACTGCTGCTAAATTTGCAAGATTAATTTCTAAAATGCGGCTAAACGTATTTCGGGGTAAATATTCTTCCAAATAAATCGCCGCTCCTACACCCACGGGAAACGCGAACGCAGCAGTCAACAACATCAACCAAACTGTTCCCGCTAACGCCGCATAAATTCCCGAGCTTTCAGCGTTGCGAGACGGAAAACCGGTCAAAAACTGCCAGTCGATATGTGAAATGCCAACGCGAAGTTGGAACGCCAAAATAACAAATACGAAGATCCCTAGCAGGGTGGCGAAGAGTCCGATTCCGGTAAACAGTCGATCGATCGACGTTCGACGATCGATCCTGAAATCAAACCGATCTCGATCGAGCGGTTCGAGGTCGCCGTCCCGCATTGGCGAAATCGATACTCTCAAATCGATCGCTGATGAAACCGATCCGTTCCGTTCGGCTCTTGGAATTTCCAGTCCAGCCATCTGGCGACTGTGACGGCGCACCAACCAATGCCCCCAGGCGTTCATCGACAGCGTGACTAAAAACAGCACCAAGCCCACGGTAAAAATGGCGTGAAACAGTAGAGAATCCGTTTGAACGTCACCGAGGCTCACTTGTAGGATATATGCCGTCATCGTTTCCACTGATTCGAGGGGATCGAACGTCAGTTTGGGAACCTGTCCGGCGGCGATCGCTGCAATCGTCGTTTCGCTAAACGCCCGAGATGCTGCCAACGTTAACGCCGCGACGATACCGGGAAACGCGACGGGGAGTAAAATGCGAACGATCGTTTCTCGCTTGGTCAAACCCAGGGCATAAGCCCCTTCTCGCAAGGCATAAGGAACCGATCGAACGGCATCTTCGCTAATTGAAGAAATGGTCGGTGTAATTAAAATACCGGTCGCAATCCCCGCACTGAGCGCGTTAAACCCGCTCAAGTCGGGAATCCACAATCGGAGCGTTGGCGTGATAAACAACAAAGCAAAATAGCCGTAGACAATGGTGGGAATTCCGGCTAAAGCTTCAAGGGTCGGTTTGACAACGCTGCGAACGGCAGGAGAGGCGTATTCGCTGAGGTAAATTGCAGCTAAAAGCCCGATCGGCACGGCGATGGCCATCGCGATTGTCGTAACGAGCAGCGTTCCACTCGCAATGACGACGATGCCAAACTTCTGGCTCGCATACTGTGGAGTCCACTGCGTATCGGTTAGAAATTGCCAGGGAGAAATTTCGCGAAAAAATAAGATGGCTTCGTAGACAAAAACGGCCAGCGTTACCCCGAGAATCACGATCGGTACGATCGCCGCCATGGCTAAAAGCGTCTGCCACATTCGCTCGCTCCAAACTGCCACTGCCAGAGTTCGCGTTGTAAATCGATCGGGCGCTTTGTCTGGGGAAGAGGTGAGCCAGCTCATATAAAGGGAATTGAGATTGACTAACGACTCGAGAAACGTTTTCCGTGCCTCGTGAGTTAGCGTTCGATGTTTGGGGGGCGACTGTATCGAGCAGATGCCGAAGATACTTTTACGATCTCAAAAAAACGACGAGTTGACGTTAAGCTCTGCTTAAGATGTCGATCGACTCCATCGATGCCTCGCTGCTCTTTCCCCAAACCCTACTCGCACATTTTCCGGTTTCGATCGGACTCCGGAAACTGCCAAGAGTATGCAAAGTGACTGACGGCATCGATTTGCGGTGCTGCTTGTCGGAGTGCGTACATTTGAGCTTCTAGGGAAGGACGGTTCGAGATCGGTTCGCCCCAAACCCCAGCTAGAGCTGGCACCATTTCAGTTTCTTCGGGAGCCAAGGCAAGAACGCGCTCTAGCTGCGTCAGAATACAACTGGCATTGCCGCAAACGCCGTAGAGCATGGGGTGCCATTCCATCGAAGCAGGAAAGCGATCCCAGGGCTGTAAACGAGAGTCGAAGCCGTCACCGACAGGTTGGTTGCCGTTCGGGAAGAACACTGCCCCAGCCGGAATGTTTTGACGATCGACTTGTTGGACGGCCAAATCGAGAAAGTCGAGAATGCCTTGCACGGCGTGGGCGACACTCAAATGCCAAAGGCGAGTTTGAAGAGAGCCGTTTGGCGTTCGAGTAGCTTGCCACAGGGGTTCGCCGTCTTGAGGATAACGAGTGGAGATCGATCGAACGTCTTCTTCGGTCAAATAGCCTCGATCGAGATAGCGTTCGAGGAGCGCTCGCCCTCTGTCGTTGCGGGCCCGCTGTAGCAGTGCTGTACGAGAAGCTTCCCCGTAAATCCAGAGATCGCTCACTTTCGTGGCCACGGACTCCGCACCGGGCAATCGTGGATAGCGCACGTAATCGAACAGAACGCCGTCGGGTTGGCGTTGCAACACAGAATAAACGAGCCATTGGTAATCTCGTCGCGCTTGCGGACTGTAGGGATCGATAAAGGCTTGCGAGGCGTAGCTGTGGAGAAGACTGTCGTTGTTCGAGGCGTCGGCGCGAAGGTGGTTGAGGGTGGTGAGGTTTTCGCCGTTACGGGCTAAGGCTGAAGCTCGATCGCTTCGTTGTCCGTAAGCGTAGCCAAAATTCATCGTAAATAGCCACGCATATACCTTTAAACCTCGTTCTCGACCTTTTTCGATGGCCTGAGCGAGTAAATCGACTTCCTCGAATTCCGACGATCGAGCGACAGAGGGCCAAGGCGTTGGGTTGTCGTTGGCGGGAAGCAAGACTTGGCCGTCGTAGAAGGTTTCGAGATAAACCTCGTTGTAGCCGTGATTGACAATTCGATCGAGCACTTGCTCGAGTCGTCCCGATTTCGCATCGCAGGGATACAATCGCAGCCAAATGGCTTGTCGTCGCGGCCAGTTTTGCTGGCGACACTGTTGTAACGTCGATCGATGGCGAGCGACCGCGATCTGATAGCGTCCGAGGGCATCGGTATCGCCACTGAGAGCTTCTTGACGAAGCATTTCCTTTTCTACCACGGCTTGAGCGGGCAACCGACAGGGCGCAACTGAGTGAGGCAGCTCGGCTAACGTCGGATTGCTGCTCGTCAGCGCTGTGGTTGCCAAAGTGGCGGCAAGGCTATAGGACCAACGACGACCGAGATCGGTAAGAGTAGCGAAAAACCCAAACATCTAAAGCGAACAGAGGGAACGAAACGACTGATATTTCCTTTCAATCGATCGTCGTCTGCATCCGCACCCTTCTTACGCCAACGAGATCGACTGATTGCCACTACTTTCCGTTATACGCGAACGCAGCACCTGTGGAGATCGTTCCACTCGTGCTGCGTCAGTCGATCGATACGATTTTACGCGCCGCGTTTTAGGGCGGCTTCTACTCGTCGGAATTCTTGCTCTAAACGCTGTTTGAGTTTCGGCGACAGCGGACGGTTCCCGTAGGAACGGTAATGTCCCGCTAGGGCATCGAGTGCTGTTCGCATCGTGGTAAACGACGTGAGTTTGGCGACGTTCGGATTGCGACGATACTGCGAGAAAAAGTCGTCGATGTCATGCTTGGCTTCCGCTTGTGCTGCCATTTTTTCAGGCGTGCCGTCGGGCAACTCGATCGCCGTTCGCAAACTGTTTACGAGCGCTAAAGTATCTTCAGAATAGTTTCCGGTCAGGTTAGAGCCAGGAGCGCATCCCACTAACCCAACCACCACCACTAATAACAATGCCAACAGGCGCGATAAGAATCGATTCATAAATCTAAAGTGGCAATAACGACGAGATTTGAAAGTACGTCGATCCTAACCTGAAAAGGCAAATCGCGATCTGTTCTGTCCGGTCGTTTGACCCTCGATCGTCGCGTCGAACGTTGTATCGAACGACGTGCCAACTAGCACGATCTCTTCAATTCCAACTTGAAGTACGATCGAGAGGCGTTAACTCTTCAGGAGGTTGTATGGACGATAATCTCGTATTTAGCGTGTTATCCATCACGGCTTTAAGTCTGTTGGTCGTTGTGACGGGGGGCATTGGCTATCTCACCTTGGCCGAATGGCGCGATCGCCGACGACAAGAGCGAGACCAACGACAGGAACGTTAAGCATAGGAAATCCCCACGTCCTGTGATATATTGGTAATTTGCAATAGTTCAACTCGAAGAGCCGATTATGTCCCTCACCCAAGAGCGCAAGCAAGAAATCTTGGCTGAATATCAACAGCACGAAACCGACACCGGATCGGCTGAAGTGCAAGTGGCCATGCTGACGGAACGCATCAACCGCCTCAGCCAGCACCTCCGTAGCAATAAAAAAGACTTTTCCTCTCAAAGAGGGTTGATGAAAATGATCGGGCAGCGTAAAAGCTTGCTCGGATATATTCGGAACAAAGACGAAAGCCATTATCGCACGCTGATCGGTCGTCTCGGTATTCGCGGTTAAAACACAATTTTTTTATGGCTTCTGACCCCCAACGCAGCCGCCTTCCCTTTGAACCGGGAAAAAAACGCAAAAAGTCTAAACCGTCGCCACCGCCCCCGACTGGAGAGTCAAAACCTCAACCGTCAGGGAAACGAAAGGACGAACCCACGTCCCAAGCGGCAACTGGATCGTCCTCATCCGACGCTCGATCGAATTCAAAAGCAATTCCCGAGGCGGTCAGCCGACGGATGATCGCCCGCGTCGCCTTGTTTAGCGGTACGCCAACGCTACTGGGCGTGTTGACTTTGGTGGGAAGTTATTTTGCCGTGTCTCAGGCGTGGTTTCCCCTTCCCAACGTGGCTGTCTTGCTGGTGAGTATGGGCTGTTTCGGCTTAGGGGTCATCGGTGTGAGTTACGGGGTACTGTCGGCTTCCTGGGATGAAGACCGCAAAGGTACAGCTTTGGGGATGGAGGAGTTTCAAACGAACTTCGGACGGCTTCGAGAGGCGTGGCGTTCCGCTCGATCGAACGATTAAAACGTGAATGGCGCGAGATCTCGAGGCGTGAGTTTTGCAAGAGAGCGATCGAATTTCGATCGCTCTTTTGTTTTGTATTCGATGCTTTGTGTTTGGGTGCATCTCAACTTTTGGGATCGCAACCCCACCCCTCCTCCCCTGGCTAAGGGGAGGTGCCGAAGGCGGAGGGGTCATTCTACGAAATTGAGGGGTCATTCTACGAAATTGAGATGTCCCCTTGTGTTTGATGTGCTTTGGGTTTGATGTGTTGCGTTCGATCGACCCGATCTGTCAAAGTCAAGACCGTCAAATTCAATACAATATAAAAAAGCAAAAAAACGAGCTGGCATCGCTGGCTGAAAACGATCTTGGGAGCGTAGCCCGATGATTATCGTGATGAAAAGCGGTACTCCGCAAGAGGAGATCGATCGCCTCAATCGAGAAATGGAATCCTGGGGATTAACGCCCGAAAACATTATCGGACGTTACAAGGTGGTGATCGGACTCGTGGGCGATACCGCCGATCTCGATCCCTTGCAACTGCAAGAACTCAGCCCTTGGATCGAGCAAGTTTTGCGCGTCGAACAACCGTTTAAACGGGCGAGTCGTCAGTTCCGCCACGGCGAACCTAGCGTGGTGAACGTTACCACGCCCGAGGGAACGGTTGCGTTCGGCGAAACCTCTCCCGTTGTCACGATCGCCGGCCCCTGTTCCGTCGAAAACGAGGAAATGATTGTCGAAACGGCCTTGCGCGTCAAGGAAGCCGGGGCGCAGTTCTTACGGGGCGGGGCTTACAAACCTCGCACGTCTCCCTATGCGTTCCAAGGCCACGGCGAAAGTGCTCTCGAACTACTGGCGAAAGCCCGCGAAATCTCGGGACTGGGCGTCATTACCGAGGTCATGGATGCAGAAGATATCGATAAAATTGCGGAAGTTGCCGACGTGCTACAAGTGGGCGCGCGCAATATGCAGAATTTTGCCCTGTTGAAAAAGGTGGGCGCTCAGCGCAAACCGGTTCTCCTCAAACGGGGGATGTCGGCGACGATCGAGGAATGGCTGATGGCTGCTGAATACATCCTCGCAGCGGGCAATTCCAATGTGATTCTCTGCGAACGGGGGATTCGCACGTTCGATCGACGCTACACTCGCAATACGCTCGATCTCTCGGTGATTCCCGTGTTGCGAACGCTGACCCACTTACCCATCACGATCGATCCCAGTCACGGGACGGGTTGGGCCTCTTTGGTTCCCGCGATGGCTAAAGCGGCAGTGGCGGCAGGTGCGGATGCGTTGATGGTCGAGGTTCATCCGACACCGCAAAAAGCGCTTTCTGATGGACCGCAATCGCTGACCCCAGAACAGTTCCGTCAGTTGATGGACGAACTCGCGGTTATCGGTAACGCGATCGATCGTTGGGAGAAACGCCCGGCCTTTGCATAAAGCGTCGCGAACAGACTAGACCTCCTGCATACATCCATTGATACGATTGACTGAGGGGCGCATGCCGAGCGCCCCTCTCCATCAATACAAACCACTTTCCAGAATTGACCCGAGCGAACGACTCGCCTAATTCAACGGTGCTGCGCCAAACGTCGCATTGAACTGACGACACCAAACGGCTGCTGAGTTGTACTCGGACACGTTAATGTCGTTCGGGATCGGATAACGTTGAGTGCCTGTGGTACTTTGCAACGCGCCGAGGGTGATGTAGTCGCCTTCGTTAAAGTGTAGCCCGGGAGATGCCGATCGATGCAACACCACAAACAGATCGGGCCCTTCATCCGTGCGGAAGGTTTCGCCGATTTCAAGGTAACGCCGTCCGTTTTCTAGGATGATGCGAGCGTTGCCCTGTGTCGGATGTTCGACTGCCTCGAAGTTGCCGGATTTTACGACCGATGTGCTGGCTTGCCAAGTCTCGATCGCTTCGGGATTCGAGGGACTTGCGATGACACGGGGCGTCACGGTGGGAACTGCGACGAACAGAGCCGAGAGGGTTAAAAGGGTCATCAATTTCATGGTTTGTTTCTCCGTGGTTGTGTGTTGAATTTTCTTGAACGCTCGTTCAAGAAAAGGCCAAATAAAGATCCGTCTTGTCGATCGAACGTTTGAAAACTCAGACGTTCGGCGAAAACTGCGATGGTAGCGCTCAGTCCGATCCTCAAACAGTTGTTCGGACTTGCGTTTCAACCTCGAACCTAATGTAAGCAATTTCTTGGGGGAAATCGGCGATCGAGTACCGTCCGAAACGGTGCGCTCGATCGCTGTCACCTTTCGATTTCGACAGTTAGCGCTTGCGTTTCGGCGCAAAACACAGCAGTAGCCCTTCCGAATCCTTCAACTCAAAGCTGTTGAGATCGTCTAAATTGCCATCTCGATCGAGTCCTGGCGAAGCCACCGCAACTTCCCACTGATTCAAATTAATGCCCAACCACTCTCCGAGACGAACCTTCATCGGTTCGCCTCCCATATGTGCGGCCATCGCAATGCCTTGAGAGCCGTCGTTAGGATTGCTGCGAACGCCGTAAAAAATCGTTCGATCGCCTTCCGAGCACTTATCAAAGCGATCCGTACCGATGAGATTTTGTCCCAGCCACGGGCGAGTGTGACGGAACTCTCGCAACTTCCGGTTAAACCTTGTTTGGATCGGATCGATCCGATCTTCGTAGTAAGACACCTTGCAAGCCTCAAAACAATCCTCCATAAACGACAGCGCGAACGTTTTCAACTGCGCCACGTCCAGTGTTTTGAGAAAATGCACCATTTCCGGGTGATTGAGGAGTTTCAATCGATCGACCCGACAAGCCGTCGTATCTTCCCCCAAGCATTCCTGACAAGCTTCGGCAACGTGGACGAGATCGTACTCCATTTCCGCCATCGTCTCTTGCAGTGCGCGTCCGAAGGCCTGCAACTCTTCGAGTTCAGTAAATCCCAACGCCTTCAAACGAGTAAACAACTCCACTCGATCGTAAATTTCCGGTGTAATCTGCCAATCGAGGAATCCAAACTCTTCCGACACGACTTTGACCCCATAGCGTTCGTCCGTATTGCGGAAAAACATCCACGGTGCGTGAGCGAGGGCGTTGATAAAATCCATCGGCAAACCCGGACTAAACCCGTACACCCACAGCGTCGTCGCGGGATTGTCGTAACCGTTTCGCAGCACGTCCGACAGTGTATCGCCCAAATTCCAGTCGATCGGCTGATTCAAATCGACTTGATTGCCCCGACGCACTGTATCGTGATTGGCACATCCTGTAATCCAGTTACTCCCGATGTGCATCACTTCCAAAATCCGCCGCCACTTCCGTTCCCAAAATCCCTTCAGCGTTGGCGTGTTGTGGGCAAAAATCAACGGCCCCCACTGATAAGACTCTGGCATCTTATCGATCAAATCCCGATACGTCGAAATCTCTTCCCATCCATCTTGAGGCCACGGGCGACCGTCCTCGAAGATGGTAAACATCAACCGCTTGTAATCGCCAATTTCTTGAACCACGTTACTCATGGCTAATAAATAGGCATCGTCTTGTTCGACCACCCCTGACAATGGGTTGAAAAAGCGAAAATCCTGACCGCCGTCAATGCGAATGCCATCGCAACCCGTGTTAAGTTTGCGTCGCTGCATTTCCAAAAAGATCGCCCGTACAGTTGGCAGTTGGTGGTTTAAATCCTGCCCGTACATATTGGGGCCTTTCAGGTATTCCCGATTGACGAGGAGTTCCGATTGGTTGTCTGCATGGCCGTAAACCAAATCGTAAATCACTTGAATCGGCCCGGTGGAAAAATTGTGAAGTGTGGCGATGAAATCAACGACTTCGTCCGGGCGCAAACTCCCCAGCAATGCGGGGTTTGTCGTACTCGACCCCAACAGCGGCACGTCGTAGCCCCAATCTTGTGTGTTGGGTTTGTTGAGTTCGACGGTGAGTTCGTCTTCTGCTTCGCTGATGAAGATAAAAAATTCGCTTTCCGGGCTGTAGTCGGTGCGAAATTCGATCGTCGGCTCTGTGGGAAGGAGTTGCACCGCATCGTAGCTGACGAAGTTTTCCTCTGAAGGCGTTAGGGGCTCGTCGTGGGCGAGTTTGTCCGAAATGCGTCGGTACAGTTGCGTTAGCTTTTCGAGGGTTCCTTCCTTCGTAGCGGTTCCGATGTGAATTTGTAGGATGTTGTTCGGGGCGGGAACGCGGGGAATCGCAGTTAGATCGACGTGTCGATCGGTGTTCGTAAAAAATTCGGGCAGTTGAGACGCGCTCGTGTGGGCAAAATAGTCGAGATCGGCGCGTTTTTTTTGGAGGCTTTCGATATCGTAGACCTCTGCGGGGGCGAAAATGCCGTAAGGGAGCGAGTAAGGTACGACGTCGCGGATCGTGCGAAGGATTCCCTGTTGGTCGACATAACGCAGCCAATAGAACGAGCCGGCGTTATCTCGGGTTCCCGCCTTCATGCCCGAGATAACGCCCCAGAAAAATTCCCCCTGTTGCACGAGGTTGAGGCGAGTGCGGTAAAAGCGGGAGATCTGTTGGCGTTGGCGAAAATCGATCGACTCGATCGGCGTGAGGACTTCGAGATAGATTTCCTTTTGGCGCATCACCTGGGCGGTGAGTTCGGGGGCCCAAAAGCCGATTTCTGTCAAACCGTCTTCGCGATAGTGAGCGCCGAGGTATTGGGCGAGTTGTTGACTTTTTTCAAAATAAGTCGCCTCCGAGGTCTCGATTTCGGCTGCTCGATCGAGTAATGCTTGAGTTGCCTCTTCTACGAGTTCGATCGACGGTGTAGACGTTGTCTCGGCTTGGACCATAAGATTGCGCTCTCTCAAAGAATAACGTTCGCGATACCCACGCAATACCTCAAAAGCCGGTGAATTTGAATTTTGGGTATCTTGTGTGTATGATGTACTAAACAAATACTGCCATACCAAATCAGCAAAAGCCAGTTTGGTAAGCTTAAGCCGAGATTAAACTCGGAAACAAAATGCGCTTCGAGCGCGTTCGACAACCAGTCGAGATCGGACATCTTTTCCCGATATCGAGCATTGAAAACATCGGGTCGGACAGTCGAGAGTTGGCATCGATCGATAACGTGGGAGAGGGACGATCGTCTCTCGACCTGCTTGTAAATCCCTCGATCGACATCTTCTCAACTGTCTAGTCGTACAGGGCATGGATGATGAGTTCCGGTTATTCCTTAATCTTAGCCACGGATCTCGACGGGACGTTCCTCGGCGGTTCCGACGGCGATCGAGCTGAATTTTACGACTATCTCCAGCGACATCGAGATCGAGTGTTACTCGTTTTTGTCACGGGGCGCGATCTCGACTTAGTCCGACAACTCTACGACGAAGCAGGATTTCCCACTCCCGACTACATTATCGGCGACGTCGGCACCAGCGTCACCTGCGGGAAAACTTTCCAACCGCTTGCCGAAGTCCAAGGCTGGATTTCAGATATTTGGCAGAATGCCAACGATCTTGTGAAAGCGTTACTCAATGGGGAACCGGGTTTGTCCCTACAGCCGATCGAGCCCCGATATCGCGTCTCCTACTACTACGACCCTGAAGTTTTGCAACCGAGTACCTTAAAAAAACTCGACGAAGCAGGTTTCGATGCCGTTCTGTCCGCCGATCGATTCCTCGATGTCATGCCGAAAGGCGTATCCAAAGGTCCGACGCTACTCAAAACCCTAGCAGCCCTCAACCTCGATCTCAACAATGCAGTCGTTGCTGGCGATACCCTCAACGATCTGTCCCTCTTTGAGACAGGACTCAAAGGTGTTGCCGTGGGAAATGCCGAACCCAAGCTGATCGATCGACTTCGGGACATGAGCAACGTCTATCTCAGCCAAAAACCTGGAGCTGCCGGTATTTGGGAGGGTTTGAACTACCACAGCAAAACGCTTTCATAGCGAGACGATCTCGATGGCAGAGATCCGAAAATGGGGAGATGAAGAGACGATCGAGTCATGTCCTCACGACCTCGCTCGGTTATCCCCTCAACTCTTCCCTCGAGCAGCGTTAACACTACCGAAAATCGAAAATCAAACATGAAATCTTCTTTAGTCATTCTTTACCACCGCGAACCCTACGACGAAGTTGTTGACGAGAACGGAGTCGTTCACTACCGAGACAAAAAAAGCCCCAACGGGATCGTTCCGACCCTGAAAAGCTTCTTCGCCAACGTCAACCAAGGCACTTGGATTGCTTGGAAGCAAGTGACGGCGAAACAACGAGACAAATTTCAAGAGCGGGTTAGCGTTGAGGGAAGCAACTACAACGTCTGTCGCATTCCTTTAAGTGCCGACCAAGTCAAACACTTCTACCACATCACCAGCAAAGAAGCCTTCTGGCCGATTTTGCACTCGTTTCCCTATCATTTCACTTACGAGTCGTCGGATTGGGAAAACTTCAAAACGATCAACAAACTTTTTGCAGAAGCTGCCTGTGCGGAAGCTGCCGACGATGCATTGATTTGGGTTCACGATTACAACCTTTGGTTAGCCCCAAAATACATTCGAGAACTCAAACCCAACGCCCGCATTGCCTTTTTCCATCACACGCCATTTCCTTCTGTGGACGTGTTTAACATCCTACCTTGGCGGGAATCGATCGTTGAAAGCTTGCTGTGTTGTGACATTGTTGGATTCCACATTCCGCGCTACTCAGAAAACTTCGTCAACGTCGCTCGAAGTCTGTTTAATGTCGAAATCGTTAAAAAAGGTGCCGTTCCCGAACACATTACTGAATGTGGAACGGCTCTGGCAGAACCGGAAGTGGTGAAGCAATTGCGTTATAACGGTCAATTAGTTAATATCGATGCTTTCCCCGTCGGAACGAATCCCCAACATATCCTCAACACGCTGAACAAACCCGAAACCCAGCAGCGCATTGAGGAAATTAAACAACAGTTAGAGGGACGCACCCTAGCCATTGCGGCTGGACGGGTGGATTATGTCAAAGGCAATCGTGAATTACTCGAATGTTACGGACGCTTGTTAGAACGTCGTCCCGACCTACACGGTAAAATTCATCTCGTGATGACCTGTGTACAACCGGCAACGGGGATGCGCGTGTATCGAACGGCTCAACAGCAAATCGAACACTTAGTTGGGAAAATTAACGGACAGTTCGCTCGATTGGATTGGATGCCAGTCTTGTTATTTACGCAACCCATCCCGTTTACCGATTTAATTGCGTATTACAAAGCGGCCGATATTTGCTGGACGACACCGTTGCGAGACGGGTTAAACTTAGTGGCGAAAGAGTACGTTGTCGCTCACGAAGGGAAAGACGGGGCGTTGATTCTGTCCGAGTTCGTTGGGGCAGCGGTGGAAATGCCCGAAGCGATCTTGACTAATCCCTATTCGATCGATCGAATGGATCGAGCCATCGATCGGGCCTTGGAGATGTCTGAAGAAGACAAAGCCGAGCGTATGGCGAAAATGTACGACACCGTTACACAATACGATGTTAAGTACTGGGCCGATCGCTTGTTTGACATCTTCCAACACACCGAACACGAAACGGCGGCATCGCAAGAACCTGCCGTGGTTTAGGCGATGAGAGGATGAGGGGATGGCCGGATGAGGGGATGACCCGAGCGTTTCCCCATCTGCGATCGCCTCATCTCCCCAACTCCTCACCCCGCTCCTAACATTCACTGTCAGAGGCAATGCGCGACTATCAAGCAATCCAAAGTGAAACTTACGATCTCATCGTTATCGGCGGTGGGATTAACGGGGCGGGTGTCGCACGAGATGCGGCATTGCGCGGCTTGAAGACGATCCTTCTCGAGAAAAACGATTTTGCCAGTGGTACGTCGAGTTGGTCGACTCGATTGGTTCACGGTGGATTGCGCTATTTGGAGTATTTTGAATTTCCCTTAGTACGCGAGTCTCTGCGAGAACGGGAAGTTTTACTGCGAACGGCACCGCATTTAGTGAAACCGTTGATGTTAACCGTTCCCGTTTATGGGGGCCGTTCTCGCCCGTATTGGAAAATTTGGGCGGGAATGATTCTTTATGATATTTTCAGTTTTGATAAAAGTTTATTGTCCCACCGAATGCTGCCCTCTAGTAAGTTCAAGCAGCATTTTCGCAGTCTCGACCCGGAAAAACTGAACGGTGGAGCGCAATATTACGACAGTCAAGTTGCCCGCGCCGAACGATTGTGTTTAGAGAATATTCTGGACGCCGAAAATGCTGGGGCGACGGTTTTGAATTACGTGGAAGTAAAGGCGTTGCATCGAGAGAGCGATCGAATTTCTCATTTGACTTGTGAAGATAAGTTTTCGGAAGAAACCTTTACAGTTCGGGGTCACGAGAAAACGGTTGTTATTAATACTTCCGGGCCGTGGGTCGATCTCGTATGTCAGCGGGGGGTAGAAAACGGAACCTCAAAACCCATCGGTTCGACGCCTCATATTGGCGGAACAAAGGGATCGCATATTATCGTTGATACGTTTCCCGGCGCCCCTGAGACAGCACTGTATGTGGAAGCGAAAACGGACAAACGACCGTTTTTTATCGTGCCTTGGTTGGGTCAAGTCTTGATTGGGACGACGGATTTACGCTACGACGGCGATCTCGATCGAGTCAAAGCAGATAATGACGAAATTGACTATCTTTTGAGGGAAACGAACAATATTATTCCTTCGGCACAACTGACACGGGAAAGTGTTAAGTTTACGTATTCTGGCGTGCGCCCGCTTCCAAATACCGAGGGAAAACCGGGGAGTATTACGCGCCAACATATTTTAGTCGACGGCCAGAAAGATGGGGTGCAAAATTTGATTTCTCTGGTGGGTGGAAAATTGACCACCTATCGCCACGTAGGAGAAGAAATGGTGAATGCGGCATTTCAAAAAATGGGGAAAACTGCGCCGCCTTGTCCGACGTTGACGAGATCGTTACCAGGGGCTGTTTTACCGAACGATTCGATCGTTGCGGATACGGTGCGGAAATACCGCGATCGACTTTCGGTTTCCACACTTTACCACTTGTTTGAACTGTACGGTGCGAAAACGCAGGAGGTCCTAGCACCGATCGACGAGATACCAGAACTGTCGAGTCAGATTACCCCGGAATTGCCGGATATTAAGGCGCAAATCGTCTATTCTGTGAAGTCGGAGTATGCCTGTCATCTCATCGATATTTTGCGCCGTCGCACGTCGATTGCGATGCATTGCTGTTACGGTTTGCAGACTTTAAAAGCTGTGGCGGAGGTGTTGCATCAGCACGGTGGTTGGAGTTGGGAAACGCTCGATCGACAAATGACTGAATATCGCACCTATATGGAAGATAATTGTATTCCCGATTATGCACTTTCGGGAAGTCGTCGATCGAGCGACAAACTTTTGGCTTGAACGCGATCGTGAAGTTTTGCAGAGTGAGGAATTCCAAGCTTATTCAGTAAGAATATTGCCCAATTTGTTGGCTTTTTAAATGCCTAAGCTCGAAGTCGTATAGCATTCACCAAGTATCAGATACTGTTGAAGTTCGTTTTTGAATCGCCGATTAAATTCTACAAATTTAATCGGCGAAATTTCATCTGTGGTAAGTTTCTAACAACATCCCCAATTCGTACTACTGAACGTTCTGTTGTTGGAATTTAGAGGGAGCTTGACCCGTCCAACGTTTGAACGTCCGCGAAAAAACGCTAACCTCCGAAAATCCTAATAAATACGCAATTTCAGTTTTACTGAGTTGGCTGTTCTGTAAATAGGAGATTGCTGCATCTCGACGAACTTCATCTAACAGCATTTGATAAGACGTGCCTTCCTCTTGAAGCTTCAGCTGTAGACTTCGAGAACTCAAATGTAACTGCGTCGCAATTTCGCTCAAAGCCGGCGTTTCTCCCTTTAAACGCTCTGCAATCTTCTGGCGTACTCGGTCGCTTAAATTGTCCCGTTCGTATTTAGACAGAAGCATTTCCGCCTGTCGATCGAATACCGCCAACAATTCAGGATTAGCTCCAATCACCGGAGTTTCGGCGACATCGCTGGAAAAAATTAACCGACTATCAGGACAGCCGAATTTTAACACCGCACGATCGAACACCGCAGTATACGGCTCGATATGCGCCGGACGATCGAACTGAAATTGAACTTGCAAAATGGCTCGAGGATCGATCGCCAGATCCACCGCTAACGTTCGCATGGCTGACATTACAAAGTCGATCGTACAGCGGCGTTCGGGTTGCCAGTCACCTTCGCAGTGCGTAATACAGGCGAGATGATATTTATCTCGAGCAATTTCGGAGTGATAAGCATTGGTTAACAAACGCTCGTACTTGCAAAAACGCTGCATTCCTTCAGCAGCTGTTCTAGTGTTCATCATCACATAGCCAACAATTCCGATGCCCGACAATTTAACGTACTGGCCGAACTTTAACCCAATTGCTGGATTGCCTCCCAAGGCAATAATTTCTCGCCAAATTGCGTTATCTTGCGCCAAAGTTAGCTTCGCCATTGGATTTAAAAGCGTTGTTGGGTTCAGACCCACGCGCTTGAGTACGAGATCGGTATTAATACCACAGGCACGAGCAATTTGAAGCCGCATCGCAATCAGAGGTGTGGCAACTGTTAGAGAAGCATTCATTGAGGAATCGGGATCGACTTTGCGCGATCGGTCAAATCGTTTTCGTCTGGGGCCAAAGGGAATTTGGGGAAGCCACAATACGCTGAATTATAGCCTTACGACAACGACAACTTGGAGAAAAACCATGACTCAGTACAACGTCGCCGATCGATTTGATGTTAAGAATCTCCTCAAGAAACCGGGAGAAGGAGAAAAGACAGCAACCGATATGGTCATTATGGTGCGAGCCAGAGATATGGGCGGAGATTTCTCTGTAATGGAGGGTGTTATTCATCCGGGTGAATTGCTGGCACCCCACACCCACAAGTTTGAAGATCAACTGGTGTACGTCATTACCAGCGAACTCGTTTTCGAGATCGGCGGTGCAGATGGATTGCGGTTCACTGCTCCCGCCGGAAGCTACGTCCAAAAGCCACGGGGCATCATGCACTGCTTCTGGAATGCAACGGATACACCGGCTCGTTACATCGAGTTATCTGGTCGAGACGGTTTTGAAGGGTTTGTCGATTCCAAGCAACAGGGGGATCTCAAAAGCACCCTCAACGCAGAGCGGGATTGGGGAATGATTATGCACCTCGAGGAAATTCCACGGTTGATGAAAGACAACAAGCTCACCGGTCTTGCTATGTCGGAAACGCCCCACCTGCCGAGCTTTCCAGAAATTCCGGAAGCAGTGGCCAAGCGGTTTAAGGACTGGAAACTGGGCTAATGGCAAGTGCGTGCGATCGAGAATGACGTAGCGCTATCAGAGTAGCTCAGAGAAGGTGTCGATCGAAGAACACAGTCGATCGACACCTTCTGTTTTCTAAGTTTCCTAGCTTCGATCGATTTCTGTTAAATCTTTCTGGCGTTCTCTTGCGTTCGACGCGAGAGTGACTATGCTAGTGGATAGAACTTGCGCGATCCGATCGTGTTCGACCTCGCTAACCTGCCTTACTGGATTTTTCTCGTCGCAGGCGTTCTGTTGTTTGTCGTCGCGATTTCTGCAGGCGGTGAAGACAATCTCGACAGCGACGGTGATTTCGATATTCCCGTTCTCGGCTGGTTGGGACTCGGGCGTGTTCCCCTAATGCTGTTGCTCGCCGCCGATCTCAGTCTGTGGGGACTGCTTGGGTGGATCGTCAACGTCGCCCTCAACCTACCGCCAGCCCCTTTCGACACATTGGTTTTCCTCGTGACGGGGATTGTCAGTGTTTTTATCGGCGGTTCGATCGCGCGTCCCCTCGGTCGGATTTTCTTTGCATCGTTTGGCGAAGATGCCAGTAGCGATCGATTAATTGGCTGTCTCGGAACCGTCAGTTCGAGTCGCATTCCGCGCCAAAGTGAAGACAAAGTCGGGCAAATCGACGCGATCGATCCGGCCAAAAATCTCGTGACGATTAATGCCGTAATTCCCGATGACGCTCGGGTCGTCCCGAAACACGGCGATACGGTCATCATTATTGAATTTCATCCGCCAGTTTATACCGTTATTGCGAGCGACTCGATCGATCGCGATCGATGGCTCGGAACTTAAGCAACTTACGATTTACACTTCACGCTTCAAACCATTTACGATGTACGGTTTGCGGCTTCAAGAATCGATACGGAGTAATTTTTCATCATGCTGTACTGGTTAACTTTACTACAAGCATTATCGTTTAACCCGGCGAAAGTGGAGTTCGTACCGTCGATTGCTGAAAGTCCACCGGCGATCGTAGCAGAGGTGACTGCGCCGAAACCCAAACCTTTCACAGAGCAATCTGAAGATTCGATCGTTCTCGCACAAATTGGAAGTGGAACGTTTATCCTCGGTGGAACGGCTTTAGGGATCGTCGGAATCATCATCCTTTTACTATTAGGATTTTGGGCGTATACCCGTGTTTATCAAATCACACCGAACAACGAAGCTTTCGTGCGAACTGGAGGATTTTTAGCCAAGAAAAACACGGTCATTCTCTACGGCGGTTGTATCGTATTACCGGGTTTCCACGAACTGACTCGGGTACCGATGCGAGAAATCAATATCGATGTGGAACGAACTGGAAATCTCGCAGTTCGCACTCAGGACTACTTGCGAGCCAATATGCGCGTCACTTTTTACGTGTGCGTCAACCACGACGAACAAGACGTTAAAACGGCTGCTGCTCGTTTGTCGAGAGACGGTCAAATTTCACCTGCGGATATTAAAGAAGCACTGGAAAAACGGGCAGATGATGCGATTCGGGCTGCTGCAAAACGCAAAACATTGGCGGAAATTGACTCTGACAAACTGGGCTTTGCTGATGAGGTTTTAAATTTGATCCAGCAGGATCTTAAAAAAGTCGGTTTGACGTTGAATAACATCGCCATTTCAGAAATTGAAGAAAGCGACACTTACGACACGAATAATTTCTTCGACGCTCAGGGCGTGCGACTGCGAACTGAAACGATCCAACGATCGATCAAGCAAAAAGAAGAAGTCGAACTCACGACCGAGCAGGAACGGCGCGAATTTAGGTTGCAAACGGAACTCACAATAAAGCAACGAGAATTAGAAGCACGAAAACAAGAGTTAGAGATCGAAAAAGATGAAGAAGACTCGAGGTTGAGTCAACAACTCGAGGTTGAATCGTTGAGGGCGCAACGAGCGCGAGAAATCCAAGAATCCAAGGACAAAGAAACGGCGAACGAACAGCGAAACAAAATCTTGCAAGCCCAGGCAGTTGAAGAAGAAGAAATCGCAAAATCGCAGGCCGTTCGAGAACGACAAATTGAATCGGAAATTGCCATTGAAGAACAACAGAAAAAACTGAAAGTCGCTCAAGCGCTGCAAAAAAAAGAAGCGGAAATGGCCGAGATCGCGCGCCAGAAAACCATCGATGCCAACCGCCTGAAAGCACAGGTTGAAATTGCCGAAGCTGAAGAACTCTCAGAACTGGCGAAACAGGAAGCCGCCATCGCGATCGCCAAGAAAGCGGAAGAACGCTTGCAAGCAGAAGCCGAACGTGCAAAAGCCGAGTCTGCGGTGGAAACAGCCATCGAACTCGAACGCGCAGAACGACAACAACGTCTCGCCATTCTGAACGCGCAACAGGAGGCTGAGCAACAGCGCATTGCCGAAAACAACGTGGTAGAAATTGACGTGTTTCGTCGTCGCCGTCAAGCAGAGATCGCGCGTCAAGCGGCAGACTTAGAAGCTGAATCCATTCGCACGCTTGCCGATGCCGAACGGGATAAATCGCTTGCCGAAGCTGAGGGAATCGAGGCGAAAATTCAAGCGGAAAACGTTCTCAGCGATGCCAACCGCAACGCGCAACTCATCCGCGAACTCGCGCCAGATTTTATATCACAATTACCGGAGGTCGTCAAGTCCCTCGCGCCGCAACCTGGTATTTTAGGCGATGCGAAGATTTATGCGTTTCCCGGCAATAACGGCAATGGCAGTGTTTCCCAAGACGTCACGAAACTGATGCTCTCGACGAGCGGGTTGACGCTGATCGAAGGATTGCTTGAAGACGGGAAGTTAAACCAACTCCTCGATCGAGTGCTGGTTTTACTTCGCAGCGACCCCCAAGCGATCGATCGAATCCTCGAATCGACAGTCAGTTCGTCCGCAGACTCTTCTGAATCCGAACCGGGAAACCCGGAGGCGAACTAGAGCAGCGGTACAAAAGTGCTTGGTGCGTGACACGGAAATCTCATGAACTGGATTTCAAACCCATTTTTCGTCCGCGTCACACACCCTACCATTACTTCTGTACTGGCGCTCTAGGAGAAGGCTAGGTTAAGGTTTACAGTCGATCGATCGATTTCCCTAGACGACACTGAGCCTATGGTCATACTATAAGGTCTGGATTGAGAACCTCAATTCTCCGTAGATGGAGAGGCTAACGCGAACTGGCAAGCGTAACTCATTATGAAAGAAATCCTCACCCTCGTTCCTGGGGGAATTGGTGACCAACTGCTATTTTTCCCGACTTTAGAGCAGTTAAAACGGCACTATCCCGACGCCGAACTCAGTGTTGTCGTCGAACCCCGTGCCAAAGGTGCTTATCGTACCAACAAGTATTTTCACGATGGTTCGTTGACGATCGTTCCCTTTGACTTCAAAGACCGCAACGGCCCGGCAGATTGGGGCAACCTGTTGGGGGTCGTGCGAGATCGAGAATACGATGCCGCACTCTCTCTCGGCCAGCGCTGGGCCGTCGGTTTGTTCCTCTGGATGACGGGGATTCCCACGCGCGTTGGTTACGGCGGAAACGGCTCGATGTTTCTCACCCATCCGGTTCCCCTGAAACCCGAACAATACGCCGCCGATATGTATCACGATCTCGTGCGCGGTTTGGGAATCGAAGCGCCTCGTCCCGAGATGAGCGTCACGCTGCTAAAAGAAGATCTCGACTGGGCCGACGCACAACAGCAAAGCCTCGGTGTTGCTGAAAGTGGCTATGTTTTGATTCACGGCGGTTCGAGTCAACTGGCAAAAACGAAGGGTCTCGATAAAATCTATCCCGCTGAAAACTGGGTAGAAGTCGTGCGAGGGCTGCAACAACGGCAACCCAATCTCCCCATTGTGGTGGCGAGAGGTCCGGAAGACGACGAATTCGTGCGAGAGTTGACGCAAGCAACCAGTAATCTGAAGGTGATTTCACCGCCGGATGTCGGTAAACTCGCTGCGACAATCGCGGGTGCAACCTTAATGTTGTGTACGGATAGCGCGCCGATGCACTTGGGAGTTGCCGTTCAAACCTACACTTACGCCCTGTTCGGGCCGACTGACTCGGCAAAACTGCTTCCAAACGTCGATCGAGCGGTGGGCATCCAATCGCCAACGGCTAAAATGGCAGATATCTCGCCAAATACAGTACTCGAAAAAGTGTTTGGTTGACTTCCCTCGAGGGAGGAAAACAGCAGGTTTTTCCTTCCTCGAACCCGCAATTATCTATAATCATGCAGTTGTTAAAAATGTCAGCTCATCCTGAAGGAACGTGGACGATTTCTGACGCACAAACGATGCGCGGTCGTTCTTATTCTGGAACCGTGAATATTTTTCCGTTCGGTCGCGTGTACCAGATCGTTTGGCTGACAGACGGGCATAACTTCTCGGGTTTGGGATTTGCTGAAGATCGTTATTTGTTTTCGGGATGGGGCTACGATCTGTCCTATTGTGTCGTGTTGTATCGCATTCGGCCCGACGGTACGTTAGAAGGTCGCTGGACAACCCCTCAACTGTTCGGTGATGTTGGCTGGGAGCGGGCAACAGATGGGATGCCAGGCGATTTAGAAGGGTTGTATCAGGCAACGGGTGCGCAGAGTGACAACCGCTCTCCATATACTCAAACGCTTGCCATTAGTAAGGTGGGTGAGATCTATCAACTCTCGAACAGTCGGTCTCCCAAAACGCAAGGTATTGGTTTGCGGTTAGGGGATTGGCTCGTTGTGAATTGGGGATACGGCCGTAATTTTGGAGTGATGGCTTACGAGATCGATCGAGATTCAGCTACGGGACGCTGGACTCGGCCGGGAAGCGATCGAGTTGAGATCGAGCGCTTGGATAAGATTTGTTAGATCTCATTGCGAACTTCTCTCCTTTAAGAATTTCCTGGCGTCCAAGGTGAAGCTTCGGTGAAAGTTGAAGTGAGCGGTAAGCGGACGAGTTCGATCGATCCTCGGATACAGCTGGCGATCGGATAGCTGTGTAGTAGCAAGAGAAGCGCGGCTAATTTTGGAACTTCGATCGCTGACTTGGAAGGTGGGATGGTTGGAAAATACCAACCAAGTGGGTCTGTCAAATGTATGTGAATCTTCAAACATTATAGGGAGTGTATACAGAATCCAGTCACCATAGACCCGTTTAAAACAATCGCAACAAATCTAGTCGTGTTGTTACACTGTTACACGAGGACTCGATAGGGTGGAGGGAAAAGGGGTTTTCCAACCGGATTCAGTCGTTTGATGAATTGTCGTGTGACACATAGAAAAGTGGCTATCGTGTCTTACGATTCGAGCTTTACTTCCTGTATTTGTAAATATCGATACGGGTGCTTTCTGGGTTGTGATTTGCCGAACGGGTGCATTTTACTTTTTGTTAAAAAATCAGCAAGCCTTTAGGGTGCATTCTTTAGTTCGATAAATAAAGATGAGGTCGAAGGGAGCTTGGAAAAAGCTCGCTTCCATCCCGAATTTTATCGATCGAATATTTCGTTTTTGATACAAAGTTAGCTCGATCTGAAATTTGTTGCCTTCGGATCTGAGTTTTTTGTCATGGAACGAAATCAAATCTTAACTCATTTTAATCAATTTGAGTGCAGATTTCGTCTAAAATTTCTAACTAAAGAAGTTCAAAAATAAAATCCAAAATAAGGAACCTGCCTTCGATCGATCCGTCGTAAGAACGTAGTTAAACCGTTCGCTCGAAATATCCTCGATCGAACTCGGTTCAACCTTATTTCGTTCCAGATGAAACTAGGTTAACACAGCCATGAAGACTTCATTTTCCATCATCGAAGACACTCCCACTTTTGACATCATGGACGATACCGAATCGTTCGATCTTCGTGTGCCGCGAAATGGCGACGACGATGACGACGATGACGACGATGACGACGATGACGACGATGACGACGATGACGACGATGACGACGATGACGGCGGCGACGGCGGCGACGGCGGCGATGGCGGTGACGGCGGCGACGGCGGTGACGGCGGCGATGGCGGCGATGGCGGCGATGGCGGCGATGGCGGCGATGGCGGCGATGGCAGCCACGATGATTCCGATTGTCCCAGTCGTATTGTTGGCGTATCTTCCGGAAGCTTTACCGAACCTGTAGACACGACCTCTTCGTCTACGATCGAAATCAGCGATCGAAACGGTGGAGCGGACAACCGCTTTGAGTGGGGTGTTGCCGTCTCGGGAAGCTTTACCAGCGTCCTCCAATTCGACGGAACTAACCGCTTCGCTGCGGATATTGAAGAACCTTTCAAAGTCGGACAAATTTTCTACCGCAACGGAACCATCGTCGGAAATAGCGGCTTTGACGGCGAATTCGGCTTTACCGTCGAACTCGATGTTGAAGATGCCGACAGCGATGTCTCCTTTGACTTTCTGTTCGACATCTTAAACACCCCCAACGACACGGGCGATCCCGTCGCCGATGCAGACGAACTGCGGTTTGTGACCAGTGGTTTAACCCCGCAAACGTTCGAGGTGGAAGGAAAAACCTTCACACTCGAGCTTCTCGGATTTTCTCAAGACGGTGGTTCTAGCTTTGAAAGCGGATTCGACTCCCCTGAAGAGGGTTTCGATATTGCCGATCTCTACGGACAGCTGGTCCTTGTAGATGACGGGAGTGGTTCCGGAAGTGGCGGTGGAACGGGAACAGGTAGCTTTTTCGTCGAACTATCGACCGAAACGGTTGTCTCGATTCAAGCCTCCAACGGTGTCTTTATCGGTGGCGACGGTACCGGGAACGGTGCGATTGCAGGCTCGGCTATTTTGACGAGTTCCTCACAACTGAGTGTCGTTTGGAGTACGACCACTTCCGCCTCGATCGCTTTGTCTAGCGAGTCAGTGTTCACCCTCGAAACCGCAAGTAGCATCGATCTCGACGACGTAGGCGAAACAGCGGTCGTCGGTTCGAGTGGCAACGACGAGGTTGCAGGAACCAGCACCAACGACGCGGTTGACGGTGGCGATGGCAACGACGAGATCTCAGGCGAATCCGGAAACGACGTGATCGTCGGCAGCATGGGGGATGACAGCATCATGGGTGGCGATGGCGTAGACGTTCTCAACGGCAGCCAAGAAGACGACGTGGTCATGGGTGAAGACGGCGACGACATCGTGCGTGGCGGTCAAGGAAACGACATGGTCATGGGTGGCGATGGCGACGATGCTGTCTACGGTGACTTTGGTTTCGACATCCTCACGGGGAACGACGGTAGCGATACCTTTGTGCTACGGGTCGAAACAGATGTTAACGTGGAAGCAGCTCTCAGTACCGACTTGATTACTGACTTCGAGGGAGGGATCGATCGAATCGCCCTCGAAACGACCAGTAATCTTTCGTTTGAAGTCGGTGACTTTAACGACGACGGCGTAGATGACGTGGGCATCAAAATCGAGGCCGGTTTCTTTGTCGGCTTCGTGTTAAGTACCACGAACGTGACACAGGTGCAAGAGTCCCTGGTGGAAATTCCTGAAGGGGACTATGCGTTTTAATTGAACCGTCGCTCCTCAAATTGCTCGCATTTCCTCCCTCGTCTCAAAAACGAGGGATTTTTTTCGTCGCACACAGCCATCACCCCACGACTATCCTCACCAGTCCTCGATACCCGATCGCTAATGACTGGTGACTGGTGACTGGTGACTGGTGACTGGTGACTGATAACTGGTGACTGTATCACCGGCATCCTAAACTCTCACGGGTTGAAATTCTCGTCACAGGATTAATCCCATCGGCACGTTCGCACATGAGCTTAACTTGGTATCGATCGAGAATGGTTCCGGAAAAGTCGGCACCGGTAATCTCAGATTCAATAAAGGTGCTACTGCTGGCGATCGCGTCGGTAAAAACGGCGTTGGTGAGATCGGCTCGATCGAAAATCACGCGATCGGCAAAGGCTTCGCCGAGATCGACATCTTTTAAATTAGCTTGCAAAAAACTTCCCTTAGTCAAAATCGTTCCGTGGAGGTTCGCCCCTTGAAAGTTTGCCCGGTACATATTTGCCCCGGCGAAAGACGTACCATTGAGATTGACATAGGAAAAATCCCGATCGTGCAAGTTCGTCAACGTATAATCAACTGTGTTCTCCTGTGCTCGAGCGACACTTCCATCAAACATCCACCACAAACTCACGCAAATCGCTAAGATTGCTAGGACACGCCATCGTCTCGCTGGATTGCCATATGTCATCGTTTTCTTTCTCGAACGCCGCTAATTTCCCACTTATACCACTTGTCAAAGGTGAGAATGGCAGAGAAGAGGATCGAGATGGGTGATTTCGATCGCAATAAATCTTAAGACCCGTCACCTACAATCGAAGCGACACTCACTTAGAATTTTTCAGGATCTCACATCAGGGTGCGATGTCGATCGTCGAGTTGTCAGCCAAAAAACTGCAGAATAACACCATAAGCTTGAAACGAGACAACTGACGAGCCATGAAATCCAACGTTCTGGTTTCCCCTATGAAATTTTCGCCTTCGCTTGAGAAACCGCAATGCGAATCTCAAGCACACGCCCGCCCTGATAAAAGCGCTCGCTCGATCGAACGTCGCGCTCCCCTGCGAGAGCGAGTTCTGCTCTATAGTGCTTGGGCGATTCTGGTTCTCTCACTAATCGCCATGTTCGTTTCACAGTCGTCTGTCGAAACCTCACCGGCTTTGAGTGACACGCCGGCTGAGTCCGTCACCGACCTCGATCTCTAAGGTTGTCGAATCGAGGCTCACCCCTAACCTCCCCGTTGACTCGTCCAGTTCTAGCGCGGAACGCTTTCCGCAACGGTAAAAGCGTACAATAAAGGACAGACAACGTACCTGGGAGTTTTAACGTGTCCGCTTCCCCCACCGTTTTACTGGTAGACGGTCATTCTCTGGCCTATCGCGCTTACTATGCTTTTGCCAAAAGTCGTGATGGGGGCTTGCGTACTTCGACTGGCATTCCTACGAGTATTTGTTTCGGGTTTCTGCGATCGCTCTTAGACGTTATCAACACCCATCATCCCGACTATGTCGCCGTCGCCTTCGACACCCGCGAACCGACGTTTCGCCACAAAGCCGACGACAATTACAAGGCGAATCGGGCGGAAACCCCAGAAGATTTTATTCCAGACATCGAGAACCTGAAACAACTCCTCACGGCCTTTGACTTGCCCATCTTAACCGCTCCTGGTTACGAAGCCGATGACATTATCGGAACGCTAACGCATCAAGCGATCGATCGACACTACATCGTTAAAATCCTCAGCGGCGATCGAGATTTATTCCAACTCGTCAGCGACGATCGCCAAATCAGTGTTTTACACCTCGCAGGAGGCTACGGAAAAGCGAAAAACGCGCCTCCCGTGGAGTTTCACGACGAAGACGTGCAAGCAAAACTCGGCGTGTCTCCCTCGCAAGTTATCGATTTCAAAGCCTTGTGCGGCGATTCTTCGGATAACTTATCAGGCGTGCGGGGAATCGGAGAAAAAACGGCGGTGAAATTAATTCGCCAATACGGTTCTCTCGACAGGATTTATCAGGCGATCGATTCGATGAAAGGCGCACAACATAAAAAACTCGCCGAGGGAAAAGACGACGCTTATCACACTCAGTTTATGGTTCGCATCGAGCGCGAGATTCCCCTTGGTGTCGATTTCGATCGATATCGCTTACAGGGGTTTGACGAATCTCAAGTGCGTCCGCTGCTGAAAGAACTCGAATTAAAATCGCTGCTCGATAGCCTTCCTCAAATTCAAATTCAACTCGGTGGTACGCCAGTCGCCCCTGATGCGCCGGTTGAAGTAGATGACGAGGATTTGTGGTTTTTTACGGCTGAAGACACAAAAAACGCTACCCAGCCTCACAATTCTTCGATTCACCCCCGCATTATCGATACAGAAGCTAAACTTCAGGATTTAATCGAGCTACTCACAACCCACACCGATCCTCAAAAACCGTTGGCTTGGGATACAGAAACCACGAGTCCGAAAGCGATCGAAGCAGGCTTAGTCGGAATTGGCTGTTGTTGGGGAGACGGGGCGGAAGATTTAGCCTATATTCCCCTCGGACACGTTCGCGGAACGCAACTCGATCGTACCCTCGTTTTAGAAGCGTTGCGTCCGATTTTGGAATGCAAAGACTATCCGAAAGTTTTGCAAAATACGAAATTCGATCGATTGGTGTTTTGCAGCCACGGAATTACCTTAAACGGGGTTGTTTTCGACACCATGCTCGCCAGCTACGTCCTGAACCCCGAAACAACGCACAACCTTACCGATCTCGCTCTACGCTACCTCGATTTAACTGTACAAAGTTACAAAGATTTAGTTCCGAAAGGGAAAACGATCGGTGATGTCGAGATTCCTCTCGTCGCGAATTACTGTGGAACCGACGTTCACGTCACCTATCGTTTGACGGCACTTTTACGTGCAGAACTCGACGTCGTTCCCCGAGTTTGTCAACTTTTAGAAACTGTGGAACTCCCCCTCGAACCTGTTTTAGCAGATATGGAATATACGGGAATTTGTATCGATACAGAATACTTGGGCGATCTTTCTCAGCAACTTGAGGTTGAATTGCACTCGATCGAGAAAAAAGCTTATGAGTACGCGGGTGAAACGTTTAACCTCAACTCTCCCAAACAATTAAGCGTTTTGCTGTTTGAGAAACTCGGCTTATCGACTAAAAAAACATCCAAAACCAAGACAGGATATTCAACAAATGCAACAGTTTTAGAGCGACTTCAAGGCGATCATCCGATTATCGACTGCATTTTAGAAAACCGAACGTTAGCGAAGTTGAAATCGACTTATGTCGATGCACTTCCCGAATTGGTTCGTCCTGAATCGAAGCGCGTTCATACGGATTTCAATCAGGCAATTACTGCAACGGGGCGACTGTCTTCATCTAATCCAAACCTACAAAATATTCCAATTCGCACTGAGTTTAGCCGCCAAATTCGCAAGGCTTTTATTCCTAGAAAAGACTGGATTTTAGTAGCGGCAGATTACTCTCAAATTGAACTTAGAATCTTGGCCCATTTAAGCCAAGAACCCGCTCTGATTGAAGCCTATCACAATAATCGAGACGTTCACCGCTTGACGGCACAATTATTATTTGAAAAAGAAGAGATTACGCCCGACGAGCGGCGATTGGGAAAAACGATCAATTTCGGCGTGATTTATGGAATGGGGGCGCAACGATTTGCACGAGAAGCGGGTGTGAGTACGGCGGAAGGAAAAGAATTTATCGATCGATACAACCAGCGATATTCTCAGGTGTTCGAGTACTTGCAACAAATGAAACGAGAATCGATCGCTCACGGTTATGTCGAAACGATCTTGGGGCGGCGGCGTTATTTTAACTTTGAATCGGGGCGTTTGCGAAAGCTGAAAGGTTGCGATCCCAGTGAGATCGATCTCGCTCAACTCAAACAGTTGGGAATGCAAGATTCCCAAGCGCTACGAGCGGCAGCCAACGCTCCCATTCAAGGCTCGAGTGCCGATATTATTAAAATCGCGATGGTGAAGTTGTTCGATTTGCTGCGGGATTACAAGGCAAATTTATTACTACAAGTTCACGATGAATTGGTGTTTGAACTTCCGAAGCCGGAATGGAACGTATTGCAATCTGAAATTAAAACCGTGATGGAATCCGCTGTTGAGTTGACGGTTCCCTTAGTCGTCGATATTCACTCCGGTTCTAATTGGATGGATGCAAAGTAGAGTTGACGATCGATCGATCTCGTCTCCTAATCTCCCCATCTTCTCCTCTGTTCATTTCGGGAGACATTTTCCCGATCGAATTAAACCGATGCGGCGGGCGATCGCGTCTTGCTGCGAGGGGAACGGGCCCCATTGCTGGACGACGTCGGCTTCGTCACGACGATCGACCTCGCAAATGTCGCAATGTCCGGACTCTCGCTTGATGATATACCAGGTTGACTGAGCGTTCTTGACATCCTCACCGCTCTGGAAGGACGGTGATTCCCAAACCTCGCAATTCGGGTTCCTGCTTCTTTCCCCTTCGACTATGCTCAGGGTTTTTCGCAGTTGCTCTCCAGAACAATGTCTTTCAAGTCTTACACTCGCTCCACAGGCGGTCACGGTGTGTCCCACCGCTTTTTCAGTGAGCAGTGAACAGCCAACAGTGAGCAGTGGACACTGCTCACTGCTCGCTGCTCGCTGTTCACTGTAAAGGCGGGGATTCTCCACCTTTTCTCCATCCGAGGTGATGGCGAGATGGGCGATTCCCACATCGACACCGACACTTTTCTCGGATAAGGGAAGCGGTTTAACGGTATCGTCGTTTACCAGGATGGAGACGTGCCAGCGTCCCGAAGGTTCGAGTCGCACCGTAACGGTAGAGGGTTCTGCTCCTTTGGGGAGTTGGCGACTCCACCGGATCTCGAGCGGTTCTTTGCATTTCGCCAAATACAGAGAACCGTCTCGCCACCGAAACGCCGCTTTGGTAAATTCGGCGCTACCTCCATTCCGTTTCTTTTTGAAACGGGGATACTTGGCTCTTCCGGTGAAAAAGTGGGTATATCCCTCATCGAGATGGCGCAATCCTTGTTGCAGGGGGACAGCAGAGACTTCTCCCAGAAACTGCAACGCCTCTTCCTTCTTCCATTGCGTCAACATCTTCGAGGTTTCGCCATACCCCACCTTTTCCTGTTGCTCTTTCCCGGCTTGGGATCTCGCTGCCAATGCCTTGTTGTAGACAAGACGCACGCACCCCACCGTCCGCAGATTCTTGTTCGGGAGTGGGATAGAAGCGATATCGGAACGCTCGAAGTGTCATTTGGGCAGTTTAACCACTAACATCTATTGTAAAGCCGTCCTAGAAGGCTTGCCCTGAGACAAGTCGAAGGGACGGGGTTTAAAATCCAATTTTTTTGATAAATTTTTAGCGGCGAGATCGCTCGCTTTAATCAACTATATGGTTATAATGTAAAAGACTGCCTGACGGCCTCGAACTAATCTGGACAACCGACAACCCCTCCTATTCTCGACCGTTGGGCAGTTATTCACCACGTATCGACAGTGTATCGAACGGAAGCCCATGAAAACAGCACTCGTTCGCGGGGTGTGGAGCATCCTGCTCGCCCTGTTCTGCGTCACGTTTTGGAGTTTACCAGCTCGCGCCCAATCGATCGAGCCGAACGAACTCTCGAAAGTCGTTAGCGAAATCGAACAACTCGATCGAATGCGTTCGGGACTCGCTTCGACACTCGAAGGACAGACGGAAGAACCCACCCTTCAAACGATGAAAAAAGTGTGTAAACCCGTGGGAATGCGGGCGAAACAACTCGGAGAAGAAACGGGATGGCAAGTCAAGCAAATTGCTAAGAAATACCGCAACCCCGCCCACGCACCGGATACCGAAACGGCAAGTTTGGCATTAGACGCATTTGAAAACAATCCCGATTTGATGGGTTTTTGGGCAAAAGAAACCGTTAACGGACGAGCGGGAACTCGTTACTACCGCCGCATTAATGTTGAAGCCAGTTGTCTCGGTTGTCACGGGACGAAAAACGAACGTCCGAAATTCGTGAAAGATAACTATCCCAACGATTTAGCTTACGATTTCAAGGCTGGCGACCTTCGCGGAATGTATTCTGTTTTCGTTCCCTACCTTCAATAATTTTCAGATTTCCTACCAACACGATCGATTGTATTTTGAAAATACAATTTGAAGGGCAAACTGTTGTTTGTCCTTTTTTTTGAGATTTTTTTGAGGTCTCGTTCTTGAAGTTTGAATTGGCGTCTCAAGATTGCATTAAAAGGCTCGATCGAACCTCTAAAAATCACGTTAAGATCGACAGAAGTAGTGAGTTCAAAAAATTCCCATGTCCGATCTGTTGAGAGCGATTCGATCGACGTTCCGATCGACGTTCAAAGTGCTAACAATTTCGATCGCTTTTCTTCTCGTTATTTCGACAGCTTCTATCTCGTTGGATACCCCCTCCGCCTTTGCCTTAGTCCGCCACCAAACCGAAGCCCCCGGACAAGTCGTCTACCAAGCCCGACACACCATTAAAGACAACCTGGGCGATGCCTGGCAGGTAATTTTTTACAAACGCATCAAACAAGACCCCGAAACGCAAGATATCGTTCAAAAGACCCACCTGCGCCTCGCAGGATTTCCCGACGCGGTTGAATTCAAACATCCCGCCGATCTGACAATTTCTACCGAGCGAGGTGACAATTTAACCGTTCTCGATCGATTTGCTGAAAAATCCCCCGCTCCCAACATCGGCGAATACGATCTCAACGCCATCGTCGATCGCATTCCCAAACGGGGAGCCTTACAACTGACGCTTCCCCTCAGCGACACACCGCGCACGCTGCCAATCCCTTACCCCGTTATATTAGAATGGCAAGACGTTCTTAACGAAACCGGGGTTATCGCCGACTAACCCAATTCCCTCAACAGAAAGCGGCGGTTCCCGATCGTCAGTGCGATACCTCGCTCCACGCAAACGGTCAAAACAGCCAGCTCGACACGCTCGAAATGCAAACCGCCCTTTCCAATTCCTCTACACCCTTCGATCTCGATCGACTCCAACGGCTCGATCGATTCTATACCTGCATCAAAGGCGTTATCCTCGCCAAACAACACCCCGTTACCGGACTCCTTCCCGCCAGTACTGCTGTCAACGAACACGGCGACTACACCGACGCATGGGTTCGGGACAACGTTTACAGCATCCTCGCCGCTTGGGGACTCGCCCTTGCCTACCGCAAACTCGACACGCACCAAGGGCGAGCTTACGAACTCGAACACAGCACCGTTAAACTCATGCGGGGTTTACTGTGCGCCATGATGCGCCAAGCCCCCAAAGTCGAGCGCTTCAAACACACTCAAGATCCCCTCGATGCCCTTCACGCCAAATACGACACCGAAACGGGTCACACCATCGTCGGCGATAACGAGTGGGGACACCTCCAAGTCGATGCAACCTCTATCTTCGTTCTGCTGTTGGCGCAGATGACTGCGTCGGGATTGCAGATCGTTTTCACGCTCGACGAAGTCAATTTCGTCCAAAACTTGGTGTATTACATCGGACGGGCGTATCGAACCCCCGATTACGGCATTTGGGAACGGGGCAACAAAATCAACCACGGCAACCCCGAACTCAATGCCAGTTCCGTCGGGATGGCGAAAGCCGCTCTCGAAGCGATCGACGGTTTGAATCTGTTCGGAACGCGAGGCGATCGATCCTCCGTCGTACACATTCTCTCCGACGACATCGCCCGCACGCGCATTACCCTGGAAGCTTTACTGCCCCGCGAATCCAACTCGAAAGAAGTCGATGCAGCCGTGTTGAGCGTCATCGGGTTTCCGGCATTTGCAGCAGAAGACGAACAACTGATCGATCGAACCCATCGCAAGATCGTCGAGAAGCTGCAAGGGAATTACGGTTGCAAGCGTTTCCTTCGCGACGGACACCAAACCGTCATTGAAGATACGAACCGCCTGCACTACGAACCCCACGAACTCCAACAGTTCGAGCATATCGAGTGCGAGTGGCCGCTGTTTTTCACCTATTTATATCTCAACCACCTCTTTCGCGGAGATCGATCGGCCGCCAGCGACTACCGACAAAAACTCGAAACCCTCCTCGTCGAACGCAACGGTTGGCAACTGCTGCCCGAGGTGTACTACGTTCCCGAAGAGAGCATCGAAGCCGAACGCGAAAACCCACATTCCCAAACGCGCCTTCCTAACGAAAACGTTCCGCTCGTTTGGGCGCAAAGTCTCTATTGGTTGGCACAACTGCTCGACGAAGGCTTTATCGAACTCGGCGACATCGATCCCCTCGGCCGGCATTTGCGACGGCGAAACGGTAGTCCGGCGGTCGTCCAAATCGCCCTTCTCGTAGAAGACGAACACCTGAAAGCCGAACTCGCCACTTACGGCATCGCCACTGAAACCACCGACCAAATCGAACCGATTCAAGTTCGCCCCGCTGAAGAACTCACTTGGATTTACCACCAAGTCGGGCGCGAAGACAAACTCAATCTCAGCGGTCGTCCTATCCGACGTTTGCGAAGTCTGACCACCTCCCGCATTTTTCAAATTCACGACGAAACAGCCGTCTTTTTGCCGTCGTTCCTCAATCAAAAACAGTTTTATTTAACCCTCGACTATCACTTTCTCGTCGCCCAAATTAAAAGTGAAATCGCTTACGTGTCGCGGCACTGGTTTGACTTAGGACGGCCGACAATCGTATTAATGCTGACGCGCCAACTGGTCGAAACCGGTCAAGACGCGCTGTTGCAATTGATGTTGCAGTTGCGAGATGGGGACTGTGAAGGAACTCCCGTACAACTCGGACACCTCAACCAACTGGCGTTAACGGCCAAAACCGAACGGGTGAATTTGCTGCATAAAACGGAGTTTACCCCCATTTCCGAAACTAAAACGTCGGCACGTACCGCTTATCCGATCGATCGTCGAGATCGAAACGTTCCGCTGTCTCCATCGCAAGAGTTCAGCTTGGAATGCGAGCGAGATATTGATGTTCTGCTCGATCGATTGCGTCGATCTCAAAATATGTACGAGCAGGTCGAAATTCTGCGTACATTAGTCACCTTAGAAGGTCTCGAATTCGATACGGGTTGGGGCGAAGAACATCCCGTCACTGTCGCGAATTTGCTTGAAGAACTCTACAGCAAAGCCAGCAACGTCAAAGCCAATGGTGGAGACGCTCAGGTGCATTGGTCGGTGGTGCGTTACACGGCGGCACTGCTCAAAAAAATGAGTATCGGCCTGTCAGAAGCCGTTACCGATATTCTCGTTCGCCAAAAACACATTGCGATCGGAAAGTTATTTAGTGAAGGATCGCTGATTACTCGCCCGCTTCCCTACGAAGTTTTGATGGACAAAATCGAACATTTTTGTCGGGAAGATATTCGAGATCGCGTATTAACCCAAGAAGTTTTAATCTATTTGGGAATTATTATCCAAGCCGAACCTCGATTGTTTGACGGCTTGTTGACGTTGCGCGTCGGTTATTTAATCCTGCTGCTCGCTAGTGAAATTGTCAGCGAGTTTGGGGTGACGCAAGACGAAGCCTATGGCAAGCTCATGCAGTTGAGTCCGTTTGAAATTAAAACCAGACTGCGACAAGCGATCGCGGGATATACGGGCTTTAACCGCCGTTTGCAAAAGCAAGAAGCATTGCACGTTAAGCCTTTTGGAAAAGCGATCGATTGGCAGGTGTTACCCGAAGACGACAGCCAGCAAGTGCCGCCGCAAAGTTGGCTGAAAAAACGCCAGCGAGACGGGGCTGCCGGACGAGTTCCGAAAAACTTCTATCCAGGGGCTTGGGAAATTTTACAACACTGTAAGGGACTGGTGATCGGTGACAAAGTGGAAAGCCGAAATCGTTTGGATAGCGAGTCGATCTTGGCAGAAATGACGCCTGGAGAGAAAAATTTTGCGCTACGGGTGGAATGGTTGCTCAATAAAATTCACGCGCCGCAATACCGCCATTTGACGATCGAGGCGTTAGTCGAACTCATGGCGATCTTCGATCGAAATCCCGATCTTCAAATTGACGACTACATCGTTCTCGACGTATTGATCGGCCATGCGGTACGGTTAGCGTGGCACGAACGATATCCCGAACGGATCGATCGATACGACGAAGATAAAGCAGTGGCGTGGAGTACGTTCTACGAATCGTCGCCTTACGTCTGTGCGAAATCGATCGTGAACGCCTTCCAGTTCCTCAGTACCATGGCGGCAGAAGAAACGGAAACGGAAGGTGAAACGGCAACCGTGGAAACGATGCGAACATCCCAATCGATCCGTTAAAATAGAGGTAGATTGACTTTTGGCGTGACTAAATTAGGTTTGCTAAATGCCATCTTTTGGGGTTTCATTGTGGAGTTACGCCTATGAGCGAACACGAAAGTCAACGCTTCGCTTACAACCACAATCTCTTCGCACGCGCCCACGGTTGGGATCGCTGCCGGAATAACAAGCCGATGAGGGATTGGCGGCGAGGTAAAAATCACAAAAGATTCGATTGGATGAATCCATAATTTATATTGAGGGCGGTCTTGTTGCCGCCCTATTGCAGTTTTATTAGTATAATGAAGATCGCTTATTTTCTCGATTTTGGATTTTCTTGTTCTTGGAATTTCTTAAACTTTAAACTGTGTGCATCTCACTTTTGCGATCGGAACCCCACCCATCCCCCCCTGACTAAGGGGAAGTGCCGAAAGCGGAGGGGTCTTTCTACGAAATTGAGATGCACCCTTAGATGCACCCTTTAAACTTCGGATTCGCTCAGTCCGAGATGCCAGCTTTATCCCAACAGTATTGAAATGGCAACTGAAATCGAACGTAAATTTTTAGTCAACCACGACGGATGGCGAAACTTAGGATCGAGAACACTGTACCGCCAGGGATATTTAGTGCGCGAAAAAGGCTTAGCGGTGCGCGTTCGCATCGCTGGAGAAACCGGCTATTTAACAATTAAAGGTGCAACGGTTGGTGTATCTCGATTGGAATACGAATATACCATTCCAGTCTCCGAAGCTCGGGAAATGCTAGATAACCTGTGCGACAAGCCCATCATTGAAAAATTTCGTTACTCGATCGAATTCGGAAATCTGCTGTGGGAAATTGACGAATTCTTAGGTGAAAACGAGGGGTTGATTTTAGCAGAAGTCGAACTCAGCGACGAAAATCAACCCTTCGATCGACCGGATTGGATTGGCGAAGAAGTGTCCGGCGATCCGAGATAACGCGAACTTAGTCAAAAATCCCTTTTCCCAATGGGGGATCGATCGATAACGGAATCGACTCTTATCCGCCCTTTCCCGTCAACAAACGTAACGCTAGTCCAGTAGAGCGCCTTAGGCGGCAGTGGATTTTTGGAAAAAATGAGAAGATTCAAAATCCGCCAAACGCACCGATTTTGGGGGGTTATTGTAAGGGTTGCGGGTGCGTTACGCGGGAATTCGATCGGCTCGACTTCCGCCGAATTCTATTTCCCGCGAACGCACTCTACGCAATTTGCACTTAAGCAGAAAGACTCAAGCTATAGCTAGTATTGTCATCACTATATCCTGTATAAACTTGGAGAAAATAAGTCCCTGCCCCTAAATTTGAACTGCCCGATACAACACTCGATCCGGCATCGTAGATCAGGTCTTCAGAAGACTCAACTTCTCCATTATTGTTCGCATCAAAGATTAGTTTTGAGTAGATAGTGTCACTCAAGCCATCAATTCGATAACTAAAGTTGCTAGTAGCAGGAATATCGAAGCGATAAAAATCATTTCGATCGACTGTGCCAACAAAATCCGTGAAGTTTATCGTTCCGCTGAGAGACCCCAGATTCAAAGCTTCAGACAATTGATTGCCCGGATCGGCGGGTGTCGTAATCGTTCGAGGCGTTGTTTCGAGACTTAAACTGTAGCTAGTATTGTCATCACTATATCCTGTATAAACTTGGAGAAAATAAGTCCCTGCCCCTAAATTTGAACTGCCCGAGACAACACGCGATCCGGCATCGTAAATCAAGTCTTCAGAAGACTCAACTTCTCCATTGTTGTTCGCATCAAAGATCAGTTTTGAGTAGATAGTGTCGCTCAAGCCATCAATTCGGTAACTAAAGTTGCTAGTAGCAGGAATATCGAAACGATAAAAATCATTTCGATCGGTGGTTCCTACAAACTCTTCATAGGAAAAGTTTCCACTCAACGCTCCCAAGTTCAACGCCGTACTGAGCGTGTCACCCGGATCGCCTGACGGGGTTGGTGGCGAAGAAGAACCCCCCACAAAATCATCGCGACCGATCGAAGAAGACGCAACATCACTCAGAACCGCCAACTGTTCGCCATTCTGCAAAATCAGCGTAGACGTACCCGACGCTTGAACCTGTAAATTGGCAAACGAAACGCCATCGGGGAGACGGATCTTATCCACACCATCTTGGAAATCGGTGATGATATCGCTCCCCTGTTGAGCCGAAGCCGCCAAGAGAAATTGGTCGGCTCCACCGCCACCCGTCAACGTGTCGAAACCGCGATCTCCGGATAAAACATCATTTCCACTCTCTCCCGTCAGCATATCGTTATCCTGACCACCCAACATCGTATCCTCGCCATCGCCGCCGTTGATGACATCGTTACCAGCATTTCCGAAATAAATACGTCCCGCTGCATCGTCCATGGCGATATCGTTCCCACCCAATAAGACGATTGCATCTGTTGAAAGGGAACCCTGTAGCTGAGATATTTCACCACTGGGGAGTTGCGAGAAGTCTAAAATATTGTCACTGTCGCTGGCAATCCCAAAGTCAAATCCGCCTTGCGTTGAAATGCTGAGAACCATTGTTGTTTCTCCTGTCGAAAGTCATAGATTTCTATATTTCTATCGAGGTAAAACTAGGACTTTTTACGGGTTAATCTAGAAATCGTTATAAAAGTTTATAAAGGTAAGATTGAGAGAGTTAGAACGTTCAAATACCTCAATGTGGGTGGGTGTTGGCAGCAGACAAGCGAGAAGGTTGCAACCGAACCACTTCACGAAATTCTCGCAACGCCACATTTCCTCCAACTTCCCTCGATTGACGGACGCATTGAGAAACCAACATCGCGAGATCGAACTGGGGAAAAATTGCACTTCGATCGACCGGATTGGATTGGCGAAGAAGTGTCCGGCGATCCGAGATATAACGCGAACTTAGTCAAAAATCCCTTTTCCCAATGGGGGATCGATCGATAACGGAATCGACTCTTATCCGCCCTTTCCCGTCAACAAACGTTACACTGAGTTTAAGGAATCGTGAAATACTGACGAAATACGTTATATATGCCACCCACCGCGTTACTGACGAAAGGACTGCCGACCGTCCAATACCACGCCCCGATCGATCGATTTGACGAAACCTGGCGCACGCCGCTTTCCATTTTGCTCGGACTCGGACGCGCCGCTGGTGCAGATTTCATCGAATTTTTCCTCGAACGCACCAACTACATCAGTGGGATGGCAGAAGACGATGCCATCACGAGCATTTCGCCGCGACTCTCCACGGGGGCAGGGGTGCGCGTCTTTCGTGGAAAAGCCGACTGCTACGTTAGCACGAACGATCTTTCCTTCAACGGCTTAAAAGCAGCGCTCGAAAAAGGCCTTTCCATCATGGGACTCACGCTTCCCGGTCCCAACGCCTACATTCCCGACATCAACCTGGAACTACTGCGCGACTACGCCACCACCAAAAACAAAGAGAACTGGATCGATCGGTGCAGTTCCATGCGCGAAATGAGCGACGTGTTGTTAGCGGCGAACGACACCCTCAAGCGCAAAGCCTCCCACGTACAATCGCGACGAGCTGCCTATTTCCGCGACTGGCAAGAAGTCCTCGTGGCTGCGAGTGACGGCGTTTTCGCCCGCGATATCCGCCTGACACAATCGGTGGGTTATAGCTTGTTGTGTGCGGATGGCGACAAACGTTCCTCGATTAGCAAGCGTGTCGGCGATAGTAGCAATCCCGCTTTTCTGCGAAATTGGGACTACAACAGCACGGCTGACGAAGTTTCTGAAGCGGCTGGAACGATGTTATACGCCGATTACGTAGAGTCGGGGCAATACCCGATTATCATGGCGAACTCCTTCGGCGGCGTAATTTTCCACGAAGCTTGCGGCCACCTCCTCGAAACCACGCAAATCGAGCGAGAAACCACGCCGTTTATGAATAAAAAAGGCGAAAAGATCGCACACGAAAGTTTAACGGCATGGGATGAAGGATTGTCCGATGGCGAGTTCGGCACCATTGATATGGATGACGAAGGAATGCCCGTACAACGGACGCTGTTGATCGAAAACGGCATCTTGAAAAACTTCCTCGCCGATCGCGCGGGTTCAGTCCGTACCGGACATCCTCGCACGGGAAGCGGTCGCCGCCAAAGTTACACTTACGCGGCGGCTTCTCGGATGCGAAACACTTATATTGCGCCGGGCGAACATACCATTGAAGATTTGTTTGCGTCGATCGACAAAGGCATTTATTGCAAGCGCATGGGTGGCGGAAGTGTCGGCCCGACGGGAGAGTTTAACTTCGGTGTTGAAGAAGCTTATCTCATCGAAAACGGCAAGATGACGAAGCCGCTCAAAGGCGCCATTCTCATCGGAGAAGCCACGGAAATTATGAACAAAATTTCGATGTGTTCTCAAGACGTGGAACTCGCCCCCGGTTTCTGTGGTTCGGTTAGCGGTAACGTGTACGTTACGGTCGGACAACCCCACATTAAAGTCGATTCGATTACGGTTGGCGGTCGTTAAATCGATCGTGGAGTCGATCGTGAAGTCAGAGGTTTGGGCGCACCTTTTTGGTCGCCCTGGGAAAGCATTTGAGGAAAATTCGATGATGCTCAAAATCCGTCAGTTAACGGTGACTGAGTATCATCCCATGGCAGAATACGGGATTCTTCACCCCGAGAAACGGGTGGAGTTACTCGATGGAAAAATCTTTCAAATGAGTCCGATTGGGAAACGAGGCGATCGAATGACACCTCTGGCTTTTCCCGAAACAACACTCGACACTCATTTGTTATTGTTCGATTCCTAAGTTTACCGATTTCAAGCAACATGACAGACGTTAATACCCTCGCCACTCAAGTTCGCGATATCGCCAGCAAATTGGGCGTTCAAAAGTACGACATTTACGGTTCCAGCGTTGACGAAACCAGCGTTCAAGTCGATCGCGGCGAACCGAAACAAGTCAAAGCCTCAAACCGTTCTAGCGTCACTGTACGAGTTTGGAACGACGATCGTTTAGTGGGGATTACCTCCACCACAGACACCGATCCGAGTGGTTTAGAATTGGCGTTGAAAACGGCATCAGAAGCCAGTGAATTCGGGGCAAAAGAACACGTTCCCGATTTCAGTCCCGAAGCCACTCAACTGATTGAAAATATCGAAACAGTTTGCTCGCCTCAAGCTGAGGTTTCAACCCTGATCGATCGACTGGTCGAGATCGAAAAACAACTGCTCGACGCTCATCCCGCCATTGTCAGCGTTCCTTACAACGGCCTATCGCAGCGAGATATCGATCGATTCTATCTCAACAGCAATGGCGCACTCCGTCACGAAGTGCATTCTGTCGCTTCAGTTTACCTTTACAGTAAAACCGAGCAAGACGGTAAGAAACCCCGTTCGGCGGGTTCTTATAAAGTCAACGTCGGTTTGGATGCTTTGGATATTGAAGGCTGTTTGAAAGAAGCAGCAGAAAAAACAATTTCCCATTTGAACTATCAAAAAGTCAAAACAGGTAAATATCGCGTTGTCTTTTCACCTGAAGCCTTTTTGAGTTTGCTCAATGCGTTCTCGAATATTTACAACGCTCAAAGCGTTCTCGATAATCGCAGTCTTTCAACGGTGGACTCTCTCGGAACTTCGATCGCGTCGCCATTGCTATCCGTATTCAACGATGCACTACACTCCGACAACGTAACCCCAAGTTATTTTGACGGAGAAGGAACACCGACACGACGGGTTCCGATTATTGAAGCCGGAACGTTAACGGGATTTCTCCACAGTGCAGGAACCGCAAAACGGATGAGCGCACAGCCGACGGGACACGCGAATATGGGGGCAAAAGTCACCATCAGCCCTGATTTTTACCATGTTTTTGCTGCTTCTGTCCCCTCGGAAACCTATAGCTTGGATACCGCAGAAAACGTCATTTTAATTGACGATCTCAGTGCGTTACACGCTGGAGTTAATGCGTTGCAAGGTTCGTTTTCGCTGCCGTTTGACGGTTGGCTCATCAACAAAGGTGAAAAAATCAGTGTCGATTCGGCAACGATTGCAGGTGATATTCGCGATGTGTTGAAGTCGATTATCTACGTGGAAGCGGAAGGAGAAGTAACCCCTGGTGGTGTTTGTCCTCGAGTTTGGGTCGACGATCTATCGATCACTGGGGAGTAGTTTTTGAAAGGATGGGGGGTGCGCTTCCCATCTAGTTGCATCTCAACTTTTGAGATCGAAACCCCACACATCCTCCCCTTGGTAAGGGGAGGTGCCGAAGGCGAAGGGGTCTTTCTACGAAATTGAGATGCACCCTCCCATCCTAACTTTCCAAGCAAAGCTTGAAACTTAAAAAACTTGTATTGTATTTTAAGTTTTGTGTTTTAAATTTTGAGTATTCTTAACTCAGGTAAAACACCATATCTCCAGGTTGAACGCCTAGTTCAGAAGCAATTGGTTGACATTTGGCTTTCAGCAGAAACACGATCGATCTCGAGCAGTGCGACAATCCTTCAAAATTTCCTTGACCTTTAGAAATCACCAAGTCAGCAGATTCAAAACAGGTCTTAAATTCCAAACTCGCTTTTGCTAAAACCGTTCCCGGTAACGCTGTCCCGGTGGTAATGATGGGAACTATTTTATCGAATCCGACGTAAATTGCATCTTCGAGGGTTGCATCGTTAATCGCCGGGCCACCTCGAACGGCAATTGTGACTTGCTTGTTGTGTTGTAGAAGCTGTTCGACGAGGAGTCGATCGAATACGATTTCACCCGTATTATCCGCAATGTAGAGAATGGTCTCTGCTTCGGCTAAGTGCTGGCAAAATTTGTTGTAATTAAAAACTGCAAATTCCCGAGTTAAACTGTCCCGAATTGTCTGTTCGACGTTGAAGGTATCGCTCACGCCGAAATCGATAATATTTCCAGCGACTGCAACGCGAATTGCAGTTAGTAATGGATCTTCTGAGGTTTCGATCGCTTTTCGGAGTTGGGGGGATAGTTCGATCGCCAAATCGTTATAATGCCGTTTGAGGTGTCGGTAGGGATCTCGATCGCCGATTGAGTCCGCTAAAATTTTCTGGATTTCCCCTGCAACTTCAACTTGAATGGTATCTTCAGGTAACTCAGAAAACAGTCTCGCTAAGCCACTTAATACTTCCCAATGTTTGGTTTCATCTTGAGTTGAAATTTTTGCCGTCCGAAGTGCGTGTTTGAATAAGCAAGGGACGCAATCAGCTTGTAACTTCACGGCTGAGCCTCGTGTGAGTTCTAGCTTTAATTTAGCATGAATTTTATTTTTTAGGATATTTTTATAAAAAAGATATGCGATTTTCAGTGTTTCTAATTATTAGAAAAATGAGAATTTTATAAATTATTTTTTGATGTATTTTTTAATGAGAAGAATGATATCGTTTACGGTTTCTACAACCTCCCACTCAGCGACAGGTATTTTTATATTTAATTGCTCTTCTATTTTGGCAATAAAATCTATAATATCCTCTTGAGCTTGTAAGTCTTCCACAATGCGATCTTGTTGTGATGGTACTTGTCCGGAGACACAAACATAAAATTGAAGCAGCTCCAAGATAAAGGTTTCTAAATCCAAATTTGAATCTGTATTTTTGAATTGAAAGCGTGCTTTTCGTTTTCCAGACAATCTTTTTTTGAAGATCGTGCTTGCAAGAAAGTAAATTTTCGATCTGATCGATCGAAATTTGAATTTTACGAGCTGATTGACTTACTACTCCATAAATACAGTAACATAAATTTCAGATCGATTCAGTTAAACCTTTATGCACCGTATAGCAGCAATTCCTGGCGGATGGGATGCCGACACCGAAGGCGTAATCTACATCGAACAAACGCCTGCACCCATTATCTTTATCACCGCCGCCGATACCGACATCCAAACACTCTCCGCTGCGGTGAAATGTCTTCCCGATGACTTTCCCGAAATCCGAGTAGCGAATTTGCTACAGCTGCAACAACAACTGACGATCGATACTTATGCTGAAGACGTTTTACAAAACGCTGAGTTAGTCATCGTTCGCTTACTCGGAGGACGTGCTTACTGGAGTTACGGCTTAGAGGTGCTTCGCGAAACTGTTGCAATTTCCGATCTATCGTCGATCGTTATGCCAGGAGACGATGGAATCGATCCCGATTTAGCCAGTCATTCCACCGTCGCGCTACCAATTGTCAACCGAGTTTGGCAATATTTTAACGAAGGCGGTGTCGAAAACTTTTGTAATGGCTTAAAATTTGCCGCAGATAAATGTTTGAATACAGAATATTTGCCACCAGCACCGAAAACTGTGCCGCGAGTCGGACTCTACCCGACGAACTTACCCAAAACTAAGAATTTAAAAGTCGGTATTCTATTTTATCGAGCGCATTATTTATCAGGAAACACTAAAGTCATTGACTCGATTTGTCAAGCCTTAATTCAAGATGAATTACATCCCGTTCCTGTCTTTATTTCTTCCCTGCGAGATATCGACGTACAAGAAGAAATTTTAGAATTGTTTCAAGATATTGAAATTTTAATCAATGCCACAGGATTTTCACTAGCAAAACTCGACACCGAACAACCCAATTTAGAAATTTGGAAAAAATTAGACGTTCCCGTTTTGCAAGTTATCTTGAGTGGGGGAACGCGAGAACAGTGGGAAACTCAATTTCGAGGATTGTCGCCTAGAGATGTGGCGATGAACGTCGCACTTCCAGAAGTAGATGGACGGATTATTTCTCGCGCCGTTTCCTTTAAACAAGTTTGCGATCGAGACGATCGAATCGAAACTGAAGTAGTGACTTACGAACCGATCGAGGATCGCATTCACTTTGTCGCTGAACTGACGAAACGCTGGGTTGAGTTGCGACAAACGCCACCCGAACAGCAGCGAATCGGGTTGATTTTGGCGAACTATCCTAATAAAGACGCACGACTGGCGAACGGAGTTGGGTTAGATACACCCGCCAGTACGGTAGAAATTTTGAAAGCGTTGAAACAATCCGGCTATACCATTGGCGATATTCCCGAAAATTCTGATAACCTCATCGATTTATTGACCTCGGGAATTACCAACGATCCCGAAGGCTTTGAGATTCGAGAAGTTTTGCAATCCTTATCCTTGAAAGACTATCAACTATACTTCGATCGATTGCCTCAATCGGTTCGCAACGGAATCTTAAATCGATGGGGAGAAGCCAAAACAGACTTTGCCATTTCTGGCGTGCAACTGGGCAATATTTTCGTTGGAATTCAGCCCTCGCGTGGTTACGATCGGGACCCCAGTTTAAATTACCACGCCCCAGATCTCGAACCGACGCATGACTATCTCGCGTTTTATTTCTGGCTGCGCGAACGGTTTAAAGTGCAGTCGATCGTTCACGTCGGAAAACACGGAAATCTCGAATGGCTTCCTGGTAAAAGCGTCGCGTTATCGGAAGCCTGTTATCCTGAAGTTGCGTTTGGCGCACTCCCTCATTTTTACCCGTTTATTGTCAACGATCCGGGGGAAGGTTCCCAAGCGAAGCGACGCGCTCAGGCAGTCATTCTCGATCACCTGACACCCCCCATGACGCGAGCTGAGTTATACGGAAAACTTCAGAGTTTAGAAGGATTAGTTGATGAATATTACGAGGCGGAAAATTTAAATCCGTCGCGGCTGAGTTCGATCGGCGAGCGAATTCAAAATTTAGTTAAAGTCGAAAATTTGCATCGAGATTTAGGAGTTGCTGAGGATCTCGACGAAACGGAATTAATGACGCAGCTCGATGGCTATTTGTGCGAGTTGAAAGAGGCACAAATCCGCGATGGATTGCATATTTTTGGGAAATGTCCCCAGAGCGAGCAATTGCGAGATTTAGTCGTTTCGATCGCACGGTGTCCTGGTGGAGAACGGTTGGGTTTGACGCGATCGATCGCAGAAGATTGGGGATTAGAATTTAACCCGTTGACGACTCCGTTAAATCAGCGATTTGAAGCCTCAAATCAAGCCTCAAATGGTGTCAAAGACAGAACGTTCCGAACCGTTGGTGATGTTGTGGAAGCATTAGAAACCGAGGCGGCGATGTGGGTGGAACGAGTCATCCTTGGAGAGCCGAACCCGACACATTTGCTAGAAACAGCAAAAGAACTCGACTGGATTCGCGAAAAACTACTTCCGGCGTTGTCTCAAACCCATCGCGAAATCGAGAATTTGTTGCGAGGATTACAAGGAAAATACGTTCCCTCGGGTGCTGCGGGTGCGCCGACACGAGGCCGTCCCGAAGTGCTTCCCACAGGACGAAACTTTTACACTGTGGACATTCGCGCCATCCCCACGGAAAGCGCCTGGGACGTAGGACGAAAAGCAGCAGACGTGCTGATCGATCGATACACTCAAGACCATGGCGAATACCCGAAAACCTTGGGATTGTCGGTGTGGGGAACTTCGACGATGCGAACGGGGGGTGACGATATCGCCGAGGCGTTGGCGTTGTTGGGGGTCAAACCCGTGTGGGATGGAATGGCGCGTCGAGTGGTGGATTTCGAGATTTTACCGCTGTCGGTGTTACAACGTCCCCGCGTCGATGTCACGTTGCGCATTTCGGGGTTTTTCCGCGATGCGTTTCCCAATTTAATCGAATTGTTCGATCGAGCCGTTCGCGCCGTTTCCGAGTTAGACGAACCGTCCGAACAAAATTCGATCGCGGCGAAAGTTTGTCAGGAAACACAAGCTTGGGAGGCACGAGGATTAACGGCAGAACGTGCTAAACGTCGAGCGAGTTATCGTGTTTTTGGATCGAAACCGGGTGCTTACGGTGCGGGTTTACAAGGTTTAATTGAAGCGCAAAATTGGACGAGTGCGGAAGATTTGGCGCAGGCTTATATTAATTGGAGTAGCTACGCTTACGAAGACGGAGAAGGAACGTCCGAACCGGAGGCATTTCAGTGGCGGTTGCAACAGATGCAAGTGGTGTTACACAACCAAGATAACCGCGAACACGATCTTCTCGATTCCGACGATTACTATCAATTTCAAGGGGGACTCGCCGCTGCTGTCAAAAGCGCGCGAGGTGAATCGCCACAAACCTATTTTGGCGATAATTCTCGGGTGGAAAATCCCAAAGTTCGATCGTTGCGCGAGGAAATTGCGCGGGTGTATCGTTCCCGCGTGGTGAACCCCAAATGGATTGCAGGCGTGATGCGCCACGGGTACAAAGGTGCGTTTGAAATGGCGGCAACACTCGATTATTTGTTCGCCTATGATGCGACGACGAACTGCGTGGAAGATTTTATGTATGAGGGAGTCGCCCAAGCTTACGTGTTTGACGATCGAGTGCAAGAATTCATCCGCGATAAAAATCCCTGGGCATTGCGAGACATGGCGGAACGATTGTTGGAAGCCAACCAGCGAGGAATGTGGAAAAATGCAAACTTGGAAATGTTAGATGATTTGAGATCGATCGCTTTAGAAGCCGAGGCGAAGATCGAAAGAAAGCTAGTTCCACCTCAATAATTTCCACCTCAATAATTTTAGACGCAAAGTTCAATTTGCGATTGGGTACATCTCAATTTCGTAGAAAGATCCCTCCGCCTTCGGCACCTCCCTTTAAACAGGGGAGGATGGGTGGGGTTGCGATCGCAAAACTGAGAGGCGACCTTCTTATATTGCATATTTTAGCAAGTTTGAGATGCACCCTTGCGGTTGGATAACTTGGGATGAGATTTCGATCGTCTTTCTCTCCCTTTGAGTCAAACCTTCAGCCAAGCCGTAAACAAAAAAATGGGTTTGTTGGAATTGCGGTGTAATTTGATTGCCTATGATACCAAGACCCTTGTCGGGGCGAACGGCCGTTCGCCCCGACGACAACTCCAACAGACCAAAAAAATGGGAAGATGTCAATACTTCAACCGATCGTCTTCCCATTATTCTCTCGTTTCAATCAAATTTTAATCGTCGTCGAACTGGCATTTTCCAACTCAGACTCTGTCTCCTCGTGGTATTCGAGATCCTTTGGCGCACCACAAGCAGAAATCGTTCCCGTAAAATCGACATCGGCGGCCAATTCGGGGTGTTCTTGCTTGCGTTTTGCGATTTCCTCGCGAGAGAGGATTTTCGTCTCGTCGAAACCGAGTTCGATTTCCATCCCCAATCCTTTCTGTTTGACGCGGTTGAGATTGTAAAAGCGTTTGTTCAACGTCGTGACCGCAAATGCTTTCAAACATCCCAACAAATACTTCCGTTTGAAAGGATCTTTGACGAACCAATACTCTAGCGTTTTCCACATATAGAACCGGGCGTAGTTCCGCAAAACGCCTTTTAGAACGTCCTCTCGTTCCATCGCCTCCGGTTTCATAATCGGCGTGACGAAGTTGTATTGAGAGTAGTCGCGAACTTCAACGCGATCGCCTAAATCTTCAAACAACTCGGAAAACGGCCAGGGCGTGAACATATTCCAGTTCGCCATATCGGGCTTCCAATCCCGAGACATCCGATAAGTTTCCTCGATCGTTTCTGGGGTTTCGTTTTCCAAGCCCATGATAAACTGTGCTTCGGCAACGATACCGTTTTCTTTGAGCAGGTTAATCGCGCGTTTGTTTTCTTCGATCGTGGTTTCTTTGCGGAACAAATTGAGTTTCAATTGAGCGGCGGCTTCGGTTCCGAGAGAAACGTGAACCAATCCCGCTTTGCGATACAACGCGAGTTCTTTTTCGTCGCGTAAAATATCTGTGACGCGGGTGTTAATGCCCCAGTGAACGTCTAATTTTCGCTTGACTAACTCTTCGCATAATGCAATAAAGCGAGGCTTGCTGATCGTCGGTTCTTCGTCGGCGAGAATGAAGAATCCGACGTTGTAGTCTTTGACGAGTTCTTCGATTTCATCGACGAATTTTTCTGGCGTTCGAGAGCGGTACTTCCGCCAGAATTTCCACTGAGAACAGAAGCGACAGCGGAACGGACATCCTCGGGCGTAGTTGGGAACGGCGAGACGCACGTTGAGGGGCGTGTAGTAATAATTATCCCAGTCGAGGAGGCTCCAATCGGGGGAAAGTGTATCGAGATCGCAGATGGGAGGATGGGCTTCGGTTCCGACGACTTCGCCGTTTTCGAGGAACGCGATACCTTTAATGTCGTGTCGTTCGCGTTCGTCTGCACCGCTTTCGATCGATCGCATTAAGTTGACGGTGACTTCTTCCCCTTCTCCCCGAATAATGTAGTCCACCCAGGGGGCTTCGTTTAAGACTTCGGAGTACATATAGGTGGGATGAATCCCCCCCATAATCATCTTAGCTTGGGGGCGAACTTCCTTGGCAATTTGAAGCGTTTTTTGAGATTGGTAAATCATCGGGGTGATCGCCGTCGCCATCACCACGTCGGGCTGGTTTTTTTCGATAATTGTAGCGAGAACGTCGTCGTCGATATAATTCGTCATCGCATCGACAAAACGCACGTTATTGAAGCCTTCTTTTTTTAACGCACCACCGACATAAGGAACCCAACTCGGCGGCCAGTTTCCGGCAATCTCAGCACCGCCAGAGTGATAGTTGGGTTGAATCATTAAGATTTTCATGACTCGTCCGAATTTACGATTTACAGTTTAAGGTTTAGGAAAAGTTTAGGCGTGTTCTTTTAGTTTGATTTCGATCGATCGAGATTTGGGATTATCTTCAAAAAAATTTAGATTTTAGAAAAACTTCGTAATCTCGATCGAGGGAGTCGAGACATCCCGAAATAGGATGTCTCGACTCTGTCAAACTAGATGGCTTTAGAGAAACGTTGGTGTTGCCGTTCTTTGGTGTAGGCATCGAAGGCAAAGGCAATGTTGCGAACGAGAAGTCGCCCAGCCGGTGTTACTTCGATTCGATCGATTGTATTTTCGACCAATCCGTCGTTTTCTAAATCTTTTAACTCGTTTTCTTCCGCCGCAAAGTATCGATCGAAATCATCGATACCGTATTTTTTCTCGATCTCCCGTTTATCGAGGCGGAAGTGACACATCAATTCCATGATGATTTCCCGGCGCATGATGTTGTCCGCTTCGGTGAGTTCGACACCTTTCTCGATCGGTTGGTGTTTCTTGTCGATAGCTTTGTAGAAGTCTTTCAGACGCTTGTGGTTCTGTACGTAAACGTCGTGCAACATACTGATCGATGTAACGCCAAATCCGAACAGTTCGGAGTCGGGTTGCGTGGTGTACCCTTGGAAGTTGCGGTGAAGTTTGCCTTCTCGCTGTGCGATGGCGAGTTCGTCGTCGGGTTTGGCGAAGTGATCCATGCCGATGAACACGTAACCACTTTCGGTTAGCTTGTCGATCGTCATGTGGAAAATGTCGAGTTTTTCCGCCGCTTGGGGCAGTGCTTCTTGAGGTAAATTTTTCTGGATGGGTTTCATCCAAGGTACGAACGCAAAGTTGAAGACGGCAATTCGATCGGGATTGAGGCAGATGGTTTTCTCGATCGTTTTGCTGAAGGTTTCGAGGTTTTGATAGGGCAGTCCGTAGATCAGATCGACGTTGACACTTTCAAAGTTCGCCTCGCGAATCCAATCCATCACCTCGAACAGTAGCGCTTCTGGTTGGATGCGGTTGATGGCTTCTTGGACTTTGGGATCGAAGTCTTGAATCCCAAAACTGATGCGGTTAAATCCGAGTTTTCGCAGGCGTTGGATGTAGTTTCGATCGACGTAACGCGGGTTGACTTCGATCGAAATCTCTGCATCTTCTGCAAAGGTGAAATGTTCGTGGATTTTGTTCCACAGCATTTCGACGTGTTCGGGGCTGAGGTAGTTCGGCGTTCCACCCCCCCAGTGCATTTGATTGACGACACGATCCCCGTCGATTAAAGCTGCGGTTTGTTCGATGTTTTTAAACAAGTATTCTAAATAGGGATTGACCACGCGATCTTTTAAACCGGTGATAATCACGTTGCAGCCGCAGAAATAGCAGGCACTTTCGCAAAATGGAATGTGAAAATACAGCGATAATGGGGTTTTCTTTTGGTTGCCGCGCTCGATGGCAGCGATAAAATCGGATTCTTTGAAGTTTTCGTGCAGTTCGGTGGCGGGGGGATAGCTGGTGTAGCGAGGGGTGGGTCGATCGTGCTTGACAATGAGATCGGAGTCGAAACGAACGGTTTGAGTTAGAACTTGCATGAGTATCAGTCTGAAAAGGTTCGGTTGTGAAAGGAAACAGATCGGAAATCGAAGTTTTACTAAAAATTCCCAACTCGATCGACTCGTTTGAGTTGTACGGTTTTAAGAAAGACTCAACCTTGAAGTCGATCGAATGGGGAATCGTTCGTGTTGGTCGAAATCGGTAAAGCTAGGAAGCAGAAAGAGAGGAAATTGGAGAGATCGAAATCGTCTTCTCTATTCCGTGGGAACGAGATTAGCCGCTTGTCCTCCGGGAGAGCGTTCGGTGCTTCCGGGTTTGTCTTGGCGCGTGATTAAGTCGAAAACGTGGTCGCCAATCGCTGCTTTCACTTCGTCTTCCAAGCCGTGCATGACGTCGCGGTTGAGTTGGAATGCGAGGTTCGCTTCATCGACGATGCGATGGGCGATGTCGTCACTGACGGGGAGAGCATTGAGGGTGTCGCGATAGCGGAATTTGAACGCGCGCCGCGCTTCGGGGGTGGGAAACGCATCGAATTCGTGCAGGCCCGTTCCTTTGTCTTCCGGTAAATCCAGAGCGGAACGAGTGATGTTACGCAGGCTTTGTCCGCCAGAGAGATCGCCCATGTAGCGCGTGTAGGCGTGGGCGACGAGTAACTCGGGTTGGGTGTTGGAAATTTCCCGAATTCGATCGACGTAGACTTTTCCTTCTTCAATGGGGGCGATTTCGTTGCGCCAGTTGTCGCCGTAGTAGAAGGCGAGGTCGATTTCGAGTTTTTCGGTTCGGTTCAGTTCGGGAAAGTAAATGCCTTTGACGACAGGGTTGTCGAGATGGCGTTGCATCTCTTCTTCGAGGACGCTGTAAACAAAATATAAGTTAGCGGTTAATTTGCGGAACGGTTCTAATTCGACAATGCCTTTGAGAAAGCATTTCATAAATGCGGTGTTTTCGGCGGCGGTATGAGACTCTTTTGTACCTTCCCGCAACAGGGTTGCTAAATTGCCACTCATAATCGTAACCAGGTTGTTTAAATACTTTAATCACTGTATAGCGATTAAACAGATTGACAAGGGGGAGTTCTCAAAACTTTACATTTTAAAGCAATTGTATGAGTGAAATTACTTAGCGAGGGGAAACGATCTGAAAACTGGCAAAAGTCATCTTTCGAGGCGAGTAGGTCGTGTTCGAGAGGGTTCTCTAAATTAGGTTCTACAATACGAACGTTTGAGGTTGACGATCTCGCTGTCGCTGAGTAGGATCGGCGCAACTCCATCAAAATAAATTGTTCTGAACCTCGATAATTAAATAAGAGCGATAAGTAAAGTTTCTTGTTGGGTAAGGTTTCCGGGTCGGCGTGTCGCAGGTTTTTGCGGCCCCGTTTGCCCGATCCGCAGGGGTCGGTCGATGGCTGAAATGTTGATTCTGTCGTTGACCGCCACATAATCGGCTCTCTGACTGGGTTTCGCTGTGATCGATCTCTGAGTAATGGAGAAACTTTCTCAGTTATTTGCCTCTAAAATTGCTCCCCGCGGAAATGGCACTCTAGAACCTAGGCTGGGCAAGGGTTTCAGAAGGCTGCCCTTTTCGATCGGCTTCCCCTTTGGGGGATGAAAACATTTTGTGACGGTAAGTTTCACGGGCGTTTCGAGACTTTTCGATCGGCTTCCCCTTCGGGGGATGGAAACTGTCTATTCGCTCTAGGGAGAGCTGATGAGCCAGAGCTTTTCGATCGACTTCCCCTTCGGGGGATGAAAACGGGTCAACAGATTAAAGTTGTCCTGACCCAATAGAATACTTTCCGATCGACTTCCCCGTCCGAGAACAAAACCCCTCTAAAAACGGCCTGAAAACGAGATCGCGAACCCCCTAAAATAATCGAGAGTCCAACTCGGGCAAGCCGACACGTTATCTATGGCCACATCCAAACCCCAACACCGCGCCACACTCACCCCTACCGAACTCCTCCGCCAACGCGCCGAACAGCAATTCGCCGAAGAACTCAGCGAACTCCAGCAATCCGATACCCGCCAGCGTCCCCCCAACTGGCACCTTTCCCCCTGGGCTGTCGCCACCTATCTCCTGGGCGGAACCCTCGACAACGGCTTTGAAATTTCCCCCAAATACATCGGAAACCGACGATCGATCGAAATTTCGATCGCCACCCTCGCCACCGATCGCGCCCTACTCCTCCTCGGCGTTCCCGGTACCGCGAAATCCTGGGTTTCCGAACACCTCGCCGCCGCCATTTCCGGAGATTCCAGCCTACTCATCCAAGGAACGGCGGGAACCAGCGAAGACGCAATTCGCTACGGTTGGAACTACGCCAAACTCCTTGCAGAAGGCCCCTCGCGAGAAGCCACCGTCCCCAGTCCCCTGATGGCGGCGATGGAAAACGGCAAAATCGCGCGAGTAGAGGAGTTGACGCGGGTTCCCTCAGACGTGCAAGACACCCTCATCACCATCCTGTCCGAGAAAACCCTCCCCATTCCCGAACTCAATCAAGCCGTTTCCGCCCGCAAAGGCTTCAACCTCATCGCCACCGCCAACGATCGAGATCGCGGTGTCAACGATCTCTCAAGTGCGCTCAAACGGCGTTTCAATACCGTCGTGTTACCCCTTCCCGCCACAGTTGAAGTCGAAGTCAATATCGTCCGCCGTCGGGTGGAAGCCTTGGGACACGCGTTAGAATTACCCGCCGAACCGCCCGCCCTCGAAGAAATTCGCCGCGTGGTGACGGTGTTTCGAGAACTTCGATCGGGCGTGACACAAGACGGTAAAACCAAATTGAAGTCGCCGAGTAGTACCTTGAGTACCGCCGAAGCCATTTCCGTGGTGAGTCAGGGGTTGGCGTTGGCGGCGCACTTCGGAGACGGAACCCTCTGCGCCAGCGATATCGTTTCCGGATTAGTGGGGGCTGTGGTGAAAGATCCCAGTCGCGACGCGATTGTTTGGAAAGAATATATGGAAACGGTGTTGAAAGAACGGGAGGGATGGCAAGATTGGTATCGCGCCTGTCGGGAGTTGACAGAATTCTGAAGCACCTGGGGGTGAGGAGATGGTAAGACAGAGAACAGCAAGACAGAGAATGGTAAGACAGAGAACGGCATTGAATCGATCGATTGCGTAAGATGGGTTTAACGACCGCTCTCAGCCAATCTCATGTCTGACGGAATCAACCGCATTGTTTTCGTTCCCCCACCCCCGATCGACAATCGAATTGCCGTTCACCACGTCACCCGCGAGTTTCACCGGGAAGTCGAATATCGCAGCGATTTCGAGTCCTATTGTCAGTGGTATTACGAAACGGCAGCGAAACATCGTCAGGAGTTGGAGAAAATGCAGGGCGATATCAATATTTTGGGCTGGTTTTCGCGAAGTCGGTAAGGGAGATCGATCGTTGTGGCGTACCGCAGAATCATCGCAGCACTCGATCGATCCTCCCAGGACGAAACAGTCTTCGCGCAATCTTTGGAACTGGCGAAACTATCTGACGGCGAACTGCTCTTATTTCACTGCATTTCAGTTATCGAAGAAGACGAAGAAGGCCGAGACGATCTCTACGAGGCGAACGTCATCGATTTTACGGTTCGACTGGAAGCCATTCGCCGGGAGTGGGAAGAAAAACACCGAGAACAAACGCAACAGTGGATGCAATCCTATCTCGATCGAGCCAAAACAGATGGCGTTCGTGCAACCTCTCAGTGTGTTGTCGGTGAGATCGATCGAACGTTACCAGACATTATCGAACATTGGAGTGCCGATCTCGTCGTTATCGGCCGTCGCCACCATCGTGGCTTAAAAGCGCTTTTGTGGGGGGATATTCGGATGCATTGGCTCGATCGAATTCCCTGTGCGATTCTCGTCGCCAATTCGCCGGATAAGCGTTAACTTATTCGTTCGTCGGATCGGGTTTTTTACCGGTATCTCGCACGTTCGCTAATTTATTTAACACCTCAAACCAAAACGGCGCGCCCATCGATAACGCAATGGCGGTAAAACTCCATCCCAAAATCGTGCGATATCCGTCGTTCTGAGTCGGTTGTAACTGAAAACGTCCCGCGTCCGAAATATTCCACCCCAACGGCGGACGCACCAATTGCGTCAGTTCCGGTTGTCCCAAACACTCGCTACTGTTGCAATCGCGGGTTTGCACGAATTCAACAGCCAAACGACTCACCGACGCTCGAATCTCTCCATCTGCACTCAGTCGATCGAGAATGTTTAACGTGTCGGCGTTCGTCACCAGCGTAAGCATCAACCCCAACAGCAACGCAACACCTTTCGCATTGCGCCGATATACGCCGGACGCGCGTTCCATTGTCAAGTCGAACCACTGGGCGATTTCGGTTTTCCAATTGACGAGAAATCGATCGTTCGATCGCGTCTGCGCCTGTTTGACCAACGTTTGTAACGTTATCCGTAAACTGGGATTGTCGGATATGGCGTTCAGTTGACTCCATGCCGATTCAGCCGTGGTGTCCGTCTCGAACTTGAGTTGGTATCGATCGACCAACACCGCTAACAAGACCGTTGCAAAAACCGTTGAGGGAACGTATGACGGCCCCGCCGAACCTCGATCGAGCCATTTTTGCTTGAACCAATTTAAAAGTGTATCTCCTTGTTGGTTGAGCGATGCAAACAGTGGATGTTCGTAAAGCGATGCAACCAACGTTCGATCGATCAGTAATTTCTCGATCGATCCTTTTAAGTGAATGGCTCGCCATTCTAATAAAGCTGATATGGCTTCTTGAATCGCTGAAACGACCAAGCTTAAGGTGAGGTACACAAAAACCAGACCGATCGCGACGTTTAGAATTGGTGGAAAATCCATTTATAGAGATCTGTTGGAATTGCAGTGGTATTGGATTGCCTATGATACCAAGACCCTTGTCGGGGCGAACGGCCGTTCGCCCCGACGCCAACGGTCTCAGAATTTCATAAACTCTGCTTATCACCCTAACTCCAACAGATCCATTTATAGTGAGCCGCGAACAGTTAAAGCTTTACTGATGCTAATTTTTGGAAATCGATCGATGGTAGAATAATAAGTTTGCAAGCAACGCTGAAGGAACGAAAAAACAATGGCGGGCAGTGAAGTTAAAGCCGATCTTTGGATTACAGAATACATCACACCGTGGGATGTTTACCTACACGGTGTAACTCAAGTTCTAGCCTTTCAAAAAACGGAATATCAAGAAATGTACATCGTAGAAACGGGGGCTTACGGAAAAGCCCTCGTTCTCGATGGAAAATGGCAATCTTGCACGGGAGACGAGTTTCTCTACCACGAACCCCTCGTCCATCCCGCCGCAATCGGCCACGGCGCACCCCGCAACGTCTTAATCCTCGGCGGTGGCGAAGGGGCGACGCTACGGGAAGTCCTGCGTTGGAAGAGCGTCGAACGGGCGGTGATGGTAGATATCGACGGTGCTGTCGTCGAAGCCTGTCGCCAACATCTTCCTGAAATGCACCAAAACGCCTTCGACGATCCCCGCACGGAACTGGTTATCGGCGACGCTTTGAAGTATCTCGACGAGACGGATACGCAGTGGGACGTTGTCATCTCCGATCTTTCCGATCCCATCGAAGAAGGGCCGTCGTTCCAACTGTTTACGAAAGAGTATTTCGAGCAAATTCGCGACGTGTTATCCCCACCGGGTCATTTCGTCGTACAAGCCGGCCCCGTCGCACCGGCGGAGTTGCAACTTCACGCCCGCATTGTCAACACCCTCAAGGCGGTGTTCCCTCACGTGCAATCTTATAATTCTTACGTTCCCACCTACGCCGCACCGTGGGGATTTGCACTAGCTTCGAGACAGTCGATCGAAACGACTCCCGATCCCGCAGCGATCGATCGATCGCTCTCAGAAAACACGACGGGAGGCTTAAAAATGTTCGACGGAACGGCGTTAGTAGGAATGATGAACCTTCCCCTCCACCTCCGCAACGCCATCGCCAACGAAACAGAAGTCTACACGAAAGCTCATCCGCCCAAGTTCTTTGGAAAAGGAGTCGCAAAACAGGGTTGATACTGTAAATCTCCAAAACCCGGTTTCTTGAGAGAACCGGGTTTTCGATCGAAACATCCCCGCCTTCACTGGCGACTGGCGACTGGCGACTGGTGACTGCTAACTGGTGACTGGCGACTGGCGACTGGTGACTGCTCCATTCGTCACCTCTTTAGGTGAAACAATCTGAACGTCGCCAGACACGTCACCCTGGATAATATCGAGAACGAGTTGCGCGTCGCCACTCATCGATTCTCTGCATCGCGTGAGTTCGGCGTAGGTGGTTGCAACTTTTTGAAGAGTTTTTGCAGTTTTTCGATCGCCCGCCACTTCCAGTTCTTCTGGCGTGAGCGATCGTTGTTCTTCCAGCACAGCTTGTAAAACGGACACCAGGGGGCGCGCCTCGGTACAAGCTTGCTGGTGCGAGACTTGTAAGTTCAGGAGGTGACATAATTCCTGGGCCCCGCGCTCGACCGGGAGTAAGTCTTGGTTTGAAGTCGGTTCCGATACAGCCATAATCGATTCCTCTGTAATTCCGTTAGCGAAGCGCTCTGTCGGGAGACGGTCTTCTTCCCACAACGTCCGAACGAGATCGATCGCCGCTGCTCTCGTTCGAGAACTGTCTCGGTTGGCGAACAGCCGCACGATTACACCTTCTCGCAACCTTGGGGGCTTTTCGAGATTATCGACGATCAGATAGCTGATGATTCCTCTGGACACGGATGGGGAGCGACTTGGGTTGAATTCTATTTTAGTACAATAATTGTATCAGATCCGTGCGAGATGTCAGCCTCTCCATCTCGAGACTCCCCCTTTATTCAAAAAATGGTAGAGAGTCAAAAGTTTTGGGTTCTGTTGGAGTTAGTCAAAACCCTTGCTGTCGGGGCGAACGGCCGTTCGCCCCGACACCGATCTGGGTATCATAGGCAATCAAATTTCACCGCAATTCCAACAGACCCAATAAATCTTTCAAGCTATTATCATATAATTTCAATAATGAGATAATTCACTTTTATGAAAAATCAATAAAATTCGACATCTAACATACAAATAAAAAACGAGGTTTCGTACAAAATTATACCAAATACTGTGATATCCGAGTTGTTCTCGCCAAAGCCCAAGAATAGCAATATAATGAAATAAATCTTTTTAAACGGCGATAAACAAAACTCAACCTCCAAAAAACGCTATTACATTGGGATTCTCTAATCGTGTGTGTTACTGCAATTTTCAGTTGTGCGGCTTTGCGATGTCAGCCATTTCTCCACTCACTCGGATTCATTCTCCTATGGGTCAGTTTTCCCGTTTTCGGCATCATTACCCCATCGATCGCAGCGCAATTCGAGATGGCATCGAGCATTCCCGAAAATGCCAACGAACCGTTTCCCTGTACCCCCGAACCAACAGGATTCGGACTACCCGGATTTCAGCCGGGAACATCTCGAAGCTCGATCGAGCAAATGGTCGGTTCGCCCACCGATATTCAATCAGGGTACTGGGGAAATACGACGGCATATATCTACAACTTAGTTCCCAACGAGGTCAGTTTGGGGTTCTTGTTTGACAACGCCTCCGATCGATTGCGCCAAACAGAAGCCTCTTTCGCGATTTCAGTCGATCCCGACACGATCCTCTCCACCCTCAACAGTATGCTCGGTTGTCAGCTGAACACTTCCGTTCGCAAAGGTTTCGAGCAAGTGTGGACGCGCCAACGCGCCGCCTATTCCTTTTCTCTACCTTCCCTCGAAGGAACGATCGAGTGGGAGGGGAACACGCGCGTTTATATTGGAATTTGGCAAGACGATTTCCACTAACTCGCAAATGTCCGAACGACGCTATGCCATTCTGGGAACTGGAGCAATTGGGGGATTTTACGGCGCTCGCCTGCAAAAAGCGGGATGCGACGTGTGTTTTTCAGTCCGAAGCGATTTCGATCGAGTCTCTCAACACGGTTTGACGATCGAATCCCCAGATGGCGACTTTCAACTTCCTCAGGTTAAAGCCTATCGGGAGGTGTCCGAGATGCCACCCTGCGATGTTGTCGTCCTCGCGCTCAAAACTACTCAAAACCATCAACTATCGAAACTGCTTCCACCTGTTGTCGCCGATGACGGTGTGGTGTTGGTGTTGCAAAACGGATTGGGAATCGAAGACGAAGTAGCGCGAATTGTCGGTGGCGATCGTGTTATGGGTGGGATGTGCTTTATCTGTTCCAATAAAATCGGCCCGGGACACATCCGACATTTAGATTACGGCCCGATTGCCCTGGCGGACTACACCCCCGATTACACCCCCCAAGGTATCACCGAACGGATGAAATCGATCGCCGCCGATTTCGAGCAAGCAGGAATCGCCATTCGTTTTCACGAGGATTTGTTGCTGGCGAGGTGGAAAAAGCTCGTTTGGAATATTCCCTTTAACGGTTTATCGGTGGTGTTGGATGCCAAAACCGATCGATTGGTTTTCGATGCAGACAGTCGCCACGCGGTTGAGACGTTAATGAGCGAAGTCGTCAGAGGTGCGGCGGCGTGCGATCGATCGATTCCCGACGAGTTCGTCTCTGAAATGTTGGTGACGACGGAGAACATGACACCGTACCTCACCAGCATGAAACTCGATTACGAAGCCGGGAGAGCGCTGGAAGTCGAGGCTATTTTCGGCAATCCCCTGCGTCGATCTCAAGCGGTTGGGACGAACTTACCTCAAATCGAGTTGTTGTATCGTCAGCTCAAATTCCTCGATCGAGCGAACCGAAACTCGACAGCACCCAGTTTGAGATCGGTTTGACCTCCCTTAATCCCCCCTTGTGAAGGGGAGAAATTGACTCCCTCCCCTTGTGAAGGGGAGGGTTGGAATGGGGTCAAAATATTCACGCAGGAGGTCTATTATCGACCCGACAGCCGACTTCTACGTTCGTTTACAGTCGGGGCAGTTCCGTCAAAACGAGTTAACAACTCCCGAAGAACTGCCGACGTGTCTTTGAGTTTTTGCACCCGCCCCCATTCTGCGGCATGGGCAGCTCGTCGATCGTATTCGCGAATTAAATCGCGCATCGATACAACCGGAAATCCTCGAATAAACGCGAGTTGTTGCGGCCAGAGTTGCCCGGGGCCAAAGTCTTTTTCCGCTCGAATCCGAAGAATGGTCGGCTGATATTCGTAATCGCCAATTGTAGGTTTTTGATACGTTCGTCCGAGAATCTCTCCTTTGTGGAGGCGAATTTCCAATTTTGTGAATTGCTCTGCCGCTTTATTGTATTCGACAATAAAAGTCGATCCAGTTTTCAGCATTGGCTCCATAAACCAATCCTGCATGACGACATTGGGATCGGCATCGGGGTTCCAAAAGAAGATCTTGAGGTCAATTCGCGTCACCGGTTCGAGCTTGGCTTTCAACTCAGGTTCGAGCTTGGCATACTCTGCATGAAGATAAGCAGCAAAACTACCACAGATTGCAATCTGAACTTCCATTTCGCCTTCAGTGGCAAGTCTGGCAAAAGCAGATTCGTGATACAGAGCCTTGATAAATTTTTCTAAATCTTTGCGCCTTGTCTGTTGAGTCGAATCGGGATTAAGCCCAAAGCCAAAGAAGTTCGCGCGAGCTTTAAAGTGCGTCTCGAAATCTTTAGAAATCTGATGGGCGACCACAACACGCTTGAGAAGTCCATCATAGTCTTGATTCCATGAGTTCGGATTTTTATCCTTATCGCTCTTAATTCCAGTGGCAATTTCCTTGAGACCGGGTATACCGCTTAGAATTTCTGGTGCAGTAATCTTAGATGGCTCGAGATCGAGCCGCATTGCTTTTTGGGTTTGTGCCTGAAACTGTGGATCTAACAGGCGTTGAAAATCCGGTTCGATTACCATCTCATACGCTTTCTTAAACTGAGCGAGCTGTAGAATAATTAATCGCTTAGCATAGGATGTAGCTCGGTTAGCCGTGTCCAACGATTGTCTCAAATCGTATGCGCTGCTGAGATTTTCAAATGGTGACTCTAAAGCAGGTAATTCTTGCAAGATGCGATTGACCAGGTTATCGAGTGTATCATCCCGATTGGGATCGATATTCATCACCTGGAACAAACGTCTGATCCGTTTGGGACTCTTGCGTGGAGACGGAGATTCACCGGAAAGTGCTTCTCGAATCATCGTCAGGTATTCATCCACAAAATACAGGTGACCTGGAATTGGGACGTTATTAAACTGACTGAGATAAGGGCGCGTGTGATACCAGTGTTCGATCGCCTCGATCGAGTCTCGACGAGGAATTCCAATATCGATCAACTCTGCTTTACAACTTTCTTTGGCATCACTGGGATCCCAATCGTAACCTCGGGAATCGTCAGCCAGATCGTATTCCTGATGCGGTGCTCTGACACCTCTCATTAAATCGAACATCTTTGTAATCGTGTTGTTCGATTCTCGATGAATCAGAATAAAAAATTCTTGCTTAAACTTTCGCAGTTTTTCAAGCACGAGATTATGTACGTCATTAAAGACTCGATGCCATTCTGTTGCTGGCAGATCGGGATTGATGATAATTCCGGTATCCCAATCGTTTTTACCCGTCTCAGGCTGTCGGAGGAGATACGCTTGAGCGCGACCACCCTTGAGATGAAAGAACAGCTTGTCTCCGTCCGGATCGAGTTCTTTCAAAGCGAGATCGAGTTCGACCATTTTTCCCTGCAACCAAGGGAACAACCAGGTTAGTTCGTTGTTGAGTAGATCGGTGACTTCTCCACTGGCTTTTCGGGTATTGTCTTTAGTCACACCACCCGCAAATACAACCTGAAACGGAACCATAAGACGGAAGAGGAAAAACGGCTCGATCGAGAAGATCGTCGAGATTTTTGCGAGTCCTTCCATCGCTTGACCTAGCTCGGGTATTCCCTTTTTTGCCAAACGTTTACAAGCTTGTTCGACTTGGTCAATTTTATCTTTTGGATTAATTCTTGAATCGGTCAAAGCACCCAGGTTCGTTTGGGCTGTTGTCAATTCATCATTAACGACTTTCAGGATTGGCAATTGATTTAAATTGAAACTTGGCAAACCCTCGAAGCTTGAAAAAGCCATATCGAGGAGGCCCACTGCATCGGCTGCTCGTTTGTAGAGATTTTCAGAATAGGTTGCGTTTGTTTTGTCCGTGTCGAGTAAATTTTGTATTTCCTTTTGGATACTTTGAAGTTGACTTTTTGCTAAAGAAAATGCTTTGACCGGTGAGGTTATCGATTCGTCTTGTCCGAGCGGACTGGGTTCGGTTCCCTGAAATGCAAAATATTGCAATAGGGCTTGATATTCTGCTTCTTGCTGTTCGTCGCTACCTTTTTTAATGCCTCGTTGCTCTAAATCTCGTACCGCCTTACGAACGACCTGTGCGTGAATGGTTTCTAACTCTTGAAGGGGATGTACGTTCAAACCCAGCCATCCGGTTGCTGTATCTTTGTTGGGCCCCACCTGAATATTCAACCCACTTCTAAAGGTGGCGGCGTTAGCCACTGCTTCCAGTGCATCTGCACCAGGATTACCCGTTGCCATCGCACTCGAAAAGCGATTTCCAACGGCCATGGCCTCGCTCGCAGAATTGGCAATTTCAGTATTGCGATCTGAATGTTCGACAGTCGTTTCAACCGAAGAAACTGCCATCGCTTCACTTTCTACAGGTTCTGGTTCGCTTTCGTCCATCATTCGATCGAACTCGGCGAACTGCTCGGAAAAATCGAAGTCAACCGATTGTGCTTTAACCATTGGATCGGGTTCTTCTGAAGGAATCACTTCGGCCCGAACAGGTTGCGCCGGAGGTTCAACGGTTTGTTTTGCCTCTGATAACGGGGGAGAATCGATTTCTCGATCGAAATCTTGGAAGTGTGGTTCGAGTTCCAATGCTTCCCAGTAATCGTGACTGAGTGCTTCAACTTCGCGCTTGTCCCGTAAGGCTTGAAGTTCGCTGCGAAGCGATCGAAGTTGGTTAGTGAAGGCTTCTGAATCCGGGGATTGTTGCGATCTCGCTTCTCCTAACGCGCGGATTTCGTTTTGGATATGTCGCAGTTGCTCGGCGGTGGTATCTGTTGGCGGTGAAGTGGGGGGCTGATGTCGCAAGGATTGAACTTCTTGGCGGAGGACTTCCACTTCTGTTTCTAAGGCACTCGCTCGATTGTTCCTTTTCTCAATATTAAATGTATTCTCTCCTGTTATCGCTTCCGGTTCTACCTCAAAAGCTTGAGCCTCAAAGGGCATAGACTCTGTGACAATTTCATCGGCTTTGCTGTCCCAAGAACTGGCGGCGGCGTAGTTAGATTCTGATTGCGAAGATTGATATTCGAGGGCGATCGATTCGTCAACGTCGAACGCTCGTGCAGTGGTTTGGCGATCGCTGTAACCGTTTCCTTCAACTTCGATCGATTCGTTGTCGTCAAAGGATTTCGCTTCTGCGTAGGACGGTTGAGGCGCACTTTGACCGTTGTGTTCGATCGATCGTTCGAGATTGAATAAAGAACCAGAACCTGACGGAGTGCGTTCGGGTTGGGGGGATGGTTGGTGCGATGTCAGATTGCGATCGAGATCGGAGAGTCGGTTAGACGATTTAGACTTTTTCATGGTTGTTTGGAAGTTGAAGCGGTTATAAATTTTTTCGAGCAATTGTTACTCGATCGATTATTTAATTCGTTCGATGAAGGTGGCGCTCGGTTGAGTTTTTGAGGCGAACAATTGATATTATCTAATGATGCTTTGAGAACTCGCAGTTCTCGATCGACCGGTGTGTCAATTTCCGGGGAAGGTTCAGACTTTTCTGAGTTTGCTGCAACTGCTAAAACGGCGACAGCCAGCCAGAAAAGCTGCGCTAAAGCAATAAAGAAACCGAGCGTGTAAAGGAAAATATACGCGATGACGGGAAGCGATGCGTTGAATACCTGACCCGTGAATTGTGCGATCGGTAATTCTGCGATCGGCAATTCTGCAATCGATGGGAATGAAATCGAGTCAATGGTTCGATCGATCGTAGATGCTTCAATGAATGGTGTTTCAGCGTGAGCTGCTTCGCGGTTCGATCGAGACGTTGGTAAAGCTTTTCTCGATAAAGTTACAGGTGAGTTTTTAGATAAATTTGCGATTTTGTTTTCCCCCTCCTTGTTTGGAGTTGGGGGCGATCGATGGCGATCGCTAGATGGCTTTCCCAAGTCGATCGCCTCGTCAAATTCATCAAAACGAGGATCGAGAGAGTAGGATTGTGCGCTCGCTCGATCTCGATTGTTTTGCTCGTCGATCGCTCGGTCGAACTCGTCAAAGGGAATTTCCACTTCAACAGTTCCCAAATCGAAAGATGTGGCGTAACTCATCTCTTCGCTGATATCGCCGAAGGCTTCGTGGAACCCGTTGTGTGTAGATTTGTCGGATTTTTGCGTTTCAGTTTCTGTAGCGATATCTGTTTTAAGGCTATCTGTAATGTTATCTGTAAGATGGCCGTTCGATCGACTCGATCGATGACCGTTATGGCTTTCTAAAACTGTGTCTGTTATAGGGTCGTTTTGTTGAATTGGTTCGGGAATCGCCGATCGATTGTCAACCTGTTCGACTGAATCCGGAGGCGTTAAAGAGGGTTGATATTGAACGACGATCGGCTCTCCCGTATCGAAAATGTAAGATTCAAACTGTATAGTTTTTCGAGTAACTGGCGGAGGTTGAGGTGTCGATCTCCTTGGTTGATTTATGATTTGTTTTCTGTTTTTTCTAGATTGAAGCGATCGATCTAAGTCAAATAAACGATTGGACGGTGACGAATTGCGATCGTGTGGTGTCGAATCCGATAAATTAGCTTCATTCTGTACGTCCTTACCTGGGTTTTCAGAATTATAGGCTTCAGAACTATAGATGTCAGAACTATAAGCTTCAGAAGAAGGTGGCGGTTCAGAAACATTGGGTTGTGCGCTCGATCGACTGCGATTGAGTAGCTCGCGTTCGAGAGCGAGGAGGCGGTTATTGGGTGGTGGAGATCGATCGAACATAGAACTTATCGCAATCTAATAACAATCTACTAGCAATCTCAAAAATTAAAGCTTTCAAAATCAGGCTTTTAGAGTTAGGGTAATAATGGCGTATCGATCGAGTGCAACTTCGAGCTTTCCAGGCTTGTCTCTGAGTTGAGATCGATCGATCGCGAGTCGGATTTGCGTTTCACTAGCATTTGAGATCGGAACCTTGACACCATCGAGAACGGCAACGGGAAATTCGCCGTCTTCACTAGAAACGATGAGATTTTCCCCAGTTAAAACGAGGAGACTTTGTCCGTTCTTGTGAGTAAATTTGGCTTTCGAGACGAGCGGCGCGTTTTGTCGTCGGCGCGCCTGATGGAGAACGCGCGTTAAATGTTCTCGATCGATTCTCTCCCCCGTATGTGCGTCTATATCAATTCCTCGATCTTCAACGGTACGTCGCAAATCTTCCGTTGAATAAATTCCGAGTTTTTTTAATGTTTTATTGGCTTCCTCGGGTAAATTGATGTCATCGATCGAGATGTCATCGTGGCTGAGCGGATCTTTGGCGATTTCTTGGATTTGATGGTCGCGAATTGAACCCAGTTGAAAGCTGATTTTTGATGCGCCTGTTTCCCCAGGTTTAGCTGTGGTAAAATGGACGTTTTCACCGTCAAATTCAGGGAATAACTGCAAGTCTAACGACATATCTTTAACCATATAAGTGAGCTTACGATTGGCTCCTTTCACCGATAACGTATCTTGCGCTCGATCGAGTTCGTAGATCAGCGCGTCTAGAAATGCATTTAAGTGCCAGGGCCGGTTAGTGGTCACGATCGATCTTCAGGTGTAATTTTAAGCGGTGAAAAACGGGCATAACAGTTGTTTCTGTGGCTTGAGTTGGCGCAGATGCGTTCAACGAAACTCGTCCCGTTTCATCGGCGTTGACTCGCAACTCTAAGGGCATTTCGACATCGATCGATTCGACGTGCATCGTGCGATTAGAATCAGGATCTTCTAACAGATCTTCCCATCCCGTCAGTTGTTCCACCACTTCAGCCAAGGGGGAATGAAGGGCGTGTGGATTGATGTTGGAATTATTTGTTTTGGAATTGTTGGTTTTCATACGTCGTTTTACAATTGAGGAGGAAATTCTTCTTTAGGGACAAGATTAACTGGATTCGTCGGTACAGCTCGATCGAACAGAACTTTCATCCCGTTGAGCGTGGCAGATTCGGCAGACAGTGCATTGGCAATACCTGACGAACTTACAGATAGACTCCGAACTGCCATCTCAGAAGACGTTCCGCTGGGAAAACGATCTTTCATATCTGCCAAAGCTTCCAAAAAAATAGCTTGGGCTTCAGAATACTTCTTATTTGCAACTGCTTTCACTGCCGGAGCAATGTATTCGCTATATATATACTTGTAGATTTCCTTCGCTTCCCGTTCCGACTGTTGATTGAGCGCATTGATTACATCTTTAGCTGATTGATAATACTCAATAGCAGCCTTTGCACCATCCTTGCTTTTAATTAGAACATTATCCCGATACCATCGTAATGTTTCGAGTTCGGTGCAGTTATCCTTTTTTCCTAATGCTAAACAGGTTGCCGTTGTAATATAGCAACCACCATTGTTTCTGGGCCTCGGTCGCCCTTGTGGAGGACGAACATAGTTATTGTTTTGCCGATTGTAAGGAGGATTCCAAGGGCCGGATAGTCTTTGAGAAATGGTAAATTGACTCTGCCCAGGACCAAAATAATCAGTTTCAGAACACCTGACATACAATCCTGCATTGGTTCTAAACCAGGAATCCCCAGAAGCCTCTTGGGTTTCACCTGTGGTTAAATCTTCCGCAGCCATATCACTGATCGCATTGTTGTAAACCAGGTTATAGCTGGGATCGTACCAATTTCCCTGATACGCAACGACGTAGTGATTGTCCCAAAGATAGCGCCCTTGCAAAACTCCGTGAGTATTGTAGACACGAGCAGGTAAGCCAAAAATACCGGCGAGAGGATGAGCTGAAATAAATCCGAGTCCTCCGTTGTTATAGGAATCGACCTCATCGTTAAGTCCAGGAACTTGGCCACATCCAAAGGGATGAGGACAAATTAAGAGAGCATACAAAGCACCCGCTAATACAGCGCACTGTCCTTGATTTCTGACATTACTACCTTCTAGAGCTCGTCTTCCATCTGCTTTATTGCCACTATTTGGAACCCATTGCCAGCCATCTGTTTGAAATCTCTGATGCAAGCAATCCATGAGCAGATCCATGTCAAATGCGGGTATAGGGACCATCAAATTACGGCGACGGTTATACTCCGCAATAATTGCTTCTCCCCGCGTCCCTGCTGGCGATCCTGGTACGTTGCCCGTCAGATTTAACTGTACGTTCAAAAGACTGGTATATTCGTTTGCCACGATCTGTTGTCCTCCTTATTGACCTGATGTGCTAGTCCCCACAAACCGAGCAATACTGGGAATGGGAAAATAAACCGTTTTCTCGTTCAAATTCAACACTCGTCCGTTCGCATCACTATCTAAAGCCTGCTTGAGAATGACGCGACGCAATTCGATTTCAGGGTAGACCCAAAGTGCGGCACGATCGCCCATATACCCTTCAAATTCGACTCGTGTACGAGCCAGTTGTTGAAAGTTTTCTTTGAATTCACAACAGCGAAGTGCTGCAAGTTCTTTTTCGGTTAAACGCGATCGACTCGAAACTTCATTGAGTAATTCTGAGAGCCGATTTAAACTCAAAATTAAACCCGTTTTCAGTTTAACTTTGCGCTCGGTTACACTGCCCTCATTCGTCGAAATTAACGTTTCCATGCGAGCGTTGTTTGCTCGTTCTGGCTCCAAAACGTAATAGTATTTGCAATCGAGGGAAATGCTCACTTCATCTTCACTAAATTCCCCTTCCCAGATTTTGTGCCAATAGGGACGATACTCTTGCGGATCGTTGAGCGAAACTGTTTCTTCAACCCCTTCAATTCGATCGAAGAAATATTCACCTACCAAACTCACCAAAACGGCGGTACTCGTTCCCATCCGTTTTGTTTGTCCCGTTCGACTCGATCGAGCCGTCCAAGTCAACACCGCACAAATCAGATAATCTTCGTTCGGATGCAGCGATCGTAACTGTTGCTGACTCAACCGAGGAATGGCATCGAGTTCTCCCGATCGAACGTTTTCGAGGCGATAGGTTTTCTCGACCAAAACCTCCAACGTTTCTGGATTTTTGACGAACAGTTGAAGCGTTCCCCGCGTAATCGGACGCGGCGTATCTAACATTAATGGAAATGCAAGATCCCCATCAATTCGATACAAAACCCGCGATCGATCGCCCGTCACTTGAGGGCGAATACCGGAAAACTGAAGGCGAACGCGCTCCTGACGGTGGTAAGGCGGTTCCGAACCGTTGCGTCCGTTGCGAAGCGGCCGGTTAACCGGATCTCGATCGCGGAGTTCGTCCTCAATGGCACGATCGAAACCGGGAAAGTGTTTGCCCGCATCTAACGCCCCTTGAGAAATCGTACCCACCAAAACCCTCGCCCGAATGGGATTGGAGGCGATCGCCCGCACCGTCTCCGGGTGCAGCGAACGACTCAACAGCGGCATTAACGTCGGCAATCGATCGAACACCGCAGGCGGCATCATCACACGTCCCGGTATCGGAGAGTCGCCGTTAAAACTCATCGCTTTCGCCGTCGAGTTCGTAGACTGCGGCGGTGGCGCGGTCTGAAGTTGGGAAATCAGGTCGGCCATCTGCTTGAGGGTCGCTTCGTTCCCCAACGCACTCTTAATTTTTTCCGGGTTGCCCCCCGTCTCCAGTAGCGTGTTGAGCAGTCCAGTGGCGCTCTTTGCACCCTGCTCTCCAAGAAACGACGTGAGAACAGGCGCGAGGCTGGTCAAACTACCGCCCCCCAGGAGTCCAATGGCTGCCGGAGCTACGGTTTTAACAGCTTTGACCGCCCCCGAAGCGACTTTTTTGACAATTTTGCCGATGCTACTAAACAGTCCCAAGCTATCGCTGTAGGACACTTCTCGATAACGAAACGGCACAGTATCGACGGGTTGGTTTTCCATGGCAACAGTCTCGGTAGAAAACGATCGAGCGATAGGTGTAGAACGGACGGGAACGGTCAAAATGTCGGACAGCGCCGGCCCCGTTTTATCTGGGGCTCGGTAGCTGAGCAGTTGGAGATAACGATGTCGAGTGTCAAATCGATCGCTGGGGATTTCTAACACCGTGCGACCGAGTTTTTCGACGGGAAGCGGACCGAGCAAGGGAGACACGAACCGCGCGTTTTCTAAAAAGGTCAAACCGTTGTACTCGAACGTTCGATCGTCGCCGATGGCATAGGCATAGAACCGATTCGCCGTTCCGATATCGACGCGAAACCGGGTCGTTTTGCCGTTATTGGCTTCAAATTGGACGAGCGCCAGTGCCATTTTTGAGTTCGTGCGAGGGTTCGTTCGTCACGGTTTAGAATTCAGTTCGATTAGGGCGAATTAAGGTTGACTCGGCTGAGTCCCGCTTTGATTTTGGTCGGTTTTCGGTTTGACCGAACCGGGATTATCGCGGTTCATCAAAATATCTCGGAAGTTGTCTAAATTGAAGTAATCGGTTTTGAAGTTGATTTCCACCTCACCACGAATTTGAGTACTCGAAGTGCTTGCCGCAGCACTTTGCACTTGAGCCGTCGAAACTGAAATTTTGGTGTTCCGTTTCGTGCTGGCATACGCACCTCCACCCCAACCGAAGAACCCGCCAAAGCCAATCGTGCGTTTGCGTAATTCTTGCTGGTTCTGTTGTGCCGCGTCTGCTTTGCGAACTTGCTCTTGGGCGGTAATTTGGAAATCCAAACTGGCTCGCACTTTTCCGTTTTCGACGACTAAGCGCGTCACGCCCATCAGCAACATTTCTTCCAACAACTGTTGGTGTTGCCGAACTAATTGCAATTTGGCTTGCAGGATTTCGCCGCGAATGTCTTCACGACTGGTATCGAGGGGGTTTCCGCTGGCATCTCCGAGGGTAATTTCGCTACTGGCATCGCCCCCCGTACCCGTTCCTCCCAAGTTACCGAGATTTCCCGTTCCTCCCAAGTTGCCGAGATTTCCCGTTCCCAGTAAATCGCCCCCTAAGTTGCTGCTACCAAGAACTTGAAAGCGGTTGGGTTGATTTTCTGCTAAAAAGGCGTAAGCAGTGGCGTTGTCGATGGTATTGATAAACTTGCTGGCCGGTTGCGTGATTCGATCGACCAAATCGGCGTAGGAGTCCATCTGCTCCCGCGTCACTTCCAAGTTGGCATCGAATACGCCTTTGAGTAAGTCTTTGACAAATTGTGGAAAATCGACTTGGCGCAGTGTCCGTCCGGCGATCGCCCCTTGTTGGTCGATGCGGCGGTTCAGATGTCGGCTATCGCTAATGAGATCTCCAGCTGCCATGGCATCGGCGAGGGCTTGCTGGCGGGAAAACTGCTCGGTCAGTTCGCCGACGCGACTTTTGTAGAGGCTGAATTGCTCGGGTTTGGATAGCCTTTGAAAGGCCGGATCTTTGCCGAGTTCTTCTCTGGCTTTGGCTCGCGCCCGTTCGGTAATTTGTGAATTGTTCGTCATCGTTTGCTCCTCCCGACTTACCAGCGATCGAATTCGTCATTACCCACCGCACTTCCGGCTAAGTTGTTGTCACCGGAAGTGCTTTCGTATTCGTAGGCGATAAATCCGTCGCCGTTATCGTTGCGCGTATCGTTGCGCGGTGGTGGAGGCGAAGCGGCGGGTAACGTTTTCGGCGATCGCTGTCGAGGCGAACCCTCCACTGTTTCTCGGGCCAGCACCCACGCCTCCACCGCCGCGAGTAGTGCTTCAAACTGAGATGACGTAACCGAACTTTCGTTAAAGTTGGCAATCCACTGAAAGATCGTGTTACCGTCAACCGCCAGAGTTTTAATCGTTTCGGTGTTGGGCGCCGACCCGAATTCTTCGCTGCAAATGCGCTCGATGGTGTTCCACAAACTCTGACGGCGACCGCCGAAGTAGTTGCGAACGTCCTCGCTGTTGACGATCTCGAGGGCTTCTTGAAGGTGGTTGTAATCCTCTGTGACCTGCAAGTGTGCCATTCCGGTCATGTGGTCGGAGAGGTTGTATTGAAGGTCTCGCGTCAACTGGTAAATTCGTGCGTTGGATACGCCGCTGTCGTACCAGTTACTCCAGTAAGCTTTGCGCTCGGTTTTCTGGATGTATTGCATCACTTCGGAAATAAACTGATCCCAGAGCGTCGTAAAGTCTGAGTTGACGGACATCCGCGATAGCACTTGTCCCTCGCCTTTGTTGAGAACGCGCTTGTAGAGCATGGCTCGTTCTTCGGGGGTCGATCGTTCGTCGCGGCGTTTGTGGAAGCGATACAACGCTGACGCGGTGGTTCCGTCGGGAATATCGAGCAGACCGCTGGCCCAGCGCAACACCAGAACGTTGGCCACATCGAACACCCGCATAACTTCGCCGATGTAATAGACGTAATCGAGCGCACCGGCGGCGAGGATGTTGTTTTTGCTGATGCCTTGTTTTTCGACGGTCTCGAATCGATCGACCGAGAAATCCCAAGTGCTTTGTCCGCCTTTGGAATAGATTAAATCGATGGGATCGTCAGTCGCGCTACCTCCCGTTTGAGCTTCGTGGTACGCCAAGGCAAAATATTCGTCGTAAGCCCCTGCGTCAAACTTTTCAGGATCGATTTTAAGGTTGAGGGTAACGAGTCGATCGAGCATCTTTTCTTTGATGCTTTGGGTGAATTCGATTTCGTCGATGTCACCGTTTTGAATGTATCGATCGAGGTAATAGTAGAGTTCGCCGCGTTCGTAAACAATATCGAGTAATGTGTTGACGGCCGGTTCGACTTCTCCCGAGGCAATGGGAAGGCCGTGTTCTGCAACGAGTTCGGGGAGAACTTGCCATTTCACGTCCGACATATCGACCGTGACGTGTTTGGCGTTGAGGACGTATTGCAGGAGTTTGGCTTGAAAGAACGTTTTGGGTTGGTCGCTAATGTGGCGTAATACGGCGTTATAAATTCCGCTTTCGTCAGTCGCACTTTCGTCGTCAATGGCGATTTTGACCATCGCGGCGTAAATCGTTGTATTCGATAAGAGCAACTGCACAGTTTCCTCGAGATCGGTCGTCCCGTTGAAGCGTTCGGAAACGTTCGCCACGACTCCCGATAGACCGTTTTCAACGATCGTGGCTGTCGATGTGCTGTAGGGATATTTTTCTTCGTACTCGATCGCAGTATCGCTGAGGGCAAGTTGAGCGTATCGATCGACGCTACGGGGTGCATCGACTTTCAACGCAACATCTGCGGAACTGGTTGTCGTGTTTGTGGAAGCCATGGTTTATAGGAGGGAGTAGGGAAAAGGGAAGAGGCAATAGGCAATAGGCAATAGGGAGTCGGAAATTCCCAAAATTGTAAATCGTAAATTGATTACGGAATTGCTTCTAAAACCCAGCGCACAGTGATAGACTCTCGGGCTTCACTGGCTTTGTCGGGAATGATATTACTCGCAAAAGTTAAGCTCTGATTGGCTTGTAATGTCAAACTCATTTCTTCTCCAACAGCTTGCCATTGACTGCTAATGTTGACTAACAAACAACCAATTGCCGCGTCAGAAGATCGATAGCCCGAACCCGCCGGGCCTTCCGAGCCGAGATGGGAAATCGAGTTGGCATTAAAATGGGTTTTCCACTCGCCTTCGGGGACAAAATGAAGCGCTACAGATCGCTCGAAGGGATTGGTAAATGTATATTCGCTGGCAGCTTCGACGCTAAAGCTATCTCGCGTTAAAACACCGGAATACGCTTCACTAAACCAGAAAATCGTCACGCTACCGTCGTTATCTGTAAACGTTCCATCGTTACAGAAAAACGTTGCACTTTCTCCGGGTTGCAACACAATTATTTTTTGCTCTCCCACCAGTTCGTAAATCGAAGGGTCTCCCGTTCGGACAATTAAGGCTGCGCCAAATAGATCGGGTGCAATGACGGAACCGTAGGTTTTATTCATTCCGGTTAGGATATTAACCCAAGGCCACTTTTCCAAACTGTTTTTACTCAGCGTCCATTGAGCCGTTATATCGGGAACGAAGGTGATTTGTACGGCTCGATCGAGCGAATTTGTAAAGGTAGTTCCTTGAGCGTTAACGGCTTCGACGACAAACTGACCGTGACGTAAAGCCGTCGGCGGCGTGAGAGCAGTTGTTTCAGTCGTTTCGGCTTCTGAAACACCAAACAGTTGACTTAGGGCGTTCCAATTATCTGTTGTAGATGTGGAAGTCGTGGTTGAGTCTGTCCGATCGACTGTATCGGTTTGACTCAACTCGAACAGTTGGCTGAGAGCGTTCCAGTTTTCCGTCTGTGCCACGAGATCGTCCCTCCGTTAACTTAGTTTGGTATCGAGTAAGCGCAGCGCGTCGAGCAAGTTCAACTTGCCAAACCCGGCTTTACGATGTTTGAATCGTCGATCGACTTTATCGGCGGTTTGTTGGAGCAGATATTTGATTTGTCGATCGAGCAGATTTACACCTTGTTTCATTAAGGCATAAGATTTCAGCAGAGCCACGGCACCCGTTACGAAGGGTGCGGCGTGTGAGGTTCCAGTTGAAAACGCATAATCTTCGTTGACATAGGTGCTATAAATATCGGTGCCGGGTGCGACGAAATCGACTTGTTTTCCATAGGTGGAAAAGGGCGCGATACTGCCGAAATCGTCGATCGCGCCAACGGTAATGACATGGGGTAACGCTCCTGGATAGTAGAGTTCTTCTTTACCGTCGTTTCCCGACGCTGCAACGATGGTGACACCTTTGCGTTGCGCGTAGTCCACGACTTCTTGATGGGGAAGTCCACCGCCGGAGTTCTTGACTCCCAAGCTCATGTTGATGACATGAGCGCCTCGATCGATCGCCCATTTAATCCCAGAATTGATGTTATCGACTAATCCCGAACCGACGCGCTTCGAGCCTTTTTTCATGGCACCGAGGACGCGCACGGGTAAAATTTTGCAGTTCGGTACGACCCCTGGCGGAATTTTCGCGCCTTTTGCTGCAATAATTCCGGCAACGTGAGTTCCGTGTCCAACCTCGTCTTCGGGGTCTTCGTCGTAACCGAGAAAGTCCCCGACAAACTGACCCGCACCGTCGATGATATCGACGAAATCGTATCCCGGTATTAGAACCTCAGCCAGTTCTGGATGATTGAGATCGATTCCGGTATCGAGTACCGCCACGGTGATGTTTGCGTCCCCACGAGTAAACAGTTGGTGCGCGTCGGGTAAGCCGATGGCCTTGCGGGAACGCCAATCGGTTTGAGCGCTCATTGGGGTCGATCGCATTTGGGGTAAGTCGGTGTAACCGACTTCTCCGAGACTGGCGGCTTCGACGATCGGAAGTTGACGCAGATCGCGGATGAGTTCCGGGGGAACGGTGAGATCGTGTTGGAGAACTAGGCGATAGATTCGATCGAGTCCGCTGGCAATTTCGTCTCGACTCCAAGATCGATCGGCGTTCTCGTATTCTTTGGCAACCCAAACCGGACGGTGATATTTGGAAAAAATCGCATCGACATCGGGATGTAACTGTGTCGCCCTCAATTTTTTGTTCTTACTCAGCGCCTGCCAATGCGGTAGCGCTGTTGCAGATGCTAAGGAACGCTTCAGTTTGAGCCGGACGTGCCATTTCATTCAGGGTTAGCTCAAATGAGGGGGATTTTTAGTCAGGATCGCATAACAAAGCAGCAGGCGGCCAATAGGAAGTTTTAAAACTTAATATCGAGAAATGAAAATTCATAAAGAATTGTTTTTTGATATTTTCCTTCAATCTATAAAATCTTTTGGCCGTCTAAGAACGGCGAATTTTGAACCCAAGTCAAAGTACTGACTTGCAGGTTGCAAAAAGTTTACAAGCTGCTCAAAAAAGCAACCGACCGAAAGTTGTATAACTAATTTACCTTATATTTAATTGATTATTTAATCATACAAAACACGCTTAAATTAAGGTTTGTCATATAAATTCGTCGTTAGAACCAGAACTCTTGAAATTTGCAACAACCAGCCAAGACAATATATTTTTATTTTCTTAAATGGCTATTTGTTTTTAAAGAATAAAACGACTGCGTTAGGATTGAAATACAGTCACCGACGATCGATCGTGTCAGATTCCGTGCCATTCAATCCCAACGAAATTCGTATTTGGCAAGCAAAAATCGAAACAGCCAATCGCAATAACATTTTTTGCCACTGCAAGGAATGCGGTGAAGAATGGGTTGCCTCTCGCGTTACATCCTGTCGTTGTGGGAGTCGAAACGTAGAATCTATTGCCTGCTGGCAATTTCCAGATGGTTAGTCAAGACAGTTCGTGAGATCGATTGCATCTCAATTTCGTAGAATGACCCCTCCGCGCCTCGACTGAGCGCTCGCCACCCCTCCCATCCTCCCCTGGCTAAGGGGAGGTGCCGAAGGCGGAGGGGTATTGATTGCCAGCATTCTTTCTGTTATCCCCATCGATATTATGTTTGACTTTTCGACTTCTGAAGCACTCGAGAATACTCTTGTCGTAATTGACGGATCGATCGAGGACTCCCAACAGCTACTTTCTGGACTCGATCCCCGCCTCGAAACTGTTTTTCTCCAAACCCACGAAAACGGAATTACCCAAATTTCCGAAGTTTTAGCCGATCGACGTGATATCGAAACCATTCACCTCGTCACACACGGTGATTCTGGAAGCCTTCAACTCGGCAACGCGACGCTCGACAATGCGAACATCGACGAATTCGCCGATGTTCTCACCGATTGGGGCGAATCACTCAGCGAAAATGCTGATATTTTGCTGTATGGATGTAACGCTGGTGAAGGAGAAGCCGGACGAAGATTTCTCGATCGATTCAGTCAGCTAACCGATGCCGATATGGCTGCTTCTGACGATATTACGGGAAGTGCAGCACTCGGGGGCGATTGGGATTTAGAAGTTCAAATCGGAACAGTTGATTCTACCGTAGCGTTCGATCGATCGACGCAGCGCCGCTATCGCCGCACTCTAGCAACGTTTAACGTCGCCGCTGGAGACACCGTCGAACTCATCGACGCGATCGAAACGGCGAACAGCACGCCAGAAGACGACGTGATCGAACTCGAAACGGGAACTTACACCCTCACGACGATTCACGAAGTTCTCGATGGGGGTAACGCTTTACCTTCCGTTGAAGCTCGATCGATCGGCGGGACTTTAACCATTAACGGCAACGATTCGATCGTCGAATACAACAGCCCGAGTTTAGAAAAGTCTCGCGTCTTTTACGTGCGAGAAAACGCCGATTTGACTCTGTCTGATTTAACGGTTCGTGGAGGAAGAAGCGATTCAGGCTTTCCAGAACAAGGAGGCGGTGGACTGTTCAATCGTGGTACAGCAACACTCAATAACACCACATTTACGGATAACCAAGCCCCCAGTGGCGGTGCAATTCACAATAGCTTCGGGGGAATGCTAATCGTCGCGGACAGCCAATTTCAGGGAAACGAAACGGACTCTGGTGGATCGGGAGGTGCAGTTTTCAATGAAGGAACTGTTGAAATCGCGAACAGCTCGATCGATAGTGGTAATACAGCAGAGATTGGGGGAGGAATTAGCAGTATCGGCGGATTGCTGTCGATTTCCAACAGCACCATCGACAACAACGAAGCGGCATTGACGGGAGGAGGAATTAGCGTCGAAACTACGTCGCTATCCCTTCGCAACAGCACCGTGTCAAATAACGTCGCCTTCGGTGCAGAAGTCGGTGGTGGCGGGATCGAGGCGTTCGATAGCATAATTTCGATTGTCAACAGTACGATCTCGGGGAACCGTTTACCGGGAAATCCCACCCTAGGTGGCGGTATCCTCGCTGTTGGAGCGAGTGGAATTGCAACAATTGTCAACAGCACCATCGTCGACAACGAAGCCACAGATTCTGGTGCAGGGATTTCCTCCCAGTTCGGAACGACGGTTATCTTGCAAAACTCGATCGTTGCCAACAACACCACCTCTAGCGGAGGTGACGATGTTGCAGGTGCGCCGGGATCGATCGTCAGTCAAGGGTTTAACTTTATCGGGGTCGATCGCAATGGGAATTTCACCGCTGCTGGAGATCTAGCCGGATCGGAAAGTTTTCCACTCGATCCTCGTTTGAATCCCCTTCAAGATAATGGCGGTGCGACTTTGACGCATCTTCCCCTCGACGATAGCCCCGTTATCGATGCGGGAAGTGACGCTTTAGCGATCGATCCTGCAACATCGCTTTCTCTCACAGGCGATCAGCGCGGATTCAGGCGTTTTGCTGGGGAATTTGTCGATATCGGTGCGCTGGAAATACAGGACGACAACCTTATCGAATTAGTTGAATCCGGGGGAAGCACTCGCGTTCTGTCGGGTTTCACGTCCGATACTTACGAGATCGTCTTCAATTTGCAACCGATATTCGATGTCACCGTCGAACTTTCGGCGAATACTCTCAACCTCGAACCGACAACGCTTACTTTCACACCAAATAACTGGAACGTTCCGCAACTCGTCACCGTCGCAACACCGCGAGATGTCGAAACAGCTGAATTCTCGATTTCGCATACCGTCACGAGTGAGGATTTAGCGTTTGACGGTTTGGGAGTTGACGATCTCGTGGTGTCAGCCATCAACCCCATTGAGACGTTAGGCGTTGAAACCACATTACCCGAAGGAGCAGTGATTGGGTTTACAGAGGACGACGATATTATCACCGGAAGTCTCGATCGAGATGCGATTTACGGCCGCAACGGGAACGACATACTGTTCGGTGATGGGGAAGTCGATCGACTGTACGGAAACGACGGGAACGACTACCTCAACGGGGGAGATGCTACCGATTATCTCAACGGGGGAGACGGCGACGACGAACTCGACGGAGAGGCAGGAATTGACGTATTGTTTGGCGGTGACGGCTTCGATCGACTGCGTGGTGGTTCGGACGACGATCTACTTTTTGGAGAAAACGGTGATGACGAGCTGTTTGGTGGATCGGGGCGCGATACGTTAACAGGTGGACTGGGAAACGACGTGTTTGTTCTCGGCCGGGACGGTTCGACGGATACGATTCAGGATTTTCAAATTTTCCAAGATAAAATCAGTTTGACCAACGGCTTAACGTTTGAGGATTTAGAATTCACCCTCGCCGTCGATCCCGACGTGAGAACGGTCGTTCGAGATCGGGTTACAGGACAAGAGATTGCGGTGTTAGTGGGTGTGGTTCCGGGTTCGATCTCGGAAAGCGACTTTATTTAGGGCAGATTTAGGACAACGATATTCTCGATCTCTGAGTTTTCAACCCCCGATTCAAGGTCGTATTTCTACCATACTGATTTTGCCAGAATTCTTTAAACCCAGCCATCAATCACCGATTCAAAAATGAAGTGAAAAACGGATCGAGATCGAGTAGAAGCGTTGTTGTTGACTGTCTGTATCCCTTCGATGAAACCATGCGGCACAATATAGAAGAATTTCTTGCGGGGACGAGAGGAATTTAGGAATGGTGCTGAGCTTAGGACTCGTACTGGTACTAACAACTGCCCAATTAAGCTCAAACAGCTTCTGTGAGGAAATCCCCGATCGAATAGAAAACGTTCGCGAACAAGCTCGCGAGGCAGAAGTGGAACTGGAAGAAAGATTAGCTAGTGATACCTTCTGGCAACAAGTCGATCGACAGCAGCGCCAACTCGAAGCTCAATTGAACGCATTACTTCAGGACGAGGCGCAACTGGCAGAAGTCCTTCGTAACCCACAAACGCCACCCCAGCTCGTCGCCATCCTCAACGCAGCCCAAAGTCGTCCAAACGCCATCAACGAATTTTTGAACCAACAGCGGGAGCAATTGCCAGAACAGTTGAGAAGCCGAATCCACGAACGACGAGACGCATTACTCGAGGAAGTATTACAGCTCTCCGAACACTGTCACTCCAGACACTAGGGAATTTATCTTAACTGAACTGCTGCGCGTGCAGCGTCAACCCTGAGAATTAGAGTTGACACTGCACGAGTTACTTCTTACTCCTTCCAAGCTCCACTGGTGGCTGTCGCTTGTGCGTACACCGTAAAATCTCGCGGTGCTCGACCTAGAACACGTTGGACACCATCGGTGAGATAGGCATTGTGACCGTCCAGAACTTTGTCAAAGAGATAGCTCAGCAACGACACAAAGTCGGTTGGTACACCCTGCTCGATTAAGGCAGAGACGAATGCCTCTAATGAGATCGGCACATAGGATACATCTCGCCCCGTTGCTTTCGCGATTTCTCCGACGGCTTCTGCAAAGCTCATTAGGCGCGGACCCGTTAGTTCGTAGAGTTCTCCCTCATGTCCTGGCTCAGTCAGAACTGTAACGGCAACGTCAGCAATGTCATCGGCGCTGATGAAAGGTTCCTGTACCTCGCCAGCTGGCAGGGCAACCACTCCACCGAGTACCAAATCTCTGAGAAAAGCCTCGCTGAAATTCTGACTAAACCAGCTTGCCCGTAAGATCGTCCAGTCAACTCCCGCCTCCCGAACGATGCACTCGCATCGTTGCGCTTCTTCTTCGCCGCGGCCGGATAACAGAACGAGATGACGAACCCCGCTTTGAACCGCTTGTTCGACAAACGAGCGGATGGTATCCGTCGCTCCGGGAACAGCCAGATCTGGGTAATACGTAATGTAGACCGACGCTACATCCTGTAGCACAGGAGTCCACGTTGCGGGATCTTGCCATTCAAAGGGTACCTCAGCAGATCGAGACCCGACCCGTACTAGCACGCCACGTGCTTCAAGCCGCTCTACTACCCGGCGTCCAGTTTTGCCGGTGCCACCCAGTACTAACGTTAGGTTTGATGCGTTCTCGTTCGTGTTAATCATGTCATTATCTCCGTTGAATGTGGTTTACCGCGTCACGATGCGTTCTCCGAAGCAATGACCTCAGTTTAGGGAGACGGTTTAGACTTAGCTGTCGAATTCTTGTGGGACTATCAAGATCTTGCGGTCAGTTTTTAACCTCTAAGGCAGCACCTCAACTGGATACCCTTTGGGAATTGAAGCGATGAGTTGTTGCGTGTATTTCTCTTTTGGTTCTCGATAAACGCGATCGGCGGCACCAATTTCCTCAATTTTGCCGCGATTCATCACCATAATTCGATCGCTCATAAATTTCACCACACTCAAATCGTGAGAAATAAAAATATAAGTCAAGCCAAACTCGTCTTGTAATTCTTTCAATAAATTCAAAACTTGCGCTTGAACCGAAACATCGAGGGCAGACACTGACTCGTCACAGATAACGAACTGGGGATTGAGTGCTAAAGCTCGTGCGATACAAATGCGCTGTCGCTGTCCTCCCGAAAACTCGTGAGGATATCGATTCGTACAATCGGGACTCAATCCCACCCGTTCCAACAACCAGACCGTTCGTTCCTGTTGCTGCATTTCGCTGCGTCCGAAACCGTGAATTTTCATCGGTTCCACGATCGCCGCTCCCACACTCATTCGCGGGTTGAGCGAACTAAACGGATCTTGAAAAATCACCTGCATATCGCGGCGTAAAAATCGAAGTTGCTTTTGATTCAACCGCGACACGTCTCGGCCTTCAAAAATAATTTGCCCGCTCATCGGTTCGATGAGACGCAGCAACGTGCGAGCGAGCGTTGTTTTTCCACATCCTGACTCCCCCACCAAGCCCAACGTCTCACCCGGGTAAACTTGAAACGATACGCCATTGACAGCCATCGCGTACCGTTGCGCCCGGCCGAACATCCCTCGCACCGGATAGCCGACTTGCAAATCTCGCACGTCGAGTAAAGGCGTTTGACGCTGGAGACGTGCGAGGCGTTGCGCCATTTCGAGATCCGAGATAACGCTCGGAGAAATAGAGGCTTCGGAAACTCTAGGCGTGCGATCGGTTGGAACCTCGGTTTCGCTGTCCGTCGTGACGCGCTTCGCTTCTTGAATGTCGGCGGACTCGTCGATACTCAATGTCGGCGTTGTTCCGTTGGTTTCCTCCGCGTTTTTCAGTTCGTCTTCCGCCGTTACGGTTTCCATAAAATCCGCTACGGTGGGAAGGTAGCGCAAACGCTTGTCAGGTTGCGGGCGACAGGCGAGTAACCCTTTCGTATAAGGATGTTGGGGATTCGTAAAAATATCGCGTACCGACCCCGTTTCAACAATTTTTCCCCGATACATTACCGCCACCGTATCGGCGATTTCAGCAATGACACCGAGGTCGTGCGTAATGAAAATCATCGACATTTGATGTCGTTGGCGCAATTCCCGCAGCAGGTTGAGGATGGTGGCCTGAACGGTTACATCGAGGGCGGTCGTAGGTTCGTCTGCAATGAGGAGTGCGGGGTCGCAGGAAACGGCCATGGCAATCGTCACCCGCTGCAATTGTCCGCCCGAGAGTTGATGGGGATATCGATCGAGGAGTTCTTGTTTGCGACGTTCGATCTGCTTGAGAACTTCCCGTTTTCCCGGTTTGTCAGTGTGCTGGTGTTGTTCTTCGAGAACTCGATCGCGCAGTTCGTCGTCGAGGGGAAGTAGTTTGACTTCTTGTAAGCGGGCGATGGCCTGTCGTTTCGCTTGGTCTAGAGAGACGTTTTGATGGAGGCGAATCGTTTCGATGAGTTGAAATCCGATCGTATAGACCGGATTGAGCGCGCTCATCGGTTCTTGAAAGATAGTTGCGATGCGTCCACCTCGGTAGCGTTGCAGTTGCTTAGCCGACAATTTTGCCAGATCGACGGGCGATCGATCGGCCGCCTTCGGATCGCAAAACAAGAGTTCGCCACTCGTGATGCGTCCCGGCGGCGTGGGGACTAGCCCCATGACAGCCAGGGAGGTAACCGATTTTCCCGACCCCGACTCACCCACAATTCCGAGAGTTTGACCGGATTTGACTTGAAAATCGATTCCATCAACGGCGCGCACGAGTCGATCGTCGGTCTGAAATTGAACGTGAAGGTTGCGAACGTCAAGAACGGTGTCGGTCATGGGGCATTTCAGTGAACTGAGAAGATGATGGCGCGAGTCGGTAATGAAGTCATAAATTAAGTTTTTTTAGTATCGCACAGCAATTCTAATTCTCAGGTCTCCCTCTCATCATCCTCTTTTCTTCGCGCTGGCAAACCAACGGATTAAGACTCGCGCTAAGCGGGAGGAGTTGTGACGTACCGAACCGTTGACGGAATCTTCAGACATCACGTCTGCTAGGAGAACGCGACGGCCGAGACGTTCGACGACATCTCGATCGAGAGCGACCGGATGAGACTTTTTCTGTGCGTAACGAATTAACGCCCGAGCAGATGGTTGCTTACTTTGCACGAGAACCGTGTCGAAAAGCGGGCGATCGCCACAAGCTCGATCGATCGCCCGAACGTGATCGGACACCGTATAGCCATCGGTTTCCCCCGGTTCCGTCATCATATTGCAAACGTAAACACACGGAACGTTTCGTTTGGCGATCGAGTCGGCAATTTCGGGAACGAGGAGATTGGGAATAATACTGGTGTACAGACTTCCCGGCCCGATAACAATGACATCCGCCTGTTGGATGGACTCTAACACGCGCGGGAGTGCGGGGGGCATTTCCGGCGTACAGCCGATCTCGACAATTTTGCCGCGAGCCTCCGTAATGCTCGATTCCCCTTCGATGCATCGTCCGTCGTCGAGTTTTGCCCAGAGCGTCACGTTGGCGAGTGTTGCGGGAAGCACTTGACCGCGCACGGCCAGGACGCGAGAACTCGCCGCGATCGCCTGTTCGAGATCCCCCGTAATTTCCGCCATCGCCGTGAGAAAAAGATTGCCGAAACTGTGACCGCTCAATCCCGTTCCACCCTGGAAGCGATATTGAAACAGCTCGGTCAGGAGGGTTTCCTCGTCGGCGAGAGCCGCTAGGCAATTGCGAATATCGCCGGGAGGAAGCACGCCAAAGTCCCGTCGGAGTCGCCCCGACGATCCCCCATCATCGGCCACCGTCACCACAGCCGTAATGTTCGTACTATAGGCTTTGAGTCCCCTCAGAAGTGTCGAAAGACCCGTTCCACCTCCAACAGCAACGATTTTCGGTCCGCGATGGAGGCGGCGGCGTTGGATGAGCGCATCCACGAGTTCCCCCTCGCCTTCCGGTTGCAGTGCGTCCCGGATCGACCCCATCGTGCGGGTTTGTCCCCAAAAAACGAACAGCAGTCCCACGAGAACGACGAGCGGCCCGCTGACGACGTTGGGAATCAGTGTCGTAACCGTGTTGAGCAACCCTTCCGTAAATCTCAGCAAGTAGAACACGGGGGTAAGTTTCGTCCAAATAGCAATGCCCAACAGTACGAACAGCACGCCCGTCGCGCTCAGTAGCATCCAGCGCTTGAACGACAGACCAGGGGAAAGCCATTTAAACCATTGCTTGGCGCGGTAGGGGGTGCGGGTGCGGGATTCTCGTTTGAGATCGCGGAGGACTTGTTTCATTCCGGAATGGGATGGATTTTGTACCGTTGTATTTTGGACTTTTTCAAACGTTCGCTGTCATCGAGAGCGTGGGGATTCCGGAGGTTTCCGATTTGGGTGCATCTCAATTTCGTAGAATGACCCCTCCACCTTCGGCACCTCCCCTTAGCCAGGGGAGGAGGGGTGGGGTTGCGATCGCAAAAGTAAAGATGCACCCTCCGATTTCCCGTTCTCTATTTTCTATTCCCCCTTCCCGGCGGGAAAACCCGACGATCGATCGTCGAATGCTGCCGTCGAATGCTGCCGAGGGAACCACGAAAAGGGTCTTCATGGCAACATAATAAAGCAGTCGTGCTGGTTAACGGGGTCGATGATATCTGAATCGAACGGGTCTAATCCAAAGTGTCCCCACGAGCCACTGGTCGAACTCAAAGGTGTGTCGAAGACCTTTGGCGATAAGGTGATTCTCGATCGCGTGGATTTAACAGTTTATCGCGGCGAAGCCCTGGGAATTATCGGGCCGTCCGGAACGGGAAAATCCACGATCTTGCGACTCGTTGCGGGGTTAATTCCACCTGACGAAGGGGAAATCTATCTCAAGGGTCAATTGCGGAAAGGATCGATCGAGGATGGTAACAATTCGATCGGCATTGGAATGGTGTTTCAACAAGCAGCCCTGTTCGACTCGCTCAACGTCGACGAGAACGTTGGCTTTTCGCTGTACGAACACTCCAAACTTCCTCGATGGCGGATTCGCGAATTAGTGGAAGAGAGCTTAGAGCGGGTGGGACTTCCCGGTACAGCGGATTTATATCCGGCACAGCTATCTGGGGGAATGCGAAAGCGGGTGAGTTTCGCTCGCGCCATTATCGCCAATCCCGACGATCCGACCCACATTCCCGAAGTTCTGCTCTACGACGAACCCACAGCGGGACTCGATCCCATTGCTTCGACCGTGATCGAGGATCTCATTCGAGATTTACACAAGGGCAACGCTCACGTACCCTGTGGAACTTACGTGATGGTGACACACCAGGAAAGTACGATCCGGCGAACGACCGATCGACTGCTATTTCTCCATCGCGGTAAAGTACAGTGGGAAGGCGACGTGAACGACCTGGCGACGACTGACAATCCGTCGATCCGCCAGTTTCGTACAGGCAGTGTCAGCGGTCCAATTCAGGCGCTGGGTTAGTCATCCCGAGGTAAAACGCACGAGAGGCAACAATGCAATCGCGAACACTTCGAGAAGGCGCGTTAGGGTTGTTTGTGATATTGGGACTGGGGTTGTTCGGTGTGGTCGTGTTGTGGCTGCGCGGCGTGAGTTTGGGACGACGCACCTATCAGTTCGTGGTGGAGTTCGAGAATGTCTTGGGGATGCAGAACGGCGCCCCCGTCCGCTATCGCGGCGTTACAGTGGGACGATTGGTACAAGTTCAAGCCGGGGCGAATGGGGTCGATGCGAACCTCGAAATTTCATCAGCACAGTTGAAGATCCCCCGTCCGATGCGGGTCGAAGCAAACCAGGGCGGCTTAATTGCAGAAACAACGATTGACATTATTCCTCCCGAACAGCCATTACTCAATCCAGCCGCTCTGGCTTCCCCGGTCTCGTCGAAGTGCGATTCGAGTCAGATTATTTGCGACGGCGATCGACTGCAAGGGGAAATCGGAATCAGCTTCGAGGCGTTAATGCGCTCCTCGACCGACTTCACAGAAGCGTTTGCCAAACCAGAATTGGTCGACGACTTACAGGTGTTGCTGAAAAATACGTCAAGGGCAACGGAAGAAATCGCGCAACTGGCTCGGGATATGTCAGCCTTGAGCCAAGTGTTTCAGGAAGAAGTGGAAATACTGTCGGATTCGGCGATCGTCACGACGCAGACGGTGGGAGTGGCTGCGGAACAGTTTGGAGAAACGGCTCGACAGCTCGATCGATTGGCGCAATCCGCCAGCGATCTCCTTGAAAGCAACCGCGTGAGTTTGGTCGCAACGCTGGATAACGTCAGTCGTCTGAGTTTTGAACTCAGTCGTGCGGCGGAAGGTTTGACACCGTTGTTGCAGCGTACAGATAACACGCTGGCCATGGTGAACGAGAACTTAGTTCGATTCGAGCAATCCAGAGCCATTGACGATCTCGAAACCTTGGTGTCCAACGCAGCGGTGTTATCGGAAAACGCGGCGATCGCGTCGGAAAATTTACGCGATGTTTCAGAGTCGGTCAGCGATCCGGCAAATCTTTTATTACTGCAGCAAACCTTGGAATCAGCCCGATCGACCTTTCAAAACGTGGAAAAGATTACGTCGGATTTAGACGATCTCACCGGCGATCCGATCTTTCGGGAGAATCTCCGGCGCATGGTCAACGGTTTGAGTTCTCTGGTTTCACTCACGGAACAACTCGAACAGCAAACCTATATCGCTCAACAGCTTTCTCCCCTAGAGCCTTTGAATGAGAGCAATGAGGAAATGAGGAGATGGGGAAATGGGGAGATGGGGAGAACGAACTGAAAACAGTTTTCTGTCTTCACGGCAACTATCCGCTTGACTCATCATCCCGCGTTCGGTGTGCGAAATCGATAATTAAACGTCGTTCGGCGCGTTCGATGGCTTGGTGGGAATCATAGACTGTATCGGGGCGAACGACAATTCCCGTCACGCCGTAGTGGACGAATCGATCGAGTAAATCGGGATTGACGGTAACGGTATCGACGCAAACCGAACAGGGAATCTTTAAACGGCGTGCGGTCTTCGCAAACTGCGAAATAGCATCTAAGACGGCGGGGTGAGTGAGGTCGAAGTCTTCGGCGAACGTTCGATCGTCCCGATCGACGCCGAGCAACAGTTGGGTGAGGTCGTTCGTTCCGATGACGATTCCCGAAACGCCGGCTTTGACGTACTCGTCCAATAAAAAGAGTACCGATGGGATTTCGGCCATGAGCCAACATTGAAACGAAGGCTGTTGCATCAAGCCCGCTCGCTCGAACCGTTGGCAGCAAAAGCGAAATTCGTCGATCGATCGCACGAACGGCAGAATTGCGTGTAGGTTCTCGTAACCGGCCGAACGAACTCGGGCGATCGCCGACACTTCTAAGTCGAACGGTGCGGGATCTTGCTGGTAAGCAAAGGTGCCTCGAACGCCCAATGGTTTACCGGTGGGGAGTCTGTCAAAGGTTCGGTAGTACACGGGACGGGGAGCGAAGGCCCGCGCGAAGTCCGTCAGTGCTTCTGCCAGCCGTTCGATCGCCGAACTCGACTGACCGTCGCGTACCCATTGAGCTGGAGGGCGACTGTCTAATATATCGAGAATTATCAGTTCCGATCGAATGAGCCCTACTCCGTCAACGGGCAATTGCGACGCAAAATCAGCCTGGCTGGGTTGACTCAACGTCACCATCAACTGCGTCGATCTCATATCATACGAAGTCTCCGCGCGAGCTAGTGGCGCTTGAGAGGGTTTTGGGGTCTGCGGTTCGTCAGTTTCCAAGGTCACTTCCCCCCGATCTCCGTTGAGATAAACCGTTTGTCCGGTATTTAGGGTTGTTATCGCCCCAGCTGCCCCGACGACAGCCGGAATCCCCAATTCTCGTGCCAAAATTGCCCCGTGACTGCTAGCACTACCGGTTTCGACGATTAAACCCACCGCCTGTTTTAACAGTGTAAAGTCTTCTAGCACCAAACTCGAGACGACGAGGATCGATCGCGTCGGTAGCGACATGGGACGATTTTCTGAAGGGGGGACGAGATAGAGTGGTGCGACGACCTTTCCCCCTGATGCGGGAATTCCTCGCAAGAGGAGAGGAGAAGGTGAGGAGATGACGGGACGCTCGGAGGATGAGACGCTCTCTGTGTCTTCCCACCTTTCGATCGTCCGATCTCCCCACCAAATTTCTCGGCCGGGATAGATTTGAGCGAACACCAGCTCTGCGGTCGTAGCGCCTTGGGGACGGACAAACGCCCACTCGAGGGAAAACGGACAACTCAAATCGGCGATCAGTTTTTGAGACCAGGCTGCGAGCGTTGCTAGTCGATCGTCGTCGAGGACAGCCTCGTACTGTTGTTCGGGAGATATGCCTACCGCTTCGAGACGATCGAGCGTCGGAGCGCGTTGGTAGTAACACAGTTTGAGTCCGATGTTTCGATCGAGGATCGTTCCCGTTTCAGCATCGAGCCTGTAGGTATCGGGAATGACAACCCCTTCAACGAGGCTTTGCACGAGTCCCAACGTGGCTGCAATATCGCAGTAAGGTAACCCGACACCGCGATTTTCACGTAAGCGGTGCGGATCGCGATCGATGCGTGCGTGAAGGTAGCCCGATGCGACGATCGATTCAAAGGGTTGGACGAGTACGGCGAGATACAGTCGATCGAGGGAAATTCCCAATTGATGCCAACAGGCCAGACTCCGCGCCCGGAACAGTTCGGCCCAGATTCGTTGAAGCGTTGCTGCGAGATCTGAAGGATTTTTCGCACTGGTGTAACTGTCGAGTAAGGAAGCGTATTCGAGGGCGTTGGATTGACCTTCGACGTACAACGAAGGATAAAACACCACACTAGACGTTGAAAACGAAGCGACAGCGGCCGCCAGTTCCTCGATCCACTCCGATTTCAGTTCCGCTTCGAGGACAGCGCGGCGAATCCGCCGGGAAATCGATTGCAATTGGTGAGGGTCGTCAGCTTGAAGGTGTAAGGTCGTCTCGAAGATTTCCGTTAACAGGGGGTCCGGCCAGGTATTGTTCTGCCAAAACTCCCGAAAAACACGAGCTGAGACGACAATTCCGGGCAAAACGGGATAGTTTTGCCGAAGGAGCTGGTTGACATAAAACGCTCGCTCTCCAAGCCACGGTCGTGCGATCGAATGTGTTCGATCGAGCTGAAACACCTCTGCCACGACAGTTTTTGCCCCTCGATCGCTGTTTTACGGATTTTAACGCTCTTCCTCCGCTTTCGCGAGCTTCTTAACTCAATATTCCGTAATGTTACCGAGGTTTCCGACGACAGACAATCTTTAATAGATCTATAAAAAAAGAAGGGAACCTCATACCTTGTTTAAAGGATGAATAAAGTTTTGCGAAAATATACTGATTTTTAAGCTAGCTTTTTTATACTAGATTTAACCAAAAACAACTACGTGTATTTACCGAACCCAAGGCAGGAGCAACGCCATGCAATCCGCATTATTAAAAAGAACATTGACCCTGACCGCCAGCACGGCCATCGCAATTGGAACCAGCCTCGCTACAGAATCTCCTGCTGCTGCGGCTGTCATGTTTGGAGATTCGATTGACTGTCCCGGTCCGGCAGTGACAGAAGCTTGCTCGCTGCAAAGCTTGCTCGATGATATTACGGTCGCTGGCCCCGGCATCGATACGGTTAACGATCAGACGGGATTTGAATATTTTACAAACACGGCAAGCGGCGGTTCTGTTGCCAGCTTCATGTTTGAAATTGCCAAATTTGAGAACATTAACAAGTTTGGACTCTTCAACGCAACGGGCGATTTAGTCGAACTTTTCGCGGGAGTTAACGACCCCGGCGACTCGTCAATGGTCAATTTTCTCGACAATGGCGATGTGTCTGTGGTCACTCAACAATTCGGCCCGGGTGCGAGCGATCCGACGCCGGTGTTCTCTCTTTACGAAGACTTCGGAAACGTCTTCGGATTCTATCTCGAAACGCAGAACGGTCAATTGCTCTTCAGTGACAGTTCGCTCAATCCTGGTGGCTCTCAACAATCGGTTATCTATCAAGGTGACAACCAGACCGTCCTCGACCTTCCCGGTAAAGCTCCCGGTACTTTTTCGGATAACGAGTTCATCATTGCATTTGAAGATCGCTATCCCGGCCAGTCCTTCGCCGATTTCGATTATAACGACCTCGTGGTGATGGTGGAATCGATCGAACCCCTCGATCGACGTGTACCCGAACCTTCGATGCTGTTCGGTTTGGGAATCGTCGCCGTGGCAATCTTGGGGTCTCGTCGCCGTCAGTCCCACGACAACGGCTAAGTTACGATTTCCTGACTTCGATGTCTGGAGTCGGCCTCGATCGATACTCAACAGATCTCCTTCCTTAAATCTCCTTCCTTGCCTTTCCAGGAGATGCGAGAAGTTGCACCCAGCTTCTCGCATTTTTTTCTACAATCAGAATCGTCCTCTGATTTGGCAGGTATGGCGCGTTTTCTCGCTCGTTTTCTCGATCTGTTTCTTCGCCCGAATTGTCCGCTGTGCGATCGACCGGCAGAAGACGAATTCTGTTCGGCGTGTTGGCATCAATTGAATCGCACTCGCCTGAAAAATCCTCACCAGTTTTGGCGTGGTGATTTACCCGTTTTTGCCTGGGGACGTTATGAGGGAACGCTCAAACGCTCGATCGCAGCCTTGAAATACGAAGGCCGTCCTCAACTGGCCCGTCCCCTCGGCCACGCCGTCGGACGGGCTTGGTCGGCCAGTCCACCCCTCAAATCTCGGCGGTTCGTGGTCGTTCCCATTCCCATGCACTCGGAGAAACAACGGAAACGAGGATTCAACCAAGCCGAACTTCTCGCACGTCACTTTTGCGAGGTCACGCGATTTCCCCTACAATCGCGAGGCTTGACGCGCGTGCGAAACACGAAACCCCTCTTTGAACTCAACCGAGAGGAACGCCGCCAAGTTCTGGAAAATGCCATCGATCTCGGAGAGCCGTTTCGCCGTCGTCCACCGCAACATCCTGTGTTACTGTTCGACGATATCTACACGACAGGAACCACCGTTCGCGAAGCGTTCCGAACCCTCCAAAATTGTGGTATTTCAGTGGCGGGAGTGGTGGTTTTATCAACCCCGGGAGACCGTCGATCGCTGGTTTGAGTTCGATCTTCATCCGCCATTTCACGTCTGAAATGCAACGGTCTCGAAAGTAAACAACAGCAACCGGAACGGATACATCTCAATTTCGTAGAATAACCCCTCCGCATCTCGACAGCTCGACTGAGCGTTCGCAACCCCTCCGCCTTCGGCGGAGGGGTTGCGATTGCAAAAGTGAGATGCACCCACCGGAACAGTATTGCAACACCCGATCGATCTTCGATCGGGACTTTTGCCTCGACCAATTCCTATTCTCCTACTAACTGCTCGATCGATCGAATTAAAAAATATCAACAAAACCGACTTCGATCTTAAAAAACGAGTACAACAGAAATATAGCACTCGTCGGGGAAACTAGACCGTGAGCAAACCGACATTTAAACTAACATTTCAATTCCAACCCATTTCTCATAGTTGGGTAGCTGTCCACCCCAACGCTGAAAGCATCGTTCAATTTATCGGGGAAGCCTTCTTTGGCACGTTTTTTCCAACCCTTTGGTATCGCCGTTTGTTAAAAACCCTCTACTTCGATCGAGGCTGTACGATTGTCGTCATTCCTTATACTTTCCGTCTCTCTCACTGGAAGTCAGCACTACAAATTTTAGAAGAACAATATCGCATTCGACGTATTCTAAAAACAGAAAATGCTCTCGTTCGAGACAACGCGATTTACGACGACGATCGAAACTACTATTGGCTCGCTCATGGTGTTGGAGCAAAATATGTCGTTTTACTGGAAGCGATGTCCGTCGAACGAAATCGATCCCTCCCTCGACAACAGCTTTGGGAAACGATAAAAAACGATATCGAGCAACAAGTTGCTCTCGTGTATGCCTCCAAACCCGCATTACAACACCGGCGGTTACAAGAAATTCTCAAACCCCTCGATCGAGCTTTTAACATTTGGTATGAGTTACAAACCGATCGCACCTCACAATCTCCCTTAATTCGAGATCGAGCCTCCGTTCTCCTGTCTCCCAATTTCAGTTCGCTGCGAAGTATCATCCCGTCCGCAAGTTGGCTTCCTGGCTTGGGAAAATTCCTAGCTTCAATTCTCGATCCGATTTTCGTCAAACCCTTACAAAAACTTTGCGACACGATCGATGCGGCCGATCGAGGAAGCACCCCCACTCAGGCACAAACCCACGAAACGATCGAATATAGCGATCGCGTACTCGATTTGTTTAACTTAACCGCAGTCTTGTCGTTTGTCGGCGATCGAATCGCCGGGGACACCCAATCGGCCGTCGTACCGAGGACTCAGGAAAAAAGTGACCTGTATTGGTTTGTCGATCGACTCTATCCCAAACTCAACGCCAATCTGACACAACCGCTCCATCACGAATTACACGGCATCCGAACGGGACTCGATCCCCATTTCGCCCCCTTGGGAATTCGCCAAACGACCTCTAAAGTTGTCGATCGATGGGTCGTCACCATGCTCGAACGGCTCGAGACCAAGCGATCTCGTCCCTCTCCACTGCCACTGAGATCGAGAGTTCCCTCAGCAATGGCATAATCGGGGCAACGTTTCGATCGAGACCGATGCAAACGGACGATTTTCCCATCCTCGATCGCTTCCTCGTGTGCGGCTTGGGCAGCATGGGACAACAGTGCGTTGTCGCCTTAAAAGAATTCAACGTGTGTGTCATCGGTATCGAACTAACGCCTCCGAGTTACTGGGACATTCCCGCACTCCCCGAATTACTCGACGAGTTGATTGTCGGCGACTGTCGCCAGAACCGGGTGTTCGAGCAAGCAAAGATCGATCGATGTCGCGCCGTTCTTCTCGTCACCAGCGACGAAGCTGTCAATATCGAAACGGCCTTAGCCGTGCGTCGCCTCAATCCCCATACGCGCTTAGTCGTTCGATCGGCCAAAGATACCCTGAACGAACTCCTCCAACGGGAACTTGGGAATTTCATCGCCCTCGAACCGACCCAACTTCCCGTCACCGCCTTTGCACTCGCAGCCTTATCTGCCAAAACCTTTGGCTTTTTCAACCTCAATGGTTCTTGGTTACGGGTGGTACGCCGCCAAATCACCCCCGAACATCCCTGGTGTAACCGCTGTCTCCACGAACTCAACAGTCGCACGCAGCGCGTCCTCGCACACCACACGGACAGCGATCGAGATAAAGACCCCTTCCATTGTTGGCATCCTGAAACCCGTATTCAATCCGGTGAGACCGTGGTTTACGTCGAAATTACCGATCGATGGACGTTTCGCACCACGCCAACGACATCGACGGGTAAACCTTCGTTTCGCTTCGGATGGAAGCGATACCATCTCGAGGAACTCAAACGGGAGTGGGAGCAGATTTGGTCGAATCCCAGAGAGCGCAGTTGGCGCGTCGCGATCGTAGCCGGCGTGACGGTGTTCGTGTTGTTGTTTGTCGGAACCGCATTGTTTTTCCTCTACTATCCCAAAACCACTTGGATGTCTGCGTTTTATGCCACGGCGATCCTACTTTTGGGGGGATATGCCGATTTGTTCGGCGAGTTTTCTCCGCTCGATATTCCCACTTGGCTGCAACTGTTTGGACTCGGACTCACGTTGGCGGGAACAGCGTTTGTCGGTGTTCTGTATGCGTTACTGACTCAGGCGTTGCTGTCTGCGCGGTTTCAATTTACCCAACAGCGTCCTCCTGTTCCCCTGCGCGATCATGTGGTGGTGGTGGGATTGGGGCGCGTGGGACAACGGGTTGCGTCTTTGCTGCAAGCGTTTCGACAGTCGATCGTGGGGGTGGCCTTCAACAGCGATCTCGCGCCAAACGTCCTCCCCCAAATTCCTCTCATTATTGGTTTGCCTCGAGAAGCACTGTCTAAAGCCAACCTCCAAGGCGCTCAAAGCGTTCTCGTCCTAACCGATAACGAAATCGTGAATATGGAAGTGGCACTGATGGCGCGAGAAGCGAATCCAAAAGCACGTTTGGCGGTTCGCACGCAACATCAGCGCTTGAGCGAGGATTTGGCCCAGTTGTTGCCAGAGGCTCGAGTCATTTGCGCCTATGCAGTGGCGGCGGAAGCATTTGCAGGGGCCGCGTTTGGGGAAAATATCATCAGTTTGTTGCGTCTCAATGACGCAACGGTGTTGGTGACAGAATATCAAATCGAAGTGGGGGATACGCTCAACGGTTTGTTGTTGGCAGAAGTCGCTTATGGTTATGGTGTAGTGCCGCTGTTACACCAACGCCTTCCGAGTCCGTCGAAGTTGATGCCTTCGGACGATGTGGTCTTGGAGATCGGAGATCGATTGGTGGTATTAGCCACCAGTGACGGCTTGCGTCGGGTCGAGTACGGCGATCGATCTCGGTTTACGAGAGGTGCTTGGGTGCGCGTTACACAGGCGATCTCCCCGGATAGTGCCTTTGAAGGGGCCAACGCCATTGCTCGCATGACAGGATACAGTTTGAAGGATGCACGGGAACTGTTCGATCGACTCCCCGCGACGCTCCCCAAACCCCTCTACGATCGTCAAGCCTGGCGACTGCTCCGAGCGCTTCACAAAGCCAGGGTCGACGCTCACCTCGTCGATCGACCCTAGGGATAGTAGGATGAGGAAGTAATGAGGTGATGAGGAATCGTAATTCCCTTGAATCCCAAAATCCTTGAAATCGTAAATCATAAATCGTAAATCCGAATGTCTCGTCCGTTAGTTAGTGTTATTACGCCGTGTTATAACGGGAAATCTTTTATTCGACGTGCTTTAGCTTGTGTTAAAGCATCAACTTATCCCTATATCGAACATCTCGTAATTGACGATGGCTCGACCGATGGAAGTGGTGACTATTTGCAATCGCTACAAAGTGAGTTTAAGTTTGACTTAATTAAAGCGCCGAAAAACCTCGGAGCGGCTTCGGCTCGGAATATTGCAATTTCGATTTCCAAGGGACAATATATTTTACCGCTAGACTGCGATAATTACTTTGACGAACACTTTGTAGAACTCCTCGTCCGCGCTGCCGAATCGCATCCCGAAAATTACTCGCCGTTTTATACGCCAATGGTTTTATTCGGTGACATAAAACGAACGATCCTCGGAAAAGATTGGTCGATCGAGACGTTGCTTCAAGCTCCTTTCATAAACGTCTGTTCGCTATTTTCTCGTAAGGCTTTTGATGCAGCAGGTGGCTTTGACAGCAGACTCCCACTGTTGGAAGATTACGATCTTTTCGTGTCGATGGCCCTGAAAGGATTCATCGGAAAACGAGTTTCCGAAGCCAACTTATTTTACAATATTAGAAGAGATAGCATTTCCGACCATTTTAACGAACGAGGTGGAGATGTCCAAAAGTTAAAAATCAGAAAATATATTTTTCAAAAACACAAAGAAGACTTCGATCGAGTGGGATTGAGTCAAAATCCATCAGTTCTGGAAATGCTGTCAAGTGCGACACCCAAAGCGACTCAATTGCCCAAAACAATAGACAACCCAACCGATCTCAACACTCAACCGTCGATCCTGACGCCGTCGGAAGAAGCGTCAGTCAACGAAAAACTCTTGTACCTGGTTCCTGGCGATGCAAAGCTCGTCGTTGAAATTGGCTGCGATCGAGGTGTGATGGGAGTTCGCTACAAACGCATCAATCCCCACTGTACCTATATCGGAATAGATGAAAACGCCGAATCGCTCGAAATCGCTCAAAAACGACTCGATCGAGCAATTATCGCGCCGTTCAGCCAACTCGATCGAATTGACATCGCACCGAATTCCGCTGATTGCGTCGTGCTTTCGGAAAATCTCGCCAGTTTTGTCGAACCGCTACGCCTGTTAAACATCGTTCGATCGTGGCTCAAAGAAAACGGACAAATTCTCGCGATTGTTGCCAATCCCTATCACTGGAAACAAATCCTCAAACAACTGCAAGGCAACACCACTCAAACCTTCGATATCGCACCAATCAAACAGCTTTTTAAAACAGCGAACCTGCAAATTTTCGAGATGGAACGCTGCGGCGACAGCTGCGACGAAGCCAAGCAATTTCAAGAGCGCTTCGAGTCGATTTTAGCGGCTTACGAGATCGATCGAGAACAGTTCGCCCAGCGCAGTACCACTGAATCCCATATCGTGCGTGCCATCAACACCACGCAACCCGTCCAACGGCTCCTCATTCAAACCTTGATGATCTCGACGATGGCATCCGATCGAATTCGAGTGTATCAGCCCGATCGCCTCATTCGCACCATTCCAGGCGTTCGTCCGATCTCGAAAATGTATAACGCCAGCTTGAGTGTTGCTTTACCCGATGAAGACAAAGTGTTCGTTTGGCAGCGATCGCGCCTTCACAAAGCCGACGCCCCCCAAAAACAAAAACGCCTCATCGAAAAAGGCTATCTCATCGTCGTGGAAATCGACGACGATCCCCGTTTTTGGGCCGAACACATCGAACAGGACTTCATCACCTATCGCAGTTGTCACTGCATTCAAACCTCAACCGAGCCTCTCGCCGAATTTCTGCGTCAGTTCAACCCCTACGTCAAAATCTTTCCCAACCAACTTCACGAACTTCCACCACCGCGTCAATACAGCCGTGACGGCATCGTTAAACTCTTTTTCGGTGCCTTAAACCGAGAAGCGGATTGGCAACCGCTCATCGATGCCGTCAATCGCGTGTTAGTCGATTCTGGAGATCGCGTGAAAGTTCAAGTCATCCACGATAAATGGTTTTTCAACGCGATTCAAACGCCCCATAAAGAATTCGAGCCGACCTGTCCTTACGATCGATACCACGAAATCCTTCGATCGTGCGATTTAGCATTACTTCCCCTCAACCCCACAGAGTTCAACAGCATGAAATCCGATTTGAAATTTATCGAATGTGCGGGTCATGGCGTAGCCGTGTTAGCGAGTCCAACCGTTTACCAACGATCGATCGTCGATGGTGAAACGGGTTTGTTGTACAATTGCCTTCCCGAGTTCGAGGCGAAATTGCGTCGCCTCATTGAGGATACCCCTTGGCGGCGGAAAATCGCAGACAACGCCTATCGCTGGGTACGCAATAATCGCCTTCTCTCGCAACACTACCGCGAGCGTTACGACTGGTATCTCGAAATGCGTTCCCGTCTCCCCGAGTTAAATGAAGCCCTCCGCCAGCGAGTTCCCGAGATTTTCGATTGAAGAGGAGATGAAGAGGTCAGGAGGTGATGAGATGAGGGAATGATGAGGGATAGCAACCTATCCCTCATACGACTTGCCTCCGATACCCGCTTACCCTTTGCCTAATGTATTTAAAAACGCTACACCTGCAACAGTTTCGGAACTATCGCGATCAAACGGTGTCCTTTCACGCACCGAAAACCATCTTGGTCGGCAATAACGCCCAAGGGAAATCGAACCTGTTGGAAAGCGTCACGTTACTGTCTACGTTGAAGAGTTTACGGGCAAACGCCGATCGAGAATTAGTTCGCGAGGGCGAACCCATCGCCCTCGTATGCGCGACCTTGGAACGGTTGACGGGATCGGTAGACTTAGAGGTCGTGTTGCGACGATCGGGTCAGAGAACCGTATCGATCGATCGCGAAACCTGTCGCCGTCAAGTCGATTTTATCGGTATTCTCAACATCGTTGAATTTTCGAGTCTCGATCTCGATTTAGTGCGGGGATCGCCGGACGATCGAAGGCGTTGGCTCGATGGTTTAGTGGTGCAACTCGAGCCAGTTTACGCTCATATTCTTCGAGAATACGGGCAAATTTTGCGACAGCGCAACGCCTTTCTCAAACAAGCCAAAGGGATCGGTGGGACGGCCTTCGAGTCCATGAGATCGGTGTTCGATTTTCAACTGGCGACCGCAGGGGCCAAGGTGATGCGGCGGCGGTGGCGAGCGCTTCGACGGCTGGCCCCCCTAGCGCAAAACTGGCATCGCAATATCAGCGGACAAACAGAAGAGTTAGCGATCGAATACGCCCCCAACGTTCGCGATCTCGCCAATTTCGACGATGCAGAAGCCGTCCGGCAGGGGTTTTTAACACAATTACACGATCGATCGCTCCCCGAATTGCACCAAGGCACGACCCTTGTCGGCCCCCACCGCGACGATATTACCTTCACCATCGACAACACCGCCGCGCGACAGTACGGCTCTCAAGGACAGCAACGTACCCTCGTCCTCGCATTAAAACTGGCAGAGTTACAACTCATTGAAGACGTGGTGGGAGAACCCCCTGTCCTACTCCTCGATGATGTTTTGGCAGAACTCGACCTCCACCGACAGAACCAATTGCTCGAAACCATCGAGGATCGCTTCCAAACCCTTATTTCGACGACTCACCTCGGCGCGTTTGACGCACAGTGGTTACACGACTCTCAGATTCTCTCAGTAGCTGGGGGGCAGATCGCAGAGGGTGAATCGATCGACTGCAAAAACAGTAAATTCGATCGCATCTCTACGTAAATTCCCCGAAAAATGGCTGCTCTCCCGAAAAATTCTCAATCCATCGGCGCGAAGTGAATTCGGTTGCTTATAATCAGTACAGGATTCTTCGTATCGATCGAGAATCTTGGGTTTAAAACCCCGTCCTAACTTCGGCAAGAGTTCGGCGAGCCTCACTCGAACCGCTCAGTTACCGTCTAGGACGGTTTTACAGTACACTGGCATCGGTGGCTAAACTGCCAAAATGACACTTCGAGCTTTTCGATACCGCTTCTATCCTACCGCTGAGCAAGAGGGACTCTTGCGTCGGACGTTGGGGTGTGTTCGTCTTGTTTACAACAAAGCGTTGGAGGTGAGATCCCAAGCCTGGAAAGAGCGACAGGAGAAAGTGGGGTATCGCGAGACCTCGAAGATGTTGGCGCAATGGAAAAAAGAAGAGGAATTGCAGTTTCTCGCAGAAGTTTCTGCCGTCCCTCTTCAACAAGGATTGCTCCATCTCGACAAAGGATATTCCAACTGTTTCGCTGGACGCGCTAAATATCCCCGTTTTAAAAAGAAACGGAATGGAGGTAGCGCCGAATTTACCAAGTCGGCATTTCGTTGGCAAAACGGTTCGCTGTATTTGGCGAAATGTCGCGAACCCCTCAACATCCGATGGAGTCGTCAACTCCCCAAAGAAGCCGAACCCTCCACCGTGACCGTTCGTTTCGACCCGTCGGGACGCTGGCACGTCTCCATCCTGGTGGAAGACGACACGGTTCAACCGCTTCCCGAGTCCGAGAAATCCGTCGGGGTCGATGTGGGGATTAACAGCCTGGCCGTTACGTCTGACGGCGAGAAAATGACCAATCCCCGACACTTGACGAAGCACGACCAACGCCTGCGACGCGCTCAAAAATCCCTGTCTCGCAAGATAAAGGGTTCTCGCAACCGAGAAAAAGCCCGTCAAAAAGTGGCGAAGATTCACGCCCAGATTACGGATTCTCGGAAAGACTATCTGCACAAGCTGAGTACCCGACTCGTTCGTGAAAACCAAACGATTGTAGTCGAGGATTTGTCGGTCAAGAATCTGGTGAAAAACCGAAAACTGGCCCGACAGATTTCCGATTGTGCGTGGGGAGAGTTCGTCAACCAACTCGACTATAAGTGTCAGTGGTACGGGCGCACTCTCGTCAAGGTCGATCGATGGTTTCCGAGTAGTAAATTGTGTTCGAGTTGCGGACACCAAATGGATTCGATGCCGTTAAGTGTCAGAGAGTGGACTTGTCCGAAATGTAGGACGGTTCACGACCGGGACATCAACGCCGCACAGAATCTTTGGGCCACACCGTGACCGCCTGTGGAGCGAGTGTAAGACTTGAAGGACATCGTTCTGGAGAGCTGCTGCGAAAAACCCCTGAGGCTTCGACGGTGAGCTCAGCCGAACCGCGCAGTCGAAGGGGAAGGAAGCAGGAACCCAAATCGCGAGGTTTGGGAATCACCGTCTTTCCAGGGCGGTGAGGATGTCAAATAAGGTTCTCAACGAACCCTCAAAAATCGTGAATCTTTAGATACACCAATTTGCAAAACTTTGTTAATGATGCCTCGGATTCTCGTCATCGACGACGACCCTGCAATTTCGGAACTCGTTGCCATTAACCTCGAAATGGCTGGCTATGAAGTCAGTCAAGCCGAGGACGGCGTGAAGGCGCAAGCCTTGGCCATGCAACTCATGCCCGATCTCATCGTTCTGGATTTGATGCTGCCCAAAGTCGATGGGTTCACTGTTTGCCAGCGTTTGCGCCGAGACGAGCGAACGGCGGACATCCCGATTCTGATGCTCACGGCGCTCGGTCAAACTCAAGAAAAGGTCGAAGGCTTCAACGCTGGGGCTGACGACTACATGACGAAGCCGTTTGAAATTGAGGAAATGTTGGCAAGGGTACGGGCCTTGTTGCGTCGAACCGATCGAATTCCGCAAGCTGCCAAGCACGCGGAAATTCTCAGCTACGGGCCTTTAACCTTGGTTCCAGAGCGTTTCGAGGCGATTTGGTTCGATAAAACGGTGAAGTTAACTCACCTCGAGTTTGAGTTACTACACTGTTTGTTACAGCGTCACGGCCAAACGGTTTCTCCGAGTGCCATTCTCAAGGAAGTGTGGGGATACGATCCCGACGACGACATCGAAACGATCCGCGTCCACATCCGCCACCTGAGAACCAAAATGGAACCCGATCCCCGCCATCCGAAATATATTAAAACTGTCTACGGTGCGGGGTACTGTTTGGAGTTACCCGGTAACGAGTACACCGAAGACAGTTCGGATACAGCTGAGGCAAAATCCTCGTAGTTTGCATATAACCTGCAAGTTAACCCTGCAAGCTATCGCCGGCTAATTGACTGAGTTCTCTCGACGCTGCCAACGCACGATCGAAAGTCCGATTCCCAGCAAACCGACAATTGTGTTCGGTTCGGGAACGGACGAACTTGGCGCGGGAGTCGGCCTTGGCGTTAGCGTCGGTGCCGGTGTGGGGGTGGGAGTCGGTGTAAGTGCGCTCAGTTGAGCGAACAGGAACGTCTGCGAAGTTCCGCCTTCCTGAGAAATAAATTCCGATCTCGGTTGACTCGCAGGTGTATCGCTAAAACCGAGCAGTTCTAAGGTATATTCAACTCCTTGTGAGACAAACGTTTGCGAGGGAATTGTATTCGCCCAAGAAATTCGATCGGAACAAGGGGTTACGCTGAAGTACGGACAAGTTCCAGAGCGATTCAAGGTTTCGTCGATATCGAGGGTAAAGTCGAACTGTTGCACTCCGAACTCGACAAAATTCAGGACGATCGACAAAAAAGCCGACGATGCTGCTGTTCCCGAATTGACGGGATTGTTGAAATGGCGCAGCGTCCCCAATTGAAAGACTTGACCTGCGTTCAGACGGGTCGTTCCGACTCCCGAAAATCCCAAGCCGCTTTGGAATGTGGGAGAGGAGGGATTTCCAAATGGAAAACCCCAACGAATTTGATTTTCACCAAACGAACTTTGACCGGGTGTTAAGAACGATCCGGATTGGTTGTAAGTTCGAACGTTCGTTCCCCCTGCGGAGCCGTTCCAAAAACCATAGGCGCTGTTGAGGGTAATTGCGTAGCTGGCGTGACTGGAAGCCCAAAATAGAGCGGTCAGTCCAGCGACGGAAAGGATGCGTGTTGGGTGTTGCATCGATATCCTGCTAATCCATTAATTTCGATGACTTAGTCATGTCAATTTTAGATCGCAGAGCGAAACCTGACCAAAAACAAAATATTTCGATCGATTTTATTTGACTACGTTCGATCCATGTTGGGAAATACAACAGAGGAATTTAGTTTGACATTTGTAAAACCTGGCACGTCAACGACTTTTCGTGCAAAAAAGAGTTGAGTATTGCGATATTCAAATTTGTTTGTTGATGGTTGGCAAGGTTGACTGTAAAATTCGAGCCGATTATCGATTAAGTTGAAAGTCCAAAAATGTGCGATCCCGGCTTTGGCGTAAAGAGAGCGTTTGACTTCTCGATCGAATTGTAATGACGAATCTGCAATTTCGATAACGAGAAAAATATCCTCGGGTTTTGGAGGCGTGGTGAGATAGTTATCTTCTCAAATTCGTACAATTGCGAAATCCGGTTCCGGTTCGCTGAGATTGGGAAGCTCGATGGGATCTTGGCAGCGAATTTTAGCTTTACCCTTTAAAAGACTGGCAAATTCTTCAAGTAAAGTCATGCAGCATGCAGCATGGCGTTTTCCTTTCTCAACTATTTCCAGAAATTCCCCTCGAATGAGTTCGATCCGATCGTCCTCGTGAAAAAATCCCAAGTCGATTAATCGATGGTATTCCTCGATCGAGAATTTTTTGGAGGTAAAAAAGGTTATTATAGTTGCAAGGCTTGAGTATCGATCGAAATTTACGTAATACGCAATATTTCTGAGTTTAGACGATCTCAATCGGACGCCGCAAAACGAGTGGGAGAAAATCTTTTCAGGTTAACGATCGTCTCGATCTCAAGCTGATAGACGTGACGGCTTAAAAAAACACTCTCAAGAACAGTGAAATCAGAATGAGATCGCGCTAAACTCGGAACGATAGCGAGCGAGGGAACGTACCATGTCCAGTCAAGTGACACCGTCAAAACTCCCTCAACCGGCGACGGTGGAAGAATGGCAACCACCGATGCCACCGACAGATTTGATTTTCGATGACGGGGAACCTTTGGAAAGTAACCGACACCGCATCGCCATGAACCTGTTGATTCGATCGCTCCAACAAGCGTGGCACGATCGAGACGACTATTTCACGGGAGGAAATATGTTCGTCTACTACAGTCGCAACCAGGCGATGAACCGGGATTTTCGCGGCCCGGACTTTTTCGCGGTTCTGAACGTAGATGGCACGCGACAGAGACAGGGTTGGGTGGTTTGGGAAGAAGAAGGCCGTTACCCAGATGTCATTATCGAGTTGATGTCTCCTTCAACGGCAAAGATCGATCGAGGGGTTAAAAAAGAGTTGTACGAAGGTACTTTTCGCACGCGCAACTACTTGATTTACGATCCCTTTGATGAAACATCGCTTCAGGGATGGAAACTGGACGAAAATTTTCGTTACCAACCCCTCGAACCCCAGTCAAACGGTTGGTTGTGGTGTGAAGCTTTAGGATTGTGGTTGGGAACGTGGCACGGGACGATCGATCGTGAAACGGCATTTTGGCTACGCTTTTACGATACTGACGGCTGTGTCGTTCCACTTCCCGAAGAAGCCGCACAGCAACAAGCTGAAGCTGCACAACAGCAAGCTGAAGCTGCACAACAGCAAGCTGAAGTCGCACAGCAACAAGCTGAAGTCGAACGCCAGCGCGCCGATCGACTAGCAGCACGATTGCGGGAATTAGGAGAAAATCCTGATACGTTGTAAACCGGCGTTAGAAATGACTCGATCGCCAGAGATATCGTTTGAGATCCAGCTTGCCTTGGTCGTCGAAAACAATTCCTTCCGCTTCCAAAAGTGCCTGTTGTCGATAATCCGTTCCCCGTCGCCGAGGAGAATGGGAAATCTCACCTTTGACGTTCACCACCCGATGCCACGGGATATCGAGGACTGCCATATCGACTCGGTATAGTGCATATCCGACTAATCTCGCCTGTCCGGGTAGGTTTGCGAGGGTTGCAACTTGTCCGTAAGTGGCCACTCGTCCTGGGGGAATTTGACAGACAACTGCGTAGATTCGATCGTAGGTCGACATAGTGATAGGTTGACATGACATGACTTCAGCGATCGACACGATTCCCCGTCTCGCGATAAGCTGAATACATTGAGAAGCGTGAGAAACGTCAAGGTCATGAGCAATCAAAGTGGTTTTACTGGTGGATTTATTGCAGGGGCCCTATTTGGCGGTGCAATTGGTGGTATCGTAGGGGCTTTGTTCGTCTCTCGCCAAGCCTCGAATGCATCCATCGACGAAGATCGACGGACACTTCCCGAAGATCGCACGAAGAACAAGCGTTTGCAACCGAGTGAAGAGATGGAAGTCACCCGACGCAATTTAGAAAATAAAATTGCGCAACTCAATGACACCATCGACGACGTGCGCCAACAACTTCATACTGTTAATGGAGGAGCGTTAGATTCGAGTGAATCGTCGATCTCGCGAGAAAATTAGCCGAGCGCGATCCCACGCGCCTCGAAAAGCGTCGATCGAGTACACTAAAAGGAAGTGACATCCAGCCATTAATCCCGTTAAGTTATGAGTTCGATCGTCCAACTGCTCGCGCAAACGTTAGAGACGTTTTTAACGATTTACTTTGCGCTGCTGATTATTCGCGTCCTGCTGACTTGGTTTCCCAACGTCAACTGGTACGATCCGCCATTCTCGATTCTCAGCCAACTGACCGATCCTTATTTGAATCTGTTTCGATCGATTATCCCTCCGCTCGGAGGCTTGGACTTCTCTCCGATATTGGCAATTCTACTGTTGCAAGTCGTACAGTCGCTGATTTCTCCGGTTCTCATGCAGTTGGTGTGACCCAAATCAGAATTGTTAAGAACGAATTTCGATCGAGGAGGTTGCGTGTTAGCGACCTCCTTTATAGTTTGTATGAGTCTGTTCGATCTCAGAGTCCAATACTCTGAGAGTCGGACGATGAGAGATCTCGGCGCTCGACTCAACTGCGACGAACACGCCCCTTAAATCCAGAGGCTTTAAACTGTTCGAGTTGTAGGGGGAGCGGTTGAGTAACAGGAACCATAATGGTGAACTCGAAATCGCTGACCCCAGGGGGAACCTCTTCGATCGATCCCAATCGATTCCGGTTGGGAAGCACGTTGTTATGATTTGCATCGTAAATGCGTCCGAAAATATCGGCGTTAACGACGGGTTTACCCGACTTGTTGGTGGCTTTCCCCGAGACGATAAAACAGTTCGCCGACTGAATCGAACCGCTCAAAACCGCACCTTCTGACAGTTCGGGGGGACAGTCGCGATAAGATAAATCGGAGAGCCCAACGGGAACGAGTGCCAAGGCTTCGGGAGACCATACCCACGACAGCACGACGATCGAGATCGCGACGACGACACGACGCAGTATTCCGAACGCGACGGATTTCAAAGCCTGGAAGTTACGCATAGACCTGGAGACGTAGACCTGAAGACGAAACGGATTCGATCGCCAGTCTATCGCGAATCGCAAAGGGATTGAAACGCTTAAGTACTCGGACGTTAATTAGTATGAACGTAAGTCGTTTTACCTAGAAAATCGATCGACAATAGATATGGGAGCTAGGACAATAGCGCGACAGCCACTCAGCGCGATTTTCATCGATTCCCCAAGCGTCGATACGTACTTTCTTTGGTAGGAGTCAGCACGATGGTTACGCTCGTTGGATACTCACTAGAAATCATTGTAGAGGAAGCACGAGAACTCGTCGGTCGAGGCGTTCTCAGCCGCCATCAACCCATCTACACCCTTTGTCAATACATTCCCGCGCGAGAATGGGAAGCCGTCGAACTCGAACTCGAACGTCACGATTTTCTCCTACGCGATCGACTGATCGATTTACTCAGTCGAGAAACGTGGGAAAACGATTGATTTACGTTTGATTCACGTCTGAGCCAGTTGTCGTTGTTCCGCGAGATCGAGCAAGCGACACACCTCCTCGTCCTGAGTCGGCGAAAAGTCTTCGTACCACATTCCGAGAAAGTCAAATATTTTCGGACGCAGCGGACACACGAGCCGATCTGCCTGTTGCCGTAATTTTTCGCAGATAGTCGGCGCGGCCACGGGAATCGCTACAACGATCTGAGTAGGGTGTTGGTGTCGCAACGTCGCGATCGCCGCCATCAGTGTCGCCCCCGTCGCCGCACCGTCATCGACGAGAATCACCGTTCGATCTCGCAGGTCAACCGGTGGTCGAGATCCCCGATACCGTCGATCGCGACGATGGAGTTCGTGGTGCTCCCGCTCTAGAACGCTTTGGAACGCTTCGTCAGAAACCTGGAGTGACTTCATCACGCCTTCGTTAATTGCGATGTCGCCCCTGCTACCGATCGCCCCCATCGCAAGCTCGGGATTGTTCGGAGCGCCGAGTTTGCGTACCAAACAAATATCGAGAGGTGCTTTGAGCGCGTAGGCGATTTCAAAGGCTACAGGAACGCCTCCCCGGGGTAAACCCAGTACGATAACATCGTGACGATTGGCGTAGCGATCGAGTTGCGAGGCGAGAATCCGACCGGCTTCAGTACGATCGCGAAAAGCCCCGATCATAATATTCACCTCCGTAGTTCTACAGGAGAGACATCAATTGTACGGAGAACATCTCTACTTCCATCTTGCCGAGAGATTGCCGAGATCGATCGAAATCTCAATGGCTTCGATATAAAATTTGACGTTTCCTCGATCGGAAACGTTGCTTTTTCGTAAAACACGATCGCGAACGCGGTAAAGTAGTCCTAGCATTTTGGGCATCGTCTGACGAGTTGGCGACAGGAGCTTCAACCGTGGCATATAATCCCCTCAATTCTCGACTGCTCGAAGCGTCGAAACGTGGCAATCTCGACGAGGTCAAAACCCTTCTCGCCCAGCAAGCCGACGCAAACGCTTGCGACCCCGAGGGTACGACGGCACTCATGTTTGCCGCCCACCTCGGCGCAACAGAAATCGTAAGAACGCTGGTCGAAGCGGGAGCGGATGTCAACCAGACGCGACAAAAGTTCGGCATTGCCGCGTTGATGCTGGCGGCGGCCAACCATCGTACAGATACGGTCAAAGCCTTGTTGGAAGCTGGGGCAAACGTCAACGCTTGCAACGAAGACGGCAGTACTGCCCTGATGGCTGCTGCGTTGAAAGGGGATACGGATATTTTGCGTTTGACGATCGAGGCCGGAGCCGATCCCAACATTCGCGATCGAGACGGCGATACAGCCCTTCACTTGGCCGTCTCCAACGGACACGCCTCCATTGTCGAACGGCTCCTGAAAGCAGGTGCAGGTGCCGATACCGAAACGCCCAGCGGCTCGACTGTCCTTCTCGAAGCCACACGACGGGGCAACCCCTCGATCGTTCGATCGCTGCTCGAAGCCGGGGCTAAAGTCGATCTCGCCGATCGAGATGGCGATACGGCCTTAACCCTCGCCACGGATGCGGGCCGAGTCGAGATCGTGCGTGCGCTCCTGTTCGTGGGGGCAAATCCCAACACCCGCAACAGCGATAACAGTACACCGTTGATGGCTGCTGCAGCCAATGGAGATGTAGAAATTGCCAAAGCACTTCTCGATGCGGGTGCGGATGTGAATGCAGAAGATCGCAACGGAGAAACGGCAATCAACTGGGCCGTTGTAGAAGGTCGATCGGATGTCGTCGCCCTATTACTCGAACGGGGTGCGACGATCGATCGAGCCAACCACCTCGGTGACACGCCGTTACTCGTCGCTGCCCTACACGGACACGCTGACATCGTGAAAGTTTTGGGAGATCGAGGGGCGAACCTTAACGGGAGCGGTGGCGATGAAATTCCCCTCCTCGTTGCTGTTGCCAACGGTTATACCGAAACCACTCGAGTGTTAATCGATGGTGGTGCAGACGCGAACGCCCGGAATGCAGAGGGACAAACGGCCCTTCATCTTGCAGCCCGCCGCAACGAGACGGAAACCCTTGGCTTGCTGTTACAAGGGGGGAGCAACTGCAACGAAATCGATCGATCGGGTTCGACGCCTCTGATGTGGGCGTCTCAGGCTGGCAATCTTTCCGCCCTTCGCCTCCTCATCAACGCTGGAGCCGATCTGGAAATCAAAAATCAAGGCGGACACACTGCCCTTTCTCTCGCAGAGTACCATCACAATCGCGGTGCAGCACAACTGTTACGAGAAGCTGGCGCGCGGGAGTGATCCCCATCCAATTGCCAGCAGCACTTTATCGATGAGGGAGCGTGTGCGTGGCGTCAAAACTTCCCGTTTCAATCTTCCCCGATTCCAGGTCTCGGTAAGGCGATGACCTTACGCTTGCCCAACTGACGCAGCCACGTACCGCCCACAACAGCCACCACCAGCCAGAACCAACCCATCAACGGCTGTAACAGCAGAAAACCACCGGACGATAGCAACGCCCCAAACAGCAACAAGTTCGCCGCAACGACGCGCTTCAAATCCGTTGGTAAATCCTGAGCGGGAAACAGTCCCGTATTTGCCTGTTGACGCGACCATCCCAAGCCTCCAGGACGAGTGTGGCGATAGAAGTTGTCTAAGGTTTCCTCCGATTCCGGTGGCGTCAGGAACATGACAACAATCCATAGGGTGCAAACGATAACCGTAATCGCCATGACGCGCAGTCCGTAGTCCGACATCGGTTCGACCACCCAACGAAACAACCAACTGGACTCGGGAACCTTCCACTGTCCCGCTAACGTTGCCAGGGAACCGATAATAAAACTACTGACAATGGCAGTGAGTTCGGCTGCTGCATTCACTCGCCACCAGAACCAACGTAGAATCAAAACCAATCCCGAACCCGTTCCGATGGCAATAATTAACTCGAATACCTGGGCGATATCTTCCGCGACAAAGGCAGCAACAGCCCCCAAGGCGGTGACGATAACGGAAGAGAAACGACCGATAAAGACCAATTTGTTTTGACTGGCATTAGGTTCGACGAAACGCAAGTACAAATCGTTGGTGATAAACGATGCCCCCCAGTTAATCGAGGTGGAAACTGTACTCATAAAGGCCGCAATGAGAGACGCAACGACTAAACCCAACAAGCCGGGACTAAGAAACTCCAGCATCAGTTTCGGGTAGCCCAGTTCTTTATCCTGTAAGTCGGGAAACACGACTAAGGCAGCGAGCGCGACGATAATCCACGGCCAGGTTCGGACGACATAGTGCATGAGGTTAAACGTCCAAGCTGCTTTTTCGGCTTCAGCTTCGTTTTTCGCAGCGGCAAACCGTTGGACGAACTCTCCACCACCGTCGCTACGTCGCCAAGCCCACCATTGGATGAAGATATTGGCGAGAAAGGCACTGAGGCTAATTCCAGCCGCTTTACTAAAGCTGATGACCCCGCCATCACCGCCGAACGTCACGGGAACGATCGACAAGACATCGAGATCGGTTACTTGGGGAATTCGATCGATCAGCGTTTCCATGCCTCCGATGCCGTTTAAAGCAAAACCCGCAACGAGTAGCGCTCCCACCAACGCCAACACGAATTGAAAAAAGTCGGTGGCAACAACCCCCCACAAGCCAGCGAGTCCGGCGTAAATTAAGACAAAAACGCTAACCCCGACGACACTCCAAATTTTCAGTTGAGTATCTCCAACATCGAGGCCGAATCCTTGCCAAATGTTCAGGGCTTCGACGACTTTCACCATGCCCAACATGGCGTAACCAATACCGATGCAGTTCATAGGAACGGCAAAAATGAAGGCTTTAACCCCTCGCAAGATAGCCGCCGTTTTGCCCCCGTAGCGAATTTCAGTCAGTTCGGCATCGGTGATGACTTCCGATCTCCGCCACATCTTGGCAAAGATGTAAATCATGATCAGATGGGAAATGCCGAAACTCCACCACAGCCAGTTTCCAGCAATGCCTTGGTTGCCGACAATTCCCGTGATGAGGAGGGGAGTGTCGATCGAAAACGTCGTTGCTGCCATGCTGGTGCCGACTAACCACCAGGGTAACGATCGACCCGATACGAAGAAGTCCGCCAAACTCTTAGAAGCTTTTCGGGACAGGTACACCCCTAACGCCATCGTGACAACAAGGTAGCCTATGACAATCAGCCAGTCGATCGGTTGCATGGTTGGTGGTCGCTCGGTTGGAAAACTTGCGTCATTCTACACGACGACGAGGGCGAGACCGCCTAGGACAAGGAGTAAATCCAGCGTCGAGAGCTGGGTTGAGCGAACGGGAGTCGATTCGAGTTTATCTTCCCCTTCGAACGTCTCAACACGTCATCTCGACGTTCCCATTCGCCCATTCGATCGATAAACTTGTCGAGCGTCAATTCAATATAATTCGTATTCCAAAAGCGTACAATTTAACCCACCATTAGAAACAGGAATGCGGCGAGACGGTCGTAACCCAACTCGTTTGGCAAGGTCTTTACTCCCCGTTAAAACATAAGCCGTCCAGCCTTTAAAACCGTGTTTAAACGTATCGCCGAGTTGTTTGTAAAACGTGCCGAGTTGCTGTCGGTCTCCGAGCCGGTCTCCGTAAGGTGGATTGCAGATTAAAAGCCCTCGATCGAAAGGTGCTTCGAGATGGCGAACGTCGATACATCGAAACGAAATAGCTTCCGAAAAACCACAAAATTCAGCATTAGTTTTCGCTTGTTCGAGAACGTTCGCATCGCGATCGCTTCCCCCAACAAAAGCGGGTAATTCCGATTGTCTCGCGTCTCGTGCCTCTTGCTTTAACTGTTGCCAAGATCGAACGTCGAAATCTCTCCAGGTCTCGAACCCAAATCGATTGCGAAACAGTCCCGGGGCGACGTTAGCAGCTTTCATCGCCGCTTCGAGGGGCAACGTTCCCGAACCGCACATCGGATCTAAAAACGGTAAATCGGGCGAATAGCCGGCCATCTCTAAAATAGCGGCAGCCAGCGTTTCTTTCAGCGGTGCTGACCCCACAGCGGGGCGATAGCCCCGGCGGTGTAAGCTATTGCCGGAACTGTCAAGACTGAGAACAGCGCGCTCTCGGTGAATGTGAAGGTTGAGGCGCAAATCCGGCGTTGCGACATCGACACTCGATCGAGTTCCAAATCGGTCTCGCTGTCGATCGACCACAGCATTTTTCACCTGTAAAGCGCTAAAGTGCGTGTGATTGAGTTGTTCGTTTCGCCCCGTACAATCGACGGCTAAAGTGTGGTCGGGAGAAAGATAATGCTCCCACTCGATCGCGTAAACTTCCCGATACAGCATTTCTGGCGACGTGCAGCGAAACTCCGCCATCGGCACCAACACCCGGAAGATCGTTCTCGCCCAAAGATTGACGCGATACAACAACGTTCGATCGCCCTCGAAGGCTACCCCCGCAAACTCCGGACGTACCGATTGCGCCCCTAACCCTTCCAATTCCCGCGCCGCGATCGATTCCAATCCCCGCGCCACCGTCGCGAAATACCGTGCCATCGTTTTCCCGATTCCACACCGCTCGCCATTGTACCGAAACCCGTCTCGAACCCGAAGCAGCAGTGCGTTAAGATAAATCAGTTTGCACGCGAAACGAGGCAATTATGACCCGAGCCATTATGGAAACCGCCAAGGGAACCATTAACATCGAACTATTCGATGAAGATGCCCCCAACACGGTCAAAAACTTTGTCGAATTATCTGAAAAAGGGTTTTACGACGGATTGAACTTTCACCGCGTCATTCCCGGTTTCGTGATTCAAGGTGGTTGTCCTCACGGAAACGGAACGGGCGGTCCCGGTTACACCATCAAGTGTGAAATCAATAAGAACAAGCACGTCGCCGGAAGTCTTTCGATGGCCCACGCCGGACGGGATACCGGAGGCAGTCAGTTCTTTATTTGCCACGAAGCACAACCTCACCTCGATGGCGTGCATACCGTGTTCGGACAGACTGACGATATGGATGTGGTGTTAGCGATTCGTCAGGGCGACCCGATCGAATCGGTGAAAATCGAAAAGTAGAACAGTCAGCTGTTAGCAGTCACCAGTGAACAGTTAACAGTCATCAGTGGATGCAGTGACGAGTTAAAGAGACGAAGAACGTGCGAGATTTTAGGATACTTCAGCTATCTCAAACTCCGATTGTTCGGAATCCTCTCCTCAACAAACGAGCAACTGATAACCGGTAACTGGTAACTGGCGACTGATGACTGAATACTGTTGTACGGAGTACCCTAGATTAGATTGTATTTTTGTAAAGGAAGTCACCAAGATATGACCGCGACGGCTATCAAGCACGAAATTAAAGATGCAGCCCTTGCCCCTCTTGGCAAACAGCGCATCGACTGGGCGGGTCGAGAGATGCCCGTACTGCGGCAAATTCGCGATCGCTTCGAGCGAGAAAAGCCTCTAGCGGGGATTAAGTTGGTTGCGTGCTGTCACGTGACTACGGAAACGGCGCATTTGGCGATTGCCTTAAAAGCTGGTGGTGCCGACGCGCTTTTAATTGCGAGTAACCCCCTGTCCACCCAAGACGACGTTGCGGCGAGCTTGGTGGTAGACCACGGTATTCCCGTTTTCGCCATTAAAGGGGAAGATGCCGAAACCTACAGCCGTCACGTTGAAATTGCCCTCGACCACCATCCCAATATCATTATCGATGACGGATCGGACGTGGTGGCGAAGTTGGTGCAAGATCGCCAAGATCAACTTCCGGAACTCATCGGGACGAACGAAGAAACCACCACTGGCATCGTGCGATTGCGGGCGATGTTCAACGACGGGGTGTTAAGTTTCCCCGCGATGAACGTCAACGATGCCGATACGAAGCACTTCTTCGATAACCGTTACGGTACGGGACAATCGACTCTGGACGGCATCATTCGCGCGACCAACGTTCTCCTGGCAGGAAAAAACCTGGTCGTAGCAGGTTACGGTTGGTGCGGTAAAGGCGTGGCGATGCGCGGTCGCGGCTTAGGTGCGAACGTTATCGTCACTGAAATCGATCCGATTCGGGCGATCGAAGCGGTCATGGACGGATTCCGTGTCATGCCGATGGAAGAAGCCGCCCCCCTCGGCGATCTGTTCGTCACGGTGACGGGGAACAAACACGTGATTCGTCGCGAACATTTTGCGGACATGAAAGACGGCGCGATCGTCTGTAACTCCGGTCACTTCGATATCGAAATCGACCTGAAGGCCTTAAAGGAAATGACCGACACCGTACAAACCGTGCGTCCGTTTACGGAAGAGTACAAACTCAACAGTGGGAAGTCAGTGGTCGTATTGGGTGAAGGTCGTCTGGTGAACTTGGCGGCGGCAGAAGGCCATCCCAGTGCGGTGATGGATATGAGCTTTGCCAACCAAGCTCTGGCTTGCGAATATTTGGTGAAAAATAAAGGCAAGCTCGAACCGGGTCTGCACTCGATTCCGGAAGAGATCGATCGAGAAATCGCTCGCCTGAAATTAACCGCGATGGGTATCGAGATGGATACCCTAACCGCCGAACAGGTCGAGTACATGAACTCTTGGAAGTCGGGAACCTAAACAGCGAACAGCAAGCAGTGGACACGGTTCACTGCTTGCGGCTCACGGTTCACTGTCAAAATGGAGCGATCGATTTGTGGCTAAGCTTTCTACGGAACTGCACCGCTACTTTTTTTCAGAAGACCGTCTCGATCGCGTGAAGCTCGCAGACGTGTTAGAAATTGCGGGAGAGCGGAGTTTCGGATTTTTGTTCGTTTTGTTGGCGTTCCCCTCTGCCTTACCGGTTCCCGCACCGGGATACTCCATTCCCTTCGGGATTTTGATGCTGTGGCTGGCCGTTCAACTGGTCGTCGGGCGAGAGCGTCCGTATTTCTTTCAATCTTGGCTCGATCGAGACGTACCGCTCAAAGCCGTGCAGGGCGTGTTGGCGAAAGGACTACCCTGGTTGCAACGCATTGAGGTTTTGTCTCGTCCTCGCTTTAGCTATATTTGCACGAGTTTGACGGGGCGTGTCGTCCTCGGTCTCGCCATTGCGTTGATGTCGATTTCAATGATGGTTCCCATTCCGGGGACGAACACGCTACCGGCGATGGGTATCTTCGTGGTCGGATTTGGTTTGCTCGAAGACGACGGATTGATTAGCTTGTCGGGCTTAGTTCTGTGCGCGATGGGGGGAACCCTGAGTACACTGATCCTAATTTTCGGCTACGAAGCTGTGAAAGCTGGCATCGAAGCCCTGAAAAATGCAGTGTTTTAACGAGATCGCCAAAAAATAAAAAACCCTAAAGTCCTCGCATAAACTGACTGACAAGGACTCTATGGGGAGATGTTAAAGAAGATCGTTCCCTGCTGACTTCGTGTTATTCCACAAACAGCGCCCGTGCCATCAGGGATCTTTCAGACTCCTTCTGTGGGGCAGGGGAACTGTTGGGTGAGGGGAGCGATTGCGGAGACGCTTCGATTTCTAAAGAAGTCGGTGAAGGAGTACTGGCCATTTGCAACGTCGGAGGCGATGGGTTCAGCTGCAAGCCCGACACCACAGCAACAAACAAAGCCGCGATTGCCGTTCCCGCCCACGCAAAACGCTGCTGTCGCTGTCGTCTCATGCGAACGAACACCAGATCGACTGTTTCTTCCGGTGTCGTTTCACTCGCGGGAACCGGAGCGCTTCGGATGCCCGTCCTCAGTTTGGCGAGACGTTGATAAAGTTGCTTTGCCCGAGCGTCAGAGTCGAGGAGGGCGTCCACCTGCTGGCGTTCCCGGGGTGTAACCTCACCGTCGAGATAGCAACTGAGCAGTACGAAGAGTTCTTCTTCCGCTTCTGTCTCGAACACAGAGCGTTCGTTGGGATTGAAATCGTCGTAATCCTTTCGAGTCATAGTTGCTTCACCACCTAGCTGCCTGTCTGGGACAGCGACATCGCTCCACGAGACGAGACACTTACATATTTTTACAGACGCGAGAGTATCAAAAAAGTTTCTAGGCAACAATTCGATCGTCAATCGTGGAGCGACACTTTAATCGAGGCTTAAAACGGGCGATCTAACAAAGGCTTTAACTATCGAGATATGGTTGTAAGCGATCTTGTAAACGATGACGCGCTCTGGCGATGCGAGATTTAACCGTTCCCAACGACACACCCGTAATTTCAGCAATCTCTTCGTAAGCCATGCCTTCAATTTCGCGCAACACGATCGTCGTGCGAAACACTTCCGGCAGATCGGCAATCGCAGACCGCAATCGATCGTAAAACTCGTGCGTGGCCAGGGCTTCGTCCGGCCCGGGTTCGTCCGACGCAATATCCCAATCTCGCTCGCCTTCATCCGTCGTAAGCGGTGCGTCGAGAGACAGCGGTGGGCGAACGCGCTTGCGCTTGCGTAACTCGTCGTAAAACAAGTTCGTCGCGATGCGACTGAGCCACCCTTTAAACTTGAGCGGATCTTGCAAGCGACGGATATTGCGGTAGACCCGGATCCAAACCTCTTGAGCCAAATCCGATCGATCTTGCCAATCGGGGGCGAGATGATAGAGTACTTTATCGACGTAGGATTGATACCGACGCAGCAGTTCTGCGAAGGCCGCTCGATCGGGGCGAGTTCCTTCTTGACAGCGGCGCACCAAATCGATTTGAGAGAGTTGGGCGGGAGAGGACAGGGGAGTTTGAGAAACGCTCGCCTCAACCGTAGACCAGGATAATGAAATAGAATGTGTCATGGGCATCAATTGGCGATCGGAGCTACCAAGAATTTCGGACGTCGAACCGATTCTAAGAGTTCCCGCTGAAGTCCGATTGCCCTGTAGACAGATTTAAGAACTGTCCTCTCCTCATCGTCATCTCGCGTCTACCACCTAGCCAATTTTCACCCTCGGTCTGTCGGGGCCAGTTGCCCGTTGTCAAACAGACCTTTGAGAACCACCATGAGCAGTATTGTGACGTTTGTTGACGAAGGATGGCGCATCGAGGCTTTGAGTCCCGATGCCGAAGCCTTGTTCGGTTATCGCGACGACCTGCGCGGACGATCGATCTCCACGTTGTTTCCCCATTGGCGTCCCGAATTGGCTGACGGCTCTCACCAAACCTGCGGACGCCGTGCCGATGGCCAGACGTTTTCATGTCAAGTGGACGCGACTCGTCTTGACGGTCGATCGATTTTACTGTGCGAGCGCCTCGACGATCGCTCCTCACCGGAACACCTACAAGCCTTCGTTCGATACACACCTGCTCCGGTTGCCCTGTTCGACCGACAGATGCACTACCTCCTCGTCAGCGAGCGTTGGTCGATCGAATACGGTCTCGACGCCACGGACATCCAAGGTCGATCGCACTACGAAGTGTTTCCCTTATTTCGCGACGATCCTGACAGTCTGACGAGATGGCAACAGCGTCAAGCCTCTTGCTTAGCTGGAAACGTCGAAATGGGAGATGACGAACCGTTTCCCCAAGCCGACGGACGTACCGAGTGGTATCGCTGGAAAATGCAACCTTGGACGGCTGCAGACGGATCGATCGGCGGCGTTATCCTGTGGACGGATAACATCACCCAGCTCAAACAAGACTGCGACGAACTGCACCGCGCCAAAGAGACGGCCGAAGCTGCCAACCGTGCTAAAAGTACCTTCCTGGCCAACATGAGCCACGAACTTCGCACCCCTCTCAACGCCATCATCGGCTACAGCGAAATGCTCGGGGAAGAAGCTCAAGATGAAGGGTACGACGACATTGCTGAAGATCTCGACAAAATCCGCGCCGCTGGCAACCACCTCTTATCGCTCATCAACGACATCCTCGACATTTCCAAAATCGAAGCGGGGCGAATGGACCTGTACGTTGAAGCCTTTGAAGTCACTCAACTCATCGATGAAGTCCAAGCCACAGCACAACCCCTCATCGAGCGCAACAACAACCTCTTCGAGGTGCGCTGTGCGCCAGACTTGGGTACGATGTGTGCTGACTTGACTAAGGTGCGCCAATCTTTACTCAACCTGCTCGGCAACGCGGCCAAATTTACCTCAAACGGAACCGTCAGCCTGGAAGCATACCGAAGCACCGACTCTGATGGCAGCGCTTACACGATCTTCAAAGTCTCCGACACGGGGATTGGTATGAGCCCCGATCGAGTCGATCGCCTGTTTACCGCCTTCAGTCAAGCCGATGCTTCGACCACCCGCAAATACGGCGGAACGGGTTTGGGCCTCGCCATTACTCGTCACTTCTGTGAAATGATGGGGGGTGACGTAACCGTCGAAAGCGCACTCGATCGAGGCTCGACCTTTATCGTTCGACTCCCCGCCGACCCGGTTGATATCGTCGAAATCGACCCCATCCCCCCTCGCCCAACGCCGACACCGTCGCCACGTCTGCCCAGTCTCGTCCTGGCCATCGACGACGATCCCGACACCCTCGATTTAATTTCCCGACGGTTGAGCAAAGAAGGATTTCGCGTCGAAACAGCAAACAGCGGCCAGGTCGGCTTGCAAATGGCCCGACAACTCCAACCCGATGCGATCGTCCTCGATATTCTCATGGACGGAATGAGCGGTTGGGCGGTGCTTTCAGCGCTGAAAGCCGACCCCAGCCTTGCTGAAATTCCCGCGATCGTCGTCACGATCGTCGATGAAAAAAACATCGGGTTCACCCTCGGTGCGTCCGATTACCTCATCAAACCCATCGACAACCAACGTTTGATGCGACTCCTCGAAAAATATCGCCGCGCTCGAGCCGCGAACCACTCGAACGTACCGAATCGCATCTTGGTGGTCGAAGACGACGAGATGAGCCGTGAAATGATGCGACGCACCCTCCACAAAGCCGGGTGGAACGTTGTCGAAGCCTGCGACGGACAGGCTGCCCTCAACGCCGTTGCAGCTGAGCTTCCCGATCTGATCTTGCTCGATCTGATGATGCCCCACATGGACGGCTTTCAATTTCTCGCCGAGTTTCGCCGCCATTCTGACTGGCGATCGATCCCCGTCGTCGTCGTCACAGCGATGGAACTCACGCCAGCGGATTACCAGCGCCTCGACGGTTGTGTGACACGCATCCTCGAAAAAGGTGCTTCGACCCGAGACGAACTCCTGCACGAAGTTCGCGATCGACTCCTCGCCAGTCTCGTGCCGGCGGCCGACACAGACGACGCAGAAATGGGACAATAGAAAACGACAGCGAGTCGAGCCGTGTCCCGGCCCTCGATCGCGGTGCGTAGCCCGATCGAGATCGAGACTCGTTCCGCCGTTTTTGATTGCCTATGGCTAAAATCCTGCTGGTTGAAGACAACGAAATGAACCGCGATATGCTCTCGCGGCGTCTCAAGCGCAAGGGTTACACCGTCGTCGTCGCGACTGACGGCTCTCAGGGTGTAGATATGTCTGTAAGCGAAGCGCCCGACCTCATCCTCATGGATATGGGGCTTCCCGTCATGGACGGTTGGGAGGCGACGAAAACCATCAAAGCCCAACCCGAGACCCAAACTATTCCCGTGATCGCACTCACCGCTCACGCCATTGCCGGCGATCGAGAAAAGTGTCTCGCAGCCGGATGTGACGATTACGATACCAAGCCCGTGGAATTTCCCCGCTTGTTGTCGAAAATCGAAGCCTTGCTCGGTTGAACGGACGCGGACAACCGAGCAAGGCTTCGGCAATCTCGGGTTCGCCCTGTCTGGGGGCGTGTGACTCCTCGAACGCGAGACTCCATCTAGAATCATGACTGACGTTACGACCTCGAAGCGCGTAAGCCGTTCGATGTGGACGGGTGCGATTGTCGGGTGTGCTTTTATCGTCCTCGCGACGCTTCTCGACGGGACGAAGACACTGCAACCGTTAACCGACCCACGGGTCTGGGGATCGATCGTTGCACTGGTTCGCCGACACCTCGAAAACCCCGCATTGTGGGTTGTCGATACGCTGCCGTTCGTTTTCGGATGGTTGACGGCCCAATTGGGCCAACAACAGACCATTCAAGAGACTTGGCTACAGCGCCAGCGCGAAACCCTAACTCAGCAAAATCGAGCCCTCGTCGAACTCGCTCGCAATCAGCAGTTAGCTACGGGCAACGTTTCGGCCACGCTGCGTGGAATCGCAGCGACGGCGGCGCAAACGCTCGATGTTTCTAGCGTCAGCGTTTGGCAGTACGACAGCGAAGGCACGCAGCTCGTCTGTTTGGAAGCTTACGAACAAGGCAGCGATACTCGTGCGGCGGGAACGATTGTCGAAGCCAGTCGCCACCCTGACTATTTTCAGGCTCTCGAAGTCGATCGATATTTGGCAGTGGTGGACGTGCGGCGAGACCCGCGAACGCAATCCTTCGCCGAAACGGATTTTACTCCGAAGTCCGTTGTGGCTGTCTTGGGCGCACCCGTAAGGTTGGGAAAAATGGTGGGGGTCGTGATGCTCGAACAAGCTGATACCCCCCGCCATTGGACGGCTGAGGAACAAACCTTTGCCGCTTCGATCGCGGATTTTGTCGCTCTGGCTTTGCAAACGGGAGATCGAACGTCGGCAGAGGTAGCACGCTGGGAAAGTGAGGAACGATTTCGCTGGCTCTCGCAAGCCACGTTTGAAGGTATCGTCATCCATGCCGACGACGCGATTCTCGATGCCAATCAAGCGTTAGGACATCTTTTCGGCTATCGATCGGACGAGTTGCTGGGCATGAATCCCCTCGACCTGTTCGCTCCCGATTGTCGTGAAATGGCGGCTGTCCCGCTACAGTCGGGTTCCGATAAAACCTTGGAATTATGGGGACAGCGAAAGGACGGTTCGACGTTCCCCGTGGAAATTCAAGGACGCTTGCTGCCCTACTACGGGAACAAAGTCCGCGTGACGGCCGTGCGCGATATGACGGAGCGTAAAACAGCCGAACGCGCTCTGCGCCAAAGTGAAGCCCGCTATCGAGCGATTTCGGAGCTGGCCTCGGATTACATCTACGCGGCCGATGTCACCGCTGACGGCAACGCGATCGTGCAGTGGGCGACTCAGTCTTTCGAGCGTATTACGGGTTATGCGATGTCGGATGTCGAACGGATGGGTGGGTGGTCGGTGGTCGTTCATCCCGAGGATCGATCGATCGCCCGTCAGTTTGCTCACAACTGTCTTGCGGAGGGGGGCGACGTTCTCGAATACCGTATCGTGACCAAGCAGGGTGAAATTCGCTGGCTGCGAGATTACGCTCGCCCAGATCGGGATGCAGGCGGCGATGAGATCGTACATTTGTTGGGTGCCGTCCAAGATATTACCCTTGCGAAAACGGCTGAAGCGGAACTCTACCGTGCGAAGGAAGCGGCGGAAACGGCCAATCGATCGAAAAGTGCGTTTCTGGCCAACATCAGTCACGAATTGCGCACGCCCCTCAACGCGATCGTCGGCTATAGCGAAATCCTTCAAGAAGAAGCGGCAGAAGATGGGAATACCACAGCCGTTGAAGACCTTCAGAAAATTCGGAAGGCGGCAAATTTCTTGTTGACGCTCATTAACGACATTCTCGATATCTCGAAAATCGAAGCGGGAAAAATGCAGCTGTACGTCGAGCCTTTCGATATTTGCGCCCTCGTTGAAGACGTGTGCGTCACGATCGAGCCGATGGTGCAGAAAAATGGCAACACCTTTCGCCTCGACTGTCCGCAGAATTTGGGTGAAATGGAAGCCGATGTCACGAAGGTTCGACAGATCTTACTCAACCTTCTCAGCAATGCGGCCAAGTTTACCGAAAACGGGTCGATCGACCTTTCGGTCAGCCGCCCAGTTCAATCGGAGGTCGATCGCATCGTGTTCCGCGTCAGCGACACGGGAATCGGCATGACCCCCGACCAAATCGAACACTTGTTTCAACCGTTTACTCAAGGAGATGCGTCGACGACTCGACGGTACGGCGGTACGGGGTTGGGATTGACGATCGGTCAACGCTACTGTCAGATGATGGGGGGGGAGATTGCAGTTAGCAGTGAAGTGGATGTGGGATCGACTTTTACTGTTGTTTTACCCACGACCGTCACTGTCGAACGAGATCGAGAGACTGACACCGTTTCGCCGTCCCGAGATCGGTCGGATTGAGCTAGAATCGGGTACGATTGGCCGATTTTCGGCCAGATGCCGGGGGGTGTCGGAAATTCACGGGTGTCGCATTGCGACGGCTCGACGTCAGCTTTTCGCCGAACGTCCGAACGTCCTTCAGCAGCACCAGCTAACCCGTTTCTCCCTCAGAGTGAAACCCTCGTGCGTTTGAGCCTTGGCGCTCAAATCGATCGTGCGACCCGACACGGGGTACTTTTGTCAGGGAGCGTCCCGACCTACGGGAGTCAATTGAGGAATCTGTCGATGACATCGCCCGAAACCGCTAGCGTGTTGGTGGTAGACGATAACGAAGCCAACCGAGATTTGCTCCGACGACGACTACAACGACAAGGCTATTGCGTGACGGTTGCCGAAGATGGATTTCGCGCGCTAGAACTGATTCGGGAACAGCCGTTCGACTTGGTTTTGCTCGATATTATGATGCCGCGTATGAACGGCTATCAGGTTCTCGAACAACTCAAAGCCGATCCAGAACTGCGCGATATTCCCGTCCTCGTCATTTCAGCGCTCGACGATCTCGACAGCGTCGTCAAATGTATCGAACTGGGTGCAGAGGATTATCTGCCTAAACCGTTTAATCCCATTTTGTTGAAAGCACGTATTGGAGCCTGTCTCGAAAAAAAGCACCTACACGACCAGGAAAAGGCCTATTTGGAACAGCTTCGGATCGAACAGGAGAAGTCGGAACGTCTCCTGTTGAGCATTCTACCGAAACCGATTGCGGAGCGCCTCAAGCAAAACCCCCATACGATTGCGGATAGCTTTTCAGATGTTAGTGTTTTGTTTGCGGATATCGTTGGCTTTACAAAACTCTGGTCGCGGATTTCACCAACCGAACTCGTCGAGTTGCTGAATGAAATCTTTTCGGGTTTCGACGAACTCGCAGCGAAAAACGGCTTGGAAAAAATCAAAACGATTGGTGATGCGTATATGGTTGTGGGCGGTTTACCGGTTCCACGAGACGATCATGCAGAGGCGATCTCGCAAATGGCTCTGGATATGTTGCAACAAATGAAGCAATTCAATCAAGGCGATCGAGAGCCGTTTAGTATTCGGATCGGGATTAGTAGCGGCCCGGTTGTGGCCGGAGTTATTGGAACGAATAAGTTCATTTACGATCTGTGGGGTGATACGGTCAATATGGCCAGCCGCATGGAATCTCAGGGGATTGCCAATACTATTCAGGTGACGGAAGTTACCTACGAACGTTTGAAAGATAAATTTGAGTTTGAATGTCGTGGTGAAATCGATGTGAAGGGAAAAGGAGAAATGACGACTTATTTATTGATCGATCGACTGTAGATATGGATGGATTGGAGCGATAATTTTTTTGAAGATCGAAGCTCGAATTCTAAAATAATTTGCAAGTCTAAGTCGATAATCGATCGATCCATTTTAGCTGACTAGAATTTGAATAAATGTACTTTCAATCTTAAGTTTCTATGCCTTGGATCGCATTAAAAATTTATATCACAATCGCGAATATTGCCCACTAAAATATTTTTAAAATCTCCAAAAAATGAGATCGAGAAGAACCTAAAGCGCTGTTACAGAAGCCAGGAGGTTTGATGTTGTGATGGGGGGGCGTTACGCGGAAATCTCATTGACTGGATTTCAAACCCATTTTTCGTCCGCGTAACACACCCTACCATTAGGGTGCATCTCAAAATTGTAAATTCATACGAGAGAATAAGGGTTTCAGCCTCCAATTCGGAGGGTCTGTTGGAGTTAGGATGATAAGCAAAGTTTATGAAGTTCCGAAACCGTTGGCGTAGGGGCGTCACGGCAGTGCGCCCGACAAGGATTTTGGTATCATATGCAATCAAATACCACCGCAATTCCAACAGTCCCAATTCGGATGTTTTTTCAAAACTGAGATGCACCCTACCATGACTTCTATACTGGCGCTCTAGGATAAGACGAGAAGACGATCGACCTCAATTGCTCTCCGAGTCTGTGTCACGGAAACGAGGGGGAACGTTAAAATCAAAACGCTATCGCGAGATGAGATCGCCCATGACTCCCTTCCACCTCGAAGCTCCCTTTCCCCCCACTGGCGACCAACCGCAAGCTATTGACCAACTCACGAAATCCCTCAACACCGGAAACCGCTTCCAAACCCTCCTCGGTGCGACGGGAACCGGGAAAACCTATACGATCGCCAACGTCATCGCCAATATTGGAAAACCGACCCTCGTTCTCGCTCACAACAAAACTCTAGCTGCACAACTGTGTAACGAGCTGCGGTCGTTCTTCCCGCACAACGCCGTCGAATACTTCATCAGCTATTACGACTACTACCAACCGGAAGCCTACATTCCCGTCACCGATACCTATATCGAGAAAACGGCTTCCATCAACGAAGAAATCGATATGTTGCGTCACTCCGCCACTCGATCGCTCTTCGAGCGACGGGACGTAATCGTCGTGGCTTCGATTAGCTGCATTTACGGCTTGGGGATACCCAGCGAATACCTCAAAGCCTCAATTCCCCTGGAAGTCGGACGGGAAATCGACCCGCGCCAAGTCCTCCGCGATCTCGTCAGCGTCCAATACACGCGCAACGACCTCGATATGGGACGTAGCAAATTTCGCGTGAAAGGTGACGTATTGGAAATCGGCCCCGCTTACGAAGACCGCGTCGTTCGGGTGGAATTCTTCGGTGATGAAATCGATGCAATTCGCTATATCGATCCTGTGACGGGTCAGGTTTTGCAAAGTGTCGATGCGTTGAGGATTTATCCCGCTCGCCACTTCGTCACACCGGAAGAACGCCTAGAAGTAGCTTGCCACGATATCCGAGCGGAACTCGAAGTGCGGCTCGAACAGTTGAATCAGCAGGGAAAACTGCTAGAAGCGCAACGCCTCGAACAGCGTACCCGCTACGATTTGGAAATGTTGGCGGAAGTTGGCTATACCAACGGGGTAGAAAACTACTCGCGACATCTCGCCGGAAGACAAGCGGGAGAACCGCCAGAGTGTTTGGTGGATTATTTCCCCGAGGATTGGCTGTTGGTGGTGGACGAATCTCACGTCACCGTTCCTCAGATTCGCGGGATGTATAACGGCGATCGATCTCGCAAACAAGTTCTGATCGAACACGGCTTTCGACTTCCGAGTGCGGCAGATAACCGTCCGCTGAAGGCGGAGGAGTTTTGGGCTAAGGTCAAACAATGCACGTTCGTGTCGGCGACACCGGGAGATTGGGAATTCGAGCAGTCCGAGCAGCACGTCGTCGAGCAAATTGTCCGTCCGACTGGAGTGGTCGATCCGGAGATTTTCGTGCGTCCGACAGACGGCCAAGTCGACGATTTGTTAGGGGAAATTCGAGATCGAATTGCACTCAGCGAACGAGTTCTCGTCACCACCCTGACCAAGCGCATGGCGGAAGATTTAACGGAATACTTCCAAGAACGCAGCGTGAGGGTGCGTTATTTGCATTCAGATATTAATTCGATCGAGCGCATTGAAATTTTACAAGCGCTGCGAAAAGGAGAATTTGACGTTCTCATCGGGGTGAACTTGCTTCGGGAAGGGTTGGATTTGCCAGAAGTCTCTTTAGTGGCGATTCTCGATGCAGATAAAGAAGGTTTCCTGCGTGCTGAACGATCGCTCGTTCAAACGATCGGACGGGCGGCTCGTCACGTTCGCGGTCAGGCGATTCTCTATGCGGACAATTTGACGAAAAGTATGGCCAAGGCGATTTCAGAAACGGAACGCCGCCGCAAAATTCAGTTGGAATATAACCGAACACATAATATTACGCCAAAACCCGTGGTGAAACCCATCGATAATTCAATTTTGGCATTTCTGGAAATCTCCCGTCGCCTCAACGCGCAGCAACTCGAAGATGCTTACGAGCAGTCTGACGAGATTCCGCTCGAACAGATTCCCGAGTTGATTCAGCAATTGGAATCACAAATGCAGGAGGCGGCGCAACAGTTGGAGTTTGAGGAAGCGGCGAAGTTGCGCGATCGAATTAAACATTTACGGGATCGACTCTTGGGTCGATCGACTTCAGCTTGAGCGAGATCGTCAGGGTCGCGTTGGCTTGTTTGCTGTTTCGTCGATCGATCGCGAGTTCTCGGTAGAAAAGATCGAGATTGCAGTTCAGATGTGAATCGACGGTGGCAAAACGTTAGCCAGTTCGCTCAGATCGATCGAGCCGAAAATGTTGTCTCGCAATCTCAAGACGAGTTTCGGAGGGTCAATTCCTCCGAAACGTTCAACGATCTATGATTTTGTTGCCATCGATCGAGACGAGAGAGTTTCCGTTAATTGTTCGGAAGAATTGGCTCGCACGGCACGAAACATCCCAAATCGACAAAGACCGAAGCTGAAAGCCAACCACATCAGAAACATCGTCGGGACTTCTCGCAGCGACTTAATAAAGCCCGATAGACCGAAACGCAGCAGTCCTTCTGGGCGAACGACCCCTTGCCAAATTGAATCGAGCCAAGATGGAAGCGTCGGTTCCGTCCAATCTGCTGTAGTTACCTTGCCCTCAACCCATCCGGTTTCTTCCAAAAGTTCGGAAAACCCTTCAATACTTGAAAAGGCGGGATGAGACCACTGATCGAGCAGTTGTTGCATGACGGGTTTTTCCCAAAAATTCAGTGGTTTCTGGCGATCGTCCCGTTGATTCCAGTCAGCAACAATCAGAATTCCACCGGGTTTGAGAACCCGCATCAATTCTCGAGCAAAAACGGTTTTATCCGGCATATGCGGCCCCGCTTCGATCGACCACACTACATCAAAACTGGCATCTGGGAACGAAAGAGACATGGCATCGTCCACGAGAAACGTCACGTCGAGGTCTTCCGGTGTTAATTCCCGAGCGCGTTTGACTTGTTGAGGACTGATGGTAATTCCCGTGACGGAAAATCCATAGTCTCGTGCCAAAATACGACTACTTCCGCCAATCCCACAACCGACATCTAAAATCGTCGTTCCTCGGGGTAATTTATCCAAGCCACCCCAACGCACCATTTCACCAACAAAATCAGATTTGGCTTCTAAAAAATCCTTCCGTTCCGGCGGTGAACCGTAATGACCTAAGTGAATGTGTTCGCCCCAATAAAACTCTAAAATACCGTCTTCTGTCCATCGATCGTAGGAATTCGCAACTGATTCAGACGATTGATAGCGGCGAGCTGTGGTGAGGTAAACGGCGATACCCGTTGCGGCAAGTACGAGTAGAATTCCAAGAGCTGAGACCAGTAAATTCATCGAATGAAACCCTAAATGATTTAACTATCAGAGTGATTGCCTGGGTGAATTTAAAAATTGGCAATTTGACAGTCATATCTAAATCAGGATACAACAAATCTTAACAAAACTGTACAAAACCCCCAGCTTCTCGAATTGGAAACTAGGGGTTCAGAAAATTATAAAGTCGATCGACTATCCGGCAATCCGCAGGAGTTCTACATCGAAAATTAGCGTTGCATTTGGAGGAATAACCCCACCAGCACCTCGCTCGCCGTACCCCAATTCCGGCGGAATAATCAAACGCCAGCGATCGCCGACGTGCATCATTCCAACTCCTTCATCCCAACCGCGAATCACTTGACCCACACCGATTCGGAACGAAAACGGACGGCCTCGCTCTCGGGAGCTATCAAAAACAGTCCCATCTTCCAGCATCCCGGTATAGTGAACGACTACGGTTTGACCCCGTTGCGGTTGAGCGCCCTCACCTTCGACGAGTTTCTCGTACTTCAACCCGGAATCTAGGGTGATGACGCCCTCTTCACCCGCTATCGTTTCTAAATCGTCAGCCGAGGCTTGTGCGATCGAGGTTGGATTGCCTTCAGTTGCTTGAGAAACAACGGCTTGAGGCGATCGAGCTTCGTCGGCGAGGGCCGCTTGACGCTCGCTGCTCATCAGGGCGAACACCAGTACAACCGCACAGACAATCGTTACACTTAGGCTAATTAAAATCGCTCGCAAGATCGGTTCTCCTATATCGTTACTGTACTTGTGAGTCAACTTTACAAAGAAACGCGGACACGTGAAACCCCCCTCACTCGAGTTGTGATGAGATTTCGTTCTCAATGCAGGAGAACAGCTGCGAGGCGCTCTGGTTTGGCGTGCCTCTGAGGATCGTAGAATATCTCACTCACAGCGAGTCATTCAGTTTCGATCGAATCCTAGAGGATTCATCGCAGTTTACAAGAGTACTTTCAACTGCATATCCTAGTTGGGCTGAGAGAAAACGGCAGCACTTCTCATTTTATAGGTCGTCGTTCATATCGGTTCTTTGCTCTTCAGAGTATCTCCTCTCTTCTTCGCTTAATTTAAGCCGACAAAATCCAGGCCATTTAAATCCCTGTCTTACAGCTTGAAGCCAAACCGCTTCAAAATACTTTGGAGCTATCGTCCAAGAAGAAAAGGGGTTTTTTCTGTGGATAAAGGATCTGGCTATCCAAAGATCGCAAAGCTTTTCATACCCCTGATTGCTTAGTCCATCAGGTCGTTCGTCACTCCAGATTAAAGCGTCTTTTATGAAATCGCAGGACGGTTGAATCTCTGGGTTATAGACAAGGGCTTCAATTAATTCAAGATCTCACCCTAAGAAATAGTTCATTAAATCATCTGATTGACCTCAATAATCAAATGCAAATTCAAAAATGAAACGCAACACCGGCGGGTTTACGAATAAAAAATTATCGGTTATATTCCGATCTTTCAATAATAACGACCTAATTGAAAATAAGACCAATGAGCCATCACCATCTTACCCCATCAGAGCGTGTTGAGATCTATAAACTCTTCACTCAAGAAAAATGTTCGCAAGCGGAGATTGCTCGTCGTCTCGATCGACATCCTTCTTCGATCTCTCGAGAACTCCGACGAAAGGCGACGGAAGAAGGTTGGTATTTCCCCGACATCGCTCAAAAAAAAGCGAAGGAAAGGCGTCAAAACGCCCAAGATAAATTCCAGAAAGTTTCGGAAGAAACCATCGAAGAAATTCGACAAGGATTTCAGCCGTATCACAGTCCCGAGCAAATCGTAGGTCGGCGGAAGCGAGAGGAGAAAGAAACCCACTGTTCTACGAATTCTTCTAAAAGTCCCCAGAGACTTCTTCGCCGAAGTAATCGCCGGAACCGCAAACGTCACAAGCCCCAAGAGATTGAAAACATCCGTATAATTCCAATCCCCATCGGCTAAACCTCGAACTGACTGAATTCCGCCAAAGCCTCCCGCCACCGTATCGAGTCCAGTACGAAACGCCCCAGCCCAGCGCACGCCTCCTATCTGTGCGGTAAACGCCGCCGGTTGCACGAAATTCAACACGAAAGCCGAACTCACCCCGGCCAAATTCCCCATATTCCAGAGGAAAGCGTGGTCTCCTTCCTGAATTTCACCGTAATCTTCACGACGAATTGCGGTGGTGATTCCCCCCAAAACCCCATGACCGAAACCAGCTACCCACTGGTCGAACATCGTCAGCGCCTCCGACCCTGAAATGCCGCTATTATTGATGTCAGTGGCACTGATATAAACCGCTGAAGAGCCGATACGGGTCAAAAACTCCCGCTAGACTGATTGCTGTTAAAGCTTCCTCAAGGGTGTAGTAAACCGTCGGGTCGGAGTCATATCTCCCCCTCCCCAAAAACGCTCTAAGTCTCGTTGTTGATACGGACAGGTGACTGTTCGCTGTTCACTGTTCGCGGTAAAGGCGATACAGTGGTTTTGGCTCATCCTGAATGGAGGTACGCAGACGTGACGACGTTCGATAAAGAAGACTTGGCGCTCGACGAATTGGCCGAAAGTGATGGCTCGATCGACTATCCTCAAGAAATCGAAACGGTCATCGCGAGTTTGGCTGAAGGCCAGAAAGTGATGGTGGGTCACAGCGATGGTGGCTACGCTTGGAAGTTCAAGTACGGTAGTGTTGAAGTCTTCGTTCAACTGACGGGAGAAACGGAAGAAGATACGTTTACCGTGTGGTCTGAGGTGTTAAAGCTCCCCGCTAAGGACGAAACAGCTCTGATGAAGCATTTACTTCAGATGAATTGGGGCAGCACGTTTGAGTCTCGGTTCGCGATTGCAGACGATCTCGTCGTGGTCGTTTCTTCTCGCGCTGTGGCCGATCTCAACCCGAGTGAAATTTCGCGCACGATTACCGTTGTAGCTACGATCGCAGACGATAACGACGAAAGGCTACAAGAGCAGTTTGGCGCGTAAACCGACTACCTGGCGTTTGATTCCCAGGCTCGACGCGCCGGGTTTCGTACAAATGAGCGTGGACGACTGGCTGCTCGATCGACACCGACAGAGCGCCTGCCCGCCCACGCTACGATTTTATACGTGGTCGTCTCCAACGATCTCTTTAGGCTACCACCAGCGGCGAGTGCCGGAGTTTTGGCGTCAGTTAACTTGGCAAGGACAGCCGGTTTCGCTAGTTCGCCGTCCCACAGGAGGACGAGCAGTACTGCACGATGGCGATTTGACTTATTCGATCGTGACATCGGGACTTTCGGGAAATCGTCAGCAGGTCTACCGACAACTCTGTTTGTTTTTGATTCGCGGTTGGCAGGCTTTGGGAGTCCGTTTGCAGTTCGGCGATCGAACGCGAGGAGAATATACCCAACGTGCGAGTTGTTTTGCTACGGCGACGGCGGCGGATTTGGTAACGGATACGGGGGCAAAATCGATCGGTAGCGCTCAGTTGTGGCGAGGTGATGCAGTATTGCAACACGGTTCGATGCCCCTGACACTCGATCGAAACTTGTTCGAGTGCGTTTTTGGGCATTCCCCCGATTCAGTGACACTCCCCTGGGACAAGCGGGAAGAACGTTCGATCGACACCCTCGTCTCGACCCTCATAGAAGCTGCCCGAGACTGCTACGATATCGAGTTTAGAGTCGAACCGCTTTCAGATATGGAATGGCGAGATATTGAAACTTACAGTAAAGATCGGCATCCCTGAAATCTCAAATCCCTTCTCATTTTGTAAGTCTGCATAAAGGGTGCATCTCACTTTTGCGATCGTAACCCCACCCATCCTCCCCCGACTAAGGGGAGGTGACGAAGGCGGAGGGGTCATTCTACGAAATTGAGATGCACCCTACATAAAGTTGTTTTGCCTTGATTTTAAATGAGGTTTATCTGGTTTTGAAGTGAGTTCAACCTGAGTTCGTTCAGTTTATTTTTACGAACTATTTTGAACTAGATCGCATCTAAATTTCGATTTAAAATAAAAACATTATTGACATTCTTTGTGTTCTAATTTTTTAAGATTTTAATGTAATCTATACCATTTCTCGATAATCCTGCTAAAGATCTTCGGCTGAACTTGGGCGAACACCGTTCGCCCCTACAGACATCTATGGCATGAATTTTTAAAAATGGTATTACCTTTCCATAATGCAAACCCCGATCCCAGCAATTTGTATCTGGGCGAACGTCCGCTCACTCCGATGCTAAGTGTTGTGAATCGTCGTGGATTTTGTGGAGCGCTCTAACTCTAAACGGCCAGATCGACCTCGACGATCTTAAAAAAATCGATGGAAAGTCACTCATTCAAAAATCAATTGAGATTCAATTACTACAGTCCAAAAAATAAATATAATAAAAGAATCTGTACTTCAACGTACCTCGATCGATAAAATCTAAAAAACTCGATACCATTGACCTCAGAATTCGATATTGAAATCCAAGCTTGCAACAGCTTACTATCTCCTTGGCAGTTTCACCAACTCTGTCAGACGGTATGCCGAAAAACGGGACAACAAAACTTGTACTTCGGCCGATTTCCTCGATCGATCCTCACCGTTCACCCCAAAATCAATCCGGCTGTCTTGCAACGGTTTTTCGACGATCTCGCTGAGTACGTCCGTCATCACAACCAACCCAAAGCACGATTTCACCTCGTCACCGATCGCGGACAGATTGAAATTCAAGTGTGCTACATCGGGTCGGGTGCCATCGGGAAAGTGGTTCGTTTACAAGTGAACGGAGACACCCCCCTTGCCTTCAAAGTATTTTTCGATCCCGATTTCGTTTGGCCACACGGCCCCTGGGGAGAAATTCCTGTGGGAATTTACCTCAAAGCATCCGGTGTAACCCGAGATATCACCGAGTTTTTCGCGGCGGGGTTGACGTGGTCGATCGTGGAGTGGATTGACGAAGACACCCACCCCCACAAACGACGAGGTATCGATTACGCAGTGTTCGCACGACGGAAGAATCTCACACCGCTCAATCCTCTCAACATCAGCAATTACAACCGCTATGGAATGCGTGTCGATCTGGGTGGAATTCAGACAAACACGTTCGGGCGGCGTTGGCGAGATGGCTTTTATACCGTATGGTTCTACACTCGTAAAATTCGCCGAGAGGGATGGCGATCGATGGCACCGTATTTTAGCCCCCAAGCTCTCCACTATGCTCTCCAGCGTCTTGGATACTTGCTCTCATCTTCGATCGTAGGGTTGCACGATCGACTCAAGAAACAAAATTCTACGAGTCGTCAATGACTGTTTGCCAACAAGTTGAGAGAAAGCGTTGCGAGAAAGCATTTTGGGCAATCTTCAATGCCCCACCACCTCCAGCGACATTTCCGACCGTTTTTCCAACGCGGGTAACATCGTTTCCAGCCACTGAATCAAACTGTCGAGTTGTTTGTCGGCTGACAAGACCCCCAACCCGCGCACGGTGACTTTCCCTGACGAATACACGAATCTCGCGTGAAGGTGTTTGGGCAAATGTTCTTTGAGTAACTTCCAAGCCGGTTCTTCCATCGGGGTTTCGAGGACGACGTGTTGCTTCCCTTCCGGTTTGATGCGCGAAAAGCCGAGTGTCTTGGCAATTTGTTTGAGTTCCATCACCCGTAACAACTGACTGACCCCTTTCGGAAGCGGCCCGTAACAGTCGCGCCAGTCGGCCGCAATTTGTCCGAGTTCTTCGCGGGAATTCACACTCGCAACGGTGCGATACGCACTCATCTTTCGATCGAGATCCGAAATGTAATCGCTCGGAATAAACGCTGTCAAATTGAGATCGATTTGCGTATCGTCTACCTTGGGAATTTCCTGTCCTTGAATTTCCCGAATCTCCTCTTCTAACATTTCCATATACAAATCGAAGCCGATGGCGTTCATCTGACCCGACTGTTCGGCACCGAGGAGATTTCCCACGCCGCGAATTTCCATATCGCGAACGGCCAGCTGATATCCCGACCCCAACTGACTGAACTCCTGTAACGCCCGCAATCGCTTCTGTGCGTCGTCGGACAGTTTCGATCGATGGCTGTAAAACAGCCACGCATGAGCTTGAACGCCAGCCCGGCCGACCCGTCCGCGCAGTTGGTACAGTTGCGATAAGCCAAAACGGTGCGCGTCTTCGATGGCGATGGTGTTGACTCGTGGAATGTCCAAGCCCGATTCAACAATCGTCGTACAGACGAGAACGTCGGCTTCCCCCGCGCTAAACCCCAGCATGACTGATTCGAGTTCGGCTGCGTCCATCTGTCCGTGGGCGATCGAAATGCGGGCGTTGGGAATTGTTTCGCGAATTTTCGCCGATCGCTCCTCAATCCCTTCCACCCGAGGAACGACATAAAACACCTGTCCGCCTCGATCGAGTTCTTGAGCGATCGCACCGCGAACGGTTTCCCAATCAAAGGCAGCCAAATGGGTTTTAATGGGACGGCGATTCGGTGGCGGAGTCGTAATCAAACTCATCTCTCGAATTCCCGAGAGTGACATATATAAGGTGCGGGGAATCGGAGTCGCCGAGAGCGTCAACACGTCCACTTGCGTTTTGAGGGATTTGATTTTCTCTTTCTGATTCACCCCAAACCGCTGTTCTTCGTCCACCACCAACAAACCCAAATCTTTGAATTTCACGGTTTTTCCGAGGAGTTGGTGCGTTCCCACGACCACATCTAACTCGCCCGTCGTCAGGCGTTGCAGGATGGCTTTACGTTCCTCAGCCGTTCGGAAGCGGTTGAGTAAGCCCACCTGAATTGGATAGGGGGCGAAGCGTTCTTTCAACGTGTGATAGTGTTGCTGCGTGAGAATCGTCGTCGGTGCCAACAGTGCGACCTGCTTTCCGGCGGTGACGGCTTTGAAAATGGCGCGAATGGCAACTTCCGTTTTGCCAAAACCGACATCGCCACAGACTAAACGATCCATCGGTCGATCGCTTTCCATATCCCGCTTGATATCTTGCGTGGATTTGAGTTGATCGGGCGTGGCTTGGTAGGGAAACGAATCTTCGAGTTCTTGTTGCCACGGCGCATCGGAGGGAAAGGCAAATCCTTGTTGTTTCGATCGTTGAGCGTAGAGTTTGAGCAAATCGACGGCAACTTTTTTGACGGCTTTGCGAACTTTGTCTTTCGTCCGTTCCCACGATTTCCCCGACATTTTGTTGAGTTGGGGTTTGCCGCTTCCGGCGTGTCGGTACCGGGAAAGCAACCCGACGCGATCGGCGGCGACGCGCAGGGTGCCATCGGCGTATTTGAGGACTAAATATTCCCGGGTTTCGCTGCTGACGGTGAGGCTTTCGAGTTTGGTAAACTGCCCGACGCCGTGGTTTTTGTGAACGACGTAATCCCCCGGTTGCAATTTGTTGGGATCGACTTGTTTCGAGGCGGCTCGGCGACGCTTGCGAACGTAGCTGGGGGTGGCGAGGGCGTGTTGTCCGAAGAATTCGCGATCGGTAACGACGACGAGGCGGAGTGTCGGTAAAACGAAGCCTTCGAGTTCGGCTTGGCCGGAATATTTGAGGGCGACGGGGACGTGTTGGATTTGCAGTCGATCGATCGCCGGATAGTCTTTGGGATTGGGGACGAATTGAGCGGGACAGTCGTGTTCTTGGAGCAGAGACACGGAACGGCTCGGTTGAGCGGAGACGAGGAACAGGTTAAAGCCTCGATCTCGCTCTTCCCGCAAAATATCGGCAATTTTGGCGAATTGGTGGGGCGTGACGGGAATGCGCCGACTGGCGAGGTTCGTTCCGGTTGAGTTGTTTTCGACGAGTTCTGATAAATCCAAGCGGTGAAACGATCGCGATCTCAAACACTCGTCAAAACTTCGATGGAGGGGTTCGAGTGCCGCGAATTGCGATCGATGCACCTCGAATTCCTGTTGAGCGTGTTCGACCCATCGATCGCAGTGCGCTTGACAGGCTTCGGGTTCGTCGAGGGCCAACAGGGTCTGTTCGGGGAGGTAATCTAACAGCGAGGCGGGTCGATCGAAGGCCACCCCCAACAACGCTGTTTTCGCTAAGTCTTCCGGCGTTTCGAGGTTGTCGTTGGGGACAGCGGCCTCAAAACTGGTTGGCGTTAGCACAAAAGATGCAATTTTGTCAAGCGATCGCTGGCTGTTGGGGTCGAATTCCCGCATTTTTTCCAACTCGTCCCCGAACAGTTCGAGGCGAACGGGGAGTTCGGCGGACACGGGAAATACGTCCACAATATCGCCGCGACGACTCCACTGACCTTCGGTTTCTACCAAAGACACGCGCTCGTATCCCAGTTCGACTAAGCGTCGATCGAGGGCTTTCAACGTCAGTTCCATACCCTGTTTTAAGTGCAAACAGAGGGATGCAAATGTATCGCAAGGGGGAAGGTGCGGTTGAAGCGCCCGTTGCGTGGCGACGACGGCGAATTTCTGACCGGCTTCGACTCGCGCGAGATCGGCGAGGACTTGCATTTGCCCCCACGTGACCTCGTCCGAGTAGTTGGGTTCGTAGGGCGAAGCTTCTGTAGTGGGGTAAAACTGAACGGTCGGCCAATCCATTTCTGCCAGTTGTGCCGCCCAACGTCCAGCTTCTTCGAGGGTGGCAGCGACGACACACAGGGGTCGATCGGCGGTTTCGGCCAATGCTGAGGTCACGAGACCTTTGGGAAAGCGAGGTACACCGTCGAGTCTCAGGCGGCCGTCTCGATCGAGGCGTTTGTAGAGTTCTTGGGTGAGTTGGGTTTGAGCGAGAGTGCGAACGATGGACGAGAAAGCCATAACCAGGAAATCGATAGTGCTACGCACCGCTTTCGCGAACGAGCGTGTGTGAGTTTCACCGATCTTTATATTCTAAAGGCGGCGGTGGGCGAATCGTTTAAGGACACGAACGATCGACAAAAGTTTGAAGGTTGGCCGCTTGGGGAGAGACTAAGGAAATCGTGCCGTCCTCGTTTTGTTGCCAGCCCGTTGCTTCGACAATGGGTTCGACAAGCATCGGTTCGCGGTTTTCGTCGGGTTGGCTCGATCGATCGATCGATCTCAAATCTTGCCAAAGTACATGGACGATCGTCGGTTCGTAAGGATTGGGCGGCAATCCACCGCGCCCCGTGATGCTGAAATCACTGCCAGCACGCCACGCACTACATCGATCGGTCACTAATCCGGCAACATCCGTGGTTTCCTGAGACAATCCCACTAACCCCGAGGTCGTGTCGAGGTTGGGCCGGTCGATCTCGACGCTCCCTTCAAAATCGGCCCCCAATTCCGAACTGGCGGTAATGTCGCTATTCGACGTTAACGATTCTCGAAATTCCGTGCCGAAAATCCCTTGGGCGCGAATGCTGATTCTACCACCTTGATTGTTAACGGCGTTAGCGATGATATCGCTGTTGCCCAACGCGACGAGGGTATTGGTTTCGATCTCGAGATTTCCCCCCGGTTCCAATCCGCTGGCACTGGTGGAAATGCTGCTGTTGTCTCGTAACTCGATCGTTTCTGCAGCGATCTTGATGTTACCCTCGCGGGCGAATTCCGATTCAGCGACCACTTGCGCTCCGTCTTCTAGAATCAATCGATCGACCTGAATATTCACGTTTCCGGCCCGAACGCCTTCTCCCAAGCTGCTGACGATCAGCGTACCGCCATTATCGAGCTGGAGTTCGGGCGCGATAATGGTGATATCCCCGGCTGCTCCGAGTACGCCTTCCAAACCGCTCCAGGACGAAACTGGGGCAAATGGGGCGATCGTCGTCGCATCTGAGCGAATGCGACTCAACACCTGTCCGGTCGAGTCAGTGCCTCGAATTTCAATCCCTTCTGAGGCTCGAATCGTCAGTCGTCCAGCCGTGCCGCGATTCGAGGTCGAAGTTGTAATTTCTGCCCCGTCGCGCACGACTAACCGTCCAGTTGAAATCGTGATGTCTCCAGCCGCCCCCGTCCCGACACTGCGGGTGTTGATGTTGGCGCGGATGAGCGGCTCGGCACGAACGCCACTCAATTCGATCGACTCACTGGCGTTGAGACACACGATTCCCCCCTGTGCCACGCCAAACGTGACGGCACCGATTCCCGCACCGTCTCGAATGAAAATCTGTCGGGCGTTCACATCGATCGTTCCCGCTTGGGTGGTCGCTTCGGAAAATGCGTTGGCGGCAATCGCACTGTTAAATTGACCGTTCGGTGTCGTCCCAGCAATTTCGATGGTATCGGAGGCGTACACCCTCACGACGCCACCATCGCCTCCCTTGAAGGTCGAAGCGAAAATCCCTCCCCCTTCGTCTAACTGGAGATTTCTCGTCCTGAAATTTACCGATCCGGCGTCGCCGTCGCTCAGCGTTTCGGCAGCGATCTGCGCCCCGCTGATATACACGGTATCGCTGGCTTGCACTTCGAGCAGTCCGCCGCGTCCGCTTCCCGATGTGCTAGTGGAAATAAACGCACTATCGCGTAATGCAAGCGTGTCCGTCTCGATCGAAATCGTTCCGGCCTCCCCAGCCCCAAAGGTCATGGCAAACAAGCCGCTTCCGAAATCGCTCGGATTTTCAAGGCGCTCGAGGGCAAAGAGTCGTTCGAGTACGTCTTGCAATCCCCCCGCGCCCGCGAGATCGATCGTCTTGGCTTCGATGCGAAAATCTCCCCCCGCTCCAGTACCGTATGTGGTTGTAGACAGCCAGGAGTTGCCGCGCGTTTCCAATCGATCGACCGCGATCTCGATCCCTATACCATTGCCACTTCCAAGGGTTTCGGCGAGAATTCGCGCACCTCGATCGAGAGACAGTCGATCGCCGATCGCGATAACTTCACCGCCACCGTTGCCACTCGCGTTCACGAGCGTGTTATCGGTCAGTTCGATCGATCCGCCCATGGCATTCGATTCGAGAGATCGATCGTTCCACTGCCACCGGCCAGACCCCGCGACCAAGGCCACTCGTCCTTCTGGTGCCTCGAGTTGTCCCCCGTCGAACCAGAGGTTTCTACCTGCAAGCGTTAGAGATTGCCCCGTCGGCACGGAAAGAGATGCACTTGAATGAACGATATCGCCCGAGTTTGTATCGAGTTGTACGCCCAGCGGCGTGTTAATTGAAAGCAGGGGTTTTGAATCACGAGTATCGAAAGATTCATGATTTTCAAATGTCAACGTTCGAGCCGTACTGGCCAAAAACGATCCCCCAATTTCCAGCCGGGCGTTGGCTCCAAATACAATTCCATTGGGATTGAGTAAAAATAGGTTTGCCGAGCCGTTCGCACCCAGCACGCCATTAATATTTGAAATATTATCGCCCGTCACGCGAGTAATAATGTTTTCGATTGTCGAAACGTTTTCAAAACGAACAGTTTCCCCTAGATTAATATTAAACTCTTGAAAGCTATGAAACAAATTCGTTCCGACTTCCGTTCCGCCCGTCACCTGTCGAATGCCATCTAAATCTTCGACGCGCGATCCGAGGGTATCGTCTGGCACGATTTGGGCGTTGGCGATCGAGGTGTCGATCGCGCTCCAAATGAAAATCGCGCATCCCACCCCAGCGAACAAGTCACGGTGAAACGAGGCCATTTTAAAGCCTCTGACAGAAAAACGTTCGATCGAGTGCTTTAGTTCAAAAATATCATCAATCATTTTTTAACTTTATAATATTGAATCGATCTTAAGCTTTCAACGAGCTTCTATGGTTTCTCTGAGCCTCTGTAGAAGGAGATAAACGTCCTCCAGTGGCAAGGATACTTTTGCTTGTCCTAAATCATTATCCCGTACAAAATTGTGAATTGAAGTAGACAGCTCAGTGACTTGACTGGATTCATTTTTCGATCGATCGTGCAGCCAGCTCTTGTGATAAGCTCAATTAGATGGTTCGATAAAAAAACAATTACAAATGCAAATTACATTTGCAGCTTCATTGGCTGAAAATTTAAGAAACTTTTAAGATTTGCGGTCGCTCTTTTTGACTGCTGAGATGGCTCGAGTCGAGAAGGAAGTCTCGATATAACAGCCCCTCAAAGCTTTCTCTAACAATATCGATCGTAAAACTTGGGATCTGTCCGTTGTCTTGAATTTTCCCGCCCGAGCGACACATCATCCATCCAGGAGAAATAGGGTTGAATCTCGGTTGTTCGCTTTCACTGAGAGGCGGGTCAAACAAATGTATCACTCTCGATTGCTGAGTTGGCAATTTCATCGCGATCGACTCAGATCGCTCGATGCGAATCGTTCGATCGTCGTAAACAGCGCAAATTGGCTGGCGAGGATATAGCCCATTTCCCCTCACTCCTTCCTCAACCTCCTATCCTCGATTGTCTCGTTTGTCCTTTTCTCGTTGAATTTCCCGCTGGAGTTCTTCAATTTGTCGGCGTAACGCTTCTTTTTGTCGGTTTGCAGCACTTGAACTCACGTCCACGGCACCTTGCGCGTCGTCTCGCTGATAGTTTCCGCCCTGAATCTGGCGGTATTCCAGCGAATTCGCCCAATCTCGAATGTAATATAACCGTTCCACCGCAAAGGGGTGTGTAAACGCAATTCCCTGCGCTCCGTTATACAGCAAAAATTTATAAACTTGGTTGAGATTATCTCGATCGAGGTCTCGATATCGATCGCTCTGACGCAGAAACTCCGGCAAACTCAATTCGTGAGCGTACTTGCGACTTCCCCCTGCCATGACCATCATCGTGTTCATCACGCTGTCGAGGTCGTCCGTCACCAACAACGCCGCTCGATCGGCTGAAAGTTCGGCTTTACGCCGCCACTCGTAAAACGCATAAATCAACCCACTCCCGATCGCATTACCCAAGCCAAACGTCATTTCACCAATAAACATCGCCGTTGAAATCGCCCACAACGCCATCTGAATCAAGATCGTGTGGCCGCACTTAATATGGCCGAGTTCGTGGGCGATAACGACCCGCAACTGCGTTTCGTCCATCAAATCTAACAGACCCGAATTCAGTGTCATTGATGGATGGTCTTGGCCGAGGGAGTAGGCGTTAATTTGAGGGTCTTGAGCAACAAACAACATCGGTTCCGGCAACACATCCAAATTGCGAACGCATTCCCGAAAAATCTGATATACCGTCGAATACTGACGCGGACCGACTTCGATATAATTGCCCATCTTAAACACTGATTGCGGGCGTTCGTAGACAAATTCAACAAAGGTTCGTGCCACCGCATCGAAGCCCGGCAAGTTTCGCAAGGTTTCTTCGGCTTCTCGATCGAGCGGATGGCGAAAGGCTTCACTCGAAATTCCAGGATACTGAGGCATCTTCGGGAGTCTAGCGGACAGATCTATCTTCAATGATACGAAATCGATCGATGAGAGTGTGACGCGGTGAGGAGATTTTCATTCCAGTAGAGTAGACCTCCTGCATAAATGTTTCTGACCCCACCTCAACCCTCCCCTTGACAAGGGGAGGGAGCGAGTTTCCCCCCTTGTCAAGGGGGGATGAAGGGGGGTGAATTTGATTCATGCAGGAGGTCTAGTAGACTACCGGTTTCCATCCAAAATCTGAAATCTAAAATCTGAGGACTTGAACCTGCGTGTCAATCCCCCCTTATTAGCCTTCCAATCAATTTTGAAGAGCTTTCAGGATAGAGGTAAAGCGATCGCAAATTTTGTTCCTTCTCCTAGGACTGAATCAAACCAAATCTGTCCGTTGTGTTTGTCTTCAATAATTTCATGGGCAATTGAAAGTCCTAACCCCGTTCCTTTGCCAACTGTTTTGGTTGTAAATAAATGCTCAAAGACCTTGTTTTGCACGTCCTCAGGCATTCCGGCTCCATTATCTTCGATCCAGACAGTCGCTTGATTTTTTTGAGGTTGAACTTCAGTTCTAATTGTGATTTTTTGAGAACGAGAGTCAGAAGGCTGTTGATACGCTTCATCGAGTGCATCGATAGCATTGGCTAATAAATTCAGAAAAACCTGATTGAGTTTTCCTGGGAAACATTCAACTTCGGGTAATTCTCCATACTGCTTAATGACCTCGATCGATGGACGGTCTCCATTATCTTTGAGACGATGTTTCAAAATCAATAAAGCACTATCAATACCATCGTGAATATTGAATTTCACCTTACAATCAGTATCGGCACGGGAAAAAGTACGTAATGCAGTGCTAATATTGCAAATGCGATCGGCGCCTGTTTTCATAGACTCGATCGTTTTGGGAAGATCTTCGATCAAAAAATCTAAATCGATCTCTTCAATACAGTCTTGAATTTCCGGATCGGGATCGGACAGTTTGTCTTGATAGAGGGTTACGAGATCGATCAGATCTCGGACGTAGTCTAGCGCATAATTAATATTGCCTTCAATGAAGCCAACAGGATTGTTAATTTCGTGAGCGATTCCAGCAACGAGTTGGCCTAATGTTGCCATTTTTTCACTTTGAACCAATTGTAATTGCGCTTTTTTGAGCTGCCCTAGATTTTCTTTTAGCTCTTGATTGGTCGATTTCAGATTTCCAATCGTTTCCTCGAGAAGAATGTTTTTTTCCTGGATTTGTCGATCTCGATCTTCGGTCTTCTCTTGTAACTGTTTTTGAAGGCGATATAAAGTGATGTGAGTTTTGACGCGAGCAAACACCTCTTCTGCATGAAAAGGCTTGGTGATATAATCAATTCCTCCAACCTGAAAAGCTTTGATTTTATCAAAAACATCATTGAGCGCACTCAGAAAAATCACAGGAATATCTCGAGTCCGTTCATCTGCTTTTAAACGCTTGCAAACTTCATAGCCATCCATATCGGGCATCTGAATGTCGAGCAAAATCAGATCGGGATAATCGAGGTGAATCCCTTGGAGGGCGAGTTTACCACTGGGAATTGGGCGAACTGTATAACCTTTGTCGGACAGTAAACCGATTAAGAGTTGTAAATTAGCCGGAGTGTCATCGACCACTAAAATATTACCCAGCCCTGAATTGGGTGGAGAGCAACTTGTAGACTTCTGTTGACTGTGATTCGGATTGGGTGATAAGTTTAGCATGATTTTTTGGTGACTTCGGGTGACCTCAAGCGCATTGAGAAGCTGTATGAAACATCTTTGTTAAATAACGTCGAAATCCTCTTTCAAAAGACAGCTTTTTAATCAGTTAGCCAATTTAATATTTTCTGATATTCAAATCGATCGCAATACTTTTGAATCGCCGCAGCAAGAGAAGAATCTGCTCGATCGATAGCTGAGATCGATCGAGCAATTCGCTCTAAACTTCCCGTCAGTAAAGCTTCCTTAAGCGGTTCTTGTAATTCTTGAGATAGCACGCTTACTTTTTCTCGAATAGATTCTTCGTTTTCTTCTTCTCCTACGGGTGTACTCTCGATCTTTTCGTAAACATAACGAACACCTAGATATTCTTCCATTTTCTGGAATATATCTTCCTCACGAAATGGCTTTCTCATAAAATCATCACAACCAGCAGATAGGGTCACAGCTTTTTCTTCTTCCAGTCCACTAGCTGTTAAGGCAATAATCGTCGTAGCTTGTCCTTTCGTCGTGGCTTTGATTTGTTGTGTGGCTTCATATCCATCCATTACGGGCATTCGCATATCCATCCAAATGAGATGCGGTTGCCAGCGATCCCAAATTTTTACAGCCTCTTGACCGTTATTAGCTTCCTTCACCTCGAATCCCAACGGAGCTAATAGTTTAATTAACAATTTGCAATTGAGCGGCTTATCATCCACAACTAGAATACGATAAGTTGGCTGGTTCACCTCGAGAGCGATAACACGACGTTTGGGCGTTTGGGCGTTAACCTCATTTTCCTTAACAATAGTAGCTTCAATATCAAACCTAAATATCGTTCCCTTGTTGATTTGAGATGTAACGTGAATGTCTCCCCCCATCAATTGCACGAATTTTCGAGAAATGGATAATCCTAATCCTGTTCCTTCTTGGGCTTGTTTTCCGGCTTCAGTTTGAATAAAAGCTTCAAAGAGTCGATCGAGTTCTTCAGGTGCAATACCAGCTCCCGTATCTTCGACTTCACAAATAATTTTGATGGAATTCGAGTTGGGAGAATTGCTGCCGACTCTGACCGAAATTCCACCTTCTTCCGTAAACTTGATAGCATTATTGATTAAATTAATTAAAACTTGACGAAGCTTTACTTCATCAGTTCGGATGTACTGAGGAACATCTGCTGTATACTCAACTAATAGCTGTAAGCTTTTAGCTTCAGCTTTAAAATGTAGCATATCTTCAATATCGCTTAAAAGCCGGTAAAAGTCAAAGTTTTTTTCATTGAGCGTGATGCGTCCGGCTTCAATTTTGGATAGGTCGAGTACGTTGTTTACTAAGGTCAAGAGATGTTCGCCACTTCGGTTAATAATGCCAACGTTCTCTTGATGTTCTGTAGCTAGTGTTTGGGAACGGGTCATGATTTGAGTAAAGCCCAAAATTGCATTTAACGGACTTCTCAATTCGTGATTCATATTGGCAATAAATTGACTTTTTGCTTTGTTGGCAACTTCAGCTTTATCTTTGGCAATTTCCAGCTCGTGGGTTCGCTTCTGCACTCGTTGCTCTAATATTTCATTGTTTTTTTCTAATGCAATCAGAGAATCCTGTAATTGTTCGACCATTTGATTGAAGGAACGAGACAGAATTCCAATTTCATTATGAGATTTGATATGAATACGAGTATCTAAATGTCCTCGTCCAATGTTTATGGCAGCATTAGTTAGCTTCCTTAAGGGGGAAACGACAAGTATTGAGAAAAACAACCAAAATAGTAAACACAAGCAACTCAGAAAGGCACTATAAGTTAACGATTGCCGAACTGCATCTATATAAGCTTGTTGCTTGAGCCAATCCAGATCGTATTTAAGTAATAAAACACCAACTTGTGACGGCAAAATCTCTCCAGCAGAACCCCCTAATCCGACTGGATAAAAAGCCCAAATCTTTTTTCGATCTTCAGTTAAGATCGTTTGACTCGATTGATTTTGACGAACAGCTTGTACTTGACTGTCGATCGACGGTTCAACAATGTCTGAAATTTGTTCTTCATAAAATTGCAGACGAGTTGTTTCAATAACGCGATTATTTTTATCAACTAGCAATACAAGATCGAGCGTGGGAGCGTTGGCCAGACGATGAATAGCTAGGGTTGCGCCACGAGGATTATTCTGACGATATTGATATTCAATTAATCCTGCAGTTTGACCTCCTATAAATTTTGCCTGTTGCTCGATTCTCGATTCCGCTCGAGTCCAGGCAATTTGAACTTCTAGCTGAAAAAAAATCAAACCGAAAACTCCACCGAAGCTAAAAAGCATTATGGGGATAGAGTGACGCAAAGATAAAGAAAGTTTTGGCATTGTTGTTCGATCGTATGGAAATTAAAATTCATTTAAGGGTTTTTCTTCAAAAATTGTTATGGGATCGATCTCGTTTTGGATAATTTCAGTTTTTTCTAGAAAAACGGACAATCTTCGCATTCCTTCAATAAAATCAGTATCTGTTCGATCGAAGATTGCTTGGTTGTCTTTCAGTCCGATCAATTGCAAACCTTGAAGAGCTTGCTCGAACTGATCTGGAGAAATGCCTTCTCGCTTGGCCATTAGCTCGATACTTTCTTTGGGGTTCTTCTCGATCTCATCAAGTGCCTTAAACCATCCGTCTAAAAGAATTTTAATTTGTTGAGCATGAGTGGAACCCAAAGATTGACTTCCAATTAGAACGTCAACAATTTCTCCTGGAACTTGAGAACTATCAAATAGCAATTTCGCTCCAGATGCGATTAGACTCGATCGAGCAGGTTCAAAAGTGACAGCAGCATCAATTTCTTTAGATTGAAAGGGGGCTTCTTGATCGACAATTTCAAGATCCACGAGTTCTACGTCTTCAATGGATAAATCAGCCGTCTCTAGCGCTCGGGTTAATAATAGTCGAGCGAGAGGAAAGGGGGGTATACCGATTGTTTTACCCTTGAGATCGGCGATATTTTCAATCTCTGCTTGGACGACAAGAGCATCAGCTCCATGAGAAACATCTAAAACCAGAAAGACACGAGTGTCGGCTTTATTGTCGATCAACTCTAAGGTCGCATCTAAGCTCGTACAGAGCATATCAAATTCGTCATTCAAAAAAGCACGATGTTGGTCTTGGACAAATGTTGTTTCTATTAATTCAATAGGTTTATTATCATAGTAACCGAGTTCTCGAGCGAGAAAAAAAGGTTCGCAACCTATCCAAGTACTGGCATTAACACGCAAGGGTTCGGGTGGTACAGTGCTGCAACTAATAATGAAAGCAGCTGTCGTAATTGCCAAGAATAATTTTTGCATTAAAATGGTCTGTATTCTTCGATAAATTGCAGGTATACGATCGAACGAACGAACGAACAAATGTTTGATGTTATCGATCGGCTTGTTGTGTATCATCGTTCTTGATAGAGATCCAAGAGTTGACAAGCGAACGTACTACAATTGGGATTTTATTGAACTGAGTTGGTCTACGACCAGGTTTTAGACTTCAAAATTAAAAATGCTATCTCTAGGTTGAGTTCAACGATCTTTTTTTTAAGCGGTTGAACTGACCAGTCTAAAGCTCAATGTAGATCGAACTTCTACAACTCGCTCGAGCTGTATGAACGCTCAACGTCAAACTCGATCGATTGAGGTATAAGACGATTCGTTAGTTAAGTTGTCTGTGATGGGATATTCCAATCTTTTGGTGCTAAGCTCACAAGTTGCAAGCGAGCTATTTTTCGTTTGTCAGTTTTTGATGACTCGATTGTCGATATTTAACTAACTTTTTTATGAGTTACCTATCAACACTGAATCGATATGGGGCTATTAATTGGATTTTTCGCGCGAAAAAGTGCTAAATTGAAAAGTTTCAATTATGGAAGAGGAGGAGAATCTGGGTCATTGGCTTCTCGTTCTGCTTTTTATTATAGTTTCAAAATGGGGTTTTACTTGCAACAAAATTGAAATTTTTATTAAAATTTTTTGAGATCGAAAAAGCTTACTGTTGAAAATATGTAAAAGCTCGAGATTTATTTGCGTGTTTTCTCGTGGATCTGCTGGGTAATAGCATTTCCTCGCTTCGCCTCTCACTTGCCCGTTTTGAAAAGGTATACGAAAATGTATGAAGTACAATGAGGAAGTACGACGAGATCGATAGACTGAGGGAAATCGAGCCGCGATCGAGCCTGGTTGTCCAGAGTTCTACAGGGTAACCGACTGCACAATCGATCGAGTTGAAACGTAAGTCAAATGACTGTCTATGGCTACAATTGCACTCAGTAAAAACACGCAATATACAAAAAGAAAGCGCAGCATAAACTCGCAATTTAGCTAAAACTCCGTTCTCGGAACTTCTTAACTGGAAAAAATGTCTTTTTCGAGCAGTGTGTTGAACCAGTGCGCGATTCCTGGCCAATCTTCGATTCTCGGTCGCTTCAATACACTACAAACCCCAAAAAACGCGATATTTGAGCCGCAGCTCGACTGAACTTACACCGAAGTTTCAGTCGAGCCTTTTACAGTGAACAGTGAGCAGTGAACAGTGAGCAGTGGGGGCAGTTACCCGTCACCCGTTGCCAGTCACCCGTCGCTAGAGTGCCAGTACAGAAGTAATGGTAGTCGCGCACCTTTTACAGTGAACAGTGAACAGTGAGCAGTGAGCAGTGGGGGCAGTTACCCGTCACCCGTTGCCAGTCACTCGTCGCCAGAGCGCCAGTACAGAAGTAATGGTAGTCGCGCACCTTTTACAGTGAACAGTGAGCAGTGAACAGTGAGCAGTGGGGGCAGTTACCCGTCACCCGTTGCCAGTCACCCGTCGCCAGAGTGCCAGTACAGAAGTAATGGTAGGGCGTGTGACGCGGCGGAAAAATGGCTGGGAAATCCAGTTCATGAGATTTCCGCGTCACGCACCTTTTACAGTGAACAGTGAGCAGTGAACAGTGAGCAGTGGGGGCAGTTACCCGTCACCCGTCGCTACACGACGATCGTCCACTAGCTGCCAAAGCCTGGTGCAACAGCCCGAACCGCCGTACTCAGATCGGGCGTAAATTCGATTTCGTAGTCAAAAGGCGAACTCGTATCCGGGCCAGTATTGTTCATGGCCGTTGTATCAGTGCGACGCGGCGCGAAAAACGATTCAGCCTGCACGACGAGGTTACTACCGTTTAGCGACAAATCCGTGACGTTTAGTGTGTTGCTGTTGCCACTCGACAAGATCGCCGAAACGAAAGTCGCGTTCGAGACATCACCCGTCGCGGGGTTAATTTTAGCCACGATCGAAACTTTTGCCCCTCCCCCTTGTCCGTAACTGGAAAGCCATCCGTTGGTTGCAAACTCTCGGAAATCTTGACTGGGGGAACCTTGGGTTCCGGTCGAGGTAAACACTCCGTACAGGTTACTTCCACCGTCCCACAACAGACCAACGCCCGTACTGTCATCTCCGGTCACTTCGTAATCTGTTCGATACCAATCCTGCACGCCGTTGGTAAAACTGACCAGACGCGGGTCTTGGTTATTGCTCGAAACTTGTTGGTAGCCGATATAAATCGTCGTATCGCCCACGGTGACAGACGGCCCGCCTAGCGCTCGCACAGCGGCTTCATCGGTCACATCTACTCCGCTGAAGTTGACACTACTCCCCACAGAAACGACAGGATTCGCAAGTGTACTATCGTTGTCAGCTACGATGACGATTGTCTCGTCTTGGTTACCCAAGGTTCCTCCCACGGCATTCGCGATAACAAGACGCACGGTTTCGTCCCCTTCAACTTCCATATCGTCAATCAGGGGAAGCTCAAACGTTTGGCGGGTTTCCCCAGGTGCAAAGGTCAGGGTTCCCGAAACTTCGGTGTAATCGACGTTGGCGGTGGCACTTCCTCCGGTAGACGTGGCATAATCGACGCGCACTTCAGCAGTGCTGCTACCACTGAGTTGTACGGTAATGGTGGCGGTGCCGTCGTCTTCAGCAACGTTGAAGTTTGCAACACTAAAATTAATTTCAGGGGTGTTGGGACTGCTGAAGTCGTTTGCATCGATGCTACTGCTGGCGACGTTCTGCAACACGGCGAGAAATTCACCCGTGGTGGTGTTGCGGATGACGGTATCGTTGCTGTTTGAGCCAGTACCTTGGGCAATGTCGAGTTCGCTCAAGGTCAAACTGGCATCGAGTTCTAAGCGATCTTCGCCGTCGGTGAAATCGAGAACGAGATCGGTGGTGTCCGCGCTACTACCACCGTGACCGGAAACGAGGAAAAATCGATCGGTTCCACTGCCACCTGTGAGCGTATCAACGCCTCGATCTCCGGAAATGAAATCGTCTCCTCGATCGCCAAAGACTTCATCGTTTCCCGCACCACCTCGAACGGTGTCGTTGTCAATGCCGCCTCTGAGTGTGTCGTCTCCACCGTTCCCGAAAACACCATCGTCGCCTTGGTTCCCATGAACGTAGTCGGACGCACCGAAACCGATGAGGACATCCGCCCCGCCAAATCCGACGATAACGTCTTTGTTGTCGCTCCCCCCAAAAACGTTCGGTTCGTTATCGAGAAAGTTCAGTTGAAAGTCGCTGAAGTCGTTCACGCGCTCAAATGTCTCCTGATGGAATTTCAAATTTGTCAGTTCTCAGTGTCTCTCGATCGAGGACGATCTAGAGCGAGGGGTGAGTTCCATCACAAAATTTGGATTTACGATTCGCGACGAGATGGGTACAATAGATCCCAGGAAGTAACTGCGATGTTGGTGACTGCCAATATTGTTTTACGATCTATACTTGTCCTGCGTGGTATCCTCAATGTACTTTTGGCTCGGTATGCTAGGTTCGCCTAGAAACCTTGAGCTAAAGATAAAGGATCGAGGGTTTCTGTAATACATTGTTTTGCGGTTTCCCACTGTTGCTATGCAGGTCGAAAACTGAGGTAAGACGGCATCATGGTTACTTTCCTCGAGATTTGGCTTCTTCACTCATCAAAGAGGGAGATAGCGAATTTTGTTTGAATAGAGTTTTTGAATAAAACTATATCGTTCGACTGCACTTACCAATTTCGATCGACCTTGATTTCGCATTAATTCGGCATCGATCGAACGCTATGCGATCGATGCTAAGCTCGGTATACTCAGAGTTTTTTCTCAAAAATCCTGCCCGTTCGAGCCATAAAGTCTTGGACTGTATTACATTTTGCTCGAATTGAATCTTCTGAAACTCTATGTAGAATGCGTCGTGCATCGGTAGAGCTTTTACCGTCTGACAGATCGTGCGACACAGATCGATCGCCGTTTTTGAAGTGGCGGTTTAAACCGTTCAGATGTTTTTACTGTTGCCCAAGCTGGCCTCGAAATGTCGTGGGGTTCCCATTACGAAACTGCTGAATTTGCAATCCTTTATCGGTTTCAGACAGTTGGTACGTCAAATTATTTCCCACCGCAACTTGTCCGCCATCGTCGCGATAGCCCGCTTGTAACGTTTCGTCGAGGCGGATTTCCACCCACCCCGAGGCGTAAATGGTGACAGTGGTCGATGTGTTGTCGATCGATCCTGCGTAAGTTGCCAGCGGCGTTTCACCACATCCGTCTGAGGGTTGAGGGGTCGGGTCACATACGCCTTGTGCCAATGCAGGAGAAGCACTGATAAGAAGGAGAACAGAGGCCACGATCGAATAAATGACGATTTTGACGAGCTGACGCATGGCTGTTCCTCCAAGTTGAGATCGCCTACGGCCATCTTAGCTCGGCGATCGATGGCTGTCGGGAAACGTGAAGATCCGTATCGTGCTTTGAAATCGATCGATCGCTTGATAATTTCTTACGTCCAACGCTATACTAGACAAGCCAAGGGCATGTAGCTCAGTTGGATAGAGCATCAGATTCCGGTTCTGAGGGTCGGGGGTTCAAATCCCTCCATGCTCGTTTTTAGTCGAGCCTTAGCCGGGTGGAAGTTCCACCCGGATTTTTTTTCACATGATGGCGATCTAAAAGTAGATAGAATCAGCAAGTTGGTACGAGATAGATTGGTTGGCTGTTCTCCTGATGAACGATACCGGAACTCAAACCAACTTCGAGCCAAAACCAAACACAAACTCACGTTATAACCCACAAAATAACCTACAAAAACGTTCTTATTTTGAGCCGGTGACTCGAAGACCTGTCGAATACAAATATAGAAACGCTTTCTATTGCTAATTCTTAATAGTCATGACCGTTGCTTTCGCACCAATGCAGTACGCAAAATCTTGGTTTGCCGATGAAACGGTGAGTTTCTGATATCCCATATTATATCTTTATTAAAACGACGGTAACGTTGCGATTGCATTAACAATTTTCCTGACGAGATCTGTACGATCGAGCCGATCGAGCGAGATAATACCACCTATGACTCGTCCTTCTCGCTCTCGATCGAAACCCTCAAGCCAACGAACTCGATTTCAACGCCGTTACGCCGGAGGTTGGCCGACCATCGCGGCAAAAACTCGACAACTGGCACTCGATCGATGTATTCTCAACCCTTTTCACAAAGCTGAAGCCGTCCATCACCTGCGATACCGAGACATCCGGGGTAAAATCGCCGGACGGGAAATTCCCGGTTGGGATGTCGTTCCCTTGTGTCGTCGCTGTCACGGTATCGTTCACCGCCAGCAATATTGGTATCGCGACAAGCGCAACCCCGCCTCGAACAATCGCCAACGATGGTTCGTTCTATGGGGATTGCGCCTGCGATTTTGGGCTTGGGTCGTCGTTTCTCGAATTGGGTGGATCGTCGTGTTGGGACTTGCACCCGTCATTTGGTGGGTTCTGACGGGAAGTTGAGATACCCGATGAGGAGATGATGTGACGGCCGGATGATGGGGTAATGTCAATCGATCGATATTCCCCATTTCCTCATCCCCTTCCCTCCTCACCCCATCAAATAATTCACAGTTACCGTTTTCGAGATTGTCGTATCGTCTCCATCGATGTCCAGGGGAAACAGGTTTAAATCTTCCTCCGCAATCGCTGAAACAGCTTGAAGCCCAGAATACGCTGCCTGCGGGGCGTTGACTTCCAGATACTCCATTGCATCACCTCGATCGACTAATAACGCTAATTTTCCATCTTCGTGACCGATGGCCACGATCGAACTCAAGTCGATTTTCAACAGTTGCATGACAGTCTTCCCTTTCGTGCCTGTGTTTTACTGTAATGGGTGTTGATTTTTTAGTCAATATTTAATTCGATCGAGAGACACCTGCATAAGTCAGCATGAGAATATGTCAAAATCGATCGAGAACGACCCAAACCATTGTGCGGTACTGATAATGACCGATCGAGAACGCCGCCGAGTTGCCGAAGGAAAAATCGACCAGTTCGCCCGATCTCGAATGTCGGGAATGTGGGCGCAACTGAAGAAGCCCACTCTCATCGAACAATTACGGACGCGCGTTCGCGATCCGCTCCGCATCAACCAGGGCAAACAACCCTTTTGCGGCCCGGCCTCGATCGTCTTTGCCCTCGCCCAGAACGACCCCGTTCGCTACGTTCAAATTTGCCGCAACATTTACCAACTGGGCGGATTTTACGGTAAGACCAAATGGGTAATGGCTTCCGAATCCCTCCGCAAACAAGGGGGCAAACTGCAAATGCCCCAACTCGATTGGATGGTTCTCGCCACCTTGCGGGAAGCCGAAAACGAAATTTTTCCCGTTATCGCCGACGCACCCGAACTGTTACGAAATCTCAGTGGCATGACCAAGCCCTGGGAAATGTCGGGATGGACGGAAGAAGTCCTGCAATACCCCAACGTCGAATGCCATCAGGCTTATTTAGGTGGAGATATCGAAGCTCTCGAAGCGGCCGATCGCGCAGTTGCCTCGGGGGGAGTTGCCTTTGCCCTCGTCAACGCCGAGGGATTGCTTCTCGAACAATCGATTCCGATTCCCTATCCCAGTCACTGGATTGTTTTATTAGGCCATCTCAAAACGGACGACGATCGAATTGCCTTCAATGTCTATACTTGGGCGCAACAACGACGGGTCAGTTGCGATCGAGCGTCGTTAAAAAAATACCTGTGGGATGTCATCGTTGGCTGTCCCTAACCTTTTGAGAGCCTGTTGGCTGTGGAAGGGTAGAAAGTCCTTTAGTGAAAACATGACGAACGAACATCCGTTACGCTTGGCGAACGACATTCCGACAGAAACCTCATTTTTCCGCGATCTTCACGTTTTCGATGCCCTCAGACAGTTCGTCTTTCCCGAACTCCTGAGGTTGCGTCGAGTAGAACGGAAGTTAAATCTATGGTGTGCGGCCTGTTCGAGCGGTCAAGAGGTGTATAGTCTCGCGATGCTTCTGCACGAATCCTTTCCGTTACTGGCCAACCACTGGAACTTACAAATTATCGCCAGTGACTTTTCCGACGAAATGTTAGCCAAAGCGAGATCGGGCATGTATAACGATTTAGAAGTCCGTCGTCGCCTTCCCCCGAAACTGTTGCAACGATACTTTCACAAACAGGGCAACCAATGGAGCGTATCCGAAGAACTGCGTCTAATGGTGGACTTTCATAATATCGATTTGCGCGAACCGTTCCCCTCCCTTCCGAAAATGGACGTGATTTTACTGCGGAACGTTTTAATTTATTTCGATCGATCGACCCAAGCACAAATTCTCGATCGAATGCATCGAGCGATCGAACCCGACGGCTACCTCGTTCTCGGGGCGACGGAAACGCCGCTTCGATGCGACACGGCATTTAAATCGATCGCCTTCGATCGATCGATCTTCTTTCAACTCCACCACCTCCGCAACACAGGCGTATAAACAAAATCACCTCAATTCTCATTTTTTGACGCGCACAGTGTGAAAGCCCGAACCGAAATCGACGGAGAACCCACTATTTGCAAGGTCGATCGCTTCTTTAAGAAACGTTACAATTCTAATAGTTCGAGCGACTCGGTTCGTCAGCCACTGATAACTGCAACGGTTCGAGACGCTCTGGCAAAGCACTCTAAGGAGGCGCATTGATTATGAATGGCTCGTTTCGCGTCGGGAACCTGTTCGGCATCCCGTTTTACCTCAACGCTTCGTGGTTTCTCGTTTTAGGGTTAGTCACCCTCAGCTACGGGAGCGGACTCGCCGCACAGTTTCCCGAACTCGGTTTCGTCCTACCCTGGATTTTAGGACTCGTCTCAGCACTGTTGTTGTTTTCCTCTGTGTTAGCCCACGAACTGGGACACAGCTTCGTTGCCCAGAGCCAAGGCATCGAAGTCAAATCGATTACGTTGTTTCTGTTCGGCGGACTGGCGAACTTAGGACGGGAATCGAAAACGCCCGCCGAAGCCTTTTGGGTTGCCGTTGCCGGGCCACTCGTAAGCTTAGTTCTATTCGGGATCTTTAGCGGCATCGTTGCCACAGCTCCCGTATCCGGAGCGCTGGCGGCGATTTTAAGTCTGCTGGCCTCCATCAACCTGATCCTCGCCGTCTTCAACCTGATTCCCGGCTTGCCCCTCGACGGTGGAAACATCCTGAAAGCAGCCGTCTGGAAAATCACGGGCAATCCCTACAAAGGCGTCGTATTTGCAGGTCGTGTCGGTCAAGTCATCGGCTGGCTGGCGATCGCGTCCGGTCTGCTTCCCCTATTCCTCAACGGCGGCATCAGCTTCTGGAACGTCCTGATTGGCTGGTTCCTGCTACAAAATGCCGGACGATCGGCGCAGTCCGCCCAAATTCAACAGAAACTGTCCGATCTGACAGCGGCTGATGCCGTGACCCCCGACAGTCCGATCGTTCCCAAAACCCTGTCTTTGCGAGAATTCGCCAACGACTACGTTATCGGTCGTCGCAACTGGCGCAAATACCTGGTAACGAACGAAGCCGGTCAACTAGTCGGAGCGATCTCGGTGGACGATTTACGAAAAATCTCCACATCCGACTGGCCGAACGTATCGGTGTCGGAGCTGACCCAGTCCATCGAACGACAAACCATCGAGTTCGATCGATCGCTGTTGGACGTCGTCACAGTTCTCGAACGCGAACAACTCTCCGAACTTCCCGTCGTGGGTGAAAATGGAACCGTCTTAGGCCTCCTGGAGAAAAGTTCGGTCGCCCGTCTTCTCCAACAAAAGGATTTAAGGGAAAAACTGGCTTAGCTCCCGGTTCCCGCTAGAACTCAAAAAGAGGCGCTGTCAAAACAGCGCCTCTTTTTGAGTTCGTGGTTTAGGCTTTCACCAACACGCCCTTTTCTTTCTGAATTGGCAAAACATCGAGAATGTCTTCCCGAGCGCAATATTTGAGATCGGCATCGCAACCGAGTCCGAGTAAACGTTGTCCGTGACTGGCTGCCGCCATCAAGTCCACGAGTCGATCGCGCCATTGCTCGTAAAGTGCTACCGCCGCAATGGTTTCGTCGTTCCCTGCCAGCTCGACGAGTTTCGATTCCGTCTGTGCCAACAGGCTCGCTACGATCGATCCCGCACAAACCGTATCTTCGAGAGAAAAACTCCCTTGCCATCCCGAGCCGACGAGATACACCGTTTCCGGCTGGCGATCGAGCAAAAAGTCTACGACCGTTCGACGGTTGACCAATGCCCCACCAATGACGATCGGTGCTGTTTCAACCCGTTGCAACGCCCGCGTCCCGTTCGTCGTACTCAGGAACAACCGGCAGTCCTTGACCCGTTCGGGAGTGTACTCTAGGGGAGAGTTGCCAAAATCGCAACCTTCCACCTTAGCGCCGCCGCGTTCTCCGGCTCGCAGTCGCTTAGCTGACGGCCATCGATCGCTGACCGCCATTAATTCATCGATGTTGCTAAATGCTTGTACTGCCTCAGCACCGGACGCGAGGACAGCTGAGATCGTTGTCGTCGCGCGTAAGACATCGATGACCACCGCACAAGCAGGCATCGGATCGGTGGGAGTCAGTTCGGGGGTGTGATAGACAAAAACCTTCACGAAACGCTTGCAAATGGGGTTTGCTAAATATTTTCGATAGTAACAGCATCTGTCTCCGAGTTAAACAAAAGATTAAGATTTAAATTTTTCCAAAAAATTACGGAATCTTTAAAGTCTGCGATCGGGTTAGGCTGTAAACAGGATAGATTTTTTACAATCTGTCAAACCGCTCGGGTTCAGTGCCTCTTTTCGTTCGTGCAGCTCCCATGCTCGATACTGCCATGGCTCAATTTTCCAATCGAGCGTTCCCGATCGAAAGTCGAACGCCTTTACGCTCTTCTTCAGAGCGAATCGCTCGTCTGGGTTGGGATATCGCCCATCTCACGTGTCGGACGACCGACTGCAGCCTCATCTTGACTCAAGCTGCCGAACATCTGGCCTGTTTCTTCGGGGCGGACGGATGTTTCATTGCCCTGCCCCCACAGATGCATCTGCCAGCGGGAGAAAACTACTGGTTTCCCACGCGACTGGCTGATGCCCTCGATCCGTCACAACAACTGCGCCTGTGGACGCTCGATCCCCTCGATCGCTTAGTCGCCGACAGTTTACCGCTTGCTGTTGAAGACCTGTACGCCACCGATGCCGAAACGGCCTGCCACTGTCGATCGAGTCGAGAAATTTGGGCGCAACTGCAAGCGCGATCGCTGTTGAGCGTGGCCACTAGCTGCCAGGGCTATGTGAACGGCATTGTCGTACTCTGGAGAAATCACTGCCGTCCGTGGGCGAAGCGAGATCGAGAAACCCTCGCCACTGTTTCAGATTTCGTTTCGCTGGCGATCGATCGTGTTGTCCAAAGCCAAACCGTCCGTCACTTGCGCGAACAACACCACATTGCCAGTCAAAAAAATCTGTTGGTCGATCGACTCACGCAGGCTATCGGTCGATCGACTGACTTACAAACGCTGACTGAATCCGTCGTCGCGACCCTCACCCACACTCGGCAAGTGCGCCAAGCGATGGCGATTTTGTTGACCTATACCGAGCCTCAGCTGTACGCTACGTCTCGACAGGCGCTCCAGACTCCCCCGAAAAAACCACCCTGTGCCAAGGCAACGGTTGTCAGTCAGTGGTTTGCTGAGTGGGGAGAGTGGGACGGTCTGGGGAGAGCTGCGTCTCCACAACGATCGAATTCCCCCAAATCCTTTTGGCTATCGGATTGTGGCTGTTGCCGAGAGGCGTTCGTTCGCGCCCCACAAGCTCTGGCGATCGACGATATTCGATCGATCCGAACCCCCTTCAAAATTGCCTTCGACGTCGATCGCTTTCCCGCGATTCTCGTCGTTCCCCTCATCAGCCCTCATCGCTCTTCGGACGGCGAGAGAACCGTACTCGGGTTTCTGGTGTTGCAACACGATCGACCGCGCTGCTGGAACGTCGACGATTTGGAACTCGCCCAGTTTGTTAGCACCCAACTCAGCTACGCCATCCTGCAAAGTCAAACGCTCCAACAAGTCCACAACTTAGTTCGCGATCGAACAGCACAACTCCAACGGAGTTTGGACGTCCAAGCTAAACTGTACGAACAAACCCGACACCAAATCGACCAACTGCGGCAACTCAACCAACAAAAGGACGAATTTCTCAGCACCGTCAGCCACGAACTCCGAACGCCGTTGACCAGTATGACCCTGGCCATTCGTATGCTGCACCGAGGAGAACTCTCACCCGAACAGCAACAAAAGTATTGGGACATTCTCGAGCGGCAGTGTCGCCAGGAAACGCAACTGGTGGAAGACTTGCTGAAGCTGCAAGAACTAGAAAACGACCCACCAACCCCCCACATCGCATCGATCGATCTCCCAAACCTACTGCGGGAATCGATCGAGTCTTTCGAGCAGTGTTGGGCGCACAAAGACCTGAGCGTTACGGTGGAATTGCCCTCGAGCGAGCTGTCTCTTTACAGCAATGTCGAGAATTTAAAACGGGTTCTCGAGGAGTTGCTGACGAACGCAGGTAAATACGCTTTTGCCGGAACGACGGTTGTTTGTCGCATCGCACACGAGTCAAGCCGTGCGTCGTCGCCTCGAATCGCGATCGAACTGGCGAATGTCGGCTCAGCGATCGAACCCGAAGATCTGCCTTATATTTTTGATAAGTTCCGTCGCGGTTCGGGTGTCACGAAACAAGCCGTTGCTGGAACGGGTTTGGGATTGGCATTAGCCAAAAGTCTCGTGCAACAATTGCAAGGATCGATCGACGTGACGAGCGACCCCCTCGACGATCGAAATGGCAATTACACTTGCTTTCGCATCACGCTGCCTCAGTTTTTCGACACGGTTCTCGATTTCCCCGAACTCGAAAGTGAGTGCTTCCCAACCCTCGAGGCTGACTAGCCGCGAGTCATTCTCGGTTGGCGAACTCAGGTTAAGGCGTAGCCTTCAGTGTAAAATAACTTTACACTCGACCCCGCTGGCGCGAAACGATCGATCGTCCCTCAAGTGTTCGGCGACCTGCCGCGTCTGCAATTGCATCTGACCCTATGTTAGTGAAGGCTGCTCCGAAACCCCTGCGTTGGCAACGCACGAAAGATTCGCTAATAGCCCGACAAATCGAGATTTTTGCAGCAACAGCAAAACTCTTTTTTTTCTTAGCATGGGATCGACTGCGCGGTAAAAACTCCCCCACCCAACACCAACGTCGAGCGCAGTGGCTCGTTCGCACCTTGCTCGACCTCGGGCCGACGTTTATTAAAATCGGACAAGCCCTTTCGACGCGCGGGGACTTGCTCCCCCTCGAATACATCCGCGCGTTAGCCCAACTGCAAGATAAAGTTCCCCCCTTTGATTCTGAAGAAGCCGTCAGCCTCGTTGAAATCGAACTGAAAGGTTCGATTCACGGTCTGTTTCGCGAGTTCGATCGAACGCCCATTGCAGCCGCCAGTTTGGGACAAGTTCACAAGGCACGGCTTCATACTGGGGAAGATGTCGTCGTGAAAGTTCAGCGTCCCGGTTTAGAAAAATTGTTGAACCTGGACTTTCAAGTTCTCTATCAACTGGTCATGTTTTGCGAGCAAACGTTTCACTGGACTCGCAAATACGATCTCGAATCGATCTATCAAGAATTTCGCACGTTTATTTATCAAGAAATCGACTACGTTCGTGAAGGACAAAATGCCGATCGATTTCGGGGAAACTTTGAAGAATCTCAGAAAATTTTAATTCCCCACATTTACTGGCAGTATACGACCGCAAAAGTTCTAACTTTAGAATACCTTCCCGGAATCAAAATCAATGACAAAAAAACCTTAGAACGGATCGGAATCGACGTTAAAGAACTCAATATATTGGGAATAGGCTGTTACCTCCAACAGCTTTTGATCGACGGTTTCTTCCATGCCGATCCCCATCCCGGCAACATGGCAGTTAAGCCCGACGGCAGCATTATTTTTTACGATTTCGGCATGATGGCCGAAATCAACTCCCTAAACAAGACGGAAATGACCCGCACGTTTTTCGCCGTTTTAAAAAAAGATACCGACGAAGTCCTCGAAACACTGATTGCTATGGGACTCGTCGAAAACGTGTCCGATATGACCCCCGTGCGGAATCTCATCCAATTTGCCCTCGATCGATTTCGAGATCGCCCGGTTGAATTTCAAGAATTCCGGGAACTCAAGCGGGAACTCTACGCCATGTTCGAGCAGCAACCGTTTCGTCTGCCCGCACAAATGACCTTCGTCTTAAAAGCTCTCGGAACCCTCGACGGTATCGCTCGCACGCTTGACAATCAATACAGCATTATCACTTGTGCTAAACCTTTCGTTAAAGAACTCGTCGAAACCCGACAGGGACGAGGGCAGATTTTTGGAGAACTCACTCGTCAAGCCCGGGGGTTTGTCTCCCAACGCTTCAACCGCCCCAGTCGCGCCGAAATTCTGATCCGCCAACTCGAAGAACGTCTCGAACGGGGAGATTTCCAAATTCGCGTCAACTCTCCCGAAACCCAAAAACAACTCCAACGGTTGCAACTGACCCTCAAAACCCTCGTCTACGCCTGTATTACGGGGTTTACGTTGTTGTCGGGGGCTGTTTTTCTGTCAATTCCCCATAAGATCCTCGCCTTTTGTGCGTTTGGCACGTCAGGATTGGGGACGTTATTTTTCCTGAAATCGGCGATCGAACTGGCAGTTCGGGAACGGTTAGACAAACTCGCAGGGAAGTAAGGTGAGGTGGTGGCGGGTGAGGGTTCTTACTGCTCGCTATTGACGATTTTGGATTCGATGTTGGCTTGAGAGGATGGCGGTTCTTCCTGAGTCGCTAAGAGTGTTAGCGTGACCGTCGTACCACATCCGACGCCGTCACTGTGTAGCTCGATCGAGCCGCCCATCATTTCCATTAAATTCCGAGAAATCGCCAAACCCAAACCCGTTCCGCCGAAGCGTCGGGTTCGAGAACCATCTAGCATCACGAACGGACGGAAGAGCTTCTCGAAATCTTCAGCATCGATGCCGATTCCCGTATCGGTGATTTTAACAACCGCTTGTTTCGTCGGGGACGGTTCTGATGAGTTAGACGGATCGTTCCCGAGAACCTGCGTCGAAATCGAGATCTGTCCGGCTTCTGTAAATTTGATGGCATTCCCGATCGTATTGAGGGCAACTTGTTTGAGCTTGGCGGGATCGGCCCGCACCCAGATCGGTTGTTCGCCTTCGGGGAACAGGATTAGCTCTAAGCCTTTGTCGCGCAACGTTGCCGCTTGGAGTTCGATCGCTTCGCGTAGGATGTTCCGTAACTCCACCGTTTCGATCGTCATTGCCAGCGTTCCCGTCTCGATCTTTGAAATATCGAGAATGTCGTTAATAATGTCCAGTAGGTGAACGGCAGCATCGTCTGCCCGTTGTAAGAATTCTCGCTCTTCTTCCTCAGTATCGCAAAAGCCGTCTCGCACCAAGCGAATACTGCCGATAATGCCGTTGAGGGGCGTTCGCAGTTCGTGAGAGATCGTCGTTAGAAACTCGCTTTTAAGTTGGTTGGCCGCTTTCGATTCTTGCCACGCCGATTCCAGTTCTTGCGCCCAGGATTTCAGGCGTTCGATCGTGTGGTTGAGGACTTTAGAGAGTTGGTTGAACTCTTGAATGGAAAAGCTCGCTGGAATGGGATCGGATGCGGTGTTACACTCGACGTTCCGAGCGTATTCGTCTAACTGCTCCACTGGACGGGCTAAGTCTCGCGCCAAGTATAAGGTAGCGATGAGGTTGGCAGCTAACAAGCCCAGGACGAGGTTTAACATTACTTGGCGGATCGGCTCGAGACCAACGAGTGCATCGTCGAGACGAGTGACGGCTAAGACGATCCAGCGGTTGTTTTCTCCCAGACTGACGGGCGAAGGAATGGCAGTGTAACCGGCTAAGAGTTCCTCGCGATCGGGGGAGAACGAAAATAAATGTTGAAAGTCTTGGCGGCCAGCCAGGGCACTGTTAATAATGGTGCGCAGGCGTTTGGCATCCGCTTCCGCATCGACACTCAAACCCACGCGCGAGGTCATGGGATGTTCTAGGATCGATCCGTCTGAGTCGATGACGACGGTTGCCCCGGTGAGAGAACCCGGTCGGCTCTCGGGTTCGTTGGGTTGATAGAGAACGGATTGCAGGCTCAAGGTGTAGCGCAGCTCGCTCCCCTCGCCGTCGGTCTCGGTGTAGACTGGAGCGCTAAACGTTAAGTAAGTCGCGCCTTTGGGTTCGTTAGGATCGATCGAGCCGGTTAAAGATGCCTTGGGAGCGCGCAAGGTCACGTAAATTGTGTTAGACGACGACCAAAAATCGGGGGGGGGAATCTCGAAAATCTCTCGATCGCAGGTACTCGCAACGGGAAGGTTCGTGTTGAGGTCGGTCAGTTGCAGACATTGAACGGTCGGGGGGAGGAATTTGACGAGCTGGTTTAAAAAGACTGTTGTGGCGTTTGGGGAACCCGATTTGAGTACAGCGGCTTCGCTGGCCGCTTTCAAGTTGACCTTGAGAGCATTGACACTTTCTTCAATGCTGTTTCCCTTACGAATGGCGCTTTCCGTGAGGTTCTGGCGGGCAGTTTCGAGCAAACTCGATCGAGCCTTGCGGTAGGTCACGTATTGTCCGATCAGCAATACGGGAACGCTGAGGAGCAAAATTCGCGATAGTAGAATGCGACGAAAAGAAGTCGGACCGAACATAGGCAGCGCGTCGAAAGCTGAAACAGTCCGAGAAGCAAGGACTTGTCCCCTCGGAACTTCGGTTAGTCACGATCGTTGGAGAGATACAACACTTGCATCTTGACTAGGCTGGCATCTTTACCATTGTAGAGGTTTCCGGCTCGAGACCACGGGAACTCCATTTCCGTTAGCTGGCAAAGGGAGTGTTAAGGTGTTCGAGGGGGAAACGTTGCGACCCATTTCCAGAGGGGATGTTTGGAACCGGTGGCGTGAATGCGGTAAATCTGTCGTTCGAGACGGCGACGCTCGACGGAAGGTAAGCCCCATAGAATATTGCGGCTTTGCCATACGAGAACGGCTAACGTCATGCCCAAGCACAATCCTAAGCCTAATGCTGCCCATTTATGAGATTCAAAGGCATACCAAAGGGCTACCCAGGTAAAGTATTCTCGCCACAGGTGAATTTCTTCTCGCAACCCCCACAAACTCCAGAGGCCAACGCTCGACCACAGTAGCACGACAACAAACCAACGGGCGATGACGGTCAGTCGATGTAAGCGTTGGATTTGGATTTGAAAACTGGGATGTGGGGGGTCGTTCATGACGATCGATCGATATTCTCGGGATTGTTGGTTTCGGTTTGATGGGGTTTTTCTTATCGATCCTTACCTCTATATTTTGCCAAGAATTGGCAAAATGGATTCCACTGCGGCGATCTTTAATTTTTCTGAGTCTTTTTCCCGGGATGCTCGGGGACAACCGGTTAGGCCCGAGGCCGTTGGAATTGTAAACTGCTGTGCAGGTTAAGATACCGGCGCTACGCAATCGAGCATTTTGAGATAAACCGATGACTGTAGATCGAACGCCTTCAACTCCCGATGTCCCCGATACGGAAACTTCGGCTTGGGTCGATTTGCGACGCTACGATCAATCGTGGTTCGATCGCGGTCGATCGGGATGGTACGTCTTGTTGTGGTGGCTGGTTCAGTCGATCGCGTTTCCGTTGAGTCCTCATTTTGCGAGTGGGTTTCGGTGTTGGTTGTTGCGTCGGTTCGGCGCGAAAATCGGTCGGGATGTCCTCGTTCGTCCCACAGCTCGCTTTACGTATCCGTGGAAAGTGGAAATCGGCGATTACAGTTGGGTCGGGGACGATGTGGTGTTTTACAGTCTCGATCGAATTACGGTCGGCGAACACTGTGTCATTTCTCAGAACACCTATCTCTGTACGGGAAGCCACGATTTACTCGATCGATCGTTTGGTTTGATAACGAAGCCGATTGTCTTGGGTCACGGGGTTTGGCTGGCGGCGGATTGTTTGGTTGCAGCGGGGGTGACGATCGGCTCGAATACGGTTGTCGGTGCCAGGAGTAGCGTTTTCGGCGATCTACCGGCCGGTTATATCTGTTTGGGAAGCCCCTGTCGTCCAAAGGAAGTTCGGCAGATGAGGGAATGAGGAGGTGAGAAGGTGATTTCCGAAATCATTCCCACTTCCGACTAATAATGAGATAATAGGTAAAGTTTTGTATCGTCAGCCGAGCGAAATCTCGATTATGGAAGCAAGTCTGACTGTCAGTACGCACTTTAGCGCTGCTCACCGCCTCGCCCGTCCCGACCTAGACTACGATACGAACTGTGGCATTTACGGGAAATGCGCCCGTCCTCACGGCCACGGTCACAACTACCACCTTGACGTTACCGTTCGTGGCAAAATCGACGCTCGAACGGGAATGGTCGTCGAACTGGGAACCTTACATCAGGTATTGAAGGACGTCGTTGTCGAACCCCTCGACCATCGGTTTCTCAATAAAGATATTCCCTATTTTGCGAAAGTCGTTCCCACAGCGGAAAACATTGCGATTTACATTCGACATCGACTGCTCGAGCCGCTACAGGGGTTGGGGGTTGACTTAGAAAAGGTGAAATTGTACGAAAGTCCGAACAATTCCTGTGAAGTGTACGCGACAGATTCAACAAGTCCCGTCTCTTCGGAAACGACAGTTAAACCGAAATTGATTTTGGTGTAAGTGACAGGTGGGCGTGTCAACCGCGCCCCAAGGGAAACCATTGGGGATCGCGAGATATGGTTTTCTTAACCGAATGGCAACCTAAGATTACAAACTGTATAGTAGTATTATGACTGGCTTCGATCGGTGACGATGACTACTCCTGCAAACGCATTACCTCCTGCTCTCGATAAAATGGTCCAGCGCTTTAAGCGTGCAAGCGATCCCAAGCGCCGCTACGAGCAACTTTTATGGTTGGCGAAGAAACTTCCAGAGTTTCCGGAATCAGAAAAAGTGCCTGAAAATAAAGTTCGAGGTTGCGTGTCGCAAGTCTACGTTATCGCTCACTTGGACGACGTAGGCAAAATTATTTACGAGGGCGATTCAGACGCACAATTGACGAAAGGTCTTTTAGCGTTTTTGATTCAAGGTATGCAGGGATTGACGCCGAATGAAGTTTTGAAATTAAGCCCAGATTTTATCGAAGAAACAGGTTTGAGTGCGAGTTTAACGCCATCTCGAGCAAATGGGTTTTACAACATTTTTAAGCTGATGAAACAAAAGGCGTTGTTACTGTCTGGCAACGATTTGTCGGATGTTGAGATGAATTGATTTAGATTTGACCAGTCGCCTCAAACTCCCGGCAAGTGGGCATTCTGGTGTTTTTTAACTCGAGCGATCGGTATTGAAAAATGCTCGCTCGTGAGTGCTGATAAAGACGAATCTCGATCGACAATCGACAAATTTTCGATCGAGGATTGGTAGAGCAGTCTCGACAGTATAAAACTAGATGGTCAGATAGTATCGAGACATCGATCGAACTCAAGATTCCAAAGCTCGATCGACGCGATCCCCCCTTCTCGAAAAAGCTAAAAAATAATTTTAGTTTTTCGCAGTTGTCTCAAAATAGTGTTACAATTTTTAAGGCTCGTTTGGCTTGTCTGCCGTTGCGGTTGATTCTAAGCGTGGAGTTCTCGAAAGCTCGAAAACCATCTGTTAAACAACACGGCATCCAGTCGTCTGCTGCGAGATCGAACGAATTTACATCTTTATTCGATTCGGATCGATCGATGCTTAACCTTCAGCCCATTTCAGATTTTTTCGACCAAACGACTCGCCAACAAATTTTTTCTCAAACCCAGTATTTTTCCCCGAAACAAACATCAGGATTGCCACCAAACCGAACGCTGTGGCAAGTGCTGTTTTGCAGCCCAACTGTTTTGGCTGACTCTGCCGAAAATTTGGCTCGTATTCCCAGGGAGCAACCCCGATGTTTTCCAGATTCAACAGCAGTTAACTAACTGCTTATTTCAGCCAGCAGTTTTTTTGTCCGCTTGACTGAGAACGAATCTAATTTCTAGTTTCTTTCGTAACCACCGTTATAGATAGACCGACAGCGTAATGACTTTACCCAACTCTTCTGAATTCATCAGCGCAGAACAACTCGAAAAAAACTTCGAGAGCAACGGCAACGGCAACGGCAAAAACGGTCAAAAATCCGTTTCCAATGCCGAAATGGAACAAGCCGTTCGCAAGCTTCTGACAGAAATTGGAGAAGACCCGAATCGCGAAGGATTGCTCGACACCCCGAAACGAGTGAGCAAAGCGTGGCAGTTCCTCACCTCGGGATATCGTCAATCGATGGAAGAACTGCTCAACGGAGCAATTTTCACGGAAGATTCCCACGAAATGGTGTTAGTGCGGGATATTACCCTCTTTAGCACCTGCGAACACCATATGTTACCGATTATCGGACACGCGCACGTCGCGTACATTCCCAACGGAAAAGTCATCGGTCTATCGAAAATTGCTCGTATCTGCGATATGTTCGGCCGCCGCTTGCAGGTTCAAGAGCGTCTGACGGGACAAATTGCGAACGCACTGCAAGAGGTTCTCCAACCGGAAGGTGTAGCTGTTGTTGTCGAAGCCACCCACATGTGCATGGTCATGCGTGGCGTGCAGAAACCGGGATCTTGGACGACGACGAGCGCGATGCGGGGTGTGTTTGCGGAAGATCCGAAAACCCGCCACGAGTTCATGAGTTTGATTCGCCACAATCCTCAGTTTCACTAATTCTCAGCTTCATTAAAACTCGAAGGGTGGGCCTAGTCTACCTACCCTTCCTCTGTCGATCGTAATCCAATGAAACTATCCAAAAAAATCCGGTTGCGGGGCAACGTCCCGAACCGGAGCTTCGTCGTTAGGGATATTTGGGAAATTTTAAATGGCGTTCAAGGTTGATATCCACTAAAGCTAACGGGTTGTCCCGCACGAAACGCACCCGAAATCGTCGTTCCGTCTGGCAACGTCATCGTTCCAGTTCCGTGGGGTCTCGCCTGTCGAAGTTCGCCCCGATAGCTCGCACCGTTGGGATACCGACAGGTACAGTTACTCCCATCGAAGTTGAGATTGTAAAAGTATCCCTGACAAACTGTTCCGGTTGCGTGATAGAACGTGCCTCCGCCAAAGGGTTGTCCTACAAAAAACTCACCTTCATAGCGGTTACCGTTGGCAAAGGTAAACGTTCCCCGGCCGTGTGGCTGAAAGCTGGCTTCGCGATCTTCTTCAATTTCTTCCGTATCTTGATATTCGATCGTATCTCCCTCTTCTGTTTCTTCTTCTCGAGTGACTTCTTGTTCTCGTGTCTCAACTCGGTAGACTTCTGTAAAGCCACCTTCATAGCGACTTCCATCTGCAAAAAAGCCCGTCCCAGACTGTAGGACGCCGTCTAAAAACTCTCCTTCGTAGCGAGCATCACTATCTAAAATCAGCCGTCCTCGACCGTGCGGTTTGCCATTACGGAACTCTCCTTCATACCGACTCCCATCTGCCATCATGTAAATGCCACGACCGTTCGGCTGAAAGTCTTCAAAGGTTCCAATGTAGTTCGAGCCGTCGTCATAATTACATTGAACGAAGCCGCTACCGGTTTGATAAACCTCAAGCGGTTCGCAGATAGGGATTGTATCCTGGGCAAGTAGCGGTGACGAAGCGATCGTCGCTCCAGCAACCTCCAAGCCCAAAGCGGCTAAAAGCGTCAGAGATAATTTTTTCTTCACCGTTTTACCTCAACTTACGCTTGTTGTTAAATCTTTGCTGTTAGACACTCTTTGACCGTAACGACTCATCGATCGAAAGCTAACTTCGTCCGAGCTTAGAGGGGTTTCGGGTTCCACGATTTCCCACCAAAGTAGCCGTTCCATCTGGCTCCAGTGGAGAAATGCCGGGTTCGCCAATACCTCGAGCCACTTCAATACCATTTTCTTCCAAAATGACAATAGGTTCGCCTTGCAAGCGTTCCACTCTTACAATACGAACTCGCCCGTTTGCAATTGAATCTCCAACTCGAACGTAACGACCAAAGGGTACGTCTGGTGTTCGGACGATGACGACGATCTCACCGTCGATCTGCATGACACCCGTAATTTCAACCGATCTGGCAATATCTGCGGTGGGGGCTGGAGGTGAAAACGGGATTTCTTCAGGCAGAGAGGGGGTTTCTCCTGGAAAACTCGTTTCAGGAGAAGGAAGCGAACCATCTGGCATTGGCACACCAGGAGGACTAAAACCCTCCCCATCTCTATCAAAGGGAAGTCCAGGTGGTAAATCTGGCAAGCGAGGCACGGGATTGCTAACCGGTTCGAGGTTTTCAGGATCGAATTCGGGTAAGTTGCCGCTGGCTTGAGGAGGAAGAGCCGGTAGCGGCGGGCCGGCTGATGCAACTTCTTCGGCTTCGGCTTCGGCTTCGGCTTCGTCGGCTGTTCCGGCTAAGCCCGTTTCAACCACTTGTGCTTCCCCCTCAGGACGAGATAACTCCACGTCTAAAATGCCAAACGGATCGCCTTGCTGCTGTCTGGTGTTGTCCAGTGTCCGCTGCACTTCTCTCGAGCGTTCTTGGGGGTTCGTCGAAGAAATCAGACCGCTCGGTGCAACGGCCAGAGGTGGCTCTTCCTCGACCACGGGCGTCTCGAAGGGTTGAGCCGTGGGGGTTTCTGCTTCCGCAGGCACTTCCTCAGCCGTGGGAGTTTCCGTTTCTTCTGGCGTGGCTTGTTCTTCCGGTTGTGACCCACAACCGCCGGCGAAGACCGTCAGAGCTAGCAGAACAGCAGCCAGTGAGCGTTGACGCATAGCCATATTCCAAACACCTTATCCTAAGATAGCTCGATCGATGCTAGTTGTTATGTATTCTTTTGTCGATTCTTTACTTTATGGAACGCTGCTCCCTCATCGCGCCTGCTAAAATCAACCTCCACCTGGAAATTATCGGCGATCGACCCGACGGATTCCACGAACTGGCGATGGTCATGCAGAGTATCGATTTAGTCGATCGAATCGATCTTCATTCCATCTCCACCGATACCATCCGCGTTCGCTGTGCCCACCCCGACGTTCCCAACGATCGAACCAATCTCGCCTATCAAGCGGCGCGACTGATGGCGGAACGCTTCCCCGAAACCTTTGCCAACTTGGGCGGCGTGGAAATCCACATTGAGAAAAACATTCCCATCGCGGCGGGACTCGCGGGGGGATCGTCGAATGCCGCCGCCGTTCTCGTGGGGTTGAACCTCCTCTGGAAACTGGGACTCACCCAATCGGAATTACAAGAGCTGTCTGCTTCGATCGGATCGGATATACCCTTTTGTATCAGTGGAGGCACGGCTCTCGCCACTGGACGCGGCGAAACGATTTCCCCACTTCCGGGTATGGACGGACTTCACGTCGTTCTCGGCAAATTCCGCAACCTGGCTGTTTCAACGCCTTGGGCTTACAAAACCTTCCGCGAACACTACTCGCACACTTACATCACCGACGAAGTGGAACGGGAAGAACGCCGCCAAAACGTCCATGCCGGGCCGATGGTATCTGCGATTAGTCACCGCGACGGCCGGAAAATTGGGGAACTACTCTATAACGATCTTGAAAAAGTCGTTCTTCCCGAATTTCCTCAAGTGGCAAAACTCCGAGAGGCGATGTCTCGACCGGGGATTCTCGGGGCAATGATGTCGGGTTCGGGGCCGACTGTATTCGCCTTGACGGAAACGGCGGAACAAGCACAACAGGTTCGAGATGGTGTCAAAGCTGCCATGGCTGACGAAGACCTCGATTTGTGGGTTGCCCAATTCTTTTCAACCGGAATTAGCACCGTTGAGGGTGTTTAGAAGCGAGGATCATTGAGATGATGAGATGGGGCGGTGAGGAGATGGGAAGGTCAGGCGGAGAGAAATTCAATTGCTCAACCCTAGTTTTTCCGCTACAAGCTCTCAATCCTCTATGTTCTCTGGAGCAAATGTTATTTAAAATGGTTCCGAGCGCCCCCGAACTCTCGATGACGAACGTGGATAACCCAACGAATGGATAACAAAACTACAATTCTCCGCAGTTTTAGCGGGTCGTTTATTTCCGGCTCGATCGCACTGCTTCTCTATCGATTAACCACCTCGATCGTACATAGCTTTGCAGACAAACCCTTACAAACGGACAACGTGACGGCGTTAAATATTTCTGCGGCTGTCCGAACGCTCGTTATGGGATTGAGCTTTCTGGCCACCTTCATTTTCGCGTTTTCTGCGTTGGGGTTGTTTTTGCTGGCCGTTCAAACTCTGGTGCAACAGATATTTGGAACGACATCGCCATCGGAATAAAACGAGAAACCAGCATTGTGCTGCTAGGTGAGTTCTGGGATATGACAGCTGACCGGTACTCGGTCTCGTTGCTGCGTTGCTTCAGTTCTGTTGAAACGGCCTCGATCGATCTGAAATCGCTCCAAACGACCAAGTCGATTGGCAGATCGAAGGGTATAATTGAAAATCTTTCGTGTCTGACGATCGAACGTTCGCTCCTCACGCGAAATGTCGTCTGGAAATCGATCTCCGTTTCTCGAAAACAGCGGTCTTCCACGCTCGGTGTCAGTCAACCCAATCGTGAAAATTCAGTGGATTCAATGTCGATCGAGCTATCAATAATCAACGGAATTTCGCCCCAAACTGAGTTTAGAATGGCTTTAAAGCTAAGCTAAAAAACGGTTTTGGCTATTCTCGTTTTTCTACTTTTTTTGTGAACTCAATAAATTTTTATTGTCTAATTTTTAAAAAAGCAGAAATTTTGTAGATCGATTAATTTTGCCATAAGTATTAATAAAATTATCTTAAATAATCTCAATAATTTCATCAAAAATTCGGATCTGTTGGTTCGCGAAGCGTCTCGGAACGAGAATCGCGCAGAGTTTATGAAATTCCGAAACCGTTGGCGTCGGGGCGAACGGCCGTTCGCCCCGACAAAGGTCTTGGTATCATAGGCAATCAAATTCCACCGCAATTCCAATAGACCCAAAATCTTATTGCCAAAAAATCTCAAAGACTGCTTGAATCCTTTAGAATGACTATAGCTTCACGATGAATTTTGAATTCTCTGTTTTGAGTCGTTGGTTGTTGACAGTGTATCTATGGGTTGGAAGTTTTGGTTATCGGTAGGGGTAACGAGCGTTGCGATTTCGATCGCACCCGAGGGTGTCGCACAAACTGACACACAAGTTCGATCGTCTTGGGTACAACCTTGTGTCGAAGATCTCGTTGAAACGGAAATCCTCGACGCATCGCCCGAACGCCTCAACGTCCCCGTGACCCGTGCCGAATTCGCGCAGATCCTCGATCGAGCTTTTCCCACAGAAACGGAAACCCCGGTGGAAACTCGCTTTACAGACGTTTCGATCGCACGCGCTGACTTTGCGGCGATCGCCAACCTGGAACAACAGGGATTTTGGGAGAGTTTTCTCGATGTCGTGTTTCACCCCGATCGAAATCTCGCACGTTGGGAAATGTGGGTGGCACTGGCAGATGGATTAAACTATCGTGCAACACAGATCCCCAGAGAATTGCTCGATCGAACCTATCGCGACGCTTTGCTCGTTCCAACGGAAATTGAAGAATCGATCGCAGCCATGACCGAACGCCAGCTCGTCGTCGTTCCCCCTAACCCCTCGTCGGAATCGGAATTACCCTGGTTATATCCCTATCGCAGTGCGACCCGAGCTGACGTGGCGGCGGTGGCCTGTCGGATTCTAGCTCGAGATGGCTTTCCCGATTCGATTCCCGCAAATCGCGTTGTTCGCGTCACCGTCCCCGAAATTCGCGGTGTATGGCTGACAAACGTTGACAGCGACGTGCTGTTTTCGCGGACGAAGCTCCGACAAGCGCTCGATCGACTGCAACGCCTCAATTTCAATACTATCTATCCCACAGTTTGGAACTGGGGATATACCCTCTACCCGAGTGCAGTTGCCGAACCCGTTATCGGACGCAGCGTCGATCCGACGCCGGGACTCCAGCGGCGCGATATGCTGTCGGAAGCGGTCGAATACGGACACCAAAACGGCTTGCGCGTCATTCCGTGGTTCGAGTTCGGCTTTCAAGCCCCTTCGGATTCAGAATTGGCCCGGCGCAATCCCCAATGGTTGACGCAGCGACGCGACAGTACCCAGACCATTATGGAAGGGGAGCACGAGCGGGTGTGGCTGAACCCCTTTCACCCCGAGGTTCAACAGTTTATTCTCGATTTGATCCTCGAAATCGCCGAGAATTACGATATCGATGGCATTCAATTCGACGATCACCTCGGGCTTCCTGTCGAGTTCGGTTACGACGAGTACACGATCGAACTGTACCGCAGCGAACACGATGGCGCAGATCCGCCAGAAGATTATACAAATCCCGAGTGGGTGCGCTGGCGTGCGGATAAAATTACAGACTTCGTCGAACGGACGTTTCACGCTGTTAAGGCCGTGAACTCCGATATTATTTTTTCGGTATCTCCCAACCCACAGCATTTTGCCTATTCGCGCTATTTACAAGATTGGGAACGTTGGGAACGAAACGGGTTTATTGAAGAGTTGGTTTTGCAAGTCTATCGTGACGATCTGAACGTTTTTATCTCTGAATTAGAGCGTCCTGAAGTGGAAGCAGCCCGCCGACACATTCCAGTTGGAATTGCCATTTTAACGGGGTTAAAGAACCGCCCGATCGAACTCGATTTGATTCGTCAGAAAGTTCGTAACGTTCGAGATCGCGGTTTTTCGGGAATGTCGTTTTTCTTTTACGAAAGTCTTTGGAATTGGGCGAACGATCCGCCGCAAGTTAGAGAAGCTGGGTTTGCCGAACTCTTTCCAGAAGCGGTGGAAGCGCCAGACGTTATTGATTGAGGGTTGAAGGAATTGACGATTTACAATTCAATGCTATCTCATCCCCCCCATCCCCTCATCATTCCTTCATCTCAGCATACTTTTGAAGGAGTTCGAGAATCGTTTTCTCTTGAAACTGTTTGGCAAGTTTTTGGAGTTCTTGGGTCAGGGGAGCCAGCTGTGGATTTGCGGTTTCGAGTTGGATTACGTGTTTGACGATACCCCGTAAATATCCTCGCCGTGCGAGGTGGAGTAAAGTTTCGAGATCCTCTTGGGGAATGAGTGCCGGATCGAGACTCTCCGGATCGATATCCTCGATCGAGTCTATCTCTTCAGGCGTTTCTCGAACGGCATACACCCAGTCGATATCGAGGTGAGCTTGGAGTTTGGTGAGGAGATCTTCAGCTCGAAGGGGTTTCGGAATAAAGTCGTTGGCTCCGGCTTCTAAACTGCGAGCGAGATCGACTTCAAAGACGCGGGCGGAGGTGGCGAGAACGGGAACGTTTTGTAAGTCGGAGCATTGGCGAATCTTTCGTGTCAGCTCCCAACCGTCTGTCACGGGCATGACTAAATCGGTGAGAATTAAATCCGGGTGCGTCGCCTTGGCTTTCTCAAAACCCTCTTCGCCATCTTGTGCTTCGATAATCTTAAAGCCTAGGGGGGTGAGTAGAGCCGAGATTACGTCTCGGTTGTCTGCTCGATCGTCGATCGATAAAATCGTTTTCATCCCGCCCCTGTATCCCGTAATTTCACTGACCTCAGCTTTGAGATCGATGGTTTTTGCACTCGCTTTCTGGAGGACGGGCAGGGTCAGATCGAACCCGAAAATACTGCCCTCGCCGAGAGTACTTTTAACCTGAATTTCTCCCTCCATCAACTTGACGATTTTTTGCGCGATCGCGAGTCCGAGACCGGTTCCTTGGGCGAGTTTAGTCGCTTCTTTGACTTGCTCGAAGGGTAAGAAAATTTTATTGAGTTGTTCGGGTGTCATCCCGATGCCAGTATCTTCGATTTGAAACCGTACCGTGGCGGTTTTCTCGTCATCTGTCTCCACGCGATCGAGAATTTCGACGCAAAACGTCACGCTACCCTGCTTGGTGTACTTAATCGCGTTCCCCAATAAGTTGATCAGGACTTGTCGGAGACGTTTTTCATCAACTCGAACGAGCTCTGGTAAATCCGAATCGTGTTGGTACTCGAAGGTAAGATCTTTATCTCGGGCTTTGATCTGACAAATTTCAACAACGCCAACTAGAAAGGCAGGAAAGTGCAACTCGCCGAGATTGAGTTCCATTTTCCGCGCCTCGATTTTGGACAGGTCGAGGATATCGTTGATGAGCGAGAGGAGGTACGAGCCGCATTGATGAATGACCGTTACGCCTTGACGCTGTTCGTTGAGATCGCGAGAGTTGTTCATGATTTGTGCGTAGCCGAGAATGCCGTTGAGGGGCGTTCGCAGCTCGTGGCTCATGTTGGCGAGAAATTCGCTTTTAGCGTGGTTGGCGACATCGGCTGCTTGTTTGGCGGATTGGAGTTCTTGCGTCCGCTCTTGGACTTTCACCTCGAGGCCTGCCGAGTATTCCCGCAGTCGATCGTTCGCTCGGCGCAGTTGCCACTGGTTGTAATAGTTCGTGGTGAGGATAGCAGAGATCCCAAAGGCGAGAACCGCTGAAACCGATGGAACGATCCAACCCAAATAAAAGGCGGTATAGCCAACGGCCGCTAAAACGACGCTTCCCGCGACAACGATCGAAATCGTGCCGATGAAGAAGATGTTGTTGCGACAGAATTTTGTCGGTAGCAGGTTCCACGTGGCGAACGCGCTCGCCATCGACCACACCCACACCCACAGCCATTCTTGCTGGCGCGTCCACAAACGAATGAGAGGTCGCCCGTCGATCGACGCCCGAACAATTTGACTGACGATGTGAGCGTGAATCTCGACACCGCTCATTTTGGCTTGTACGTCCGTTTCGAGGGCGTTGCGAGAGTAGGGAGTATAAAAAAAGTCGTTGGTACTGTCGGCGATCGAACCGATTAACACGATTCGATCGTTCATCAAATCGGGAGGAACGCGATCCTCGAGAACGTCGATAACCGATACAGTCTCGAAACTACCGCTCGCACCGCGATAGTTGAGAAAAATTTGATAGCCGCCAAAGTCTGTTCCGAAATATCCAGCTTCGTTTTCGTCGAGCCGGACGAACTGAGCGCGGCCGAGACCGTAGATGTATTTTTCAGCATCGACAACTTCGAGTTCGATGCCTTTTCTTTCGAGATAGTGCAGGGCGAGCAGCGTTGCCAAGCCTTGCTTTTGCACAGCTCCTCCGTCAATCGGTGCGATCAAAATCGCACGACGGACTTTCCCGTCGCTGTCAGTGGGCAGATCGGCTAACCCGACGCGATTGACCTCGGCGAGAGCTGGGGGCGGTGCGACTTTCCCACCACCGAAGGCTTTTTGAACGCCGAAGAGATTCTCTGTTTCTTTCATAACCCGGACGAGATCTTCGTGACCGGGGGGTTCGGGAAGGTCGCGGTAAATATCTAAACCGATCTCGCTCGGTTGTTGACTGGAAATTTTCTCGAGCAGTTCGGCTAGGACGGCATCGGGCAACGGCCACTCGCCAATCGCAGTAATGTCGGACTCGCCAATGGTAACGATGAGAATGCTGGGATCTCGAGACTCTTGGGGACGCAGGCTGAAGAGTCGATCGATCGTGGCAGATTCCAAGATTTCAAACCAACCCCAACTCGCACTCGCACAGCAAAAGGCTGCCGTACCAGATGAAATGGCTGTCACTACAGCTTGCCAGGTTCTAAGAGAGCGTTTGAATCGATGCCACACTATCGATAGAACTCCATTTGCCGGAAGCGATCGACCTGACCTCAACGTCAATCTACAAGCGGCTGAGTTGAGATCTCTTCAAGTCCTCCCTGGGCGAGAAAGTCATGCCACTCTACAGCCATTGTATCGTCGTGCGGTTGAGCTTCCCATAGGTCGGCAATCGTCGTTAAGGCATCGTACCAAAGACCGTTGCGTCCGTAGGTGTCTGCCAGTTGCAGCGACAAATCGCCACTCACCGCTAAACCGTCATCTTCGACCCGTTCGACCCATCCGGAAACGCGGGGGCTATCCGGCCGCAATATGCCGTTGGGGAGGAGAACGACGTGCCATTGATAGTCTCGGCCGATTTCGAGTGCGGGCGCGTCTTCGGGTAGCGAAAAGCGCATGACGCCCTGATGGCCTGAAACACTTACGAAAGATTGATAGTGCAGGTTGCCGGTTTCAGTTTGCACGCTCAAAAAAGCCTGCGTCACACCCGCTTCGGGAACGTAGACAAAGAAAGATGGATGTGAGGCGATCGTGCGTCCGTAGTTGCTCGGGGGAATTAAGGGCTTCATGAAGGGAACGGAACGCCGTGACGCACCGCCTTCGGTTTGTTGAGGCGACTCTGAGCTGGGAGAGGCAAACTCAACATCTCCTCTTGCTGCACCGCCTTCGGTTTGTTGAGGCGACTCCGTGTCGGGAGAGGCAAACTCGACTTCACCCCGAGAAGCACCACCCGTGGTTTGTTGAGGCGACTCCGTGTCGGGAGAGGTAAACTCGACCTCGCCCCGAGAAGCACCACCCGTGGTTTGGCGTGGGGATTCCGCGTCGGGAGCTTGGAAGTCTACATCGCCCCGAGAAGCACCACCCGTGG
>LWRO01000020.1:119940-159206 GCA_001657325.1 Geitlerinema sp. BBD 1991-9 | reverse complement strand
CGTTGCGTTTGCAGCCGAAGTTTGCGGAAGTCTATGCGAATTTGGGCAGTTTGTACGCGCAGCGGCAACAGTGGGAAAGATCGATCGCGGCGTTTCGTCGGGCGTTACGGTTGGAACCAGAGTTTGCGGGGGCGTATCGGAATTTGGCCAAGGTTTGGGAGAAAGTGGGCGACGAGGCGCGAGCGGTGGAGTGCTGGCATCGGGCATTAGACATCGAACCGGAGTGGGCGACGGTGGCGGAGCATTTGACGTTGGGCAACCGCTGGGTGAAGTTGGGAGATTTGGAGAAGGCGGAACACGCTTATCGACGGGCGATCGATCGGGATTCAGGTTGCGCGAAGGCTTGGCACAATTTAGGAGAAGTTCTGCGATCGTACGAAAAGCAGACGGAAGCGTTAGAGTGCTATCGACGCTCGATCGCTCTCGGAGACGACACCCCGGAAACTCGTTGCCAAATCGAGCAACTTGAGAACGCTGAAGTCGAGAAAACACTCGAACTCGCACAACGGGAACAGGATTTAGCCAATCAGTTAGCCAAAGACGGGCAATGGGAAGAGGCGGTTGAAGCCTATCGACGCTCGATCGATCTCGCTCCTGACCTCTCGTGGTCTTACAACAACCTCGGAGACGCACTGCTTAAGTTGGAACGATGGGACGAAGCAGCAACTACCTATCGTAAATTTATCCAACTCAACCCCCATCACGGTTGGTCGCACTATCACTTTGCCGAAGCGTTAGCTCATCAGCAACAGTGGGAAGAGGCAGCGATCGCCTATCGCCGTTCTTTTCAACTGATGCCCCATCAAACCTGGATACGACACCAGTTAATCGAGGTGTTGCAACAGAGAATTCAATCCGATGTCGCTGAAATCGCTGAGTATTACAATCAGGAAATAGAGGAGCATCCCGACAGCCTAGAGCTTTACCATCGAGCGATTGAAGTTCAACGGAACAATCCCGAGCTTTACCTTAAGTTAGGACAGGAGCTCGTCCGACAAGGAAAGTACGAAGAAGCAATCGCCTTTTATCAAATTGCTTTGCAAATTCAACCGAATCTAGCTGAAGCCCAGTTTTTACTGGGTCAAGTGGCTGAGTTACAGCACGATATGGATTTAGCCCTCTCGTTTTACAGAAAAGCTGTTGAAGCCGATCCAGCTGAGGCTCGATACTATCACCAGCTTGGAGAGGTGTTAGAGATGCAAGGAGAATACTCAGAAGCGATCGAAACTTATACCAAAGCCACTGAACTCGCTCCTGTCTCAGCGAAATCGTTCTACTACCTCGGAGATGTGTTCGTAAAACGCAAATCTTGGCAGGCAGCACTGGCGGCTTACCAAGAAGCCGTTCGACTTGGAACAAAGGATGGTATAGTCTATAAGAAATTAGGTGATGTCCTGGCCAGACAACATAAAATTGTAGAGGCAACGCAAGCTTATCAACAAGCGATCGAGCTTGGTTTTCAAGTGCTTTAGCAGCGAAGTTGACATTAAATTAGCTAGATTTTAGTGGGTGCATCTCAACTTTTGCAATCGGAACCCCACCCATCCTCCCCTAGCTAAGGGGAGGTGCCGAAGGCGGAAGGGTCTTTCTCCGAAATTGATATTCACCCGTTTTAGTCTTCTCTATTTTTTGAAAAAACAATGGCGTTCGATCGGGATTTAAAATTTAAAATTTTTGCTCAAGCTAGGACAGGAAGTACAACCTTACAGCAACTCTTATCCGTGCATCCAAAGCTTAAATGTTGTCATGAACCTTTTAACCCAGGAAAAGCAGGTATTTCGCTCGATCGAAAATACTTAAATTCCTCTGAACTTCAAGATTTAGAATCAAAACAAACTAGAAAAGGGTGGCACTGGACGGCTAACTATCCAATTTCGGTTTTACAAAAAGTCTTAGAAGACATACGTCAAAATTCTAATGTAATCAAACACCTTGATAATTTTCTCCCTTCTGAAATGAACAGATATTTGTTATTAAACTGTGGATATAAAGTTGTTTTTTTATATAGAAAAAATATATTAAAACAAGGGATTTCTCGTTTTATTTCTAAGACATCACAAGTATGGGGTACAGACAAGGAAAAAGTCAAAGCAACGAGCTATCATTTAGTTGACAATTAAGAAACAACATATTATATCATCAGAAAAGAGTCAGCCATTATAAGTCCTTACTACAGAATCACAATCAAAGTTTTTTCGAGCTTAAGTATGAAGATTTTTACGATCTAGATTTACCTGTAGCTCAAAAAGTTAGTAAAGTCAATCAAATTTTTTACTTATCTCGGATTAGATGAGCTTAAGCAAGAGAATGAAATAGATCGGGTCAAAAGTCTTTTAAATCCCGAAAATCGAAAATTAAACTCAGAGAAAACCTATCAGCTAATTCCGAATATTTTTCAAGTCGAGAAAGAGTTAGGCTGTGAAGAAATAGGCTATTTGTTTAACCAAACAACGCAAACTTACTTTAGTTTTGGAAATAAGCTATGGCGAGAAGAAAAACTAAACGAAGCGATCGCCGCTTACCAATGTTCTATAAAGCATACCCCAAACTTTTACGTCTCTCACCATAATTTAGGAGAAGTTTTAAGTCAACAAGGTCGTCTAGAAGAAGCGATAGTAGCCTACCGCCGTGCTATTGAACTAAAACCTGATTCTGCGGCTACTCATAATCAACTTCAAGAACGCTTAGCCAATCATTATTATGCAAAAACATAGAGTTTTTTTATATTTAAACCTCGTAAATATATAGCGATCGATTTTAGTTATAGAATGAATCAGGCTACTATTTACTATATTGAGATATCAAAAACAACATGAATTATCAAACTCACAATAAACTCATTATTCACTGCTGCGATCACAAAGTTGGGACAGTTTGGTTTAAATTAATTTTAGAGAAACTTGCTAAAAACTTGGGATTAAAATTTCAGTCTTGTCTGCAAGATGAACTTGAGAAATATACAGACATCTTCCTGCAATATCACAGTAAAGTAAATTTTGCAAAACTCCATCGTCCTTATCGGGGTTCTCATATTATTAGAGATCCTCGAGATATTGTAGTTTCCGGATACTTTTATCATCTTTAGTGTAAAGAAAAATGGTGTTGTCAACCTCAAGAAAAATATAATAATAGAAGTTATCAAGAAGTTTTAAATTCTTTGTCTCAGGGCGAAGGCATTATTTTTGAAATGAAGAACCGTACCAAGTCAACAATTCAGAATATGTTGGCTTGGGATTATTCTAACCCAAACGTGATTGAAGTGCGCTATGAAGATTTGATAAAAAATGAAGAGACTGAATTCAAAAAAATTTTCTTGCACTACGGTTTAACTGAAGCTCAAGTTCTTGAAGCTTTAGAAATTGTACGTCAGTGTTCGTTTAAGAAACTTGCTAAACGTCAATCTGGACAAGAAAATCGAAAAAGTCATTTTCGCAAGGGGATTTCAGGAGATTGGGAAAACTACTTCACAAGCGAACACATTCAAATATTTGAGGAACTATTTCCAGACGCTTTAGAAAAGCTAGGGTATAGCTGGAAAAGAAGCAGTTCAATACAAAGTTATTTAAAACTAGGGAATCAACTTCAAAAACAGGATAAATTAGAGGAAGCTATTTCTGCTTACCGAAAAGCTATAGAACAAAACCCTACTTTTTATGCTTCTTACCATAACTTAGGAGAGGTCTTCACTCAATAGGGTCGTCTAGAAGAAGCGATTGCTGTCTACCATCGTGCCATCGACATTAATCCCAAATCAGCTTGGTCTTACTATAATCTGGCAGAGGTTTTAGAAAAGCAAGGCGATTTAGAAGAATCCATTTCTGCTTACCGTCGTGCCATTGACATTAATCCAGGATATCCTATTTTTCATCAGAAGTTAGAATCTGTTTTAGCCAAACAACGCAGCCAAGCTGAATAAACTAGACAGTTAAGTTTTGATAAATTTTGGATTCAGCAAAAGATTTTAGAAAATATTCTGCTGTTAGTTTTTCTTTAATCGGATGTGACTTCAAATATTCGTGTGTTTCTTGAATCAAAGAAAAGTCTTCAGCTTTTCTAGCCGCCTCATTATGACTGTTGAAGTAAAGTGGATAATCTTTTCCTAGATATTCTATGACTGCCGGAAGTGGATTAACTAAAACAGGTGTGTTTCTCACAATACACTCAATAATTGCGTTATTGGCACTACTATCATACAAATCCAAGTACACAATATTTTTAGAAAGTAGTTCGTCATACTCTGCCTCGGGAAGACGATCGATAATTTCTACATCATTTAGATTCGGTCTAATGTTAAACTCTTTGCGCTCCATTTCAAACATTTCATTAATATAGTATTTATTAAGTTTAAGCATGGATTTTCTTAAACGGTTGACAGGCAAATAGTAAATCGAATGCAGTTTTCTCAGCCACCATCCTACCTGCACAATTTTTCGATCGCAGTTTGCCAAAAATCTTTGCATAGAAAACTTAATATTTGGAGTTTCCGTAGGATGTATTAAACTTGCAATTGGAATATCAAATCCCATCTGTTCTTGTAGCCATAACTTATGGTACTGAGACAAGCAAAATAACCCTTTGCAAGATTCCAAGCTTTCTTTCCAAAGCTTAGAAGAAAATAAAGCTTGAGGAGATTGATTGTATTTGAACCATTTCGGCATATTTTGGGGATTATGTACAAAACCAATCCATGGTTTCTTAAAAGGTTTTTTTAGCCACCAGCAAAAGTCATTTTCTACAAAAGGTTCTACTAATATTCCTGAGTCATTTTGCAGACACTTTAAGCTGTTAATAGCATACGACCAACCCGATCGATGCTCGCCAAAATTACTCAATAAAGATAGATTAAATTTTAACTTTTGAGGATAGTGAAATATGGTAGTATTTTGGGCTAGTATATTTGAGATTGATTTGATTTCTTCTAAGTCGTTTTTGTTGTCTTTATTCAAACTATTGATTCTATATATATCATTTCTTGGCTGAAAATTTAACACATCAGCAATTAATTTTTTCCACTGTGGCAACACAGTTATTTCGTGAATTTCTAAAAATTGACCGTAAAAGTTTCTTGAAAATGTATTAAACATTTCAATCCATAATAATACTATATTTTTGTTTTTTCGATCGATGTAGTTTAAAGATTGTTTTAAGTAGTCTGCCATCGCATCAAACTGTTGGTTTTTATATAAACAAAAAGCAACCCAAGATAAATTTCCTATTCGTACTGAATTTTCGATTTGACGAAGATCTTTGGGTAAATCGAGGCGAGAAAATACTTTGTTTAGTACTAAAATAGTAGATTTGGCTTGTTGAACTGTACCTTGAGCCACCGCACTATTATCATGCTGGCGATAGGCAACAGTTATCTTTTTCAGCCATGTAGCTTGACATCCTTCAAAAGCAAGACGGATTGCCAAATCTACATCTTCTAAATGAGTTAAGTTTACATCGAAATCACCAACACGCTCTAACCACTCTTTCCGAAACATCATGGCGCTGGGAAGAGCAGGTTGCTGGCTGACCCAAGTTTTCAGATCTAGTGTCGGCGAGTCATACCATCGTTCGATATCTAGAATTGCTTCACCATAGTGGTTGACTTTCTTCCAACCACTATGAACAATTCCTAATTTAGGATACTGTTTAAAACAAGCGACTTGGTCGGCTAGCTTGCTAGGTAATAAGAAATAATCGTCAGCATCTAGAAAAGCAATAAACTCTCCCTTGGCTTCTTTAATTCCACGATTTCGAGCTGCCGAAACGCCTTGATTTTCTTGGTAAATATAACAGATTTTACCGATATAAGGTTCTAAGGACTGGCGTGTTTTATCTGTAGAACCATCATCAACAACGAGAATTTCGTAGTTAGTATAGGTCTGGTGGAGAACACTCTCTATGGCTTCTGCAATGTATCGATCGCAGTTATAAGTAGGTATAACAACACTGACTTTAGAATTAATCGCCTTACTTTCAAGTTGTTTTACGATTGCAAAATTACGGACAAAGACAGCTTGAATAAAGAGTATCAAGCTGTCGATCTATTTTATCTGAATCGTGATGTTTTTTGACCTGAGATATAGCACCAGAGCTAAGCTGCTTGTACCGTTCCCGTCGGTTTGAATTTTCCCAAAAATTTCCTAAAATTTCTATGACTTTCTGAGCTAGTTTAGTATAAACACTGTCCAACATCTGCCAATATTCATCGCTATTTTTATTGGGATAATCAATTTCTTTCCATTGTCTATTCGGGGCAAGTGGCAAATCCAATAAATATTCTGTTTTTTTACCTGCTTTTCCATTTAAATTGTATTCAGGAATAGCGCCAACATTTGTAGCAATTGCAGGAGTTCCTACTGAAAATCCTTCTAAAATACTGTAAGCAGAATGATCGGCAAGAGAAGCCAAGACTTGAAAATCAACTTTTTCTAATAAATCGATGACTTGAGGGTTGGGGATACCTCCATAAAATTTCACATTATCTAGTTCTAGTAGTTTTAGGTCGCTTGCGGATCGTTTTTTGTTGGGGTGTGTCGACCAATAACCATGACTTTGATGAGAGACTAAATGTATTTCGATCGGTAATCCAATACGTTTTGCTATTTGAGCGACTCTTAAAATAACAATTCCACCTTTGCGAAACCAATCATTTCCTACAAAAGCTATATTTAGATCTTCTATAGACGACATATCCTTATAATTGTTGTTTCTAATTTTAGTATTGGGATAAATAACTTCGATCTTTTTTGAGAGTTCGGAAATTTCCTGTCAATTTTTATGAAAATCTAATATACTTTTTTTGGCATGTATGGAAACAGCTATAACTTTTTTACAATTGCTTTCTAATAATAAATTTCTGGCTATTTCTATGGCTTGAGACTTAGTATAGCCTTCTAGGCTGGGCAAATTGGCTTCTGAGGTGACAATCCAAGGCTTATCTGTACATAGAATCATTTTAAACGTATGAATAATATCGTGACGATCCCATTCCGGTTTCCATACAGCAAACTTTCCCCAATTGGTTTGGTATCTCGGATGGGAAAAGCTTGAAGATTGGTTAACTATATGCTGAGAATTTCGAGGGCAGTTATGGCTCATGTTGTTGGGTGAACCCTCTAAAAAAATCCTGGCCATACTGGTTTAATGCTGGTGACTCGATAATTGGATGACTTTGACGACGGTTCGTGTCTGGAATCACTTTAACTGACCCTGAGATTGTTGTGCTGCTTGCATCCAGGCTTGTACTTGAGACTCGAGATAATACTTATCTTCTTGTAACTGAGCTTGTGCATCCTGTGCCGTCTGTATCCAGGCTTGATTTTGCGCTTGTAACCAATTTCGCTCTTCTTGTACTTCCTTTAACTTCAGTGATAATTGTACCAGTTCTTCCTGAGCTTGGGACAAGTGAGACTTAAGCTTCTGTACTTCCTCCCGACTTTGCTGGAGTTGAGTTCGCGATTCTTCTAACTTCTTCTGGGTCGGTTGAAGTTGCAAGTGATATTGTTCTAACTCTTCCTGAGTTTGGTGTAGCTGCGATAGACGCTTTTGCGATTTCTCCCGACTTTGCTGGAGTTGAGTTTGAGATTCTTCTAACTTCTTCTGGGTCTGTTGGAGTTGAACAGATGTCTCTTGAGCATTTTTCCTAGCTTCTTCTAAATCGCGTTTTAATTGTTCGATTTCGCTTTGACTCTGCTGTGACTCCATTTGAGACTGCTCGAAGTCAGAACGCAACTGTCTCAGTTTGTCCCAAATTTTATAAACCTGACTTTGGTTGTTTTGTTCCATCTCTATTTCTACACTATCGTATTTTTTCTATAGAGTCTGCAAGTTTTGTCAGACAATGGAGAGGCAAGTTTTTGGACTTTGACTGTACTAAAGTCTAAGGAATTTATGTTAGGTAGCCCAATATATTCTGCCACTATATTAGCATAATGTTTTATGTTTGCAGCTAAATCTTCATAGTCAATTTGTAAAGCCTGTATATCCTCTTTTTTGCAAAACCGATCTATAAACTCTTCTTGTTCTATTAACGAACAATACATTTCATGAATCCGATCGATATCCGATTCTTCTATATTTATATTTGACAAAAGTTTGGTATAGTTTTGTATATTGTCTTGCGAAAAAATATTCCATATATTTGTTTTGTTTGCCAAAAAATAAGAGATCGCTTGTGCGAGCTTATCTTTTCTAGAAACTCTAACAAACTTGATTTTTTTTCAAAGAGAACCTGTTTTATATTCGGATTTTTGATGTTCTTGCAAAAAATGAGAGATAATCTTAGTTCCAAAAACACCATTAGGTGTTGTATTGTGTGTCATTAACATTTGAATATATCGAACCCAATCTAATCGACATTGCAGAGTCAAAAGCTGACTGGGACGTTGTAGGTGTTCTTTGGGATAACCGGCTACGCCAGTTGACTCTAATAGGCTGCAGAGTAACGTTGTTCCACATCTTGGCGTTGAAACGATCGCATAGGCCAGTTTAGGCGGTGTAAATTCGCAGTCAGATCGCGTCAAAAGTTCTCTTCCCGTCATGGAATTCACAAATATATCTGAAAATAATTTAAGAACGGGAATCTGAATTTCTTTAGATATCAGTAGATCGGAGACTCGATCGAACAGCGCGTGTTCGTCTTTAACAGATGCAATCGCAACAGCTTCATATCCAAAACTCAGATTGCAAGACTCTAAAAAATCCTCTAGCTGGCTTTCCCAAATATAACTATTAGGGTAAACACTGGTTGTTAAATATCGTTCTAGAACGTTGAGGCTCGATCGTTCTCCCACAAATAAAATGTTTCCAGTGTTTTTTAGCTTTTGCAATAGATTACTTTGTATTTGGGGTTCTGCAAAAAGCTCGTATGGATTGGTTTGACTAAACCAGGTTTCAGGTTTCATGTTCGCAAAGCACTAAGACAGGCAATATTTCTAGTTTTTTTCAATATATACAAAAATTATATATAAGACGGACAGCCAACCCATGGTAGTTAAAAAAAGAAGAGAGAACGAGACATTGGGGACAACAACAAGGTTAACCGTCGCCAAAGCGATTTAGCTGCGAACAACAAAAGCTGGCAGACGAACTTCGGGTTGAGTCGCAGCGTTGGATTATCGAACAGACATTTTCCTGGCGCAAAACGGCTGGAAAATTATACCGAAATTTGTGGATTACTGGAAAACTATGAAGGTTTTATTGATGTGACGATCCTTCGTCTTATGCAATAGTCCCTCAACGAGAATCAGCGCTCTTGACTGCTTTCTCGATTTGTGGCTGTCGTTTACAGACCCTCTCTCAAGGGTAGGCAAGCATAAAGGCTTGTTCCTCCAGAAGGGAGGAATTGCGTTCCACCTGCTTCCTCGCTGCCATACCTTTCCTGAAGCTCGAAAACTCCCTTTTGCCTGACACGCCCAAAAATCGCGTGTAAGATATTGAGCGAAGACCGACGCTAACTCGTGATGCAAGCGCTTCGATCTCGCAAGCGAACTCTTGAAGGGTAGACCGCCAATATGAAAGCGATTACGGTCGTGGGGACGACGTCACACGCAGGGAAATCAGTACTGACGACCGCAATTTGTCGCTTGCTGGCACGTCAAGGGGTACGTATCACGCCGTTTAAGGGAGCGAGCGTCGGTTTAAAGTCTTATTTAACGGAAATCGGCGGTGAGATGAGCTACTCCCAAGCGTTGCAAGCTTGGGCAGCAGGTATTTCTCCGGCGGTGGAAATGAATCCAATTTTACTCAAGCCGAAAGGCGATAAGGCGGTTAAACCCATTATCAAAGGGCGGCCGACGGAAACGCTAGGAATGGCAGAGTTTTGCGAGTGGGCGACGGAAGAGGGTTGGGCTGTGGTGCGCGAGTGTCTCGACCAACTGACCGCAGAATTCGATGCCATCTTGTGTGAAGGTGCAGGTAGTACAGCAGAGATTCACCTCAAGCCCTACGATCTCTCGAATATGCGCGTCGCTCGCTATCTCAATTCGCCAACGCTATTGGTTGTCGATATCGAGCGGGGGGGAGCGCTCGCGCAGGTGGTGGGGACTTTGGAACTGCTCGAACCGATGGAACGATCTCTGATTCGCGGCATTGTCGTCAACAAATGGCGCGGACCGAGACCGCTGTTGCAGCCCGGGATCGATTGGTTGGAAGATCGAACGGGGATTCCGGTTTTAGGGGTTATTCCTTGGAGCGAGGTTGCTTGCTCGAATCGCGGAACGCTGAACTTGCTCAAACGACGGAAGGAAACGTCGAACAGTGAAGTGACGGTGGCGGTGATTCGGCTTCCTCGGATGACGAATTTTTCAGATTTCGATCCGTTGGAAGTGGAACCGAGCGTGAAGGTGAAGTACGTTTCGCCAAAACGATCGATCGGCTATCCCGATGCGGTGATTTTACCGGGGACTCGATCGACCATTGCCGATCTACTGGTGTTAGAAGAAACTGGGATGGCAAAGGAAATCCAAGATTATCTGGCTGCGGGTGGGACGGTGTTGGGGATTGCAGGTGGATTTCAACTCCTCGGGCAGGTTATCGCCGATCCGGAAGGGGTTGAAGGGGTTGAAGGTCGTTATAAAGGACTTTCGATCGTTCCGATGAAAACGGTGATTACTACTAATAAAATCGTGCGCCAGCGTTCGGTAACATCGACGCATCCCCAAGCAGGATTACACGTCGTTGGGTACGAGGTTCATCGCGGACGCACGCAGATGCTAGAACCGGGAAATTTTCAACCGCTGTTTGACGATGAAAGTCTTGGGGTCGTGGATGCTTTGGAATCAGTTTGGGGAACGTACCTCCACGGAATTTTTGATAGCGGTCCTTGGCGACGTGCGTGGTTGAATCGCTTGCGCCAACAGCGGGGTCTCAAGGCGCTACCGACGGGAATTCCGAATTATCGAGACCAACGGGAAACGTTAATCGACGATTTGGCTGAGCTGATCGACGAACACGTCACTCTGGCACCGCTTTTACAGTGAGCAGTGAGCAGTGAGCAGTGAGCAGTGAGCAGTGAGCAGTGAGCAGTGAGCAGTGAGCAGTGAGCAGTGGGAAAGTGAGCAGTGGGAAAGTGAGCAGTGAGCAGTGGGAAAGTGAGCAGTGAGCAGTGAGCAGTGAGCAGTGGGAAAGTGAGCAGTGAGCAGTGAGCAGTGAGCAGTGAGCAGTGAGCAGTGGGAAAGTGAGCAGTGGGAAAGTGGGCAGTGAATCGTGAGCAGTGGAGTGGTTGATAGTTGGTAAATGTTTTTTATTCGATCGTACCGTTGCTCTGTAGAGGCGTAGGGTGTGTCCTTCGGGCTACAAAATTCGTCTGAAGTCGAGACGAATTAGATTCCCGCGTAACGCCAAGATTTGGGTAGGGCGAACGGCCGTTCGCCCCTATAGCAAGGGTTTTGGCCGGGTATAAAATCAGCTTATAACCTCAAACTCAGAAGACCACAAAATATTCATAAAATCTTACAGAGGACTCTATTTTAACAGATATGGAAAGGGGTACATCTCTGTCATGCAACAAGTATAAATATTTAAAAATATTGAGTACTTTTCTGGTGATTTCCCTGAAAGAACTTGACAAACTGTTGGGTTTGTGAATATATAAAAGTGAGATGGAATCAGGTTTTTTTCCTATACAAGGTCAGTTTTTCGGATCGCTTTGACTTTTTTCGATCTCTTGAAACGCAAGAGAAATATAACTCGATCGATCTCGATCTCGATCCTTTTGCTCTGGGTGCATCTCACTTTTGCGATCGCAACCCCACCCCTCCTCCCCTGGCTAAGGGGAGGTGCCGAAGGTGGAGGGGTCATTCTACGAAATTGAGATGCACCCTTTGCTCTGGGGGTCTCAATCGGTAGTCGGCCCATAACTACACCAGGGAGATTGAATGAGATAGACTTCCCCAAAAAACGGATTTTGGAGAAACTGAAGTTGACAGAGTGTTTAGCTCGATCGACGGTGAATTAATTCGAGTCGTCCGCCGTACTCGCGAATCAAAGCCGCTTGGCGACGGTAAAAACTGCGAAACCCATTGGAAAACAACAGCGTCACGATCGCCACCACCAACCCCAAAACCGTTGACGACAACGCCTCGCTAATACCACCCGTCACGTTCGCCGTATCGCTTTGTCCGATATCCCCCAGCTTCAACGACGCGAACGACGTCATCAATCCCAACACGGTTCCCAGCAATCCCAACAACGGAGATACCGCAACGATCGAATCGAAGACGACTCCAAATCGTCGAAGCACGGGGAGTTCGGCTTGGGCAGCACTTTCAAGGGCGAGGCGAAACTCTTCCGGAGTCGGTCGATCGAGTTCTAAGGCTTCTAAAAAAATGCGCGGAATCGGGAGATCGGTATTTTTTCGCAATAACTTAACGGCCGCATCTTCGTTCGTTTGCAGCAAGCGCAATGCTTTTTGAATCACCGCATCTTGTCGTCGCCACACCCGAAACCAAAAATAACAGCGTTCGCCGATGAGGGTGAGGGATAACACGGAAAAGAGCAGCAATGGAACCGCTACAATCCCCGCCGACGCGATCGAATCGATCATATTTCCACCGTTTCAGAAAATCGAGTCCCAATTCTCGCAGCTTTACCGCGTGCTTGTCAGCTCATTATATGTAAAGGAGCGAGCTGTCCGTGTCTGACCAGTTTTCAGCCTGAGTGGGGGGCAAGTGAAATTTGTTCTCAACACGACCCGTCAGTGAGACGTTCCACTTCTCGATCGACCCCACAACCCCAACTGAACCCGATCGTCGAAGCCCCGTTTGCTATAATTCACGAGAATCGAGCTTTCTCAGCGTAATGGCCAAATCTATCCCCTTACCCTTTCCACAAGTGGAAAACGAAGGCCGTAAAAAGCGACATTGGACGGAAATCGCCGAAACCACAGCAATTGTCGCGTCGGGAGGCGGAGTAGCGCTGGCGATCGTGTTCAAACAACTGGCATTTGCCCTGGTTCCGCCAATTTTTGCCCTCTCTTTGAATATCGTCAATCGATCGAGGCGCATCCAGCAAATCCGACAGCAAAGCCTCGCAACAACGGCGCAAACCAGTCAACTGCGCTCGGAACTGCACGCGGTTCAAACCTCTCTACAAGCCCTCCCCTTTGCCGATCGCATCGTCGATCTCGAACGGTGTGTTACACGCCTGAGTGAAGCCCTCCTCGAAGTCCAACAGCGTCAGGTGGCGATGGAAACAGCCTCGGAAGACGATCGAGAAAAAATCAAAGAAGCATTTGCCATCGTGCGTCAGGGGGTTTACAACCTCAGTCACCATACCAATACCTCCCTCGATCGATTGCGGACTGACGTGGAAGCGCTTAAAACAGAACTCGATCGCGTGGCCGTGCGAGTTTCCGAAGAAACCGTTAACGCCGCTGTTGCCCCCATCCAACAACAGTTAGACGGAATGTCCGGGCGAGTGGAAACGTTAGAAAGTCAGAGCAGCCTCATTTCGCCACAAGTGCAACAGCTCACCCAAGCTATCAAACAGTTACGAACGCACACGGCGCAACACTGGTTATCTCATATCGATCGACGTTTGGAAGCTGCACTCCCCTACACCTACCGCACGATCTCCGACGACGCTTCCGATTGGTTGTCTCAAGCTTTGGAAACGGCGAAAGAACAAGTCTCGATCGTCACACCCTATCTACAATACACTGGTGCTGAAAGCGATCGATTTTTGTCAAAACTCGAAGATGCCCTCGCTCAAAACATCTTCGTCAGCATCGGGTGGGGACGACGAGCTGATATTGGTAAAGCAAGGGGAACGACTCGTCCCATCGTGTTGAAAGATAGTGGATGGCGCTATCAAAGGGAACGAGATCGACACGGTCACTACGCCTTGTTACCCCAATTGCTCGAACTGAAAAAGCGCTACAAACGTCTGAATCTCAAGCTTTTGGGACTCGCGGAACGGCTGATCGTCTGCGATCGAGATTGGGCGCTCTTAGGCGGAAGTCATTTACTCTATCGCGTCGGCGACGAGGAAGAGGTCGGACTCTACACAACCGATCCGAACGTGGTTTCGGATTTGGTCGATCGATTTAATCTCGCCCCGCATTTACAACGGCGTTCGAGCCGACAGACACTGTCGTCGAGTGCGAGGCCATCCCTTTCGAGAGCTTTGAAACCTTCAACCCAACCCAATGTCTACCATGTTCGGTAAATTTTTTCAAAAACCCGATACTGACCTCGACGATCGCGTTCCGCCCGGTCAATATCTCGCCCAGGGTTTTCCCATTCTTACCTATGGTGCAACCCCACAAATCGATCGAAACACTTGGAAACTCGAAGTGTCGGGGTTAGCAAAGCCTGCTACGTTTTCATGGGAAGACTTGATGAAACTTCCCCAAACCGAATTTACAGCAGATTTTCACTGTGTCACGCGCTGGTCGAAACTGGATGTGAAATGGCGCGGAATTAAAATGACAGATTTTGTCGCGCAGCTAGAGATCGACCCCACGGCACAATATGTTTTGATGCACTGTTACGGTGGTTATACGACGAATTTATCGGTAGAAGATTTCGTTCGTGAAGAAAATTTTCTCGCCTTTGAACTGTTTGGCGAACCGCTCCCAGCTGACCACGGTGGCCCTATGCGCGTTGTTGTTCCCCATTTATACGCCTGGAAAAGTGCGAAATGGATTTCGGGATTTGAGTTTTTAGAAACAGAAGAGTTGGGATTTTGGGAGCGCAACGGCTATCACAGACGGGGAGAGCCTTGGGCTGAGGAACGCTATAGTAATTTCTTTGGGTGAGACTGGCTGAAAGGTGTTGTACGACACCGAACTATCTTGTTGTGAGAGAGTTTTGTTGCGTTTCTATCAGATTTAAATACCATCCAACCCCTCATTGAAGAGGCTCTAATCGAATTAAAATAGGTGAGTTTTTGATAAGACTATAAATATGTTTTTGCAGATCTGAATTTATCAAAGAATCACGAATTTTAAGACTGCCAATTGTAAGTGCATCGCGTTTCTTCAGAAACTATAACGACAAAAAACAACAAACATCAATGCAAATGCCTCCATCTATTAGTGTAGAAGAACTTGCCGAGCGTCTTGCCAGTCAATTTGGAGCGTTGCAACTCATCGACGTGCGCGAACCGGAAGAAGTCGAGATTGTCGAGATTGAAGGATTTACCAATCTTCCAATGAGTCAGGTGAACGAGTGGATACCTCAAATTCTCGATCGATTCGATCCGGACGTTGAAACCCTCGTTATCTGTCACCACGGTATTCGATCGGCTTACGTGTGTCAGTGGTTGACGATGCAAGGATTTACCAAGATTTTTAACGTGGCTGGCGGTATTGATGCGTATGCAATTGTCGTCGATCGAACGCTACCGCGATATTAAACTTGGGATATTATCCCTCTTCTGTCAGATCGCGAACTTTAGAGTGTAAAACGTAGAGCGTGAAACGTAGATCGCGAAAAAGTGCATGGGTACATCCAAGGCACTGAATTTAACAGCTTGTACGATCGACACTTTGCCACCAAGCAGTACCATAAAACCCAGCGATGTAGCACGAAAGAACGTTCAAATTACGAATCTTCTCGAGATTCTCGCTCGTTTTGTAGTCGCAGAAACTCCCCATCAACGAGTTCCTGAAACTCCTCATCTTCCAACATTTGCTGCGTCATGTTGTTAAACCACGTGACGGTCAGTTGGTTGTTAGCAACGATCTCCTCAGCCACGTTGCAGTACTCGACCACTGCACGCCGTGCCTCTCGCGAAAGCTCGTTCACACGATTCGGTCGATCGCAGCGAATTTGTTCCAAAATGTCTGAATCGATCGTTTCAGCGATCTCTGCATAAACGATCTCGCGTTGTGATTCGATGTCCCAGACTGCTTGTGCGTAAGCCTTGGCTGATGTCGGTTTGTCCATCTTTTCAGGAGTCTGAATCTCGTTCTGTCCACCACAACCCGTTAGCAGTGAAAATGCAAGGATTCCAGCTATCCAACTCCGCCGACTCATAGCCCCACTTCCCTACTTACAACAAATCCCGCACAATTCTATCACCTTCATTTGAAGGGTTGCGATTTCATCTGCCCCTCGTTTGAGTTGTGCTTCCAACGTCAGCAAGACGGGGAGTGTTTGCTGCAATTGTGCCAGCGAAATTCGATCGACTTCCTGACGTAAAAAATAAACGCGCTTGGGGTTACCCAGATCGGCCGCTACAGCAATGGCTTTATCATCTCGTTCTCGCGATTCCACCATTAACTTGACCCAAAGCCACATCCGAAATTGTCCCGTCAACGTAGCGACAATTCGCAGAACGGGTTCGTTGCGTGCAATGAGATCGGAAACTAAATCCAACGCGACCTCAACCCGTCCGTGTCGGATCGCTTTAGCCAGTTGTAAGCTGTTTTGCGCAGTTGCTGTCACCAACTGTTCGACGGCTTCGGCTTTAACCAAACCCTCTCCAACGTAAAGTTGGAGTTTTTCCAACTCGCCAAACAGTTGGCGCGTGTCGTTTCCCACGGCTTCAGCGAGGAGGGTTGAAGCGTCTGAGGTGAGCTTCACGCCAAGTTCTCTAGCAACGTCCCGCACCCGTTTTTCTAACATCTCGGTTTTCCAAGGTGGAATGGGGGAAAACTCACGAAACTCAGCAACCTCCTTTAAAAGTTTCGTCGATTTGAGGCGACTGTCAGGTTTTTGGCGTGTAGTCAGCAGCAAGACCGATGTATCGGGAATCGCCTTAACGCTGCGCTGCAATTCCTTCAACAGTTCAGCCGAACATTGATGACACACTCGCGTTTCAACCAGCCAAACGAGTCGTCCTCCGCCTCCAAACGGGGGAGTCATGGCTTGATTGAGTCCCTCGATCGAGGCATTGGGATTTTCGGGGGGGATTTTATCGAAGTTAAACGATCCCCAGTTCGGATCGAGAATTCGATCGCGCAAAGCCTTCACTTCCCGCTCTCGAGCAAAATCGTCTTCTCCCCAATAAACGTAAATTGGCATTTCTAGAGCAGCGGTACAAAAGTGCTTGGTGCGTTACGCGGAAATCTCACGAACTGGATTTCCCACCCATTTTTCACCCGCGTAACACACCCTACCATTACTTCTGTACGGGCGCTCTAGGAATGGATAACCAGGCGACTGGGTGATGGGATGATGGGGTGATGGGATAGGGAGGGAATGTCGTGACTGGACAATCTACGATCTCCCCACCTCCTCATCTCCCCACCTCCTCGACGCAAACAGTTTTATAAATTTTTGTGTTTCCCGACCGCGAAATCGCCCATAATGCAGAATAGAAAAGGGTTTTAAGAGGAATTTACCTTGGACGATACCTATCAAGTTTATCTCGATCGAATTACACGCCTCATTCAAACCAACACGCACGCGACGACACTTCAACACGTTCTCGAATCTCCAAAGTTCGCACCCCATCCCGATGGCGGCCGTCAAGCCAAACCGTTCCCCGGTTACAGCATCATTACGCCGCCGTGGTGCGACGATTCGACCAACGGCGAATTTTACCAGGCTGTGCGTACCTGTCAAGAGAATCTAACGGCTCATCTCGACCCGAACGTTTTTGCTCCCGTTCCTCCCGACAGCTTTCACGTTACCCTCGCCGATTTAATTTGGGAGAACACTTACCGCGATGCAGTTGCCACGATTCCCGACTTTGACGAACGCTTGCGCCAGTGTATCGCCAATATTTTCCAGGACACTCAAACCCATCTCAGCGGTGCGCATCCGGTGCGCTGGAAATTGGTTGGTATTGCTGTGATGACGAGAGCGATCGCGGCGTGTCTGGTTCCACTGGACGAAGCCTCTTACGATCGAGTGGTTCGCCTGCGCCGTGCAATTTACCAAAATTCCGAATTGATACGTCTCGGCATCGAGCAGCAGTATTATCTTACGGCTCACGTGACGTTGGGTTACTTCGGCAATGTCTCTGGGAATTTCGATCGCGCGTCGCTGTCGGAATCCCTCACGGAAAGCGCCGAAGCGGCCTTCCAAAACGCGCCCCCCTTCCGTGTTTCGCGGGCGGAACTGCGGAAATTTGAAGATATGACCCGCTACGATCGAGAAAATAATTTTCCGATCTTAATGCTGTAACGCCCAGTACTGTAACGTCCAATGCGTTGACACCTAAAGCAACGATTGAATTTGACGGCGATAGGCCTCTCGATCGAGTCCGTCCCCTCGTGTTGCGGTGGCGAGATCGATTTGGCGCTGTAGTCGTACAATTCGATCGTTCGTGTTGGGGTGGGTGCTGAGAAATTCGGGTGCTGAAGGTTGTGAGGTCAGCTTGTGATAGAAGTTCACCATGCCAATGGGGGCGTATCCTGCGGACTCGATGAGTGCTAGCCCCACGTCATCGGCCTCGTATTCCGCCGATCGACTACTCGGACGGCGAATCGCCAGTTCGTAGCCGATTTGGACGAGGGCATCGGCATCGATGCCCGCTGCGTTGAGAAGGCCTTGGGCGATGGCCGCTTGTTTCATCTTTTCGATCGCGTGGCGTTCGACGATGTGGCCGATTTCGTGAGCAATGACTCCGGCGAGTTCGGCTTCGTTTTCCGCTTCCCGTAGTAATCCGGTGTGGACGTACACGAAGCCGCCAAGGGTGGCAAAAGCATTCACGCGATCGTCTTCGACCACTTGAAAGGTAAAGGGAAGATCGGCTCGATCGCTAACCCGGACGAGTCGCTGTCCGATTCGATCGACGTATTCGACCACCTGAGAATTTTGATACAATGCGATGTCGTTTTCAAGCAGTCGATCGTTAATTTGCGATCCAATGGCGACCTCCTGTTCGTCAGACATTGTAGAGAGTTGAACGACCTGAACGGCACTTGGCAGAACGTCCCAAATCGAAAATCCTAAGACAGCGGGATTGGACGTCAGCAAAACTCCAATTGCAACGAATGCCGATAACAGAACGTAGGGAATCGGTCGTTTGAAAGCATCTCGTTTCCTAAACATCGTGAATCTAGTGCGAGAACCTCTTTTTTATTATTGACGGTGTGAAGGTCGAAGCAGTTGCCTTTTGACGAACATTTCGGTGAACCGAGCCGTCTGTCGATCCAGCGCGATCGAATCGTGTCATAATCAATTCGATCGGGTTGCTCGATCTCGAAGCGTCTTCGCAGGCGCATCGTCAGCAATCTTCCATCGTCAATTAATTCTTGGTGTCTCCCTTTCGCCGATGAAACTTCTCGATTCTAAAGGTCGCCTGTTCGGTAAAGTCAGTATTCTCGATGTCGGCGCGATCGCTGTCATTTTAATGGTGTTCGTGGGTATTTTCCTGTTTCCGGGGACTTCGGGTTCTGTGGCTCAAATTAACACGACCACGAAACCCGTTGAAGTTACGGTTATCGTTCGTGGTTTGAGCGTTCTCGATCCCAACGGTTTTGTGGAAACCTTGAGCCAAGAAGGGAAAACCAATATCGTTATTCGCAATCAGCCTTACGGATCGATCGATATCAAAAGTGTAGAACGTCTTCCCCGCGCGCTGGCAATTCCTCAACCCGACGGTTCAGTTCAAGCTCTCCCCGATCCGCGTTCGGAAGAACTCTACAGCATTAACATGATGGTGAAATTGGGAGGAAATGCCCAAATGACGGATAACGGGCCGGTTTTGGGGAATAGTAAGCTTAAAATTGGCACGCCCGTCGAACTTGAAGGTAAAACTTACAATTTTAACGGCAGCGTGATCGACGTTAAGATTTTGGAAAACTAGCCTCAAGTTTGAATTGAAAGCGATCTCGACTGGCGTTGCAAGGTCGAGATTTTTTATATCTAAAACTTTATCAAACTTCATTAAAATCCATCAAACTTTATTTCATGAAATGCTACTTATAGACAATTTAAAATTGCAAAATTTTTTTGATTTATTAATTATAAAAAAACTCTCATGCAACTCTCTCAACGTTTTACAAATGCTCTAGTTTGGGCAACAGAACTACACGCCGAACAAGTTCGTAAAGGTTCAGGCGTACCCTATATCGCTCATCCCCTGGGCGTTGCTAGTCTCGCCCTCGAATACGGGGCTGATGAAGACGAGGCGATCGCAGCTCTACTTCACGATGCCATTGAAGACTGTGGCGGCGCGTCAGTGGGGTTAGAAATCCGCCGCCGTTTTGGCGATCGAGTTGCAGATCTCGTCGAAGGGTGTACGGATTCTTACACGACGCCGAAACCCCCGTGGCGCGAACGCAAAGAAGCGTATCTAGCCAAATTAAAAACGGCATCTCCCTCAGTTCGTTTAGTATCAGCATCGGATAAGCTATACAACGCTCGATCGATCCTGAAAGACTACGACCTTGTCGGCGAAGCAATTTGGGAGCGTTTTCGGGGTGGGAAAGCGGGGAGTTTGTGGTACTATCGCGCCCTCGTCGAGGTACTCCAAGCGATCGAGTCAACGCCAGTCGTTCGAGAACTCGATCGGGTCGTCTCGCAACTTGAAAGCTTAACGTCAACATAACGATTACCCGAGCGTTATCAAACTCCTGTCGGACGATCGGCATTTTCCCGGAAACTGCCGCTTTCAAGACAATCCCGCGACGGACGGCCCCGTTTGCGGTGTGAAGATATCAGGTGTTAGGATCGGGGCAACGATTTTCTTCCACTGAAGTAGGGGTGTCGCGATCGCGGGTAGAATCGCTTCGAGATAGGCTTTGAACGGGCTTTTGTCGCTGATTTTCAAACCATAGCAACCATTATGCCGAGTTTGTCCGTCGTGCTTGCCGTCGATCGCGATCGAGCGGCACTCGATCGGTCGATCGCATCAGTACTCAGTCAAACGATCGACGATGTTGAAATCCTGCTTCCCACTGACGATACCTTGCCCTCCACGTTGGCGGAAACCCACGTGCGTTGCATCCCCTGCGAGGATCGATCGACGGTTGGACGCATCAATGCCGGTTTGCGAGCGGCGGCGGGAGCGTTCGTCGCGATTCTAACCGGAGGAGAGCGCTGGAGATCTGACAAGTTACAGCAACAACGAGCAGCACTCGATCGACATCCCAACGCGGCGGTCGCCTATTGTTGGACGGACTGGACAGACGAAAACGACACCGTCACTCGTCCCGACAGTCGCACGGCGGTTTCGGGAAACGTTTTACCGTTTCTGCTGCTGACGGACTTTTTAGAAACGCCGTCGAATGTATTAGTCCGGCGATCGGCAATCGACGCTGTGGGCGAACTCGCACCGGAACTGGGGTTTGGAGCGGTGTGGGATTGGAGTCTGCGCCTCGCGGCGGAATTCGAGTTTGTCTGCACTCAGACGGTGGGGGTGTTGGCGGCGGAAACGGCCGACAGCGAACTAGAGTTCGATCGATGGGAACGGGATTTGCAAAGCGTACTCGATCTCGCCTTCGATCGAACCTCCGAACACCTCCACTACCTCAAACCCAAAAGCTCGAACAATCTTTACAAGTTTCTCGCCCATCGGCTGTTTCGAGGCAACCTCACCCCTCGATCTCGCACCGCCGCCACTCGATTCGTCCGCATTATCGCCGAGCGCGATCCTCAATTTAGACAGCAGTCCGAGACGATTTCGGCGGCGTTGTTAACAGCAGCCAATACAGGAGAATTGCGGCTTGCGTCCGTCCTTCCCTCCTGGAATCCCGAATGTTTCGCACAGTCGATCGAGCGCCATCCCCGTCCGAAAATCTCTGTCGTGATTCCCGCCTACAACAGCGAAGCGACCATCCGCGACACGCTCGATTCGCTGTTCGCCCAAACTTGGACGGATTTTGAGGTCATCGTTATCGACGACGGTTCGAGCGATGACACGCTCGAAATCTTGCAAGCCTGTGAAGACATCCGTTTGAGGGTATTTTCGTTTCCCAACGCCGGCCCCTCAACTGCCCGAAATCGCGGGTTTGAAAAGACCTTAGGCGAATACGTCTCGTTTCTCGATGCAGACGATCGGTGGACACCGGACAAACTCGAGGCACAGCTCAACGCCCTCGAAGCCCATCCCGATGCCGCCGTGGCTTACAGTTGGACGGATTACATTGACGAGTCAGGACAATTCGTTCGATCGGGAAGTCACTTAACCGTCAACGGCGACGGATTGTCTCACCTATTACTCGGAGATTTCTTAGAAAACGGTTCCAACGCCCTCATCCGCCGCGAGGCCTTCGCTACTGCGGGCGGTTTCGATAAGTCCTTGCTCATCGCTCACGATTGGGCGCTTTTCCTAAAATTAGCGGCTCGCCATTTTATCGTCTGCGTTCCCCGCGCTCAGATTCTCTACCGCCTCACCTCAGATTCCGTTTCCTCGAAGGTCGTCCGTCTCGAACGCGAATGTTTGCAAGTCCTCGACGAAGCCTTCGATCGTGCGCCCCAAGCCTTTCAAGTCCTGCGGTCGCGGAGTTTGGCAAACCTTTATCAATATCTACTCTATCGATCGCTCCAACGCCCTTGGACGGCTGAAAAATGTAGCGCAGCCGTGCGGTTTGTCGAACAGCTCCTCGCGATCGATCCGGCGGTTGGCGAATACCGCGAGTTACTCGCCTCGATCGCCGCAGCCTCGATCGCTCACAGTACCCTGTCCGCTCGCGTCGCACAACAACTGTATCCGGAATCTAATCCCGGTTTTCGTCCCGAAGACCTGTTCCAATACACGCGATCGCGTCCGTACCCGGCGATTTCCGTCATCATGCCCGCCTACAACGCCGAAACCACGATCCGCGAAACCCTAGAATCGGTGTTAAACCAAACCTTCACCGATTTTGAAATTATTGTCATTGACGACGGATCGATCGATCGAACCGTTGAAGTGGTTAAGAGTATCGACGACTATCGCATTAAAGTGTTTTCCTATCCCAACGCCGGCCAAGGCGAAAGCCGAAATCGCGGAGCCTGTCACGCCACTGGCGAATTTTTCACCTTTCTCGACTCAGACGATCTGTGGACGCGCGACAAGCTCGAATCCCAGTATCGGGCGATCGTCGATTGGCAACCCCCGACGGACTCGGAGCGCTGTCATGAAAACCGCAAACCCGCTGTGGCTTACAGTTGGGTGGATTGGATCGACGAAAACGGCAAGTATATCGATCGAGGATGCGACTACAGTTGTAATGGATACATTTATCCGAAGTTGCTCCTGAGCGATTTCATTGCCGGGGGATCGAACGCGATGATGTGGCGAGGGGCGTTTTATCGGGTAAAGGGCTTTAATCCAACCTTCCCACCGGCTGAAGATCGGGATATGTGGTTGCGCCTGTCGGAACAGTTCCATTTCGTCTGCGTCCCCGAAGCACACCTGCTGTACCGACAGGTTCCCACTTCGCAATCGGCCAACGTCGAACGCATGGAACGGTCTCAGTTGCGGGTGCTAGAAGCTGCCTTTCGTCGTGCTTCGCAATATCCCCCCTTTACGAAAACGCCAGAATTGCTACCGCTATACCGACGGCAAACCTATGCGAATTCTTACAAATACCTCACGTTTAAAGCGCTCGACGGGAAGGTCGATCGACAACGAGGTCGGCTGGCGGCTCGGTTGTTTTCAACGGTACTGCGGAACGAGCCTCAGTTATGGCAGCATCGGCGGTTCGTGTTGAAACTCTGGTTGAGAATTATCGCAACAGCTCTTTTACCCCCCGAGCTGACCCAGAAAATCCTCGATCGATTTCCCACATTTCCCAAACTCCATCGCGAACTGTTGCTGTACACGAAAATGGACGTAACGGTTTGACGCCTCTTACACTAACGGATAATCGGATTGATTGACGATGCTTCCACGAACGATTTCTGTCTCTCGTTGGGTCGATCGAAGCCGCAATTGGTGGCAACGGAGTTATGTTGCGGTCGCCTCGATCTATTACCGCCTCGCAACCCGCCTGCGTCCGCACGATCCTTGGATGCACTACCATCTCGCAAAAATGCGGTTGCAGCGTCGGGATTGGTCGGGTGCAGAACGTGCCTACCGTCGGGTTCTGGAACTCGACAGTGACATTGCCTTAGCCTGTCACGAACTCGCAGATATCTTACAGAAACAACAAAAGTGGGAAGCATCGGCGAAATTATACCGTCAAGCGATTACGTGCAACCCACAGTTTTTTTGGTCCCATCACAATCTCGGCGATGTTCTCCGCCATCTCGAACAGTGGGAGGAAGCGGCGGAGGCTTATCAGCAAGCGGCTCAATTAAATCCCCATCACCTTGATACACATTGTAATTTAGGCCAGATTTTGATGCGCCTACAACGATGGGAGGAAGCGGTCGTGGCTTATCGCCAGGCCGCAGATATCGAACCCGCTAATTTTGACTGTTTTTATAACTTGGCGGGTGCGTTAATGCGAGTTGGAGATCGAGCCGGTATGGCACAAGTCTATTTGCAAACCATTGACATCGACCCACAATTTCCCTGGTTTTATCATTTTATTTTTTGGTCTACCTTAAAATCAGAGCAAAAATTAGATAAAGCTGAAGAACTTTATAAAAAAGCGTTACAACAGTCGATCGATCGAGAGGACGACACGGTCGAAATTTACGTCAATCTCGGCGAAGCACTCACGCACCAAGATAAAATACCCGAAGCCATTCCTTACTACCAGAAATCGCTAAACCGGCAAATTCAAAGAAATTACCCGACGCTCTTAGAAAAGAGTCAAGGCGTTGCTACAAAAACCGAGCCGAGTTTTATTATTTTAGGCGCGCAGAAAGCAGGGACGAGTTCGCTCTACGTTTATCTCACGCGGCATCCGAAAGTTGTGTCGGGATTGCGGAAAGAGGTTGAGTTTTGGTCGTGGAAATTTCGGCGAGGGATGGATTGGTATTTCGCCCATTTTCCACCGTTGCCGGAAGGCGAAGGATTTATCTCGGGTGAAGCGTGTCCCGGTTATCTCGACTTTTACGAAGCAGCCGAACGGATGCAGGATGTTTTACCCAACGTCAAGCTCATCGTCTTGTTGAGAAATCCAGTCGATCGAGCTGTATCTCATTACTATCATTGGATTCGTCGCCATCAGGAAATGTTGCCCTTCGATCGAGCTTGTAAAGACAAAATCCGAGAACTGCAAGATGCTGGAAGTGCTTGGAACCTCCCGAGTAATTACATTGCCCGCGGAATGTACGTCGAATTTCTCAAACATTGGTTTAAGATTTTTTCTCGAGAACAATTTTTAATCCTCGACAGCGAAGCGTTTTACCGCAATCCGTCGCAAACGCTCTGTGAAGTTCACGAATTTCTCGGATTGGAGCCTCAACCGCTGTCAAACTATAAAAAATACAATGCAGGTTCGTATTCTCCCGTGGATGCCGAAACGCGACAATACCTTCGGGATTTTTACGAACCTTACAATCGGGAACTCGAAGACCTCTTAGGGATGTCTTTTCATTGGCAATCGTTCTAGTTGGCAATTTGAGTTGGTAATCGTTGGTTCGGGACGTCCTGCAAGAATGTTTGGAAAAACGTTGACCCTACAATTCAAACAGTGGTGGTATCGTACAGCCCTGGGGCTGCGAGATCCCCACAGTCGCGACTTCGACGCGGCCAATTCCGAACTGTATCGAAAATTAGGAGATACCTTCGTTGAATTGGGACAGTGGGAAAATGCCCTGAACGCCTATCTCGGTACGAACGCCCCCTCAAATCGCCATCCCAGCGAACGCGATCGAAAAAAGCTGCGGGAACTCGCCCTAAACTTACTCGATCGATCGGACGAAGACGCTGCCTTTGCCGCGTTTCTGCGGGCGATCGAACTCGACCCGACTCGAGATTGGGTAGAATTCTATCCGTTTTGGCAATCGATCGAGTCTAAACCGGTTCCCTGGGGAGAGCGCGTGGTCGAGGTCTTGCGTCGCCTCGCCGCCGAGTATCCTGACGAGCGACATACATCTCTCAACGTCGCCGAAGCGCTAACGCGAATGGGTAAAGTTCAGGACGCTCGTCCGTGGTATCGAACCGCCAGCGAGCAACGATTGCGCGTCGAACGTCCCCATCTCGATTTCAGTGCCTTCACCCAACCCACCCGTCCCGAATTTACGATCGTCGGCGTGATGAAAGGTGGAACATCGTCGCTGTCCCACTATTTCAGCCAACATCCCCAGATTCTACCGTCGGCTCGCAAAGAGATCGATTTTTGGTCGTGGAAATACCATCGAGGACTCGATTGGTTTCTCGCACACTTTCCACCCCATCCGGAATTCGAGCGATTCATTGCGGGAGATGCCAGTCCCACTTATTTTCAACACCGCCAAGCTCCCGAGCGACTGTTCGAGGCGTTTCCTCAGATGAAGATCCTCGTTTTATTGAGAAATCCGGTCGATCGAACGGTTTCCCATTACTATCATCGACACCGCAGCGGCTTTGAGTCCCGCCCCCTAGCCGACGCAATACGAGCCAACATCCAGCAAATCGAACGGGGCGAAATTCATCCCGACAAACTGGACAATCCAGTCGCCTCGAGCTTGTACGTGTTTCCCCTACAACGTTGGACGAATCAGTTTCCCTCCGAACAAATCCGCATCCTGTTTAGTGAGGAGTTGTTTGAAAATTGCCATCAAACCCTCGATCGTATCTGGACGTTTCTCGATCTTCCTCCCCATACGCTCGATGTTGCCGAAATTCGCAATTCCGGCGAGTATCCACCCATCGACGATGCTGTTCGTCGAGAACTGTCGGATTTTTTTCGGCCCTACAACCGACAACTCGAAGACCTTCTCGATCGTCCGACCCCCTGGAACGTTTAACCTTTTCCTTCGTTTTGAGCCGACATTCCTTCCATGCGTACCCGCCAACTCCTACAGTTTGAATCCCAGCGTGTTCTCCACCTCGGACGGGCCATCCGGATCGTTTGGGAAAGCGGGCCAGTTTGGACGCTCGCACGCATGGCCCTAACCGTCGTTCAGAGTTGCTTGCCCATCGCGCGACTCTACATTATGAAATTGCTACTCGATGCGATTACGACGGGATTTGATGCGAATAACAAAGAAGCGGCCTTTTCAAAAGTTGGATCTTTAGTCATCGCGATGGGGGTCGTCAATCTCACGGGGGCCGTCCTCAGTTCGATCTCCACCCTCGTCAATCAATTCCAGCAGCAAGTTGTCTCCGATCGACTGTACGAAATCATCCACGATAAAGCCGTGGGGGTCGATCTCGAACACTACGAAAATCCAAGCTATTACGACATCCTCGAACGGGCCCGCAACGAAGCGAACGGCGTTCCCATGCGACTGCTCAACCGCCTCCAACAAATTGGCGGGAACGTTGTGAAGCTGATCACGATGGGTGGGACGCTGCTGGCGTTCGACTGGGCGATCGCGGGGGTTCTGTTCGTTCCCGTCATTCCGCGTATTCTCGTGCGCCTGAGCTTCGTGCGCGAAATTCACCGATGGCTGCAACAACGAACGGCGACACAACGACAAGCGAATTATTACAACAGTCTCGTTCTCAACGATTCCCATGCGAAGGAAGTACGCCTGTTCGATCTCGGAGATTTATTTTCCAAACGGTTTCGACGACTGCGGCGAAAACTGCGTCAGGAACGCCTGGAAATTTCGGTGCGACGGGTCAGTGCGGACTTTTTTACAACCTTGATTTCAGTGGTCGCAACTTGGGCCGTTTACGCTTATATTGCCTACCAAACTGTTCAAGGGAATATTACCGTTGGCGATCTCGTCCTTTACAATCAAGCGTTTCGCAAAGCCTACGATGCGCTGTGGCACGTGTTGCAAGGGGTCGCCGGATTGTACGAAGACAACCAGTATTTGTCCTATCTGTTTGAGTTCCTCGATATCAAACCGAAAGTTGTCGATCCGCCTCATCCCAAACCCGCTCCACGTCCGATGAAAACGGGAATTGCTTTTGAAAATGTCAGCTTTTGGTATCCCGATAGCGATCGACAAGCGTTAAAGGACGTTTCGCTGACAATTCAACCGGGTGAGGTTGTGGCGTTTGTGGGGGAAAACGGCTCGGGAAAAACGACGCTGATCAAATTACTCTGTCGTCTCTACGATCCGACGGAAGGAAGAATATCGATCGATAGTATTGATTTGCGCGATCTGCGGGTACAAGAGTTACGACGACAAATCAGCGTGATTTTCCAAGATTATGCGAAGTACCATCTCACGGCTCGAGAAAATATTTGGTTGGGGAATATTGATTGTCCGCCAGACGACGAACGAATTATTGCGGCGGCTAAACGCTCGGGGGCGGACGAAGTCATTCAAAGTCTGACGCGCGGATACGATAACATTTTGGGTAAGCGTTTTGAAACCGGAGAAGAGCTGAGTATCGGCCAGTGGCAAAAAGTTTCGATCGCCCGTGCGTTCCTCCGGGATTCGCAAATTATCGTTCTCGACGAACCGACTTCTGCCCTCGATCCGAAAGCAGAATACGAGGTGTTCAAGAAATTTCGAGAGTTGCTTCAGGGTCAGTCTGCGGTGTTGATTACTCACCGACTGTCAACGGTCAAAATGGCGGATTGTATTTATGTTTTAGATAAGGGACGAATTGTTGAAAGCGGCCCTCACGAAGCTCTCATTCAGTTAAATGGCTTGTACGCTCATTTGTTTGAAACTCAAGCTCAAAATTATCGGTAAGGAGGATTTTACAGTGAAGAGTTAGGACAGTTTTTAGTTCCTATTGAGGAGATGAGAGGGATAGAAAGGAGCGAAGGATCGAATAACCTCAAAATTCGGGGTCTGTTGGAATTGCGGTGTAATTTGATTGCCTATGATACCAAGACACTTGTCGGGGCGAACGGCCGTTCGCCCCGACGCCAACGGTTTCGGAATTTCATAAACTCTGCTTATCACCCTAACTCCACCAGACCCAAAATTCGTGAATTTTAAATTGTAAATAGTATGGTTTCGATCTCAGTTATTATTCCAGTTTATAACGGTGAAAAGACGATTCGATCGACGATCGAGTCGGTTCTCAGCCAAACGTTTTCCGATTTTGAATTAATTGTTATCGACGACGGTTCGACTGACAAAACGGTTGAAATTGCCAAGTCGATCGACGACTCGAGAATTTCTATTTTTTCGTTTCCCAACGCGGGACAAGCGGAAAGTCGAAATCGAGGTGTAAAACTTTCCTCTGGTGAATATGTCTCGTTCGTTGATGCAGACGATCTTTGGACTCAGGATAAGTTAGAAGCTCAACTTCGAGAGTTGACAGACAATCCTGATGCAGCAGTTGCTTATAGTTGGACCGATCACGTTGACGAACGCGGTCGTTTTTTTCGCAACGGGCCGCATTTAAAGTTTGAAGGAGATGTCTATAAAAAATTGATTGTTAATGATTTTGTTGGGAGCGGTTCAAATGTTTTGATTCGCAAGTCTACCTTTGTCGAAGTGGGCGGTTTTGAAACGTCACTTCCTCCCGCAGAGGATTGGGATTTGTGGGTGCGTTTGGCAGCGAAACATCCCTTTGTCGTTATTCCAAAAACGCAAATTCACTATCGAACGCTGACGCAATCGGCTTCGTTTAACGTTGCCAAAATGGAAGCATCGAGTCTGAAAGTCATCGATCGAATTTTTGAGGCAGCACCGGAATCCTTACAATATCTCCGAAAATTTTGTATCGGTCATCGATATAAGTATCTAACATATAAAGCTTTAGATTTAAGTCCCGAACGAAAGCGAGCGCTCGCAGCGTTTCGATTTTTTGCGTTGGCGTTGTATCTCGATCGATCGTTGTGGAAGCGCCGGGTTATCTGGAAAGTACTCCTGCGAATGGTGGCGACGGTGACGTTACCAGAGGCTTGGATGCGTCAGTTAATGCTGCGATTTCCAAAACCTTTCGATATCGAGGCGCTGTTAATTCACATTCGATTTCCCGATTGAAGTATCTTGTTGCCGATCGATACTAACCCAAAAAAGATAAAAACTCGATTGAAATTGAAGTCGATTGAGTATTATTGAAAAATATTTCTGAATTCTAAACCTTATGAAATGGATTTCTAAAGCAGCGATCTCGCGAATTGCATTATTATTAATCGTTATTGGGCTTTTCGGTATTTGGGGATGGAGGTCGATCGTGTTCGTGCCAGGAGAAAGTTATCGCGGCAATTTACCACCACTGACCGAATCAGAAATGATACTGCGCGGCGAACTCAAACGCGATGTCGAACAAATTGCGGTCAACGGCGAGCATAATTACGCCGCTTACAACAATTTACTCGCGGTTGCAGATTTTATCGAAACAAGACTGACTGAGGCGGGGTACGAAGTTCGATCGCAATCTTATGATGTCAACGGACAATCGTTCAGAAATTTGGAGGTGGAAAAACGAGGAACGGAAGTCCCCGATGAAATTGTCGTTATCGGCGCACATTACGATTCCGTTATCGGTTCGCCAGGCGCTAACGATAATGGAAGCGGTGTTGCTGCTGTGTTGGCGTTAGCAAGGCACTTTGTTGAAAAAGATTTCAATCGAACAGTTCGTTTTGTCGCGTTTGCGAACGAAGAACCACCATTTTTTCAAACGGATACGATGGGTAGTGTCGTATATGCGGAACAGTGTCGAGAACGAAACGAAAACATCGTGGCAATGCTGAGCTTAGAGACGATCGGCTATTACGATGACAAGCCGGGAAGTCAAACGTATCCGTTAGGATTGCTCGATCTCATCTATCCAATTACGGGAAATTTTATTAGTTTTATTGGTAATTTTGCTTCGACTTCACTCGTTCGTCAGGTGATTGGAGATTTCCGCCGTCATACACAATTTCCTTCAGAAGGTGCGATGCTTCCCGACGTCGTTCCCGGTGCGGGATGGTCAGATCGTTGGGCGTTTTGGAAAGAAAATTATCCGGCATTAATGGTTACAGATACTGCACCGTTTCGCTATCCTTACTATCACACGCCGGAGGATACGCCCGATAAAATCGATTTCGATCGATTGTCACGGGTCGTGATGGGATTGCAACGATCGATCGAGATGTTGGGAAATCGATCTTAATTTAAATCGAACAAAACTTGCAATCGATCGAGAACTTCCACAACCCGACGCTCGGCGGTGGGGGAGAGTCGATCGCAAAAGTCAAAACATTCGCCGGGAACGGAAATCAGCCAGGCTTCAGGAACTTGGTGATACAGCCATTTCGATAATCCCAACAACGATCGAGGGGTTAGGGAATGTCCGAGGAGCGAGTTTCCATCGTCGGGTTCGAGAGATTCGACCAATACTGCATCGCCGTCAATTCGTGCATCGACAAAGACTGCTCGATCGACCTTGGACAGTTCTTCCGCCAACTCTGGCATCAGTTGGTGAACGCTTATCGATCGAACGTGGGAAAGGTTCCAGTCTGCAACTCGATCGGCGACGACTCGGCCGATTCCATCGTCTCCTCGAAGTGAGTTTCCATATCCAATTACGAGCATTTTTAGGATGGAGAAGTCAGAATTAACAGTTTCTCTGGTTCCTCGCTTCTGGCAGAGAACGAAGATTAGAGACTTTGACTTTTTAAAAGATACCTGAAAATTCGGACTGGATGCTCGATCGCAAGGCTCGTTGAGCTGTAAAATTTAGCTGTAAGATTTAACAGCATAAACCCCTCGTGGCTTAGTTTGACCACCTGTAATAAGATTTGAAGTTTTACAGAAGTGTTGAGATATCTCTTCCGTCAAGTTCCTGCCATCTCTTGTTTTTTCTCTTTTTTTAAGTCCCGCGTACTCGTCGCTTCCAATTCCGCATCTAATAACGTGCGTCCAGTTGCCGCTAAATAGACATCATCGAGACTCGGACGAGACTGTGCAATCCCGAACGTGGGGAGTCCGATGTCTTTCAATGCTTGCTGAACGCCTATTAGAGCATCGCTTTGCGACGCAACGACCAAATTCAATGAATTTCCTTGGGCGCTATTGATAATCACTTCGCGAACGAAAGACAGTTTTTCGAGGGCGAACTTGGCTTTCTCTGCTTCCTCAGTAGGAGCAAACTCGCGGATGCGAAGGGTGATTCGATCTCCTCCGACTTTATCTTTTAACTGCGATGGCGTTCCCGAATCGATAACGACTCCTCGATCGATAATCGCTACCCGATCGGCGAGTGCGTCGATTTCTTCGAGATAGTGACTGGTGATTAACACAGTCGTTCCCTGTTCTCGCAGTTTACGCAGGAAATTCCACACAGCCACGCGGCTTTCAATATCTAATCCCACGGTCGGTTCGTCGAGAACTAACACGTCCGGGTTGTGGAGCAACCCCGATGCTAGATCGAGCCGTTTCCGCAATCCTCCCGAATAGGTTCCCGTGCGTCGATCGATATATTCGTTAAGTCCGAGCATATCTGTGACTCGATCGATCCTTTGGGAAATTTCCGGTTTCGGTAGGTGATATAACGCCGCTTGCAATTGCAGCAGTTCTCGTCCCGTCAGAACCTTATCTAACGCGACTTCCTGCGCCACGTATCCTAACCGACGACGTGCTGCTCTCGGAGAATCTAAGACTGAAATTCCCGACACTTCAACACGACCGGAATCGGGATTCGTCAGAGTACAAAGACAGCGAATTGTCGTTGTTTTTCCCGCTCCGTTGGGGCCGAGTAACCCGAAAATTTCACCGGGTTCGATTTGAAACGAAACGTCTTTAACCGCTTCGATATCGCCGTAGGATTTTTTGAGGTTTTCGATCAGAACCGCAGGAGACATATTTTACAGTGAGCAGTGAGCAGTGAGCAGTGAGCAGTGAGCAGTTACCAGTCACCAGTTACCAGGAGGGGACTACCTTTATGATTGCCCAAAACAGCGTTCTGTGGAAACGGACTCTTGTCGTGCGATGATTCAAAAATGAATCGTGTAGTCATCTGACCATCTCATCACTCGATCGATCGAGCATCTCGTGGAGAGAGCCGCAACCACGATCGATTATCTGATCTGGCTGTAATCCACTCCATCGCGGATACTGATTCCTTGAATCAGCGTCGTGCGTCCGGTGAGGGTTTCTAACGTCTGACGGACTTCAGCAGACCTGATGGAATTGAGGGAAACCCCGGTGTTTTTCGCTAATGCAGCGGCAACACCAAGAGCTTGTCCGTGATAGACGTTGACGGTGTTAATGCGTCCAACGGAAACCGCAATCCCTTCATATCCCGCCGATCGACCGGTCACCGCCAAATTGTCAATATTTTTTGCCAGACCGTGTTCGATGCCGAAATTATATTGTGGAAGCGGTGGAATGGGAATCGACAAACCGTCTACGCCGCCTCGGAAATCGAAATCGTAGGAAAACGTCCCGATCGATTGTTCGGGAAGCGTTCCCCCATCGAGAATTTCTTGTCCCGACAGGGGATCGACCACGTCGCGCACGCTGATACTGTGGCGCACGTAGACTTCCGGCGGAAAGATCGACTCTACATTGGGGTTGTCGGTGTGGCGTTGCAGCCATTCCTCAACGTGAGCCATTTCTTCGACCATTTCCGGTGTCAGTTGATAGCCCTTTTCTTCGATATCCATGACACTATCGACATCGTATTTGAAAAGAAAGCCGTTCCACGACAACATCTCGTCATCCAACTCGCAAACGTTGGCTTTATCCCAGAAAAACCCTTCTAGCGAAAAAGGCTGACCTCGATCGAGGTGGTACGCTGCACCGATAGCAATGCTTTTAAAGTAATATCCGTCCTCGTAGGACTGATAGAGCGGCTGCAAAAAGCCAGACAGCCAGAATCCGGCTGTTTGGGGGTCTTCTTCGGCGTAAATGCTATCGACGATTTGCTCGGTGAGCGGGAAGTCGTTGTGAATTTTCGCTTCGATCGAGCGTAACTCTTCAATCGTCAACCCTTTGACAATGGGAACGATCGAAGTCGCCAACGTTGAAGTTGCCAATTCTGGAGATTGGGACTCGTAACCCCGATAGTAGGGCATTCCAGCAGCAACAGCTAATTCTGCATTTTGAGTCGCGTCGATAAACGAATCGGCTTTTAGACGGGAGTTGTACCCCAACACTTGTGCGTATTCAATGCGTCCTTCCGTCACCACTGGACGTAACGGCGCGTTCGACAGTAACAACACCCCAGCCTCGGCTAACATTTCCCGAATCGCTCGATCGCCCCGAACCGGATGAACGCAGGAGGCCACGACTTCGGCCTTATCCAAAAATTCGATAAAACACTGACTGTACGGTTGGTCGTACCATCGCGGTGTTTTATCGAAATCTAGGTACGCCAAGCCACCGCGCGTTAACAGTCCCCCCAACAACGCATCGCTGGCGTTGGGACGGACTAACACGACTTTCGAGTCACTGCCAAGGGCTTTTTTTGCCCAAATGGCCGCACAAACACCTGGGAGTTCGTCGCCGTAAACGATGACATCGTAGGTCGTATACTCTGGAGGGGTTGGAGTGGGCGTGGGTTCGATCGAGGGTGGTGCGACTTCCACCGTAGCTAACCGCGAATCGACGGGATTAGAACCGAGGGATTCTAAAAGTCCGCATCCCCCCAACAAGACGGCTATCGCGCTCAGTCCGAGTAATTTCGCTCTCCTCATCCCATCTTCTCCTTCCCTTATGAGTTTCCCGACGATTGGCGACGATAAAAAGGCTTTTTCACCACGGTTGCCGGATAGGGTTTCCCTCGCACTTCGACTTCGAGGTTCTGTCCGGTTTTCGAGAACGGGGTTGGAACGTAAGCCAGGGCGATGGGGTAGCCCAATGTCGGTGACGGTGCGCCGCTCGTGACCGTTCCGATCGATTCGCCGCGATACAGGACGCGATAGCCGTGACGGGCAATGTGTCGTCCCTCCATTTTTAGCCCGACTAACCGGCGTTCGACCCCGTTTTGACGTTGTTGTTCTAAGCTCGATCGACCGATAAATTCGCCTTTGCTATCGAGGTGTACTAGCCATTTCAAACCGGCTTCTAACGGAGTCGTGTGGGTATCGAGATCCTGTCCGTAGAGGGCGAGTGCCGCTTCGAGACGCAGGGTATCGCGCGCCCCCAATCCGCACGGCGTTACTCCTTCTTCGATTAACGCACGCCACAACGGCTGTCCGACTTCGGGTTCGACCATCACCTCAAACCCGTCTTCCCCGGTGTAACCCGTGCGGGCGATAAATCCAGGTTTGCCTAGGATCGTCGGTTCGCCATGACCGAAAAACGGCAGTTCCGATAAATCCGTTTCGACGAAGGGTTGTAAAGCGGTTTCAGCATCAGGGCCTTGAACTGCAATGAGGACGTGAGATTGCGTCAAGTCTCGAAATTCCACAGCTGAATTGTCGAGATGCCGTAAAATCCAAGACTTATCTCGATCTCGGGTGTCAGCATTGACGATGAGAAAAACGCGATCGTCGTCTTGGAGATAGACGATGAGATCGTCGATAATTCCGCCGTCGGGATTGAGAAATACGGTGTATTGCGCTCGTCCAGGTTCCAGACGATACAGATCGGAGGGAACGAGGCGTTGTAAACCGTCGAGAACGCCTTGTCCTTGAAGCGCGAACTTACCCATGTGGGAAATGTCGAAGATGCCGACTTTCGTTCTCACCGCTTCGTGTTCTTGCCGAATCCCTTGAAATTGCAGGGGAAGCTCCCAGCCCGCAAAAGGCGCGATTTTGGCACCGAATTCGCCGTAGAGGTCGAAAAGCGGCGATCGAGCTAGGGGATTAGAGTGTAGAGAGTTCGAGTCGTTCGCTGCTGTCACAAAAGATAACACCTGCTTTCACAGTCAGTGCTTTTCTAAGATACGATACAACGAGGGAGCCGCAATGGTAAGACCGCCAATAAGCATATATGACTACGAGTAGCACTGCGACTTTTGCCGAACGACTGTCAGGTGCCGTTGCAACTGACCGGGGTAATCCCCTCAGCATTGCCCCAATGATGGATCGCACCGATCGACATTTTCGATACTTCATGCGGCAAATTACGCGCCGCACGTTGCTCTACACGGAAATGCTGACAACTGGAGCAATTTTACATGGAAAGCGTGCGAAGTTGTTAGGCTTTTCCCCTCAGGAAAAACCGCTGGCGTTGCAATTAGGGGGAGACGATCCAGGAGAACTTGCTGAGTGTTCGCGCATTGTTGAGGATCTCGGTTACGACGAAATCAATCTCAACGTTGGCTGTCCGAGCGATCGCGTTCAAAATGGAAGTTTTGGCGCGTGCTTGATGGCAGAACCGGAACGGGTCGCCCAGGCTGTTGAAGCGATGCGGCGGGCCGTTAAAATTCCGGTGACGGTGAAAAATCGTATCGGAATTGACGATCTCGATCGATACGAGGATCTCAAAAATTTCGTTCGTATTGTCGCGGATGCGGGATGCGAACGGTTTACCGTTCACGCGCGCAAGGCTTGGCTGAAGGGTCTCAGTCCGAAGGAAAATCGCACGGTTCCACCGTTGCGATACGAGGACGTATACCGCCTCAAACAAGATTTTCCTCACTTGTTTATCGAAATTAACGGCGGGTTTAAAAGCCTCGATCGAATTCGCGAACAATATCAGCACGTCGATGCGGTGATGGTGGGACGTGCAGCCTACGATACGCCGTTTTTATTCGCCACAGTCGATCGAGAGATTTACGGTGAAAATACACCCACACTAACGCGCCATCAAGTCGTCGAACAAATGCTCGGCTACTGCGATCGATGGGTCGCTCACGGTTACAAACTGCACGTCATCACTCGCCATATGCTGCAACTGTTCGCTGGACAACCGGGTACGAAAGCCTGGAAACGACATCTCAGCGAAAACGCCCACTTACCAGGGGCCGGGGCAGAAGTTTTAGAGCAAGCCCTCGCAATGATGATGCTCGGAACTTAGATGATGGGATGGGGAGATGATGGGATGGGGAGATGGGGAGATAACTGGATCGTCCAAATCTCACGACCTCCTTACCTCATCATCTTCTCGCCTTATCACCTTAAAACGGGTGACGGATAACTGATAACCGTTCAGATCTCCTGTACGATTTTCATCGCTTCGTTGACGTGACCTTGGAAATCGAGTTGGGAGTCGAAGATATGACGCACGACACCTTCTTTGTCGATGACGTAGGTGACGCGGCCGGGGAGTACCCAGAGTGTTGTGGGAACGCCGTAGAGCTTGCGGACGCGATTGCCCTCATCGCTTAGGAGAGTAAAGGGTAAATTGTACTTTTGAGCAAACTGTTGGTGAGACGAAGCTGAATCACCGCTAATTCCAATCACTTCAGCACCGATGTCGGTAAATGCCGTGTAACGGTCGCGAAACGCACAGGATTCGGCCGTACAGCCGGGGGTGTCGTCCTTGGGATAGAAGTAAAGGACAACGGATTTCTGACCCCGGAAATCACTCAGTGTGACCGATTGTCCGTTTTGAGAGGTTAAAGTAAAGTCGGGGGCGGTATCGCCAACGTTGACAGCCATTTTGTAATCCTGGTAATCACACCGTAACGTTTTGTCATTAGATTTTAGGGTATCGCAGTTGTGACCTGGTGAGATTGCTCGGTGTCCCGATCGAGTCGGATATCCCGTGATAGAAGACTTGATGCCTTTTAGCGGTTTCCCGTGTTGACTATGACTCCTCGATTGTTCTTGGTCTCGATCGTTCTTTTCGGCTCGATTTCGGTTTCTGTTCCCACCTTGGCGCAACCGATCGTCCCGGCTGAAGATGGAACGGGTACGATCGTTACCCCTCAAGGCGATCGATTGGATATCGAAGGCGGCCAGCTATCCAACGACGACGCAAATCTCTTTCATAGTTTCGAGCAGTTTAATCTTGAAAACGGACAGACTGCTAACTTTATTTCTAATCCAGATATTCAAAATATTTTAGGTCGTATCACGGGAGGCGATGTATCTTATATTAACGGCTTAATTCAAGTTGTTGGTGGAGACTCGAATTTATATTTAATGAATCCATCTGGGATTCTTTTTGGTTCAGGAGCGCAGCTTAACGTTCCAGCAGATTTTATCGCAACAACGGCTACGGGAATTGGGTTTGAAACGGGGTGGTTCGAGGCACTTCAAACATCAGATTGGTCTAATTTAACGGGAACTCCAACATCGTTTTCCTTCGCGTTAGAAAATCCGGGGTCGATCGTCAATGAAGGAAATCTGGCTGTCTTACCGGGACGGGAACTCGGTTTGTTGGGGGGCGTGACGGTTAATACAGGATCGATCGAAAGTGCAGGGGGAACAGTGGTTCTCACGTCGGTTCCCGGCCAGAGTTTACTGCGGTTGAGCGTTCCGGGAAATTTGCTGAGTTTGGAAATTGCCGCGAATCCGTTACTAGATACAGGATTCAATCCATTGGGTTTGCCAGAAATGCTGACGGGTGGTCGAGTCGATCTCGTGAGTCGGATTACCGTCAATCCTGATGGAACGGTGAGTTTAGATCGATCGACAGTGCGCGTGAATCCGCGAGTGGGTACGTCGATCGTTTCGGGATCGATCGATGTCTCGAATGCGGGATCGATTGGAGTTTTTGGAGATCGCGTTGCTGCAATTAACGGGACGCTCGATGCATCGGGAACAAACAACGGCGGACGTATCTTCTTTGGGGGAGACGTTCGCGGTTCGGGAAATCTCCCCACAGCGCAATTTGCGTTTGTCGATCCTCTCAGTTCCCTCTTCGCTGATGCACTCGAATCGGGTGATGGCGGACAGATCGTCGTGTGGTCGAACGATACGACGCTGTTTTCGGGGACGGCAATGGCGCGGGGGGTAGATAACGGCGGATTTGTGGAAATTTCGGGTCGAAATCGCTTGGCGTTCCGAGGAAACGCGGATGTGAGCGGTTCGACACCGGGAACGATTTTGTTCGACCCGGATACGATTACAATCGATCGTCTGCCACGTAACAACGACCCCAACGATCCGAATTTTCAAGATCCCAACGACCCCAATTTCCAAGATCCCAACGATCCGAACTTCGACCCCAACGACCCCAACGATCCCAATTTTCAAGATCCCAACGATCCCAATTTTCAAGATCCCAACGATCCCAATTTTCAAGATCCCAACGATCCCAATTTCCAAGATCCCAACGATCCCAATTTCCAAGATCCCAACGATCCCAATTTTCAAGATCCCAACGATCCCAATTTCCAAGATCCCAACGATCCGAACTTCGATCCCAACGACCCCAACGATCCCAATTTCCAAGATCCCAACGATCCCAATTTTCAAGATCCCAACGATCCCAATTTCCAAGATCCCAACGATCCTAACGATCCGAACTTCGACCCCAACGACCCCAACGATCCCAATTTCCAAGATCCCAACGACCCCAACGATCCCAATTTCCAAGATCCCAACGACCCTAACGATCCCAATTTCCAAGATCCCAACGACCCTAACGATCCCAATTTCCAAGATCCCAACAACCCCAACGATCCGAACTTCGACCCCAACGACCCTAACGATCCCAATTTCC
>LWRO01000020.1:0-119865 GCA_001657325.1 Geitlerinema sp. BBD 1991-9 | reverse complement strand
ACTTCGACCCCAACGACCCTAACGATCCCAATTTCCAAGATCCCAACAACCCCAACGATCCGAACTTCGACCCCAACGACCCTAACGATCCTGACCCCGACCCCAACGACTCTAACGACCCGAACTTCGATGACTTTGTTGATGGACTCGACAACCCAATTGACCTTGACATCACGATGACACCAGCCGATCTGGCGAATGCGAATGGTGTTATCGTTCTCGAGGCCAATAACGACATTACGATTTCAACACCCATTGCAAATCCAATGGGTATCGAAATCTTGGCTGGACGTAGCGTCAACATCAACGCCAACTTAAATACAGCTTCGGGAAATGGGGATGTGTCTGTTGTCGCTAACGATCCGGGTGCAGCCGCAGGATTGCGACAACCCGGTCCGGCAAATATTATTCAAGCACCAGGGGCTTCGATCGATGCGGGTGGCGGGAATGTATTACTTCGGATTGCCAATGCCGATGCAATTGGAGACGTGCAAGTTGGGACGATTACAACTCGCGGTTCCGTAGAAATCGATGCAAATGGTGGAAATATCGTTCGATCGAGTGCCAGCGAATCAATTACCGCTGATATTGCAACATTCTCGACTATGGGAGTGGGGGGAATTGGAACGACAAATGCTCCCATTCGAGTCAGTGTCAATACACTCAACGTGATGACTGGAAGCGGCGGACAGTTTTTTGATGTCATCGGCGGCCGCCGTCAAGAAGCCGAACGCGATATCGCCTCCGATCTAGAAGCCGATGTGCGCGTCGATGAAGCCGACGGCCCGCAAGAAGCGCCGGATGGTGAATCACAAGGGGAATTTGAAGGTTTCGACGACTCCGATGGTGAAGTGGATGGAGGCTTTGAAGACGATCGAGCTGAAGGCCCTGATGGTGAAATGGATGGAGGCTTTGAAGACGATCGAGCTGAAGGCCCTGATGGTGAAATGGACGAGCGGGGAGAGGACGATGTCGCGATGGAAGATGACGAAGGCGAGGACGACTCGCAAGAGATCGGTGATGACGAACTCGACATCGAGTTTATTGACGGTGGCGACATCGGCTATGGCGAAGAGGTCGAGGTCGTGTCCGCGTTGGAAAAAGACCGCCTACAAGAATTCAGCGCTTATATTGGTAATCTTTCGGAATCGACGCTTTCAATTCAAAGTGCGCGGGAAGCCTTGACGGACGTAGCGCGTCAGACGGGAACTCAGTCCGCTGTGGTGTACGTGACACTCCTCCCAAGTCAGCTGGAATTGGTCGTATTTACGGCGGACGCTCGACCGATACGGCGATCGGTTCCCATTTCTCGAGATCGGGTCGTGGAAGTGGCTAACACTCTGCGAGAGCAACTGACCAATCCCCGTTTCCAGCGGACAGATGGCTATTTACAACCCGCTCAGCAGCTCTATGAATGGACGATCGAGCCAATTTTGCCAGATTTAGAAGCCTCGAACGTCGATACGATCCTGTTCTCAATGCCAGCCGGACTTCGTAGTTTACCGATTGCGGGTTTACACGACGGCGAACAGTTTTTAGTCGAACAATTTAGTTTGAGTTTAATTCCTAGTTTGGGATTGGTGGATACGCGCTACCGCACGTTGCAAAATACGGGTATTTTGGCGATGGGAGCGAGTGAGTTCGGTGGTAATCTCGCACCGCTTCCGGCTGTTCCCGTGGAACTGACAACAGTGACACAGGAGTGGTGGAGTGGTGAGGCATTTATCAACGAGGCGTTTACGCGAGAGAACTTGGTCGAACAGCGCCGCCGCCACGGTTATTCGATCGTTCACTTAGCTACCCACGGAGAATTTTTAAGCTTTGAAGACTCGTACATTCAGTTGTGGGACGAACGCTTGCATCTCAATCAAATGCGGAAGTTAGGATGGAACAATCCTCCGGTGGAATTGGTGGTTCTGTCTGCGTGTCGGACGGCGGTAGGGAATGAAGAGGCGGAGTTGGGATTCGCGGGGTTTGCTGTGTCGGCGGGTGTGAAATCGGCGTTGGCGAGTTTGTGGTACGTCAGCGACGAGGGAACGTTGGGATTGATGACTGAGTTTTACAGTCAGTTAAGGGAAACGCGCACGAAAGCGGAGGCGTTGCGTCAAGCTCAGTTGAGTTTGCTCAACGGTGATGTGCGTGTGGAAGGGGGACAGCTTCGCGCTCCCGGTGTCAGCACACCACTGGCGTTACCGGAGCGATCGACGGGGGCTGAGAACCGCGATTTGTCTCATCCTTATTATTGGTCTGGTTTTACGATGGTGGGGAGTCCGTGGTGATAGGGTCACTTCGAGATTCGATCGTTTGGAAACTTTTGAAAATGCCAGGGATATAAGGCTTCCGAGAGATCGAGTCTCAGTGGTTAAACGCCTCAACTCTATCAACAATCTAAAAAAATGTATACTTTTCGAGAATAAAATTACTATTTTGTTATTCTTTCATTGTTAAACCCTCCATCAAAATTGTTGGGAGATCGTGTTGAAATTAAACACTCATGGGCTAGGTGATAGCCCAGAAAGTGAGATCGAAAGATTTTGAAAAAAATATACTTGACAAGTTTGAGGCATCAAGTATATCTGGAACTTGCTAAAACATTCATCAAAAAACAGAATTTTTAGAAACTTAGTTCTCATAAAACTGAAGATCTGAGATGTGTTCCAGCTTGTTTTTACCTTCGCGAACTATTAGACAGTACGAGAAAAGAGCCAATGAAACAAATAATAAATTTTATATTTACAATTTTCTTTGTTCTATGGTTTTTATTCTTTTTATTCCAGATTATTTTTGAATCTTTTGGAACATTTCTTCATAATGAACTTGGTGTTTCTTGGTGGCTTGTACAAACGATTGCCCTTGTTCTCGTTTGGGTGTTAATAGTAGAAGTTTATATAAAAATACTGATATGGCGATCCGTCAAGAACAGTTTGGGAGATGTTCTTCCGGTCGAAGCTGATCTGTGGTACAAAATCGATCATCAAGAACTCGAGCGCTATACAAAAGAACTTCAATCATTAGGTTTCATTCACTTGATGGACTATACCTACACATCTCCTTCCTTTGATGGCAGGGTAAGGTTGTTTTCACATCCCAAGGAATTTTGCTTTGCTGAAGTCGCCCAAACCAAAGATATACCGATGTTCTGTAGTATGTCTTGTTTTTTAGAGCAGCGATGGATTGTGATAACTTCAAATTACTCTGCCCCGGCTTCAATATATGCTCTTAATCGACGGCCAAGAGATTTAAGAACTCAGAAAATTGAAACAGAATCAGCAGAGGTACTAATGAAATCTTTATTGGCGTTTCGCCAACCCATGCAAGCAAATTTAAACCTTGAAGTAATTCAAGAAACAACCGCAGAGTTTTATTTCGAGCAAGAGCGTCAGGCTCAACTTCAGCGTCAAGCTTCTGTCGCCCGAAAAAGTCTAACTTGGACATTGTTAGAAGTTTTATATTTCTCGTTTAACCCTCCATTAGAATGGTTGGGAGAATATGCTAAAATTAAACGCCAACGGGCTAAGTAATATTCCAAAATTGGTGTAACTCGAACAACAATTTAGCGATCGATTTAGGAAAGCCTTTACGACAAATGTCGATTCTCTTGGAATAGCGGTGTAATTGGGTATCGTAAGTTCTGTTTATCAGCCTAAGTCCAACAAACCCCAAATATCCAACTCGAAAAACACAGTTTTTTGGAATTTTTTTGAACTTTGTCAAAATTCCCTATCGATCGAGAACTATTAGGAATGTCGAAGATCTCCAATTCTTGGGATTAAACTCGTTTTGCTTCTTCTAAATCTTGAAAATCAGAGTTATCGATCGAGACAGGTTCTGTGGATTCTAGCCAGTTTTCCAAACCCTCTTTCAATTCCGATACGTCATCGGCGGAAAGCTGAGAAATCAACTTCTTGATTTCTTCGGAGTTGAGTTGCGTGTTAAAGTTTGTAGTCATCGATACTAAACTGACTTCATAAACTGCGCTCCGGATGCTTGACGTTTTTGCCGATTTTAAAACGCTTTCAAGCACAGAAAAAACAAACTTTGCTCGACTATACCACAGTTTTTTATAAAGTCAAGTCAGTCATACTGAAAACCGAAGCAAAACATAATTTATGCAATTGTTTTAAAAATCAAAAATAGCGATTAATTCTATTTGCGAAAAAATCACAAAAGAACCATCCAAGAATAAATCGATCGAAACGAATATTCAAGCTCGAATTAACTTGAGACTCACCAGGGTTCTTCCACGTTGGGGTTAAGTGTTCCCAGAACCCTCTAAAATGTGAATATTGTCGTACCTCGGTTGTCTTGAAGTGATGTATCTCGAAACAGTTTTGGCAGTTTTAACCCCTGCGGATTTTTGGAAAGCAACGCAATGGTCTTCTGCAATGGTGGGGTTTTTCGTCCTACTCACCACTTTAGCTTTCCTGCTGAAGTGGGGAATTCGTTTTCGGCTAGTCGGCGCGACGGGATTCTCGATCGTTTTGACGGTTGGACTGTTCGCCTTGAGCTTCGTTCCCATTACCTCTACGGCCGTTCCCGGTTCGGTACACTACTCGATCGTCTACGATAACGGTGGCGGCCAAATTGTTATGACGGTTCCAACCGATATTACAGAATCCCAACTCGAAGCGACGTTACGCCAAGTGGCGATCGATCGGTTTTCCCCCGGACGATTGGGACAGACGCTATTGATTCGCGCTCGAACGCTGCTCCATGAGGAAGATGGCGTGTCAGAACCGCTATATCTCGGACAGGTGAAGCGTCAACTTGCAATTGCAGATGAAACGGCGTTCGAGATCGAGATCGATCGATCGAAGCTGAAACGGTTGGCACAATTATAGTTGGCACAATTATAGTTGGCACAACTGCCATCGATCGAGTTCCCGATACGATCGAAAACCGACAACGTGCGATTTATCGTGCGATTTACTATGTCGATGTTCGTGGAAATTCAGTGTGTTGGCGGTGGCCAGATCCTTAAAAGAGAACGATCGACGGTCTCGAGGTCGATCGAAGGCGAGAATTGTGCTTTACAATAGAAAGGTTTGGCAACTTTATCGAGAAGACACGGGTTACGGTTATGGCAGTTCCCAAGAAGAAAACCTCCAAAGCGAAGCGCAGCCAACGTCGCGCTGTCTGGAAACGCAAAGCTGCACTTCAAGCAGAAAAAGCGCTGTCGCTGGGTAAATCAGTCCTGACGGGACGTTCCAAAGGTTTTATCTATCCCACGAACGAAGACGAAGACGAAGACGAAGAATAGATTTCGCCACGTCAATCAGAGTTTTGATGCTTCCAACGGGGTTTTGCATTTCGCAAAACCCCGCTTTTTCAGCGAGCAGCGAGCAGTCAGGAGTCAACCGTGTCAGGAATCAACCGTGTGGAAACGCGCCTTAGCGCGTCTTTTCATCACCTCATTGCTTCCCGCTGGGTTTCCAATCTTTTTTGACCGTTTGTCGCGATCGAGCAATGACTAAACTATCGTCGGGAACGTCTTCAGTGACGACGGAACCCGCCGCAACGGTTACGCCTTCCCCTAGAGTAACAGGCGCGACGAGAACGCTGTTTGCCCCCGTTTTGCTGCGATCGCCGATGTGAGTGGGATGCTTGTTTACGCCGTCGTAGTTGGCGGTGACAGTTCCCGCGCCGACGTTGACTCGTTCGCCGAGATTGGCATCTCCAATGTAAGACAAGTGTGCGACGTTAGTTCGATCGCCGATCTGACTTTTCTTGACTTCCACGAAATTACCAATCCGACAGCCTTCGCCGATTTCAGCGTGTCCGCGCAAGTGTGCGTAAGGGCCGATGCGACTTCCGGCTTTAACGATGCTATCTGCGACGACAGAATATAAGATCGTGGCATTTTCGCCGATCGAACTATTTTCGATCAAGCTTCCCGGGCCGATACGACTTCCACTTTTAATAACAGTATTCCCGCGCAGGTGAGTATGAGGTTCGATAATCGTGTCGGGTTCGATCGTGACCGTGTCGTCGAGGGTGATACTGTCAGGATCGACGAGGGTTACGCCTGAAGCCATTGCGGTGTCTTTGAGGCGTGTTTGCAAGATAGCGTAAGCGGTCGCCAGTTGTTTTCGATCGTTGATACCGAAAATTTCGGGGTAATCCTCCACATCCACCACCGTGACTGGATTGAGATAATTGACAGCATCCGTAATGTAATATTCGCCCTGGTCGTTGTTCGTTTTAAGTTTGGGGAGGATCTCAGAGAGCTTGACCCAGTCGAAACAGTAAATTCCGGCGTTAATGCGGTGATTTTGTTTTTGTGCGTCGGTGCAGTCGCGATCTTCGACAATCTGCTGGAAGACGTTTTGACTATCGCAAAAGACACGACCGTATCCTCGCGGACTCGGATGTTGCGCGGTGAGGATGGTTGCGGCGTTATCCCGCTCGCGATGGGTGTTGAGGAGATTTTCTAAAGTGTTAGAACGGAGTAAAGGAACGTCACCGTTGAGGACGAGTAAATCTCCCGTGAATCCTTCGAGATGAGGAATAACTTGCTGTACGGCGTGGCCGGTGCCGAGTTGCTGCGCCTGTTCGACAAATTCGACGTTGGGGTAACGATCGAGAGCTTTTTTAACTTGCTCCCCTTGATAGCCGACAATTACGAAAATCCGTTTGGGTTCGATCGATCGACAGCTATCGAGAACTCGCTCGATCAGCGATCGACCGCCGAGGGGATGTAACACTTTGGGCAGTGACGATTTCATTCGTGTCCCCCGCCCTGCCGCAAGAATCGCTACCGCTACCATAATCGATTTATCGGGTGATGATGCAACTATCGCTTTGGAGTATATCGTGCTTTTCACCTCTTCTATGCGTCTCGGGAATCGGGAGTTTTTTTCCTAAAGTTCCGTCTTAGAGAAATGGGTGCGTCGCCTCAACCCCTACAAAAGGAGATCTTGTGATGAAGGCTGATACGTTCGTACTGGGGATTTCTGTTGTGATGGCGACGATGGGATCGTTCCTCGTTCGCGTGGAGTCAATGGCTGGTGAGCTGTTGATGACAAAGGCGCTTCAGAACAATTTGAAGATCCATAGCGAACGAGTCTCCTGCGATCGAGTTACCCTGGAAAACGGATATTTACAACGTCAGTGTCAACGGGGAGACGCGACCGAGTTCAGTCATGTCTTTACCACAGGCTCAACTGATTTAAATCCTTAAGCTGTTCCACAGGAATCGAGAACAACGGAGGGGGGATCGCCGAATTACTGGTTTCTACGTAGGTAATATCCGTGTAAACCGAAGTACTTTAAAGCAAAAGAGGTGGGAAATTCGATCTCGTGTTAGGGGGCGATCGCGCGTGTTAAATTTTATGTTGATTCCCAACAGCTCTCCGGATGCAATTGCTATCATGGCCTTAAGCTTAAGAGGTTTGGGAATGATCGGACTCAGCGATCGTAAAAAAAGAGTTTTAGAGCGTTTCGATCTGCAAGAATTAGCGCTACTTGTTGCTGAAGCTTTGGCTTTAGAAAGCAAGCGACAAGACGGTAATTTTACACTCGATCGACTCTCTCAGGAATTCGGAACACTCGCTTTTAAATATGGCGATATTCTCCGAACTTTGCCCACTCAAGATAGTTTGGTGTCGGATCGTTCTCCAAATAAATCAAGCGTCAAAGCGTAGGCAAACCGATTTCCACCCCTCTAGTGAGCGCCGTCCCGATCTCTTTCTGGCTCGATCGGGACGCTTTTTCTATAGTGCTGAAAGTAAACTGATATGAAATCCGCTTCTCAAATCAGCGAATAAAATTGCCCCCGTAGAGTCCTTGTATGCAAGGACTCTACGAGGTTTCAGGCGAACGAACAAAAATCCCCTTTCGGAATCGGATTTCGTATGAGATCGCTCAGCAGCGAAGAAGAGGGAAAGTGAGTTACGGTTCAGTAGAAATCGAGGAAATCATTCGATCGACACGCTCTCGGATTTCGTCGCGAACTCGACGAAAGGTTTCGAGAGGTTGTCCGTCGGGATCGTCGAGTTGCCAGTCTTCAAACACCTCTCGCGTTACCCACTCCGGTGGAAGGTTGACCCCACAACCGCACAGGGAAATCACAGTGTCGTAATCGTCAGCCTTGAAGTTTCCAAGGGGATCGGAGGTTTGAGCGCCAATGTCAATGCCAATTTCCGACATGACCTCGATCGCCGTTGGGTGAACGCGAGATGCTTCTAACCCAGAACTACTGACGGCGATTTTATCTTTTCCTAAATTGCGTGCAAAGCCTTCCGCCATCTGGGAACGGCAGGAATTACGCTTGCAAACGAACATGACGTGTTTCATGGCTATTGAATTGAACTTTGAATCGAACTCAAACAACGGGGATCGCATAACGTGGCTTTTTTCGGTTCTCGAGGAAACCAAAATGCCGTTCGCTTGCAGATTTCAACGAGCATCAGCATCACTGGAACTTCAATCAAAACGCCAACTACTGTGGCTAAAGCCGCACCAGAATTTAAACCGAACAGCATCACGGCTGTAGCGATTGCGACTTCAAAATGATTGCTCGCGCCAATTAACGCTGCTGGTGCCGCATCTTCGTAAGACAGACGGAGTTTTAACGCCGCAACGTAGCCGATGAGAAAAATGAAGTTCGTTTGTACGAACAGAGGAACGGCGATTAAAAGAATGTGTAGGGGATTATTGACGATGAGTTCCCCTTTGAACGCAAATAGCAATACCAGCGTTACTAATAAGGCAATGACAGCAACCGGGCTGATAACACTTAAGAACTTTTCTTCAAACCACTGTCTGCCCTTATGTCGGAGAATCCAAGTCCGACTGAAAAATCCAGCAACAAGCGGTAAACCGACGTAAATTAATACGGAAAATAAAATGGTTTCCCAAGGCACCACGAGATCGTTCGCAGCAAGCAACCATTTGCCGAGGGGAGCGTACAACAGCAGCATCGTCAGCGAGTTCACGGCAACCATAACGAGGGTATGTCCCTGGTTGCTGTAAGAAAGGTAGCCCCACATCAACACCATTGCCGTACAGGGCGCGATTCCTAATAGTATCGTGCCTGCGATGTAGGAATTTGCGAGCGAAACCTCAACACCATTGATAATTTCCGTTCCGCTGAGGAGAGGGCGAAACAGCCATCCGAGGAAAAACTGCGCGAACGCAATCATGGTAAACGGCTTAATCAGCCAGTTGACGACCAGTGTTAGTACAACAGGTTTGGGCGTGCGTGCCGCTTTTGCTGCTTGAGAGAAGTCGATCTTGACCATGATGGGGTACATCATGAAGAAAAGACAGATGGCGATGGGAATCGAGACGTTATAGACGCTCATTGCGTCGAGGGTTTCGGCGAGGCTCGGAAACCCTCGTCCGAGGAAAATACCGATGATAATACACAAAAACACCCAAAGGGTGAGGTATTTCTCGAAAACGTTCAAGTTTCCGCCGACTTGGGGCGGCAGTCTATCAATTTCCATTGGTTCGTTAAGTCTCGTGTTGTGACCGATGAAGCGTGTTGGTTTGATTTCATCATATCAATTTTTTTTGATATATCAATTAAATTTGATACTTGCTGACGAGACAGAGTCAATCCCCTCTCTTGGTTTGGTGGAATGCCGATCTGTCGATCGAAGGCGATGGCTATCGATACCAATAGGGTGCTTACGTCAACTCTGACCGTGAAAGAGATAACGAGATCGGCAAGGCGAGGGATCTCATCATCCCTTCGCCTCATCCTCTTCAAGCGGCAGCAACTCCTCTAAAATTCGGAAGCGCACGTGATTGATGGCGAGATCTCCGAGTGAAACTTCCGGCTTGGGAATCCGTTCGCCATTTCGCATTAAACTTTCAAACTTCACCCCTTTCACGAGTTCCACGTGATACCACGCTAACCCCATAAAAAAGCGTAGGGGATGGGGGCCTCGATCGTTCATATCATCGGGGTTGGACTCCATGGGAATCCATCCGTAACCGGGAATATAAAACTCGAGCCAGACGTGGTTAAAGTCGGGTTGCATGGCTGCTTCTCGATATTCAGCTCGATCGGGACACTTGTACCGTCCGACAGTCCGACAGGCAATCCCGTTCAATCGCAAGAGTGCCAACAAAATCCCCACGTATTCGCCACAAGACCCCATCCCCCGTTTGAGAACGATATCGGGTGTATCGATATGGGGTTTGATACCGTATTCGAGTCGATCGTAAACGTAATCGCGAATGCTGAGGACTTGTCGTAACAGATTCGCTTCTGTCCCGATGGCGTTGCGAGCCGCTCGCTGGACAGTTTCCGTGTCCATGGCTAAGTTATCGTCATCGATGAGATAGCGTTCGCGGTATTCGATCGGCAGTTCGGGTAAGTCTTCGACGTCCCGAGGTTTGAAGTGATATTTAATACCCCGCAACTCCAGCAGAGCTTTCCAACCGAACACGCCAGATTCAAACGGCTTGAGTTTGTCAAACTGAAACACTGCCATCGGCTGTTCGTGGATTGTGCGGGTTTCAAAGGGCATCCCGACGGGTTCGATTTGTTTGACCGTTTGGCGAGGGGTATCGACGGGAAGGGCAATGTGCCATTCGATTCCCTCCAATTCGACTGCATCGAGGGGTGAGAGTTCCTCGACGTAGGACATTTCAACGAGATAGCCGTTGGAAAGGGTGTAATGCTTTTCGCGATTTTGGTAAATGTGAAGGGGATGGATGAAGGTTCGATCTCGGAAAGTGAGTTGGTAAGGATTGGCGGAGTTGGGATCGTCGCGGATGTAGGGTTCCTCCATCGCGTAAGCTACGTACAAGAGGGACGAAGTTTCTCCATCTGGCCCTTCCCAGTCTGGTGGCGTATGAAAGGTTAAGGCGGTTGGGGAGGCGAAGGGGGTAAGCACACTGAAGAGAATCGACCCCGTCCCGCGATCCATACAATATACAGTTTGCTCGATCGAGTCGGACACCCAAAGTTCTTCGCCACGAATGGCGAGATTTTCGACACCCACACCGGGAGCGTAGAATCGGGTAATTTCTCGACCCGTTTCGCGATTGAAAACGTAGATTAAACCTTCTTTGTGGCAGCAAACGTACAACGCAGATCCACAGACGGCAATACCCTGGACGGCGTAGGGCAGGGTCAAAAAGCGTCGGACGTTGAAGTCATTGAGAGCGCAGAAGTAAACCGTATCGCCTCGGGTAAACCACAGCGTTTCGCCTTCGACGCACAATCCAGCTGCCCCGACGAAATCTGATGCGTTGTGGGAGTTGAGGACGCGGGTATCGTCGTTTTGAGGGTTGACGCTCACGAGATAGCCCCGCAGAGAATCAACAGCGACGAGGGTTCCGTCGGCGACGCTCAGACCGTGGATAGCGTAGACACCGTGGGGACGTAGAGTTTGCGTTCGAGGATCTTTGGGGTTCATCGCGGCAGGCGGAAAGGGAGGCGATTCAGTTCGATCGATTGTAGAATACAATCGCTTAGAATACTGTTTCTCAGTTGTTCAGACGGTAACGAACTTATCCCTTGACGTTCGGACGAGACGGTGGAAACGCTTGTCAGTCAGCGGGTGAAGCAGTTAAGTTTTGGGAGACTCGATCGCTCGGGTCAGTGACGATTTTCGGAGTTTTTCATGGCCTACGAACGCGAGAAAGAAGTAGCAGTTCAGGCGGCGATCGCTGCATCGAAATTATGTCAGCACGTGCGTCAGGATATTCCCCCAGCAATGGAGAAGCAGGATAAAAGCCCGGTGACGGTAGCGGATTACGGCTCGCAGGCGCTGGTATGTAAGGCTCTGGGTGAAGCGTTTCCGAGCGATTCCGTGGTGGGGGAAGAAGATGCCTCGGCGTTGCGGCAGCCGGACGCAGCAGAGTCTTTGACAAAAGTGCTTTCTTATGTTATAGAACTCGAGCCGACTGCAACGGCCGGAGCCGTACTCGACTGGATCGATCGAGGCAACGGTCAAATCGCCCCCCGCTTTTGGACGCTCGATCCCATCGACGGGACCAAGGGGTTTTTGCGACAGGATCAGTACGCCGTGGCACTGGCATTAATTGACGACGGGGAAGTCAAAGTAGGCGTTTTGGCCTGTCCGGCTCTGAGCTTCGACGGAAGCGGTTCCGGACTGTTGTTCGTTGCCGTGCGAGGAGAGGGGACACAGATGATGTCTCTGGGCGGTGGCGAAGCTCGATCGATTCGGGTTGGTTCGACGGAAGAGTCAGAGAAGTACCGTTTCGTCGAAAGCGTCGAGTCGAGTCACGGCAACCCCGAACAGCAATCGGCCGTCGCGAAAGCGGCTGGCATCGTCACGCCGTCCTTGCGAATGGACTCTCAAGCCAAATACGGTGCAGTGGCTTCGGGAGAGGCAGCACTGTACTTGCGTTTACCGTCGCCGAAAACACCGAACTACCGCGAAAATATTTGGGATCACGCCGCTGGTGCGATCGTGGTGGAGGAAGCCGGGGGACGCGTGAGCGATATGCATGGAAAACCCCTCGATTTCAGCCGTAATGTTAAGCTAGAGGACAATCGGGGCGTTGTCGTCAGCAACGGTGCAATTCACGACAAGGTCTTAGAAGCGCTGGCACAGATCGATCGATAGACGCAACGAGATCGAGACTCGGTAAAATCCCGCTAGACTTTCCAATGAACGAGGCCAGTCAACTCATCTACCCGACTTTTACCTTGTTCCTCTACGACCTGCGAGAGGAACTCGGGCAGGATGCTGACAAAGTCCGCCAAAACAGCCATCGTTTTTGGCGCAAAGTCGAACCCGTTCTCGATCGAGATTACGACGCACTCGACGATGCTGCTTTACAGAAGCTCGACAGACTCACGGCGGTTGAGAAACCCGAGGCGATCGCGGTGGAGTTGTTTGCCGAACTCTCGGACGACGCGCTGGAGGGTCGACGCTCGCTCGGGGACGACCTCGATGGGTATTTCTACGCACTGCAACTCGGGGATATCTATGCCCTACAAGTCAATTACGCGGGGAAACGGCAAACAGCTGCACAACTCGAGTATGCCGCGAAGTCTCTCGATCGAGTGCCGGAACTCCAAAAAGACCTGTTAACCTTCCTCAATCACAACGATTGTCAGAGCGATCTCGACCTCGAAAAACAGGGCAGTATCGGTCAAACCTGGTTGCTGTGGGCGAAATTGCCGGGAAACCACCCGGAATCATCGCAAGTCGCCCGAGCCTGTCGCCGCCAGCTCATCCCTGAAGGACAGTGGGATAAAGTCAAGCCCGTGCAGGGGCGTTTTGTCGGGGCAAACCTGTACGAAGTTTGGCAAGCTCCAACGGATTGGGCCCATCCCAGCCGGGAAAACCAACATTTAATCGTGTTGCTGTTTCCACCGAGACTGTCCGTTGAGTCCGTGCGAACTACCATGGACGCCATTTACCCGCACCTGATTCGGCTGTTTTGCTACCGGAACAAGATCGTTTGGGCGTATTCCCGCAGTCGAGCCTTGAAACGGCAATTGAAAGCGGACTATATCGCCATCGAAACCACAATGGACAATCTGAGCGTACAAATTGGAGATCGACCACTGTCTCTCGATCTCGTGCGTTCTCAACTGGCAGACACGCTAACGCTGGCCTCTCGTTACGTCCATCACTTGAACGATCTCGATCACCAAGCTCGTATTATTCGATCGAACCTTGCCAACTACACTAATCAAATAAAAAAAATTTCCGAACTCGATCCCGACAGTCAATTAGGTGTATTTTCGGAATTTGCAGACGGTCCAGCCGAAACCTATCGTTTACAAATTGAAACAGATCGCGCTCGATTTGAAGTCGGATCGGCTTTGTTAAAAAATATCATTAGTACCTTGCGCGGTGCGATCGAAATTCAGCAAGTGACCCCCGATCGAGATCTCACACCGTCGATCGTTTCGGTAGGTGTTGGAGTTGCCACAACGCAAGCGGTTGGACTCGCTTGGCTCGCTCGTAGCAAGCCTTCCGAATCAAGTGTTTCACCATTCTTCGGTCTGCTTCTCAGCCTCGTTGCCGGGGTTGTAAGTGCTTTCGTCGTATGGAAATTGTATCGATCCCGATCTCATTCTTAACAAAATTCTCACCTTCGATCGATGAGGGGACACTGACAGAACGGTACCTCAAACGTTACAATTAAACTTTGTAACGACTATCTTTTAAACCGTTTCTGGAATAATGGCAGACACGATTGCACCATCAAACGACTTGGCGACGAACCATGTGGTTGCTGAGGATATCTCTCGTGGCAACCGCGTAGATCAATTGCGAGATCTCGTTGAAAGCTTACATATTGCTGATGAAATTGCCGAAAAAGGCTACCTCGTCAGCAGTTCGGAACTGGCTGCATTGATCGACATCAACTCAAGTGCTGTGACGAGCCGTGGCGACCACTGGGTTTGGCGAAATTGGGTCGTATCGCGAGTACGACGCGAAGGTAACCAAATCCTGTGGCAACTCGAGCGCGTCGATTAGTCTAGAGGGGGCATCGATCCCCGATCTGTGACACGAGAGAATTGAGAGCGAGTGTTCGTTCGTTCTCGATTCTCAATTCTCCTGAAACGTTCTCATTTCGGGCAATTCAATCTCGATCGAAACGTTCCATTTGTCGAGAACGATCCCCACCAATCGATCGAGATCCGTGAGCGCGTTGAGATACTCGATCGCAGCATTGAGTTCGGCATTTTCTGCACTGACTAAATCGTTCTCGAAATTCACGATATCGATAATACGGGTGTTGGCCACCCCTAACCGCAGCTTTTCGCGCTCGTTTTCCAACTGCTGGCGCGACAGCTCCGTCGCACGCCGGGCGAGTTCGACCTGACGAAACTTCGCTTCAATATCCCGCACGCGATTGCGGAGATCGAGTGCGAGATCTTCCCGAAGATTGGCAGTATCGTTTTCTAAAGTTCGTACAGCCGTTTGCCGTCGGGCAACTGCTAAATCGAGTCGATCGTTACCGAAAAATTCCCGCCGCAACACGAACGCCGCCCGCCACGCCCCACTTTCGTCGCGCAAGTCCTGTAAGTCCTGGCGATACCGCGCCTCGAAATCGAGTTGCCACCGTCGCTCGTCCTCCGCCAACCGGAGACGCCAGCGCTCTCGATCCAATTGCAACAGTCGCTGAAGGTACTCGGGATTGTTGGCCAGTGCCACTTCCAACAGCGGTTCGACCTTCAAGGCGTCGCGATCGAGTTCCGGAACCGCAGGCGTTTCAACGGCAATCGGTAACGCCGATCGATCGAGATCTAACACCTGCAACAAATCCAAGCGAGACTGTGTCAAGCGGTTTTTCGCCTCGACAACGCTCACTTCTCGATTGGCAACTTGCGTTTGCGGCGTGACTAAATCGACCTGCGCTAACCGCCCCCCTTCAATCAGGGCTTGCGTGATTTCAACTTGTGTGCGGGCGCTATCGAGGGCGAGTTGTTGGATTTTCAGGCCCTCCTGAGCCTGTAGCAGGCGACGATAGGACGAGATCGCGTCAGTCAGGGTGTCCGCGAGCGTGGCTTTCAGTGAGAAGTAGTTGGTCGCATCTTCAAGCCGAGCGATTTCGATCGAAGCTCGGTTAATCGTCGTTCCCGATCCTTGCAACAGCGGTTGAACGAAGCGCACTTGCAAATCTTGGCGCACCGTATCGACTTGAAAAAAATCGCTGCCCGTAGCATCGAAGGCGGGATCGGTATTCGTGCCGACACTTGCATCGATGGAAGCTCCAGTTGGAAGTTGCACTTCAACGCGAGCGTTGAGGCGTAAATCGTCTCGATTGTTCGCCGTCCCGCCAATCCAATCTCGATCGACGGCGATTGTAATTTCCGGTGTGAAGTTCGGCTCGAATTTATCAGCTTCCGAAGCCAAGGTCTGACGGGAAAGCAACTGTTCGAGATAGGCGTTTTTCACCTCCCGGTTGTGTTGCAACGCTAAAACGACAGCGTCCGAGAGGGTCAGATCGAACGTCTCTCCTTCCTCAGTCGTTAACGGAAGTGCTTCTACCTCCATCGCTTCGGGTCGATCGTCAAAGCCTTCAGAATCCGCGATCGAGTCTCGTTCGTCCTGAGATTTATCGGGGGGCGGTTCGGGGGGAACCGGTGGTGTCGATCGCTCTGTCAATGGGGGGGGCGGCTGTACTTCAGAGGCCTCTTCAGCGACAACTTCAACATTCGTTTCCCGAGGCGGTGGCGGGAAATCGATCTCGGGTCGATCGATCGATCCGAGATCGGGGGGAAGGGGGAGTGGTGGCTGTTGTGCTTCTGCCTCGACTTTGACGATCGAGGGATCTGACGGCGGCTCGATCGATTTCTCCCGCAATGGAGAAACGAACACGCTCGGCTTTTTGGCGGGTTCGCTCGACGATCGATCGCTCGGTGCAAATCGCAAACCCAACAGCAACGTACTCGATGCCCCCAGCAACATCGATCCGAGGGCAATCCAGCGCACAGTGACCAAATCGAAAGAAGGCGGACGTTGAGACACGAGACTCGATGATGGAGAACAACAATCGGTGAGGTCGCTTTTCAAGCGCTTTCAATATAAAAAGGTTTGCCGAAAAAATGTAGGGAGCTGTCGCAAAGATTTACGGGGAAGACGATGCTTCTAGCCCTAAGACCCGATTCCAATCGCGAATGGCTGTCGGCGTCCACAACCAATTTTGACTGAGGGCGTTCGGTTGAAAACTCATTCCACCTCGATCGAGAACCAATTGGCGCAGTTGAACCGTTTTGTATAACAGATCGTCTCGTTTATCTGATGCCGTCTTATCCAATGCCCAAAACATCGTTAAGGTTAAGCCCGCATAAGCATTCAGTGTCAGAGAGTCTGATGAAAAATTGCCGAGGGTGGCGTTGGCTATCTGGCCGTCGTCAACCTGTTGAATAACCGCCAACCAGGTTTGATAGGCTGCATCCGGGTTTCCATCCTCGTATTCTGCAAAACCCAACGCCGTGCGATACAGCAGCGACTCGGGATCGACTCGCAGGGCTTCACGCCAATAGCGGATCGCGTCGTCAATACTGTAATCGTCGTTCCCCACCTGCACGAACTGCCAAGCCAGACGACCCTTCAAAAATAAAATTTCCGGATCGTCGAGACGATCTTTAGGAACAGAATCCAGAGCCGCTTTCGCTGCACCGAGGGCGTTTCGATCGAGATCCAACAAAATCGCCACTGCCTCCACGCCAGCCTCAATGTCGCCCTCCTGAAACCGAACCAATGCCAACCCCGCCAAATCGTCCGTTGACATCTCTCGCCAAGCCGCCAACGTATCCGGCGGTCTCGTCGCTTCGGGAACGATGACGATCGGAACGTCTCCTCGGACGAGGGGAGTATCCGCAGGAGAACGGTGAGCCACCCACCATCCAACGCCGACTGCCAATCCCACCGCCAAAGCACCAGCGACGGGAAGTAGGGGAAACCGTTTGGCGACCGGGGAGGGTTGTTCGGGCGCACCGGAAACCGTCAGTCGATCGAAGATGGAATCTGCATCGTCCGTCGCGATCGCGTCAGAGGTGGGTGAGGAACGGTGAAACGAGTCCGCGTGGGAAAGGGCGTCGAGGTCTTTCTGGGGCGATCGATCGAGCTTTAACGTTTCATCTCCAACCCTCGATCGGGAAAGTTCGTCAAAAATCTCGCCAACGACCTCAGCCGCATCGAGGTCGTCCGCCATATCCCCCATATCCCCGTACTCGATTTCATCGAGGGTATCTTCGAGGCGATCGGTGTCGGATAGAGGTTTTGCCATCCCCGCAAGGGAGGTTAAAGGGTTTTCCTCATCTTTCGCATTGCGCAGCGACGGCGTGTCCGTCTCCACCCTCACCAAGCCCTCGGTCGGTAACGTCTCCTCGATCGAAGGCGTTTCCAACGGCGGCGCGCTGGTCAAGTAGCCATCGAACTGAGGGTGCAAGTAAAAAATCGGCAACGCCCAGTACAGTTGGTTCGACCCGTAAGCAGAAATCAGCCCCTGTCGCGCCCGACTCACGCTCAAATCGATGGGACAACCCCGCGTCAAATTGCGATAAAACAGTCGTGTCAGAGTCAGCGCTACCTCATCGGGAATGCGTTCTGCCATCGCTAACACCGCTGGAATTCCCCGTTTGACGAGGGCAGCCGCGAGGTTTCGTTCTCCCGTTTCCCGAACGTGGGCCCCGCGACAGGAGTTGAACACGACCATTTGAATGCCGTTGTTGGCGAGGAGTCCTGCTAGATCGTCACCGCTGAGCGTTTCCGTGAGTCCGGTGGTTTGGTTGACGAGGTAGACGCTTCCCCCAGCCGACCCCGAATTACTGTGGCCGGCGTAGTGCAAGATTTGGTAGTGACCGTGTTCGAGAGCTTGGGTGAGTTGGCTGCGGCTGGGCTGTTCGAGAATTTCCACTTCCGTGGGAAAGGCACTATAGCCTTTATCCAACCAGCGATTGAGTTCCACTTTCAGGTCTTCGGCTTCGCGGGTGAGTTGTAAGCTATCTCGATCGCCAGGAGCCGCAACCGCCATGAGAACGCGCAGGGGTCGATCGGGGGGAAGCTGCGGCGTAACCGCTAGGGCTGCCATACCGTTCGTACTGGGTTGGTAACGAGAAAACAGCACGTTCGTTCCCGTCGCGAGGGGATAGTCGCCGTCGTGCAGGACTTCCCAAGGCAAACTGGGTAAGCGCGTCCCTTTGAGACCCAAGCGCAAGCGGATCGGTTCTTGGCGGTTGTGGGCGATCCCTTGCGCCATCATCCAACTATCGCGCAGACTGCCTTGAAAGAGGGCGTTGTAGAGATGTTGCCCCAACGTGACGAGATCGCGATCGGTATCGGCAGCCGGTTTCGGAAACCCCGATTTTTCTTGTAGGAGTCCCGAAAGCGGATCGTTCATGAGGTGGCGCGATTGTACGAGCCATCGATCGACGGGCCAAACCGCCTGTTCTTCCGCCAAGGGAACGCCGGGTTCGACTCGTTCAGTGCGCACGAGATATTCGTCCACCCCAACTGGCGTTACGGAAACCTGAAATTCCTGAGTCACGATGCTCGATCGGTGGCAACTGGTATTTTCATTGTAATCTCGACCTTGGCGCTGGGAAGTTGGAGATCGATCGTCAGATGGGCGAATTAACCGGCTGCGAGGGCTTCGACCACAGCTTTGAGGCTTCGATCGTGCCACGCCATCATTCCGTGAGGAAAAACGTCGACGCGAACGATACGTCCGACCGGAAGACAGCAGCTGCGAGCGGGAACGATGATGAAATCCCACGGCGTCCAAATCGAGGTGGTTTGCACGCGATCGAGTACGGTCACGTCTCGGTTCAAGTCCGCCAACAGCGAACTCCCCGGCCGCATATCTAAGGCAGTTTTGCGGGGAAATCCATAGGCTGTCCACGTGCCGAAATGGGGAGAAGCAATGGCGACAAAGCGACGAATTCGATCGATTCCCCCCAATCGCTGCACGTAATAACGACTGACAATTCCCCCCATGCTCAATCCCACCAAATCGAACGGTTCGCCGTCGTCGAGGTGGGTGTCGAGGTATTTTGCCAGCTGTTGGGCCAACTCCACTAACCCCAACGCCCCGAATTGATGGAACAGATCGGGGGTATGGACGGTGTAGCCGCGCTGTTGCAACTGCAACGCGAGTTTGCGAAAGACCCGCGACTGTCTGAAAATTCCGTGGACTAGAACGACTCGCTGCATCACCCAAGTTATTGTCAATAAAACTGCTGTAAGTAAAACGCCACGGCTGCACTGCCAACGGGAACGCTCAGGTTATCGATACCTCGTTGCGAGAACGATTCTAAGAGCGTTGCTGCACCGGCCACGACGATCGAAACGAACGCAATTTGTGTCCAACTGCCCTCGGAGGCTTGCAATACCAAGCTACTCACCAGACAGCTCACCAAAAACATCGTTAATGTCCCTTCTACACTTTTTTTCATGCCGAACACGCGATAGGGGTGACGGCCGAAATTCTGTCCGACAAGGGCTGCTAAACCGTCTCCCCAAGCCATCACGAGAATGCCCAACGCCGCATAGTACGGTTGGTTGGCATCCCAAAACCAACTGACGAGAACGCCAATGCTGACCGCGTAAAAAAAAGTGCCGAGACTGTGACGACCGACACTGTTAATACCGGGGAAAATGGGGAGCGAGTAAGAGAGTAGGGCAATGCTAGCGGCTACGATCGACGCGCCGACCCCGACCCAACTCGGAATTCCCAGCGCCCACGCGAGTAAAATTACGTTACCCGTGCCGATATGGACGATTTTGCGGGTCACTTCCGAGGTCGTGTGTCGAAACTGGTAGAGGCCTTCAGCGACCGTGAGGACGAGTCCCAACCACGTTAACGCTAATCCACCAGAGAGCCACAGGGGAACGGTCGATTCAGAAAAGCCTAGGTCTGTCATCGATTGCGAGTCGCATCGTGTCAATATTGTTAATGTAGACGATTACGGGTGCCGACACGACTCGATCGAAATGATAAAAACGTTTCTTCTGGCTTTGATTCGTGCCTATCGACTGTTGATTTCTCCTTGGACGATGCCCTCCTGTCGTTTTCGTCCGACCTGTTCTCAGTACGCGCTGGAATCGATCGAACGGTTTGGAGCTTGGCGAGGCGGTTGGCTTGCCGTTCGTCGCGTTTTACGCTGTCATCCTTTGAACCCCGGCGGTTACGATCCCGTTCCTCCCCTCGAGACTGACGAATCTTGCCAACATTGAGCAATTTGATGGCTCTTTTCCCTTAACGCTTTCCTTGACAATTGGTCGTTGTGCTAAGTTTTATGAAGAACGCTTGGCTCACAGAGGAGAACGTTAATGGATTTAGCTATTCCTGAATCGATTAAACCGGGTTTGAATTTCGTGCATCCACTGTTCATGTGGGTGCTTCTAGCACTAGCACTTTATGCGGGTTATACGGGCATGAAAGTCCGCAAAACTCGTGCGGCAACCGGTGAAGAAAAGAAAGCATTGGTTCAAGGTCAATTTCGGACGAAACACTTTCAAATCGGTTCGTTACTGTTAGCTGGTATGGTTATCGGCACCCTGGGCGGGATGGCTGTAACGTTCGTTAATAACGGCAAATTGTTTGTCGGTCCGCACTTACTGGTTGGCTTAGGAATGACGGGTTTGATTGCAGTTTCTGCCTCTCTCGCCCCCCTCATGCAAGCTGGGAAAGACTGGGCGCGTTATACCCATATTGCCGCGAATACGCTGTTAGTCGGTTTGTTTGCATGGCAAGCTGCAACGGGTATCGAAATCGTGCAACGTATTCTCTCGGATATGTAGTTCGATTCGATCGAAGCGTCTAAGCGCTAAACTCTCTTCCCTCCCAGGGAAGGGAGGCGAATCGTAAGTTTAATGCTAATAAAGTTTGATACTTCTCGATCGATCGCCAAGCCTTTTTATATTAAGATTTATGTTTGGATCGATGCTTCTGATATCACTTGGACTCGTTGTTCGTACTGATTATTCAATAGTATTGCTTGAATTTTTAATTCAAACTATCTCTTTCTCGATTGTGAGATCTTAAAAACTTTTACACTTCATCGATCGTATTGCTGCACTTCTTGTCCGACAGAAACTTCTCACATTTTTCGATACAGATCCCACCCCGACCTAACAGAAATTAGGATAGATTGGCAATCTAGATTTGACATAAATCCCCTTACGACGAGTGGACATCGTGATGGTGAAGCCAATACGAACGTTGTAAAAACCCCGGTTTCAGAGAAGTTACCGGGGTTCTGAGAAGGGCTATCCAGGACGATCGACGATCTCAATAGAGTGTCTAGAACACCCGTACAGAAGTCAGAAGGCTTGATGCTGGTGATGGGGTGGGTGCGTTCGCGGGAATTACATTGACTGGACTTCCGCCAAATTCAGTTGCCCGCGAACACACCCTTTACAGTGAACAGTGAGCAGTGAGCAGTGAGCAGTGAGTAGTGAGTAGTGAGTAGTGAGCAGTGAGTAGTGAGTAGTGAGTAGTGAGTAGTGAGTAGTGAGTAGTGAGTAGTGAGTAGTGACTACTCACCTCATTCAACTGGCTGACTTTTGTACCGCTGCTCTAGGCAACGATCGGCGTTCCGATCGTATGAACCTTAATTAAACTGGTCGTTCCCGGCATTCCAATCGGAACACCCGACGTAATCACCACCTTATCCCCTTTTTCCACCAATCCCCCTTCCACTGAGGAGTTCACCACCGTCACCATCATCTCGTCCGCACTGTGAACGGTAGGAATCAAACAGGGTTGAACGCCCCAAGATAGGGCTAACTGGTACTGAGTCGGTTCTTCCGGTGTAAACGCGACAATGGGCGGATGAGGTCGGTATTTCGAGATCGATCGAGCCGTTCCCCCCGACGAAGTATTACAAAAGATTGCCTTTGCATCGACCTCCGTCGCGATGCGACACACCGCCGCAGCCACCGACTCCGTCACGCTGAGATCGCCCGGAGATCCGGCTTTCGGATACTTCGATCGAGGCAGCACTTGTTCCGTTTCTAACGCGATATCTCGCATCACTTTCACCGCTTCGATCGGATAGTGACCCACGGCTGTTTCTCCCGACAGCATGATCGCATCTGTGCCGTCGAGAATGGAGTTCGCGACATCCGTCGCCTCCGCACGAGTGGGGTCGGGCGCGTCGATCATCGACTCCAACATCTGCGTTGCCGTAATCACGGGTTTTCCCGCTTCGTTACACCGTTGGATAATGTCTTTCTGAATCAACGGAACCTCGTGAATCGGAAGTTCGACCCCCATATCCCCCCGCGCGATGAGAATCCCGTCCGCGGCCTCGAGGATAGCATCGAAGTCGTCGATGGCTTCCCGCTTTTCAATTTTGGCAATGACGCGGACTTTTGCCCCAGCCGCCTCGACCGTGCGCTGGACGGGTTCGAGATCGAGAACCGATCGAACGAACGACACAGCCACCCAATCGATGCCGCATTTCAAACCAAAGCGCAAATCCAGTAAGTCTTTCTCAGTGACGGAGGTCATCGGTAAGTGCGTGTCCGGTAAATTAACCCCCTTGCGAGAGAGCAACAGTCCGCCGATCGTCGCCTGTGCGCGAATGGTATCCGCCGTGCGCCCCGTGACAACGAACTTCACCCGGCCGTCGTTAATCAGCAACGGCTCTCCCTTGCGGACGATGGCAAATACCATCGGGACGGGTAGGGGAATTTCGCTGAGGTTATCGCCCGATTCGGCAGCCACAAACGTCACTTCCTGTCCGGTTTCGACTTCCAAGCCTTCGGGGGGCAGCATTCCCAAGCGAATTTTCGGACCGCAGAGGTCTTGCAAGATCGCAACGGGCATATTGCACTCCGTCCGAAGTCGCTGCAAGGTTGTAATGGTTTGGGCGTGGAAATCGTGGCTTCCGTGGGAAAAGTTGAGCCGGGCAACGTTCATGCCTGCGGCTGCCAAGGATTTGAGCATTGTTGGCGAAGCAGTTGCCGGACCGACCGTGCAAATAATTTTGGTGCGTCGCATAAAACACCTGTAAAGGTTGTTAGAAAATTAAGTCGCAGATAGGACGCTCTTGACGAGATCCTCTATCACACTGCCGTCCTGACTAAGGGCGTTACAGCGGGTATCCCGAGTTCGCCAATGTAAATGCCCAGACCGCGCGCTGTTTGAACGAGACAGCCCTGGGGATCGACGCAGGTGGGACTTCGATCGCAGACCTCGTCGATCGAAACGTCTACAGCGCGACCGTTCTTCCAAACGACAACCCGACCGTAGCTTTCTCGCGCGACGAGATCGACAGCGGTTTTCCCGAAGACCGATGCGAGGACGCGATCGAATGCCGAGGGGATTCCACCTCGCTGGACGTGTCCGAGGACTGTAACCCTTGCCTCAACTGCATTGTGGGTATGGCGGCAAATTTCATCGGATACGTAATCGCCAATGCCCCGCAGACGGACTTCCCCCTGCGCGTCAGTGTACTGGCGGGATTCTCCCGAGAGGGTTTTTGCGCCCTCAGCCACGACGACTAAGGCGAACTTATGTCCCCATCGTTCCCTCAATTCTTCAATTTGCTGGCATACACCATCAAAGGTGTAGGGAATTTCGGGAATCAAAATAACGTCGGCGCCACCTGCAATTCCCGCGTGAAGGGCCAGATGTCCTGCGTCTCGTCCCATCGTTTCGACCACCATGACGCGATCGTGACTCGCTGCCGTGTAACTGAGTTTGTGGAGGGCATCGACGAGGGTATTCACGGCCGTATCGAATCCGATCGATCGATCGGTCACGGCCACGTCGTTATCGATGGTTTTGGGAATTCCGACGACATTCCATCCCCCTTGTTTCGCCAACTTCGACAGTAGGGCCAAGCTGCCGTCACCGCCGATACAAATGAGAGCGTCGAGTTCGAGGGCATGATATCCCGCAATAATTTCATCGGCGTGGGCTTCAGTGGGACCTCGGTTAATCGACCCGAGAATCGTCCCCCCCGTACTCAACAGCGGATCGATCCCGCGCAGATCGAGACCATGCACCGTGAGCGCGACGGCTTTGCGATCGAGCAATCCCTGAGTCGCGTAGGGGATACCGAGAACTTCCCATCCGTAAGTCAGTGTGGCATGGCTGACAACCGCTCGGATCGCCGCGTTGAGACCGGGACAGTCACCGCCGCTGGTTAAAATCCCAAGTCGCTTTTGCTGGTTCATAGCTTCCTTTTGGGGTGTCGGTGAACTATCCGATACTTGCCTTTACTCTAACTTCGGTCTGCGATCGATGTTTCATTTTTTGGTTTTCTTTTAAGTTGTTCTTCGATCTCCGAACTCGGTAAAGTTTCATTTCATTGGGTGACCGTTTATGAATCGGCAATTCCACAATGGAACGACAGGCAACCTTGTTGGAGAACCGTCGAACCATGACTCAAAAATCTATTCTCGCAGCCCTCGCTGTCGCATCAACTGTTGTTGTTTCTTCTCCCGCCCTGGCCGTTTACTGGGTTCGCATGGGGGTCGCTTCGACGGGAGAAGTCGTTGCGGTCGATCGAGACAGTATCGGCTGGTACGAGGGCAATCTGTACTTTACCTACAGCATCGGGAGCGAGGTCATCGACGCGATCGCCTACTGTCGCCAAAATCAGTGGTATGCCGAGGGGTACGGGACGTATTCGCCCCAAAGTGAAGCGACCCAAAATATGTTGAACTACGTTTGCAATTATTAACCCATTTCTCTAATCTGAGAAGGTGTGTCCCCTGTCGTTTGTAGAGTTAAAAAGTATGGTTCTGACACCTTCGACCATGTTAGATCTCGGAACTTCGGCCCCTGCATTTTCGCTTCCCGATACTGTTTCTGGTCAAACTATATCTCTCGACACTTTTGAAAACAAACCGGCCTTGCTAGTTATTTTTCTCTGTCAGCATTGTCCGTTTGTCAAGCACGTTCGCGAGGGACTGTCAAACCTCGGTCAAGACTACGCCGATACGGGTTTGGGCATTGTCGCCGTGAGTTCCAACGACGTCGCGAACTATCCTGACGATTCGCCGGCAAAGTTGAAAGAAATGGCGCAAACCTTCAACTTTGCATTTCCCGTATGTTACGACGAAACCCAGGAAGTTGCTAAAGCTTACACCGCCGCTTGTACGCCGGACTTTTTCTTATTCGATAGAGATCGAAAGCTTGCATATCGCGGACAACTCGACGATAGTCGCCCTGGAAACGACAAACTCGTGACGGGGAAAGATCTGCGGATCGCGATCGAGGCGGTTCTATCGGGAAGTCCCATCGAGATCGAGCAAAAGCCGAGCATCGGTTGCAATATTAAATGGAAATCGGGAAACGAACCCGATTATTTTCGATCGTAAACGTCTTGGGCGAGTCAGGATCGATCCCAACCCAACATCGCTCGAATTTGTTCGACTAAACTCATGGGTGCGAAGGGTTTTGTAATCACCCCCGTTACCCCTAAGGCCAAATACGCTTCCTGTTCGATCGCTTTCGCCTTTGCCGTTAAAAAAATGGTGGGAACTTGGCGAGTTTTGGGGTCTTCTTGAAGATGCCGAAAGGTCTGGGTTCCATCCATCTCAGGCATCATCACGTCCAACAAAATCGCATCTAAGGACTCTTGGTGGGCGATTTCGATCGCCTCCTTGCCCGATGCAGCGACTAAAACTTCCCATCCTGCGGCCACTTCCAACGAAATTTGGACGATTTCCCGCACTCCGTCATCATCGTCGACCACCAACACGCGCTTAACCGCCAATTGTGTCATTGAAATCGGAATTCCCTCCTTCTGATACGGGTAACGTGAAGTAAAAACAACTACCGATGTCGAGCGTACTTTCCACCCAGATTCGCCCCCCGTGTTGTTCGACGATACTGCGACAGATCGTCAGTCCTAATCCCGTGCCGCCCTTACGCCGGGAATCTGACGGATCGACCTGGTGAAAACGCTCGAAAATAGCTTCTAACTTATCCGGTGGAATACCTCGCCCCTCGTCCCGCACCGCAAACTGTACCATTTTTCGATCGTTTTCGTCCGTGATGGGTTCTACGGATACCCAAATCGTTTTACCCGCTGCTGAAAATTCGATCGCGTTGCCCAATAAGTTGGTTAAAACTTGCAATACGCGATCGGGATCGGCCCTCACCTCTAAATCCTTGGGCGTCACGGACAACTCCTGCTCGTTAACGGCACAGAGCGAGATGCGGGCGCGATTGGCCATGACCTGCATTTGCTCGATCGAGCGGATCGCGAGTGTAACTGCATTCACCGACTGGAGCAGCAGACGCAGTTTTCCAGATTCCAGACGTTCCAGGGCCAAAATATCGTTCACCAAGCGTACCAAACGTTCTGCGCTGTCAGCCGCGATTTGCACCACCCGCATTCCCCGTTCCGACGTCGGATCGACCAAACGACTCGCGAGCAAATTCAACGCCCCGTGAATGGAAGTAAGCGGTGTTCGCAACTCGTGACTGACGACGGACACGAACTCGTCTTTCATGCGCTCGATCGCGTGGCGCTCGGTGACGTCCTCCCCGATGCTGAGGCTTCCGACAATTTGTCCGAGGGAGTCTTTCAAGACTGTATTACTCCAAGAGACGATCCGCTTGTCCCCGTCGCGAGTGAGAACGGGGTTTTGGTGGTGTGGTTTCAAGTCCTCACCCCTGAGAATCGCCTCGAAGTAGCGACGCATCGACGAGTGGTAGGAAGCTGGTAAAAACGTCTCGAACCAGTTTTTATCGACGAGTGTCTCTCGATCGAATCCCGTCAGCGTTGCGAAAAACGGATTGACGTATTCAATGCATCCCTTGACGTTCAACCCAACCACCAATAGCGGTACGTTTTCCAACACGCTACGCCAGCGCCGTTCTGACTCTTGCAAGCGAGCCTCGGAATGTTTGGCTTTGGTAATGTCCCGTGCCACTGAGGATAAAAACTTCACTGTTCCCTTTGCATCCTTGTGGGCGATCGTCAGTTGCGACACGGGAATTTCCCGGCTGTCACAACTGAGCAAAGCGGTTTCTCCCACCCAACTGCCGTTTTGCAGGGCGCTCGGAATCCCTTCGGTTTGCAAGAGTTGGTTCGCCCACTCGGGCTGGCCTTGGCGTAACGACCAACGATCTAAAGGCGTGTCGGGGGCGACTCCCCAAACCTGTCTTGCGGCTTGGTTGAGATAAAACACGCGGCCGCTGAGCGTCATGGACACGACGATATCGGGACTGGCTTCTAAAATGGCGATCAGTCGATCGCGCTCGGCTTCGGCTTTCTTACGTTCGGTGATGTCTTGCAGAACGACCATCCCCCCTTTGACTTCGTCTCGCTCGTTGCGAACGGGAAGCGCTTGATAGGCGTAAATCCGATCGACGTGTCGAATTTCAGCGGTGGTGGTTTCTCCTGACAAAGCCGCGCGATAGAGTGGTTCGACCATGTTGTAAATTTCAGCTGGCAATACATCTGATATGACGCGATCTTCTAACTGTTCCCGCGACAAGCCCAGCTCTGTCAAACCCACTCCGTCGGCGATCGTATAACGATAGTCTCGATCGAACAGAAATACGGCACCTTTCGGAAAGTTTTTCACGAGTGTCCGATACTGTTTCTCGCTCTCGCGCACTTTGGCTTCGGCAAGTTGCCGTTCTGAAAGTTCTCGTTGCAGTTGGCGGTTGGCTAAAGCGAGTTCGGCTGTTCGTTCTCGCACGCGGATTTCCAGCTCGGCTTTCGCGTTCAGCAAAAAGGCCTCGGCTCGTTTTCGTTCGGTAATATCTTTGGCGATTCCACTGCGTCGGAAGAGCTTTCCGTTTTCGCCGTAAATGGGAAAACCGCGATCCCATACCCAACACACGGAACCGTCAGGGCGCACGATGCGGTATTCGACGTCGAAGTACGCGCTCAAGTCTTTTTGCAACGCATTGAGCGCGCGTTCTCGGTCTTCGGGGTGAATCGGGGTGAGATAGGATTTGGGATTATCGTACAAACTCTGACAACTGCGCCCCCAGATTTTTTCATAAGCAGGGCTGACGTACAGGATTTCGCTTTCAGTGTCGTTGCTCATCCAAAATACGTCATCGATACTTTCTGCGAGTTGGCGAAATCGACGCTCGCTTTCTTCGTGGGCTTGATGGGTGCGCAAGGCGATGATTCCGTAGACGAGATCGGCCCCGAGTTCTTCGAGAAACTGAATGTCTGCATCGTCGAACGCATCGGGAAGATGACTGTACAGGTTCAGCACGCCAATCGATACGTTTTCGTGAACGAGGGGAAGGGCGATCGAGGAAGCGTATCCTCGCTTGCGGGCCGCTTCACGCCAAGGTTTGTAGCATGGATCGTTGGCAATATCTTGAAACACGCAAAACGATCCCTGGCGAGCTGCCGTTCCCGTGGGACCGCGTCCGCGTTCGGTATCTGCCCACGTTAGGTTCAAGGTTTCGAGATAGCCCTCGTCAAATCCAGCTTGTGCCACGGGGCGAATCGTCTTGTCGGCATCTTGCTCGACGTAGCCCACCCAGGCGAGACGATATCCGCCCGCCGTGACGAGAATTTGGCAGATGTTTTGAAACAGTTCGGTTTCTGAGGTGGCGCGCACGAGTGCTTGATTGCAATCGCTGAGAGTTTTGAGGGTTCGGTTGACACGGTGCAGTTGGGCTTCTGTGGCTTTTCGGGCCGTAATGTCCGTGTGCGATCCCACCATCCGCACGACATCGCCGTTTTCGTCCCACAACGCTTGACCTCGATCGAGAATCCAGCGATAGCTGCCGTCCTTGCAGCGAACTCGGTGTTCGGTGATGTAAAAGGGGGTTTTCTCAGCCAAGTGGTCTTGAATCGTTTGGACGACCCAGTCGAGATCGTCGGGGTGGACGCGCTTCGACCATTCATCGAGGTGGTTGGCAATTTCGTCGTCCGCGAACCCGAGCATTTCTTTCCAACGGGGGGAAAAATAAACTTCGTTAGTTTGGATGTTCCAGTCCCAAATCCCATCGTTGTTGCCGCGAACGGCCAGTTGCCAGCGCTCTTCGCTGGCATGGAGGGCTGCTTCGGCTTGTTTGCGAGCGCTGATATCTCGAATGACTGCGATGAAGTAGTCGGGATGGCCGCTGCGCGTGTACACCAGGGAAACGGTAACGCTTCCCCAAATATCGACTCCGTTACTTCGGAGATAGCGTTTTTCCTGGGTAAAGGTGTCTATTTCTCCAGATAGCAGTCGATCGATACCGTACTGGCTTGTTTTGAGATCTTCGGGATGGGTGATGTCGGCGTAGCTGCGCGTCCTGATTTCTTCGGGTGAGTAGCCGAGAAACTCGCAAAATCGACGGTTCACTCGTAAAAAACTACCGTCTGTTCGCACGTGCGCGATGCCAACGGCGGCTTGCTCGAAGGTGGCACGAAATCGTTCTTCGCTGTCTTGTAACTCGGCTTCGACGCGATCGCGCCAACAGGGCTGGAAGCTATCTCGACAGCAGGGGGGAAGCGTTCCGAGAAGGTCTCTGGCAACCCAAATGGCTTTGTCTCGGGATAGAGGGGAAATTTCAGCAACGTACCACACTCGCACCTCGTCGTCTTCAATGGCGTACTCGAAGTATTGGCGCGTTTGGGTGTCCAGGGCGCGACGTACGGGAGCGATAAACTCATCGCGTGTTTCTACGTCCCGAATTTTTTGGACGGTCAATTCGGTGACGTCGAGATCGCCGCTGACACCGGCTGTGGGTAATACTTCGATCGACTCGGCATTTCGATCGAGCAGCAAAATCAATTCGGACAATACACCGAACACTTGACGCAGAAGGGGTTCCTGAGTCGGGAGGATCGTGCGTGCGTCTGAAGTGCAGCTCATTTTAAGTTCGAGGAAGTCCGCAGTGAGGCTGTTTGTTCTAGTGTGACACGGCCGGTTAGTTCGATCGCACGAATCCTACCCTCGATCTCGAGATATTTATATTTATTTAAGTTTATTTAAGTTTATTTGAGTTTGGGCTTTGAGGTCGATATCGAACGACGATCGAACCGTCCTAAAAGAGAAAAATCGACACTCAAGTAGTCTTTAAACGCTCTGTATCAGATTTCATATCGGTGTTCGATCGTGTTGAATTCGTTCTGTCGGAAATCTAACACGATCGCTCGATGACCTGGGAACGACACCGCCCGATTTTGTTACAATTCTCACAAAATGCAACGATCGAATATCGTTTGTATTGTCGTGTTACAGTCGAACGTTCTCGCTATTTTAGGGTTGAAATTTATTCAAGTACGCACTTCAATTTGCCCAGCGATCGATGCTCCGATCGAATGCCATTCGATCGAGGTTGTGTTGGTTCGATCGCGTGTTTGTCGTCTCCATCGATCGACACACGAGTGGCTGCAATTGTTAAACCTGTTCTACCAGCGATTTCACTCGTTCGGGTGTCAGTTCCCGCACCCCGCTCAACACGACCGTTGCCCCGGCATCCGTTAACAATTTCGTGTATTTCTGCTGGCGTTCCGGTGTCGTCTGCACGTGTGGCGGTAACACCCCAACGCCAATCCAGGGGCGATCGGAAGCGGCTTGTGCTGCTTTTTGCACGGCGTATAAATCGGCTACTGTATCCCCAACATAGAGCGTTGGAATAGGTTGTGAGACGTTCGCCCGTCGTTCTAGCTGTTCTACGGTTGCAAACAAACCCGTCGGATCGGGTTTTCCCGGTGCGTCTTCCATGGCAATCAACACCGGATCTCGTAAACCAATGCGTTTTTGTAGAATATACGAAGCCGACCCCCTTGTCGCTCCACTAAAAAAGCCCCAAAGAATCTGGGCGTTTGTCAAACTCTCGAAATAGTTCGTATCAGCTAAAAGTGGTTCGTGACAAATGTAACCCGTCCAGTTGTCGGGATTATCGGGATCTTCACCGCGATAGCGAGATTGAAAAAACGCCACGAGGGTCTCGAAATCGATCTCGATGCTCGATCGATCCCGTCCCTGAGATTCAAAATGCCGCAAGACCAACTCCTGGGAGCCTTCCCAATCGTTGTTCCATACTCCTTCCGATTTCAATCGATCGATATCTTCCGAGGTCGGACGGTATGCGCCCTCTGTAAACTGTTCCACCGTATCGGCTAAGGCGCGACGGTACGAGCCTCCGACATCGCGAATGACACCGTCGATATCGAAAACGGCGATCGCGAGCGGAGTATTCGCATCGGTATAGACTCGATCGCGTAAGCGGTGCGAAGCACTATCGTTCACAACAGATCCTCGGTGCGCGTCAGTGTTGTTGGAGTGCGGTCGAAAACAGTATAATGGAAATTTGCAAAGTTTTGACAACCCCTTGGGAGGTAAGCTTGTCCCGATTCATGTTAAAAGTCCTCTGGTTAGAGGATAATGTCGCCATTGCTGTTGACCAAGTGGTCGGCAAAGGAACCAGTCCCTTAACCACCTACTTCTTCTGGCCGCGCAACGATGCTTGGGAACAACTCAAAAACGAGTTAGAAGCCAAACATTGGATTTCTGAGGTGGAACGGGTTGAACTCCTCAACAAAGCCACCGAAGTGATCAACTACTGGCAAGAAGAAGGCAAGAAAAAATCGATGGCAGAAGCGCAACAGCGGTTTCCAGAAGTCGGATTTACCGGAAGCAAGTAACCATCGAGAGCTAAGATCGTCCTATCTTCGCCCGTTTTCCAGTCGAAAGCGGGTTTTTCAGTATCTTCAAGGGAAATACCGTGACGAATTCAGCAACGTTGCCCCAGGCGATCGATCGAGCCGTGAACTTCGCTATTTCTGCACGGGGTCGTGTCGTTCTTCCAGCGGTTAAGGGCGCGATCGATCCCTACACTCGGCGCTTAGAACGCCTGTTCTCGACGTTGGGAAAACCGTTTTCTGCGAACGAATTGGTGCAGTTGTGTCGGAACTTAGCTCGAAGTCTGGACGCAGCATCTGGGCAAAAGACCCCAACACAGTTGAGCGTTGCCTACGAACCCGCTCCGTTTCCCCGTCAGGGTTTGGTGTACGGTGTGCAAGTCCTCCCCAGCGAACGTCCGACGAAGAAACTGCTCGCAGAAGGTCAACTGGTTTTACCTTGTATTCCGTCTCGGTGCGATGTTTATTTGCAGCAGTTAGCGAATTTGTTCGACGTCCTCACCTATCCGTTGAACGCCGAACAGCTCGATCGATTGCGCGAACGGTTGCAACAAGAGCTAGAAAAAGGGTATCTACTGTTGCCTCAAGCGCGAATTCGGGTCGTGTACGGTACGGTCAAGGGTTCTCAAACCGGCTTGACGTGTAAAGTGTCTGTCGTCACGAGATCGATCGACGAGCAAGCGCGGGAGATTTTGGCAAAAACGCCCGACTATCTGGCAAAACTTTCGCCTTTGGTTAAAGTGACGGACGTGGCGAATTCGATCGAACCACGAGACGGAACCGTTCTCGTGGCGGGATTGGGTACGGCTCAACACGCGATTCCCCTGGCTCGTCAAGGATTCAACGTCAACGCCATCGACCTCGCCGAACCGTTCGCGCAAAAATTGCAAGAAATCGCTGAGGAAGATACTTTACCGATTTCGATTGCTGCGGAGGATCTCCTCGATCCTCTGGTCTCGTTACCGTCGAGTCGCTATCACTTCGCGGTCGTCACCGAGATCGCACCTCGTCTTATCGATCGAGAGGCTTTGCACGCACTACTCTCAAAGCTCTCGGAGACGTTGATTCCTGGAGGGACGTTATTGTTAAACCTGTTTTTAGCTGCCGATGGCGTTGAATTCGATACCCTGGCGTTAGAAGCAGCAAGGGCAGGGAATGCGACGATCGTTACGCGATCTCAACTCGACGAGATGCTGGAGAACTTACCCCTCGAACTCACATCGGTTGAATCTGTCCTCGATTACGAGAAAACCCATCGCTCGGAAAACGCCCAAAAACTCGATCCTTGGTACGTGCGCTGGGCCTCCGGCCAACAGGTGTTTGCAATGCCCAATTCACCGATTTCGCTGCATTGGCTAACATTACAGCGAGGAACTGAAGCTTCTGCACCGACAGCGGGCGAAACGCAGTTTTAACCGGTTGTCGATCCCTGTAGAGTACCTCCTGCACGGAATCCCCCCTTGACCAGGGGGGATGAAGGGGGGTCAAAAATATTCACGCAGGAAGTCTACTCTTTGTAGACAAGAACTCTACAGGATTGCGTTCGCTGGTGTCGCTCAGAGCGTTCGATCGAAACGCATAGCGACATCAGCCAAAAAATCGATTAAAGTCCCCAATCAACCAACTTGGCAACAAACTCTGAGCGTTATCGAACCGTAGTTGGTCGGAACGACAATACAGCATCGCCGCGAGGATACAGTTGAGGAACTTCGGACGTCCGACACCCTGACCTAACTCCGCTTTCAACTGTCCGAACAACGACTGTTCCGCATCCGTTTTGGGGAGTCGCTGCAATCCACTGCCCACGAGCCTGCGATACCCTTCTCCCAGTTGACTGTAGGCACTTTCAAGCTGTTCGGTGGGTAAGCTCAGCCAGTACTGCGCGAACTGTTGGCGAACCTGTCGCAGTTGGGCGATCGCGTTAGCATCGTTGGCATCGATTTGGAACAAGTTCACACAAGCCGTCAGTCGCTTGAGAAATTCGGGACTCGGTGGCATTGCCTCCGACCCGGCAATGGCGACGTTCCCCTCAAACACCTTCTCGTAATCGGAAATCAACCACTCCGGTAGCCGAGTCCGTGCGTCTTGCACTTTCATCTGACTGGGGGGATAGTACAACATTGCTCCCATTAAGGCGTTCAGAGATTTCGGCTGATTGAGTTCAACCCCCAATTGAGTCAGCTGTTGTCGGTATTGGGTCTCTGCCTCGCTGAGCGGTTCTTTCTGGAAACCGCTTCCCAACAAAATCCGATAGCCGCGACCGACATCGCCTTTATAAGTGTTCTCCAGTTCCACATCGGGGACTGTCATCCAATGTTCGACGAACTGGCGGCGAATCTGGTGCAGTTGTGCGACAATCGACGGATCGGACGGATCGATGTTATAGAGGTTGACCGTTCCCAATAGGCGATTGAGGAATTTAGGACTTTCAACGGGGTCGTCGGGAACGATCGCGGCCGGAATTGCCATTGTTGCCGGTGTCGGTTGGACAGCCACTTGAGACACTGCTTCCTGACCTGCGTTCGGGGGAAGTACCGACTCGAATACGTCCGCGTAATCGTTGTAGAGCCACGTTGGAAGGCGATTTGGTGCGTCCTGTACCTTCATCGTTCCGGGTGAGAAATAGAGGAAGATACTCAGAATTGCATTAATCGATCGAGGGTTATTTTCCGACTTCCAAATCTGCGCGAGCTGTTGCTTGACCTGATTTTCAGCTTCAGTCACGGGTTCTTTCTGGAAACCACTTCGCAACAGAGATTTGTAGACTTTCCCAACTTCTCCTGCGTACAACACTTCTAAATTTTCCGGTGCTTGCGCCATGAGTTTCACCGTTATTTGATGCCGAAGTTGGCGCAATTCCCCGATAATCGATTGGTCGGATGGGTCGATATCGTAGAGGTTGACGCAACCGACCAGGCGATTGAGAAATTCTGTCGAGAATTCTGTAGAAGCTGTCTGGGTTTGGGGAGTAGAGGATGCAGTTATCGGTTCTGCCGTTGTTGGCTGTTCGGTCTCAAATACTGTTTCGTAATCCGCTACCAACCAAGCCGGGAGACGGTTTCGAGCGTCCCGAACTTTCATTTGGTCGTCAGGATAATACAGCATCGCCCCCATCAAAGCGTTCAAGGCCTTCGGTTTGGCCAATCCCGCCCCCAGCTCTGTGAGTTCTTGGCGGTACTGTTGGTCTGATTCACTGAGGGATTCTTTCTGGAAGTCGCTTTTGAGGATGGCTTGGAAGGCTTTACCAATTTCTCCGTTGTAAGCCTCTTGCAGTTGCTCGGTCGGCAGCGTCATCCAATACTCGACCAATTGTCGCCGCAGTGGGTGCAGTTCGTCGATAATCGATCGTTCGCTGGGGTCGATGTAATAGATGTTGCAGCAGCCGATCGTTCGGTTAATGAAGGCTTGGCTCGTGGGGTGTTCGTCGGGCTGGGAGGGAGTTGGTTTTGAGACTCCACCTTCTACTAATTGTTCTAACAGGGTTGCGATTTTCGCCCCGAACGATCGACTGTCGAGGAAAGGCGGCGTTTGTTGCATTCCCTGTTGGATTTGCTGTTGTTTGGCCTGGCGGAAGTTGGTATCGGTCGCTAGTTTAACCGCCAGTTGAATGTAACTCTCTTCGCTGTCGGCGATGAGGTCGGGGATTTGCAGTTCTCGCAACAGAGCGGCGGACTGGCGGAATCGTAGTTCTGACCCTTCCATCGCGACGGGGGGAAGTCCCACCCGTAGGGGGTCGAGGACAGATGCAGCGCCCGAGTAGGGGAAGGAGTCGAGATAGACATCTGCTTGTTGGAGTGCGTGGCGAATGTCGGCTCGGTTAGGGAGCGTTTTGATAAGGAGGAGTCGTTTCAGGTCTATGCCGTATTTTCGGAATACTTCTTGTATGTGCTTAAAGAAGGGCATTTCGAGCTGTGGGTGTCGCCCCCAGTTCGGCCCGAAGGGGTAGATAGCGAGGATGGAATTCGGAACGGCGGCCAGGAGTTTCGCCCAGGTTTCGCGAAGTTCTGGGTTGATTTTGCGGAAGTTAGCCCCAGACATGAAGACGATGGTGTTTTCGGGAAGTCCCCAGGTCGATCGATCGAGATTGACAGTCGGCGTGTCGGTGTCGGGGGGAAATTGGAAGCAGAGTCCGGAACCCTCCACGGTGACGAGTTTTTCGCTGTAATGGCTGGGGTCGGTGGCGGTGAGGGAACCGCCGATATAGACATCCAGATTCCGCATTCCCGTGGTGGTGGGGGCGGAGAGTCCGGTGGTTTGGATGCGAGCCAGGCGGTGCAGGGACAGCAGCGTCAGGGGGTAAGACCGGGCGGTGATATTCGTCCCAATCAGGAGTACGTCCAGGTCGTCGCTGCGGACAGCGTTCACCATGTTGGGGAGGTTGTTCGCCGGGAGGGTGGTGAATTTATCGGCCCGTTCTCGACAGTATTGTTCGTGGGGGTGTCCGGTGGTTTGCAGGCTGTAGAGGTACACCTCGAAGCGGTTTCGGTCTAAATGCTCGAAGGCGGGAATGGTGGTGAAGGTTTCGGCGGTGGGGAGGTAGTTGAGACAGAGAACGCCAAAGCGGATTGTCCGGTTTTCAGGACGAGGTGGGAAGTCGTAATCCAGTGTCGAACCGGCTTGTTCGAGGTATCGTTCGAGAATGCTCGATCGATGCTTTTGGGTTTCGAGTTGGTCGCGGTCGCTAAAGCAGAGGGGGGTAAAGTTAGCGAGGTTGGCGAACACCTGGGTCACGGATTTCCAGGTGGGATTGTCAGGATTACTGAGGATTTTGTCGTGGAGGTATTTCGTCCAATTGGTGAGGTATTGGTGATAAGCATCCACTTCTCCCACGTCTTTGAACAAACGGGGCGACTCGAACATGAAATTGAGGTAAATTCCCGTCATCCAGTTGGGAATGGGGGCGTTTTGATATTGGATGTCGAACTGGTGGGGGTAGCCGTAGAGGGTCGCGGCGAGAAAGGCTTGTAGGGCTTGGGTTGCGCCGAGTCCTTGGCTGAGTTTTTGGGAGAGTTGGGCGATGGTGGCTCGGTCAGTGTCGGTGAGGGGTTCGTTTTTGAGGGGACTCTGCCAAAGTTGTTTGTGGAGTTGGCCGAGTTGTCCGTTGAAGTGGGTTTCGAGCTGGTCGTCGGGGAGGTTGAGCCAGTGTTGGGCGATCGCGGTTCGGAACTGGCGGAGTTTGTCGAGTGCGTCGCGGTTGAGGGGGTTTTGTTGGTAGGTTTGGAGGGCTTGCGTGGCTTGGGGAATTAATTGGGAAAGGGGTAGGTTCTCTCTCGTTGGTGTTGGAGAGGGCTGAGGTTGTGGGTTGATATTCGATTCCATTGCTCGGACAGAAGGAGTTGAAGCAGCTGCAGTCGCGGCGGGAATTTTTTTAAATCGGATGCTTTCGCCGAGGGAGGCGTTGGGAAGCAGGGGTAAAATTTGTTGTTTGGTTTCGTTCAGGACGCGAACGTAATTTTGGTAAATTAACGATAGGGTTTGATGGTTCTTTTCAACGCGGTAAAAACCCAGATTCGGATCGTAAACATTTGGCTCTTTTTCTTTGAAGCCGTGAAAATGGTAAAAAACTAGGGGTTGTTCGTCGATCCAAAAGCGATCGCCTTTAAATTGAATGTCGTATCGATCGACATTCCAAGGAGCAAGGTTGGCGCCTTTGTGCTGTAAGATGGCAACGTTTTTAAAGCGAATAGGTAAATCGTTTAAATATTTTTGATCGGCAAACTTGCCGTCTCTGTGGTAATCGTGACACCATTCCAGACAGCGCTCTCGCCACCATTCCAATCCTTGTAAGCCGTTTGTATCTCGGCGGAAGCATACCCAACCTGCGTTATAAATTCCGTTAAATTTCAAGCTTTCGAGCTTCGGCGGAAATCGATGTTCGACAACGGCGATCGATCGATTTTCAATTTCTGTATAAATTGGCTCGACATCAGAAAAGAAAAATTGATCTGAATCGACATAAGAGATTAAATCGACATTCGGATCTTGACTAAAAATATATTTGGCTAAGCAAGACTTACACGTAAAATAATATTCTACTAAGGTGCGATCTTGCTTGGCTTTGAGAAGTCCCAAGTCGGCGGCTTCTAGGGTTTCTAAGGAAACTAATTTGATGTGAGGCAGTGCGAGTTTTTCAAGAACTTCGTAGCAGGAGCGATCGAGGCATAACACCCATAACTCGAAAGCGCGGCAATTCTGAAGTAAGGAGCGATAGAGCGCAAGTCCTTTGGGTAAATAGCGGTGGTCGAAAAACGTGCAGAAATAACGCATCAGACTGGTTGGGTTGAGGGTGTGCTTAAGATCCTATCATTAATACCCTGAACTTCTTCATCGATCGAATGGCTGTGTTCCAAGAACCAGAGGTTTCTAGAAACCACTCATTTGGCAGCCGCGAGTGTAGCAGACAATCCCGCTTCTAAAGAGGTTTTGGGCTGCCATCCATAAATCTCGCGGGCTTTTTGATTAGATAAAACGTTCACTTTGACATCCCCAGGTCGATCGGGAATAAATTCTTTGGCAATCGTTGCACCTGCTAACGCTTCAAGTTTTTGGATAATTTCTAGAATGCTATATCCCTTTCCAGATGAAATATTGACCAATGAGGAGCCAGGGGTTTGGGATGCGATGAGCATGGCATCAATGACATCGTCGATGTAGATATAATCTCGAACTGAATCGCCTGCTCCGTAAATTTTTAAAGTACGATTGTATAACAAGCAACCAATGGCGACGGCAACAATTCCTTGAACTCTCCATGAATGCTGACCCGGGCCGAAAGGATTGGAAATTCTTAAAATATTAACGTCTAGGGGAGTCGTTCGGGCATAAAAATTGAGATAATTTTCGATGGTCAGTTTGCTTTGACCGTAGGCTGATTTGGGCATTAAGGGATGATCTTCAGCGATGGGAAGGGTTTGAGGTTCCCCATACACTGTTCCGCCTGACGAGGCATAAACGATTTTTTTTACGTCGTTTGCAATGCAGATTTCTGCTAGGCGAATGGTTGGCAATAAGTTCGATAAAACATCGTAAACACTACTTTTAAGTGTTCGACTGGGAAAGGTTGTTGAAATTAAGTGAAAAACGGTATTTACGCCCTGAATTGCTTCGGATAAAGCTACATCATCTAAAAAGTCACCATAAATAATTTCTACATCATCTAAAATATCTTGAATGCGTCCGATTGAAGAAGTCGGGCGAGTGAAGATTTTAGGTTTTATTCCTTTTCTGACTAATGCTCTTGCTAAGTTTCCACCAATAAAACCAGCACCACCTAAAATTAAAGTCTCGTTCATTTTGAATGACTCGGGCATGTTATTATGAATTTAATTTTTTTGAAAGATGCGTCTGTGATTCTTGCCGAAGTTCATAGTACATTGGTGTTCGGGTTTATCGACTACAGATCGGAAGTCTATCCCGAATTTAGTGGATTCGCGTGTGTGCGGGAACGAGTCCAAAAGTTGTAAAGCCCACTCAATTTCTATTGGATTGCACCCAATGTAAATTGAGCTTGTGAAATTGGGGGACTGATAGTCTTTTGTCCCATCGGGCAGTTCAAGCCCCCTGCAAGATGTACGACTTTCACACGCTAGACTTTCGAGTGAACGGTAGGTGTAGCGGCAGAATCTTTACGGAACCAAACACCAGTGTAATCGATAGGCTGTAAGTTAAACCGCACACACCATTGGGCTTGTAAATCCTCGATCGCCTTGCGACAGCCCTCCCAGTGGCCGTAATCGTCGATTTGGACAGCGCCACCGGGAACGACTCGATCGTAGAGGTTTTGGAAAATATCGATCGTGGATTCGTACCAGTCGCCATCGGCGTGGAGTAAGGCAATATCACCAATGCGATCGCGAGTGATAGGTAGCGTTTGGTTAAACAACCCTTTGACGGGAATAACGATGTTTTCCACGCCCAAGGCGCGACATACGATACTTAGATTTTGCTCGATCGGCGCACCTAACGTTCCTGCACCAAACCCTGTATCGTTGGCGGGTACGCCGTTGGCTCGATCGACCTCCGTGGGATCGGGCATTCCTTCAAAGGTATCGAAAGCGTAAACTTGGCGCGGACGACGACTGTAGCGTGCGATCGTCGCGGCGATTAAGGCCGCAGCCCCTCCCTTGCAAGTCCCGCATTCGACAAAGTTACCGGGTAAATCAGCGAGGCAAATTTCTTTGGTCAGACGATAGAGGGACAGCAACCGCGCTTCACTGAGAAAGGTATAAGGTCGCACGACTTGCAGCCAGTTTTGAAACTCTTGCAAGCTACCACCTGCGATCGCGCCATCCGATACACCGCTGACTGTGAAACTTTGCAAGTGGGACGGCAATGTCCAATTCACCCTAGGGTCAGGCCGGTGGCGCACTGGCTGCACGCGCCCGCGCCAGGCGATGCCCATAATTTGCATGGTTTGGTAGACGAGGGTATTCCAACCCTGTTGGCGCAAATATGCCAACCCTTCGGCGACATCGGGCGACGCGAGATCGTGGAAGACGATCGCGGCATCGGCGGCGGCGAGTTGAGCGCAAATTATGGCATCTTGTAGGGGGCCGGGGCGTTCGTGGTTGCCGTCGATAAAGATCAGCGACCAAGGTTGTTGTTTGTGGGTAGCCAATTCCTTGACCGCTTGGGGACTATACCCTGGAACGAGATTTACGCGATCTCGTACTCCTGCCGCCGTTAGCGAGTCGGACACAGTTTGATAGATTTCCGGTTTTTCTAATAACGGATCGACGACATCGAGGGGTACGCCAGCTAATGCTAGGTGACAGGCTGACCAACCCATCCAACAGCCAATTTCGAGGGTGGGCTGTCCTTTGAATTTTAGGGCGATGTTGTAGAGTAGGTGTGCTTCGTCACGGCTGAGGAAGCCGACGTTGGGGCTGCGGCGATCGACATACCAGTTATGGGGTACTTCTTTACGCAGGTAAGGCCAAGCGATCGGGGCTGTATTCCCTACGGTTAGATTGGGGAAGTAGGGATCGGCATTGACTAAAGTTAATCCTGGCGAGATATAGTCGCGATCGCCCCATTTGAGTTTCCATCCCTTTTCGATCGATCGTTGGGAAGCCTCTGGCTTTTGTGCGTCTCGAAGGAGTTGACCCAAGCGAAGATAAGCATCCGCTTCATAGGGATTGTTCTGAATGCTGGTATAGAGTTGTTGGAGTGCGATCTCAGAGGTCGATCGATTATTCAAGCTTGGCACGTTATTACTGTTGGTTGGTTGTCGAAGATGTTTCTTGATAATTCGATCGAGTTCTGCCGCGCGACGTTCCATCGAGTAGTCTCGAAGACAACGAGCTTGACCCCGCCGTGCGATCGCTTCCCGCTCTTGCGGGTGTTCGAGATAGTAATTTACTTTCTCGAACAGTTCTGATTCGCTCGCAAAGGTTTCGATTTCAACTCCTGGCTCGAAAAACTTATCTAGTTTAGACTGTTGTTCGTTTAAAAGAAACGACCCCATTCCAGTAGCTTCAAAAATACGCATATTGGGAGCTTCAGCTTTAGCTAGATCGATCGCTGCGTTGAGATTAATTTTGCCACTCCTAAGGGCCCGATACATCTCAATTCCCCAACGATCTCCTTGATTGTTCATGGCAACACCCGCTGGCATATCTTGGGTATTCCCCAATAGGAAATAGGCGATCGAAAACTCTCCCTTGCCAAGTAGAGGAGCTTTGGAAAGACTTTGTAGATAAGCATTTCGACGCTTGTGAAGCGGCGACCACTGCCCAGAAAAAACAACATCCCATTCTGGTGTTACGTCTTGACAACGTTCTGCCAAATATTTGGGAAATCCAGGGAAGAAGTACTCAGTACCCTTCGCTCCCAGTCGAGGAGCGATATCTAAGCAAACTGTCGCACTTGAGAGAATGACATCAAAACAAGACCAATCTGTATTTTGTGAAACCGTTGCTGCCCGCCAACCTAAAATTAATTTAGGCTTCCAAGAAAGCGAATCAACAAATTTGCGATCGAATGTAATGGGATCGGTTAGGTACAGTATATCTGGCTTGAAATCATCGATCTGATGCCGGACGATTTCAAATAGCCAGTTTTTCTGAATCAAATGTTCTAGTCCGCGATCCGCTGCCCATCTTGCTTGAGCCGGTTGACAGTTCGCAATAACTAATTTGTCCTCATAACCCAAGCTTGGGAGATAAGGGGAAAACAAATGACCTCCCCCAAAACCATCTTGTAGGAGTGACTGTATTTGTGTTTCAAAGTCAGCTTTGAGGTGTTGTGGATATCGCTGATAAAAATCTTGTAAATATCGATCGTAAAAAGTAAGAATTTGCAAAAAATTCATGATTGGAACTAAGTTAAAGCAATTTTTTTGATGGCGTTAGCAACATAAACAACCGCCTCTTCGTCCATTTCAGGGAAAATCGGCAACGATAAAATTTTAGATTGATTTGCTGTTGCGTTTAAAAAATTGTTTTTGGACTCTTTGGTTGCTTTTAAATACTCATAAGCTCGGCAATTGGGTAAAGCCAGGGGATAGTTAATAACAGTCTGAATCCCCTGTTGAGTCAAAAAATGGCGTAAGCCATCGCGTCGATCGCTCTTAATGACATAAAGATGGTAAACATGACTGCGATCGGATTTAGCGAACGGTATTTGAATGCCTGACAATCCTGAAAGTAGCGTATCGTATTGGCGAGCGATCGATTGTCGTTTGGCAGTCCATTCAGATAAGTAAGGTAGTTTAACACTCAAAATAGCAGCTTGCAGGCCGTCTAGTCGGCTGTTAATACCCTCAATTTGGTGATTCCCTTTTCCACCGTGACGAGCAAATAACGTCATCCATTCGGCCAGATTTCCATTGTTCGTAACGATCGCTCCTGCATCCCCCATCGCTCCAAGATTTTTACCCGGATAAAACGAAAAAGTACCGACATCGCCCATCGTACCGACCTTTCGCCCTTTATACTCGGCGAGATGAGCTTGGGCGCAATCTTCAATCACCCAGAGATTATGTTTTCGGGCGATCGCTAAAATTTCATCCATATCCGCTGGCTGTCCGTAGAGATGGACGGGGATAATTCCTCGCGTTTGGGAGGTAATTTTAGCCTCGATTTGCGTCGGATCGATCAGAAAAGAATCTGGTTCAGTGTCGCAAAAGACAACGCGCCCTCCAGCTTGCGTGATGGTTTCCGCCGTGGAAATCCAGCTATGAGCCGTGGTAATAACCTCGTCACCCGGTTCGAGTCCGAGGGCTTTGATAGCAATGTATAGAGCATCGGTTCCGTTGGCACAGGAGATGCAATGTTCGATCTCAATGGCTTGGGCAAATTCGCGCTCGAATTGCTCGACGAAACGCCCGCGAACAAACGCTGATTCTCGAATGACTGCGGCGATCGCCTCATCGATTTCCTCGCGGATCGAAAGATATTGGGCGTAGAGATCGTTAAACGGAACTTCCACGGGGGCGAAGACTGAAAGTGCATTTAGTAGTCTACATCTCTGAGGTACTTGGCGGGACTGCCCGCAAAAATTACGCCAGGGGGGACGCTGTGGGTGACGAGACTTCCTGCTCCCACGAGCGATCGCTTGCCCACCCGAACGCCTGGGAGTAAGGTAGAGTTCGCCCCAATTCGTGCCTGTTGTTCGATATGGGGCGCCTTTAACTCCGCTTTAGCATTGGGGTGCTGGGGGAACTTAGCATTGGTTAACACGACGTTCGGTCCGATCCAACAGCGATCCTCTAAAATCGAGAATTCTGGAATAAAGGCTTGGGTGTGGATGCGAACCCCATCGCCAATGGTGACGCGATGCTCGATAACGCTGAGCGTCCCAATAGATACGTCATCACCGATGATATTGAGTTCGCGGAGATTGGCCTTATGTCCGGATTGAAAACCGTTACCGATACGGTTCCCGGCGTAGATGACCGTATGAGAGCGAATCACGGCGTTGTCACCAATAATGGTTAGCTCTTCCTGGTATCCCTTAAATGGAACTCCAATAATGCAAAAATCCTCAATGGTGACATTCTCACCGAGTCGAACGTTGGGATGAATAACGGCAGTGGCAGCGATAGTGTTGGGCATCGTATCGATCTAACTAAGTCCGTCCCAAACGGCTATATCGGGCGCGGAAACGCAATTGGACTTCTCGTCCCGTTTCAATAGACTCGTAAATGGCGTTGATAAGTTCCAGGCTGCGCCGTCCTTCTAAGCCGTCTACCAGTTGATGGGTGTTGTTGCGGATAGACTGAACGACGTGTTCGTAGTAAGCCTGATGACCGTAGCCATAGACATTTGGAGGATTGACGGAGTATTTTTCGAGAACTTCTCGATCTTCGGGAAGTTCTTCGGCAAAGTTCCACACTTTCATTTGGTTGACCGCAAATCCTCCAATTTCTACTGAGCCGTTCTCGCCGAGAATCGACAGCGATCCTTCTAAGTCTTTAGGACGGGTGGCGGTGGTGGCTTCGATGACGCCGAGTGCGCCGTTGCGGAACCGTAAGATTACCACGGCGGTATCTTCGGCTTCGATATCCACTAGGGCAGTACGGCTCATGGCCATAACCGATTCCACATCTCCCATCATCCATTGAAGTAGGTCGATGTGATGACTGGCTTGGTTGGTTAAGACGCCGCCATCCATCGCCCAAGTTCCCCGCCAAGCGTCTCGGTCATAATACTCTTGACGGCGACACCAGCGCACGCGAACTGTTCCCATAACGAGTTTGCCAAAGCGTCCGGCTTCGAGTGCCTGTCGCAGTTTGACCACGGGGACATTGAAGCGGTTTTGCTTGACAACGAACAGTTTACAGCCATGTCGATCGCAGGCTTCGATGGCAGCATCGGCATCTTCTAGGGTCAGTGCCATCGGCTTCTCGACAATGAGATGTTTGCCGTAAGAGGCGAGGTGTAGGACGTGTTCGGCATGGAGACCGCTCGGCGTGAGGATCGAGACGATATCGATATCCTCTTTCTGGAGCATGGCGTCCATATCCCTGTATACTGGAACGTTGAAGCGATCGCTGTAGACTTGGGCGCGGGAGCGATCGCAATCGCAAACGGCGGCTAGGGTAGCCCCGGTAATAACGCCATTGCCGAGAAGTTCGGCGTGCCGTTTGGCAATACGGCCGCAGCCGAAGAGGGCGACTTTCAAAGGGGGCGCGATGGGGTCAGCTACCATCTTTACAATACAGGACTCGATCGCTTAACAACTTTACTCTATACTACCTTGTCAATTGCACGTCTATGAACCGACTCGATAGCATCCAAAAATCGGCAGTAGCAAATTCGGTTAAATCGTATCAAACGGGTTACGTTCTTCAGGTCGAAAAAGAAGTTGGATTTGCTGGAAAAGATGTTTTGGAAGTTGGAGGCAGCCTACCTGAGTTGTTTGTTTTAGAGGGATTGGGGGTTAGAAGTTGGACTGCCGTAGAATACGTGGAATACTACGATTATTGTGGCTTTAGTTATCCCGGTCAGTCGATCGATACAACTTTTGAAGCAATCGCCGCTCAGAAAAGGTTTAAAATTAAACCATATCAAGTTATAAACGGCAAGATCGAATGCTTGCCGTTTCCGCTTTTTTCCAAATTTGATGTAGTCTTTTCTATCGCTGCTTTACCTTTTCTTCACGCCATTCCCATGGCCACCGAAAAAATTTTTCAAGCCCTTAAGGTGGGTGGCTACTATTGTGCCTCGGCATCGCCTATCTGGTCTTGCTATAATGGTCACGTACTAACCTCAATCGAGTCTGCCTCTGGAGAAGAGTATCACTTCGGCAACTCTCCCATACCTCCCTGGGGGCACTTGCTAATGAATCCCCCCCAAATGTATGATTTCTTATGCCGTAAAACCGATCGCGAGACTGCCGCGAAGATAACTTATGAAGTTTATAATTCTCAACGAGCCAATCGTTTTTTTCTAGAAGACTATCGCGAGTTTGTTCGGATTAGCCCTTTTGCCAAAGGCTCTTTCCGCCCAGTGTTTAATTCTCCAGTACCTACTGAGATCCAAGAGAGGTTGACTGTTTTACATCCAGGCTATCAGAACTTTTGCGCTCAAGGGTTTCAGATAAGTTTGTTTCGGGATCGAGAGTAGAGTGATACAAGTCGAGTGCTAGAAAATAACTGAGTGAGAGGAATCCGTCATTGCATCTGTAACTGAAGGCTCGTTTGTCAGAGATGCTGCCAGTTCTGAAATGGTATGAAACTGTAGCCCGATATCTTTGGCCATCTGACACATCTTGTCTAGGACAAGATATGGAATTCCCCGCTCTCCAATTCGATGAGCGTAGTAGATGACAACGGAGTTCTCGTCTTTTGCCTGGTGAAGCTCGGATTGAATCTGTTCCATCGATCGCTCTGGGTTAACGGCCAGGTCTATATTTCCCGCACAGACAACCCGGTTGCCAAAGGGGGGGCAAAACCAGAGCTTGGCATCAGCAGAGCCCCAGCGCAGGATTTGAAAGTGATGGAGAAGGGCGCGATCGAGGGACTCGTTACGGTCTGAGAACGGATAGCAAAAAGCCGTTGGCTGCAAGTTATAGTTTTTCATCAGAGCCAACCCCGGAACAATTTCCCGATCGATGTAGTCTTGCACAGAAAACTGCTTCAGGAAGTCGCTAGCTTTGGGATGGCTGAGCGTATGGTAGCCAATTTCGTGACCGTGCCATTGCAGATCGCGCAGCGTCCATCGTTGGTGTTCGCTGAGAGAATGGAAGCCCCCGACAAAAAAAGTCGCTCGCGCCCCATACTCCTTAAAGATATCTTTTGCGCCATGCCACTGGTAGACGTAGTTATCATCAAAGGTAATACACACACCAGCACCTGAAGATGTCATTGCTCTAGAAACTCCCAAAAGCTCTAATTACACTAATAGTAGATATTCTCGTATTTTACCTCAGGCGCAAAGGACTATTGACATTAAATAGTTTTTATGATAAATCTAGCTTCATGCTATTCAGTATTGATCATTATAAGTAAGCAGCAGTGACTTGATTTTCCTCACCATCGAAATCGAGATCTTACAACGAAATTATGAACTCAATCGATCCAAATCGCTTCGTTGTTTACCCCCTCGTTCCAAAATATTATCGGTGCGAACTCAATCGTATTCTTGGATGGTGGTGCGAGGGACAACCTTCCTCCGGAATGGGCTTTAATAGAATCGAAAGGATACTTAAAAACAATTGGGTTTGAACCTGATGTGGAAGAGTGCGATCGTTTAAACTCCTTGGGAGTAAAATCGAGGGTTTACTATTCAAAAGCGCTTTGGAATGCCAATGGAAAAATTGGCATCCATATTGCCCATAGCCCTGGTTCCTCAAGTGTCTATCCTGCTAATCAGGAATTGTTGGCTAAGTTTGATAAGGCAGTATGGGAACCTCGGTGTCCTTCACAATATGTTAGTGTGGAGTCAACCACAATTGACTCCGTATTACAGTCTGCTGAGTCGGATTGTGACTTTGTCAAATTGGACGTTCATTCAGCTGAGTACGAAGCATTGCAAGGGGCAGTGACCTCTCTTAAAACCAAAATATTTGGTGTATTAGTAGAAACCTGGACTCTAGAATATCACAAAAGGCAACATCTCGCTCACGATGTCATGTCCTTACTAATTGACCTTAACTTTAACCTGTTTGAGGTCGGTATTGCTGCCGGAGGTCGGCGAAGAATTACGGGTCGTGTCAGCCTATATGGCAAGCAGCAGGTTCATGGGCTGGATCTGCTTTTTTTTAAGGAACCTGCTGTTTTTCCTTCAGATCGAGATGGACTGGTGAAATGTGTTAAGTCAGCCGCTATTGCCGATTTGTACGGTTATCCAGATTACGCGATCGAAATTTTAAATAGTCACATCGAACGCTGTGCGGAACATACCCAAATCTTACAGTCAGCTATCGCCGAGATCGTTCGGTCTTCCCAAGTGCCACCTCAAGGCGGATTTGCCAGTCTTCATTAACCCAACCTGTTCTTTGTGGGGTCTTCGGGATATACGGTGATTTTTGGTGTCTAGATAACGTTATACCAAGAGTTTCAGCGACCGAAAACTGAATATTATGTAGTCTGAAATACATTTATCATCGTAAACTCCGAAGACCCTCTTTTACGGTTGGCAGATCTATAGAATTTCCATCAAATCCTATGAACTCAATTGACAAGAACTTTGACTTCACTTCGATCGCGGTTAAAATTAAGGAATCTCCATGCTCCTCCGATCTATATTTTCAACTCGGGCGGATTCTTTTGAAGCACAATAAAACACAACAAGCCTTCCAGTCCTTTAATAAAGGACTGGAATATAGCCGGAATTGCAAAGATGGTTCCTTAGAGTGTGCGGGTTTAATGGCCGAAGCTGGAGCTTTAGTGGAGTCATCAGAGTTATATCGCAATGCCTTAGCTTGTTCGCCTAGCGACTCTCAGGCTTATCGCCGACTGGGAGAAGTTTTGCAGGCTCTAGGAGAATCAGGTGAAGCTGCTGCTTTAGAAGCGATCGCCCAGTCTATCGAGCAATCCCATCAACCTATTTTAGCAGCGCATCAACTCGAGACTTATATAACCTTGTGCGATTCTCTAGCGCGTCAAGGCCGTTTTGATTGCGCTCTAAAAATTGGCAAACTTGCTCTCAATATCGCTCCTGAGTCTATTGAAATTCGCTCTCGCTTAGAGAAATTGAAGTCTCAATCTATCTCTTCAAAAGATATTAGTCGAGAATTGAAGTTGTCAACTAGTTATCAATTAACGGAAACAGAATGTAACGAATATTTACAAAGTTTTCATCAAGATGGCTTTGTTCTTATCCCTAACTACTACAGTCGAGAATACTGTCAATATTTGAGACAAAAGTTAGAGAAAATTGTCACCACTACTCATACCAATGTTAACTTTCTTGAAGGCGCTTATCTCCGCCATCAGAAACTGCGGAGAGTTAGTGCTGATGCTGGCGTGTCTCGGATTTACCATCTGGAGCGGTTGCTTCCCGAACTCGAAGCTCATAAGTTCGATCCGATCGTGGCTCGATTAGTGAGTTCCTATTCGGGTCGCCCTATGTACAGCAAAAATTTATGGTATCAGTACAATCAAGTCTCGAAAGAAACACGATATTTTCACGTAGATATGTTTGCGCTACGTTCTCAAATCAAGTCAATTTTATATTTACAGGATACAGGTTTAGAAAATGGCCCCTTTTGCTATATTCAAGGAAGCCATCGGAATACTGATTTAATTCGGAGCAAATTCTATTCAACAAATCCACCCGGACAAAATAGCGGTTATACTCCAGAAGAAGTGGAACCTTTTGCGGATGCCATAATACCAGTTGAAGCTAAAGCAGGCTCTCTGATCCTCGCCGATGTTGGTGGCGCGCACCGAGGGCTCCCACAAAAGTTGGGATCCCGCTCCATTCTTATGCAATACTTTATGGATACTCCAGGAGATATTGAAGATGAAAAGGAGTAAGTCCTTAACTCATGACTTGAAGAACCTTTTGTAAGCAAGAGAGAATGTATGTCTGTCGCTGAAGAAATTAAAGCAATTGCTGCGGTAGAGCAAACGTTTGACGTTAACTCGGTCGTATATCGAGGTGTAAAGGTATGGCCTTTAATCCGCATCCATATTGACTATTTTTTTTACCAACTAGCTAACAATGCTAATATCGATCTCTCCAGCCCCCGCCCCGTGAGTAAACTAAACTCAGTCGATCTCAAGTTTTCTCAAATTCAAGAAGAATACCTCAAGCAATCGCAAACCTGGAGAGAAATTCTCACTCCTTTTTCTTTTCTCGATCGAACCGATATCTTATTTTTCTCCAGATATGAGAATCACAGCGAAAAAATAGGAGGAAAATTCGTCGATCGCTTTCTAGATCCCATTCAAGAGCTTTGCCAAGCCAAGTATAACACCCTCAAGTTAGAACTAGATTTTCCTCAAGGACGGGAAAAACAGCCCCGTCGAGATCCGAGTATTTTTGTCAATCCTTATTCTTGCCTTGTGAAAGAAAACCTAATTCAAAAATGTTTAGAAAGCTCTTTAAATAGTAAATTTTCAAAAATAAATAATTTTTTAGAATTACAAACAACTGTTAAAAAATATACGGAACTTCATATCGACGAGACTCAAGTTATTAGCCAAATCCACTTACTTAACTCTTATTATATCTTGTTTAAAGATTTACTATCTGTTATTCGCCCCAGAGTAGTTTTTCTGGTTTGTTATTACTATATAGCTGCCATGGCATTAATTCGTGCTTGTCGCGAATTGGGGGTTAAGACTATTGAAGTCCAGCATGGAATACAAGGTAGATATCACAAACAGTATGCAAGTTGGACGAGGATTCCCCAGTCCGGTTACGAACTATTGCCAGATTTCTTTTGGGTTTGGAGCGAGCAGTGTCAGCAGGATATCATGGAAACACGCCCTTCTTTGCTTGCCAATCAAGAGTGCCATTTACCGATCGTCGGTGGCAACCCTTGGTTAGGAAAGTGGTTAGAGGAAGACTTAGGATTGAACGAGCGAGAACGTCAGTTTCTCGACGGACTGAAACAATATCGAAAAGTGGTACTGGTCTCTCTGCAAAATTTCGATACCCTATCGGAATTTATCGAGTTTCTAATCCCTGCGATGAGCCACAAACCCGATGAATGGTTCTGGCTGCTCCGATTTCATCCACTTCATCAAAGCGATCGCGAGGTTAACACAGTTCTGGATGTGTTAAAAACTGCCAATCTCCAAAACTTTGATATTCAATTTTCAACGGAAATATCCCTTTACGCACTGCTTAAACGTTGCGACTATCACCTGACTCTCAATTCAACGGTGTGCCACGAAGCCTATGCTTTTGGGGTCAGGAGTGGTATTATCGATCCAAAGTACGGGTATATTTACTATCAAAAGCAAATTCAACAGGGAAGTTTTGATTTCGTAACTGGTGCGGAAGAGCTAATAGTGAATATAGAAGCCAACACTAGGAAATATAGCGATCGCAACGATTCAACTCGCTATATCGATCCGAGGAGCGAACTTTCCGAAGGTGCATTGAATCGTCTTCTCGATCCTTAAAATCCGCACCCGCCCTTTATATAGCAGTACGACTTCGTTTGCGGCTTGTTTTCAGGATAGATCGTTACGGTATGAGGTTTTCAGCCGATCTGTTTCCGCAAACCATTTAGGATTGCTATAGTAGCTTTCGAGCTTTTCCATAGAAGTTTACCCCTAAAGCGATGGCTTCAACACCTCAAAGGTTAAAGGAGTTCCAGCTTTAATATCTTGCTTGACTGTCATGCCGAGCAAGGCACCTAGATATTTGGGTGGTAAGCCTAACCCCGGACGAATTGCCCTCAGATTATGGCGGGTTAGCACTTCTCCTGCTCGCATATTCTGCACCACGTACAAACTTCGCCGCAACTTTTTAGATCCTTCCTCAGCTTGGATCGAGCCGTAGTGAATTTGACCTAATGCCTGCCAAGCACGTTCTGACTCTACAACCAGTTGGTGCATTTCTTCGGGTTCCATAGAGAAAGCAGAGTCAACGCCGCCATCGGCACGAGCTAGGGTAAAGTGCTTTTCGATCGCTGTTACACCCAGAGCAACGCTAGCGACGGCTGCTCCTACTCCCATCGTGTGGTCGGACAAACCAACGTGCGTACCAAACAATTGCTGCAGGTGGGGGATTGTCAGCAGGTTACTGTTCTCTGGAGTTGCCGGATAGGTGCTGGTGCATTTGAGCAGTACTAAATCCTGACACCCTGCATCTCGAGCAGCACGAACAGTTTCATCGAGTTCGGCAATCGTTGCCATGCCTGTGGAAATAATCATCGGTTTTCTGGTACTGGCAACCTTGCGGATCAGAGGAATGTCGGTATTCTCAAAAGAGGCAATTTTATAGCAGGGAACGTTTAATGACTCTAGGAAATCAACGGCGGTTTCATCAAAAGGAGTGCTGAAGCCAACGATTCCTAGTTCTCGGCAACGTTGAAAAATGGGTTCGTGCCACTCCCAAGGGGTATAAGCCTGCTGGTACAGTTCATAGAGAGAGCGACCGCACCATAAACTGCTAGGATCGTCAATGGAAAATTCCCCTTCCTGAATATCCAAAGTCATTGTATCGGCCGTGTAAGTTTGGAGTTTGATTCCTGCAACTCCAGCACGGGCGGCCGCTTCGACAATTTTTAAGGCTCTTTCTAAAGATTGATTGTGATTGCCAGACATTTCGGCAATTACAAAAGGAGGCACGTCCGTACCAATTTTTTTATCTGCAATTTGAATGTGTTGGGGTATCATAGCCGTTGGCTACAGCTTTTTGACTAAATGCAGGGCTGGCTGGCTGCGAACGATGGTTTCTCCCCTGTTCTCGAAACCTGATTTCAAGAATACCTGGATAGAGGCTAAATTGCTAGGCTTGATGTAAGCATCGATCGCTTCGACCGCGGAGGCTTGAAACAGGGTTTGGCAACCCAAGCAGATCGCTTGCCGACCGTAACCACGCCCTCGGAAAGGGGCTGCAATGCTCGCGGAGATCGTGGCGTGGCGATCGCCAGTCATTTCATACCGTATCTGTCCGATGGGAACGCTATTTGCATCGAGGACAAGATAAAAAATGCAGTTGCGATCGCTCAGTTTGGTCGCTAACCAGCGAACGTGATCGGTCCGAGGAATGGGTTCTGAGCAAAAGGATACGGCCCGGACGAGGGGATCGTTCGCCCACTGCCACAAAATGTCACAGTCATCCTCCCTGACCGGTCTCAACTGGATGCTACTGGCCTCTAAATGCCGGACAACGGTATGCGCCCCCTTGCCATCGACAAGTTGTTGTCCGACTCCCATCATGCGGCTTCTGTCCGATCTCGATCGCGACAGTCGAGCAACGGTGGTAGCAATTTCCGTTTCTGTCACCTCCTCGTGCCAGCCCAAGTTGACTGCGCATCCTGCCGCAGCCAATCCCGTCGCCATCGCCCTCTGATTGTCTGCCAAAATCAGTAAAATACTCGGCAGTCCCATAAACGCAAGTTCCCAGCAGGTACTCCCCCCAGCCGCGATCGCCATATCGGCTTTAGCCATCAACTCCGGCATATTGCTGGCATTCCACTGCCAGTTAACGGGAAAGCGCAAACTGGACGCGGCAGCTTTCAAACTGTTGTAGTGGGGGTTACTGCCGCCCACTACAACAGTTACTTCTAAGGCTTCTATGTTGAGATGCCCCAGAGCCCGCAACACTTTCAGCGTCACATTATCAGGATCGCTCCCCCCTAGTGTCACTAACAGTCGTCGGGCAGTTGGCGGTACAGCTCGCTGCCGTCCCCGCCACAGCCAGAACTCCCGCCGCAATAAAGTGTAACGAGTACCGAGCAATAGCTGGGTGTACGGTTCCCGGTTCCGATACCATCGCTCGTCAGCAGAGATGTTTTGATTGAGGACGAAATCGGCATAATAGTGCCGGGTACTGGCAAGATCGTCAATCCACAACAGGCGCAATTGAGACTGTTTGAGAATTCGTTGGTACTCATCCTGAAAATGATACCCATCCACCACCACCCACCTCGCCTTCAGGCGACGGGTTAGGGCGGCAGTTTCCCGTGAATCTTCTGGACTACCTGGTCTCACTTTCAAAGGAATCACTTGCATTCCCTCTGAAGTCAGGCGTTTTTCGATTGCAGGAGTAGAGATGGCAACGGCAAAGACAGGCTGACCTCGATCTGCCTGCAACGCCTGAGCAAGAGCTAGGCAGCGCATGATGTGACCTGTCCCCATCCGGGCAGACGCATCTGCACGAATAACAACCTTTCTATTCACGGCTCTGAGGGTACACTCTGCTTGAGTTTCAAATAAACTCTGGGTTTAACAACGTTGCACTTATCGCACAAAGGAACAAAATTTCGGGTGTCAATACTTTGCCTCAAAGATAAGTATCGATCTCCATTCCAAATCGTTTCTAAATCAGCTTCTCTGACATTTCCCAAAACTTCTTTACTCGTCAAATCGTAGCAGCAAGCTACCACGTCACCATTCCAACGAACCGTCATAGTATGTTCGACCAGATCGCAATAATTTCTATTACCTTCGTCTTTGGGGTCGTAGTAAAGATCGTATACTTCTGGATCGACCTCCATGTGAGGCCATCTCATTGCCCAAGTACATTTAAATGTGACTTGGTTTTCGTATTCTTCGGAAAATTCCGAGCGTAGATGTGGAGGAACTGGAGGAACCGAATTATTTAAGTCGTTCGGATCTGACAGAAATTGAGTGCTGGATATAAAAACTTTAGGCGTTTCACTATTCCTTTGTACCTTCCGATCTAGAAGCGCTTTTACGTTAGCTACCACTTGCTTGTAGTCGCTCTTCCGCCTAACTAAATTATTTTCTGCTGGGCTAGCACCATCCAAAGAAATTTCAATGGCATCTAACTGGCTATCGATAATATCGTCAATCAGTTGTTGATTCAGCAACATTCCATTTGTAACAGACTTAACCAGCGGTACGCCCAAGTGCTTGACCGCCCTAACCATTTCTGGAAACTGTCGGTTCAGCAATGGCTCTCCACCGTGATACATCACAACAACTTTTATTGCATCCATATTTTTCTTCATATTTTCTATGAGAGCGGCGAAGATATCCGATCTCATAATTCCCCTTTGCATCTTAATAGTTCCTGTAGGGCAGTGAGAACAGGCAAGATTGCAAGCACCTGCTGGCTCGATACGAATTACTCTAGGAAAGGGACGGATATATTTTGAGTACATAGATAGACCTCTTCACAATTGCAAGTTACAGACGGACGTTTAACCCTCTACTTTTTAGAAATCGTTTCGCTTCTAAAGGAGTTTGCTCGGTAAAGTGGAAAATGCTAGCTGCTGCAACGGCTGAAGCCTTTCCTGCTTGCAAGACGGAAGTCATATCCTCGTAACTTCCCGCTCCTCCAGAGGCAATAACTGGAATCGATACGGCTCCGGTCACTTGCTGGGTTAGGTCTAGATCGTACCCGCTCATCGTGCCATCGCGATCGATGGATGTCAAGAGGATTTCTCCTGCTCCCAAAGATTCCACTTCCTTAGCCCACATAACTGGATCTTTTCCCGTCGGTTGAGTACCTGCCCACGCTAACACTTCATAAGTCCCATTAGACTGCTGTTTGGCATCAATGGAGACTACCACGCATTGAGAACCGAACTGTTGGGCGGCAAGGCGAATCAGTTCTGGGTTTTCGACAGCAGCAGTGTTAATTGCCACTTTATCGGCACCAACTTCTAACAAGCGCCTAACATCAGCTACCGAGCGGACTCCTCCGCCTACAGTTAGGGGCATAAAACACTCATCTGCAATTTCATCAACAGTCTCGAAATCTGGAGGGCGATCGTCTGGGGTTGCACTAATATCTAAGAACACCAATTCATCGACTTCCCGAAGATTATAAACTTTGACAGCCTGCATGACACTGCCAATCCGCCGCCAGCTATCGAACCGAACGCTCTTGACGAGACCGAAGTCTTTAAATAGTAAGGTGGGCATGATGCGGATTTTGAGCATAAAATTCTGGTTCTTCGGGATATACGGTGATTTTTTGTGTCTAGATAACGTGATACCAAGAGTTTCGGCGATTGTAGCTTGAATTTTATGTAGTCTAAGATACGGTTTTTATCACAAACCCAGAAGACCCAAAATTCTAAGGGATACTAAAATCGCTGAGAATACATAAGCGATATAGAAGTCTATGCCTTCATTCCACAAAAAGTGAAGTGGAAACCATCTCCTTCATCATTACGGAATTTAGCACAGTAGTACCCTATATGGATGGGCTCGAACATACGAAATTTAGATTTCAAGTGGCTTTCATCTTTAATGAAAGACATATAGTAATTTTTTACTTCTAGTCGATCGTTTTTAAAATTAACCACACGCAGACCATCTTTATACTCTTGAGAGTTATCGTAAAACTCCTTGCTATTTTGGCCCATCATCGAAGCGAAAAATATTCCACCAGTACGCATCGAGCGATATAGCTTTTCAATACAAACTTCAAAGTCGCTATCTGAAAAGTAATACAAAGACTGGATTGCTGTAACCACTGCTACATTTTCTGCGAATCCATAATAGTTGTTATTTCGGGGATCTGGATCGCATATGAAAAAATTGTTAGCGATGTGAGGATATCGTATTTTTGCTGTTGTAATATCAGTTTCGCTAATATCAACGCCACTTGCATGAAATCCGTGCATTGTAAAAAAGTTAACTGCCGAGCCCGTCCCACAACCAAAGTCAACTAATTTTTCATAGTTGCCTCCCATTTGGAACTGGGGTTTTAGGATGCGTCCGTAGAAACGAAAAACCGGGTGGTCTACATTCGCGGCATTATATCCCTTTTGCCAATATTCTTTGTTTTGATCCAAGTAGGACATGGCTTGCTTTTTTTTGCGTGTTAAAACTTCATGGCTCTCACTACACAGAACTTATAGCAAGGCTCAACTGAGCAATAGATACTTGTCTGCTTTAAGCCTGCCGATCGTAGCGAGCTATTTACTAGACAAGTATAGCGGAACTTGAGCCTATTATCAACTAAGAGCGAGAAAGTTTTTAATGACTTGAAAGCCCAAACGTTGGCTCTTTTCGGGATGAAACTGAACGCCAAAAATATTCTTCTTGTTGATGGCAGAAACAAACTGACCGCAGTAAGGGGTATGGGCGATCGCGTCTTGCGGATGCTGGCATACGAAGTGGTAGCTATGAACGAAATAGAAGTCTTTACCTGTAGGAACTCCAGCAAACAATGGCGAAGATGAATCGAAGGTCACTTCATTCCAGCCCACATGAGGAATGCGAATATCGGAACTGTCGGGCTCTAAACGTTTGACCTCCCCCTCAATCCAGCCCAACCCCGAAGTTTCTCCTCCCTCTAAACCTTTTGTCGCTAACAGTTGCATTCCCAAGCAAATCCCCAAGAAAGGAATACCGCGATCGATTACTTGTTCCCGTAACACCTCCTGCAACCCAGAAGTATGGAGATGGCTCATACCAGTGGCGAAAGCGCCGACTCCAGGCAAAATGATATAGTGAGCTTGTTGGAAATCCTCGGTCTTGCAACTGACGACCGGATCTCCGCCGCACTCTTGCACTGCACGGGCAACGGAATCTAAATTGCCCATTCCATAATCCGTAATAACAACCTTCTTCATAAACGTTATTTAATCTAAATTATCGTAGTTGATTTTGGTTAAATTGCCATCTTTATCCTTCACTAAGTTACCTCTACTATCACAAACAAACAATTTCTTATTTGTAAAGAGATCGCAAATTCGGACAAACTCTTCTACAGTCATATCAATTCGTTTGAGAATATCTTCTAACGGTTTGCCCAAATACGTCCAGGGAAATTTTCCATCCAATCGTTGTACGATACTCAAGGCATCTGCCCGCGTGAGTCGCCCACGTCTTACGTGCAAACAGGCAAGATCGGTAGCTCGACCAAAGCCAAACTTAAGGAACTTAAAGTAGTCGTGAATGCCGGTTTGGTAATTGTCCAGATTTTCATAATTAACCATCGAACCTTCAACCGTGTGATGGTAGGTTGTAAAGCCATTAGCCTGAGCGATTAGAGCGTTAGAAAGACCGTCCCAGGGTAAATAGTAGCCTAGGAAAAGACCTGTAACTCCTACTCGTGCTAGCTCTTCATCAGAAGGATAGGTATAAGGAATTAGGTAACGGGCTTCGATTCCTTCCAGACCAATCAAATCTGAAACGCGCAGCCCCAGAAGTCCCCCAAACTCTTCTAGCCAACGACGGGTAAGGACATTGTTTTCAGCAGCAGCAGCAGGACCGCCATATTCATTTTGAGAGTTCTCTCCCCAAATAATGAGAGGAACGTTAAATTGTACGGCAGCGCGGACTGGAATCGTAAAAATTCCGACGTGCTCCGGCCAGGAGATATCGCCGACTTGAGTCAGTCCAATCCGATTTAGCTTGGCTCGAATTTGTGGGTTCGGAGACATTTCTATATAGTCCACCCCCAATTGCTTGATATTTTCAATATTTTTGCGGCCGATATCTGACAGATCGCAGGTTGTTGAGGTGACGCAAAGAGGATTCAGTCCGAGTTGAAGAACGCGTATAACTTGGTAGGTACTATCTTTTCCCCCAGAAACTGGAATGATGCAGTCCCAGTTTTCTCCCTCAGAATGGCGATACTTTTCCAGTAAATGTAATAACTCCTGTTTGCGACTCTCCCAGTCAGTTTCTACGCGATTTTCGTAGTGACGACAGGCGCTGCATATACCTTCTTTGTCGAAATACAAGTCAGGCTTCGTGGAGGGCATGACGCATCGCTTGCAATACACTAACATAGATTCAATATCCTACTTACTTTGAGTTTTTTTCAAAAGTTTATACTCAACTTTTCTTTTGTAGCAAAAACCAGTTAATATCGTCCTGAGGAAAATTCGGATCTCGTCGATAAGCGAACCCATAATCAGCTAAATACAAGTCAGGGAAGCGATCGAGCATTTCTCCGCAAAAGTCTCGCTTAAACAGGCGATCGCGATGGCCTCGATAACTAATTGTTACCGGGCTAGGATTGTAATACTCACAAAGTAGCAAGTATTGTCCTATCGATTGGTACAAAACATCGTAGGTCTGTGTGAGCCACTCTGGATTAATATGAATAAGGACTCCCTTGATTAAAACTAAATCCCAAGTTCGGCTAGGTTCAAAATCTAAAATTGAACTGTGATAAATATGCTCGTGTGGGATCACTCCTGCAAGCTTGTCTGCTGCCTTCTCATTGATTTCAATGGCATACTGTTCTTGTTGAGGGTATAAGAGGCGAAGTGCAGTGAGATTCATGCCGATATTAGCCCCAAATTCGATGCAACTTCTTGCAGGCTGTATTTTTGACAGAGCTTTCGTGAAGAGGGCGAGATTAGCCGCTAAAATATGGCTACTCTTATTTCGTTCAATATAATCTACCCCAAATTCTCCAGCCCAAAATTCCTCTTGTTCAGTTTTAAAATTCATGAGCCTATATTGAATAACGGTGTGATTTATTTTAATTTTTCAAAATTCTATCGCCATCAAACATTATCATAAATTCGATAAACCATCAATATTAAGTCAGCCCCTTCCATAACAACTCAGCATAATGCCAATCTTCCTCAGTATCGATATCTTGCACTCGCCACCGTGGAATCGTAACCGGAATCGACCAGCGATCGAAAATACGCTTTTGCTCTAGCCAGGCTTGAGGACGACCCCAGTAAAACTGACCAGCATCGTGTAAGGCAATTGGGAGATCCTGCGATCGCGTCGTGAAATATTCCGGAAAGAACATCTCGACGCCTTTTTCCTCGGTCTGTTTAAACGCCCGAAAGATAGGATAAGCAAAGTCGGTTGCTGAAAAAGCATAAAGCCAATCACCCGCGTCGAGGCTTTCCCAACCTCGCTGTAAGTCGCCACTTTGCAAAAAAAGCGCCGTCGCATAAATACAGCAAATAGCTTCTAGATTCCAACCTTCATCTATTGCCCACTGAGTCGCATGGGCGATAACTTCCGTGGTTCCAGCGAAGTCGTTTGCCAGTTCCGCCGGTCTTACAAACGGAACGTCAGCACCCCACTGACGAGATACTTCAGCAATTTCCGAGTCATCCGTTGAGACAATGATTTTATCAAATAGCTCACACTCTAGAGCCGTTTGGATCGTGCGAGCGATCGCAGGTCTCCCGGCAAAATCACGAATGTTTTTTCGAGGGATTCGTTTGCTACCACCACGGGCTGGAATAACCGCAAGCTTCATTAGGTTTTGTGGTTCTGACTTCGCTGAATTCATGACAAGACCTCCCGAAGCGTATCGACCACTCTATCCTGAGCGGATTCGGTCAACCCATAATATAACGGTAAACTAATCGCCTCTCGATAGTAGCGCTCTGCCTCCGGAAAATCTCCCCATTGAAACCCGAGTTTTTGGTAATAAGGCTGAGTATGAACGGGAATGTAATGTAAATTGACCCCAATGCCCGCACTTCGCAACGCTTCAAACACCTCCTGATGGGTGTTCTCAATTTTCTCTCGCTTCAAGCGAACGACGTACAAGTGCCAACTCGATTCAGTATCTGAATGTTGTGCGGGCAACGTAATCGGCAACCCTTGCAGTAACTCGTCATACCGACACGCCAAGAACCGACGACGAGACACAAACTCGTCGAGACGCTGCATTTGACTCGCCCCCAACGCTGCTTGAATGTCCGTCATGCGATAGTTCAATCCCAACTCTAACTGTTGGTAATACCACGAACCATGAGGCACTTCGGTCATGAAGTCAGGATTGCGCGTGATGCCGTGGGTTCTCAGTCGAACGAGCCGTTCGTACAAATCCTCTCGATTCGTCACCACCATTCCGCCTTCCCCCGTGGTGATAATCTTCACAGGATGAAAGCTGAACACTGCCATATCAGAATACGCACAAGATCCGACGGGCTTACCTTTATACTGCGCTCCGATGGCGTGCGAGGCATCTTCAAGCACTGTAAACCCATAACGTCGCGCCAGTGGTTCGATGCGTTCCATCTCGCAAGATTGCCCCGCCAGATGAACGGGAACGACAACCTTCGGAAGTTTCCCTTCCCGTTCGGCGCGATCGAGCTTCTGTTCCAATGCCTCAATACTGAGATTGTAAGTCTGAGGATCGATATCGACAAAATCGACATCTGCGCCACAATACAACCCACAGTTTGCCGAAGCCACAAAGGTATTTGGCGAAGTCCAGAGAATATCCCCTTTTTCCAGTCCAACCGCTAAACAGGCAATGTGTAAAGCCGCAGTGGCACTCGTCACGGCTACAGCATATTTCGCGCCGCAATACTCCGCAACAGCTTTTTCAAAGCGATCGATCGCCAGACCTTGGGTAATCCAGTTCGATCGCAACACCTCAACCACCGCATCGATATCCTGCTGCGAAATATTCTGACGACCGTAGGGGATATACTCTGCCATGAGCCTACTCTCGAATCAAATCGAGCAACTGCTCAGCCGTCAACCAGTCCGTGTTGTTATCGGAACTGTAGACAAATTCTTCCGGTACCGGTTTTCCCTTCTCTCCCAGAGCGTTACAGCCATAGTCTACTTTGTGGGAATATTCAATAGTCGGCGTAATGACGTAGCGATCGTGAAACTCCAACGTCAAATGAGATGACTCAGTCGGACACATCACCTCGTGCAACTTTTCTCCCGGTCGAATCCCAATAATTTTATGAGGAAGATTGGGGGCTAAAGCCTTCGCCATATCGGTCATTTTCATGGATGGAATCTTAGGAACAAAAATTTCTCCACCCTGCATCCGCTCGAAGCTGGAGAGAACGAGATCGACACCTTGCTGAAGCGTAATCCAGAACCGAGTCATTCGAGAATCGGTAATGGGAAGTTCTGTTGCACCTTCCTCAATTAGTCGTTTAAAGAACGGGATTACAGAACCTCGCGACCCGAGAACATTACCATAGCGAACGACTGAAAAGCGAGTCTTGAGGCTCCCGGCAATATTATTCGCTGCAACGAATAATTTATCCGCCGCCAACTTGGTCGCACCATAGAGATTGACGGGGTTCACTGCCTTATCTGTAGACAAAGCAATGACTTTTTCAACTCCCTGTTCTAACGCAACATCAATAACATTATTCGCGCCATGAATATTGGTTTTAATACACTCCATTGGATTGTATTCAGCAGCAGGAATTTGCTTGAGTGCTGCAGCGTGGATAACATAATCCACATCCCGCATCGCTAACCCCAGTCGCTTTGCATCCCGGACGTCACCAATAAAATAGCGCATGGATGGCGCATCAAACACCTGCGACATCTCGAATTGCTTGAGTTCGTCACGGGAGTAAACGATTATTCGCCGTGGCTGGTAACGCTCCAACAGAGTTTTAACACAGTGCTTCCCAAAGGAACCCGTTCCGCCCGTAATTAATATCGTCTTACCATCAAACATTTTGGGTATCTTTACAATTCCAAATATATTAAGTTTGACCTCGACACCATTCTCGGTGTACCGATTGAATGAATAGCAAAATCCAGAAATAGACTTTTACCAGATAGCCACCCAGGCTTTTGGCGAATTAATCCCAAGATGTCAGGATTAGATTGGCTTAACTGAACCTACAGCTCCGAAGAATTTGTGGCTGAAGAAAACCTCAAACAAAAACACTCAAGTCTACTTAAAGTGTCTTGACGAAAGATGTTTTTCTAAGTTCCCACTCCACTAAATCACCAACCAATCGAATATCTGTTTTGCCGACACGCTCAGATTGTCCAGACCCTCCAACACCGGTAAAGGTTCCACCCCCGATCGCACCTGCGGCAAGCTATCCGGTTGGAATACTACCACCGACTCGTCTTGAGGGTCAATCAACCATCCTAATTGCGTCCCGGCATTCAAGCAATAGAGAATTTTCTCAATCACCTGGTTCGCTGACTGCTCCGGCGACAGAATCTCGATAACCCAATCCGGATGACAGTCGAAGCGATTGGCAATTCTCCCCCGTTCCGTCCTCGGAATCCGACTCCAAACAAACACGGCGATATCGGGAACGAGCGATCGTCCCGAAAACGTACACCGCAATTCCGTAAACGCATGAGCCAACTTCCCCGGAACCGCCACCTCATTAATCGCCGTCCCCAAGCGAATCTGTAACGTGCTATGTTCCCCTTGCGGCATGGGTTTTTGCCGAACATTCCCCTCCACATATTCACAAGCCGGTTGAGTCTCAGGACAAGCCAAGAACTCCTCAAGCGTAAGTTGACCCGTCAAGGGAGGAACCGCAACCATAAAACACCTCCAAACCGTCAAATTACAACCCTCACGACCCCAACCCTGCCTGCAACCGCGCCAACACCTGCCCCATCTCTCCCGCCAGCAGTGCCTTCACATCCAACACCAACCCCGGAAAAAACGGACTACTCAAACACCCCGCCGCGTCCGGTTCCTGCTGGCGATATTCCCCCTCATCGAGAACGTACCAGCGAAACTCCTCTTCCAGAACCACCCAAACCAGATATTCCCGAACCCCGTTGCGACGGTACGCCCGTAACTTATCGTGGAGGTCGTAAGATGCCGTACTCGCCGCAATCTCCACAACCAACTCCGGCGCACCTTCAATATAATCGTCCTCGCTAATCCGCGACTGTCCCCCCGCCGACGCATCAAGGCGCAAGAGAGCATCGGGTTGAACTTCATTGTCCAAGTCCAAGCGAACCGTCGCACTGTCAGCGACCTCCACCTCCGGATATGCCACGCCATATAGTGCCAACCAAGCCACCAGAGCAGCATGAGGTTGACCGTGCAGCCGACAGCGAACCGATGGCGTCGTATAGACCACTCCTTCCACCAATTCGGCTTTCTTAAGACGAGGCATCTGGGCGTAACGTCGCTCGAATTCCACCCGAGATAGACGGTCTCCACTTTCCAAAATCGGCACGAGTTTCGATGTCACTGATTTTCCTCGACTCACGACTACATCTCCAGGCATTCTCGAACCAGTTCACACAGACTGCTGCTGCAACCAAACCTGAAAATCTGCCATTCCCGTAAAATCCAACAGTGCATCCGCCAGGGCTTCCCGCTGAGGTGCCGACAAGTCCCTAACCCGTTGCCGCTGCTCCTCAGACAACTCCCCACAGCGCCGAGTCAACAGACGCAGCAACAGTTCAGACTCTCCCCGTTCCAAACCTTGCTCCTGTCCCTTCTCGAACACATCCTTATAAAACTGCGTATCCTGAACGCGCACCTGAGTAATATCCAACATCTCCCGTATCGCCTCCAAGCTCAAATTAGGGAGGGCGAACGGCCGTTCGCCCCTACAGACCATGATACTCTCGACCAAATCCAGCCGCCGCCGAAACTCCCGCTCCGTCCCGCCTTGCGCCAACAGACGACGAGCATTCTCCGGGGCTTCCTCCTCCGATAGCACCAACAATCGCAACAGAGCCAAATTCGGCGTCAACTCCTCTAACGGAATCAAATCCTCCAGATAAAACCGTTCCACCTGAGTCGCTAACACCCCTTGATAAGGGTCTTCCTCCCCAAAATTCAACGTGCGGCGAGGAAACAACAACAGACCCCGCCAAGGTCGCGTCACCTGATACTGTTCCAGATAGAGAAACACCTGAGCAAAAAAACGGCGATAAAATCCAGGGTCAGTTTGCATCTGCGCTTCTAGAAACACCAATGGCAAACTTGGGTCATCCCCCAGCGGCACTAATACCCCATCCAAGCGGCGTTCCCGTTCCTTCAGAACTGGGGCAAAATAATCAAAGCGGCAGTCTGGGGGTAGATCCGGAATTAACTCCGCCACCAAGTTTGGTTCCAACAGGAAGATGCGGTAAAAAAGCTTATCCGTTTTCATCAGTGCGATCGCAACAGACTCCCCCCACTCTATCAGGTAACCAGCTCAAGTTAAGACACCCGGTGTTGCACTCAGACACTACACTTCCCAATCTTCCAATTTCAACTCCGTTACCCGTTCAAACTCTCTTGTATTGTGAGTGACCAGTATTAAATCATTGACGATCGCGATCGCGGCAATTAGCAAATCATAAAGGCCGATTGGCGTTCCCAAACCCGCCAAATTATTTCTAATATCTCCCGCTTTTTTTGCTGCCCTATCATCGAACGGTAAAGAAACAAAATAATCTAAAAATTCTTGTTGCTTGGCCAGATTTCGCGGTGGATTTCAACTCCGCATTGCGCCATAAACTAACTCAAACTTTACCACAGAACAAACAGCAATATCTCTCGGGGCGATCGCTTCCAATTTAGCCCGTAGGATTGGCGATCGCCGATTCAAGTACATGGCGACAACATTGGTATCGAGTAAATACAGCACTTAAATGTCTTGAGTGGCGAACAACTCTTCCGGCGGATCGTCTAATTCCGTAGAAACTCCTTCTTCATCAATAATGATGGGAGCATCCGCACAACTTCCCCAAGTTTTTTCAAAGAAACCCGAAGGCCACTCGTAGTTCTTGGCTGCCGGGTCCTGTCCTGGAGAGGTCGTCGCTTGAAATACCACCAAAACGTCAAGTTCAGTATTCCTGACATCCGAGGGCATCTGTACTTTCAAGATTCCATCGTCTCCGATGTGGGTCTTTAGACGAATGTTTAGCATAGTGGATGATTCGGCTATTTAATGATAGGATGAACTCACTCTCCCATTGTACCAATAGCAGCAAAGCGATAACGAGAAACTCTGCCAACCGCCCTCACTGAACCGACCCCAATGCCTCGACAAACCGCTCGTGTTCCGGCGAACCAATCCCCTCCTGTAACCTCATCAAAACCTGCCCCATCTCCCCCGCCAACAGAGCCTTCACGTCCAACACCAACCCCGGAAAAAACGGACTGCTCAAACACCCCGCCGCGTCCGGTTCCTGCTAGCGATATTCCCCCTCCTCGAGAACGTACCAGCGAAACTCCTCTTCCAGAACCACCCAAACCAGATATTCCCGAACCCCGTTCCGACGGTACGCCCGTAACTTATCGTGGAGGTCGTAAGATGCCGTACTCGCCGCAATTTCCACAATTAACTCTGGCGCACCTTCAATATAATCGTCCTCGCTAATCCGCGACTGTCCCCCCGGCGCCAACAGCCGACGAATATTTTCCGATACCTCATCCTGAGACATTGACAGCCTCCCGATCCCGAAGTCATCTCTCATAGTGAAACCGACAGGAAACGATTAAAATTTCATCTCCAAACACCCGATACACCAAACGATGCTCCCCATCAATCCGCCTTGACCAGTAACCGGACAAATTCCCCTTCAAAGGTTCTGGCTTGCCAATCCCCTCAAACGCATCCCTCATCACATCTTTAATCAGAAGATTGACCCGTTTTAACAGCCTCTTATCCCTCTTTTGTAGCCAGAGATAATCAGACCAAGCCAACTCGGTAAAACTGACCTTCATTCATCCAGAAGTTCCTTGATAACAGTCTGACCTGACTCAGCTTGCTTAATAGACTCAAGAAGATGAGCCGCATTGGCTGGATTTGACAAAAGATAAACCGTTTCCCGCCAAGCACTAAACTCTTCCAACGACATCAAAACAGCTTCTTGACCCTTTTTATTCCGTAAGACTATCGGTTCAACATCTAAAATAACCTGGTCGATCGTCTCATCTAATTGCTGTTTAGCCTGTTGAGTTTCAATCGTTTTCATCGTCCGCTCCTATAATACTTCTAAGTTCCTAGACCCTTGACTGGCTAGGGTTGAGACACCGTGAGTCCTCTGCCACACATCCTTATAAAACTGCGTATTCCGAACACCCACCTGAGAGGGCGCACCACTTGCGGTTCACCTCTACAGGATAAATTTTTGAAAATGGTATTACTGACCATTGTACCCTCGACCCAATCCAGCCGCCGCCGAAACTTCGGTCACGAAGAATACTCTGAGTTGGGAGAGAATCTCCGACCCGTTGCCTGTTGTCATCCCCTCCTAAGCAACAGATCTCATTGACCCAACCCTTCCTGCAAACGGGTCAAAACCTGCCCCATCTCCCCCGCCAACAGTGCCTTCACGTCCAACGCCAACCCCGAAAAAAACGGACTGCTCAAACAACCCACCGCCTCAGGTTCCTGCTGGCGATATTCCCCCTCCTCGAGAACGTACCAGCGAAACTCCTCTTCCAGAACCACCCAAACCAGATATTCCCGAACCCCATTGCGACGATAAGCCCGTAACTTATCGTGGAGGTCGTAAGATGCCGTACTCGCCGCAATTTCCACAATTAACTCCGGCGCACCCTCAATATAATCGTCCTCGCGAATCCGCGACTGTCCCCCTGCCGACTCATCGAGACGCAAGAGAGCATCGGGTTGAACTTCAGTCCAAGTCCAAGCGAACCGTCGCCTTGTCTCCCAGCATCACGCCTGGAGTGGCAACTTTGTAAGTCCCCAGCCATAGAATAATATTCGCGTGAGGTTCCGCATGATTCTTCGTCCGAACTGGCGATGCTATATAAACCACTCCCTCCACCAACTCCGCTTTCTTCACCTCTGGCAGCAACCGATAGCGTCGCTCGAATTCAGTACGGGTGAGGCGATCGCCGCTTTCTAAAATCGGTACGAGCTTCGATACCACCTGTTTTCCTCGACTCACGACAAAACCTCCCCTTGTCTTTAAAACGAATTCCGCGATAAGTTCCAACTGTAGAAAAAAATCGATCGTTCACCAACGATTACAATGTGTTAAAGATATCAGTCTTACTGACATCTTTATGAGAAGCAACTGCCCTTAAGATGCTATTCAGAGTGCCTAATTGCAACGGATTGTGGTTGAGCATGCTAATTCTTTGACGACGGGGAGACTCCGTGTCTAGAATAATATGACTGCCCTGTTGATGAAAAACTCGATAATCCCAGTGCCGACACAGAATCTCCACTAAATGTTTTCCCTTCAGATCCTTTGGAATTTCCATAAATTAGAACCACCTATTGGATGACTAAAATCTCCTCCTTGGGCAAATGAAGTTTAACCTTGGGAAAGCTAGATTTATCAAAATAATATCCTTTGACCGCATCGTTGACGTTCGCACGCAACTCTGCCCAAGTATCTCCCTGAGTAAAGATATTTTCAGTCAAGCATTCTGCAACAAATCCATCTTCTTCTTCTTGGAAAACCTCAAAAACAATAACTGAATTCATGATTTTGCCCATCGAACTCCATCCATCAACGATATAAAATCTGTATGATACTCATCAGATTGACATTCAGATGTGGCAGTTGGCGCTCTTACTCTTACCATCCGCATCTGCAATTCTTAAGCCGAGATCGGCGTTTTGTACTTACACCGCCTCTTCACGCTTCACGTTCGCTGATTTCCTGCAACCATGCCTGAAAATCCGCCATTCCCATAAAATCCAATAGCGCATCCGCCAAGGCTTCCCGTTGCGTCCGAGACAGGAACTTCACCTGTTGCTACTGTTGGGGGGACAGTTCCCCCCAACGATGGGTTAACAGTCGCAGCAGTATCTCCAGTTCGCCTTCCTGACACCCTTCGGCGAACACATCCTTGTAAAACTGGGTGTCCTGAAGTCTGACGTTCGTGATATCCAACATCTCCCGTATTTTCTCAAGGCTTAGCTACCGCTGAGACTCTCCAACCAAGACTCAAAATCCGCCATTCCCGTAAAATCCAACAGGGCATCCGCCAAGGCTTCCCGCTGCGTCCGAGACAGGGACTTCACCTGTTGCTGCTGTTGGGGGGACAGTTCCCCACAACGACGGGTTAACTGTCGTAGCAGTATCTCCAGTTCGCCTTGGTCGAGACCTTCCTGGCGGCCTTCTTGGCGGCCTTCTTGGCGGCCTTCGGCGAACACATCCTTGTAAAACTGGGTGTCCTGAAGTCTGACGTTCGTGATATCCAACATCTCCCGTATTTTCTCCAAGCTCAACTCTGGAAACTTACTCACCAGTATACTTTTGAACTACCCGACGCTAACCCAATCGGGTACAGCGCGGGCTTCCAGTTTCATCGGGAATCGCCTCGGAAAGCATCGAACGAGTTCGACCTCAAAGTGTACGTTGAGTAGAGGAAATGTTACTGTTTTTGGCAAAGCAGTACACCAAACCACTCTTGAGGATCGCTCCAAAAATTGATGGTTTCTAGACCTTTGGTGCTGAGTTGAGCTTGCATTGCCTCCGGATCGAACTTGCGAGAAATTTCCGTGAGGATGGTTTCCCCCTTAGCCAATTCGACGATCAGATCGAGTTTTTCTAACAAGGCTGTTTGAGAAACGATACTGCGAAGGTGCATTTCTATTTGAGATTCCTTTTCGTTAAAAAATGCCCAGTGTTGGAACTGGGCAGGCTCGAAATCACCGCTGAATCGATGGTTAAGGTGACAGAGCATATTCAGATTGAATTGTGCGGTCACGTTTTGAGAATCGTTGTAAGCTGCTTCGAGGATCGGTTTTGGCTTTTGCAAATCGATGCCGAGTAAGAAATATTCGTCCGGCTGTAAGGCGCGAGAAATGCGATCGAGAAATTCATCGCACTCGCAGGGGTTGAGATTGCCGATCGTACTTCCTAAAAAGAGGATCGTGCGGGTCGGAAGCGATGTCGGTGGGAGCCGATCGAGTGCCTGTTCGTAAGTTCCCACCAGCCCACGCACGGAGAGCGTGGGATAGTCTTCCAGCAGGGTATAAGCGCTTTGTTCGAGCATTCCCCCACTCACATCAATGGGGGAGTAAAACAGTCGATCGTCTAACCCAGCATAAGCGTCGAGGAGTAAGCGCGTTTTCGTCGAGCTACCGCTTCCGAGTTCGACGAGATCGCTCGGACCCGTGATTTGTGCGATGTCGTCGGCGTACTGACTCAGAATTGCCGCCTCGGTGCGTGTGGGGTAGTATTCCGGCAGTTCGCAGATTTGCTCGAACAGATGGGAACCGTGACGATCGTAAAAATAATGCGGCGGAAGCGTTTTCGGAATTCGTGCCAAACCGCTGATGACATCTGCCCCTGAATTGAGATCGGAATTGGGAGCGGCGTTTCCATCGAGGAGATCGTCGATTTGAAGACGCGATCCGTCAACCGTCGAGGCTGGAGCCTTAGAAACTTGCATATCACCCATGTTACACTCTACAGCTCGGAGCCAACCGTCTCGCTCTCGCTAACGATGGGTGTGACGGTCTCCCGAGTTGCGTTTTATTGTCGCACTAGTTCGATCGATCTCAAGCTTGACGCAAAAATTCAATGCTTGGCAGGAGGGGATCGCGCACGACAGCCAATCCCACATAACTCCACCGTTGAAAAATCCCTTTTAACTGCGTGGGTGCGATCGATTCCACCGCCACCCGATCTTTGTAATCCTCAGCATATTTATTGATATACGCCAGTGCGTCGAAGTGTTCGGCAAACACCAAGATAAATCGATCGGCTCGATCTCGATCGGGACGCGCACTCAGATACGAGCCGTCTTGTCGGGAGCGAAGTGCGTAATACGTTTGTGAAAACATCGAGAAGTCGAAGTAGGAAATAGGGACTCGGTCAAAGAAATGCGAATACGATCGAGGCACATTAAGGTTTCTCCTCACTGCTCCTCACTCGATCGTCACCTATCCTCGATCGCCGAGTTGAATGCGAGGATCGACCGTTTTGAGGAGTAAGTCGGCGAAAAGATTTCCGAGAATCAACATCACCGCCCCCATCATCAAACTGGCCATGACCACGAACTCATCCTTAGACCGAACAGCTTCGAGGACGAGTCGCCCCAATCCCGGCCAGTTGAAAAAATACTCCGTAATAAACGCCCCGCTGAGCAAGTTGGCAAACTCGAAGCCCAACAGCGTAATGAGAGGGTTAACGGCGTTTCGGAGAGCGTGAACGTAAATGACCTTATTTTCCGGCAGTCCCTTCGCTCGAGCGGTGCGAATGTAGTCTTGACGCAACACGTCGAGGAGCTGTCCGCGCATCAAACGCTGTAAACCCGCAAAGCTGGTAATACTGAGGGCGACTGTAGGCAAAAAGGCGTGCCATGCAATATCTAAACCTTTCCCCAACGGCGTGAGATCGTTATGAAACACGCTGGTCATGTTACCCACGGGAAATAAGGGGGTGAGATTTTGCGCCAGAATCAACAACAGCAGCGCGGTGATGAAACTGGGGAATCCCTGACCGATATAGCTCAACAGGCGGAGAATTCGATCGACCGCCGTGTTTTGGCGCACGGCAGCAGCAATGCCCAACGGAATCGCGATCGACCAGGTCACGACCAACGAGGCGACGGATAGCAACAGCGTGTTCGCAACTCGCTCGACGATCAAGGTGCTAACCTCTTTTTGGTACATGAAGCTGCGCCCAAAATTCCAATCCGTGAGAATTTGCGCGAACCAGCGCCAATAGCGAACGACAGCTGTCTGGTCGAGACCGAATTGTTGTCTGAGTTGGTCGAGCAGTTCCGGCGAGATCGTCGGGTCTTGGCTGAGAATGTCGAGATAGTCTCCCGGTGCCAGTTGTACGACGGTAAAACACAAAATGGAGGCGAGCCATAACGTGATAGCTCCCTGTCCGAGGCGTTTGACGGCGAACATCAGTGCCTCGTTTGCGCTTAGAGCAGACGCGACGCGGGCGAGTTGGAGGTGGAGACTGCGAAACGGAGCTTTTTTAGTCGAAGTCATCGCCGTTGGGGAATCGTGCTGAGGAGAGAGGGCAGTGGACTCGATCGAGTTCAGTATTCCAACAGACTAACAATTGGCACGTCGGGCAGTTTCTGGCGACCGCCAAGGTCTCGCAATTCGACCACGAAGGCAAAACCGACGAGTTGACCGCCGGCTCGATCGATCAGGTGTGCGGCTGCCTGTGCCGTGCCTCCCGTGGCGATCAAGTCGTCCACGACCAGCACGCGCGCACCGGGTTGAAAGGCGTCGCAATGAATTTCGAGTCGATCGGTGCCGTATTCGAGATCGTATTCCACCGAATACGTTTTAGCCGGTAATTTACCAGGTTTACGGACGGGAACGAATCCTGCCCCGAGTTTGTAGGCAACGGGAACGCCAAACATAAACCCGCGCGATTCCATCCCGATGACGACATCGGGTTGCAGCACAGCGCATTTTTCGGTGAGTCGCTCGAGCGTCGCCGCGAGTCCGTGGGGATGAGACAGTAGCGTTGTAATGTCCCGAAACTGAACGCCGGGTTTCGGAAAATTAGGAATATCGCGAATCAGCGATTTGAGATCCATGGGCGTGAGAGTAAGATGGAATTCTGACAGATGATTATCTGGGGATGTTTTCGGACGGCCCCAACAAATCCTACCAAGAATCTTCGCGCTGGTCGCACCCTCGGCGAACGGCCCTCGATCGAGAAAAAGCTCGAACGGTCAAACGCCTAAAAAACGCGATGAATTTACTTCGCCCGATCCAATCGGACTGTATGCTGTGAGTGCAATTGTGAGTGCAATACAATCGACACCGTCCCCTATTCAGACTACCGCCCCTCTGCTAGACAGCCTGCCCGATCTCCCCGTCACACACCACGGCTGTTCGCGCCGGACGCGGATACAACTCGATTTAATTTTGTTGGCGATCGAGGCGTTAAACCTCAACGGTTCTCAGGAAATCCTCGCGCTCGCGAAACAGTTGGGTTTAGAGCAAATTCTCCCGAACCGCGTCACCCTCTGGCTCGTTCGCAATACCAATCCGTTGCGCCGAGCGAGCCGACGGCGGCCGATGTCGCTCGACGAAGCGAAGGCACTTACGCTGATCGCCTGTTTTATGGCACGTCGTATGACGTTAGCCCTGCGTCGGCTGTTAAAGGAATGCCAGCAGCTGAACGAACAGCAGCTTCCCCTCGATCGAAATCCACAACTGGCGTTCTATCTAGAGCGATTTCGCGCCCACTTTCGCAGTCGCATGAACCCGCGACGCTCGGGCGTTCTCGCGTACAGTACGGACGAAAAACTCGAAGAATTGGCTGTGGGGTTGCTCGAACAATTGCTATTCTGCACCGGAACGGTGGGAATGCAACGTTTTTGGGCGAGCTTGTTTGATGGGGAAGTGTGACGATTTACGATTTGCGATTTACGATTTACGATTGTTCGGGCGAGATGGGTGATGGACGATTTACGATTTTTGGCAGGTCGAACGGATCGCAAACTCCCGAGCGTCGATCGAACAGATAAGGAAACGGTGGAATGGTTGTACGGCGAAAATATAGTTTGCCTGAATGTACGCTGATTTTAGAAGGAATCAGCGATCCCAACGACTCGGACGAGACCTCGACGCGGCCGGTGTTGTCGGTATTGGTCAATGCTGAATGTCACCTCGTGGGTAAACCTCATGCCCTCAGCGGCGATCGCGGTTTTTTAGAAGCCTTCGCCGCCACGGTGAGCCAGTACGCTCAGGGAATGCTCAGCGGAATTTCCCCGCCCACGGCGATCCCGCAGTCCTCGGTCTCGATCGAACCGCTACCGAGCAGTTTGCATCGTTTGACCGTCCGAGATCCGAACAAACCGGAAGGGGAAACGATTCAAATTGACTTGACGACCCTCCAACTGTTCGATCTCGTGGAAGCGATCGATCAGATGGTCGCCGATCGCCGCACGTTACCGGATTGGACGCTCGACCTGAAGCCGAGAACGCGCCACGAAGCTCACAACGAAGAACCGCTCGCCAAACGAGCTGCACCTTTCGCGCTTGGCGTTTCCAGTCTCGCTGTCGTCGCACTCTTGTTCTCGTTTCTCCCAGTCCCCGAGGTGGAACGCCCCCGCGAACCGATCTCCAGTTCGTCTGAGGAAACCTCAACGTTGACCCCTTCGGCGGAGGGAGATCCGCCGACGTCAGCCCCGCCGGAAGCGGAGGAACCACTGGCGTTAGAGCCAACACTCGATACCGTTCCCGAAATTCTCGACGCCGATCGACTGTTAGCGTTGCGTTACAGCCTTTACCAGCAGGTCAATCAAGCTTGGACGATCGAGCCGACGTTCGATCGAGATTTGGTGTACCGCGTCAGCATGGGGATCGACGGTGCGATTTTGGGATATCGTTCGGAGAACGAGACCGCCCGACAATATGTCGATGAAACCCCGTTGCCGGATTTGGTGTACGTTCCGGTGGAAGGGGGAACGGCTGAGGTCGAATCGCTGGCTGAGTTTAAGGTCGTGTTTACCGAAAACGGCATTTTACAGGTGAGTCCCTGGGATGGATATCCGAGCCAACCTGCCGATCGACCGAAAATCGACGATCTCGAAACGCTCGATCGACTGCTGACGGACGTACAAGACCGTCTATACGATCGATGGACGATCGATCCGGTGTTCGATCGCGATCTCGAATTCCGCTTGGCTGTGACTGAAGACGGCTCGATCGTCGAGTACGAACCGCTCTCTTCTGCTGCAAGCCGCTATTTCGGCGAGCTTCCCATTCAATCGCTGTACGATCCCTCAGCCATCGTTCTCCTGAAAGACGGACAAGTCAACCTCACTGCGATCGCCGAGTTTCGCGTCGTCTTTACCGCCCGACAGGCGATCGAGATTAGCCCGTGGGATGGTGTAAAACGTTGAGGAGATGGGGAAATGAGGACATGGGGAGAACCCACTCAACGTGGTTTCCATGCTTCGCGCTTCACGGTCAACACCTGGTTATCTCATCAATAGGGAAGAAGCCTTGTGAGTTCAACGCCGCCGACACCGAATTCAGGATCTAAGCCGACGGAAAGTCGCCGCACTCGTCGCCGCCGTCAGCGCAATTCCGAACGTCAGGGAAACTTGGGCAGCGCAACGATCGCAATGCTGTTTCGGTTAATCGTTCTCTTCTTTGGCTTGGGGTTGGGAGCGGCAGCTGGAATCGCTCTATCACTTTTTTATCCAAAAGTCAACCCATCTCAGCCAGCAATCGAACGGTGGCGCGTGGAGCTGACTCGCCAAGCCGAGCAGAGATTTCGTCGCGACGTTGAGAAGCCTCCTGAAGCGCCATCGATGTCTGAGTTGACCCCCGAGCAACGTCAGGAACTTCAAGCCGAATTCGTCCAACTGAAAGCCGATCTCGCTGCGCTCCAAACGCGCACAGTCGAACTCACGACGGCGGAAAATCTATCGGAGACTGAACGCACACAGCAACAGCAAGCGCTGTCACAACAGCTCTCTGCTGTTCGATCTCGACTCGATCGACTCGAAAGCCAATTGTTCGGGGAAATGCTGCAAGACACACCAGCGTCGATATCGAGTTCGCCGTTACACTTGACGTTACCGAGTGACGTTCTGTTTACCGACGACCGTGGCACCGTTCTCGATCCGACAAGCTTGAACCTCCTCGATCGATTGGTAGAAGAATTGCAAAGTTCCCCAAATTCGAGCATCTACGTAGCCGCCTATGCTGACGAGGGAAACGATCGAGCAGAGCAGCTCGAAATTACGTTCGTCAGAGCCAAGCAAATCGTCCAACATCTTAACGATACCCTCGACAGCGACGGCTATCACTGGGTGAGTGTCGGCTACGGTGCGAGCCAGTTCGTCGCGCCTAACGATACTCCTGCCAATCGCCAGCGCAACCGACGCATTGAAATTCAAGTGACACCCTGATTTTCGGGTACATCTCAATTTCGTAGAATGACCCCTCCGCCTAAGGACTCCGTCCCGCTACCCCACCCATCCTCCCCTGGCTAAGGGGAGGATGGGTGGGGTTCCGATAACCAAAGTGAGATACACCCTGATTTTCAGGCGTGGAAAGGATACAAATTGTCTGAGGATCGCTCGATTTTTTTTGAGGCGATTAGTCTAGACAAATCCGATCGAATTTTATCGAATTTACCGATAATCGTGAAGGGATAATTCCAGCCAGTCACTGAGTTCTCGAGCCAACCATTCTAATTCAATCTCGGAAACGACACCACCTCCACCAATTGCAAATTTTTTCGTCCCAGCCCAGATATTAATTTGTGGTTTCAGTTGCGTATTCCCTTTCCGCTGTAAAGAACCTTTCTCTAACTTGATTTCTAGTTTCACGATCTGTTGTCTGGGTGCAGGCGAAACTTGCCGATAGAAAATGTTAAAAAGTTTGTGTTTTAAAGAGATTTTATTGAGATCGACAGACAAATAAGTTTCTCTAAAAAGAATTGATAAAATATAAAAAATCAGCCAAAATCCAACCCCTAGATGACCTAAAGCAAAGAAGGCCGCAAACCACCCTCCTGAACTCCAAGTCGAAATCGCGACAGAATACCACATCACTAAAAATCCATTCCAAAGTATTGCAAATCCAATTAGGGGGATCAGCTCTAGACACCACCCTTTGGGCGGAATCATAATTTCTAAAGCTTCGCGACTTTTAGTCAATTGAATTTTAGAGCCAGCCGGTTGACTTAACGCCAGAGCAGTGCTTTGCGCTTGGGTTGGATTTTCTAGTGCTTTGAGCGCGCGACTGGCGGATGGCAAGCGTCGATCGAGGCTCGGTTCGGTCATCCATTTCAACCAATCGATAAAAGATGGTGAAAGATTAACATGGGACTCGAAGTCGATGCGGAGATCGGCTTGGGGTAAATCTGCAGGATGTCGTCCCGACGCTAAATAAATCAGTGTTGCACCTAAACCGTATAAATCGGAGGCGGGAACAGCTCGTCCGCCAAATTGTTCGGGGGGCATATACCCATAGGTTCCCACGACCGTCATCGTTCCTCGATCGAAAGCTGTGGCTCGAACCGATCCAAAATCGACGAGGTACACCCGGCCGACAGAATTTCCCGATCGATCTTTCAACAAAATATTACCCGGTTTGATGTCGCGGTGGATGACAATCGGATGGCGAGTGTGAAGGTAATTACAGATGGCTAAAACCGCTTTGGCGATTTGCTTTAATTCAGTTTCACTAAAAGTCCGTCCCACTTGGGTATGTTCCTCGAGAGACGGTGCATCGATATAACTTTGAACGAGTGCAAATCCTTTTCCGAACTTCGTCTCGATTTCAAAATAGTCGAGGTATCGAGGAATCGCGGAGTGTTCGAGGTGTTTTAACGTTTGGGCTTCGCGCTCGAATAATTTGAATGTTTCCCAGGTTAGTCCGCCACCAAAGGTGAGGAGTTTGATGACAACTCGGTTTTGGGTTTGCCGGTCTAAGGCCAGTACAGTTTGTTGTCCGACCCGTTTTCCTAGCTGTTTCTGGATTTCGTAGCGCCCCTTTAGAATACGATCGAGCATTTGTCGGAACTGAAAGATATTTGTTTCATTAAGTCCTTTATAACACTAGAAATTTGTGCGTCCTGGATATTTTATTTTTGTTGTTGATTTTTAAGTCAACAACAAAAATAAATAAAGAAAATAGACTCTCCTTTTATTATCACGCTGAAATTGCGAAATGTCAACCCTTCTTTTGGACGTATTTTATGTTAAACATTGGCTTCAAACAATCGATTGAAAGAATGCTTCCAACGCACGCACGCACTCCGTATCGTCGAACAATTGTTCCTCATTCTGTTTCGCTTGTTCGACGACTTTCTGTCGCCAGGCCGAGTCCAACCCTAATTTGACTGCAATTTCGATATATTCTTCGACATCCGACGCAATCGTTTCCGTAACTTCTAAGGTTTTCAAAATCGCAAAGCTGTGGCGAGATCGCATCATCGAACCGGGATAAGTAACGACAGGAAGTCCACAGGCGATAGCTTTGAGAGTTGTGATGCCCCCAGACCAACTGAACGTATCCAAGAAAATATCAGCAACCAAGTTCAGTTCGAGATAGTTCCGTTCGTTCAGACGAGGAAGGATAACACAAAACGTTTCTGCGTCGAGTCCCACTTCCGAAAACGCATCGTCAAGTCGTTGGCGAAACTGTTCGGTGATACCGGGATTGGGGTGTGCGATAAACGCAAATTGGGCGTTAGGAACCTGTTGAGCAATTTGCGGAAAAACCCAATCGTATTGAGGTAAGTATTTCGAGAGAGACTGACAGGACAGATAAACCGTTCGATCGACCCCCAAGCCAAACGTCGATCGATCGCTCTGGATTTCCTGGGGAGGCTGGGGCTTCGACACCGACATGCCAATTTTAGGAAGCCGAACGAGGCGTTCTCGATAGTGCTCTTGGCCGTTATCCGGTTCCATGAGATCGCTAGAGAGGAAATAGTCGATGGTCGGAAGCCCCGAGGTGATAGGATGCGCCCAAGTGGTACATTGCACGGGGGCTAGACGCAGGGCCGCCAGTTGCGTGACGAGCGAGGACGGGCCGATATCGGGAAAGATCGAGATATCGAGTCGATCGCGTAAAATGGCGGGGGCGGCTTCTTCCAGACTCGGAGGAAGACGGTAAAAGACGTTGCTACAGCGCTGAAACGCTTCGGTGAGATCGGTGAACTGTTGTCCGAGATAGTAAGTGTAAATCTCGAAATCCTCTCGATCGACGTGGCGCAACCATCCGAGATAAAGCTCGCCGAGGCGAGTGTCTCCCATACTAACGCCAACGTAGCCGATCCGAAGCTTCTCCCGTCGCGGGGGCGGTTCGCTCGTGTCCAAATCGGGGAAGTTGCTGCGGACGACGTGACAAATCCAATCGCCATATTGTTGCAAGAGATCGAGATCGTCAAATCCCTGATAAGCCAGATAAAAGATCGAGGTTTGGGAAATCGCGTCGAGGGCTTTTCGGCGCTGTTCGGGAGTATCGAGGCGGGTTTGTTCGATAATATCGCTCAGTCCTTGTTGAAAGCGCTGGCGAAACTGGCGAATTTCTGCGTCGCTGTGGTAAAACACGGGCAGCAAAAGTCGATCGAGGGTGAGCAGTTCGAGACCGTCGGGAATCTGTTTTCTGGCACTTTCAGCGGCTTCGAGAGCTGCTTCAATGCCGCCGAGGTCTCGTAGTCGTGAGATTAACTTTAACTGAAGACTCGTCTCTTTGGGAAAGTGGGCGATCCCCTCCCGTAAGGTTTCAATGGACTGCTCGAACTGTTGAGTTTCTTGACAACATAATGCTAAGGCTAAATAGTCGATTGGTTTGCCGTCTTCGATACTTCGGCGGTAAAGCGGAATAGCTGCGGCGTAGTCTTTCTGCTGCAAAAACGATCGCGCCAAATCGAGAAATAGCGTTCGGTTGGGATTGTCGAGACTTTGGCGAACCCGATCGAGATTGTCTTTCAGATGCGAATCTTCTGGATGCTGGACGAGAGCGTTTTCGTAGATAGAGATCGCTTCGTCGAGTCGGCCTTGGGCGATGAGGGCATTTCCGAGATTGAGGGAACTCCCCACGAGTTCGGGGTTGAGGGAAACAGCTTGACGGTAAACCGATTCAGCCCGATCGAACTGTCCGCTTCGATACCAAAGATTTCCTAAATTATTGTAAGCATCGAGGAGAGTTGGATCTCGATCGAGCGCCTTTTGATAGGCAGCGATCGCGCGGGGGCGGTGCTTGAGGTGTTCCCACGCCAAACCCAACCCATAGTAAGCCGTTCCCTGGCGGTCGTCGATTCTCACAGCTGCTTGAAACGCCTTTAACGCCTCACTGGGGTTTTCAAGGGCGACGTATAGCATTCCCAAGTTCAACCAAGCCTCAAACCGCTGGGGTTCTTCTTGCAGCACTTGTCGATAGAGGCGTTGGGCTTGTTCCCAATTTCCCGCTTGGTGCTGTTTGACGGCGTCAGGATAGAGGGTGTCGTTGCTGCGAAGTTGGCGAATTGCGTCGATAATCTCAGTTTGGCAGTTTTGGAAATAGGCTTCGGTGTCTGGCGGGTGGGGATTGTGGGCGTCCCAAGCGAGAACCCAAGCAACGTGAGGAATTTCTTGTAAGAGCGCGCTTTCGGGATGGGTGGCGATAAAATCCCAGACCCCTTGGCGTAAAGTGGAAATATGGGGATTCGCAATCAAGAGAACTGCGCGAGAACTCAAGAACGTTTTAACGCGCAGGAGTTGCGTCAAAGCACAACGGTAGTCAGAGGGGCCGCTATAGCAGTAGACTCCGATACGTTCTTCGGGTTCGAGTTGCGTCCAGTCGTCGAAAAATTCCTCAAAATCGTGTTGGAGGAGAAAGATTCGATCGTCGAGGCGATGTTGTTCGAGAACGTCGGCGATTTGAGCGAGTCTCGTATCGGTTTCCGTCCCGGCGGACGTTTCGACTGCGTAGGCGAGGGCGGTGGGATGGGCGTTGAGAGCGCTGAGGAGGGTTTCGCTTTGGAGAATACCAATTTCGCAGTAAATTTCTCCAGCGTTTAGCCAAGGGGTGGCGCTAGCGATCGCTTGTGCTAGAGAGGATGGGGTTTTTAGCCGCGCTTTGAATCGATCGAGATCCATGTGCGATTGACGATTGACGCTTGCTGAGTGAATTGGGGAATTTACGATTTACGATTTACGATTTACGATTGCTTGGAAGATTGGAGAGATCGATCGCCCCAGACCCGACTTTAAGGCTGACTCTAACGATGAGAATTGCATTTATCGACTTTATCGATTGGGACTACCAGATCGAAACCGTCTATCAAAAACCCATGGGGGGGTCTCAATCTGCCGTCTGCTATCTTGCCGAACGACTGGTGAAACGGGGACTTGAGGTCTTTCTCGTTAACTATACCCAAACGCTGCAAGTTTCGCGAGGGGTGACGTGTATTCCGGTTCGCAGCGACGAAGCGAGGCGGTTAATGCCAACGGTAGACGTTCTCGTCGCGATCGGCAACCCCGGCTTGGGGGCGCGGGTTCAACCCCTGCTCCGTCCGCACACGCCGATGCTACTCTGGACGCAACACGCCCCCGATCAGGAATCGGTAGAAGATCTTTACAATCCCATCGTTCGCGATAGCTATCGGGGGTTTGCGTTGGTCAGCGAATGGCAAAAACAGCAATACATCGAGGCGTTTGGCGTCGATCCCAAGCGGGTTTGTATTACGCGCAACGCCATCAGTCCGGTATTTGGGGGGTTGTTCTCTGACAACCCTTCAATTCTGGCGGCGAAGTCGAAACCTCCCGTTCTCGTTTACACCAGTACGCCGTTTCGGGGTTTAGAGGTGTTGTTAGAAGCGTTTCCCCACATTCGGAATGCGGTTCCCGGAACGCGGTTGCAGGTGTTTTCGAGTATGAAAGTGTATCAGGTCGATCGATCTTCCGACGACTCGAACTATGGAAAATTGTATCGAGCTTGTCGGGAAACAGAAGGGGTTGAGTATGTCGGTTCGGTTCCGCAACCCCAACTGAAGGACTATCTCAAGGCGGCTTCGGTGTTGGCGTATCCGAATACGTTCGCGGAAACCTCCTGTATTGCGGTGATGGAAGCGTTGGCGAGTGGGTGTCGGGTGGTAACGAGTGATTTAGCCGCACTTCCGGAGACGACGGCGGGGTTTGGAGCGTTGATTCCGATTCCGAATGCGTGTTCGGAGTCGCTGCGATATGCGTTTGCGTCGGAGATCGATCGAGAAGCGTATATTCGAGAGTTTGTCGATCGAGTGGTGGAGGTGTTGCAGGATCTCGATAACGAAGCGGCGTTGCGAGAACAGGTGGATTGGGTTAACCAACATTGTACTTGGGACAACCGAGCCGATGAGTGGGCGGCGTGGTTGCGAGAAATTGGGGATCGAAGCTCGATCGAGTTGTCGCAATTGTCGGCGGGAGAAGCGGGGTTGACGTGGCAGGCGCATCAGTGCTTGATACGGGAACAGTTCGATCGAGCGGAGGTTTTCTACGAACGCGCCATCACCGCCCGCCCCGATTTTAGGGAAAATTATTGGTATCTGGGTTTGACGCAATGGTTGCGCGGCGAGGAGGAAGAAGCCCAGGGAACTTGGTTGTCGGCGATGATGTCGGGTGACGATCTCGATCGATTAACCCGTGAATTGGTGGATGTTTTGGAAACGGAAGCGCAACGTCGAGAGGCGATTGCGAAGGATCGATCGGCGTTAACGATTCGTCAGGCGATCGTAGAATTGGCGGCTGAAGATTGTCGCAATTGGGTTCGGTTGGCGACGCTGTCGGCGAAAGTTGAAGAATTTGACGAATGGGTTTTTCAATCCTGTTGCGAGTGTTTGAAAACGACGTCTCGAGAAATACCGGACGTCGAGCAACTTTTGGAACAGTTATGGCAGTTAGATTTAGGGAATTCGTCGGTCTGGAAATTGCTCGAGACTTGTGTTGAAACAGCCTCGCCCGATTCTTCAGTTCGGAACGCTTTTTTCAAGCAAGCTGCCGCAATTTTACAAAATGACGAGATCGATCGAAAACTTCTTATTTCTATTAGCACGCTTTGGCTTCAATTGCAACCCGAAAGCCTGCCGATTTTGGTAAAATTAATTAATCTTTACCAAGACACGCAACAGTACGCCGAATCAGCTAAGTTAGCGCAACAGTTTCTCGATCGAGCTGAAAGCCTTCCCAAGCAAATCGCTGCCTACTATTTACGGCTAAGAGGGTTGCTTCGATCGGGTGGAAATTTCGATCGATCCCTCGAAGTTCACCGTCAATTCGAGGAAAAACTCGAGGAACTCGTCGAAACGAATCCCGATATCGAACTTCCCGACATCGTTCAAGGATTTGCAACGACGTCGTTTTTACCCTATATCGAAGACAATCCGCAAAAACTTCACCAATTGCGGCATCGCGTGTCGGAATTTCTCCAAAATAAATTACATCAAACTCTGGGTGAAATTCCTGTAAAACCCAAAACTGGAAAACTTCAAAAAATCGGGTATCTGTCCAGTTGCTTTCGCCGGAACTCCGTCGGTTATCTCGTGCGTTGGCTGCTGAAATACCACGATCGATCTCAGTTTCAGATTCTTGCCTACTCTCTCCATAGAACGGGCGACGAAATTCAAAACGAAATCGCATCAACAGTGACTGAATTTCGCGATCTCTCCCAAAATTCAATTCTCGAAATTGCTGAGATAATTCGTAACGACGATCTCGATATCTTAGTCGATCTCGACAGTTTAACCTGTCCCCAAGCCACAGCAATACTCGCGTTGAAACCCGCCCCCATTCAAGTCACCTGGCTGGGATTCGATGCGTCAGAACTTCCCTCGATCGATTATTTTCTCGTCGATTCCCGCGTTCTCCCGGATTCCGCCCAAACTGACTACTTCACGAAACTCTGGCGACTTCCCGAAACCTTTATCGCCATCGATGGTTTTGAAGTGGGAGTTCCGACGTTGCGCCGCGAAGATCTCGACATTCCCAGTGACGCCATTGTCTATTTTAGTTCGCAAACGGGGGCGAAACGTCATCCCGATAACGCTCGATTGCAGTTGCGGATTCTCAAACAAGTTCCCAACAGTTACTTTTTAATCAAAGGGCTGTATGTCGATCGAGATGCAGTCAGAGAATTTTTCCAGCAACTCGCCCGAGAAGAAGGTGTCGAGATCGATCGATTGCGGTTTCTTCCCAACGAACCGAGTGAAGCCGTTCATCGGGCGAACCTCACACTCGCCGACGTGGTTCTCGATACCTATCCCTACAACGGCGCAACCACAACCCTCGAAACGCTCTGGATGGGAATTCCCCTCGTCACTCGCCTGGGGGAACAGTTCGCTAGTCGCCACAGTTACGATTTCCTAAAATCGGTCGGCACGAGTGACGGTATCGCCTACACTGATGAGGAATATGTTGAATGGGGCGTGCGGTTTGGCACGGATGCCAAATTGCGAGATCGTGTCGCTTGGCAAATTTCTCGATCTCGCCACACCTCCCCCCTCTGGAATGCTAAAGCCTTCGCACGACAGATGGAACGGGCGTTTGAGGCAATGGTAAAAGTGTAGGGTAAGCCTAAATTATCGCTAGAATGGAATATAGTCGATTAATAGGACGGGATGTCTAAGAGCGAAACATTATCACCAGATTCGTTCGCACCAGCGGTGCGTAGCACTATCGGCTTGGGTTTTCGCGCCCTCTCCGATTCCCTGCGCTTGCGAATCTTAGAGCTACTGCGCGATCGAGAATTTTGCGTGTGCGAATTGTGCGATCGACTCGATACTCCACAATCAAAACTTTCTTTTCACCTCAAGGTTCTCCGAGATGCTCAGTTGGTGCATCACCGTCAAGAAGGACGCTGGGTATACTACAGTCTCGATCTCGAGCAAGTTCGCGCCTTAGAACGGTATCTCTCACAATTGCATCGATCGAGTGCTTTAACTCCCGCTCCGCCTTGTTCTTAACATCTCGTTGAGATAACTTTCAACAGCTCTCAACACATCTCGCGATCTTCGATCTCAAGTTTTGCCCGATTTGACCGAAACGAATGGGACTCAAGCCCCGCCCTTCCAGGGCGGCTTTGAGTTTTGATGTATTGAATCAAGACCTCAATCGGTGTAAATGGATAGAGGCTAAGTCACAACGCCAAGTCACACTAAGTCAGCTTACTTTAGCGTTTGGCGTAGGCGACTAAGGAAACGCCCAAAATGACTAAAACAACGCCAGTAATTCGGGTTGGACTTGCCGCATATTTAGTCAATCCAAGCGCACCATAATGGTCTAAGAAAAGTGCTGCGATCGTTTGCCCTGCAATCGTCAGTGAAAGGGCAAGTGCAGCCCCAATCTTCGGTGTTGCAAAAATCGTCGACCACACGTAAAGCGTACCCAAACATCCACCAACCCACATCCACCAAGAGGTTTGGGTCAGAGCGGTTATCGTCGGAAGTGGATATCGTACAACGAAGCAGATCGCAAGCGACGTGAGAGTCCCCACCAGATATGAAATAAAGGTGACCTGCATCGCCTCACCGACATAGCGTCGCAATAGGCTGTTCAAGGCAACTTGAATGGGGAGAACGGCACCACCGGCGAGTGCTGCCAAAAGATAGATCGTCCGTCCGTTCATCGTGGAACCTCTCAGCGAGCTTATTTATCTTGACTTCAAGATACTTGACGTTGAGATTATAGCAATTATCTCGATGTTAAGATAGTTAACATCGAGAATTTGAGCTGAGTGAATGGAGAAAATGAAGTCGGATGCAGTCGATAAGATTTTGGCGCAGTGGCAGCGCGAGCGTCCCGAGCTAGATGTATCGCCCATGGGTGAGATCGGGCGCATGGCACGGCTATCCAAGCATCTCGATCGATCCGTTCAATCCACCATTGCACCGTTTGGTCTAAATCTTGGAGAATTCGACGTGTTGGCGACCCTGCGTCGTTCGGGACAGCTTTCACCAACGGATTTGTTTAACACTCTGATGATTTCATCGGGTACGATCACTCATCGGCTCGATCGACTCGAGCAAGCTGAATTAGTCAAGCGCATTCCCGATCCAAACGATCGTCGAGGAACGTCGATCGTACTGACAGACCAGGGGTTAACCCTAATCGATCGAGCCGTTGAAGCTCATGTAGCCAACGCCCATCGTATTATGAGCGCTTTAGACGAATCCGAGCGTCAATCGTTAAGGCGGCTACTGCGAAAGCTAGTACTGTTCTTCGAGCAGGAGTAGCCGTTGTTGTGGTCGAAAGAATGAATAGACTTTTAAAATCGTTCGATTCTGGGTGAGTGAGCCTCACCCAGAACTCAATCGTTTACGACTCTCCGTAATAACTGGTTGTTACCTTACCTCGAAAAACGACATATTGATAAATGTTGTAGAACAACATGATCGGAATCAAAACACCGATGAAAACCAGCATAAAAACCAGCGATGTTGGAGTTGCTGCCGCGTCGTAAATCGTGATTTGTGTAGGGATAATAAATGGAAAAACCACCAACGCCAAGCCGATAAACGTCAGCAAGAAAATCAAAATTGTCCAAACAAACGGTGCGACTTCTTTTTTTCGATCGAGACTTTTCCACAATTCCCAAACAAGCAAAACGCCCAACAGGGGAATAACGGCAAAAACATAAATCCACGGTGCTTGAAATAGCCGTTCGCGGGCGTACTCGAAGAAAATGGGAGTCGTAATCGTAATCGCGATCGCTCCGATTAGCGTCGTGACAGCCGCAATTTTCGCCGTGCGATAGTGGGTGTTTTGTAACTCGCCCTCGGTCTTCAAAATTAAGTAAGTCGAACCGATGAGAACGTACCCTTGAATCAGCGTTAACGCAACAACCGCCGATTGAGGACTCAACCAATCCCAAGTACTACCGATGAAATGTCCAGCTTCGTCAACCCGAATTCCTTCGAGAACGGCTCCCAAAGAAAACCCTTGACCTAACGCAGCGAGGAAACTTCCCACCCCGAAAGCAGAGTTCCAAAACACTTTTCGATCGGAGTGTTCGCGAAACTCGAAGGCGACGGCACGGAAAATAAAGCCGAACACCATCGTCAAAATTGGAATGTAAAGCGCGTTGAGAATCGTACTGTACGCCAAAGGAAACGCGCCGAATAACGCACCTCCCATCAACACCAACCAGGTTTCGTTCGCATCCCAAACGTTACTCAAACTGGTCATCAAAATACCGCGACGTTCTTCACTCGATGCCGTCAGCGACAAAATGCCAACGCCGAGATCGAAACCGTCCAGCATGACATAGAGGAACAGAAACAGCGCGAGGATGGCAAACCAAACCTGAGCCAGAAAATTATCTAAAATCGTTAAATCCACGATCGCATCTCCTATTTCGCTTCAACGGGACGGCTATCGGGGGTGTGGGCTGCTGGTTCCATCAGATCGCGTGCGCCAGGAAGGGGTCGATCGAGATCCGGGCCTTTGCGAAGAATCCGACTTCCGAAGTACAGCGTGGACACGAACAACACAGAATAGACGACGGCAAATCCCGTTAACGAGGCGAGTACGTTTCCCGGCGGAAGGTTAGATGCCGCATCGACCGTGCGAATTTGTTCGTACAGCGTCCAAGGTTGTCGTCCGACGCAACGCACGATCCATCCGGATTCCACGGCGAGATATCCCATCGGCCCGGCGAACATCCACGAAATCAACAACCAACGCTGTTTTCCGATTTCGTCAGATGCGAGTTTGCCACGCAACCACTGAACGACGCTGACAAGCATCAATCCCGCGAAGAAAAACCCAATCGCGACCATGATGCGGAACGCATAGTAAATTAGTCCCACCATCGACGGACGGTCTTCGGGTTGCCATTCTTTCAATCCCAACACGGGTTCGGAAAGTGTGGGTTTTAGCTCCAGAATGTAGCCGAGTGCGTTGGGAATAGCGATTTCAAATTCGTTACGCTCTTCTTGGACGTTGGGAAGTGCGATCGCGCTCCACGGAGCAGAAACCCCTGCGGGAACTGTTTCCCATTGCGCTTCCATGGCCGCGAGCTTAGCCGGTTGTTCGCGATAGACCTGTTCGCCGCTGAGGTGTCCGACGTAAATTTGCAGGGGTGCGATGGTGATGGCGGCGGCGAGGGCAATTTTGAACGATCGAGCAAAAAATTTCGGATGCCGTCCGCTGAGAAGATACCAGGCGCTAATACCTCCAATGACGAATAACGAGGTTTCTAACGTCGCGAGGAACATATGCGCGACACTTTTCGCCATGAAGGGATTGAAAATCGCCTCGAAGTAGTTGCTGACGATAAATTTCCCGTCTACGACTTCGCCGCCAGCGGGGGTTTGCAGCCAGGAGTTGGCGGTAATAATCCAGAAGGTGGAGAGGTTCGCGCCGAAGGCCACCATGATAGTGGACAGGTAGTGAACGACGGGGGGAACTCGTTCCCAGCCAAAGAGCATGATGCCGAGGAATCCGGCTTCTAGCATGAACGCCATCGACGCTTCAAAGCCGAGAACGCTGCCGAAAAAGTCTCCGACCGCTTCCGAAAACGGGGCCCAGTTCGTCCCGAATTGAAATTCCATGGGAACGCCACTGGCGACGCCGATACCGAAGTTGAGGACGTACAGTTTCGCCCAAAACCGCGCGTGGTGGTAGTAGTCGGGGTTCCGGGTTCGCAGCCACAGTCCTTCAACGATGACGAGGTAAATTGCCATCCCAGTCGTGAGGACTGGCCAGAGCATATGAAAGATGGCTGTCAGCGCAAACTGTAAGCGCGACAACACGACGGTATCTTGGAGAAACTCCATATAGTGCCTCTTTTTTTGTCAGAGTTGCTAGATGTTTGTGAATCTGTCCTTCTTATATCGCAAAATTTTTTGAAGGCAGAATCCTAGTTTGAGTAATTTAAGATTTCGGATTTTCCCCAGACAATTCCACCTGTTGACTCAAATCGACGATCGAGCATCTGTACTCTAAACCCGCATATTTCGATCGATCTTTCGGGCAATCCTTGAAATTCTTCGACAGCCGGATTCACGTTAAAATTCTCTGTAGATAAAGGTTGCGATTATTTGAAGACTCGATCGAATTTCCACCGATCGATCGAGTCTTTCCCGAGTGCAATTTTTCTAAATCGTATAAACAGCTACACTAAATCGAGGAATTTTCAACTTTTGGCTGCTATTCTGGTTTTCAGAAATAGAAAAAAAACTCAAGAGTTCTACCATAAAATAGCCATCTATAAAAAAATGCGAACTTCCCGTTTCGATTTTAAAAGTATAAGATCTTTACTTTCATCTCAAGGATATGGATACGTCAAACTTCTTCTATAGCAAGAAGTTAAAGGTAAAATTCGTGTGATTCTGCACGCCCCCCCAATCATCGACTTTAGTGGCGGGTACTGCCCCATCAGGGACATCGACTCGTCAGCCTTCACTCCGTTCTCATCGATCGTCTCATGGAACAGAGTGCTGGGTCGTCGTGTTTGCCCACAGTATTAGGGTTCACCTCACCCATTCCCTGCTTTTCCCCAGCGATCTTATCTAGATGACACGCAACAAGGTCAACTGCCTAAGATAAGTTTTATTAACTCGCTTGATACATTTTTGTCTCAAGTAAAATATAATAGTCTCATGAGTAATTCCACAAGAAACGCATCTAAACGCGCACTACTGAAATCGGCTGCTACGGTGTTAGCACGCAATCCGGGATCTTCACTGAGCGATATTGCAGCTCAGGCTGGAGTTGGGCGGGCGACCTTATACCGATATTTTCCGTCCCGCGATGAGCTGGTTCGCGAGCTGGCCCTCGAAGCGATGGAAGAGATCGATCGAGTAACAGAACGTGTCCGTCGCCAAAACTTGCCTTCGCAAGCTGCGCTCCTCGCATTTTTAGAGGAAGTGGTTCCCTTGGGCGATCGATTTCACTTCTTAGTTTCGGAGTCTGTGGCTTATACCGATCCAGATATCGCGGCTGCTTATACTCGACAAATGAGTGAATTAGATGAATTTGTAACAACACTCAAACAGGATGGCGTACTCGGACTAGATATCCCCAATGCCTGGGTGACATCAGCGATCGATGCATTGATTTGGGCAGCCTGGTCATCTGTAGACACAGGATATATTGCTCGTAAAGATGCAGCAGTTTTTGTATATCGAACGTTGATAAAAGGACTAGCGCCCTCCTGAAATTTGCCAAAGACGAATGCTATGGAATTACAAAATTTCAAATGTCCGACAAACGATCGTACAGATGCTCGATCGTGCAGAGTAATTCAAGTAGCGAACCATGAAATTCAAGTGGCGAACCATACTGGGCTTGGTCTTGATGTATATCGCAGTTGCACTGAATTGGCAATGGATTTGGGGCGTATTGTCACTGTACTGGGTTCTCCCCGGCTTTTTCACCGGAGTAACCTACTTTATCGAACCCATTTCACGGAGAGAGAATCCCATTCTGTATTGGATTATTTTGATAACTTGGGTGGCGTTCGGCATTGGGATGATTTTCACCGGTTTTTAAACCCACGTATCTTCAAGTGTTGATTTCTTCGTTGTAAAAAAAGGACATCGTGATGACGATCGAAAACAAAATGCCCGTTCTTCCGATTCAAGCATATACCTCGCAAGAGTGGTTCGATCGAGAACAGCAAACTATCTTTAGTCGTACCTGGCAGTTTGCTGGATTTATCGAAGACCTCAGCGATCCAGGCGATTACATTACCGTGCAGGCAGGACTTCATAATATCGTCGTGCTACTGGACGATCGCAAACAGATGCGTGCGTTTCATAACATCTGCCGCCATCGTGGCACTCAACTACTGCGAACTTCGGGAAAACGCAAGAAATTTTTGACCTGCCCTTATCACGACTGGACTTACAATCTCGATGGAAAACTGACTGCGGTGCCAGAGCGAAAAAGTCAATTTCCCGATCTCGATCTAGAAACTCTATGTCTCCACAAAGCCTCAGTCGATACCTGGCGAGGAATGATTTTTATTCATCCCGATCCTCATGCCGATTCCCTTGCTAATTGGTTGACACCGATCGAACCTTATTTAGGCCCTCATAAACCCGAACAATTGACAGAATATGTAGAAGGTAGATCTCGTCACGAAATTAACGCGAACTGGAAAATTGTGGTCGAGAACTATATTGACGGCTATCATCTCGCGCACCTTCATTCCGAAACTCTCTTTATGTACGACCACAGACATCAGCAGACAGGGTTTGTCGGCGACCACTTCTATTTTTACGAGCCGCTCTCGAAAGGGTATCTCGACAAGATCGAAAACAATTCTCCATTACCGCTTATCGGTCATGTACCCAAAGATAAAATGGGTGCATACGTGCCAATGTTATTTCCCAACTTGGGGTTAGCAGAATCAAAATCAAGTTGGTCTACATTCCATGTCATTCCAGTCGCTCCAGACAGATCGATCGTAGAAATTCGGATAAAAGTAATGCCCGTATCTGACTGGAAATACATCACACAAGCATGGAAGTCTTGGAGCTACTTTAAAGATCGAACTTGGGATAAGTACGGCACAGGAGATCGAGACGATCCCCTTGCCTCTGGTGATTTTATGGCTGAGGACATTTATGTATGCGAGCAACAGCAAAAATCTTTAAAGTCGCCTTATTTTTCGATCGGCGCGATCGCAAAAGATTTAGAACAATCGGTCTATCAATATCAATCCAACGTGCAAAAATATTTAACCTGAGCAAATTTCTAAATCTTGCCAAAAGCTATAACAATCGCTTTGTTTCTAAAATCCCCCTAGTCCTCAGTTGAAGGTAATTATACGAGCATGAAAACAAAATCAAATCTTCTCTTTTCTTCTCTTTTCAGTATCATTTTTCTGATGTCATTGAATACCCTATTGCTGGCACAAAAAGCCAAGAATATAGGCGACAGAAGCTCCAACACCGAACCAAGTAGCAACACTGAAAATAATTCAATCTCTCCTGAGAAAGATGCAAGAAATAGCAAGAGCATCACTAGCTTGAGTCAAAACACTGATGAGCCTCTAATGATTTCTTTGGAATATACTGTCAAGCAAGCTGAGAGAATTTATCTCGTCGGAATCTCTGTTGAAACTTCCTTGGAAAACGATCGACACTTAAACGATATAAGAAGCCTATGGGAGCGGCAAGCACGAGAAAATCTTTTTGGCGATATTCCCAACGATGCTGACAACCAGATTTATATTGCTTATACCGACTACAACTTTGGAAACAATGGTTCGAGCTTCACGGTTGTCATGGGAAGACGTGTCACAAATCTTGACTCTATTCCTGCTGGATTTATATCCCTAACAATCCCTGAGGCGAGGTATGCAGTCATCGAGGTGAGCGGGAACTTAGAAGAGAACGTTCCTAGGACTTGGATCGAGATTGAAGAGAAAAAGTTGTCAAGGACATATACAACAGATTTGGAGGTTTACGATATCAGTCCTGGAGATCGTGCTGAGGTGTGGGTTGCCATCGATTAACGTCAGACATCACGGTTTTCATTCCTCAAGCTAGATTGAAGTTCTGACTGACCGTTTGTTCTTCATTCAGATTCAATACAGCACCCGTTACAAAGATTTGCAATTCCTAAAAGTACAACAGGAGAGTAAGTAGTCATGAAAGCTTATCTCATCAAAGCCTCGGCAGGTAGCGACTTTTCAAAGTATAAAGCTGAAACAGGAGGGCCACCCCAAAACATATTTTCAACAGCTGCAGCCACCCCTAAATGGGTCGATCTTGAAATGACCGATGAGACGATCGGTATGAAAACCAATTTCAACTCTCATGCAGATCTTGTCGCAATTTTCATGTCCACCCCTGATGCACTAAGAGCTTATGAAATTGCCGATCGATTTCGCGCCAAAGGCAAAGTTGTTGTATTAGGAGGGCTGCATACTAAGTTTATGCAAGCTGAAGCAGCCGAACACGCTGATACGCTTTTGATTGGTGAACCAGAGGAAGTTTGGGAGCAACTACTGGCAGATTATGAGGAAGGCCAATTCAAAGAAAAATACGAGCGGACTAGCCCCTTTGATTTGTCAAAATTGAATTCTTATCCAATTGATATTATCGAGCCTTACAGGTACAATTATACGTGGTCGGTCTTGGTTTCAAGAGGATGTCCAATGCACTGCGATTTTTGCTTGGTGCATGAATTCTTCGATAAGTTTCAGCTGAGACCTGTTGAAAACATCGTAGAGGAAGTCAAAAAACTCAAACGGGCAGGTGTAGAATGGGTGGAGCTACATTCTGACAACTTGACAGCAAATCGAGGGTATGCGCTCAATTTGTTTGAGGCCTTGGCTCCTTTGAAGATGAACTTCTATGGAGAAACCACTGTACTCATTGCTAAAGATGAAGAACTTTTGCGAGCTGCTCAAAAAGCCGGAGTTAAAGCTTTACTTTTTGGGATCGAAACGCCATCAGAAGAAGCCTTGAAAGCTCAAGGAAAAAGTTTTGTCAAGCCAGCACAGATCCAAGAGTATATTCGCACAGTGAAGCGTTACGGTATAGAAGTGTGGGGAGACTTTCTTTTTGGGTTTGATGAAGACAGCCCAAACATTTTCCAAGAAGCTTCCGACTTTATTCAAGAGATTGGGATGGATAATCCAATTCCACATCTGATGATTCCCTTCCCTGGTTCAAAGACATTCGAGAAGCTAGATACTGACGGTAGGATATTAACCAAAGACTGGTCGAAGTATGATGGTAGCCACGCCGTACATCGCCCTAAACACATGACACCAAAAGAACTTGAAAATGGAGTTTATTGGCTTTGGGAAAATCTGAATAGTGGTTGGACTGCTTGGCAAAACATTGCAAGGAAAGCTTTGTCGGGTTTTTCCGCTATCTTTGGTGATGCCGAAAAATTTTGAGCTTCATACGTTCAAGATTTCTGTAAAGCTTTAATTGAAAATGGGTCTCCTGAGATTACGGTGTAATTTGTTGAACTGAATACAAGATTTGGGTAGGGGCGAACGGCCGTTCGCCCCTACAGCAAGGGTTTTGACCGGGTATAAAATCAGCTTATCACCTCAAACTCAAAAGACCCTTGAAAATTCTCTTCTGGTTGCTTTACTTTATATGGAGAAGATAAATGAATGGCGACCTTACAATTTTATTGCTTGCCAAATTCATTGTAGGTTGCTGTAGCTGTTTAATTTCAAGGCATAAGTACTTATGCTTGGGTGCCAGATCTTTTGATTTTGATATTTTTTGTAAAATTCTTGCTTCAATATAGATAGATTTTTTTAAAAAGCTTATCACAGCCTAAAAAATTCGACAATGTCTTGGCTTGAATATTTTCAAGATATTATTCAATTTTAAAAAAATTGAACGCTGTAATGCTATACAATAGGATAAAAACATCTGCAGATCAAAAGGTAGCTTATAGATGAAACAATGACTATTTTTTCCTTATTCGCTCTAGCAGGAGCAATGTTTATCCTCGCGATAACCCCCGGGCCGGGAGTCTTTGCAACGGTAGCGAGAGCGCTTGCATCTGGGTTTTGGCATTCATCTGTTGTCGTCCTGGGGATCGTTACAGGAGATTTAGTCTTTCTCTTGTTGGCAATGTATGGGTTGTCAGCGATTGCCGAATATCTGAGTGGATTCTTTTTGGTGGTAAAATATCTCGGAGCCGGCTATCTAATCTACCTCGGTATTCATTTATGGAGGGTGCGCCCAGAAATTCTGAAAATCAAAGAAATTGAAGAATTGTCGTGGAAATCTAACTTTTTAAGTGGACTTTTTATTACGCTTGGAAATCCTAAGGTAATTTTGTTTTATCTAGGTTTTTTGCCGACCTTTATCGAACTATCAACGCTGAGCAACTGGGATGCGATCGCGATTGCTACCGTGGTTGCAATTGTCCTGGGTTCCACGATGCTCGGTTATGCCTTTCTCGCCGATCGATCGAGAACTCTCTTTCAAAATCATGGCGGTCAAACTATTATGAATCGGATCGCGGGAAGTGTTGCGATTGCCACAGGTACTGTCCTAGCTGTCAAAGCCTAAAATTGAATGCAAAGGTAAAGAAAGGCGATTCGCCAAGATTGCGTTAACAGAATCTCAGTGAATCGCTTTTCGTTTAAACCTAAGTCATTTTCACTTCTTGATAGGTCGGAAAATCGATGTATCCTTCCTTGTCAAATGAATACCAAATTGCCATATCTGCTGGAGGGTTCAATTCCCAACCGTTGGCGAACCGCTCCACCAAATCGGGATTACTGATAAACGGTCGTCCGAAGGCAATGAGATCGGCGTGTCCGTTACCAATTGCTGCTTCTGCGGTGTCTTGGGTGTAACCGCAATTGCCCATTAACGTGCTTCCGAACACTTGCCGAAACTCTGCTAGTGTCATCGGTTCGCCGAGCTCGTGAAACCCAAATGCTAACCCGTCCATGACGTGGAGATAAGCTAAACCGTAGGCATTTAACTGTTGCGCCACGTAGAGAAACGTTTTGTGGTAATCCGGCGATCCCATATCGTTAAAGAGACCGTTAGGTGCAATTCGCACGCCGACGCGATTGGCAGGAAAAACCGAAGTCGTCGCTTCGACAATTTCTCGAAGAAAACGAAAGCGATTGTCCAGACTTCCACCATATCGATCGAGCCGTTGATTGGTTTTTGACTGTAAAAACTGATCGATGAGATAGCCGTTGGCACTGTGAATTTCAATGCCGTCGAATCCTGCAAATTTGGCACGTTCGGCGGCTTTGCGGTAGTCTTCAACGATCTGCTGGACTTCCTCCGTTTCCAACGCACGAGGGGTTTCGTAGCTCTGTTTCCCGATTGGTGTGTGAATGTAGTCTTCGTTGAGTCGAATGGCAGAAGGCGCGACGGGAAGTTCGCCTTTCGGGTAAAAACTGCTGTGGGACGCACGTCCGCAGTGCCACAGCTGTAGAAAAAACGGTGTTCCTTGGCGGTGAACGGCGTCGACAACTTGTTGCCAAGCTCTGGCTTGTTCGTCGGTGTAGATTCCCGGCGATTGCTGCCATCCGATGCCTTGGGTGGAAATGGACGTGGCTTCAGAAATAATCAAACCCGCCGAAGCGCGCTGTGCGTAGTATTCCGCCATGAGTGCGTTCGGCATCCGCTCGATTCCAGCTCGCGCTCGTGTCAAAGGAGCCATGACAACGCGGTTGTTGAGGTGTAAATCTCCCAACTCAAACGGAGACAGCAAATTTGGAGAGTTCGTCAAAGTCATCTTTTTTTGAATTGAAGCGTTAACGAGAAGACAACAGAATTTGAGACGCTCTAACCTAGGTTTTTAGCGAAGTTTAAGTCAGACGGATTGAATCTTCCGTGCGACGGGCTAAGAAAATCGATCGATGACGACCACTTCATCCATGGGAAGTTGCCCGCCGCGAGGACGTGCTTCCCGAACGGCTTTTCCAACGACGACAAACATCGCGATGGAGTGGTTTTCGGGGAGATGAATTAACTCTGCCACTTTCTCGAAGTCGAACCCATCCATCGGACAGGAATCGTAACCCATGGCTTTTGCGGCAAGCATAATCGTTTGCGCGGCAATACCACAGGAACGCATGGCTTCGTCCCGTTGAACGGTTTCGAGTCCGTCGTAATATTGGAGAATGGCAGGAACGAGGAAATCTTGCACCTCTTGCGGTGCGTTGCGCCAGTAGCGTTCGGGTTGCTTCTGCCAAGATTTGAGATCGGCGCAGAGGACGATCAGCAACGAAGCTTCCGTCACTTGCGCTTGATCCCAGGCAACTTCGCGAATTTTCTGGCGCAGTTCTCGATCTCGGACGACGACAAACCGCCAATTTTGGATGTTAAAGGCGGTGGGGGATAGCATGGCCAGAGAGAGTAACTTGTCGATCTCCTCCTGGCTCATTTCGTGGTTCGGATCATAATGCTTGACAGATCGGCGAGCTTGAATTGCGTCTAGCGTGTGCATTGCGGCTCCTTTCTCGATCGTGTGACTGATGTGCAGTATTACAGATTTCGGGGATTGAGATCTTTTCTCGTTATACCGCGTTGTGCTTCAGTCGCGCTTAAAGCAAGTGTTTCAAGCTTCGCGAGACGATCTTCAATTGAGCCACAATCGGTTTCTCTTCTGCGATCGACCATTTTAAATTCTAGTTTCAAGTCCAGCAGACTATCGATCGATCGTCGTATCTCGCCCCAAACGCAGCGTTAAATCTGAATCGAGATCCCCCGTCGAGATGGCTTCGATTTCGCCAAAGCCCAAGAGGGTTTGTAATCTTCTGGCACTGTCGAGATCGCCGTTTTGCACCACGATGGTGGTATGTCGTCGAACTTCCGGCCAGTCCGCCACGACGTAAACATCCGTAAAACCGAGTTGTTCGAGTGTCGATCGAACCTGTTCGAGAGCCTGCAAATTTCCCGAAGCATTTTGAATGGCGATGCGAGGCTGGTTTTCGGGGATTTCGTTAAACGCCGTTGGCGAACTCGGTCGATCGATGAACGCATCAGAAGTCGGAAGATCGAAAAAGTTGGCGAGAACCCGCTCCTTGCGCTCGGTATCGACCAACCAATAACTCGTTTCCGATTCTACCGTCGTACTGAAGCGCCCCGGTAACAGCACGAGACGGACTTGCTGCGGTTCGAGTTGAAGGCTAAACCCAGCGAGCGCCAACAATTCTTCAAAACTGAGATCGGTATCGACGTATTTTTGTAAAACGCGCAGAATCGATGAAATCCGAGGCAGTACCGTCGGTGTGGCGAGTCGGTCTCGTAACGCTTTGAGGAGGATTTGCTGTCGCTGAACGCGGCCGACATCGCCGTAGCGGCCTTGACGAAAGCGGCTGAACTGCTGCGCTTGCTGACCGTCGAGGAGTTGCCAACCCGGTTCGAGATCGATCTCGAGGCGTTGCGTTCGATCGAGATAAGACATTCTATCCGGAACGAACACTTCAACACCGCCCAACATATCTACCAATTCCACCAACGCCTCGCTGTTGACGCGAACGTATCGATCGATCGTCACGTTTTCCGCCAACTCACTCACCGCTTGTTTCGCCAAATCGATCCCCCCGAGCGGATTGGCTTGATTGAGTTTAGCGGTTCCGTAATTGGGAATCGTCACTTGCGTATCTCGGGGAATTGAAATTGCGTTGAGCGACGAATCGCTGGGGTCGAAACGCACCAGTAACACCGTGTCGCTGCGACCTTCAAACAAATTCGGCGAGTCGTCCGCTAGTTTGGGATCTCGATCGACCCCTAACACGAGAATATTCACCGGCCGAGCGAGTTCGTAGCCGAAATTCTCCCACAACCGCCCCTGTCGCCAAGGAGATTGGATGAGAGAAGACGCAGGCATCACCAAGGCCGTAATCGCCCCCAAAACAGCCGAGATCAAAACGGCAACTGTCGCCACCAGACTCCACCAAAGAAGCCCTGAAACGTTTTGCGGTCGTGAAGCGGGTATTTTCATGGCGACCCCGTTTGTGGCTTGAAGCCCTCAAATAACATTTCGATTGTGCCATCAATATGAGATGACCGGATAATGAGGTAATGTGACGACCAGATGAGGTAATAACCAAACGTTGGGTTGTTGCTTTGTTCGGTTGCCTTCGAGCTAATCCGGATCGATCGATGGCTGTCGATCGTCAATCGTCCATCGTAAACCGTAAATCGTTAGCGAGTTGAACTATGGTATTTACCCCCGTCATCCTCGCGGGAGGAAAAGGCGAACGCTTTTGGCCGCTCAGCCGTTTCCACCGTCCCAAGCAATTTCTCAGTTTAGATGGAAGCGGAAAAAGCCTCCTTCAGTCCACCGCCGATCGACTGTTAGACCTGGCTGGGGGTTGGGAGAATCTCTGGACGATTACAGCTTCTCACCTAGCGGACGGGGTTCGCGAACAGCTTCCCCAACTTCCCGAAGCCAATCTACTCGTCGAACCGGAAGGACGAGATACGGCTCCCGCTGTGGCGTGGACGACCCTTGAAATCGCCAAACGTTACGACGAAAATGCCGTTGTCGGTTTCTTTCCCGCCGATCATTGGATTGACGATCGAACCACTTTTAACAACACGCTCAAAGCCGCTGGGGAACTCGCGACGAACCGAGACGCGATCGTTACCCTCGGCGTCAAACCCATTTATCCCTCGACAGGATACGGTTATATCGAACAAGGGGAACCCGTCGGCGAATTTGGCGGTTTACCCGCGTATCGCGTGACGCGATTTACGGAAAAACCCGACGAAGCCACTGCAAAAACCTTCCTCGAAAGCGGCCGGTTTAGTTGGAATAGCGGTATTTTCATATTTCGAGCAGGTGTGACGCTATCAGAACTTCGATCGCACGCCCCCGAATTAATGCGCCAGCTTTCTAAAAACGGTGTTGGGGCGTATCCGACTCTCGAAAAAATCAGCATCGACTACGCCTTGATGGAAAAAACCGATCTGGCTTACGTCTTACCCGTCGCCTTCGGGTGGGACGATTTGGGAGATTGGAACGCCCTCGAACGCTTGCAATCGGGGAACGGGGCCAACGTCGAACTGGCTCGTCATACCGGACGCGACACTCAAGGGTCGATTTTCTACGCCAGTGACGACGAGGAATTGATCGTGACGATCGGCTTGGAAGACATCGTCGTGGTTCGCGACGGAAAAGCGACGCTCATCGCGAGTAAAAGCCGCACTCAGGAAATCAAGCAGGTGTTGAAACAATTGAAAGCCAACCCCGAGTTCGAGCAGTTTCTCTAACGAAACATCCCTTCTCACCCTTGCGCTAGGATCGCAGAAATGGATGGGGGGATGGGGAGATGAGGCGGTGAGGGGATGGGCGATGCGGTGAGAGGATGGGGGGTTAACTGGATCGCGATCGATGAATGGCTTTTCCCACCTCGTCGTTATCCGATCTCCTCATCTCCCGACCTCATTATCCCCCGACCCCCTTATCTCCTCATCCCCTTAACGCCCCTACGTTGGTCAAAGACAACAAAAATGATCGAATTGATATCTCGAAGATTCTGGCAATTTTTTACCCCAAACGGATCGCGCCAAGGGAAACGAAAACCCTGGCGTTTTTACGGGGCGATACTGTTTGCGGTTGGATTAATTGTTGCGAACCTGCTGAATCCACAAGCTTCGGTTGCTGCTACACCACGACACTACACCGACTTAGAGTTTCCCCCTCTTCCCGAGCTTCAACTTCCCGACTACACCCGCTTCCAACTCGATAACGGCTTAACCGTTTATCTGGTGGAAGATCGAGAACTGCCTCTCATTTCTGGGAGTGCATTAGTGCGAGTGGGCAGCCGTTTTGAGCCTGGGGATAAAGTGGGTTTAGCTCGTTTGACGGGAGCGGTGATGCGAGCGGGTGGAACGCAGAAACACCCTTCTGACGAACTCAACCGAATTCTCGAACAGAAGGCTGCCTCGGTCGAAACTTCGATCGGAACGACGTCGGGACGTGTGAGTTTTAACGCGCTGAGTGAAGATTTAAACGAAGTTCTCGATTTATTCGTCGAAGTGCTGCGCGAACCCGCGTTTGCTGAGGATAAATTAGACGTCGCGAAAACCCAGATGCGAGGGAATATTGCACGGCGCAACGACGATCCGGGTAGCATAGCCGATCGAGAATTTCAAAAACTGATTTATGGGGCAACGAGTCCTTACGCGAGAACGACGGAATACCAAACTCTCAACAATATCAGTCGCGACGATCTCGTGGCGTTTTACGATCGATTCTTTTACCCCGATCGAACGATTTTAGGAATTGTCGGAGATTTCGATACGAATGCGGTTAAAGATTTAATTTCTGAAAAACTCGGCAATTGGCAACCGTCATCTGAACTGCTGCCCGACTTGCCCGAAGTCTCTCAAGCGTACCCAAGCGGTATCTTTTTTGTCGATCGACCGCAACTCACTCAAAGTTACGTCGAACTCGGTCATCTCGGTGGCTTGCGCGATAGTCCCGACTATGCCACCTTGGGCGTGATGAATAACGTTCTCAGTGGATTTGGCGGGCGGCTGTTTAACGAAGTTCGATCGCGGCAAGGGTTAGCGTATTCTGTATACGCCTATTGGTCGGCTCAATACGATTATCCGGGGATGTTCGTGGCCGGGGGACAAACGAGATCGGAGGCGACAGTGCCGTTTATTGAATCCATTCGAGCAGAAATCGATCGAATTCGCACTGAACCGATCTCGGAAGACGATTTGAAATTTGCCAAAGATTCGACCCTCAACTCGTTTATCTTCAATTTTGCCGATCCTGCTCAAACACTATCGCGACTGGTTCGATATGACTATTACGGCTACCCCGAAGATTTTATTTTCAAATATCAAGCCGGCGTTGAAGCCACTTCGATCGAGGACGTTCAACGGGTCGCGAAAACCTATCTCGATCCCGATAGCATCGTGACACTCGTGGTTGGCAATTCTGAAGCGATCGATCCGCCACTCTCGAATTTGAGTCCGGATACTGAAATTACCTCGATCGATATCACGATTCCCGAGCCGAGTTAGGTATTTGTTTCATCGTTTCTAACGATATTTCGAGCAATTGATATCAGTCAAAACTCCGATTCCTTTGGAAAACCGGAGTTTTTTAATGTATTTCTACGCTACAACTTGATACGATTTGTAGCGTTTATTCTACAAATTTTCGGCACGTTCTCACACGTCTTCACGATCTCTCCCACTCGTTATCGGAATACTATAGCAGCGGTACAAAAGTGCTGGGTGCGTGACGCGGAAATCTCATGAACTGGATTTCCAACCCATTTTTCATCCGCGTAACACACCCTACCATTACTTCTGTACTGGCGCTCTTGGTTTGGCAATCTGTTCGCTCGTCCTGCCAAAACTCGATCGAATTCGGGTATTTAATTCTCATGTTAAAAATTCTCATGCTAAAACTGATGCAATAGCTCTGTGATGGCTTTTGCCCGTGAATCGTTATGAAAACGTTAAAAAAAATTCTCGCCGGATTATTTCTTCTGTTTGGCATCCCCATCAGCATTGCAATGGCGGTTGACTGGCTCAATCCCGATCTCGAACCGAAGGATCGACAAGATGCGTTTTATGCATTAGTAATTATCGGACTTCCCTCCACTGCACTCGGTGGATTTTTGGCTTGGAACGTCTACCAACAAGAACACAACACCGATCGAGATCGCTTGAGATCGACATTTTTTCAGTTGGTTGAGGAAGGAAACGGAACAATCAGCGTGATGAAATTGGCAATGACGGCACAAATTTCTGCCGAAGAAGCGCGAACCTATCTCAACGAGAGAGCCAAAGAATTTAACGCTGATTTTGAAGTCAACGATCGCGGCGATATTACCTATCGTTTTCCGCTATAATCCAGAAATCCATTTCATAACCAACGGTGAAATTACGACGATACCCGAATCCGCTCTTTCAATAAATACGAAATCGTATCGCCTCGTCCTTTTACGAAGACCGTGCCTCGCTTTTCAAAGACGTAACGATGACGCAGGCAATCGTAAGTTTTTTGAGTGACTTGAATACAGCCGGGAATACCTTGAGATTCCATGCGACTGGCAAGATTAACGGTATCGCCCCAGAGATCGTAACTGAACTTATTTAAACCAATGACTCCAGCAATCACCGGCCCGGTGTGAATTCCCACGCGCAAGACAATCGGCTCGCCACTGTGGGCGCTAAAACGAGAAACTTCGTTCATCATCGCCAGTGCGAGTTCTGCAACGGCTTCCGCGTGATCCGCTCGCGGTTCCGGTAAACCGCCAACGACCATATACGCATCGCCGATGGTTTTGATTTTTTCTAAGCCGAGTTCTTGCGTCAGTCGATCGAAGGCTGAAAAAATTTGGTTGAGCGTCCAGACCAAATCTGTCGGCGAACTGTTGGCGCATAACTGAGTAAAACCGACGATATCGGCAAACAAAACCGTGACTTCGTCAAACCGTTGAGCGATGGCAGCGCCGACTTGGCGGTATTCGTGGGACAGTTGTTTGAGTTGTTTGGCGATGGTTTTGGGGAAAATGTTGAGTAACAGGCGTTCGGAGCGTTCCTGAGCAATTCGTAAGGCTTCTTCTGCTTGTTTGCGTTCGGTGATATCGCGGGCGAAGGCACAAATATATTGACGCTTATTAAATTCGATATAGTTTAAGGTCAAATCGACCGGAAAAATTTCGCCGTCACACCGCTGCACTCGAGTTTCACAGGCAAAAGAATCCTGTTGGCGAATACTTTCCCAAAAAACCGACCAATCTTGAGATTGAAAGTCGATGGCGATCTCAGCAAAATGCATTTTCAACAGTTCTGCTTTTGAATATCCCAAATTCTCGCAAGCCGCTTCGTTGGCGTATGCAGAAATTCCCGACGGTGAAATCCATAAGGCAGCATCTGCGGTTCGATCGATCGCGAATTGCGTCAGTTGCAACGCATCTCGTGCCAACTTACTATCGGTGATATCTTCCACCATCGCTAACTGATATTGAGATCGACCGGCTTCGTCGTCGATCGTTGAAAGCGTCAGCGTTCCCCAAAACGTCGAGTGGTTGCGGTGGTGGTAGCGGACTTCGAGTTTTCCAGATAGCGATTCCCCTCGATCGAAGGCTTCGTTCACGACGCGATCCCACTCTCCCGAAACGACGAACGCTCGAAAGAGTTTCCCTGACATCGTCTCGGGAGATTCCCCAAACATTTGCTGCAATGCGGGATTGCTGCGGAGAATTTTTCCGTCCAAGTCGAGTAATGCAATCCCGATCGCCGCTTCGCGAAAAATCGCGTCGAGTTGGCTTTCCCGTTCGTAGAGGTGTTTTTGCAGCGACAACCGCTCCCACAACTGAATTTGCAACTGTCGATCGGTTTGCTTGAGTCGTGCGGTACGCTGTTGGACGAGGGCAGTCAGTTGCTCGTTAGATTTGTGCAACGCTCGTTCGGCATGGTAACGCTGGGTAATGTCCATCCCGTAAAAATTGGCAGCATTGCCGTCAGCGGTGGGAACGACGGTAAACTGAAAGCAGCGATTGTCAATGGGAATTTCAAAGGTTTGTGGCGCTTGAGTCTCGATCGATCTCGAAATCACACCTTGCCAAAGATGAGGCACGCGATCGCCCATTGAAATTGAATATTTACCCTCATCGAACAGAGCCAAACTTGCTGGATTCGCATAGCGCAGTGTCCCGTCAGCGCTAACTTGCAACACGGGGTAAGGGTTCTCACTCGCACATGGAATCGAGTTTGCGATCGGCTCTACACGCTCGAAATTGGGCATCATTGAAGGTATGGGCAGGTTGCACGAATGCTGTCGTTCGCGATGCGGAACGGCGTTCGATCGTTACCGCTGAAAAATTCCAAAAGCTAAAGCACCCGAATACAAGACTCTTCTACACTTTAGCTCGGATTTGTTCTAACGCCTTTCGTAAGGAAGGGGGACTGTAACCCATTGCAAAGGCTTTAGAGCTATCTAACGCGACATCCGCCGGACGGGGTGCTGACATGGGAACATCGGCTTGACGACAGGATTGGAGATTGGCTTGAGACAGGTTGAATACATCCTTCATTAATCGCCCAAATTCATAGCGCGAAATGCGTTCTCGTCCTCCTAAGTGTAAAATTCCCGTTGTTTTTTCAAGGGCTAAAAGCAATCCGCGAGCTGCCGTCCCTCCACTGACAGGAGTGCGAAATTCATCGACGAACAATTTCAATTCTCGTCCTTCGCGCATGGCTTTCAGGAAGGGTTGAATAAAACTGCTGGCTGTAGGCGGAACGCAACCAAACATTAACGGCATCCGCGCAATTGTTGCGTTGGGATATTGCTGTAAGATTTCTCGTTCGGCAAGGGCTTTGTGTTCGCCGTATAGATTTAATGGAGAAACGGGATCGTCTTCGGTATAGGGAGAGTGCTTTCCGTCGAATACTTGTTCGCTAGAGGTAAAGACGAAGGGAATCGATCGATCTCGACAATGTTGTGCTAAACCCACTGAAGCGGTGACGTTAACGGTGTAAGACAGTTCGGGATGGGTTTGGCAAAAGTTGGGACTCGAAACGGCTGCGGTATGGATGACAGCATCGGGACGCACGATATCGAAGGCTTCCTTCACTGCCTCTTCGTTTGCTAGATCGACGCTTAGCATATTCACACCTTCAATGTCAAGTGTATGGATGTGATGAGTTCCCCAAACTCGCCAATTCGATCGAGCGATTTGACAGAGATTCCATCCGAGAAAGCCACTTGCTCCTGTCACCAACAGTGTTTTCATAGATTTAACAAACTCGATTTTCTATCAATTCAAACAGTTCGATCGAAAGCATTGTGCTACATTATGAGCAGGTTCTAAATTGATTCGATCGCTCCCTAAACTCTAATCGAAATTTTCTCGGTCGTAAATCACAAACCATAAATTCTCCAATGCCTCAATCGTAAATCGGAAACCGTAAATTCTCTAATACTTCAATCGTAAATCACAAATTGTCAACCGTAAATTCCCTAATTGTAAAACGTCAATCAATCGTAAATTGCCATGTCGTTTTTGCCCGTTCTCATCATCGTCCACCAGTCGACTTCTAATCCCGGTCAAATCGGTGCGTGTTTACAAGAAATGGGATATCCGCTCGACATCCGCATTCCGGCAATAGGTGACGAATTGCCCGAAACCCTCGATCGACACAGCGCAACGGTGATTTTTGGCGGTCCCATGAGTGCCAACGACGACGATAAATTACCCCACATCCGCCGAGAACTCGATTGGATTCCCATCGCCTTAGACTCGGAAAAACCGTTTCTCGGCATTTGTCTGGGAGCGCAACTGTTGGCGCGCGTTCTCGGAGCAAACGTTTCGCCCCATCCCGACGGTTTAACGGAATTGGGTTACTATCCCGTGCGTACCACGTCCGAAGGTCGATCGACGCTCGGCGATCTGTCTTGCGTGTACCAATGGCATCGCGAGGGCTTCGAGCTTCCCTACAGTGCCGTTCGTCTCGCGACGGGAGACACCTTTCCCAACCAAGCCTTTCGCTACAAAAACGCCTACGGACTCCAGTTTCACCCCGAAATGACGAAGAAAATTTTGGCCTGGTGGCTGTCACAAGGCTCGGCGCAACTGACGCAACCCGGCGCGCAACCGGGATATCTCCACCGACGGGGACACCGACGACACGCCTCGAACGTGAAACAGTGGCTAGAGGTCTTTCTCCCCATCTGGCTGCAGGCTAGGGCAATTCCCGAGACAGCCATGCGACACAGCCTTTAATCCAAGCTTCTGCGTCGTCGCGTTCTGTAAATCCCGTATCGCCCGCCAGTGCGTTGATGGCTTGCATCACCTCGTCGGGACGATATCCCAGCGCCAGCAGCGTCATTTCCACATCTTCCTGAACCTCTGCCGTTAAACCCGCTTCAGGAACCGTTGCAAGCTGCACTTGCTCGCGCCATTCCGACAGTTTACTGCGCAGTTCGAGCGAAATCCGTTCGGCGGTTTTCTTGCCCACCCCTGGTGTTTGCGAGAGGATGCGGTGGTTTCCAGCCACGATCGCCTGCACGAGATCGGACAGTTCCAGGGTATCGAGGAGGGCGAGCGCCAGTTGAGAACCGACGCCACTGGCGCGAATGAGTTGGCGAAACAAATCTCGCTCCGCCGCACTGCTAAACCCATATAAAACCGGTCGATCGTCCCGCTGTTGCAAGTCGCAAAACACCTGAAGCGATTCTCCGAGGGGTGGGAGGTGTTTGGCGAACCGGGGTGTAATTTGCAACTCGTAGCCGATACCGTGGACTTCAACCGTCAGTAGGGTTCGATTGGGCGTCGATCGAGCGACGTTCGCGATCGAACCTTTAAGATAACTAAGCATTCCACCTCATAAATTGCCAATTGTAGCGTTTGAATGAACCTCAGCAATTCTTGGTTTTGGCGATCGATCCCCCTGAAATCTCACACCGCCTCGGACGTGTTTCGCGTCTTGTTCCTCGACGACGACATTTCAACCCTGCTCGAAAGTCCACATCGGTGCGACAATCCCAATTTAGTGCGGTTCTCGATTTGTGCGGGGCGACCTCGGGAAGTTAGGGGAAAACGGCAACTTTACACGCCTTCGATCGGGACGATTTTACCGTTTTTAAAAGGTTTGCTCGCCGAATCGTCGAATCTCGATCGATCGCAAAGCAATCCGCCGATCGATCGACTTCCCTTTACGGGGGGATGGTTGGGATGGTTGGGATACGATGTTGCGTGGGAAATCGAACGCTTACCCCATACGAAATCCGATTCGCTGCCGTTTCCCCCAGCCTATTGGTACGAACCGGAGCGTTTCGCCGTCCTCGATCGCGTTGAGGATCGGTTGTGGTTTGCGGCATCTTCTCCCCAACAATTAGACGAGATGCAGAACGCTTGGGAAAACCGCCCAACGTCTGAAATTCACGAATTTTCTGAAAGACAAACCCGCGAACGGGACGAAAAAATCACCTATCTTTCGTCCAAAGAGGATTACGAAACGATGGTTCGTCGCGCCCAAAACTACATTCGCGCGGGCGATATTTTTCAAGCCAACCTCTCGCTGCGGTTCGAGACTCAAACCCACCAGCATCCGTGGCAAATTTACCAAGCCCTCCATCACATCAATCCTTCCCCATTTGCGAGTTATTGGAACACCCCTTGGGGGGCGGTGGTGAGTTGTTCCCCCGAACGGTTGGTTAAACTGCGCGACGGTATCGCCCAAACTCGCCCGATTGCAGGAACGCGCCCCCGAGGAGAAACGCCAGAACGCGATCGAACCCTTGAAGCCGAACTCCTCGACAACCGCAAGGAAAACGCCGAACACGTCATGTTAGTGGATTTAGAACGCAACGACTTAGGGCGCGTTTGTCAGTGGGGTTCGGTTAAGGTTGACGAGTTACTGGTTATCGAACGGTACAGCCACGTCATGCACTTGGTGAGTAACGTGGTAGGTGAGGTGGCGATCGATCGAGATGCGATCGATGTCGTTCGCGCGCTGTTTCCGGGGGGGACGATTACCGGATGTCCGAAAGTCCGCTGTATGGAAATTATCGAAGAACTCGAACCCGTGCGACGCAGTTTGTTTTACGGGTCTTGTGGCTACCTCGATCGACGCGGTTTCCTCGATCTCAACATTCTCATTCGGACGTTACTCGTTTCGCAAGGGCGAGTTTGGGGACAAGTCGGTGCAGGTATTGTCGCAGACAGCGATCCCGAACGAGAATGGTTTGAGTCGCTCTCTAAAGCCCAAGCTCAGTTAACGGCTTTAAGGTCGATCGTTTGAACAATATCGAACTGAACGGGATGGGTCGGATATGGCACTTTCTACGATCGATTTATTCAGACTGACGTATCTATCTCTCAAAGGGAATCCTTTACGATCGGGATTGACGGCACTCGGCGTATTTATGGGGGTTACAGCGGTCAGTGCGACGTTGCAAGTCGGGAATATCAGCGAAACCCTCATCGAACACCAACTCAACGAACGAGACGCCCCGCAGGTGGTTGTCGGCCCGTCGTGGGAACGGAACAAACCCTTTCGACGCTTCCAGATGGAAGATTTGGACTATTTGCAGGATCGATTGGTGGGTGCGACGGCGTTGAGTACGATGCGATGGGTGTATTACCAAGGCGACGTTACATTTCTCGATCGAAGTGCAAATCCAGACAGTTACGCCGTTTCTGAGGCGTTCGTCCAGACCTCGGGTCGTCAGATCTTAAAAGGACAGTTTTTCAACCGCGCCGATTTTGAAAATTATCGGCCGGTTGTCATTCTCGATGACGTTCTCGCCAAACAGTTCTTTTTCGATCGAAATCCCATCGGCGAACGGATTTATTTTAGAGGCCGTCCTTACATCGTTCGCGGTGTCATTGAAAGCAAAATCGAACCTTACAGTGACGAAGAACCCCAAGGAACGCTCTTTCTTCCGCTGACGGTTTGGTTCAGTCTTTCGGGACGGCGCACTATCGGAGGAATTTTGATTCGAGCCGAGCGTCTCGAAGATCTCGACCCTCTCGAAGCACAATCGTTAGCCTTATTAGAACAGCGCTATCCCGATAGTGCCTTTTGGTCGGCGAACAACGTCAGCGATATTCTCGAACAACGTAAAACTTTAAAAACCGTTGCTCGATCGTTATTGGCGGTAGGTGGAATTGCTTTACTCGTGGGCGGAGTTGGAATTGCCAATATTTCGATCGCGTCAGTCATCGAACGAACGCCAGAAATTGGCTTGCGTTTGGCGGTGGGTGCTAAACCGCACGATGTCATGATGCAGTTTATTTTAGAAGCCACGTTACTCAGCGTCATGGGTGGGGTTGCAGCCATTGCAACCGTTCATTTCATTACAGTTGCAGTCAGCCAAAGCTTCGACCTTCCTTACACATTTGATAAATCGAGTGCGATATTTGCGCTCAGTTCGGCGTTTACCGTGGGTGTGGGAGCTGGGTTTCTCCCTGCTTTACGTGCGAGCCGCCTCGATCCTGTAAAAGCACTTCGATCTTAGTGCTTCGATCTTAAGTGACTCGATCTCGAATCTTCGGAATTCAGCAACGGTCAAGCGTCTCATACAAGAAGCTCGATCGAAATCAATCATCACGATTTTGTTATATAAAAATAATACTTTTTTTTGATTTAACCAAATTTTCTACTATTTAAATAATTAAGTTTGCGAATATCCTAAGTAAAGCTAAGTACGTAAATTTAATTAAAGTTTTTTGGTGCTGCGAGAATTTATACGCAATTCATAAAAAATCAAACTCAAATTATATTGAACAAGTAAAAATACTGATGCAACTTCAATTGCAGTCGTTTATAATATACGTAAATACTTAACATTTTTGTAATATTAAATTGTGTTTCAAATCAATTCTTAAACGACAACAAAACTCGACAAAAACAAAACAGATAATGGTAAAATATGGTTATAGAGAATTGAATGACCTTGCTTTTTTCATCAAGATTTTTTTATATTTATCAGGGTTGATATGCAAAACTAGAATCAAAACGAATATGAACATTTTTAAACTCCCCAAAGATATTGCATCTAGTGCCGTGCAATTCTTCCCGTGTTCGCGCCCAAAACGTCTATTTTTAAACCCAATCACAGCTGGGCTAAGCATGGCTCTAGCCATCAGCCTGGTCAGTACTTCTTGTACCCCTAGAACTTCTTCAGATCGGGCAGAAAAAAACTCGATCGATACCACGGGTGTAGAAGAAATAAATGGCGAATCAGAGACTATATCTTCCCTCAAAATTGCTGCGATTCCTTGGCAGAATTCTGCAGAGCAGGAAGCTAAGATCCAGAAACTGGCAAACTATCTACAGGAAAAGCTAGGAGTTCCTGTCACGATCGAACTCACAGGCAATTACGAAGACACCATCGATCTGCTCGTAGAAGAACAAGTGGATATGGCTTACATGGGTGCGTTCTCTTACCTGAAGGCCCGCAAGCGCAATTCCGCATTAGAACCCTTGGTCGTGCCGATCGAAAAAATAACTGGTCGTCCCTGGTATACCAGTGTTCTCGTAACCGCTGCCGATAGCGGCATCGATAAGATCGAAGATATTAAAGGCCGTCAATTTAGCTTTGTCAGCCCATCTTCTACGTCTGGATTTCTAGTACCTTCAGTAAAATTTCAAGAATTGGGAATCGAGCCAGAGCGAGATTTTGCCCGCGTTGAATATTCTGGCAGCCATAACAACTCGGCCGAGTTGTTAGCCAACGGTGAAGTAGAAGTCATCGCCACAGAAATTCAAGCCTATACCCGCGAAAGTGAATCAGGCGTTTTCGCCTCGGGAGAATACAAAATAATTTGGGAGTCCGATCCTATTCCTAACGGCCCCATTGTCATTTCTAGCAAGTTGCCAGAGCCATTCAGGGTGAACTTAAGGAACATTCTAATTGATGCTCCTGAAGGATTGGTCGATGTGAGTGGTGCGGATTCCGCTGGTTATACGATTGCATTAGATGCAGATTACGAATCCATTCGACAAATCCAAGCCAGGTTGAACTTTTAGACAAGTGATACTTGCTTAAGTATCGCCAAACAGTACCTCGCCAGTTCTATCAAGGGAGGAAATTCTGAAACTAAAAACTTTTATCGATTTAACCATGAAAATTACCACAAAATTTTTAGGATCGTCTGTGCTATTGGGTAGCTTAATTGTTGCTTTGTTCGGGGGAAGTCCGTTTTTTATCGATTGGAAAGAACGAGTCCAAGACAAAAGTCACGAAAAAGCCGATCGAATTTTGGAAACAACGTTCGTGATGAAAGATGCTCTGAATACAGAGGTTTTGGCTCTCAGGGATCTAGTGTTGCTGGATCGGTATCGAGAAGACTGGATTAGATATGAGGAAGCTAGAGCTAAATTTTTAAATCATCTAGAGATACTCGAAGATCTGGATGTCCAATCGGACGCACTTGACTTATTACGTCGCCGCCATAAAAACTTATATCGACTCGCCAATAGTCTAGAAGATGTTGCTAAGTCTGATGAGCCTCCTTCTTTTGCACGAGTTCAACAGGATCTCAGAGCAATCAACTCATTTAGTCAAGATATTCAAGCTTATGTAGATTTGTTGCTAGACCATGTCGAAGCAGCAGATCGACAAATCCGTGACGAATTGGAGGTGTTTCGGAATAGGATGACCCAAATTCAATATTGCATTATCGGTGCAATATTGCTAGCATTTGCAGCACAGTTTTTTGGAATTCTCTTACCCGTAGTGAGATCGATTAAAAAACTACAGAATGGAACGAACTCGATCGCTGAAGGAAATTTGAATCAACATCTGGATATTCGCACTCATGATGAAATTGAAATTCTTGCCCGAACGTTCAACCAAATGGCTGCCACCTTGTCGAAGTCCTATCAAAACCTAGAACAAAAAGTTTCAGAACTCGAGGTTGCCAAAGAAGAAGCCGACGTTGCGAACCGATCCAAAAGTGACTTTTTGGCGAGTATGAGTCACGAATTACGAACTCCTCTAAACGGCATTCTCGGTTATGCTCAAATCCTCAAACGTAGCGGAAATCTCAACCCAGAGCAAGAAAAAGGTATCAATATCGTTCGTCAGTGCAGCACGCACTTACTGACGATGATTAACGATATTTTAGATTTAGCAAAAATCGAAGCAGGAAAAATGAGCTTATTGCCCACAGAGTTTCATTTTCCTGCATTTTTAACAGGTGTATCCGAAATTTGTCAAATCAAAGCGCAACAAAAACGGCTTGCCTTTAATTACCAGCTTACAACTCAAATTCCCGAAGCCATTTGTGCTGACGAAAAACGGCTTCGGCAAGTCTTAATCAACTTGTTAGGCAATGCGGTTAAATATACCAAGCGCGGTAGCATAACATTTCGCGTTGGGGTTATCGATCGCGTTCGAGGACGAGATACCGAGCCAGATGCCGTCAAAGTTCGCTTTGAAATTGAAGATACTGGCATTGGGATGAGTGCCGAACACTTAGAGAAAATCTTTCAACCCTTCGAGCAGGTTGAAGAAGCATCTCGAACTGTAGAAGGAACGGGGTTGGGTTTATCGATCGTCCAAAAGATTATCGCTCAGATGGGAAGTCAGATTCACGTCAAAAGTGTTTTGGGACAGGGCAGTCTGTTTTGGTTCGATCTCGTACTTCCCATTTCTCGAGATTGGACGACGGCGATCGCGACGCGATATGACAAGATTGCAAACTATCAAGGTTCGCGACGAAAAATTTTACTGGTGGACGATCGATGGGAAAATCGATTGGTCGTCGCCGATCTGTTAAAACCGTTAGGATTCGAGATTGTTGAAGCTGAAGACGGACAAGCGGGGATCGATCGAGCCATTGCAGAAAAACCCGATCTGATCGTTACAGATTTGGTCATGCCTGAACTCGACGGTTGCCAGATGATGAAGCACTTGCGTGGTATGCCAGACTTTAAACAAACACCAATTATCGTCTCGTCAGCCAGCGTGTTTGAAACCGATCGATGTTGCGGTCTCGATGCGGGGGGAGACGATTTTTTACCCAAACCGGTGCAAATGGAGGAATTGCTCGATCTGCTGCAATTGCACCTACAACTGGATTGGGTTTATGCTGAAATGCCACGATCTGAGATTTCGCAATCTCAGGAATTCGACGAGACTTCTAAAGCGATTGAAGAAGAAAATTTAATTGCACCACCGCCAGAAGTATTAGAAGCGCTGTTGCATTTATCGATGCGGGGTCATCTGAAGGGGATTCGGAAACAGGCGAAACAATTAGAATCGATCGATGAAAAGTACGTACCGTTTGCGAAGAAGCTCGATCGACTAGCTCAGAATTTCCAAGAGCGAGAAATTTTAGAGCTTTTGAAAAGCCTCGATCGAGAAAAGCCGATCTCCTCAACCTTGGATTAATATCGTTTAACATTTCTAATTCATTGCTACAACTAGAGGTGTGGAACTGGAAGCAATGCTCCCCTAATGACTCAAGTGTTGTCGAACACGAGTACACTGCGTACACAAGCTCACATTGATAGATAAAGCCAAATTTATAAACAAATTTATAAACGCTCTGCTGGGAATTTTGAAAGCTCAGAAGAGCGCTTAATTCGATCGTTTCCCTCAGAGATTGAGAGTGAGAGAATGATTGGGGTTGCCTCGTTGATACCTCGATCGAGCCTCACCCCGTCCCCAATTGTTCTGGCTCCTGCAACTAAACAGCTTGCAATTCGCGAGTTTTACGAAATAACGATTGCAAACCTCGAACGTTCTGCCTAAGTAAAAATACTAATCGATCGATGTGCTATCTCAGTATATATGCGCCATCAGCGATCTCGATCTCAATGTTGTGTGCGTACGATCGCTGGTTTTGTCGATCGAAATCAGCCAAACATGAGATGTCGATCGTTTAAAATAACGACAACGATCGCAAATAACTTCAACTAAAGTCACAGTATCAATCTAGAAAATAAGCCAAATTAAGGTTGTCAAAAAACAAGGTAAAGATAAGATGGCCCTTAGACTGACGGTATTTTATTACAACTTCAAGAATATGAATTTCCCAAATCTAATTTTAAATTCTGGGTGTTTTGATAGAAGACATCAATCCAGTCAAACATCGATCGCTTCCTCTGATTGAGCTGTAGTACATCGCAATTCGCATTAACTAAAAGGCATCTGAAATTTCAACGATCTCTCAGAGCAGGTATCGATCGTTTGCCTTCTCTGGGATAAGTTCGTTTTTTTAGGTAGTCTGATACGCTATTGTGATGTCTCTAAATTCGATATATTAACTCGAATCGATGCCATTTTCTAGGGTGCAGAATCTAGGTTCGATCGTTAAATTCAAATCGAACTCAAGATTTATGTATTTTCAGTTCGTTGAGTATCTGTCCACAAACAGAACTAAAGGAATTTAGAACAATGGCAAATATCATCGTCACGAGTACTGACGATAATACAATCAGTAGCAATGGATTTATGACACTGCGTAAAGCCATAATCCTGGCCAATACGAATGGTGATGAGAGTAACGAAATTATTTTAGATGCAGCAACTTATGCACTCAGTTTCTTTGGGCAACATGAAGACGATTTCGCAACTGGAAGTGTAGACGTTTCATCTGGAAGTAGCAATCAAACGCTAACGATTCGAGGTGCAGGTCAAGATGTAACTTTTATCGATGCTAATGCGATCGATCGTGTTTTTGATGTTTTTGGAAATACGACGTTAATCCTAGCAGACTTGACAATTACAGATGGGCAAGGCGATCTTGTCAAGTTTGGTATGCGAGAAAAATTCCTATGTTGTTCTAATTAGCTGTCAAATCCGTTTTATCTTTAGCGCAGATTTAGTTTGAGATCGCTAATGTTTCTGCTACTTCTCATTCAATGAGAAGTAGAGCAGAAAATTTCTCTATCGATCTCAAATCAAGCTCAGGATGTGTATGAATTTAACAGAATTTCAAGACACAAATTTGTTTACATTAAATCAAAACAATACAATGCCAAGTATCATCTTTCCTATTGGGAAGTGCGGGAAACGACGATCTTGTCGGAGATGGCAATGGAGATATTTTATATGGTGAAGATGGAGACGATCGACTGCGAGGCGACAGCGGTGACGATCTGTTATTTGGGGGAAGTGGAGAAGACGAACTGTTTGGTGGTTTGGGAGCTGATTCGCTCACTGGAGAAGGCGGTGCGGATGTTTTCGTTATCGGACGAGACGGATCGATCGATACGATTTCTGACTTTACCCCCTCGGAAGACAACATCAATTTGCTCGGCGGTTTAGTCTTTGAAGATCTCTCGATCGAGTTGGCAACTGGAACCCTTTCCAGTGCAACCGTCTTGACAGTCTCGTCCAGTGGCGAACAGTTAGCCCTACTACCGGGACTCAATCCCACAGCGTTGCCAGAAAGCAATTTCATCCAACAGGACTGTATCTAACGGGGCTGAAGGGGTTGAGATCGATCGAGGTAGATTCGCAGCTTGCGAGGGTCGTATCCGATTGTTTCCCCCACTTAACGCCCCATCTTTACAGCTCTGACACACGACCTTGCTCATGCAACACGTTGTCAGAACGGCCGTTTTCTCGATCGACTGATGAAGTTTGCTCTCATAATAGAAGGAAGCGTAACAAAACTTTAACAAATGGCACGAGATTTACGGGGATTTCTCAAACTGCTCGAAGAACGCGGACAACTGCGCCGGATCGAAACCCTCGTCGATCCCGATTTGGAAATTGCCGAAATTGCGAACCGATTGCTGAAAGTAGGCGGCCCGGCTCTCCTGTTCGAGAACGTCAAAGGCTCGAAGTTTCCCGTCGCCGTCAACCTCCTGGGTACCGAACAGCGAGTTTGCTGGGCGATGAATATGGAAAAACCCCAGGAACTCGAAGAACTCGGCAAAAAATTGGGAATGTTGCAACAGCCCAAGCCGCCGAAAAAGATTTCTCAGGCGATCGAATTTGGTAAAGTTCTCTTCGACGTGGTGAAAGCGAAACCCGGACGTAGCTTCTTTCCCGCCTGTCAGCAAGTGGTCGTTAACGAAGGCGATCTCGACCTCAACACCATTCCCATGATTCGCCCCTATCCCGGCGATGCGGGCAAGATCGTTACTCTGGGACTCGTCATTACGAAAGACTGCGAAACGGGAATTCCCAACGTCGGAGTTTATCGGTTGCAGTTGCAGTCGGACAAGACGATGACCGTTCATTGGCTGTCGGTGCGCGGCGGAGCCAGACACCTGCGGAAAGCAGCCGAACGGGGTCAAAAACTCGAAGTCGCCATCGCTCTCGGCGTCGATCCGTTAATATTGATGGCTGCGGCGACACCGATTCCCGTCGATTTGTCGGAATGGCTGTTTGCAGGGTTGTACGGCGGTTCGGGCGTACCGCTGGCGAAGTGTAAAACTGTCGATTTGGAAGTTCCGGCGGATTCAGAGTTCGTTCTCGAAGGGACGATTACCCCCGGTGAAATGCTGCCAGACGGGCCGTTTGGCGATCATATGGGGTATTACGGCGGTGTGGAAGATTCGCCGCTCGTTCGCTTCCACTGCATGACCCATCGCCAAGATCCGGTGTATCTTACGACGTTTAGCGGTCGTCCGCCGAAGGAAGAAGCGATGATGGCGATCGCCCTGAATCGGATTTACACGCCGATTTTGAGACAGCAGGTTTCAGAAATTGTCGATTTCTTTTTGCCAATGGAGGCGTTGAGTTACAAGGCGGCGATTATTTCGATCGATAAAGCTTATCCCGGTCAAGCTCGACGAGCGGCGTTGGCCTTTTGGAGCGCGTTGCCTCAGTTTACGTATACGAAATTCGTCATCGTTGTCGATAAGGACATTAACATCCGCGATCCGCGTCAGGTGGTGTGGGCGATTTCCTCGAAAGTCGATCCCGTTCGCGATGTGTTCGTACTCCCGAATACACCCTTCGATACGTTGGATTTTGCCAGCGAGAAAGTGGGTTTGGGGGGACGAATGGGCGTTGACGCGACGACGAAAATTCCGCCGGAAACCGAACACGAATGGGGCGAACCCTTGGAAAGCGATCGAGACGTGGCGAACATGGTCGATCGACGTTGGGCAGAATACGGACTCGCCGATTTGGATTTAGGCGAAGTCGATCCCAATCAGTTCGGCTACGAGATGTAACCCGGTGCGACCTTGCTTGCAGATGTACCCTCGATCGATCGGGTCAGTCCGATCGATCGAGTTTTGAGATCGATCGATTCCGAATAGAGATCGACAGCTAGTTCAGAAGCGGCAAACTGGTTGTAATAAAACTTCGAGAAGGGGCAAAACTGTATTCAACATTCGAGAATTGAAAAAACGCTCGATCTCATTTTTTGATATTCAAGATCGGCTTTTATACCATTTCTCGATAATCCTGCTAGAGATCTTCGGCTGAACTTGGACGAACACCGTTCGCCCCTACAGACATCTATGGCATGAATTTTTAAAAATGGTATTATTCTCTCGGAAATTTTAAGATCGTCGAAAACAATTTTAATATAAAAAGTTTTATCAGAGCCAAGACAATCATTAGAATTGATGACGTTCCCAAATTCTTGACTTGAGAGCTACCAGTCTTTCTTATACGATAATACTGACACCTAAAAACTGTTAAACCACACTAAAAACTTAAGACAGGCATATAAAATAATTGAAATCAAGCTTGTGTCTTCGGGTGCATCTCAATTTCGTAGAATGACCCCTCCACCTTCGGCACCTCCCCTTAGCCAGGGGAGGAGGGGTGAGGTTACGACTGCAAAAGTGAGATGCACCCGTGTCTTCACTATATTTTTTTATTTATTTAACATACAATCGATTTTGAAATCAAAAAAACAAGTATGTCAAGGTTTGCCCTCACGAATTTTTATTCGATAATCTAAATGCAAATCGTCGGTCGTCAAATTACGTTGAGTGACGGATCGATAGCCTTGCTGCAAAACCAAGGAATGCAGACGTTCGGCTCGATACAAGTCCAGGCTTCGGAATCTGTAACCTTAACGGGAACAGCTCCCGATGGCATTGTTTCAAGCAGTTTTCGTCAAGAAACTTTGGGCGTGGGGAATACTGGCGATATAGCAGTTTCCACCCGACAGCTCGCGATCCGCGAGGGCGGCCAAATTCGCAACCGGACGCAGGGAGTAGGAAATACTGGCAATCTCGACGTTCGAGCGTCCGAGTCGATCGAACTGAGTGGCGCTTCGCCCATCAATCCCCAAGCACGGAGTGTCATCGCCAATTTCAGTCTCGATCGGGGCTTCGTGGGCGATCTCGTGGTTTCAACGCAGCACTTGAAGATTCGCGGGGGTGCCAGTATATCAACCACAGCGTTAGGAACGGGGTCAGGGGGTGACGTACTCGTCAATGCTGTCGAAACCATTGAGGTCATTGGACTCGAACCGAGAATTATTGCTGCTAGTGCAATTGCTTCGACCTCTCTCGGGATTGGAAATGCTGGAAGTGTCACCGTTAATACTGCCAGAGCGATCGTGCGGGATGGTGGACGAATTACCTCCGCAACAGTCGCAAGTGGCGATGGCGGTCGGGTCGTGGTGAACGCAACGGAGTTCGTAGAAGTCAGCGGAACAGTCCCCAGCTCGATTAACCCAAGTCTCATCGATGCCAGTGCTAATCAGGTGGATGAAGTCACGCAGCAAGCATTTGGACTTCCACCTGTGCCATCTGGCGCGCCTGGGAACGTGGAAATTAACACGCCGAAGTTCAGGGTGACGGACGGAGGACTGGTGACGGTTCGCAATGACGGTATGGGACGTGCTGGCAGTCTCCAGGTTAATGCCGACACGATTTTGCTCGATGAAGGAGGTATTACCGCTTCAACGAGATCGGGGGAAGGGGGAAATATCAATCTACAGATCGACGAGTCGTTGCAATTACGCCATGGCAGTCAAATTACAGCTGAAGCGGGTGGCAGTGGAAACGGCGGTAACTTGACACTCTCTGCCAACTCGATCGCCCTGTTAGAAGGAAGCACGATCGACGCCAATGCGTTTGAAGGTCGGGGAGGGAACATCGAGATTACCACGCAAGGTTTGTTTCTGTCCCCAGATAGCCATATTACAGCCAGTTCTCAATTAGGAATCGATGGCCTCGTGACGATCTCGCAACCCGAGATCGATACCAGTGCGGCATTTGTTCAGTTGAATAGCGACCCGATCGATCCGACGACTCAGATTGTTTCCGCCTGTGGAGTGGCTCACGAGAATTCCTTTATCGTGACGGGCAACGGGGGTTTACCGCCCGATCCAACAGACGTTTTAAGAGGTCAAAATATTTGGGTCGATATGCGACTGCTAGAGATTCGTGAGTTGAACCGATCGATCGAAGACAATCCCACAGAGGAAGAAAACAGCTCGTTCGTCGAGCCGACCCCACTGGTGGAAGCAACGGGTTGGGATGTCAAAGCAGATGGAACAGTTGAGTTAGTCGCAATACCGCCGAGACAGACAAACGATCGAGGCGCACCCTCTAACTGTCCGCCTTATCGAGATCGTTCGCACGTATCGATCGAGCGCTGAGTCGAGGATGAGCGTTCGTTGGGTACATCTCATTTTTGCCAGAATTATGAGGCGTAGGGTGTGTTAGCGGGCGAAAAAATTCGGCTGAAGTCGAGACAAATTAGATTCCCGCGTAACGCACCGACAACTATTTTTACATTCTTGAGATGCCGCCGCGTTCGTCAGCTTGCCACACAGGGACGTCGTGGAACGTGCCTCCGAACGTTCTCGAGCTATTGTCGTGTCTCACCCATCTCGATCGATAGGAATTGCGCTCCAAACTTCCACGCTGGAATCGCTTGGGGATGGCTTGGGAACCTGGGTTGGAGTTTCTAAATTTTAGGACTGTTCGTTCGACGATCGATGCACTTCGTTAGCACGTAATACTAACGAAATTTAAAGCAGTCCGCATTTGTACTTAGGCAAATCTGCGAGCATGGGATACGTAAAAAAACAGGTGTCATCAAAAATCAACATATAAATCCGAATTTCTACCATGGATCGATCGATATATTTTGGGTATACTCGAAATAACAAATAAGCTGGTTAGATCGACGTTCAAAAGCATCAAATCAATCTCAAAGAACTTAATTCAAGCGAAAATTCAAAAACAAACGATAAGCTATTTGATTTTTAAGCTACATATTTGTGGTGTGGCAAGCCTTTCCATAATAGTAGCTTTAGATTTCTTGCGTTTCATTTAAAGATCGAATAGCTTATTCTTAAAAGAATATAAATTTGTCAATCCATTAAATTGTCGTAAAACTCTCGATAACCGAGTAGTTTGAATGTACTTGGGCCCTCAAGTCACCTCGTAAAATAGAACCATCAATTATTGAGAGTAACCCCCCAAAAACTTCACCTTGCTTCTACAGTCTTCGTGACAGACTTCTTTACATAATCGCGTGAGTCACGAATTGATTGCCGTTGTTTGCCCCCCTTCCGAGTGATGATGATGCTGAATCTGCCAGGCTATCAAGAAATCGATCGAATCTACGTAGGAACTCGCACCCTCGTCTATCGAGCGATGCGAATTGCCACCGAGCAGTCCGTCATTGTCAAAGTCCTACGCCATCCCCACCCCAACTTCAACGAACTCGTCCAGTACCGCAATCAGTACGTCATCACCCGCCATCTCAAGCATCCAAAGATCGCCGTTCCCCTAGCACTCGAACGCTATAGCAACGGCTACGCGCTCATCATGGCCGACGAAGGTTCGATGGCCCTGTCAGACTATTGGCAACAAGCTTCTCGTTCCCTCAAAGAATTCCTGAGTGTTGCCATACAACTAACAGAAGCACTGCACTACCTCAGCCAGCAACGCATCATCCACAAAGACATCAAACCTACCAACATTCTCATTCACCCAGAAACGCACCACATCCAACTCATCGATTTCAGCATCTCCAGTTTGCTCCCCAAGGAACAACAGCAACCCCTCGATCCCAAAAGCTTAGAAGGCACACTGGGGTATATCTCCCCCGAACAGACAGGACGGATGAATCGGGGCATCGACTATCGCACGGATTTCTATTCCTTGGGGGTAACGTTTTTTAAACTCCTGACGGGGAAATTACCCTTTGAAACCTGCGACCCGATGGAGTTAGTACACTGTCACATTGCTCAATCCGTTCAGTTTCCCCTTGAGGGTTCGTTCTTGGACGTTCCGGATGTACTCAAAGAGATCGTCCTCAAGCTAATGGCAAAGAATGCCGAGGATCGCTATCAGAGTGCCTTGGGTTTGAAACACGACTTGGAACGCTGCCAGCAACAGTTAGACGTCGCTGGAAAGATAACGCCGTTTGAGTTGGGAGAACGAGATCGATGCGATCGATTCCTGATTCCCGAAAAACTCTACGGACGCGAAGGGGAAGTCCAAACCTTACTCGAAGCCTTCGAGCGCGTCG
>LWRO01000110.1 GCA_001657325.1 Geitlerinema sp. BBD 1991-9 | reverse complement strand
TCTCGCAGCACGAGCGCATCGTCGGTTATGAAGGGGAGACGCGGAAAATTTTGTTGGTGGACGATAAATGGGAAAACCGCACGGTGGTGGCAGATTTGTTAAAACCACTGGGGTTTGACGTTCTGGAAGCCGCCAACGGTGAGGAAGGATTGGAACGGACAACTTCAGAGTGTCCCGATTTGATAATTACCGATTTGGTGATGCCAGTTCTCGACGGGTTTGAAATGATTCGGCGTTTGCGTCAGAATCCCGAGTTTGAGACCATACCGATTATCGCCTCGTCAGCCAGCGTGTTTGAGGCCGATCGATCTCACGCTCAAGAGGTGGGAGGAGACGATTTTTTACCGAAGCCGGTGCAGATGGGCGAGTTGCTCGATCGATTGCGCTTACATTTGCAGCTCGATTGGGTTTATTCGGAAACGCCGCCACCAAAGGTTTCGCCAGTGGAAACTGTGGAAGAGGCAACCGAACAGGAGTTGATTGTCCCCCCTTCAGATATGTTGGAGGAGTTGTTGCATTTAGCGATGCGAGGACATTTGAAGGGGATTCGGCAACAGGCGAAAAAACTTGAAGCACTTGACGAGAAGTACGCACCGTTTGCCAGAAAGCTCGATCGACTAGCGAAAGGATTCCACGAACGCGAGATTTTGGAACTTTTGAAAAACGCTCGATCGAACCAAGCTGTTTGAAATTACGATTTTATATTGTTGCAATTGCCACGATTTCTCACGGTGCTATTGCCGATCGCATCTGATATCTTTTGATATCTAGGGCTTGCTGAAAAAGACTAACAGAGCGAATTCTGATGCCGTACAGCTTGCCCAATGGCCGTTTTGGACTCTAGCTTCCTCATTAAATCGGCCATCGCCGACGAAAATGCAAGCTTTTTGAGCATCTCCATCTAAAAACCTTGCACTATCTGGTCAAAAAAATCCTTAAAACCCTTGCCATTCGTGCATTTCAGTTTTATACAGCAAACCCTATCTATCAACATGGTTTCTATGGCTTTGCGATTTGAGGCTTTGTGATTTGAGTACAATGTGCCGATTTAGGTGACTGCTTGATGCTCGAGTGATACTTTTGATTTCAGTATATTTCCGGATATTTTTCCGCAAGCTTGTCATGGTTATTGTTAAGTGGTATTAATTATAGTAGTACTGTATTTCTCGCAAGCAATTTAAGTATTACTAAGACTTTTGTCCTGAGATGCACCTCGAAGAGCTTCGAGTGAAGACATATCCTTAAGTATTATCAGATCATTTTCAATTAATTTTCAATTTCAACATAACAAGCAATGGTGACAAACCTCACGTAGGATGGCGTGTTCCTACTACCTTGTCTTCAACATCTTGTCGTTTGGGTGTTTCTTTTTCCATCCGAAACATTTGCTGAGCCAGGTATCTTATGGTTTCGCCAACGTCTAAACCCGTCTCCCGGAGATCGATTCCGTTCCGATTGGTCATCGTTGCTCCCTTTGTCGTACAAATTATGACAGCCGTAGGTCTAGTAGGCTGGTTTTCATTTCGCAACGGTCAGAGAGCGATCGGCGATCTCGTACAACAGCTACAACGTGAAGTGAATACACGAGTTCAAGAACGTCTCACGTCCTATCTGGCGGTTCCGCACGCCATCAATCGAAGCAACGTTGCTACCCTCGACCTCGGCTACCTCAAGCTGAACGACCTTCGTTCGATGGAGCGTTACCTATGGAGACAAATCCAAACGTTCGATCGACAAGTTAGCTACATTGCATTTTCTGGAACCGATGGAGAATATGTTGGCGTTGGGTTAAACGATGAGGGAACCCCATATTACCACGTTACAGAATACCGTGGCGAATTGCGACGTTATTCTGCGGATTTCGAAGGAAATCGAGGTCGATTCATCACCGCTGCACCAAACTTCGATCCCCGCGCTCGTAACTGGTATACCGTTCCCCAAAAAATGCAACAGCCAACATGGAGCGAAATTTATCTTTGGGTCGATCCCCCTGTGTTAGCTGTCAGTTTAGGAAAACCCTACTACAACGAAGATGGCGAATTTGCTGGCGTGTTAGCGGTTGATTGGAGCTTACCCCAATTAAGTGAGTTCCTGCGAACCCTCAAAATCGGACAATCGGGTCAAGTCTTTATCGTTGAGGGAACGGGGAATCTCGTGGCCAGCTCGTCCGATTTTCCCCCTCTCGTCATGTCCGATGGGGCACCACAGCGGGTTCGTGCTACTGAGTTCGACGATCTCCTGATTCGCGAAACGGCTCGCTACATCGATCGAACCTATCAAGACTGGTCGAACATTCCCCAAAACCAACCTTTAAGTTGGAAGATCGACGGACATCGATACTTCGCACAAATTCTCCCCTTTTCCGACGAAGCCGCTGTCGGTCTCGACTGGTTTATCGCGATCGTCGTTCCCGAATCGGATTTCATGGCGCAGATTAACGCCAACACGCGCAACACCATTGTTTTATGCGGTGTCGCTCTCGCCGTGGCCATCGGGTTGGGTCTTTGGACATCGCGTTGGATTACTCACCCCCTGCAACGACTCAGCCAAGCCAGCAGCGACCTGGCCCGAGGGAACCTCAAACGGCGCGTCAACGAAAACCGCATCCAAGAACTCAGCG
>LWRO01000109.1 GCA_001657325.1 Geitlerinema sp. BBD 1991-9 | reverse complement strand
CGTGCGATTTCCCGCAATGTCGTACTCGTACTCGATACTGAAGCCGTCCGAAGTATAAACCCCATCCGGGTCGATGCGTCCGACGAGACGGATTAAGCAGTCTCGTTTATTATCATGCAAGAGACTCGAAAACCAACGCCATCAGACGATCGTCGGTTGGGATTAAATCTGATACGGGAAGCAGAGCGACAACTGGTGGCAGCAGTTGCCCAAGAACCGCCACGCATTACTAATCGAGACGGATTTATATCGCCATTTAACCACGCGCTGCCATTGCTCGGAGCACCTTTATAATTGTCGTGCCAATAGTCGGAACAACACTCAAAAACGTTACCGTGCATGTCGTATAATCCAAAATAATTTGGGGGAAAGCTTCCTACCTTTGTTGTCTGTTCTCGACATTTTCCCTTCAAACCGTATCCATAAGCATTATAACCATCATAATTTGCTATTTCTGTCGTTAAGGTCGGGCCAAAATAAAACGCTGTTGTCGTTCCTGCTCTACAAGCGTATTCCCATTCGGCTTCGCTAGGCAATCGATACTCCCTTCCTGTTTTTTCCAGTAATCGCTGGCAAAAATGTTCCATCTCATGCCAGAAAACCCCTTCCACAGGTCGTTCTTGCCCTTTATGGTAAGAAGGATTATATCCCATGACGCTTTGCCATTGCTCTTGTGTAACAGGATATTTCCCTAGATAGAAAGATGGAATGTGAACTTGATGTTGAGGTCTTTGAGAATCGTGGTATCCTTCCTCATCTTCTGGAGATCCCATTAAGAAGTTACCGCTGGGTATCTTTACCATTTTTAGTGAAATACCATTGCCTAAATTTTCAAAAAAATATTTAGTCTCTCCTAAAATCTCTCGTACTGTTTCTCCTTTTTTGTTGACTTGAACTGTAGCAAAGGAGAAAGTCTGGAGAAAAAAATTTGAAATTGAGGCACGATCGAATGTAGTTATATCTATTTTCGTACGAGCATTTATCAAAAGTTGTTGTTGAAAATCGGCTGCAAAGTTTCTTATTTTTCCACCTCGGCGAACAATCTCATCTTTCAAACCCTCAGCGATTTCAGAACAGCCAGAATTATCAGCAGAGTAGATAGCCCAATTAAGCCGCTCTATCGTTGTATCTGTGACTTCGAGCAATCTGTGTAAGATTGCTACATTTCCTCCTGATGCTGCTTGCTCCAAAGCTGTCATATCATTCTTATCTACTGCGTTGGGATCGGCTCCCGCTGAAAGCAACCTCTCTAGAATGTCGAGACTTCCCGAGATTTCATTCTCTTCATCCTCTTCCGCTAAAACAGCGCACATTAGAGCTGTCGTTCCATCTTTTGTGGCTGAATTCACATCTGCACCAGCGGCAAGGAGAAAATCGACCATTTCCACATTGCCTTCATCACATGCAACCATTAAAACAGAACCTCCTTCACAGTCGGCACCATTGGGATCTGCACCTGCTTCGACAAGAGCCTTAGCAATTTCGGTGTGTCCCAAAGCAATTGCAGTTTCTAACACCGGTCCACTAACCCAACCACATCTAGCGTTGGGATCGTCGCCCAGAGCTAAATATTTTCTAACTTGCTGGATGTTTCCAAGTTTTACTGTCTCAATCAATCGATCGCTCACTTCAAATTTCTACCTCAAAAGAAGTTTCTCTTGCTATATAGCGTTCCCCTGGAAAGTGAGGTACACCTGGCCCTTGCTACATAAGAACTTCAGCCAGAAATCTGTACATCATCAAGTTGAGAAACGCTGTAGCAGTACAAATTAGTGGAAATAGTCTTATCATAGCAAAACTTTTAGATTTTCTTGCATTATAGCAATCCTAAATCATTTGATTCTGTTCATAAAATAAGTAGAATTGCCATACAATAATTTTATTCTATTGAAGTATGTTTAATCTCAAGTAATGGGATTTTCTATTAAAAATGAAGGCTTCTTGATAACGATAGTCTTGAAAGAAAGTTGGAGATTGTCATAGCAGTGTAAGAAGCAATTCCATTGCCTTTCGCTGCAAGCAAAACAGCTCCAGATGCAGCAAGAGCCGGAATAAGAAGCTCTCTGAGACGAGCTTTTGTCTCTCTTACATTTCTGGGAGCAGTAGCAAAGAAATTGATTATATCTGACCGTCTTTGGTTGTTGTCTGTATAAAATATAACGCCAAAAACATTGAATGCCAGGAACGTCCTTCCATCTGGAAAACTATCTGCAATGATATTCGGCGGTCTTTTCCAATTTGTATCTGGGCTGAAATTTAGAGGATCAAGTGAGTTTTGATATGCTTGCATTTGGGTATATCCTTTTGTAATACCACGAAACGACAGAGGCTTTATCTCGTTAAATGTTCCTCTATCTAAGTCCAGTATATCTGGTCTTAGAGTGGGATGTATTCCTATCCTTGCTTCCTGACCAAATTTGACTTCGCTGTTTGGATATTCTACTCTATAATAACGTTGAATAATTTGCTCAGCATCATAGCCATCCTTTTCGGTAAATAATCCTGAAGGATCGCTAAAATTGACTGGATTTCCACTGGTATAAGTATACTTATGAAGAGTGGAAGGTTCAACAAGAACTCCCTCAAAAGAATCCCGCCGCGTAAACCGACCAATTCCCGGCTCGTAGAACCGCTGACGCAGATAATACTGCTCTAACTCCCCGTCAAACGGCTCCCC
>LWRO01000019.1 GCA_001657325.1 Geitlerinema sp. BBD 1991-9 | reverse complement strand
AACGGCTACCCGCCACCTTACCGCCGCAATTCATCTCCGCTTCAATCGGAGATTAGAAGCGGAGGATTCTCGCGGTTTCATGCTAAATCGGGATGTGTTTCGAGCTGTTGCATCAGGGCTTCTCGTCCCCCACCTTGGGGACGAGCGAGGTACAAATTAAAACCGATCGCGGTCGGAGTTTCAGCCGTGAGTTTTGCCGTTAATCGTGCCAATACCTCGTCGGAGAGTGGATTGCCGTAATACCTCAAATCCTTTTCCGTGACTTCCACAACGGTAATGCGAGAGTCGATCGATTCCGGCGGACGACGGCGCATCAGCCAATCGTAAGCCAACAGTTCCAAGGGTTCGAGAATTCCCAAACTGCGAGCGCCCATCACGAACAACGTCACTAGGAAACTCACCAGTCCGACCGTTTGTATCGATCGCGATCGAGGAGGGCGTTTCGGCGGACATTGGAGTTGTTCCCAAGTCGGCGGAACTTCAATAGGATTTTGATAAATGAGGGGCAGCCAACTCGCACAAGGAAACTCGTTTTCGAGGCCTTGCAAGCGCTCTCGGGCTTCTCGTACTGCCAAAAAAAACGGTTGTCCACTCGAAAATGACGTTAGGAAGTATTTGAGAAACGCTTGCGCCACGCGATCGGGGACGAGTTCGCGCATGACGATGGCGATGGGAATTTGCAAATCATCCAGTTTGCGAGTCAGACCCAGCCCGTCACAGGAGTTAAAAATTGCCAGTTTCAAACCGCGATCGACCGCCGTTCGCAAACCGAACCACAACTCTGAGATCGAGAGACTATCGTGAGGATTGAGGTAAATGCGCCCTTCCTCGCCTTCCGTTTCACTGTGTCCGGCGAAAAAGATAATGTCCCAAGGCTCCAACCACAATCGATCGTTGATGTCCTGTCGGTTGGGTTCGACTAAAAACGTCACCTCGGCGTTAGGTAACGCTTGCAGGATTTGGAGATCGCTTTCGACATCGATACCGTTGCGATGGCCGAGAACCGCGAGAATTTTAACGTGGGGTCGATCGCTGACCGCTCGATCGAGTTTCTTGCATTCCGTCGGACAGAACGCCACCTCTGCCTGACGGTAACGTTTGAAAAACCGCCAGAGATGCCATGGCAGCTTGGGAAGGTGAGGATCGTCAGTGTGAATTAAAAACCGAACCGTTTCGCGAGGGTCAATTTCTTCCCGTAGGCGCAGCTCGATGTCCTGTAGCGATTCCGAGTGCAGCCACTGCTCGAATTCCCGTTCGAGATGTTGCGCCGAACGATGACAGTCGCGAATTTGAGCGTTGAGGCAACCATCGTAAAGAATTTCTTGCGGTTTGAGGCGATAGTACGCTTTTCGACGGGCAGGCGCGCCGATTTGACGATATTTCTGATTCCAGTGTTCGTAAAGACAGGTGAGGAGCTGGGGGTTCGGCGGCAAAAAACCCCGATCGACGAGTTCTCGACTTCCCGAGAGCGCGTCGGTATCCGTCGTCGCCGACCAAATTTCCAGTTGGACTTGAAAGCCGCGATCGAACGTTCCGTCGAGTTTGAAAACGACTAATCGTTCCATGATTTGAGAGAATACACCGAGGAGCTAGAAGATTGCAGCTCGTGCGAATTGTCGGAATTGTTGGGAACACCTGCGAGCGTTCCCTAAACGAGAAACGTTTCCGTCAAGCAAACATCGTTGAGTTCGAGGACGACGGTGAAGATTTCCCCCGATTCAGCACTGAAACTGAGCTGGATACTTTGAGTGCTGCAAGCGATCGCCTGCATGACCGCATTGCCACCTTCGTCGAGAATTTTCAGATGTAGATCTCGGGGCAGATAGATCTGTCCCTGGGTCGGGTAAACCGCTACGGCGATTTGGGCCTCCGATCGATCGAGGGGTTCGAGGCGAACGGTTAACGCAATGGGATGGGAATACAGGTCTAAATGTTTGACGCGCTCGACGGTAGACGGTAGCGAGGACGGTGGTTCTGACCCTCGGCGACGCCACGCAATTTCGGGCGAATAGACCAGGCTCTCCATCGATTCCCATCCCGCCTCGAAAATGCCTTGAAACCACTGACGCAATCCGATGGCTTCTTGTCGTGTTGTCGCGTATTGGAGGAAACCCTCGAGAGAATCGAGTCGATCGAGGGGAATGTCTTCCTCTCTGACGGTTTTGGCAAATCCGAAGATCGTCGCTTCCCGCAACGAGGCGTGTAGCTGTACGGCTAGATACCCCGCTCGATCGTGTTGGGCTTCAAGGGGAACGTGCAGCACGAGATCGTCGGGCAATACAGGGCGACATTCTAATCTCCCCAACCGTTCCACCTGTAAATCGGCAACATTGGCAAAGGTTCGCCAAACTGGATCGGTACTTTCGCCAGTGTGTTCGTCCAGTTGAAACCCCATACAGTTGAGATAACGAGCGACAGCATACCGAGCAAGTTCGTTGCAATATAGCTGTTTGGCACGTAAGCCGCTCACCCGATTGGAGATCGATCGAGCGGCTCGATCGTGGGCATCTCGGGAGAGAAATACAGTAAAAGTCAAACGGTCTGTCATTATCGCTACCTTCATGGATGGTCACTCCCCGAACTCCAATGTTCAATCTTGTAAGTATTTCCGGAAAATAGGGGCGAATTTCAAGAGTTGCCGGTTATAGAATTCGCACAGGTGTGAGGCTGAAATTTTTAATTCCTGGGAGATATCTTTCCAGGTTCGATCCTGCCAAACTCGCGCGATGGCGAGAAACTTGAAATTCGCCTTTGGATTGCCACCGATATAAGTTTTTGTAAAGAGACAGTCGGGGTTTTCCTCCAACAGCTCTTGAAGTTGTTTGGCTTCGGAAAGAGGTGGCGTCGGCGCCAGAAATCTATCGAGATTTTCAAGGTTTGGCACCCGATCGAGATCTGAGAGCGAACTCGTTGGATTGTTGCGAGAAACTTGCGTGATCCCGCGTCTTGTATATTGACGAAACAAATCGGCAAACCGTTTTTCGAGTAGGAAGTTCACCCAAGCCATAACATCCCGTTTCGGATCGTAGCGCTCGATCTTTTCACAAATTTCGAGTAACGTCGAATTTAAAGCTTCGCCGTACAAGTCTTCGTAAATCGACCAGGCAAATGGAAACGTTTTGCGATAGGGACGGTAAAGCTTTTTAGACTTAAAAATGAGTCCGCACAGCTCGTTGAGTCTGCATCGGCGTTGGTAGCTCCGACTGGGAGATTGTTGGGCTTCCCTCGCGAGTTGGTTGAGTCGGAGATCGTCAGACATCAGTGATAGTCCTCGCACATTTTGCCTCGTGTGAGCATGGCATTGAAATGGGGGAAGCTCTGGTTCTATCGTTATTTCACGATCGAGTCTCGGTTTTTTTCGTTCGACGACGGGATTGTTACAAAACTTAATTAAACGACTCGATCGTAAGGGATCGGATCGTCGAGTCCCAACTCCGCAAAGGCGGCGAGTCGCAACCGACAAGAATCACAAACGCCGCAAGCCCGTTCGCCCCCAGCGTAACAGGATTGCGTTTTTTCCCAGGGGACACCGAGTCGATTGCCCAGTTGAATAATTTCGGTTTTCTTTAAATCGATCAAGGGCGCAACGATCTCGATGGGTTTTCCCTCCCGTCCTTGTCGCGTCCCCAACCGAAACGCCTCCTGCATGGCGGCGATGTAGTCTGGACGACAGTCGGGATAGCCCGAGTAATCGAGCGCGTTGACACCGATATAAATCCGTTCCGCCTCGAGGACTTCTGCATAAGCCACGGCGAAACTGAGAAAAATCGTATTGCGAGCGGGAACGTAGGTGATGGGAATATCTCGACTCATCTGCTCGATCGATCTCGATTGCGGTAAATCGATTCGATCGTCCGTCAACGCCGATCCCCCCCACCGCGTCAAATCGAAGGTCACGACTTGATGGTCGATAACGCCAGCCGTCCTGGCGATCGCCTTCGCCGCATCCAATTCCCGACGGTGGCGTTGCTGGTAGTCGAACGACATGGCATAGCAGTTACATCCGTCTGCTTTCGCGTAATACAAAACCGTAGACGAGTCGAGACCACCCGAGAGCAAGACAACAGCTTTCACAGACATAGAAACAATTGACGATTGACGATTGACAATTTACGATTCCCGGTCGAGACGCAGGATTGCACCTTACATTCCGTTCGCTTTACAAAGCTTTACAAAAACAATTGTACGCTCGATCGAATCTCAAAGCTGCTGCAGGTACTCTTCACCGACCTTCCCACACGCGCAATTCTCAACTCAACTCGTGAATCGTAAATATCCTCGTAAATTTCCTCAAGAAATTGTCACATTCTTTCCCATTCAAACTCGCTAGGCTAGAGGCAGAACGCGATCTGGAAAAAACAATGACTGCCTTCACCAGTTGGGTACGCCAACGCCCCTCTTGGCCAGCCGTGGTTTCTTTCATTCTGTCCCTGTGGTTTGGTGGAAGTCTCATCCTCGACTTCGTCGTGATGCCGAGCCTGTATTCCGCCGGAATGATGACCGAACCCGGATTTGCCTCCGCTGGCTACCTAACTTTCGAGCGATTCAACCATATCGAACTCATTTTTGCCGGGGTTGCCCTAACCGGCGTCTTGGTATTGAACTACACTCGCCATTTCTTTGGCACTCAAACGCGCAAAGCCATCATTCTTTCGATTTTGCTGTTAGGGGTTGCCCTAACCTATACCTATTTCTTCACGCCGCAAATGAGTGCTTTAGGAATTCAACTCGATGCCTTAGAACCGGCGGTCGAAATTCCCAAAGCCATGGCTTCAATGCATCAAGGATACTGGATCTTGGAAATTCTGAAACTGGTGTCCGTGTGGTTGCTGATGCGCCTGTGCTGTAGCCGACCAACCGTTCAGAACGCTTAAACGACATTACATCGATTCGATCTCGGCGCACCTTGGCATTTTAGGTCGGGGTGCGCTCGAATTCTTGTTAGAATAGAGGACTTTGTCGCCGTTCGATCGAACAGATATCATGGCCATTATCGCGTTACGGGGTTGGTACATCGACAAGTACGAGCCAATTCAAGAACTCAAAAAACGTCCCTACGACATCCGCCTGAGTAAAAACAGCCTGCTCAAATCGGGACTGCGGGCAGACTTCTTAGAAGAAAGTTCCGAAATCGAGCAGACCGAGTGGTTTAACCGCTACCTGTGGGGAGAGTTGGTCGAATTTTACATCGAAGGCAGCGGCGGCTACGCCATTTCCAATATCGATCTCAGCAGCCACGAAATCTACTTCCACAAACACGATGTCATGGCACACCTCGACCCGAAAATCCTGCTGTGCCGTCAAGACGAATATCCCGAAGCCAGCGTTGCGTTGCAAGAACATCTCGAGCAGTTCGTCAGCGAGTTTAACCGTCGATCGAGAATTCCCCTCACCCTCGAAATTTCCAAGCGTCCCAGCGAAGGCGCAACGCGACTGAGTCCCCATCAAATGCGGCAAATTCGTAAAAGCTTGCTCTTCGTCGCCGACACCACCCCCCTCGCCGTCACCCCCGGAGACGATCCTCAACTCCTGCCGAGTCCCAACGTCTGTATCGAACTCGGTTACGCCTTACAAAGCAAGCGCGTCGAACAAATCGTCCTGGCAAAAATGGAGCGAAGCGACCTTTCTGGGCAGTTTCCGTTCGACTTACCCACCTACCAGCAACTCGAATTCCGAGATGCCAACGGACTCGGTCACGTCTTACCGCATCTTATGGAATCGATGCTACAACGATTCAATTTGGTATTCTAGTTTCGAGCAGTACTGTGTTTGTCGGACTGTGCTGGCCGGAGAACCTCAGACTCTAGTGGGTCGGGTTCGCCGGACTCTCGACCCTCGATCGTCGCTTAGAGACCCTTAAGTTTTATGCCAAAACCTAGCGAATACGCTGTCCATCTCTTCTTTAGTGGAGGACAACGAGAAGAAGTTCGATTCCCGACCATCGAAGACTTTCAGAATTGGTACAAAAGCGAACTAAAACCCAAAGCGCAGTCAGAAGATTTCATTAACGTTCCCATCAAAAACATCCAAGGCGAATACATGGTGGCACGACCGTCTTCGATTATTGCGATTCGTTTAGAACCCGTCTATACCTCCAGCGTCGATCGATTTTAGTTGGTGAAAGACGAGGAAACAATTAGATATTTAAATCTCCAAATCTTGACGATTGGCTCGATCTCTGCTCCCGTGTCTCCCTGGCTGTCTGCATCTACGATTCACTGATTCCATTCGTGGGAAAGTGGTGTGCTATCCTGTTCTGACTTGTCTTAGACAAGTCAGAAATTCGGTGTTTGTATCGATTTTCACCACCCAGTTAACGCTAAACAGCTAAGGCAACACGGGGGAATTTCAAGTCTTCCAGCTCGGCATCTGACGATCGAGTCCCCCCAAAACCTTTCTCTCAGTCCCAGTTGCCCGAGCGGATAGTCGCGCTCCGTTTCCAGATTATGGACGCATCCTTCGAGATAACGCTACTCATTGTCCTGACGGTTACAACCGGGATCGGGTCGCAAGTTCTCGCCGAATATTTCAAAGTTCCCGCGATCGTTTTTCTGCTCCTGTTCGGGATTTTCCTCGGACCGAGCGGCCTGGATTGGTTACATCCAAGCTTGTTGGGAGGCGGACTCGAAGTCATCGTCTCCCTATCCGTTGCCTTAATCCTCTTTGAAGGTGGACTCAGCTTAGAATTGCGAGATTTAGGGCGCGTGTCGGGAAGCCTTCGCAACCTGGTTTCCGTCGGTACACTCGTCGCCTTCATCGGCGGAGGCATGGCGGCTCACGAACTCGCCGAATTTCCCTGGCCGATTGCCTTTCTCTATGCCGCACTGGTCGTCGTGACCGGGCCGACTGTCATCACGCCCCTACTCAAACAAGTACGCGTCGATCGACAGGTCGCCACCTTACTCGAAGGAGAAGGCGTCCTCATCGATCCCGTGGGTGCGATCCTGGCGGTGTTGGTTTTAGACGTCGTCCTTAACGGCGATGCCGATCCCGTCGGTGTTTTGAGCGGCTTGTTCCTGCGCTTGGGCATTGGTGTCGCCCTCGGCGTTGGTGGCGGTTGGTTGCTGGGGGCATTTATCACCCGTGCCAACTTTCTCGCCGAAGACTTGAAAAACCTGGTCGTCCTCGCCGGCGTCTGGGCCTTGTTTGCCCTATCGCAGTTCGTCGTGAGCGAGTCGGGACTCATGGCAATGGTCGTTGCCGGGTTGGTGATGCGGGCCTCTTCTTTGCCGGAAGAACGATTGCTGCGGCGGTTCAAAAGCCAGTTAACCCTTTTAGCCGTTTCGGTACTGTTCGTTCTGTTGGCCGCAGATTTGTCGATTCCCAGTTTGATTGCACTGGGATGGGGCAGTTTGGGAACCGTCGCTGTCTTGATGTTTGCCGTGCGTCCTCTCAACGTTTGGTTGTGTACTGCCCAAAGCAATCTCAACTGGCGGCAGAAACTCTTCGTCAGTTGGATCGCACCGAAGGGGATCGTCTCTGCCTCAGTCGCTTCTCTGTTTTCGATTTTGTTGACCGAACGGGGGATTAACGGGGGCGATGCCATTAAAGCGCTGGTCTTCCTGACGATTATCGTCACGGTGATGTTGCAGGGTCTCACCGCAAAATGGGCGGTAAAACTGCTCGGTTTGGAATCGATCTCGGCGACCGGGGTGTTGATCGTGGGATCGAATCCCCTCAGTCGCCTGATCGCACGGTTGTTTCAGGAACGGGGGGAATCGGTGGCGTTAATCGATACCGACCCCGAAGCCTGTCGGGAGGCAGAACGGGAAGGGTTAACCGTGTTTCTCAGCAGTGCCTTAGATACAGAGGTGCTGGAAGAGGCAGGATTGGAGTCCATGGGAACGTTTTTGACGATGACCAGCAACGGGGAAGTGAATACGGTGCTGGCGCAGCGGGCGATCGAGGAATTCGAGCCGCCGAGAACGCTGGCCCTGTTACCGCGCGATAAATCCAGTTCGCCAACGAATAAGGTGAAAATCCAGCAGGCGCTCATGCCCGAGTTTCCCTTGAAAATGTGGAATAAGTACTTGCACGAGGGAGAAGTCAAGCTCGGGGAAACGATGTTGTCGGAAGTTGGGGTGGCGTTTCAAAAGTCGCACTTGCAAGCGTTGATTCGATCGGGGGAACTCGTGCCGTTGCTTCGAGAGCGCGACGGACAGTTGCAAGTTCTGTCAGCATCAGACTCCTGGGAAAAAGGCGATCGAATCGTATACTTGCTGCACGCTCCGAAACCGAAGCTCCTCAAACGCTTGTCCGGCTCGAACAGTTCGCAGTTAAAAGTGGAAAAACTGCCGGAAGTCGAAGAAATTGCAGTTCCGCCGACTGTGCGCGATGCTCGGTCTGAAGAGGTAGAACGAGATCGAGAGGATCGCCCCAAGGAGAATTCAAGGCAAGCGACGTCTGAGCCTGTGACGCTGGACAGTTTACCCCAAGGCGAAGCGGAAGATCCCCCGCTTACAAGACGATAAGATTTAGCTTCGGTACGATTCGCGTTTAGTCGAAATCGAGTCATCGAGAGATCGCGGGCTTCTCTTCAATTGAAGTGCGAACGTGGCTCGTACTGAAATCTCCGGTTATCTACCCTCGATCGAAGTGGGTCAGAATCTTGAGGATTAGTTCGCTGAAATGGCGTGCTTGCGTGAAAACCGCCCCAATTGAAAGGCGAGAGAGAGCTGTTCGGGCTTAATTTTTAGATATCCCAGGTACATCCGATCGTTTTCGGTACACCAAATTTAGAAGATCGAAAATACAAATCCCAAAACACTCAAGACCCTAAAAAGTTATTTGTTGTTGTGAGACCGCTCGCCGGGACTCCAATTTTCTACTTTTAAGTTATATATTTAAAAAATAAAATATTTTTTTACAATCGCTCTCACCCAGCAAATTATCATGTGTTATGATTTACTTTGTCAAGTCTTAACATATTTTTTTATAAAACAACATTTTCTGTAAAGAGTATTATCTTATATTCAAGAAAGTGTAAAAAAACTTTTGATTGAAAAGGCTCTAATTTTAGTAATATCGAATCCAAACTGAATTTAGGTTTTGGAGTCAACCGATTAAGCCCACAAAGAAATATGTGGCAGCTCTAAAGAAAACCCAATAGTTCAATAACTATTATAGAGTATTCGCCACAAGTAAAAATGTATTCCAATCCCTAAGATTTAAATACGCGAGAGATGCTCGATCGAGCCTAAATCGAGCCATGACATTCCTAGAATCCCAAGATCTAGGTGTGGCGTAATTGCTCGTCTATTTGAGGTTTTGGGTTCATCTGTCTAAGAGTTAAGACATGAGGGATTGGCGATTCATCTGGGATGGCAATCGGCGATAACAATCTAACTTTTCTGACACTTCGTGACCGATAAATCTCAAGTTGACCGACCAATTATCTTTTATCTTACCGATCGTACTCAACTCATCTTACCATCTATGAAATCTTCTCGATACAACATCTTTGTTCCCCTCCGCGAAGGTCGTCTACTGGCCTACAACGGCTTCAGCGGAGCGTTAAGCGTTTGGAACCAACACGAACAAGAAAAATACCGAGATCTCGCAGAAGGGGCAAACGTTGACTTAGCCGATCCAGTGCTGTGTAACCTGGCCTACGGCGGTTATCTCGTTCAAGACGAAATCGACGAAGTGAGTTTACTCGAAGAGTATTACACCGCTCATCGCTTCAACCCCAGAACGATGATTTTGACCCTAGCACCGACGTTATCCTGTAACTTTGGTTGCGATTACTGTTTTCAAGGTCAAGACAAGCCCAGTGCAACTATGAGTCCCGACGTGCAAGATGCCATCGTGGACTTTGTGAACCGTTCTCGCTTTGGTATCGATCGCCTCCACGTGGCTTGGTATGGAGGCGAACCTCTCCTACAGCCCAAGGTCATCGAATCCCTTTCCGATCGTCTAATCGAAATCTGCGATCGACGGCGGATTCAGTACGATGCGACGATCGTCACTAACGGTTATCGCCTCGATCGAGAAATGGCTCAATCGCTCTCTCAACGGCGGGTGCGGACGGTACAAGTCACCCTAGATGGAGATGCCAAAGATCACGACCTGCGGCGACTGTTGCGAACGGGCAAACCCACCTTCGAGCGCATTACCGCCAACCTCAAAGAAAACGTCGATCGAGTGCCTCTAGTCTTTTCAATTCGGGTCAACATCGATCGACGCAACCACCTTGAAATTCGCCAACTGATCGATCGTCTGGCGGACATGGGATTAAACCACCGCAAAAATCTCCAAATGTACTTCGCCCCCGTGGAAGCGATGACGGAGGGATGCCACAACGTCGCGGGCGATTGCATGACCAAGCGACAGTACGGCAGCTTAGAAGCCGACCTCTATCGCTATGGATTTGAAAAAGGCCTGGCCCCTCTGCCTTATCCCCCTCGTTTCCACGGAGTGTGTGGTGCGGTGCGTCCCAACGCCTTTGTCATTACCCCCACGGGAGATATCCACAAATGCTGGGATACCGTGACCTTCCCAGAACACAAAGTGGGCACCATCTTTGACATGAAAGAGACGAGCGCCAACGAAAAAACCCAAGCTTGGTTGGATTGGAGTCCTTTTGTCAACGAAACCTGCCGCAATTGCAAACTTCTCCCCAACTGCTCGGGAGCTTGCGCTTACAAATTCGTCCACTCTCAAAACACAGTGGGAGAAGCAGCAATTCTCCCTTGCCCCAGTTGGAAATACAACATCAAGGAGCGGCTGTTACTGCGGGCGTTGAAAATGGGGGCGATTACGGAAGCCGACTACGATCCCCAGGTAGTTCAAACAGACCCCTCGGAACTCTGCGCTGATGTTTACCTTCCGGGGAAAGCTTTACCGGACAAAATTGCGGCCACCTACACCCTGTCTGCTCGTTAAACCCACAGTGAGAGACGCACTGTTGGGTCGTTCTGCTGGAAAGGCTTTGAAAGAGTCTGCGATTGGCGCGACCAAAAATTTCACGGATTTCTATTAACTTCTAATTCACGAGGAGCAAGACTGTGCAATTTGTTGTTGAACCACTGGTTTCTCATTCGGCCAACGCACCGGGATTGGATATCAATCGAGATCGAATCTACTCCATCACGTCGGTCAGAAGTACCTTGGCGCTGACAGTTGATTCGCAGGGTAGACTCGTTCAAAAACCTTGGGACGGAAGCGAACGCCAACGTTGGATAATCGCTCCCAATTCCGACAACACTTTCACGATCCAATCTGTTTATGACGACCGAGTGATTGACGTGCCTGGTTCGAGTACTAGCTGGCGAGAGCAACTCATCGTTTGGCAGCTCCACGGCGGTGACAATCAAAAATGGCGTTTAACAGAAGTCAGTAACGTTGCCTACAAGATTACAAATGTCAATAGCAACCTGGTCATGGATGTGCGAGGGGGATCGATCGATGAGAATACCCCCATTCAACAATTTTCATCCAATGGATCGGAAGCTCAACAATGGGTTCTCAGTGAAGTGCTTCCCAAAAACGTGATGGTCGATCTGAGGGCAACCGTATACCAACACGGTAACTATGGTGGTGCCAGTCAAGAATTGGGCTTAGGGTCTTATAACCTGGACGATCTGATTTTTGGCAACGATCAAATCAGCTCTGTTAAAGTTCCGGAAGGTTTGCGAGTCACACTGTTCGAACACGAAAACTTCCGGGGTAACCAAAAAATGTTCACCAGCGATACGCCCTATGTGGGCAATGACTTCAACGATAAAACGTCCGGAGTGCTGGTGGAGAAGGTTGCCACCTTATTTGAAAACGGAAGCTATACTGGCAAGCGTCTAGCCCTGGGTGTTGGACGATACAATCTGGAGCAAATTTCGGAACTTGGCAACGATCGCCTCAGTTCTATCAAAATCCCTCACGGCCTACAAGTCACGGTGTTCGAGCATTCCAACTTTACGGGAAGTTACAAAGTTTTCAGCGAAGATGCTAGCTTTCTCGGACCCTATGGATTCAACGACATGGCCTCTAGCATTGTGGTCAAAGCAACTGGAATTGTTATTCCCAAGGATGTCCTGATTTTCGGTGGCACGATTAGCCTCAAAACCGTTCACGGTCGTTGGATATCTGCCGATCGCAACGGGAATCTCAATCAACAACCCCAAGACCAAAGCTGGGAAAAATTTGAGGTGATTCGGGCTGGGAACACCAGTCATAACAGCTTGGTATCTTACGGTGACGTTGTTGCCCTCAAAAGCCAAGTCCATGGTAAGTATATAACTGCCTTGGATTATTCAAATAATGCAGTTGCTCAGTATGACAACCTCCAATCTGGTGAAAAGTTCTACATTGTCCGGGCAGGCCAAACCCAAAGCAAACACTTTGTCTCCAAAGGAGACCCAATTGCTCTCCAATCGATCGATCGGGTTCGCTACTTAACAGCTGAATCCGGTGGTGATTGGAATGTGAGCTATCGTGCCACTGAAGTTAAAACTTGGGAAACCTTCACCATCGATACCGTCATCGATCACCCAGATTTCCAAACTCATCTCGACTTCTATCTAAGCAGTGGTCCATGTGGAGCGGCAGCCTGTGGAGCCGCAGTGTCTAAATGGTCGGCAGCTGGGGTAGCAGCCTGTGGAGCCGCAGCTTGTTATGCAGATTTCTGCGGAGCGGCAGCCTGTGGAGCTGCGGCAGTTGTCCTCAATGCCTGTGGAGTTGCTGCCACGGGAATCGCAGCCTGTGCAGTGGCAGCAGCTGGGGGCGTCACTGCGGGTGTAACCGTTTGTGGTGCAGCTATAGGAAGTTTATTGGCCTGTGGTGCAGATGCTTGTGCGGCAGCCGCTTGTAATATTGACGGCTGCGGTGCAGCCGCTTGCGGTGCAGCCGCTTGCGGTGCAGCCTTTGGCGTGGCTGGGGCTTGTGGTGCAGATGCTTGCGGTGGGGCAGTTTGCAATTTCGCTGCTTGCGGTGCAGCCGCTGGGGGACTCGATGCCTGTAATGCAGATGCCTGTGCTGCTAATGCTTGTGCCGTTAACCTCTGTCCGGCAGATGCTTGTGTGGCAGATGCTTGTGCGATCGACATTATTCCCATCGTTCCGTTTATTTAGAGGACGAGCGTTAATCGAATAGTTTTGCCCTTCTTCAAGTCGGGACGTTGCATCAACGTCCCGATCTCAATTGTCGTTTTAGAATCACGCTAACATCTAACTCAACTCAACTGAATTTTGAGTTTTGGATTAAGTCTTACATTGGATTTTACATAATTGGTTGCGTATCAATTCTGAGTCATGCTTCATCTTATCTATATGCCCTTTGGCTCCATCACCCATCCCCCTCTCGCCTTGAGTTTATTTAAAGCCCAATTAGCTGAAGTGGGAATTCCCTGTCGAGTCCATCACTTTAACCTCCACTTTGCTCAACGCATTGGCTTTGGATCTTACGAAAGTGTAGCTCTGTTCAAAGGGGTACAAACTCAAATCAGCGAGTGGTTGTTTGCGGAACAAGCTTGGGGGAAATCTGTCGGTTTGCCTACCGAAGAGTTTTTAGACCTTTGTAGTGAAGAAATTAGCGGAATCCATAAAGTCTCCGACCCCAAAGCTTGGCTGCGACTGGTTCGCCAACAAGTCGTTCCGGCGTTCGTCGACGAATGTGTCGCTAGGCTGCGAGCGACTGGAGATGTCGATGTTGTTGCGTTTAGCTGCACCTTTTTTCAAACGATCGCATCCCTCGCTTTAGGACGGCGGCTCAAGCAGGAATTCCCCAACGTTAAACTGGCCTACGGGGGAGCTTGCTTCCACGATCGAATGGGTTGGGAACTGATCGAGAAAATTCCCTGGATTGATGCCGTGTCGGTGGGAGAAACCGATGATGCGATCGTTCCTTTCTTCCAAGCTCTCCTCGATGGCAAACCGCCAGAAGGATTACAAGGAATTTTGTACCGTCATGGGAGCGAAGAAGTTCGAGAATCTGCCCCCTATCAACCGGTCAGCGAACAAACCCTCGATGCCTTACCTCCGCCTAACTTTGATGACTTCTTCACCGATGCAGCAGCCGTCGGATTAACCGACATTCCTCAATGGCAAAAGATACTATTTCTTCCCTTTGAAAGTTCTCGGGGGTGTTGGTGGGGACAAAAACGTCACTGTACCTTCTGCGGACTCAATGCAGAGGGAATTACGTACCGGGCAAAATCTTCAGAAAACGTTTTAGGCATTTTAGAGCATTTTTCCAAGCGTTATCCGATCGCTCGATCGTATCATGCGACTGACAACATTTTGCAAACCCGTTATTTCCAAAGTTTAATTCCCACGCTCAAAAACAAACCCTTTGGAGAAGACATCAACATCTTTTACGAAGTTCGTATTACCTTGAGCCGCGAACAAATTCAAGGCTTGGCAGATGCGGGCATTACCCGCGTCCAACCCGGAATTGAGAGCTTGTCCAATCATCTCCTCAAGTTGATGAATAAAGGGACAACAGCACTTCAAAACATTTGTTTTATGAAGTGGTGTCGTGAATCTGGCATTTTAATGAATTGGAACAATCTGATTCGCATTCCGGGGGAAACCTACCAAGATTATCAGGAAATGGAAGCTTGGATTCCCCACTTAGTTCATCTCATGCCGCCGGCCGGGGGATCTCCTAAAGTCGAGTGTCATCGCTTCAGTCCCTATTTTTACGAAGCAGGGCGGTGGATCGAACATCTCAAACCGGCAGCTTGGTATCAGGGACTGTTCCCAAAAAAACATATTGATATCGCCCAAGTTGCCTACTATTTTGAGGCGCAGTGGAAAGATACTTTAGAGGATGAAGCCTATGATGGAGTTGTCGAAGCTGTACTGCGTTGGATTCAGGTTTGGCGCACTTCATCTGAATTACCTCGCTTGAATTATCATAAACTTCCCACTGAGGAATTGTGGGTTGAAGATACCCGTTGGGACAAAGAAACAACTTGGATATTCAACCCAGCAGAAGCCAGCGTGTATCGAGCCATTGAAAAGCCGACGACCTTCAAACAAATCTGTAAAAATCTTCGAGGAACCCCTGGGGAATCTCTCGATCCAAAAGATATCGAACGGATCTTACAACGCTTTCTCGATACCGGAATTGCCCTGTCAGACGAGCGATTTTATCTAGGATTAGCCATCAAACCGAATACTGTCGATCCGCCTCTAGAATTTCGTCGTCCCCAATTTTCGTCAAAAGAACTCGTCCATCAACTCTCGGTCAAGCGTCAGCGAGAACTGGCATTGAACCGATCTTAGAAGTCAGCATGAAGTGCTTTCATCTGCTGAAGATTCTCCACAAATTTTAAAATGTAATGCTTCAGAAAAATTCCGAACACTTCTTGAATATCTTTGAAACTTAGACTAAGCTTAGATTGTGATGTCAGATCCTCAGAAAGCACCAGTAATGAGCGGGTTATTCCTCGGGTTAGCGATTACCGTTTTCGTCCTCATCATCGTCGGTGGATCGCTGTTCGTTTTCTTTAGTACCTTTTTCAACTGGATGGAACGAACTGGTCTGGAGCGAATGCAGGAACAATTTACTTCAGCGCAAATCGTACGCTCTGATGTTAAAGCAAATTTCTTCGGTCTACAATCCCGTGGAAATTTTCAGATCCGAGGGAATGGAGTTTTAGTGCTTACCCGAGAAGAACTTTGGTTTAGTCGCTTGGTCAAACGAGAGGATATTAGTATCCCCTTGAATACGATCGAGCAAGTCGATTTAGTCAACTCTCACCTCGGGAAGCGAATTTTAGGTCGCCAGTTGCTTTACGTCCAATTTGCCAGTTCTGACGGAACAGATGCGGGTGCTTGGTTAGTCAATAATCCCCAACAATGGCAACAAGACATTTCATCGATCGTGCGATGAGGCGCGAGAATGCGATCGTTTAACTCCTTTGCCTCGTAACCTCAAAACTCGATCCCGATCTGGGCTGGAATTCCCTGAGAAATGGGATGTTTAACTCGAGTCATTTCTGTCACCAAATCCGCTTCGTCGATGAGTGCTTGCGGTGCGTACCGTCCCGTTGTCACGACGTGGCACAGCTGCGGACGACTGCGAATAACCTCTAATACCACTTCGAGATCCAGTTGCGCGTTTTTCAGTGCGATATGCACTTCGTCAAGAACGACGAGAGAAATATCGGGATCGACAAGATAAGACTTGGCTTGCTCTAATGCGGCGTTTGCCATTTCTCGATCCTGTTGGGGATTTTGCGTTTCCCAACTAAATCCACCCCCGAGCGTGTGAATTTTCACGGGAAAGCCGTTGTCTCGGAGTTTCGTCAGGAAAATTCGATCGCCGTCGGGATAAGCGTCCGAGTTCTTGACAAATTGTACGACTGCGACGGCTCGATCGTGGGCTAGGTGACGATAGACCAAATTCATCGCACTGCTCGTTTTGCCTTTTCCCAATCCAGTAAACAGGATGTAGAGGCCTTTTTCGTTTCCCTGACGGTCTTGGTGCGACTTGTCTTTTGCCGCCTTGATTTTTTGCAGGCGTTCTAGGGTTTTATCGGGTTTGTCCATCGAGTTTCAAAGTTCTCAAGCAGAACCGTTAATAGGTGTACTTTTTGGGGATTTCTAACACGATATCGCCTTTGATGACGTACTCGATCGACCAGCGCGGCGGATCGATGCGTCGTCCGTATAATTTTGCTTCCCAGTGAAGGTGCGGGCCGGTGACTCCGCCGCTCGTGCCAACGGTGGCTACGATCTCCCCAGCTGTGTAAGTTCCCGACAAACAGTCGCTGAGGTGCAACGCCTGAAATTCGTATTCGGGAAAACTATCGCTCGTCATAATCGCTGCCAGTCCTCCACCGGCTTTGTACGTACAGCTGACGGTGACCGACGTATCGGTTTTGCCCACAGCTCGCAGGGGGGCACCGTAAGGCATGGCAACATCGACGCCCCAATGCGGAACGTTATAAGCACCGCTGACGGGGTGAACGCCGCGACAGTCAGAACTGTCTGGGGATTGACAGGGTAAAAATACGTCGGTGACGCGATATCCGGCGATGCGCTGGTTGTGCTTGACGGGAAGTTCGAGATCGGGAGGAAGTTTTTTGGCGATCCCGTTTAGGGCTGTTTTCAAGCCCTTTGTCGTTTGTGTCAGGGGAGTTTTCGCTCGATCGAAGGGGATCGTTGGCGGCAGAGCGTCTTCCTCTTTTTGGCGAACTTTTCGATCGTCAGAGGGCAGGGTCAGCAGAGGTTCGGAAAGGGGTTCGGAGGTTGGTAGGGTTGGCTGAAAAGCGATCGAGGGAATGGAGGGCGTCGGTTCTTCAGTTAGTTGCGGCGAGAATTTGATATATCCCCAGCTGATGCCCAAGGCGGCGAGAAATAAAACGACGAGTTCCCACCAGAGGTGAAGCGGTGCGTTAGAGAGCTGAATGGTTGGTTGAGCTTTAAGTTCGGCCAGTCGATCTCGGGTGGCTTGCCACTGGGTTTCCCGTTCGGCTTGAAGTTCTCGCGCCCAAGCGTGTAAGGAGGAGCTATGGGAAGCGGGAGGATAACGAAAAGATCGAGGTGTGTCAGAAACTTGAGATCGCGAGATGGGGACGGTGCGATATGAGGGAGATCGATCGAAATTCGATCGATCTCTATCGGTATCAGTTTCGAGATAGGGGTTTTTGGAACGACGCGCCGAACTGGAAATCGTTTGGGCGTTTTGAATGGTAGATGTGTCCCGGATCGGCCGCTGAGTCATGTTAGCAGAACGTGCCTGTGGATTGAGTTATATGCCGTCGAGCCAAATTGAGATATCTATAGCTTATCTGTTTTTTTGAAAAGAAAAGCGCAAAAATACACGAAATCAATAATGGGTCGATTTTTAGATTATTGCCGAGCGACATTGTTATATTCCGAACGATCGGTTTGTCACAGTACTGATGTATCGATCTTGACGGGGGCATCTCGAATTAACATTCCAAGTTTTCGATTGGGGAAAGCTTTCAAATCCCAGGATCGATAAGTTTATCGATCTCGTCTTGTTTGACTTTCAACTTTTTCAAGTCATTGCTCTCGAAGCATAGCTGCGACCAAGACCTATAGTTTGAATGCTTCCGCAGAAACATTTTATACCCAAAACAACAAACACCAAATGTCTATTTTGTGAATTTAGTTTTCCGATTTCGAGTAGGAATCGACAAAAAAGTCTCGTTTCAAAACCGACTCGATCGACCAACGAGGTGGATCGATCGATTGCCCGTTCCATCTGACATCCCAGTAAAAGCGATCGCCCGTCGCCTCTCCACCCGATGCAACGGTAGCAACCGGTTCGCCAGCCTGATAGACTCCTGGATAACAAACACTCAGATTCAGCGCTCGAAACTCATAGTGCGGTAAGCTTTCGCTCGTCATGGCCATCATCAGACCCTCTCCGGGGATATTGCCGCAAGCGACCGTCACTTTCGCCCCAGCTTTCCCCACCGCATACAAAGCAGCATCATCGGCGACTGTTATCGCAAAGCCCCAGTTTCGACCGTCAGGTGAGATGGGAACGACCGAAGTGTCTTCCGTCATTCGAGTGTCATCAGTCGGGCGATCGGGAACCGTCCCAGTCCCCATTTCCGACGCTCCAGCCTCGCGTTCCCAACTGTAGTCTTGCGCCCAAGACTCCCCAGACGGTTCGTCAACTCGATCGAACGCTGTCGAAGAGTCCCATCCCCTCACCGCATCTGAGAAAATCGTATCCGAGACAGCCGTATCTGAACCCCTCGCCGGATCGAGAGAATCCGCAGAAGATCGATCGATCGGAGGCGTTGAAGAAGACGTTTGTTGTTGTGGAACTTGAGTCGATCGAGGTGTTTTCCGAGTCCGATCTTCGGGGGGTGATGCCGAGAATTGAGTCGGAGTGGGTGTTGGGGAACTCCCCACGGAAAGCTCCTCTTCAGACGTTTGAATCGAGCGTCCCGCCAATTCCCAACGGGGTAGAAAGCGTAACAGCGAAAGACTGGCCATCGCCAAAATCACAAAAATCAACAATCCCCACTCCAGCCACAACCTGCGACGTTCGGCTGCCAAACGCGCTTCCTGTTCGAGTTCGAGTTCGGCGAAGCGGTGTTGGGTCGCACTCCAGTGACCCGTCCAGTCGCGTTCAGTTTCTCGCGCCCAAGCCACTAAATCCCGGTAAGATAGCGGTTTCGCGGGGATTGCAAGCCGCTCGGGAGACGGCGATTTCGTCGAAGAATTCCCAGTGGTATTTTCGTTCAAAAACGGATTGTCAGCATTGGATCGATCGAACGGATCGATCGTCATCTCAGCGGAATCGTCTTGACGGGTTGAGTGAGTCATCGCTTTAGAAAAGGGGACGATCGAAAATCAGAAGAGGCGTAACCTTCGACAATGGATGCAGAGCATCGTGACGATTCATCTCATCACATCTCCTACGGAGAGGTAAGGGACAAGTTAGGATGGCAATCGGATTGTCCTGTTGCCCAGCGCAACGGTCGATCTCGCCACAGTCGTTATTCGGAGAAAACTACCGTGTCCCTCGAAGCGATCGAGATTGCGCCACAGACTGACCGAAAGCCCGTTGGCGCGATTGTCCTCCTCCACGGTTGGGGAGCAAACGCTCGCGACTTAGCCTCTCTCTTTCCGCTTTTGAACTTACCAGATTATTTCTATCTCTGTCCCGACGCACCACTCCCCCACCCCTACGCTCCCGGGGGCAAAATGTGGTATGACTTGGAGACCGAATCCCGGTGCGGACTGTCCGAAAGTCGAGAGCAACTGACCCAATGGTTGGACGGACTCGAAGCCCGCACGGGAGTTCCCCTGTCCCGAACGATCGTCGGCGGATTTTCCCAAGGCGGTGCGATGACCCTCGACTTGGGATTTTGCTATCCCTTAGCGGGGTTAGTATCCATGAGTGGCTACCTCCTCGATCGACCCCAACAGCCCGAAAATCTTCCTCCCATTCTTCTGATGCACGGTCGTCGCGATCCCATCGTCCCCGTCGTCGCTGCCCGACACGCCAAAGATGTTTTGAGCGAACTCGGCGCAATCGTCAACTACCGAGAATTCAACATAGAACATCAAATTTGTCCTCAAGAAGTCGAGTTATTACGTCATTTCGTCCTCGACGTTTGCCCCCCCAACTTGCCAGTTTCATAATCGGCTGGGTGTTGCGAAACGTGAACTCAAGACGAGATCGCCTCTCGATCGAGGGTAAGATAGAAAACGGAGAGAGGGAAACGTCCCTAATGTGTCCGTTCGACCCTAGGGAGGCGAAAGCAATGACGACGTTAAGTTTATCTCGCGAACATCTGTCGGCTGTCACCGCAGCCGATGTCAAAACCCTGGCCGATCGTCTCGATGCAGACGCCTACAACAATCCGTTTGAGGGTCTTAAGGACTGGCATCTGTTGCGAGCGATTGCGTTTCACCGCCCGGAACTCGTCGAACCTTACACTTATCTACTAGAATTTGAAGACTGCGACGAAAGTTAGCCGATCGCAGGCAACAATTTCGTTTCAACGCTTCAATGTCAACTTTGACCGGAAAACGAGTTCTCATCGGACTAACGGGCGGTATTGCAGCCTACAAGGTCTGTGAAGTGATTTCGACCCTGGCAAAAAACGGTGCAGACGTTCGCGCTGTTTTGACGTCAGGGGCGCAGGCGTTCGTCACACCGCTGACGGTCGCCACACTGTGCCGACATCCTGCCTACACGGACGAAAATTTTTGGCAACCCATCCACAGCCGTCCACTCCATATCGAGTTAGGAGAGTGGGCCGAGCTGATCGTCATCGCGCCGTTAACGGCAAACACCCTAGCCAAGCTGACCTACGGGCTGGCTGACAATCTTCTAACGAATGTCGTGCTGGCTTCCACCTGTCCCGTCTTATTGGCCCCGGCCATGAATACCGATATGTGGGAACAGGCGTCAGTGCAGCGGAATTGGCAACAATTGCGACAAGACGAACGCTTTCACGGTGTTTTCCCAGAAGCCGGTCGCTTGGCCTGCGATCGTGTAGGGGTCGGACGCATGGCCGAAGCGTCGAACCTCGTCACTCACATTGCTTCACTGCTGCACGCAGGCGGAAAGCAGGATTTGGTCGGACGACACGTTCTCGTCAGTGCGGGAGGAACCCGCGAGTATTTCGATCGAGTACGGTTTATCGGCAATCCGTCCACGGGGAAAATGGGCGTTTCGATCGCAAAAGCAGCCGCCCATCGGGGTGCGAAAGTGACGCTGGTTTACGGTTCGGTGACATCGGAAGCGGTCGCCGATCTGACCGGTATTCGTGCCATTTCCGTCACGAACGCCGAAGAAATGCACGAACATCTTCTCGAATGCTTCCCCGATGCTGACTGGACAGTAATGACGGCGGCCGTTGCCGATGTCAAGCCCGCACAAAAGTACGGTCGCAAACTCCCCAAAGACGCACTGCCCGAGGCTTTGCCTTTAGTTCCCGTCGTCGATATCCTCTCCGAGTTAGCGCAACGCAAGCAACCTCACCAGCGACTGGTCGGATTTGCTGCCCAGACGGGGGATATCGTTACGCCCGCTTTAGAAAAGCTCCGTCGCAAAAAGCTCGATGCCATCGTTGCCAATCCCATCGACGTACCGAATGCAGGATTCGGCAGCGACACGAACCCGGCCGTTTTTATCGATGCTGACGGCAATCAAAGCGCCGTTGACTCCTGCACGAAGTTGCAACTCGCCCACTATCTGCTCGATTGGGTCGGGAAGCTTTGATGGGGATAGGAGGAGATGACCTGATGGCTTGACGATCTCAAATCACCTCCTCATCTCAACTCCGTCCGGTCACGGAAAGTCCTTCTACCGTAAGAGAGGGGGTGTAACAGGAACCGTTCCAAATCGCATCTCCACCCAGCTGAACGATTTCCCGTAAGGCGGTGTAGACGTTTCCCGAAACCATCGTATCTTTGACCCGACCGACAACCGTTCCATTTTTCACGCGATAGCCGAGGGCCACATTGATCGAGAAATCGCCGGATAATCCCCCGCCGCCACCGAGCATTTCATCGACGATCAAACCGTCGTCGAGTTGTGCGATGAGATCGTCGAGAGACCCCGAACCCGGTTTGACGATCAGGTTGAACAGGCCGGGGGTCGGATAGCCTTCTAAGCCAGGACGAAATCCGTTGCCCGTGCTACCACTTCCCAAGAGGCGGCCGACCCGTCGATCGGTGTAAAACAGGTTGAGAATTCCTTCTTCGATGAAAACAATGGGTCGGGTCGCGGTGCCTTCGTCGTCAAACGGACAGCTGTAGGGGCCGATATCGGGATGTTGGGAGAGGGTGAGGAGGGGCGAGAGAATTCGATCCCCCAATCGATCGCACCAAGGCGAGGACTTTTCGATGGCGCGTTTGCCATTCAGTGCAGCTTGGACGGTTCCCCAAAGCAAATCGGCGGCTTTAGAGGTAAAGAGGATGGGAACTCGACCGACTGGAGGCGAGACGTTTTCTTGCGCCCAGGCGAGTCTTTGCAAGATTTTGCGTGCGAGTTGTTTCGGGTCGAGTCGATCGCGTTGGGTTTGGCCGTCGCAAATGCTCAAGAAGTCGTCGCCGCGAACCCATTCTGCTGCGAGATCGCTGCTGAGGGTGGTGTCGGTATAGCTACAGTCGAGTCCGTGGGTGTTGATCAGACGGGTACTTTCGATTTCACAATCCCAAGCGGCCGTGCAGAGAATTTCGGGGTACTCGTTACGGATGAGATCGATGGCTTCTCGGCCCCACGAGACGAGTTGTTCGACGGGAACGGGATCTCCGATGTCGGGATAACTGGCATTTCGATCGTCGCTCAATTCGACGAACTCAGGAGCGTTCAGAGAGCTAATGGCAAGCGCTCGATCGACTAAATCCTGGAGGGACACATCACCGTAGGCCACGGCTAAACCCGGTCGCCCCGATTTCCACAGCCGTAGGGCAAGTCCTTCTAACTCAACACTTTCAAGTTGTTTGAGGCGGTTGGCTTCAAAGTAAACCGGTCGCGTGTGCGATTGCGATTGGAAAACTTCAGCGGCTTCAGCACCCGCGCGAAGCGATAGATCTAGGAGTTCTTCTACCATGAGCGGAAGCAAGGGACAATCGACAGGGCTACGCCCTGAGTTACGCGACGACGCTAACCCGAAGACCGATTTCCGTCGGCGAGGTCGAGTTCCGATAGCAGCCAAAATCCCGCAAAGGATTCGGTTTCGGGATTGGTTTGGATCGCCAAAAAGTGAACGCCGCAGGCAGCTTGCTTAAAGGATTCAAATCCTCGGGCTTCTGAAAGGGTTCGATCGCCCGTTACGTTGGCCAAAATCCAACGGGTATCGGCCCCAGTTTCTAGGAGAAGTTGCGGACTCGGGGTCGCTGCGAACTTGAGAAAATCCAATTCCAAACCCGATAGCCAAGCTGCCAGGGGAAAGGCACGGGGAGAAAAGATAATGACACCGGGAATACGAGTGTCGGATTCGATCGAGAAGAGTTCGAGGGGAAAGGATTCGCCAAAGTCGATATCCCAGTCGGGCAGATCGGCAAAGTCCTCCGCGGACAACGTTGCGAACGCCCATTTTTGACCTTCGAGAGCGTCTGGCAAGGGTTGGGGTGCTTGAGGTTGGTAGCGCACGGAGGGCGAACTGAGGGCGGACGCTTGATAGCCGGGATCGAGGGGATAGACGGTTTTCAAGCGCTCTGCTAACCACTGATGAAGGGCAAACGTTCGGCGGCCGAGTCGGGCGTCGATGCCCAGTTCTTTAGAGGCTCTGACGATCGTATTGTTCATTTGCCGCCGGAAAAACCGAATGATGCTCGGGGGGGCGGGCGCTCGATCGATGGCATCTCGTAACGCCTGGGCGAGCCACTCGGAGTTCACGGTATCGCTCGGACAATATTGGGCGTAGCGAAAGAGCGTGTCCGGCGATCGCCGAACGCTGAGGGGGCTTTCACAGACGAGCAGTTCCCATCGCTTTTTTTGATTTTCGTCCACGAGCGGACGGGAGTAAAAGTCGATTTCCCAAACAGTTCCCATGCCACAGAATCCACAGATTTGCCACGTAATCCATCATACGGGTTGACGCGCCCCGCTCCATCTTTGGGGACAACGACGAGTTGCCGATCGGAGTGCGTCCGTCGTCGGCTCGACTAGAATTTAAAGGCCCGTTTGCCGAGCAGGGGGCGAGCGGCTTGAAACGAGCCGTTTTTGAGTGCGTCGATGGCCTCGAGGGCCAAGGCAGAGGCAGCAAAGTCGTCTTGTTGGCGGAAGAGGGCTTCGGCGGTTTCGAGATCGGCCACGGCGGCATCTCGATCTCCGAGGTTGGCATAAACCATACCTCGGTTGTAGAAAGCTTTTGCCGATTGGGGGTTCAAAATAACGGTTTGGTTGAAATCGTGCAAGGCACGGGCGTATTCGCCTAGCTCGAAGTAAAGACTGCCACGATTGAAGTAGGCAACGGTGTAGCTGGGAACGATTTCGATCGCTCGGTTGTAGTCTTCGAGGGCTTCAGCGTATTCGCCGAGTTTTTGGTAGGCACTGCCTCGGTTTCCGTAAGCTCGCTCGTCGTCCGGAGCGAGTGTGATGGTGTGGCTGAGGTCGGCTACGGCACCGTGGTAGTCTTCGACCTTAAGCTTGGCTAACGCTCGACCGTGGTAGCCGAGGGCGCTGCTGGGAAGGTGTTCGATCGCTTTGCTAAAGTCGGCGATCGCATCGGTGTAGTGTCCGACTTCGAGGTTGTGTTGTCCTCGAGAGATCGCTTCGACGTATTGGGCGTTCGTTTGCGTTCCAGTTTGTGCGAGTTGCTGCGACCACCACGAGCTGGCTGTCAGTTGGGTGTCGGTTTCGGTGTGTGCTGTATCGGTGTGTGCTGTGGACTCCCGTGGTTGGTGTTCGGTTCGGCTACAAGAGCCGAGCGCGAACGCGAGGGCGACCGATGCGGCGATAAGACAACCGGAGATGAGTCCGACTCGATGTTGAAAGTTTAAATTCATCCGTCGTCAGGAGCGACTTAGATAGCGTTCGATGAGCAGAATAGCTACGATATCATCGATCGGCCTTGGAGGAACGCGCATTCCTGCTGGAATTATACGGGATAATCCTCGGGGTGGATACATTGTCCAGTATCGATCGCGTGCTTCGAGGGTGCTGTTGTGTTCGTCAACACGCACGATCGAGCAATGGGGTAAGGCTGCGGTAATTTGATGCTGCCAGTGTTGGGAGGTGGTTCGATCTCCGATGACGAGGGTGGTGACGGGATAGCGTTGACAGATCGATCGAAGGGTTTCGATCGCGAGTTCGGAGGAAACCACGGTGTTTTCGAGTAGCGTTTTGCTGCCTCGAACGAGAGCAACGCCGCATTTATCACGGCCGGGGTCGAAACCGAGTGTGTAAGGCTCGCTTGGATTTTCGGTCATGGAAAATGTTGGGCTTCAGCAGAGGTGGAATTTGAGAGAGTTGTCGGGATTTTTCCGACTCGCGCCTTGCCGATAACGAGGGTGGCTGAGTCGATTGCTGGGGGCGATCCGATCCGCCTTCGCGATCTTTATTTCACGATCTTTATAATGTAACGAGATAGTGCAATTCCCAAATTTATGACACCGTCTCGGGAACGATCTCCATCTGTCGGGACGAAACTAGCAGTCGGTTTTGGCGTTTTCCTCGTTGGTGTGGCTGCCGTAACCGTTGGAGAGCGTATAGGAGCTTGGCTGTGGCAGCAGCACAAGCCGCTGTTGGCAACGGAAAACTCGTTGTTTGCAGGGGTCACCGATCCGAATTTCATCGAGCGAGCCGTCCGTCGCGTCGAACCGTCTGTGGTGCGGATCGAAATGATGTCGACGGTAGAATCTCCAACACTCGATCGATTTGAAGAGCCGTTACCGCCCGGTTGGTTCGGTGGAACGCCCGAGTTAACGCCTCGCCCACAACGGGGAGTGGGGTCGGGCTTCGTTATTGACGGGGAGGGTCACGTTCTGACGAACGCTCACGTGGTGGGAAATGCCGAAACGGTGAAGGTTATTCTTCCAGACGGACGAGCGCTTGATGGAACGGTACTCGGTGCCGATCGAATGACGGATGTTGCTGTCGTCGAAATCCAAGCGACGAACGTTCCAGCGATTCCGTTGGGACGTTCGACAGATTTGAAACCGGGAGAGTGGGCGATTGCGATTGGAAATCCGTTGGGTCTCGACCGAACTGTAACGTTGGGTATTATCAGTGCGACGGGACGCAGCAGCCGCGATGTGGGCGTTCCAGATAAGCGCGTGGGCTTTCTGCAAACGGATGCAGCCATTAATCCGGGAAATTCTGGAGGCCCGTTGATTAATGCGCTAGGTGAAGCGATTGGGATGAATACGGCAATTCGTGAAGGGGCGCAAGGACTGGGATTTGCAATTCCGATTGAAACGGCGTTGCGGGTCGCGGGACAGCTCGTCGAAACGGGAAAAGCGGAACATCCGTATTTGGGAATTCGGATGCTGACGATCGACGAGCGGATGAATTGGGAGGAGGTGCGCCATCCCTGGCTTCCCGAGCAAATTTCGATCGAGGAAGGGATACTGGTCGTGCGAGTCATCTCGGGATCTCCAGCGGATCGGGCGGGGATTCAAGCGGGAGACGCTATCCTGAAATTGGACGGCCGTCCGGTTGCGAATTCGGAGGCGGTTCAGCAAATTGTGAGTGAAAGCGAGGTCGGCCGATCGATCGACGTTGAAGTGATGCGGGGCGAAAAGACGCTCTCGATCTCGGTGCGTTTGGGAGAGCTGCCGCGAGTGAGGACTCAAGTCAAGGAGTGAAGTGAGGATGGAGGTTGTTCGACTGGGAAATCCCATTTTACGGGAGGTGGCATCATCGATCTCAGATGTGGACGATCCGCAAATCCAGACTCTGATCGATGAGATGCTGGCGACAACGCTCGCCACTGATGGGGTCGGACTGGCTGCGCCGCAGGTCGGTCGATCGCTGCGGTTGGTGGTGGTGGCCTCCCGTCCCAATCCTCGCTATCCGGATGCACCGATGATGGAACCGACGGCCATGGCCAATCCTCGAGTCGTCCGTTACAGTGACGAGCGGTTATTTGGCTGGGAAGGTTGTTTGAGCGTTCCGGGAAAACGGGGGTGGATACCGCGATATCGGGAAATTGAGGTGGAATACTGGGATCGAGGGGGATATTTGCAACGTCGAGTTTTACAGGATTTTGTGGCGCGAATTTTTCAGCACGAGTTCGACCATTTGGAGGGTTTAGTCTTTCTCGATCGTGTAGAATGCCCGAGTCATGTCGTGTCGGAAGCAGAGTATTGGGAACGGTTAGAACAGCTCGATCGAGATCGTGAGTTGTCGGATGGGTGATGGAGATAATCCTCACCACATCCCTGGCGGGGTTTTGAGATTGGACTCGATCGAGTGTTGTCAAGCGTCTACAATAATAAAAACCCATTTTTTTTGAGCGAGAAATGTTCGAGATTGGGAACCTACACTTAAAATCGCTCTGTACCACATAGTCGATTAGACTCGAACTGTGATTGTATATAGGCTGAATTAAAGGATGTAAAAGAATATAGAAGTATTCACAGGCTGGAGCTTTAAAGGTACTTTAAATTTTAAGAGTAAAAGTAAATTGGTTGACAGCCAAACACTCGATCTAACTTGTGTTTTTCTAGAAAGTCTTTGATTTTTTGGATTGACTTGAAACCTTGCCCAGGAGCGAATAACAATGGCGAACCGTTTGGCAAACGCCCAAAGTCTTTATTTACGAAAACACGCTGAAAATCCAATTGATTGGTGGCCGTGGTGTGATGAAGCCATCGAGATAGCCCGTCGTGAAGACAAACCCATTTTTTTGTCGATCGGTTACTCGAGCTGTCATTGGTGTACGGTCATGGAAGGAGAAGCATTTTCCGATCCGCAAATTGCTGCCTACACGAACGATAATTTTCTCCCGATCAAGCTCGATCGTGAAGAACGTCCCGATCTCGATAGCATCTATATGCAAACGTTGCAGTTGATGGTCGGCCAAGGTGGTTGGCCGCTCAACGTGTTTTTGATTCCCGAAACCCTAGTCCCGTTTTATGGAGGAACTTATTTTCCGCTAACGCCACGCTACGGACGACCGGGTTTTTTAAACGTGTTGCAGCAACTCCGACAGTACTACGACACCCAGAAAGATAAATTGAAACAAATCGAGTCCGATATGCTCGAGAGCCTCGATCGATCGGTGACAATACCTGCCGATCTAGAAGTAGCTGGCGATACATCCTTATTCGAGGCGGCGTTACTCGAGCGGGGATTGTACGTCAGCACGAAGATTATCGAGCCGGAAGGCCGCGCCCCCTGCTTTCCGATGATGCCCTATGCCGAAACAGCCTTGCGGGGCGTGCGCTTCGACCTCGGCGAAGGCGTCGAGCCCCGATCGATCTGCCAACAACGAGGGTTTGACTTAGCCCTCGGCGGGATCTTCGACCATGTCGGCGGTGGCTTCCATCGCTACACCGTCGATGCAACTTGGACGGTTCCTCATTTCGAGAAAATGCTCTACGACAACGGGCAGATCTTGGAATATCTCGCAAATCTCTGGCGGCTCGGACTGTGCGATCCGTCGTTCGATCGAGCGGTTCGATCGACCGTTAACTGGCTCAAACGCGAAATGACTGCGCCAGAAGGCTATTTCTACGCCGCACAAGACGCTGACAGTTTCTCGACCTCCTCGGAGCGAGAACCGGAAGAAGGAACGTTTTATGTCTGGAAAGACATACAATTGCGCCAGCATCTCAGCGATCGAGAGTATGCAGCCTTAGCCGATGCCTTCGACATTGCGGATGCGGGGAACTTTGAGGGCAGCAACGTCCTACAACGCCGTCGTGGGGGAGAACTCGACGATACAGTAGAAGCAGCACTGGCAAAACTCTTCGCACTGCGCTACGGCGAAGGTGCGGACGCAGAGAAGCCATTTCCACCCGCCCGCAATAACCGTGAGGCGAAAACCCGCAAGTGGAGCGGACGGATTCCCCCGGTCACCGATACCAAAGCGATCGTCGCGTGGAACAGTCTCGCTATTTCGGGGTTAGCGCAAGCCTCGATTGCCTTCGAGAACCGGGACTATTTAGCCTTGGCATGTCGGGCAGCAGATTTCATTTTGCAGCATCAGTGGGAAAACGGGCGATTCCACCGACTCAATTACGAGGGTAATCCCTCGGTGTTGGCCCAGGCGGAAGATTACGCCCTGTTCGTCAAAGCGCTGTTGGACTTGCACCAAGCTGGAGCGACTGCGTACTTAGATGCAGCGGTGAAGGTGCAGGCAGAGTTTGACGAATCCCTGTGGAGTGTTGAGTTTGGAGGATACTACAATACCGCGAGCGATGCGAACGGTGCGCCTATCGTGCGCGAACGCAGTTATACAGACAACGCAACGCCAGCCTCAAACGGCATCGCTCTCGCCAATTTAGTTCGGCTAGCTTTGCTGACAGAGGATGCAGAATATCTAGACCGTGCGGAACAGGGGTTGAAAAGTTTCGTCAGGGTTTTGAAAAAGATGCCTCAAGCTTGTCCGAGCTTGGTGAGTGCCTTGGATTGGTATCAACACGCAACCCTCGTGCGAACGACGGAAGCGGAGGTAGCCGACTTCGCCATGCAGTATTGTCCGACTGTGGCGCTGAAAGTCGTTACTGAGTTGCCCGAGGGAGCCGTTGGGGTAGTGTGTCGGGGGTTGACTTGTCTCGAACCGGCCCTCGATCGAGATCGGATGCTCGAACAAATTCAACAGAGTCAAACTCGGCGATCCTAGAGTTTTGTGGGTTGCAAGGCGCTATTGTCCGTCTGACGGAGCCTGTAAAGTTACGGAGGTGTTTTTTCCGTGTTTTTACTTCAATTTCGATCGAGTTGCTGAAAAAGCCGTCAAACGATTCGGATTGTCACGATAGTCAATTGCATTTAGTACAATAGGCAGACCGAGGCTCCCGCCATTTATCGTTGCGGAAAGTCCGGAAGATCGACCCGAGACAACAAGAGCGTGTTTTAAATCGTCACGCTCTTCATCGGGATGTTTACACTCGAAGCAACTCCTATTCTACAAGGATGTGTCTCCGCTATCAGGAGGGTTTATGAGTTCCTCTTCTCATTCGTTTTCTAATTCTAACGACACGGTGTCCCCTGCACTCAATCCACCCCCAACGCCGCCCCAATCCGAGTCGCTGCCATCCGATCGCACGGAAACGCTCCAGCGTCCCCACCCCCCGCGCAAGCCGGAAATTGTCAAAGTCGAGGCGAAACGCGAACCGGAAGCTGTGGAAGAAAAACCCCCCGAGCGGCCTTCGCCAATTCCAACGCCGAGCGAGCCGAAGCAATACCGCGCCATTGGTTTGGTCAGGGGACGTTACGTCCCTTCAGAAGAGCAATTAACTCGGGGCGATTTGTTGACGGCAGATGAAACCCCCGTACAGGCTGTCTTGCTCGGTCGCGTGATGAGTTTGGTTAAAAATCACGTCGATCTCGATCGAGAACACGTTTGGGTCGTTTACCCGCGTACTGGACAGAAAGATGGCAAGTTACACTTACAAATTGTTGGGGTATGGGAACCGGAAACGCTTCACCAGTCAGGTGAGGATTCTACTCTAACGCCTATCCCGTCATCGGAAGTTGAAGATGGCTATTTCTCCGTTCGGGGAGAGGTCATTTTTTATTCTGAGGAGCGAGAGTGTATTATCGTTAAAATCCGGCAATCACCTCGAAAACAAAACCAACCTCCGAAGTTTTTTAAAGTGCAGTTAAAAGGGAAGCTTGAAGGCAAACTCCTTCGGCACTTCTGGGATTTTCAAGTTCTTCGTCAGGGAGAAGAACTCGTCGTCCAAGGTGGTGAAGACATCGGGCCGATGCCACCTAAACGCCGTCAGAAAAAAGGAGGTGGGCGTAGACCGAGCCAACACTTCAAAGGAAAAGAACGCGAAGGGCGAGGTGGACGACGCTCCCCTAGTAGCCCAGAAGGTACACCCCGTCGTCCCAGCAGAACGCCACGTCCCCGTCGAGCGGGAGACGTCCCCAACACTCAATAAACTCAGTGATTCAGAACCCGGCTTCTATTGTAGAAGCTGGGTTTTTAGTTGTTTCAATCTTTACGATTTATTTAAGATTCATGAACAAATCGAACGGCGGCAGGTTGGTTCTCAACCACTCAACTCACCTCGATGGATTGATTCCAGTCTTAGAGCGTTTGGTGCAATGTCGGGGAATTCAAACGGTAACACCAGGAGTCATCGGCCGGGTTAAAGGACACACGCCGAAATTAAAAATACGGGTATCGGTGCCAATTCGGGGAGGGTTTAAGGCTATTGCACGTTCGGGTAAAACGGTACAAGAGGTATTTGTACTGACGACACTCTCGCAGACGGAGTTAGAAGAAACCTTGGCAACGGTTTTACACTCTTAAATGAGTGGACTGGTCACGAAGTGAATCGTCGCGACTGAACGACGCTGTCGAGTGTCACTCCAAATACAACGACCGTCACAGTTGCTAAAGCCGGCTACTCAGGGCTTGCTGAAAAGGAACCAAAAGCTGACCGAGCGAATTCTGAGACGACACAGTCTGCCCCATAGTCGTTTTGGATTCCAGCATTCCAACTGAATTGGCAGTCGCCGACAAAAATCTAAAGTTTTTGAGCGTCTCGATCTGAAAACCTTGCACCCATTTTTGGGAAAAAGTCCCAAAATCCTTACCGGGTCTAAATTTCACATTGATTCAGCAAGCCTTATTTAAACTTTCTTCTATTTCTTGAAGGTTTGGCTAACAGAACAGCCATAGAGAAGCCACCCTCAAGAGAATAGAGCGCCAGCTTCTCAATCGCTTCACCAGTAACGATTACAAGGATATCGCTCACGGCAAATTCCCTCACGATCCAGCGTATCCAACCCTCAAGAATGTCAAGAAATATGAATTACTTTTTCATAAGCGAGACAAGGGGGATGGAGGTCAATTATGGTTCTTGCATAGAAAGTTAATCTTTCTAAAACAGACAGTCAATTTTCTTCAAGTTTATTAAGGAGAGCTCAATGCTTGACGCTTTTTCGAGAGCTGTCGTCACGGCAGACAGCAAAACCGCCTGCATCGGTGGCGCTGAATTAGCCAGCCTCAAATCCTTCATCGCTGAAGGCAACAAACGCCTTGACGCAGTTAACGCAATTGCTAGCAACGCAAGCTGCTGCGTTTCCGATGCAGTTGCTGGGATGATCTGCGAAAACACTGGCTTAATCCAAGCTGGTGGTAACTGCTACCCCAACCGTCGCATGGCTGCTTGCCTGCGCGATGGTGAAATCATCCTCCGCTACGTGAGCTATGCTCTCTTGTCTGGCGACGCTTCCGTCCTCGAAGATCGTTGCTTGAACGGTTTGAAAGAAACCTACATCGCTCTGGGCGTGCCTCTTCAATCCACCGCTCGTGCTGTTGGCATCATGAAAGCCGTTTGTGTTGCTCACATCACCAACACCAATACGGAAGCTCAAGCTGGCAACCGTTTCCGCAAAATGGCTACCCCCGATGGCGACTGCTCCAGCTTGGCTGCTGAGTGCGCTAGCTACTTCGATCGCGTGGCTGCTGCTCTGAGCTAGGATTTATCATCCAGCTTTGGCTCCATTCGTGGAGTACAACTCTAAGAAGACCTTAATCCAACCTGTATTTAGATCCGTTCAGGAGATATCGAAATCATGAAATCCGTTGTTACCACGGTTGTAGGTGCGGCTGACGCAGCTGGTCGTTTCCCCAGCAGCTCCGACCTCGAGTCCGTTCAAGGAAGCCTCCAGCGTTCCGCTGCTCGTTTGGAAGCTGCTGAAAAGCTCGCTGGAAACCTCGATGCCGTCGCTAAAGAAGCTTATGACGCTTGCATCAACAAGTATCCTTACCTGAACAACCCCGGCGAAGCCAACTCGACGCCTGAGTTCAAAGAAAAATGCCTGCGCGATGTCAAGCACTATATGCGCTTGATCAACTACTGCCTGGTTGTCGGCGGCACGGGTCCCCTGGACGAATGGGGAATTGCTGGTCAGCGTGAAGTTTACCGCGCTTTGAACCTGCCCACCGCTCCTTACGTTGCTGCTCTGAGCTTCGCTCGCAATCGCGGATGCACTCCTCGCGATATGTCGGCTCAAGCTCTGGTTGAGTACAACGCTCTGCTGGACTACGTGATCAACTCCTTGTCGTAGTGACAGAGTCGATCGGACGGTCTGTCTGATTTAATTAACTAGGGAGCTTTCAGTCTGTTGCTCTGCCGAGTGAGTGAGTAAGGGGCTGAGGGTTCCCTAGTTTGTTGTAAGTCTGAACGTCATGACCATCGATTCTCTATTTGAACAATTAAAACATCCCAACCCTCGCTTGCAGGAGCGGGCAATGCAAGAGCTGGCCGAGGTTCGGGACGAACAAACGATTCCTCGTTTGATGGAAATTTTAGATGAGGAAGATGTGGCATACCGACGGGCGGCGGTGAAAGCTTTGGGGGTTATTGGTGAAGATGCTGTTCCCTCACTGGTTGAAGTTTTGCTCGAGAGTGACAACGCAACAGTTCGGGCGAGTTGTACCAAGGCACTTGCACAGGTTTCTTTCAATCATCCTGGCGATCCCTTTCCCGAAGAGGGGATTCGTGGATTAAAAGCAGCGATCGACGATCCGAATCCCGTCGTTCACATTGCGGGTGCAATGGCGTTAGGTCAAATCGGCTCTCCGGTGTTCGAGTTGGTGGTTGAAGTTTTAGAAACGACAGAAAACTTAGCATTGGCGGTTGCGCTCATCAATGCTTTGGGTTCGATGGGTGACAGTCGAGCGAAGGAAGTTCTTTCCAGACTGGAGCAAGACGAATCCAAGGATTCTTACATTCGCGAGTCGGCCACGAGTGCGTTATCCCGTTTGGATCAAGTGATTGGATTTCGCAATTTGGGATCGGCGTGAGTAGGCGGAGAGATCGAGCGAACTTGTAATGTCTGCGTTCTCTCGTCGATAATCAATGTAGTCACGTCTCGCGCAGTTCTATGGATATCCGTCAAATCGAAGCCCACCTCAGCGATTCTAAGTCTAAGCAGCAACTCAAGGCCATCGCGCAGCTCCGAGAGTTTGAGGCGGAAGTCGCCGTTCCGTTGCTTCTCAGTGTCCGACAAGATGCTGATTTTCTCGTCCGTTCTTTCGTCGCGATGGGTCTGGGAAAACAGCTAACAGCGGACTCTTTTAGTGCTTTGCTGGAAATGGTAAAGTTCGATCGAGACTCGAACGTGCGGGCAGAGGCGGCGAACTCTCTTTCAATGTTTGGCCGAGTTTCTGCGTCTCATCTCGTACAAGTTTTTATTCAAGATGAAAACTGGCTGGTTCGTCGCAGTATTTTGGGTGCTTTAGCGGATTTAAATGCTTCTGAAGAACTCTTTGAAGTGTGTTTGAGCGGTGTGGTTGGGGACGACGAAACAGTTCGAGAATCTTCGATCGACGGATTCGGACTTCTCGCTCAAACCTCCTACCAAGCCGCTGCTTTAAAACAACTTCTATCGAGAGTTGACGATCCGCGAGTTCGGGTTCGTATGCGTGTGGCTTTAGCCCTCAGAGCATTTGATGTTGAAGAAGCACACTTGGCTCTGAGTCGATTGAGAGAAGATGACGACCATCGAGTGGTTGGAGCGGCATTGGAAGGCTCGGTTGCTAATTGAAGAAATATTACACTGACGTACAAAGTGAAACTCGAGCATCAATTATCTTGTATGCTGTATTAAGTCGTATTTCAGTGTTTTTGGTTTCTTCAAAATGTATCAGCCCTTTCGCGAATTTTTAGAGCAAGAGCTTTCTAGCCACTTTGAGTTAAAGCCGCGTTCGATCGACCCCGTTCTAGAGCGAAAAGTAAGCGAACGCGGACGAAATCCAGCAACGATTCAAAGCTGGTGTTGGTCTTGTTCGGAATTGCGAAAGATTCGCTATACTTACATCGATGCGGGAGACTCGACACAAATTTTTAATAGTGTGATTTATCCGAGCTATCATTACGATCTTCCCCTACTCGGTATTGATTTTTTAACCTTTAGTCCTAAAAAAACATTGGTCGTTTTGGATTTTCAACCACTGTTTCAAGACGAGAAATATTTAGAAAAATATATTGGGCCAATGCGCTCTCTGCGTGACAAATACAACGATTTGGCACAAGATTTAGAAATGAAGTTTTACGATGCAAATCGATATTTTTCTAAGTATTTACTGTTTGCAAAAACAGACGAAGAAACCGTTCGCCAGCGTCTGTTTCCTGCCTACCAAGAGTACGTTCGGCTCTACATCCAGCTCGTCGAACAAGCTGAATCGCTGACCGATCCTGAATCGATTCAGCACATCGTTAAGGCTCAAAAAGACTACGACCAATATAGTGCCGATCGAGATCCGGCAGCAGGTCTGTTTAACAGCTACTTTGGGAAAGAATGGTCGGAACGTTTCCTCTATGAGTTCTTGTTTGAAGATGCCGTTCCCTTGGTTGCAGCCGAGAGTCATTAGAGTCGGACAACTCGGAACGGCAGAATCTTCATATCGATTTCAAGCAGAACGCCTCCGCTTGTGGGTTAAGTGTCTTCGACATCTTCCACTTTGGAAAGTTGCAAAATCGATAGTTGAATGACGGGTGCGATTGCCTCATCCTCTTCGCGTTCGAGTGCCGATCGCAGCGCATCTAAGGCAGTTCGGTCTCTGATTTTCATTAAAGCCAGTGCTGCTGACTTTCGGCTCTCCCCTTCAGGATGCTGCAAGAGTTCGACAAGCTGAGGAATAGCAGGTTTGTAAGATAGCTTACCCAAAGCCGTTATCGCTTCGTTCCGAACACTGGTTTCAGATTGCTCGAGCGATTCGATCAGGAGATCGAAGGCACGCTGTTCGGGGTGTTCTTCCGCAAAGTTGGCAATGGCTGCAATGACAGCACAGCGAACTTCTGGCGTGTTAGAAGTCATCGCCGCATAGAGCTGCTCTTTGGCTTCGACACCGATAAAGCTCAACGCCCAAGCTGCATAGCCCTTCTCTTTTTCCGAACGTTCCGGCGATTCCAGAATCTCGAGTAACGCGGGAACGGAAGCCGATCCCGTTCTAGCGAGTGCCCCGACTGACGATGCTTTCACCACCTCGTCCTCGTCGTTGAAAAGCGCGTTGAGTAACGTGGGAATTGCACTCGGATCGGTAATCAGCGTTAGCGTTTTGGCACTCGCCCGCCGAACGACAACGTTAGGATGATGGATCAATGCGTCGAGTAGGAATGGCATGGCGGGTTTTCCCACCTGCCCCAAGGCTTCAGCAAATCCAAGTCTGACCATTCCCCGCGAATCACCCAGACTTTCGATCATTAGCTGAACGAGCTTTTGGTCACTGCTGTCGAAGGTTTTTGAAGCGAGTTGTTGGTTGACAGTTTGGAGTAAAGTGTCTGTTTCAGTAGGAGACAACTGTTCGATCTCGAACAACTGCGTATTGGAGTGGGAAGTGTCACTCATGATTGACCAGGAATGATAAACTCGTTTGTCCGAGCTATTTGGTTTCAGTTGTTTTGAGTCAGTTCGGCTTGACGGTTGCGAAGTTGTTCGAGAATTGCGTCAATTCGCTCGAGTTCGGGTTCGAGCTTTTTAAGAACCGCCGATTTTTTCATCTTTGCCCGTTGTGCAGTGTTTAGCGTTTCGTTGAGTAAGCGTTCTCGATATTGCTGGAGTTCCTCGATCGTGTCGGCGACATCTTGAGGCGTAATATCGTTCGTGTCTGGGGTAGCGTTATCCGAGTTTGCCATGGTGAATTCTTGAGAATCGCTCATTTGCTCTATGCTCTAAATTTCAATTGTATATTAAGTGCATTGATTAGATCTTCTCTAATTGTTTCATCTTTGGGGAATCTTTTCAAACAAGCGGTATGGTATTAAGTGGTCGCGATTGTGAAGCAATAGAATGGATAAGCGTTTTTTAAATATTTTTGGATTGACGGAAGAGCAGGCTCTTGATATAATTGCAACTCCTTTGGAGCAACTTGAAGATCCGACAGCTCGCTACGTGGCTGCGTCTCACTTGATGAATTTTCCAACGGAGCGCTCGATCGAAGCGTTGATTGGCGTCGTTCGTAGTTCCGATTCAGATCTCTACAATCGTATTGCTCGACGCAAAGCGATCGAAAGCTTGGGACGCTTGCAATCTTCCGAAGCACTGCCGGTTATCCGTGAATGTTTGGCGGACGAAGATTGTTATACGGTTGAAACAGCGGTTTGGGCAATTGGGGAAATCGGAACGCAAGACGAAACCATCTTGGAAGAAATTGCTCAGTTATTAAAACGCGACGGACAAAACTACCGAGTTATTATTCAAACCCTCGCAAAATTTAACTACAAACCCGCTCTGGCGCGGATTCAACCCTTTACGGAAGATGCTTCAGAACCGATTGCGAGTGCGGCTATTTCAGCCATCGCTCGCTTGACTGGAGATTCGACCTTAATGAGCCGAGTCGTGGAATTTTTACAGCATGAAAGCGTGAACGCTCGACGGGGCTGTATTCAAGATTTAATTGACGCGCAATATTGCGAAGCGATTCCACAAATCTCCCGGTGTCCGGTTTCCGTGGTCTTTCGCCTTCGAGGAATTCGCACGTTAGCAGCATCGGGTATTCAAGCTGGAAAACTTGAATTCGAGTCGATCGAACCCGATCTCGATCGCGTCATTTTAGACCGTCCTTACGACATCGATTTGGTTCACGAATACGATCGAACGCCGACACTTGAATTTGCCGTTCAGGAACTTTACCATACTGATTTCGGCCGGTGTTATCTGGCAAGTCGCACGTTACTCGATTTGTATGCTGAAGAAGCGCCCAAAGCGCTCTTGAAAACTTGGGAGCAAGAAGCTCACAACGATTACGGAGCGCACTACCACGTTCTGAAACTACTCGGGTGGCTCAAATACGCCCCAGCTTACGATTTGCTGGTCGAGTCTCTACAAAACACAGCCCCTCAATTTCAAAAATCGAGAGCGGCGGCGGCGATCGCGCTGGGGAATTTGGGCGACGATCGAGCCATTCCGCTGTTACAAGAGGCTTTAGACAGCAAAATTTTCATGTTGCAATATGCGAGTTTACTGGCATTGCAGCAAATTGGCGATGACAAATGTTGGGAGCAGCTCGCCAACGATCCAAACGTCCTGATTCGATCGAAGGCAATGGGAGCGAAAGCGAGCGCGAAATAAGTTCGACAACAATCCGCCGTCGAGCGTTAAGCAAGACTCCGTGCTGTGTTCGAGCGAGTAAAAGCGTTCCACGTTCCTAAATCTTCAGCGGGAAAGCTACGCAATACCGCTCGCTCGGCTTCACTCAACCCCCGAACGTGGCTGAAGTCAGCACCGGCAATATTTTGAACCTGCTCGAAATTGGCATCGGTCAGATCGGCCCCTCGCAAATCAGCTCCCTGCAACTCAACGCCGATCAGTCGTGCGTTTCGCAAGTACGCCCCGGTCAAAAACGCTCGTTGGAGATTCGCGCCGCTTAAATAAGCCCCCTCTAAGTTCGCTCCTGTCAAGTCAACGCCACTCAAATAAGCACCTCTCAAGTTCGCCCCGCGCAGATCGACACCTCTCAAATTGGCACTGTTGAGAAACGCACCGTTCAAGTTGGCTCTCGGTCCCACTGCCCCAGAATTTCTATAGTCGTATCCTTCCGGCCAAGTCGTCTGAGCGCTGTACAGTGCGAGTTCCAGTCGAGCCTCTGTGAGTTTGGCCTCGCTCAGGTTGCAGCCTTGTAAATTCACCCGAAACAAGATGCTGCTTTCCAAGTCAGCACCACTTAAATCGCACGAGTCTAAATTCGCACCTCGTAGATCGCAGTCCTGCAGCTTAGCATCGCTGAGGTTGGCATGGCTGAAATTGACGCCGATCAGAACGGAACCGGAGAGATCGGCACCCGACAAATCCATCTGACTGAGATTTGCTCCTTGTAGATTAGTCCGTGCGAGACTCTCTCCGTTCGCAAGTTTTTCTTGAATCGCTTGAGTTGAGAGATTGGGAAAGCTGACGTTGACAGTTAGAGAAGTCATAGAAAACGATTGATGCTGAGTCGGACAAGGGCTGTGTTTTATGGTTTGTAAAATCCAAAAAACGCAGATTAAATTGTTCTTGATTTTGGTCGTTCGATTTTGCTAATTTTAATACATAAAGAGCATGAGGTTGAAATTAAAATGTTAGTTGCGTCTCCCATGACAATGATGGACTTTTTTCAGAAAAGTGAGGGTGTTTGGTTTTCTCAGCGGACTGTTCATCGCTTTGATTCTTTTTCAGACGAGTCTGGAGAATCTAATTTGATCGTTACAGTTTTGTCAAAAGACCATCCCAAAGTTCTTGAAGTTTGCCAATCGCAGGCAGTCGATCCGAGTTTAGCGAGTGGAGGAGCCAGCTTTATGTGGCAAGGTAATTTAAGTGAAGGCGAACCGAATCCTGACTACGAAGCTATTTTAGTAGACGTCCCCAATCCTAACAACAGTCGTTTTGGAAAATTCTTACGAAATAAAGGATATGTTGAAGGAATTCCGGTGGTGGGGAATTATCACTTTGCCAATGATGGGGTTTTGACGATCGAAACCGAATACGAAAAGAATCAGGGTCAGGAACGAGCCTGGTTTGTCACCGATGACTTTCGCGTGCGTGTCAGCACGGTCAAATTGATGAATGGTGTCAACTTGATGACGTATTGCTCTGAACGCCGTTGTGTTTCGCAAAGCCAACTCGAAGCGTTGATGGAACAAAATCACCTTCGAGCTTCTGCGAGTTAAAGCGTTCCAGACCGTTAAAAGCTGCGATCGAGGAAGACAGAAAAGCCTTTTCCATTCTGTCTTCCTCCTCAAACAAGCCTCTCTATTTGAAACTCGATCGAACGGGGAAGCTTAGCGAGAAAACGACCGCTTCCGCCACTTGTTCAAACGCGCTTCTCCTATAGCTGAAAAGCGCCGTGCGTCGTCAATTTTAGCTTGTAAACGAGTGAGGGTCTCGCTTTGTTCTTGGAGACGTTGAGACAAGGATTGTGAGGACACTTGGGGCGCTTCGGTTGAGAAGCGATTGGAGGGTATCGTCCCCTCAGTTGGTTGAGATGCGGAACCGGAAACATTCCATTTGTTCAACGTGCTTTGTCCGATCGCGGCCAGAGGCTGCAAGTCGGCGAGTTGCTTTTGCAACACCTCAATGCGATCGGCTTGTTCCCGATACTGACGTTGCAAGGCCAAATCGGAGCTGAGGATAGCGGGTTCGATGGGCTGAGGTTTGGGTTTGGTTCCCAGATTAAAGAGATCGGACAACAATTTGTTGACATCGGTAACGGGAGTGCTGCCCGTTGGATTGTTGTAGATTAACCCCTTCGCCAAGCGAGGTTGAAGTCCGTCCTCTCCAGCTTTATCGCTAGTTGAGTAACTCGTGTACAGTTTGAACGAATTCGCGAACTGAAGGAGCTTTTGACCCGTTTGGGTTTGGTATCCGCGATAGTCGGGAACGATGTTTTCCCCAAATGCATCTTGGTACTCGTCGCTGTCGAGATAGGAGTCGATTTCTGCCTCAAAACCGCCTCGATCGAGGATTTGGCTGTGAACGAAGGTTTCTGAGTAGTCAGCCGGCGCACGGCCGAGAAGGTGTTTGAAATTCAACTCGATCGCGCGGTAACGGGGACAGTTATCGAAGAAACGAGATCGATATAATTCAGATTTCGCCGCGAGACGGACGAATTCGCGGACGCTGAGTTCTCCACGTTTCAACTGAGATTCCGCCACGGTGAGGCGTTCGCTTTCCATCACGTGAGCGTTCCCAAAGACTTGGCGGTAAACCGCACGAATGACCGTTTCCGCATCTGCTTCCGAACGACCGGGTAACAACTCGACAACGGGGACATCTTGAAAGGCCTGATACTGACGCTGCAAAGCTTCCTGGTAAGGTACAGGAGCCTGTTTCCGAGAAACCCTCGACGCGTAGCTCGATAGCCCTAAAGCCTGTGCGATGAGACGGTTGGCATCAGTTGGAGGACGATACCATCCTGCTCGAAGCGATGAATAAGAGGATGGAAAAGAAGTGACTGTGCTGGGCTGGCTCGTGAAAAGAGATTGTTGCAAGCGAGCTTGAGCGCCTTGAACGCTCGAAAAATCACTGCTGCAAGATCCCCGCAAGAGCTGAAATAGATGAGTAAAGCCGACAACACTCCGACCCGTCTGAGTTTTATAGCCTCGGTAGTAGGGAACCGTATTTTCGCCAAATGCCGTTAAGTATTCGTCACTCAATACGTAAGAATCAATTTCTGCTTCATAACCTTCTCGATCGAGAATTTCAACGTGAAAGCTGAGTTCCTCGGAGCTTTCCGGTGCGCGTCCGAGGAAATGCTTGAAATTGAGTTCGATGAAGCGAAGTTGAGGCAATGCCTCGAAAAAACGACTGCGGTAGAGTTCAGAACAAGCCACTTGCCGAACGAAGTCCCGAACCGTAATTTCACCCTCTTGCAGTTGTGATTCTGGCACGACAAGCCGTTCGCTTTCCATAATATGGATGTTGCCGAGAACTTGTCGGTAAACGGCACGAATGGCAACGTCGATCTCCTCGATTGACGATCCATTCTGGAGTTGTACGGGTGACGTATCTTCAAAAAAACCGACCCCCAGCTGAGATGCTTTTCCCAGAGTCGAAGTCATCGTATTAATTGTCATTGTAATGTCCTCATTGGATTGAGATCGAACATCGATCGTTGAACCAGTTTTAATTAAACGCTTGGTTGAAAATTAGTTACCCTCCAACTGCTAGAAGTTCAAGCTCGCTCGTCAAAACGGGTGTAGTGACTTCCGTATTTAAACCAATATTGTTTGAGATCGTGCTTGGGCGTATGTAAACTTGCTTTGGCTTGGTATAGAAGAACTTGCCGGTGGTTGCCCATCCAAATTCGTTTTTTAGGATCGACACAAATGAGCGTTCCTCCCAGGGCTTTGACACATTCTTCAAACCTCTCGATAGCAGAATAATCTAAAGTTTCAAAGACAAAGAAGTTTCCCGAGCAGATGAGCTGTCTTCTCCGAATCCAAGCCTGCATTTTTTGTTGGGCAACGGGTGGAAGCATTCTTTCTAAAACTCGATCTAAGTTCAATCTTGGTGAAGCTGTCTATGGCATTCATTCTCATTTATTGTGACAGTCGATCGAATGAAATTTCATCGGCATAGCTCGTTTGTTTTTCAAATCTCAACGGGCCGACCGCCGAACCCCAGACTTGTTCGTCCGTGTTGATATCCATCCCTCGATCTAAACTCACAAAGGTTCGATCGGTGATTTCAACTTCGCTGATCAAATAAGTTTGACGGCCTTTGCGTTCGAGGAAACATTGTTTTCCTTCTACTCGACCGATGAATTTATCTCCATCTCGTCGAAAAATCATCGAGCAGTTATATCGACGTTCGATCGATGCAGGTTGAATCGTGTGGAGAATCTCTAAACTCCGGCCCGATCCGGCATAAAGCAACGGATCTTTTAAGCCATAGTTTTCAATGTAAATATCTTCTCCTCGGTTGACAACTCGATGAACGGCTTGGCGGTAAGGCGACCAAAGATCGTAATCGTAAACTTGCTCGGAATAAAATCCAAGCCCTGAAAAAAAGTCAAACGGTAACGGGCGAAAAAAGACTCGAATATGGGCGTAATTAGCAGGTTCTTTAGAGGCTTGCTTTTGATTGCTAAACTCACCGGCCATCCAGCGGGCTAGAGTCAACATGGAATGGTTATCAATGGCAGACATTATCGATTGCAAGAAATTAACGGATGTTTTTTTATTCAGACGCTGTCGAGTCGTCAGTAGAAGAAGACAAAGTACGGATTTCGGATGAAAACGAAGCGGTGACCACACCCGAGCCTTGATTAGTTTTAATGAGTGAAGTGCGAAGTCTAAAATTCGGATTGACAAACCAAATTTTTTCTTCAGCCATTGCTCGATCGTAGGGTGTAACGAGAATGAAAGTTCCCTCTTCAGTAATTCGATATTCGCCGATCGAGGGGATTGTTTCTGCATACCCTCGATCTCTCAGCAGTTGTCCGACTTTTGGGTTGTCTGGATTGGGAATGGGAACTAAAACTGTCGTTCCTCGAACGTCCTCTTCCTCATCCCAGTCGGATGTTCCTTCCCAACTCATGCGAAACGGACAAACGACTCGATCGGGATCGATCTGATGTAACTTACAAACCTCGATCGCTGCTGAGTCGTCAGCTGTTAAAGGTTCGATCTTAATTGTTGAAGTGACTTCCTCAAAATGTCCGAAAGCTAAATGGTGAACACTGCGCTGAGATCGCCAGCAGCCTAAAGAGAGTTCGACGAATTTAGTAATATCCATAACAGAATCGCTACAAAAGGTGAACGATAATTATTTCATGGTAACAAGCTTATCCAAACGCGAGAGAAAAATCCTAGAGCGAATAAAATATCCGCTCTAGAACAAATTGGATACGGCTACGGTCTAAACCGACGTGGATATAAACCAGAACGCTATCTCATCAGAGAAAGTGGATTCCACTCGATCTTTTAACCTTCGCCGCCTTCGCCTTCAGTCGTCGTAGCGGGAAAGACGCGAACAGATGCGACCTTTCCACCCATACGGCTGATGTTCTGCATGACTTCAGACATCGAGCTAAACGGAACCTTGACCGAATAGTTGCTCGTCCGAGCGACATTTTGTCGGCACAAACCAGTCACTTCGATGACAACGGTGCGATCCATGATAAAAAACTCCAATTTTTAGGAAATGCGAAGTTGGACGTTTGGTCGATTACACTTCCGTAATACTCAGAATCGAGCCACCGCTGCGATGGATCGTCTGAATGCGCTGAGAGAGCTGAGTGTAGCTCACCTCGTAGGTCGTATTGCTCTGTTTGGCAACAGGGGTCACGCCGCCTTTAGCCACTGCAATCCGGAAACGTTTTTCCGTTGTGCTTGCAGCACCGGCCGTTCCAGCTGAGACTTTAATCTTCTGAGGCAGGTTGGCAGCCAAGCTCGAAACGAGCTGCGCCCGATTGCTGCTATCACTGGTGGCAAAACCACCGACTAACGAAACTGTTTGATTGAAGACGTTGTTTTTAACCCCAGTTTGAGTGCGAATGCAACGGGGGTAGGGGACGATGTTTTCTCCAAAGTTCGAGAGATACTCGTCGCTGTCGAGATAGGAATCGATTTCAGCCTCATAGCCTTGTTCGCCCCACAGTTGAACGTGGCTCGAAATTTCAGCTTGGTCGAACGGTGCGCGGCCGAGTAAATGCTTGCAGTTGAGTTCGATGAAACGATAGGGAGGATTCCCGTTGAAAAAGAGAGATTTGTACAGCTCGGAACGAGCGATCGCCCGCACGAAACCGCGAACAGTTAAGTCGCCGTTCCGGAGCATGGACTCTGCACTGACGAGACGCTCAGCATCTAAAACGTGAGCGTTACCGAGTACCTGTTTGTACGCGGCACGAATCACCATTTCAAACTCGTCTTCCAGTGCGTTGGGGCGCAGTTCTACCGGATCGTTGACCAAGGTTTCAGTTAATCCACTCATGCTGTTTTCCTCAATTTGAATGTGAATACAAACGGTTTTTTCCAAAAATCGAGAAATAGCAGAATAGAGACGTGAATCGATCTCGTCTCTATTCCCATCATTCAACGCCGAAATCTAGGCGACTTCGGTGATACTGACGATCGAACCCCCCGCACGGTGAATCCGCTGGATTTGCGGGGTCATCCGGTTACCGGGAACGATGTACTCCGTCGTGCTGATACGACGAGGGCTGTCGAATTTAGACCCTTTCACCAGAATCTTGAAGGTTTTTTCGGTGGCATCTTTGTATCCTGCCACGCGGCCGCCCGTGCCGGGCACAGCGGCTTTGCTGCTGCTGTTCGTCGCGATTGCCTCGACTAAACGAGATGCTTTGAACGCGCTGTCTACACCGGCATAACCCTGATACAGAGACAGGGTGCGGTTGTACCCGAGTTGCGATTGTCCGAGGCGAGTTTTCGCACCTTGGTAGTAAGGCACGATGTTTTCGCCGAACTTCTCTTGATACTCGTCGCTATCGATATAGGAATCGATTTCTGCATCGTAGCCTTGCTCGACACAGAGGCAAATGTGTTGAGACAGTTCTGCTTGGCTTTGGGGGGCGCGTCCTAACAGGTGTTTGAAATTGAGTTCGACAAAGCGATAGGGCGCACAAGTCTCGAAGTAGCGGCGGCGGTAGAATGCGGATTGGGCTACAGCGCGCACGAACTCGCGAACCGTGAGCGTACCGTCAGCTAGCTGAGATTCTGCTGTCACAAGCCGTTCGCTTTCCATCACGTGGGGATTGCCCAACACTTGCTTGTAAACTGCCCCGATAACGGCAGCCACTTCATCAGGGCTGCTCGTTGCTTGTAGCTCAATAGAGGCATCTAACACGACGCTCATATATATGGCTCCTTTGATAAATTGGGTACAAATCTTCACGCTAAAAAGGGATCGAGTATCACGCAAAGATAAGGCTGGCTTAATCTTGCGCGAACACTCTACCCTTTCCCAAGTTAAACAGGTGTAATGCTGGAAATTACGCCACCCGAGGCATGAATGCGCTGGTATTCTTGGGACAGCTTGTTAAAGGGAACGAGGTAGACTTGGTTGCTACGGCGGAACTTGGAGACACGGTTGACTTTGCTCGGCGAGCGGTAGCCCGTAACTTCAATGCGGAAGACCTTGCCTTCGCTGGTGGCACCAGCGCCCTGGCGAGACCGAGCGCCCAGAGCCGGTTCTTGGAAAGACCAGCTGTTCCCCGCACTTCCACCCGAAGGCGGAATGACGGGCAGTGGTGTTTCCTGAATCACGTGTTTGTTCAGGATGGGTTCCTTGCCAGAAACACTGCCTTTGAAGTCGCTGCTGCTCGCGCCCCGCAGCATGGCAAACATATGGGTAAACCCAACCATGTTGCGACCGGGCTGCGTTTTGTAACCGCGATAGTAGGGGACGATATTTTCCCCGTAGGCATCTTGATACTCGTCGCTGTCGAGGTAAGCGTCTATCTCTGCCTCGAAGCCTTGAGTATCGAGGATGGTGCTGTGCGCCCGCATTTCTTCCAAACCGTCAGGGGTGCGTCCCAACAGGTGTTTGAAGTTCAGCTCGATAAAGCGGTAGCGCGGACAAGTCTCGAAGAAGCGAGAAGAGTAAACTGATGATTTAGCAACCGCTCGCACAAACTCGCGAACGCTCAACTCTCCCCGTTTGAATTGGGATTCGGGGATCGAGGCACGCTCGCTTTCCATGACGTAGGCGTTACCCAAAACTTGGCGGTAAACGGCACGGATGATGCTTTCTACCTCTTCTTCCGAACGTCCTGGGGTCAGTTCCATGGGTTCGGTCTCTTCAAACAAGCTAACCCCGAGTCGGGAAGCAGGTCCAAAAACCATTAACAAATCTCCTTGAGTAAAGAAATTTCCGTGTTTTTCAAAAAAACTCCGTAAGCTCGAACGCTTTGGGTTCTTAGTTTTTTAATAGAACTTTGCGTTCGACCGGTTCGAGAGAGCGTCTGAGCCAAAAACTGGAAACGCAAAACTCTCAAGAAGTTGACTGAATTCTCGATCTCCTGTCGCTTCATTCAGCCGGAGACCGAGATCGCCTCATAGGTTGAAAGGACAGTATTTTCAGCTAGGTATATTTATATAATGTTTAGGGGGCTTCTGGTTTTAACAAAATGTAAACTTTCTTCGACATCCTGTAAACAGATTGTTACCTCGACACCGTTCGCCCTCATCAAGCTACAGCCGTTGCTGACTCCCTGAAATTTCGACCTCGATTCGTATCAGAAGCGTTGAAGTGACCATTGCTCTCGAGAGCAAGCGCCAGGGTAAACGGATCGAAATCTGGATTCCTTTTTTTGCAACCACTTTACTAAGAGAGTCGCGAAAAGCGCAAGCCTTTGGGTCAAGGAAAGTTCGATGCGTTTACCCTATATAACTTATCTTTCATCAAGTGTAGATAGGACGCCGCACTTCACTGCATCACTTAAACTGACGCAACTGTTCGACAAGCCAATCGAAATAAGGAGCCAGCGTTTCCGATCGATCGACCATGCGCTTCAAACTCGAAGCTTTCAAAGCTTCCAGCCCACACACCATCGCGGGAAGGGGAACTTTCAACTCCCGATAGAGCAAATTCATGTTTTCTAATCCATCGGCATTGGTATAGTTGACCGTACTGCCTGCAATCCCGTAGGTAATGGAGCGCAGGAAATGCCAGAAATCCCGCCAACAGGCTTCGGCGCGTTCAGTGGGATAGAGATCCCCTCCCGCTTCGCTAATGCCGGGGAATTCGTCGAGAACCTTCCCACGTGCTTCAGCAACGATTTCTGTCGCATTATCCCGCAGAAAACGAACGGTTTCAAGAGATTGTGGATCGCCTCCCGTTTCGCCGAGCGCTACGAGATCTTTGTCGTTGAGATAACGTCCCTCAGCATCGGCAATTCTGCCCCGTTCGATCGAACTTTCGGGGTAGCGGGACTCCCAAGAATCGAAATTGAAAATTTTTGCTTTGGGGATCAGTTGTTTGGCCCGTTCGCTTAGATGTGTGGTCATGGCATTGTTCTGATTGACTTATTCGTTAACTGACTCGATCGATATTATACGAACGATCGTTTTAAAAGACTTCGGGGGACGCCAGAGTTTTAACACATTCTCGAGCGTAGATAGGCGATCGTGAAAGCGTTAAACCGGGAATTGACTGAAGAAATTTCTTCGATTCACTCAACTCCGCTTCTGCCATCAAGATAATCTGTTTACCCGGCAAGCGATACGGTCAGGTTTCACCTGTTTGGCCGGGGGGTTCTAAGCCACTAATTTACGCTCTAAGTCGAAAAGAAATCCGTGAATGTACTCCTCCGTCCATTCTGCTCCGTACAAGCGTGAAAACATCCCCCGAGCCGGATCTTTTTCGGCACGATAGTCCACATAGCGTAACTGAGCCTCTTGTATGGCTTTAAGCTGCTGTTCGTCTGAGACGGGTTGAGCTTTTTCGACGAAATCTAGATAGGCGTTGAGATAGTCTTTAAATGCCTCAAAAACTCGCGTTTCCACTACTTCCGTTTCTTGGGGGCGCGTCCACAGGAAAATTGGAGAAAAGAAGGGCTTGGCTTCCTCGGGAAAATCACCTCCCCAGGGAAGGTGTTGTTGGTGTTTTTCAAACATCGGCAAAAGCGGTTCTGTGTACTTTGCACGGTAAGCATCATCGTGAAAGAGCGGCTGCATATCGATCGCAATGAGATGTCCGCCGGGTAAGGTCACTAAATCTCCCCCAAAAAACGGCAAATCGTAATTTAATTGGGGGAAGATGACAAAGTTCAAAACTTGTAGGGAATTCCCACCTCGAACGTGAGCTGCACGAATCTGTCTCAGTTTTAAGGACTGAAAAGCATGACTTTCCGTGATGACAGATTCTTGTCTTTTGCCTCTTCCAACTATACTTTCTTTATATTCAAATCCTTCAGGAATTGGATAAGGTTGTAAATCTAAGCGCTCTTCTAAGCAAGTTTGCGCGTAATCCCAAAATGGCTGATAGAGAGTCATGACAATTTTGCATCAATAGATGTTAGTTTTTGGGTTCGCGATCGAAAAACCGCTTGTCGCCGATCGAAATTCACCTCTCTCGTACGAGACGCTGGCGTGCTAGAGCTGCACGGGCGCGAACGGCGATTTCGGTATCTTCTCGCTCGATTTCCTGCAAGCGAATTTCGATCGATCGAACAGCTCGAGCATCAGTCGTTGTCAAGTTGCGACTGAGGATTTCCAGCCCCACGATGGTTGAATACCGGACAACCCATTCCGGATCGCTCGTCGTTTGTAAGAGGATTTCTCGGGCTTTTTGTTGGAAACTCGATCGATCTTCGATCTCCAACTCTTCCCACTGTAGGGAGCCAAGTCCTTTCACCGCTGCTCGTCGAACACTGAGGGAGAAATCCACTGCTGCGGTGACGAGAATCTCAAAAGCGCGGGGATCTCCAATTTGCGACAACGCGCGAATTGCCCAGGCGCGTGCGCCATAGTTATACCCGTCGAGTTGTTCGAGGAGCGGTAAAACGGCCGGTTTTCCAATACGCGAGAGTCCATCGACCGCCGCCACCGCCGCACCGGGATTGTTGAAGCCGAGAACTTGAATCAAGGTGGGAATCGCCGTTTCATCACAGCTATCCGCCAAGTCTTCGACAGCGGCGAGGAGGTCGTCAGCAGAATCAGCTCGATCGACGGCTTCGATCAGGACTTCAACGGGCATGATTTTCGCAGCTTGCTATCGATTTTAAAGTCAACGATTTTAAAGTAAATCATCCATTAATTGCATCACTTCGATCGATCGATCGTCGAGGTCTTGCCATGACCTATCTTCAGTTTTGAGACGGGCTTCCAAAATTCCTTTCAGCGCGATCAGTTTGAGACTGTTTTCAGCTAAGGTTTCAGAAACAGGTTGAGCAGCTTTGAGATAGCCGATTGCTGCCAAGTCCATCAGGGCTGCACGCCGAAGCTGTAGGTCAGCTTCGGCAAGTGCCTCCACTAACCGATCTCCATACTGAGACTCACCCGTCAGTTGGTACATGGCTCGAGCCGAAGCATACTGCACTTTGGGGACGAAATGGTCTAAAAACGGCTGAATTTGAGAGATTGCATCAACAGCATCGAGCGTTCCTAGTGCTTCGATAACAGAATCGTAGGGTTGAACCAGGTGAGGTTTCCCCGATACCGCAACAGCTGCTTCGACACCACCTTCGAGTAAAGCGAGCAAGGAGGAAATGGCTTGAGAATCGCCAATGGCCTCGAGCGCCTGAGCGGCTGACTCGCGCACGTAATAATCGTCACAGTCCAAGCAGGCAATCAGAGACGGGACGGCTCGTCGATCTCCGAGTTTACCTAAAGCATCGGCTGCGTTACGGCGAAGGGGATAACCGCCATCGGGAGATCGATCGACCTCATCGGAAAGGGCATCCAGCAAGCCCTCGATCGCGGCATTGTCCCGAATGCGAAATCTTCCCAGCCACCATGCAGCGTAATAGCGAGCGCTTGGGTCGTCCGTTTGTTTGAGATTCGCGAGCGCTCGCTCGATCGTCATCGATTCAGCCGAAATCGAAGTTTCCTTAGATGACGTTTGCATGAACGACCGTACTAAAACGTTTTTTAAGAGTCTTTGTCAACCTTGGCATTTCACTCAACGATTGAGAGCGTCGATCGCACAAATTGACGAGGGTTTTGCATAAAAAAACTGCCCGGAATCGCAAACAACTACAAGCACGATCGATGCTGTTAGCTCTTTGCCATTCCGGGCTAGAAACGCAATTTAGCTCAAAGCGTTAATTGCATAGTCGAGATAGGAGTTTGCTTCAACAGCCGGATCTCCACTCAGACCGTGGTTTGCTTTGATGTATTTCAGTGCTTCAACGTACCAGCTCGGAGAAAGCTCGAACGTGCGGTTGATTTCGTCAATACCTGCAATAAGGTATTCATCCATGGGCCCCGTACCACCAGCAACCAAGCAGTAGGTCACCATACGCAGGTAGTAGCCGATGTCACGAGCGCACTTCGCTTTACCTTCGGGGGTCGAAGCGTAGTTCGGTCCTTGCATTTGGGTGGTGTAAGGGAATTTGCTGTACACCGCTTGAGCTGCACCGTCAACCAGCGTTTGCGCTTTGTTGGTTAATTGGCGAGCAGCTTGCAGGCTAGCATTGGCCTGACGGAAACGACCAAAAGCAGTTTGAATTTCGGTGCTGGTCAGGAAACGACCTTGAGAATCTGCGGCAGCAACTGCTTCAGTTAACGGGGTCTTCATTGTTGAGGAATCTCCTTTGGGGGTTTCAAAACGGTTTTCAAACTCAATTGCCCGCTGGACGGGATCGATTGCTATCGTTCGCTGTAGGGCTTAAGCAACAGCAGCAGCAGCACGATCGAAGTAAGTTCCGATTTCAGACATCAGAGCGCTGCAATCTCCGGGGGTGATTCCGCTGGGATCGCCAGCGATTTGCAGGGCAGCATCTTTCATTTTTTGAACGCCTGCAGCCACGGAAGCACCAGGGGTTCCGAGAGCGACGTAGGTTTCGCGAAGACCGTTCAGGCAGCGATCCTCGAGGACGCTTGCATCGCCCGAGAAGATTGCATAAGTCACATAGCGCAAGATGATTTCCATATCGCGCAAGCAAGCAGCCATGCGACGGCTCGTGTAAGCGTTGCCGCCGGGAGCGATGAGTTGGGGCTGCTCGGCAAACAGGGCGCGAGCTGCATTCGCAACGATAGCAGAGGCGTTGCTGGTGATGCGGTTAACAGCGTCCATACGCTTGTTGCTGTCAGAAACCATTTGTTGCAGAGCGTCGAGCTGACCAGCAGAGAGGTACTCGCCGCGAGCATCAGCTTGAGAGACGACCTTGGTGAATGCGTCAAACATGAACGAATCTCCTACAGGATTTTCAGATGGGCTTGGTCTAGATTCAAACGAGATCTGTTATTACTGTGGCTCCCAGACGGAACCTCGGTCAACCGATAAGTCCTTCACTCGAGCGACCGGCTCACCCCACCAAACCTCTTAATCCGATCTAGTGATGTTATCTTCACCACCAACGGACATTTGCCTAAAACTGAAAAAACTTAATCGTTGCTTAACAGTTATATGAGAGACGGGGTAAGTGGCTGAAACTCAACTTTCACTTGTCGTTTGTGACCTTCCGATAAACTTTATACACTGCTACCGAGCGTTTTTGAGTTACGTTTTGTAAAAAAACATTCCTACAATTAACGAACTGCGAGTGAGGTTTTGCTCCCTGCCAGGCACACTCACCAAACGGCACAAGCACTGACCTGGCAACAGATCGAGGCACAGGTCAACCTAAGATAACTTCTAAGCTGACCCCCGATGTGCCACTCGGCTCGGTTCGTCAACTTTTCTCAGAAAGTTTGTAACTCGCAATCTTCGGTGCGGGTCAATGTTACAAATCGATAATTCCCCAAGCAGACAGGGCGATAGCCAGCGTCCCGATGGCTAAGAGTATCCCTCCCACGTTGACCAGAGTTGTCCAAATGCGAAGGTTCGCTGGGGTCGGTTGTTTCTGCCACGCCCACCGAGGTGGCGGACATTGATACGAACGTTTGGACCAGGGGTAATCCTTCGCCTCGTGAGCGAAGTAACCCAAGGACTCTAGCGTTGCGCGGTGGTCAGCGCCATAACGGGGCATTCGCTCGAAGGGCAAATCGCCGAGACTGCGCTGTGGGATGATGCGTCGTCGTTGGTAGGGAACCGTATCGTCACCAAACTGGCTCAGATATTCTTCGCTATTGACGAGTGCGTCGATAAATCCTTGAAGTCCTTTGGTGGCTAGGACGATCGACCAGGCGAACTTTTCTCGCTCGTTATAAACTTCCCGTCCGAGCAAGCGTTGAACGCACATTTGCGCGAATCGATAGTTATTGCTCGGCTCGTAGCTGCGCGAGCGGAATACTTCAGAGGTTGCAAGACCTCGAATAAATTCCCGCACAGAAATTTGGCCGTTCCGCAACTGCGACTCTAGATCGATCTGACGGTTGCACTGCAGAATCTGCTGTTCGTGAAAAACCTGGCGATAAGCGGCGCGAATTAACTCGTCCATCTCACCCCCGGTGGGGATGTTGTCAGTTGAGTAAACTCGTGGCTGTTCGTCCCCTGGTACTTCGTAGCCAGCGACACGCTGGTTTTGACTTGAAGTCGGATAACTAAGTAAAGGGAGTGTCATGGAAAACTTCCGTAAGAATGGAGATCTTCAGACAAAGCTTGGATCGTTAAAGGCTACCTCTCCTCAGACATCTGCCCGCAGGAGCGATAACACAACTGGGTTAGATAAGCAACTCGAACGCTCCAAACAAATCTGTTGTGAAGCGTTCGATTGTTTTTCACTGTACGGGGCTGTGTCGATCGAGTCTAGACTTGGTGTAATAATTTTTACAGAAATCAATGATTTGTGATGTAACGCAACAGTGTGTGCCGAATATGAGTTGAATATGAGTTTTTGCCGTCACTTTATAACCCCAAAAAGCTAGTCAATTGGGGGATTTTAAGTGAGGGATGGCGATTTGCTTTCTTTACATTGCTCAATACTCTTGAAAAATTGCGATCGAACGCCTCTCGAGTGACGCTCGAGAGGCGTTCGATCGATCGAGATGTCATCTGAGAAATCCCTCAGTAACATAGACAGCATCGGCACGCTGTTTTCAAACCATGAGCGAACATTCCCCTTTCCCTCCTCACGTCCCCATCCGCGATGGGCAATCGCAACAAGCACCGCTCGATCGATCCGCTTCGGTATTACTCAAAGACCGTTACCGCGTGCTAACCCCCCTGAGTTGTCGTGCCAGTGCGGACACGTTCTTTGCGATCGACGAAGATAAACCCACTCAAACCTTTTGTGTCATCCGCAGCCATCCGCTCAAGGTTGCACTTTCTCGCGAATCTCTCATCCGTTGGGAACAACTGAGCCGACATCCCCACATTCCCCATCTCTTGGCAAGCTTCGATCGAGACGATCGACAGTACCTCGTCCAAGCCTACGTGATGGGACAGAACGCCGAACAAAGCCTAGCCCAGTCGGGGGCTTGGCGCGAGCGCCAAATCCGCAAACTGCTCGATGACGTGCTGCCCGTCCTCAGCGAACTGCACGATCGACATCTCGTCCACCGCGACATCAAACCTCAAAACCTCATCCGCCGACAAGCGGACGATCGATGGATTTTAGTGGATTTCGGCTCGTTACACTGCACGGCCGTTCCTGGCATGACGAGCAACTGGGCCGGATCGGCAGAATACGCCGCCCCGGAGCAACTGCAAGGACATCCCGTTCCAAGCAGTGACTTATATAGTTTAGGAATTGTTTGCCTGCACCTCTTAACGAGCGCACCGCCGTTCGAGTTATACGACGACAAAAATGACGTTTGGAACTGGCGCGATCGATGCCGATTTCCCGTGAGCGCACAACTCGGACGAATTCTCGATCGTATGGTGGCGCGAGAAGTTCCCAACCGCTATCCGAGTGCCAAAGCTATCTTGAAAGACTTGCACGGGTTCGATATCACACCATTGTTCGCCCCGATGTTACTCGTGCGTCCGGCACTGCTGATACTCCTGGCGATCTCCTTTGGCAGTAGCGCTTTACAGAGTCTGTGGAACGCTCGATCGACACCATCCCCGCTCGATACCCAAACTCGGGTTCCCGAAACAGCTGTTTTATCGAGGGAACTTCCCGTCAATACCCTCGTAGAAGGAACGGGAGTCGTGTGGTCGGTGGCCGTGAGTCCAGACGGACGCTCGATCGTTATCGGAAAAGCGAATGGGTCTGTAGAAATCCGTCAATTCAGTCGAGCGTGTCTCAATGAAGACTGTCCGCCGCAAGTGAGTTTCGCTGCCCATACCGATCCCGTGTGGTCGGTGGCCGTGAGTCCTGATAATCGTACCCTAGCAACTGCCAGCGAAGACAAGACGATTAAATTATGGGATTTCCAAACGGGAGAACTCATCGCGACTTGGGACGGCTACAGCGGTGAAGTGTACGACATTGCCTTCAGTCCTGACGGCCGCGTGCTGGCCAGTGCCAGTGAAGATGGAACGGTGAAGTTATGGGATGCGACCCGATCTCGCCACTCCCAGCGCTCAAAACCACTTCACACCCTCACGAGACACCGTGCAGCGGTCACCTCGATCGACTTCAGCGACAACGGTCGCGTTTTGGCGACAGCCAGTAAAGACGGCACGGTGAAGTTATGGGATTTCCAAACGGGAAAATATTTGAAAACCTTGGTGGATTTAGATGTGCCAATTTGGTCGGTGGCGGTAAGTCCCGACGGACAAATGGTAGCTACGGGAAGTGGCGATACAACGGTGCGTCTGTGGGATATGGGGAACGGTCGTCGGTTGCGGGTGTTTACAGAACACTCAAAAATCGTGCAGTCGTTAGCGTTTAGTCCGATGGCGGTATCGTCGTCGGTGGGTACAGGATACGTTCTCGCCAGCGCCGATCCAACGGGAACCGTTTTTCTGTTGCACAGTGAGAGCGGGAGTTTTGTCCGCTTGAAACCCCATGCCGGTTGGTTAGACTTAGCCTTTAGTCCTGATGGGACAAAGTTGTGGAGCGGTGGGTTTGATAGTGCGGTGAAATGGCTGGATTGGCAAGCAGAGATCGAGCGTTAGGAAGGAAAGCCTCACAAGCGAGTTTTCCGATTAACGCGATGTTTCTGCGAGAACGCGAATTTCATCGAGTTGGGCAATCGTTACGTCTGCTGTTTGGAGATGTGCGGCTATCGGCGATTCCCAACAAATGCCAATACATCCAGCGGCGTTGGCCTTTTTTGCCATTTCGATATCGAGGGGTGAATCTCCGACCATTAAGGCCTCGTGAGGTGAGACACCGAGAGAAGCACAGGCGCGCTCGAACAGAACCGGATCGGGTTTGCTCGGACCGAGATCGACTCCCATCTGAACTCGGATGTATCGATCGAGTTGGTGTTCGCGAACGAACTGCTGCACGCGCTCGGGGGTATCTGCTGACAGGATTCCCAGCTTCAAGCCTGCATCTGCCAGGTTTTGCAGCACGTCCAAAGACCCCACGAACAGCGGCGAAGGTGTCGCCACATCGATCGCTCGCTCGGCTTGTGCAAATGCTTTCCGCGCTACCGCTAACGACTCCCACCAACTTCGGCCCGTTTCGGCGACGAACGCTGCGGCTGCAATTTCGTTTTCGTGACGACTACCGACAGCCATCAAACCCGTCGGATCGACGCGATCGCCCTCAATGCCACAGGCAACGAGCAGCGCTTCCCCCGCACCGGGAATTTGAGCGTCGAGCAGACGCGCGCGTTTGAAACCCAAATTCCGCATGAAATCTTGGGAGTCGGCCAGGGTACCGTCTTTATCGAAGACAATTGCCTGGATATCGCGAAACGTTACGTCACGGCATTGAATGCAAACCAAAGGACTCCCTCACATCATCAGTACACCCAAAAAAAAGAGGGACGAACCCTCTGTAAAAGAAGTAGCGGCTGAAAATGTAGCGAACAGCCGCCCTTCGCACTCGATCGTTTACTCGACAGCAGACGGAGCGTCTTCGTCGTCGAGAAATTCCAGGGCTGCATCTCCGTTGAGATCGTCCCCACCCTGAGACTGAGCGGCCATTTGCTGGCGGAATTTCTCGGCCATTTCTTCCGCTTTCTCGTAAACGAGCTCTGGGTTTTTCACCATATCGCCCGGCTCCGGTTCCAATTGCTTGGTCGAGAGTGAAATCCGACCCCGCTCGGCATCTAGGTCGATAATCATGACCTTCAGTTGGTCGTTGACGTTGAAGACGCTGTGAGGGGTATCGATGTGATCGTGAGAAATTTCGGAAATGTGCAACAAGCCGCTGACACCACCGATATCGATGAAAGCACCGTAAGGCTTGATGCCGCGAACGGTTCCGACCACCACTTCGCCGACTTCGAGACCGTTCATCTTATGTTCGACCAACGCCCGACGATGGCTCAGCACCAGACGGTTGCGTTCTTCATCGACCTCTAAGAATTTCAAGGGAAGATCTTCCCCAACGAGTTCTTCTTTCGGTTTGCGCGTACTAATATGCGACCCCGGAATGAATCCGCGCAGTCCTTCAATGCGAACCAAAGCACCGCCTCGATTCGTGGCAAACACGCCCGAATGAACGGTCGCATCTTCAGCCTGGAGCTGGCGAACGCGCTCCCAAGCTCTCATGTACTCGATCCGACGAATCGACAGCGTGAGTTGACCGTCTTCGTTTTCATCCATCAGGATGAAGAATTCCCGCGTCTCGTTCGGTTGTAATACTTCATCAGGAGACTCCACTCGGTTGATTGACATCTCCTGTAGGGGAATATAGGCGGCGGTTTTCGCACCGATGTCAATCAGAGCGCCCTTCGGCTCTATACTAAAAACTGTACCCGCTACGGTGTCGCCAGGGCTGAAGTGATAGTCGTATTTATCGAGTAAGGCGGCGAAGTCCTCGTGGGTAAAACCAATATCTCTTTGCTTTACGTTCTGATTGACCATGCGTGTTTTTCCTAGGACTGGATCTCCATAACTTGTGTTTGCCTCCGGCTGATGGGTGTTACAAAGCAGGCGAGATGCTAGACGGACTGGGAGTTGTTAGCGTTCGGACTAGCCCTCCTTATGACGAAACACCACATCACCTTCAAGTGAAGGCGATTCGATCGCACAAATCGAATTTTACCTTACTCTAGAAGATTTGGCTTTTATTTAACGGCATCCCTCGTTAAAATTTGCAGATCGATCGAGATCGAGTCTCGTTTCTGTGGAGACGAGGGGTTTACGATCGAGCGATGCACGACGCAGAGGTTTCCGAACAACCTTCAGACTCAACGTCTGGGGAGATAGCGGCGTCGGGGGGAGAGTCGGGATAAAGTGCAACGCGGCTCGCACGGAGTTGGTCGAGGGTATCGACAAAATCTCGAATGCCTTGAAATTGTTGGTAAACGGATGCAAATCGCACGTAGGCGACTTCGCTGAGATCTTTTAGATAGCTCAACACGATCTCCCCGATCTCGCGGGTATGGACTTCGCGGGTGGGACGCTGTTGGAGTTTGGCTTCGATTTCGTCGACGATGGATTCGAGTTGCGAATGGGAAATCGGGGTTTTTTCGCAAGCCCGCACCATGCCTCGCAGCACTTTCGATCGATCGAAGGACTCGCGCTTTCCATCTCGTTTCACCGCAGTAATCGGGACGAACTCAATGCGTTCGTAGGTGGTGAAACGTCGCTCGCATTTTAGACACTGTCGCCGCCGTCGCACACTCTGACCTGATTCGGTCGATCGAGATTCTAAAACGCGGCTTTCCGTATGTTGGCAGAAAGGACAACGCATAATATCGGGGGTTCAAAACCCAGTCTTGACAAGTTTTAGAAAAAATGATAACAGACGTGCGGCTTTTACCAAGCCACACGCCTGAGTTTATTGAAGCAGAATTTCCGAGAAGTTTCGATGCCAACTCGATCGCGAGATCGAGCTGAGATTCGCACTATTTACCGATTTTCGGAGTATCCCGAAAGGCAATGGCGAAAAACAGCACCGCAAGCGCGGCAACGAGGAAAAAGATGTAAATTACGCTTTCCATGGGGGATTCCGCAGGAGTTTGTCGTTACGAACAGTTTACCAAATCAGAAAGTCTAACGAGCGATTGATGTTACGCAGAACACAATCCTCGTTAGACTACGTTGAGGCGTTCGATCGAAACCTTACGCCATTTCTTTATCGATACGAGTGGTTTTGTCACCCACTTTCTGGAACGCGCCCCATTCGACTTGATCTTCGTCGAGGTCGGGGTCGATCCCTGCAAACACGTCGCGGAACAACGTCCGAGAACCGTGCCAAATGTGGCCGAAGAAGAACAACAAGGCGAAGCAAGCGTGTCCGTAGGTAAACCAACCGCGCGTGCTGGTTCGGAACACACCGTCAGAGTTCAACGTTTCGCGATCGAACTCAAAGGGTTCGCCCAGTTGAGCTTTCCGGGCAATTTTCTTCAATTGGGCGGGGTTGGTGATGGTTTGACCGTCCAACTGACCGCCGTAGACGGTTGCTGTCACACCGGCTTGCTCGAAGCTGTATTTCGATTCAGCGCGGCGGAAGGGGATGTCGGCGCGGACGATGCCGTCTTTATCCGTCAGCACGACTGGGAAAGTCTCGAAGAAGTTGGGGAGGCGACGCACCGTCAGTTCCCGTCCTTCTCCATCTGTAAACACCGGATGTCCCAACCAAACCTGAGCGAGACCGTCGCCTCGGTTCATCGGCCCGGTGCGGAACAAACCGCCTTTTGCGGGGTTGTTACCTACGTAATCGTAAAATGCCAGTTTCTCGGGAATTTGCAACCAAGCTTCAGATAAGCTCGCGCCTTCAGCCACATTGGCTTGAACGCGACGCTGGATTTCTTCTTGGAAGTAGCCTTTATCCCACTGGTAGCGGGTCGGGCCGAATAGTTCGATGGGAGTCGCTGCACTGCCGTACCACATCGTACCGGCCACGACAAAGGCGGCAAAGAACACGGCGGCAATACTGCTCGATAGAACCGTTTCGATATTCCCCATCCGCAAAGCTCTGTAGAGCCGTTCGGGGGGGCGAACGGATAAGTGGAACAAGCCAGCGATAATTCCAACCACCCCAGCGGCGATGTGGTGGGCAACGATACCGCCGGCATCGAAGGGGTTAAAGCCTTCCGGCCCCCAGGATGGCGCGACGGCTTGGATGCTTCCCGTTAAACCGTAGGGGTCGGATACCCACATTCCCGGGCCCCACAGCCCCGTGAGGTGAAAGGCTCCGAAACCGAAGCACAGAAGACCGGAGAGGAACAGGTGAATGCCGAACATTTTCGGCAAGTCGAGCGCCGGTTCTCCGGTACGCGGATCTCTGAAAAGTTCTAAATCCCAGTACACCCAATGCCAGCACGCTGCTAGGAACAGCAGCCCGGACAGGACGATGTGAGCGAGGGCGACACCTTCAAACGACCAGAAACCGGGATCGACTCCCGTTTCGCCCGTAACGCTCCAACCGCTCCACGAGCCGGTTACTCCCAGGCGGGACATGAAGGGCAGTACGAACATCCCTTGACGCCACATGGGATTGAGAACCGGATCGCTCGGATCGAATACGGCGAGTTCGTAGAGGGTCATCGACCCCGCCCATCCTGCCACGAGGGCAGTGTGCATCAGGTGTACAGCAATCAGACGACCTGGATCGTTCAGGACGACTGTGTGTACGCGATACCAAGGTAGTCCCATTGACTACGCTCCTCCTTTATGACGGGTTAGTCAACGCTTGTCTATTCTACGGGTCTGCAATTGCGTCCGCTTTAGCAATCGCCGATTTCTCAAAAAAAGACGAGATGTAGATCGGTGCAATCGCAGGTTGAGCTAGACGCTGCTTAAATAAAGATTATTAAAGAAGTGTATCGATTGTGAGAGCCGATGGCAAGAGATTTTAAGACTCGCTTACGGTAGCAGCGATCGAAACGAATCTTTTTCAATGCGATGTTTTTATCGATTTGCTCGGATACAGCTATTTTTGGCTCGATCGATCTCGGATCGATCGAGTTTGTCGAGATACATTAACAACGTAAATTTTTAATACGAAAACTTGACAAAAAGCCTAAGATATGAACTAAAAGACTCGGGGTTGACATCCAAGTGTCGATCGAAACTCAGGCAAATTGGGGAAAGGATTTGTGGCGTCGATGTTCACTGCCAGCCCGACTGTTCGCTAGGAGATCGATCGCCTGAGATCTGGGTCAACTCGCACGTTGCAAAGGACGAACACAGTCGAGCGATCACCTGTTCGGAACTCATCAACCGTTTGAGAACCACGTGAGAAATTGTCGAGCCGTTCGCATCTGCTGGGGGACGAACTTCTACCATTAATACGGCATCTTCGACTTGGTACAGCCAAAATCGTTCTTCACGCTCGGTCAAACAGAGATTTAGGCGCTGGATATCGGGTTGTCGTCGCCACGCCGTGACGTTCCACAATCCCTGCGTTCCCCAAACCCGAGAAACCGTCCATCCTTCCGACAAAAAAAAGTATTTCACTCTGGTTACGCCCGCGTTCCGGTTCGGTCACGACGATGTCTACAATATCGCTAAATGGAGACTTCGGAAATATCGGCTACAGACAAAACGGCCTCGTTCGTGCTTTCGTTTCGGGGACAGGTGCAATCGGTTCGATCGCAGGTTCGTTCTAAATCCCACCGCGACGGAAACGGTACGCCGTTTTGATAAGCTTGCCACCACGTTTGAAATCGATCGAGTTGTCGCGTTAAATCGCGGCGGGTTCGATCGTGTTTCGCTTGAGAATACTCAAACCGCCAGCATTGTGGTTCGTCAGACCCCTGAGACGTGACGAACCAGTACGTCATCGAAATTTCCGAGGGTTCGTACTCGCTCGTTTCTGCTAGTACAAACGGATAGAGGCGCGTTTGCCAGTTTCGTTCTAGCCATTTGGGATTTTGGGGACGGGGATAGGTTTTCCAATCGAGAATTTGTGCGTTTCGATCGACCCCCACCAGTAAGTCGTAACGAACCACGAGCAAGACGCCCTGAAAACTCAGCGTTCGTTCGTGTTCCGCTTGGCGAAATTCAGGAGGCGTTGTCAGAGGATTAGGAGAAAGGAGAGTTGGCGCGTTTTCCAAAAAGCCGTTCAACCACGCAGCCAGTTTCTCGTCATCGGCGAGGAATCGATCGATCGGCAATCCCAACTCCCGCTGCTGCATGAGTAAGTGAAAGTGACTTCCCGCCATTTGAGACTCCCGTTGTGTCGCGGCGAGGGGAGGTTCGCGGCGTTCGAGAATCTTCTCTTGGAACGAACGCGGACAAAACTCTAGCAAATTGAGATGGCGTTGGGAAATTCGCCAAATTCTTTCTTCCGCTTGAGTTTCCTCAGAAGCGTTCTGGACGGTTGATAAAAATTTTCCGAGCATCACTTGCTTAACACTCTGAATATGCTATGATGAGATCCTGCAACGGGGCGTAGCGCAGCTTGGTAGCGCACCACTTTGGGGTAGTGGGGGTCGTGGGTTCAAATCCCGCCGCTCCGATTGTAATCCTTAAGAAACTTATCCCCTGAAAAGCCTATTCAATCTCCTAGGAGATTGGTAGGCTTTTTGTATGAGAATTTTGTCATGAGACCCGATCGATCTTCCATGACCACCTTCGATCGACAAACCCATTCGCTCGGAGATCGAGATCGGCGATCTCCGAACCGATCGTTTCCCCATCCTCCCCAAAACGAATGTCTCCTTTCCGTTACTATCTTCTCATCCTGGCAATTTCGCTCTTAGGATTGGGTTTAACGTTTTCGATGGCCGTTCGAGAAACCTCCTTCACGACGATGTCTGACAAATCCCCGTTTCTGAGCGATCCGTTTCTACAGTTTCCCACACCGACGTCTGTTCGGGTGGTCTGGTTCACCGAATTTCGCGGCTTGCGCCACGAAGTCACCGCTGGGAACCAAACCTACATCGCGAACACCACCCGTCTCAGTCGCACCCGCGAAGATAAAAACTCTCAAACTCCCAACCGTGAGAACTCGGACAGACCGCAACATCGCGAGGTTTGGCGACACGAAGCGGAAGTTTCAGGTTTAACGCCTGGAAAGCACGTCCCCTATTTCGTCAGCAGTCAGCGAGAGGACAGCGAAATTTCAAACAGCGCAGAATTTTCTCTCGCTGCCACTCCCAAACCGGGAACGCCGTTAAAAATTCTTCTGACGTCCGATCATCAATTGATGCCAATGACGGCGGCGAACTTGCAAAAAGCTTTCGAGACAGTGGGAGCTATCGATGCGGTCTTCCACGCGGGAGATTTAGTCAACGTTCCCGATCGCGCTTCGGAATGGTTCGACGATGGAGACGGAAATGCCTTTTTTCCCTGCTTGCAAGGATATGCGAGTTACGACCTCGAAAAAGACGGGGTCACAACGCGCTACCGGGGTGCGCCAATAATCCAAAACGCACCGCTATTTCCCACCATTGGCAATCACGAAGTCATGGGACGTTACAGCCAAGTGAGAACCCTTGACGAACAGTTTAACGATGCGATTGCACGATCGGCGGTGAAAGATTGGTACGACAGAGATCCAAAAGCGGCTAATATTACCGGCGATCCGGGTTTGCGCGAAGCCTGGATGAAAACCTATTCGTTCAATACTGACACCTTCGAGGAACTTTTTTCAATTCCCGAGAAGTATCCCGGTGGTAAAACCTACTACGCTGCCAGTTTTGGGGACGTGCGGCTCGTCGTTTTATTTGCGACGAACATTTGGCGCAAACCCCAAACCGACGAGACGGTGAAAGGACGCTATCAGGAACGAACTGACGATCTCGACAATCCGATGGCCTGGGGATACGGACAGCATATTTTTGAACCGATCGATCGAGGCAGTCCGCAGTACGAATGGTTGGAACGAGAGCTGACCAGCCCCGAATTTCAATCGGCGAAGTACAAGATTGTCATGTTGCACCATCCACCTCATACCTTGGGGGGAAATATCGTTCCGCCGTACACGAATCCCGTTCCAAAGATCGATCGAGATGATGATGGCAATCTCCTCGCCGTTCGCTACGAATATCCCAAAGCTGACGATTATCTCGTGCGCGATGTCATTCCGCTACTCGAATCGGCGGGAGTGCAACTCGTTTATTTCGGTCACTCTCACCTGTGGAATCGTTTTGTGAGCGATCGAGGAACTCACTATCTGGAGTCGTCGAACGTCGGGAACACTTACGGCGCATTTTGGAAAACTGAGAGGCGGAAGGTGCTGAGGGAAAACGATCCGAATTACAGGGCACAGGGAGATCCCAACGGCTTAGAACCCGTTTTTCCCTCGATTGCGCCGTTACGAGACGAGTCGGGATCGCCACTGCCTTATGTTGCCAGCAACGATATTACCGCGTTCAGCGTTTTCGAGACGGAAACGGGAACGGTGGCGAGTTACTACTTCGACACGCGAAACCCCAATTCTGAAGTTGTGAAGTTTGATGAGTTTCAGCTGCATTCCGAGAAGTGAACGTAGGTTGTGCCATGCTGGAGCGACTGCTTGACGTTCCAGCTCGACACCAACGTTCTCAAACCGCAATGGGATGTTGGAGAATGTCTTGCCAACTGGCGAGATCCTCTAAGGATCGATCGCGGTATTTGCCGTAACGCTCCCGTTTGTTCCGAATTTTTTGAGGGAATGGGGGTAAAATGCCAAAATTGGGTGGCATCGGTTGAAAGTGTTTCGGCGACGCTGAAGTAATAAATTCAAACAGCGCACCCATCATCGTCGTTTCGGGCAGTGCGACGGGGTCGAGTCCCAAGGCAATTCTCGCGGCATTCGTTCCCGCCAACCACCCTCCGGCAGATGCAGCGGCATATCCTTCGGTTCCCGTGAGTTGTCCCGCCGCCAAAACGGTGGAACGCTTGCGAAACTGTAGGGTTCGATCGAGCAATTCCGGTGCGTTAATAAAGGTATTGCGGTGCATGACCCCCATCCGCACGAATTCCGCATTTTCCAACCCTGGAATTAATCGAAACACCCGTTTTTGTTCGCCCCAACGTAGGTTCGTTTGAAACCCGACCATGTTCCACAACTGCCCCGCTTTGTCTTCTCGGCGCAATTGCACGACGGCGTAAAATTTTTCGTCACGACGGAGATCGCGCAAACCCACGGGCTTTAAGGGCCCGTAGCGCATGGTATCTTCGCCGCGTTTCGCCATTTCTTCAACGGGCAGGCATCCCTCGAAGAATTTGGCACTTTCTCGCTCGAAATCTTTTAAATCTGCCTGTTCTGCCTGACAGAGTTCTTGCCAAAAGTGAAGGTATTGTTCGCGGTTCATCGGACAGTTGACATAGTCGGCTTCTCCTTTGTCGTAGCGAGAGGCACGAAATGCTACGTCGAAGTTAATCGAGTCGCCGACGACGATCGGACTGGCGGCATCGAAGAAACTCATGTACTGGGTTCCGGTAAAACGCTGCAAGTCGTCCGCCAGCGCTTCGCTGGTCAACGGTCCAGTGGTGAGGACGACAATGCCATCGTGGGGGATTTCGCGGATTTCTTCACGGCGTAGTTCGATGAGAGGGTGTCGATCGAGCGTTGCGGTGAGATCGCTGCTGAAGACCGATCGATCGACAGCTAACGCCCCTCCGGCTGGAACGTCGTGTTCGTCCGCTTTTCCAATGACGATCGATCCCAAGCGACGCAGTTCTTCGTGGAGTAATCCCGCTGCTCGATCGGTGGCTTTTGCACCGAAGGAGTTACTGCACACCAGCTCGGCCAGGTCTCCGGTATGGTGCGCGGGAGACTGACACGTGGGGCGCATTTCGTATAGTTCTACGGGAACGCCCCACTGGGCAACCTGCCAAGCGGCTTCGGTTCCGGCGAGTCCTCCTCCAATTACGCGAACCTTCGTCATGTTTCAGCTCGGGAATGAGATCGATAAAATGGGATGATTTTGACATCTTAACATCTCGTTACTCGATCGAGAGAGATACTCCTTCGCTTTTTGGCAAAATTTTGGCTTGTTCTGGGATTTTAGTTTTAATAACTGTTCGATCGATCTCAGATTTTGAGGCAACATTAAAATCTAAGATCGATTGAATCGTTGCCACAGATAAAAAAATATAAATCTTAATTTTAATGCTTTGTTTTAAATAGTTTAGACAGAAAACCAAAGACCAGCCTAGCTTGATTCAACAAGACTTAATACTAATAAATAAAAACCTTAAAAAATCATTTTCTCCTAAAAGAGCTGTCTTTTGTCTCCTTAATAGCTATTTTTTTATCAATCCAATTTTTTGTGGCTTTTGATTTTTAAGCTCAGTTTTGGGCGTTGAGACTTGAAAAACTTGACAAAACCTCAAAAATAGTATTTCATATATTATATATTAAAATTTTTCATTCATTTTAAATATTGATTTTATAGTCAATATTTTCGATGTAACAAGACTTTCAGCCAAAGTCGCCTCTCTCAAATCCCTCGATCGATCGGTGTCGATCGACCTCTCGCGACACCAATTTTTTTCAAGGTGCCTCGGGGACATCCCAATCGAAGACACCTCACCTCAACCCGAGATAGCGGTTCGCTATCAACGTCATCCCAGGGAGGCGAGCAACATTCGCGGAGCAGGCAACAGTACCGCAGCCAACAGAGCCAAACAAAGCAAGCCCAGGAAATCGCGTTTGTTATCCAACTCCGTCACGTCATTGAGCGCGGGTTCGTCGCGCAGCGGCATAAAAAACAGCAACAGCGCCCACAACAATAACTCCCGGTGAATCAGGGCCAACATCAACATCAGGAATCGCGTCACCTGTCCGATCGACAGAGCTGTGCGTCGCCCGAACATGGAATGAACCATGTGTCCGCCATCGAGTTGTCCGATCGGCATCAAATTAAATGCCGTCAAGATCAACCCCAAATATCCCGAAATCGCGACGGGATGGAGGTCGATAGCCTTTTGAGGATCGAGGGCACCATCGAGGGTGAACTGACAGACAAGCGATAGAAGCAGCGAAACGGCTGGCTGTAGTTCGTTGAAATTCAACAATCCCGACTGGTCTGAAGCCGGAACCACTTCCGAATGTGCCAGTCCCCACCACAACATCGGCAGCGTCACGAGAAACCCGACGATTGGCCCGGCCACACTAATATCGAATAACACCTTACGATTGGGCATCGGAGAGCGAAGCTGCACGAACGCACCCAACGTTCCCAAAAAGAACGGTATCGGGATAAAATACGGCAGCGTCGTGCGAATTTTGTGCCAGCGAGCTGCAAAATAATGTCCGGACTCGTGAAAACCGAGAATTGCCAACAGCGACAGCGCGTAAGGCAAGCCACGAAGTAACCCACCCGGTTCAGATTGCAACTGTTCCGCTGTCAGTCCTACAAATTCCGCACCCGCCACCGTTGTCGTAAACAACGTAATCACAAACAAGCCCCAAGCGAGCCAGATATTTTGACTCGAGGTGTGAGATTTCGGCGATGCCTTCGACTGAGGATTCGGGGCGAGAACGAACAGTGGTCGATCGTTGGGGCCTTCCTGCAACACCACCAAAAATCGATCGCCGAACTGGCGTTCCACATTTTGGCGAATGGTTTGATAGGCACGCTCGGGATTCGTTCGCAGTTTTCCACGACAAATTACCGCTTGCGGGCGATATTCGAGGTTTTGCAGGACAAACACCGACCAGTTGAAGCAATTTCGCAACTGGCTTTCCTCCGACGGCGCGATCGGCCGCAATTTAGAGATAAGATTTCCGGGCGACGGTGGTGTTTTGACTGACCCCGCAACTTCACTCGATCGATCGACTGGCGTTTTGCTCGTTGTCGGACGACCGAGATACAACAGCCACAAATACAAGACGAAGCAGGTCACGAACACGCCAACAGCGACAATCGCCGGTACCGAACCATCATCTCCCGCAACGGCCGCCCACACAGAAAGAAACAGTGCGGGGGTCATCATCACCAACCACAACAGCCAAATCGGCGTGCGTGTGATTCGGGCAACACTATGTTGCAAAATAGTGTATGTAAGCAAACCGAGTAAAAGGAGTAATAAGAAAGTCATCTTATGCCCAAACAACCCCGGGCTGTTTTAGAAAACGTATTTGCCTTTCCACCCAACCGGGATACTCTCGGGGGAACCGCTTATCTCATTGTAGAAAACGATGGGAATATCCTCATCGACGCTCCCCCCTGGATTGCAGAAATCCAGGACTTTCTAGCCGAACGGGGTGGGGTTCGAACGATATTCCTCACGCACCGAGACAATCGGGGCAAAGCGACCCAAATCCAAAACGATACTGGATGCACCCTCGTCGTTCAGGAACAAGAGGCATATTTGCTTCCCGACGCAGACGTGAAAACCTTTCAAGACGAGATTGCTATTTTGCCGAACCTGACGGGAATTTGGACGCCAGGATATTCGCCGGGTTCGTCCTGCGCGTACTATGCTAACGCGGGCGGTGTTTTATTTAGCGGCCGTCACCTTCTCCCGAATCGAGAAGGTATGGCCCGTCCCCAGCAAACCTCGAAAACCTTTCACTGGCGACGGCAACTGCGTAGCGTCAAAACGTTACGAGATCGATTTTCTCCCGAAACCCTTGCCTTACTCTGTCCGGGGAGCAACACGGGTTTTTTAAGGGGGAAGCGTGCCGTAGAAAACGCCTATGAGGTGTTGGCAAACTTCAAGTTCGATGAATACTCGCATCACCCATCTTTGCCTTGACGGGAGGTTGGATGTTAGTTTCGATTGCACTGTCGGTCTCGCGCTTTGCGAACGACACCGAGTAACGTCGAAGCGATCGTACAGCGCTTTGCTTCACCGCCGTGCTGAGTGACGAGGGTAACGCGCCCGAGTTGTCCGTGGATACGTCCGCGATCGTTGAAGCGGATGTAGTGCAACCCACCAGATTCTCGCAACGACGTATTCACGGTGTCGAAGCGAACCGATGGCGATAAACTGTCCCAAAAACTCGGATTTTCGTTGGCTGGATGAACGGCAGCTTGAATGCGACCGTCAATTTCGCGAAAACTCGCTTGCCAGATATTTTTATTGGCGATCGCGCGGGTTTGCGCGTCTCGCATCGTCAGATAAATTTTTTCGTTCGCTTCAGCGAGTCGCTGTTGGTTGACGAAGGCTAGCCAGCTCGGTGCGGCAATGGCAGTGAGAATCCCGAGTATCGTTATGACGACTAACCCTTCAACCAGCGTAAACCCACTTGAAGCTGTTCGATGCAGTCTGAACATCAATGCACCCCGATCGACCGTTATTCAGTTCCCCTCGAACAGGCATCCACGACCCAGACGAGCCAACGCGGGTGACGGATGACTGAGAAGGTATGGACTGATAAGATGTCTCGAAGCTTATCAAGACGATCGATTCTGTAAAATAGAGATTTTACTCAATTTGAAATCGATCGAGCGTTGTAGAATTTCGGGGAAGTCCGAGTTCGATCGATACTGAGACTGCGCGTTTTCTCAGAGACTCGAAGAATCTCGACTCAAAGATTCTTGCCAATTGGCGGCATTCTCGATCTCGCTAACTTCCGTCTCCCATACCTGCATCAAGGCAAAAATCTTATCGAAGCGGAAATCTTCGACCCAAGCGATCAACCCTCTTGCAAAACTTTCCTGGGATTCCGGAATTTCCGCGATCGCTTCTCGAACCACCGTCTCGTTCGCCGACATCGCTCCCCAGCGCAGCCGCTCGCACCAAGCCTCAGACATCTGCGCTAAGTCCTCTAACACCGGTTCTCGAACCCCATCCGATTCTCGATCGAAAGGCACGTCACCTCGCGCTTCGTAGCGATACCGAACCCCCAAATGTCGGGCAATTTTATCGAAGATTTCCGCTTCGCGAAACGGTTTCCGCACGAAATCGTCACATCCGACGGCTAACACCGCCGCTCGATCTTCTTCAAACGCACTAGCCGTCAACGCAATAATGGCTTTTGGGTTGACCAGTCCCTTCTCGTCTCGTTCCGCTTTAATTTGTCGCGTGGCCTCGTATCCATCCATCACCGGCATTCGCACGTCCATCCAAATCAGATCCGGTTGCCACGATCTCCAGAGGTCGATCGCCACTCGTCCGTCTTCAGCCTCGCGGACTTCAAACCCCGTCATCTCTAACAAATTGGTGAGAAGCTGTCGGCTTTCGCGCAAATCGTCAACAACGAGTATCCGAGGAACGTCACCTTCAGAAATCAAGCTAACCACACGAGCGTTCGATCGTTCTTCAACAGCAATCGACCTCGCCAATTCGGGTTCGGGTTTGACCTCGACCGTCACTGGAACGTGGAAGTGTAAGATCGTCCCGACGCCCACAGCGCTATCGATCGTGATTTCGCCCCCCATTAATTGCACCAACTGACGGCAGATGGGTAACCCCAATCCCGTCCCTTCCTGGGCGCGATGTCCGGTTTGCGTTTGCACGAAGGCCTCAAAAATCACATCTAACTCGTCGGGAGCGATACCGGAACCGGTGTCTTCTACCTCGAAATACAACATCACGCGATCGCCCCCTTGTCGTTTGGCACCCAACCGCAACATCACGTGACCGATCTCTGTAAACTTAATCGCGTTACTGAGTAAATTAATCAACACCTGTCGCAACTTGCCTTCGTCAGCGCATACGTACTGCGGTACGTCGTCGGCTCGGTAAAACTCCAACGCCAGCTGTTTCGCGTTCGCCCGCCATTGCAACATATCCCGCAAACCTTGCAGGAGTCGATCGAGATCGAACGGTGTTTCTTTCAGGGTCACTTTCCCCGCTTCGATTTTCGACAGTTCCAAGACATCGTTAACGAGCGTTAACAGGTGTTCGCCACTGCGACAGATAATTCTTAAGTACTCCTCCTGTTGCGACGTTAAGCTCGGATCTCGCGCCATCAGTTGACTGAAGCCCAGAATGGCATTTAGAGGGGTTCGTAACTCGTGGCTCATCTTGGCGAGAAACTGACTTTTCGCCCGATTGGCACCTTCTGCGTGATGTCGCTGCTGAATTTCTTCTTCCAAACGATGGTTTCGATCGGCAAGGGCTTGTGCGAGGCGGCTCAGTTTTAAGTGCAGGCGAATTCGCGCGAGAACTTCCTCTCGCTGGAACGGTTTCGTGATGTAATCGACTGCACCGATCGACAGGCCTTTCACCTTATCGACGGCATCGGACAAGGCGCTCATGAAAATCACTGGAATTTCCCGGGTGAGGGGATTGTTCTTCAAACGGCGGCAGGTTTCAAATCCATCGAGTCCCGGCATGAGAATATCGAGCAAAATGAGGTCGGGAACTCGATACGTAACTGCCTGCAAAGCACTTTCGCCATCTTGAGCAACCCGCAACGAAAAACCCGCACATTCTAGATGGGCCGACAGCACACCGAGATTGGTCGGGTTGTCGTCTACGATAAGAATGACGGCGTGCGCTTGAGATTCGACAGTCATCGGTAAAAAAACGAACGAGTTGTCACCCGCCTAAAATGGGATGACTTGCAACACAAAAAGCCTTTCACCCTGAAATGACGTCCGTTAAACCGTAAAGATGCACGAAACGGATTGAATGTTTCCATTGTGACATCGATCTCGTCCTAACACCGTCCGACGAGCCAATAGGTCGTCATCTCGCCTTTTCCTTTCACCGACACAATACCCCGTTCTTCAAAGATAAAGCGATCTTTGAGCCGATCGTAAGTGTCGCTCGTGACTTGAATGCGCCCTGGTACGCCGGTCGATTCCATGCGACTGGCAACGTTGACGGCATCTCCCCATAAATCGTAGATGAACTTTTTAATACCAATCACACCGGCCACGACGGGACCGCTGTTAATTCCAGCGCGAATTTGAATTTGCACGGGCGTATGCAAGTCCAATTGGAAGTTGGAGATCGCTTCGAGCATATCCAAGGCCATGTTGGCGATGGCTTCAGCATGGTCGGGACGGGGAACTGGCAGTCCACCGGCTACCATGTAGGCATCGCCGATGGTCTTGATTTTTTCTAAGCCGTGTTTTTCCGCCAGTCGATCGAAAATCGAAAAAATTTGATTGAGTAAGTTGACGAGTTCGACTGGAGACGTTTGAGAGGCTAAGGCGGTAAATCCGACAATATCAGCGAACAGGACGGTGGCGTTGTCAAATCGATCGGCGATCGGCCCTTCGAGTTGCTTGAGTCGATCGACGATGGCACGGGGCAAAATGTTCAACAACAGGTGCTCGGACTTTTGCTTTTCCGCTTTGAGGGCTTCGTCTGCGAGTTTTCGTTGGGTAATGTCGTCGAGAACCCCTAAAATCCCAATCGCTTCGCCTCGATCGTTGTGAATGGGCAGTTTGTTGATATCGAGCCAAACGCGCTGTCCGCCAGGGCCGAGTTTTTGTTTCGTGGCGACGACGTGGAGTTGGGGCGTATCGGATTCAATAATTTGACGGTCTTGTTCGCGAAACTGTTCGGCAATTTCGGGATCGTCGAACAAATCGTAGTCAGTCTTGCCAACAACCTCATCGGGACTGCTTAATTGAGCCGCGTTCGCCCAATTTTGGTTACATCCTAAGAAAACGAGGTTCGTATCTTTCCAAAACACTTGTTGCGGAATGTTGTCGAGAATTAATCGGAGATATTGTTCTTTTTCTCGTAAGGCTTCTTCAGCGCGAATTCGTTCGCCGATCTCTCGTTGCAATTGGGCGTTTTGTGCTTCGAGTTGTGCTTGCAGGCGTTTGAGCTTGAGTTGGTTTTCGATGCGGGCGAGAACTTCGGCAAACTGAAACGGCTTGCTGATGTAATCGACCCCCCCCGAGGAGAACGCCTTCACTTTGTCCATGACATCGTCGAGGGCGCTAATGAAAATGACGGGAATTCCCGCTGTACTCGAATTGGCTTTGAGATGCTGGCACACCTCAAAGCCGTCCATTTCCGGCATACTGATATCGAGGAGAATTAAGTCGGGCGGATCGGCTTCGGCAACGACCAGACCCATTTTTCCTGTGGTTACACTGCGCGTCTCGTAGCCTTTTCTCGCCAACATCCGCGATAGCAATCGTAAGTTTTCGGGTCGATCGTCTATGAGTAACAGTGTTGCTTTAGGATCGGCAGGAGAGTTTTGGGGAGACTGGGTCATGGGATATGACAGAGACGTCAAGGGAACGGGTACGACACCCTCTATTGCAGTGGATGGAAACGCTCTGATGTCAGTTTACAGGTCGGGAATCTCGAGGGGTGGGTGTTTTTCGATATCTTCACTTATATATAGCTCACACGTTGCAAAACCGTCACGGATACCTCGGCCGAGTTCAGATGCGCGAGGGGCTTGTGATGGGTTCGGATGGCGTTTGTCTCACTGCGAACCAAGCTCGATCTCAAGTGCGGTTTCTCGCATCGATCGAGCTTTTTAAAGGGCGACTCGTCAAAACACGATCGCACAAGTGCTGTTGGCAGTTCGATCGATACTGGAGATCGGAATGACTTCTCCTTTTAACAAATCGATGCATTTGCTTGTTGTCAAATTTATTTTTTTGCATTATTTTGGAGAGATTTAGTGTGTTTTGCCTGATTTTTTGTGAAGTTTTGCAACTATTTTAAGGATGAGTTCACAATGTCTAATCTAACTAAGTTGAACCGAACTGCCTCTGCTTTGATGGCATTTGCCATTGCTGGCTCGACTTCAATCTTCATAATGCTCAGGCCGGCCAAGGCTGAAACGATCGATCGAGATAACGGTTCGATCTCCCAAATTGAGGAAGAAGAGTTCGAGGAGGAGTTTGAAGAGGAGGAATTTGAAGAAGAAGAGTTCGGGGAAGAATTTGAAGAAGAAGAGTTCGGAGAGGAGTTTGAAGAGGAAGAGTTCGGAGAGGAGTTTGAAGAAGAAGAGTTCGGGGAAGAAAAGAGTTCGGAGAGGAGTTTGAAGAAGAAGAGTTCGGGGAAGAATTTGAAGAAGAAGAGTTCGGAGAGGAGTTTGAAGAAGAAGAGTTCGGACTCGAAGACATTGAAGGAGTCGTCGAAGAATACGGAGAAGAAGTTCTCGAAGAAATCGGACAGTAATCTAACCGTTTCGATCTAACATCTTCTAGCGAATACACCGACGAATACGCCGAAATCCTCAGCGGGATTTCGGTATTTTTAAGCGGTAGCGAGTCTAAGACCGTCCCAAAGCGTCCCCATCTGTGGCAACCTGAAAGGTAACCTATTCCCGATCTCCTTGCTACCAGAAACACTGCACAGGAATCATGCAAACACTGCCAACACTGACTCAAAGCGCATCGCCCGCCGCCGCCTTCGACACGACCATCCATCGCCGCAAAACCCGTCCGGTCAAAGTCGGGAACGTTACCATTGGCGGAGGTCATCCCGTCGTCGTGCAGTCGATGATCAACGAAGACACGATGGACGTAAAGGGTTCTATCGCTGCGATTCGCCGCCTCCACGAAATCGGGTGCGAAATCGTGCGCGTGACTGTTCCGAGCATGGCGCACGCCAAAACCTTAGCTGACATCAAACAAAAGCTACGCGACACCTACCAAGAGGTTCCCCTCGTCGCCGATGTCCACCACAACGGCATGAAAATCGCGCTCGAAGTCGCAAAACACGTCGATAAAGTTCGTATTAATCCCGGGTTGTACGTTTTTGAAAAACCCAAAGTCGATCGAACCGAATACACCCAAGCCGAATTCGACGAAATCGGTGACAAAATCCGCGAAACTCTGGAACCCTTGGTGGTTTCCCTGCGCGACCAAGGCAAAGCGATGCGAATCGGTGTCAACCACGGTTCTCTCGCCGAACGGATGCTGTTTAGCTATGGCGACACCCCCGAAGGCATGGTGGAATCGGCCTTAGAATTTATCCGCATCTGCGAATCCCTCGACTATCACAACCTCGTCATTTCCCTCAAAGCTTCCCGCGTCCCCGTCATGCTGGCAGCCTATCGGCTCATGGCCAAACGCATGGACGAACTGGGAATGGACTATCCCTTACATTTAGGGGTAACGGAAGCTGGAGATGGAGAGTACGGACGCATCAAATCTACAGCGGGAATCGGAACGTTATTAGCTGAAGGGATTGGCGACACAATTCGCGTGTCCCTGACTGAAGCCCCAGAAAAAGAAATTCCCGTTTGCTACAGCATTTTGCAAGCGCTGGGATTGCGGAAGACGATGGTGGAATACGTCGCTTGTCCGTCTTGCGGTCGCACGTTGTTCAACCTAGAAGAAGTCTTGCATAAAGTTCGCGAAGCCACCCAGCACTTAACGGGATTAGATATTGCTGTGATGGGCTGTATCGTCAATGGTCCAGGTGAAATGGCCGATGCCGATTATGGATATGTTGGCAAACAGCCAGGTTTTATTTCGCTGTATCGCGGACGGGAAGAAATTAAGAAAGTTCCAGAAGATTCCGGTGTTGAAGAACTCATTAATTTAATTAAAGCAGACGGTCGTTGGGTCGATCCTTAAAGTTCATCCTTAAATAGAAGACCATTGAACCCAACTCTCAACCTGGTGTTGGACAATCTTCCCCATCGACCACTGTTTCTTTTTCTCAAATCGTCGATCGAGTCTGAAAACTGTCCCGACTCGATCGATTTGCTTGTGTTAGAGTAGGCGTAGCCGGTTTCAAGTGTTTCTGGCAAACTCAGTTAAGGCATTATCGACATGACAACTCGTGGGCTGGTCGTCGGCGCAACGGTCGTAATGCTCAGTACCGTGACGATTATCGGTGCGGGCATTCATATGAAGGGGCAAGCTTTTTTTCAGGATAGTCCCAAAGAGCTAATTGATGAAGTTTGGCAAATTATTGATAAGAATTATGTAGATGCGACCTTTAATCAGGTCGATTGGCGCGCCGTTCGTAACGACTATCTCAATCGATCTTACGGTTCTCCTGAAGAAGCCTACGATGCTATCCGCGAGATGCTCGCACAACTCGACGATCCGTATACCCGCTTCATGGACCCGGACGAGTTTCGCAGTATGCAAATCGATACGTCGGGTGAGTTAACGGGAGTTGGAATTCAACTCGCCCAAGACGAAGAAACCAACAAGTTAATTGTCGTTGCGCCTATTGAAGATACACCAGCGTTCAATGCCGGAATTCAATCCCAAGATATCATCGTTGCCATTGACGGACGCAGCACAGAAGGTATGGATATTAACGAGGCGGTGAATTTGATTCGCGGGCCAGTTGGCTCGCAAGTCGTCCTCACCGTCCGCCGCAACGATCGAGAAATCGAATTTCCGATTACTCGCGCCCGCATTGAAATTCACCCAGTTCGCTACAGCTATCGCGAAGACCTCTCCGGCGGTATTGGTTACGTTCGCTTGACACAATTCAGCCAACTTGCCGCCGAGGAAATGCGAGATGCCATTCTCGAATTAGAAGAACAAAACGTTGGAGGATATGTCCTCGACCTGAGAGCGAATCCCGGTGGCTTGTTGCAAGCAAGTATCGAGATCGCGCGGATGTGGTTTGACGAAGGAACGATCGTTTCAACGGTGAACCGTCAAGGGATTTCTGAAGTTCAACGCGCGAACGGCCGTTCCCTAACGGACAAGCCCCTCGTGGTCTTGGTCGATGGTGGTTCGGCTAGCGCCAGCGAAATTCTCTCAGGGGCATTGCAAGATAACGGCCGCGCTCTGTTGGTGGGAACGCAAACGTTTGGAAAAGGCCTCGTGCAATCGGTACGTCCAGTGGGGAACGGCTCGGGACTGGCAGTGACGATCGCCAAATACTACACGCCGAACGGCCGCGATATCAACCAAGAAGGCATTCCACCAGATATCGAAGTGGAACTGATGGAAGAAGACCGCGAAAGCTTGAGAACCGATCGAACGTTAATCGGAACCTTAGACGATCCGCAATACGCCCGCGCCATCGATATTTTACAAGATCGCATCGTGGCGAGTCAGTCCGCGAACTGAGTTTCGACCTGAATTACCAGCTAAGTTTCAACCGATCCTGAGATTTCACCGATCGATCGATCGGCCTCGATTTTGACGACTAATTGCGCCCGAGATCGATCGTGAAAGAGCGGATCGACAAAGAGTTGGGGATGTAAGGCTTTCCAAAAGTATTCCACGAACTCGAAGATTTCCGCATCTGACATTCCGTCTTTTCCCTGGGCGATCGCATCGTGTTCGGCTTGCAATCGCCACTGTTGACTGAGGTGGTAATCGACGGGATAGAGAACCATCAATCGATCGAGTCGTTCCCATAAAGGGAGATAGTCTCGCAAAAGGCGATTGCAGTGGCAGGCGAAGTTTTGGTCTTCCGATGTCGCGATGGGTGGGGGCGGATTGTCGAACGCAGCTTCATCGACGGGACGCGCCCCCACAAACCAACCTTCAAATAAAACGATATCCGCCTTTTCCACGACTTCCGGTGTCGATCGATCGCCGTCGCCGCCATAAGCCGATTTGTCAAAGCGGGGAATTTCAAGCGGGGTTTGGGATTGACGCAGACGATCGAGGACTTCGAGTCCCAAGGCGATATCGTGCGTTCCTGGGGGGCCGCGACGGACGAAACGGGGGTCTTCCCGTTTGAGTTGTTGGCGTTCTTCGTGAGTTTTATAGAGATCGTCGATCGACACACTAACCACGGTGAATCCCAAACGATTGAGAATCCGCGTCAGGGCGGCGGCGAGGGTGGTTTTCCCAGTTCCCTGGCCGCCGAGAATTCCTTGAACGAAGGGTCGATCGAGCTGACGGCGTTCTTCGGCCAGTTGCAACGCCAGGGGAAGCCACAAATCCCAGAGGGTCGGCCAGAAGTGAGCGTTCGATCGATCCTTTAAGGGCATTCCGACAAACTCAGTATCTGCCAACTTCCGTAAAAGCTGCAACCGTCGATCGATCGATTCGCCAACCGTCTCCGATATAATACCAAATGCCTTCGCCCGTCGATCGTTTTGTAATTCTCGCTGTTGCAGCCAGGACGACAGCGTATCGTCCAGAGTTTCAATCGCTTGTATTAGTTGCGATTTCAGGTCGTCCATGGGTGAGTTTGCCGAACTTAGGAACCGAGTTTAAAGGCTTCTACAAACAGACTATACACCAAGCCAATTTTTGTGGCGCTCAGGGTATCGACCAGAAATGAAGGGGTCGATCGACGGCGGGCGTACACTAACCAGTTAATTGCCTCCGTGACCAACAATAGCAACAGTGACACCGTCATGTCCAACAGTGCCTTTTGTCCGGCAATGGTCGAAACCGCTGTTCCCAGAAAAAAGCCAAACAACAACCCAATCGTCAAGATCGAAATTCGCCGCCAAGGATTGCCCAACCACTGCTGCAATCGTTCAAACGTCACATCGAACAAAGTATTTAAGCGAGTGTTTTGCACAAAAAAACTCCATTCTAAACTCAATGAGGTTTAAACCCAATCCGGAAATTTAAACGAGATAAAAAATCTGTGCGATAAACCATGTATAAAAAATTAAAAACAGATATCCTTCCCAGCGGGTAATTTGTTTGTCTTGCACGACAAAAAACATTAAAATCGTGCCAAACATCATTTCTAGTAGACCTTCATTTAAGGTGGTTGTGGGAATGACGAGATTTCCAAATAATCTCGGCACACCCATGACGACGAGTGAATTAAAAATATTCGATCCTAAGACGTTCCCCACCGCCATTTCACCCTTCCCTTTTCTGACACAAACAATACTCACCATCAGTTCGGGAAGAGAGGTTCCAAACGCCAACACGCTCACCGCAATCACATCTTTGCCGATGTCGAGAATTTCGGAGAGCATAACGATCGAGCGAACAGTATATTTTGCACTCAAATAAATTGCAACTGTACTCAACACTAGAAAGATAATCGAGCGAACTGGAAATCCCTCGATCGATGTCTCTATTTGAGAGTTAGAGCCTTCTTCTTTGCCTAACCCGAAGTCCAGATCGGCATGGTTCATTGTATACATTAAATACACGAAATATGCTAAAATACAAAGCAATGCTTCTCCAATTGAAAAGCCCTCGGTTAAAAGCATTAAGGTCAATAAAAAAGCAGAGCCTACAAACAAAGGCAAATCGACACTTGCAATTTCATATTTGAGTTGAATACGGTTCGCCAAAATAGATGCGATACCAACGATCAGAAAAATATTAGCAACATTCGATCCGATAACGTTACCGAAAACAATTTCTGAAGATCCTTGAAATACCGCAGAAATTGAAGACATTAACTCTGGTAAAGACGTTCCGATTGCGACGATCGCAACCCCGACAACAAACGGCGGAAATCCTAAAAACAAGCCAATTTTTTCAGCTGAATCAGTAAAGATATCAGAAGCTTTAATGAGTAGAAACAAGCTAACGATAAAGATCCCCAGCCAGATCGATATTTCTAGCATCACGACATAAAAGTATCTCTGAGGTTACTATAGCGTTAAAACTCGTGCGATCGCCAAATAAACGACCCAAACGACTCATCATCCGTTCCCAATAACAAGCCGCCACCTTCCCCAGGGAGAAGTTCGATTGCTTCAACTTTATGAACGGGATCGCTCGTCATCGAGACGAGAGGCGATCGATGAAAAGTCGTCGTTCCTCGATCGAGATCGAACCGTCCCAAGACGTAAGCGGCCGAAGCAAACGGGCCGTCATTGCCGTTGTCCGAGGCTGCAGTAGCGTATGCGACACCCGCCGTATCGACCTTCAAATCTGAAATGTGGCGCACGGCCCCGATCGGATAGGGAACACGGATTTCCTCAGACGATACCGCTGAAAATGCATACGTTTGCGCGTCGAACTCTGCCCAATACAGCACGGCCGGATCTTCTCCTTGACCGCGATGGGCCCAGACTGCCAAGAGTCTTCCTTCCACGTTCTGAAGTGCGAAGGATTCCACGTTACTGCCTTCAGGCAAATCGGGTAACACAAAAGTCCCCAGCAGCCGAACCCTATCGGTTTCCACACCCAAGGCAACGTGATAAGCCGTTCCGCGACTGTTAACTGCCACAAACGTATCCGTTCCCGGAACGGCAGACAACGCCTCCAAATCCACTGGTAGGGGTTCGCCATCCGCCCATCCGATTTCTCGGTAGGTCGGCCAGTCCGAGACCCGAAGCGAAATGGTTGCCAACCGCCCCTGACCGTCGTCCTTATTATCGTGAACCACGAGTAAATTAACCGTCGTTCCCACTCGATCGATAACAGCCATGCCACTGATGCCGAATTCGATCGAGCCTCGCACCGGATACCAAGTCTGAGACCGAACGGGCAGCGAGGTGAAAATAGCTGGCAGGATCGAACTCGTGACGAGAATCGCGTGAAAACGTCGAAACATATCCAAATCGCGGCTTGAAAAACTTTCTACAACGATACTCCAGATCGATCCCGATCTGGCACTTTCCAATTCGTTTAAAACAGTTAGTTCTGGCTGTTTGCAAGTTTCGGCCTTGAAAAGGTCTCGGTTGCTCTGCCAACCCCGATCTCCCCACCTGTTGGCCAAGGTTTGAGGAGAAAGCTCGAAATTGTGAAAAAACGTAAAGATTCAACGGGCTTTTCGTAAAAATCTGTCTTTTTGAGCGATACAAATATAGAGTTTTAATCTACCTATTTTTGCGAATATGCGAGCTTAATAAGATTTGTGTCGATTGCTTTTCAAGACTCCTTTATTTCTTGTATACTGATCGATAATTAACGTTCGATAAATTATTGGGATTTGCAGTTTATTCGTTATTCCCTTTCAAGTCGGCACATGAATATAAATTTTCAAAAGAGAATCATTTTATCGGCGAGTTCGATCTTGTTTTTTTTATCTGCTTGCGTAGACAAGACCAGTCAAAATCTTAATTCTGATGGAGCCAAGCCGAGCGCACTACAAGTTTCACCGACAGAAGCAGCAACCCCAAAGCCCCCTCCAGATCCCCCCAACCCCTTCAAAAATGAAAATTTTCCGAAACCAAGCTGTGGCGATACTTTACCATCCAATGACACAGAATATCCCGTTAGCTTCTTTCCCGTTTTTGTCGAATATTCTGAAGCTAATTTAAGTAGCATCCAACAAAAATACTGTAGAGATGCTTTCCAAAACTATCGAAAAGAAAAGCAAAAAGATTCAATTCAAGTCGCCTCTTTTAACGGACGAGAGCGAGCTACATTTTTTCGAGAACTACTATCGAGTGAGTACCAAGGTGCTGAGGTTGGTTCACCAACCGTTATTGCTGCTCGCCCAAATTCATCTCCCACGCCTGCCCCCACTCGTAGCCCCAGATCGGCCAATCGATCTAACCCTTCTCGTGTAGGAAATTTCGATCGTTTCGAGACTCGATGTTCGCAACTTCCAGAACGATATCAGGACGTAGAGCTAAAATATTGTCATTCACTATACCCAAAAGCATTCCTGAAGAATTACAGCTCAAATTGGTACGAAGTTAAGTTTAGCGACGGTTTCAGATTAATTGCACCTAGTGAAGAAGAACTTTTCTTCTTCACTAATAACTCTCGAGAAAGACAGATTTCTCTTGTCATTCGACGCATTCAAGGCAAGCCAACTCGCCGAGTTCAACTTTCATGTGACGATCCTCCCATGAAAATCTGGCGTTTAGAAATAACTCCAACCTGTAATTCTTCAGGAACTTATGTCGATATCAAATCAGGATTCATGTACAGTGGCGATCCGAAAGCTCCGATTCAACTCCGTTTAGATAGTGGAGAAACCTTGATGTTTGGCGCTGGTCATTCCTCCAGAGGCTGGTTAACGTCAACATCTCGAAATATGAGTTTTACACTATCTATTCGATGATTTTAGCTCGACCTCAATCATGAAAGCGATCGCGAAACTTTGTTTGTCCACCTTGTTCGGTTTGACTTGTTTTTGAAATTCCTTAGTTGCAGTCATCTCACCTATCCCAAACTCAAAGCAATCAATACTCAAACAGCAGGATTCAATCTCATCTCAGCTTGAAATAGAAATTTCTCGATCTTCAGGGTTGACAGAATTTTGCGAATTTATATCGAATTGCCAACATTAACAGTTTGACGAACGGTAGACCTTCATGAAAATTATGTTTTCCATCCCAACGCATCTTACAGCGATCGCGATCGTTGATAGTGCAACGATCGATCGTCTTCCCGTAACCGCGCAGAATCGTCCCGATTGTTCTGCTCCCATGACACAAGCCGAGATAAATTTCTGTGCTAACGAAGAGTTTGCAGAAGTCGATGCAGAACTCAACTGCGTGTACAACCGAGTCATCGGGAATTTATCAGAAACTCGGCGCGAGTTACTCATTGACGCACAACTCGATTGGATTGACTATCGCGATGCTCAATGCGAACTGGCCGGAAGCGCCGTTGCGGGAGGGGCGCTACAACCGTTATACATCAGCACCTGCAAAACGACTTTAACGGAAGTCCGAACGGCGGAGTTATCAGCTTACGGTGAAAATCGCTATCCCGGCAGCAATGCGAGCGATCTGGCAACAGTCGATCGACAGCATCGCGATGCGTTCAACACTCGGTGCAGTCGAAGCAACGTCAGATTGGTCGATGCCTCTGAACGTGCGTGGCAAAATTATCGGAATACAGCGTGTGAATTCGAGCGAAGTGGTGGGGGCAATGCGGCTTTTGAAAACTGTCGTATTCGCTTAACAGAACGACGCATTCAGGAATTAAATCGTTCGAGTCGCTGATACCCAACTGACGGGTACATCTCAAAGTTTCCAAAATAGACTTTTGGGAAACCGGGTATCTTGAATATCTCAGGTTTCGGATTTCTAAGTTCTTGAAGATACTCGATTTCTGGGAATTTACAAAAATAGCTGCGTTGTATGCAACGCAGCTACGGGGGCAATTTTAAAAGATTAAGAGACAATTAAGCTGCAGGTGCTTCGGGAACAACTAAATTTTCTAATCCCTCGACGACTCGCGCCGTTCGGATGGGATCGCCTTTCGCCAAACGTTCTAACACCTTCGCTCCGTCCACCACGTAGCCGAATACAGCATAGCGACCGTCGAGCAAGTTCAACCCAGCTGGTGTCAGTTCCGGCTCGAACAGGAAGAAAAAGAATTGAGATGAAGCACTGTTAACATCAGAATCGCGATGTGCCATGGCGACCGTGCCGTAAGCCGAAAAGGGAAGTACGGGCTGCTCGCGATACAAACCGATTTCTTCCAAGGTAAAGCCGTAAATCGGCTCGTTTTCGCTGCGAACGCGAATTTCTAAGGGAATGGTGCGCTCTTCGCCCGTGTTCGGATCGACAAAACCGTCTTCCGAACCGGGCGGATCGCCCACCTGTAGCACGTAATTATCTTCAGCACGCACGAACGGCAAACCGTCGTAAAACCCTCGTTGTACCAGATCGACGAAATTACCCCCCGTCACGGGAGCGTTGTAGCCATCGACGACGATCGAGATCGTTCCTTTGTCGGTCGTCATTTCTACCGTTGCCCGTCCTTTGAGTTGTGGCAAGTTCGCGTATTCGGGCGGGACTTCAAAGGGGAAATCTTCGACCATCAGCGCTTCAAAATCGCCGAGAAGATTGAGAAGCTGACGGCGCAGCTGCCAAGTTTGCTCTCTATCCTGAGCTTCGACTGCCGCTTCGAGTTCGGTGGCTCCACTGTCGATTTCGTCCAGTTTCACCTTGCCCTCAGCCCGCTGTTCGGGAGGAACACTTTCTAATAAGTCTTCTCTGCGGTAGGCCAGAACCGATTTCACACTTCTAACATCGCTCGCCACAGCAAACCAGCGTCTCCGAGCGCGCAGGTGCGTTGCCATGTCTTCTAAACTGCTTTGAACGCGGCGCACGGCATTATTCTCGATGGGAAGTGCGTATTGCAGGATTGCCTGCGGATCGGTAATGGCGTTTCCTTGTGGCATACGGCTGGTGCGGTAATCGTCGTTACCTCCCCATCCAGCAGCACTCAAACTGAGGGATAGGGGAATGAAGGCAACCGCTAACAAGCCAATTTTGAGCCAGTGTTTCCATCTCTCCATAACGTTTTATGGTGTGATTTTGTTATCGGGATTTCTTCCTTCACCATAGTGCCACAAGGGGGAGTCGGTTCTGACAGAGCTGCGATTTTATCGAAACGGTATCGAGTTTTGTTGGGGGAGAAGAGGAGAGTAGAAGATCTCGACGTGGTGGTGTTAAGGGAAGGCAAGAACCAAGCCTTGTGATGGGAGTCGTTTGAGATTTGCTCGATCGATCGAGACTTCAGCGATACAATTGCTGGAAACGAGCCGCTCAGAGGTAAAATAGGTTGCCGATTGTTCTGCACGGACGAGATTCATGATCTCCTCAAACGATTTTAGAACTGGTGTTACGATCGAACTCGATGGCGCAGTGTGGCGCGTCGTCGAATTCTTGCACGTCAAACCGGGAAAAGGTTCGGCCTTTGTCCGCACGAAGCTGAAGAACGTGCAAAGTGGTAGTGTCGTCGAGCGCACTTTCCGAGCTGGCGAAACAGTACCACAAGCAACTTTGGAAAAGCGGGTCATGCAGCACACCTATCGGGAAGGCGACCAGCTTGTTTTCATGGATATGGAAACTTACGAAGAAAGTCGCTTGAACGAAGACCAAATTGGCAGTGGTGTCAAATACCTCATTGAAGGCATGGAAGTTAACGTCGTTAGCTGGAACGACCAAGTCTTAGAGGTGGAACTCCCCAACTCCGTGGTGCTGGAAGTGACGGAAACCGACCCGGGAGTCAAAGGCGATACCGCAACAGGCGGTACGAAACCCGCTATTGTGGAAACAGGCGCACAGGTAATGGTGCCATTATTTATTTCGATCGGCGAACGCATCAAGATCGATACCCGAAACGATACGTATCTGGGACGCGAGTAAACCCAGATCGGAAGCTTGATGGGGGTGAGGGGTTCCGGCGGTGGCAACCTCAAGCCTCTCAACACCTCAAACTTCTTAACTTGGAACGCGAAGCGATTTATTAGGTAGCGGACGTAAACAGTGCAACTAGATTTCAACCAACTGTGCGAGCTTCTCGCCACGTTAGATCGAACGGATATAGCAGAGCTAACACTCAAAAGTGACGAGTTAGAACTAACGATTCGCAAGCCGAGCGGCTCGATTGTGGGAACAGCCTCCCCAGTCGATCTTTCGGCGTTGACCGTGACATCACCAGTTCCGAGTCCGTCGACTTCAACCCCTCCAGCTCCGGCCGTTTCCGATACACCCGCATCGTCTTCTACGCCTCCACCCACCTCAGAACCGAAGTGGGTAGAGATCGTCTCACCCATGGTCGGAACGTTTTACCGCGCTCCTGCACCCGACGAACCCCCGTTCGTGGCGGTTGGAGATCGAATTGCAATTGGTCAAACGGTGTGTATTATTGAAGCGATGAAGCTCATGAACGAGGTGGAAGCAGAAGTGGCCGGGGAAGCGATCGAAATTTTAGTCGAGAACGGCGAACCGGTCGAATACAACCAACCCTTAATGCGAATTTTGCCATCCTGAGAAGGTGTGGGTTGAGTTTTCCCGAATCACTCAATCGTCATTGACAAAATCGCTTGGTACAATTTTGGGATCTCAACCCTTTGGCGTTAACTTCGATGAAACCCGTGCAGCCCTCAATACCTCAAGAAGTAACCAAACACGTGGCTGAGTATTTCAGCATCCTCAGCGAACCGATGCGCTTGCGAATTTTAAATTTGTTGCGTGACGGCGAAAAGTGCGTTCAAGAACTCGTCGAGGCGACGAAAACGAGTCAGGCGAACGTCTCGAAGCACTTGAAAGTGATGTTACAAGCTGGCATTCTCAGCCGTCGCACGGAAGGAACGTCAGCATACTATCGAGTGGAAGACGAACTGACCTTTGAGCTGTGTCATCTCGTCTGCGATCGACTCGCCGCACGTATCGAACAACAAGCCCTGCACTTTCGCGCCTTCAGCAATCTCTCGAGCCGAGCGCAATCGTCCAAGGATGCGAAGTCTAGCTCCGATTCGGAAACTCGTTGACCGAATCGATCCGTTAGAGTGGAAAGTCGGTGTCGAACGTTTGTCGCGTGATGGGTTGAGGCACTTCTAAGCCTTCACCTCCCAACAAGCGCAGCGGTTCGTCGTTGACGGACAGCCAAACCGGAGCCTTGGGATCGAGGCTGGTTGCCGTGTACACCACCTGTCCCAACCGTCCCGTCATGGACGCGCTACCACCACCGGAGGTAAACGCTTCGGATAAGTTGACGTGAATGCCGTCTTCGCGAACGCTCAAATCTTGCAGGGTCGTGTCGGAGGGAATGGTACTAAAGGAACCGTTCTGTTCGGGGGTCTCGAACAGTCGATCGAAAGTCGCTTTCAAAATCGCTTCGGGTTCTGTACCGTCGGTCTTCACCGAGAGGGAAATGGGTACGAGTTCAAAGGCTGTTCCCGTGTCTTTTAGCCAATAGGCCCGAACCGTTTGTTCGCTTGGGGCGTTCTGCTGGGTTTGTTGGGAAGAGGCACTCGGCGTTGGCACGGCAGGTGTCGCGGGCGATACCGTCGAACTCGGAGAGGGATTGTCAGTGATCTCGGTCTCTCGTTCGGGCGTTTGGCGCGTCCACCAGGTCGCCGCACCGCCTGCTAAGAGAGCGATAGCAGCGATACCGACAACGAGGCCGAGAGTACGATGAGATTGACGGGGATTTTCCATGACGAACAACTCCTAGTTGATAATATTGAGAATTCAGAATTGAGAATTCAGATCGATCGCGAGCCGTTGAGCCGGCGAAGCGGTTTCAGGCTCAGAGATTATTGAGTTAGGTCTTCACCCCATCACCCAGTCGTTACCGGACTTCCTTATCCGTTCGTTGCCCCATCTCATCACCTCATAACTTCATCATCACCTCATAACTTCATCATTCCCAAAATTTCCCGTGCGGCTCGATCGCAGACCCCAAGCGTTCCGAGACAGGTTCGCATTTCGCGATAGTCGTCGAGGGTTTTTCGCCGTCGATCGAGATCTAACAGTAGATCGAGGGATTCGCGAACGATGTTGTCGGGCGTCACCGCTTCCTGTAAGAGTTCTGGAACGATCGACTTCATTTGCACCAAGTTCGGCGGCGACATAAAGGGAATATTGAAGCCGAGCAGTTTGCGGGCAATCCAAGCGGTGACGGGATGGACGGCGTACACGACCACTTGCGGGACGTCGAGGATCGCTAACTCTAAATTCACGGTTCCGGATTTGGTGATGGCGAGATCGGCAGCGGCGAGAATTTCCAAGGTTCGATCGCGGACGATTTCCGCCCGTAGTCCGTATTCGTCTACTGCGTGCGCTAAGGCTTCCCGATAAATCTCTAACGATAGGGGAATCCAAAAGCGCACGTTGGGTAATCGATCCTGTAACTGTCGGGCCGCTTGGAAAATCGGTGGCACGAGGGACTTGAGTTCCTGATAGCGAGAAGCCGGTAACAACGCGATCGAGCAGGTATCTCGCTCGAGGTTTAACGCCATCCGCGCTGTGTCGCGACTGGGGGCGTCGGCTAGGCGATCGACGAGTGGATGCCCCACCCATGTTACCGATGCCCCTTTTTCCTCAAAATAGCGGGCTTCCTCGGGAAAAATTGCCAGCAATCGATCGCTCAATTCCACCAAGCGTAAAGCATCTCGATCGCTCGGCGACCACACCCAGGTTTGCGGGGCGATATAGTACACCACTGGAAGCCCGGGAAAGCGGTGTTTGAGTGTGTTGCCCAAACTCAGGTTCGGACCCATATAGTCGATCAGAACGACTATATCCGGCGGATTGGTTTTCAACGCAGCGAGGGCGCGCCGCTGGACGCTCAACGTCGGGAGAACGAAGGGCAACGATTCGAGCAGTCCGACTGACCCAATACCGTCTGTTTTCGCGAGGATTTCCGCTCCCGCGTTTTCCATGCGGTTGCCCCCGAGCGCGAGAATTTCAAGGTCGATCGATCGTTCCCGCGCCTGTTGGTAAAGCGCTTCGACTAACAGCGCCCCCTGTAAGTCTCCAGAGACTTCGCCCGTACTGATAAAAACGCGATAAGTCACGATCCGTCGGCGATCCGTCGGCGGCCGGCGATCGGACCGCGCCGTCCGGGCTGCATAGAACAGTAAAGGAACTGCTGCAAGTGTTGCAGTTGGGGGGTATCGGGTAACAAGTCCAATTGTTGGAGGGCTTCCTCCAAAGTTAACTGAGATCGATATAGCAGTCGAAACGCCTTTTTCAGCACTTTAAAGGCTCGACCGTCATCGGTCTCGACTAGCCCTGCCCGCTTCAAGCCCACTTGGTTGAGGGCGCGCACGCGACTGGGATTTCCTTCCACGAGCATATAGGGTGGAACGTCTCGATCGATACGGCTCATACCGCCGACCATAGAGAGTTCGCCAATGTGGACGAACTGGTGGACGCCGACGACCCCCCCCACGCGCGCCCCCGACTCGACACGCACGTGTCCCGCCAATTCGACGGCGTTCGTAATCACGACCCGGTCTTCAATCGTACAGTTATGAGCGATATGAGCGTAGGCCATCAACAAATTCTCGTTGCCGATGTAGGTCGTTTCGCCCGCACGAGTGGCGCGGTTTACGGTAACGTATTCGCGAATGCGGTTGTCGTTGCCAATTTTGACACCGCTGGGGGCCCCATCGTATTTGAGGTCTTGGGGCTCTAGACCGATGGCCGCACCGGGAAAGATATGGTTGCGTTCCCCGATTTCGGTATGGCCGTCGACGACGACGTGAGGCTCGATCGTGGTATCGCGCCCGACCTGTACGCCTTCGCCGATGACTGAATACGCCCCGACTCGCACGGTCGGGTGCAGTTGTGCGCTGGGATGAATGACAGCCGTTGGGTGAATCATCTTTGCTTGACGAGTTAGAGTGCCGCGCGTCGAGAGAACGACATTTGTCGCGTCGCGAGCTTAGTCAGACACGAAGCAGGGCAAGCGTGAAGGACTGCCCGCTCGGGAGCGTAAAATGCGAAGAGCGATCGAATGCCTTCAGTTTCACGTTTCACGTTTCACGCTTCACTGTAAAAGCACTGCCCCTACTCGGTTAACAGGGAGAACATTAAATCGCCTTCCGTGACCAGTTGCCCGTCCACTTCGGCACGACCGCGCATTTTTCCGAAACGCCGCCGCTTCGTCCAGAGCAATTCGACTGTCATAATCAGCCGATCTCCGGGGACGACCGGGCGACGGAAGCGCACGCCGTCGATTCCGGCAAACATAAACAGTCCCTCGTTCATTTCTGACATTTGCGTCAAGACGATCCCGCCAACTTGCGCCATGGCTTCCACGATCAGAACCCCAGGCATGATGGGCTGTCCGGGGAAGTGACCTTGAAAGTGAGGCTCGTTGATCGTCACGTTTTTAACACCGACCGCTCGTTGGCGCGGCACGTATTCGATAATGCGATCGACCAAACTAAAAGGATAGCGATGGGGTAAGAGGTTTTGAATTTGTTCGATGGTCAAGACCGTCGGCATCGGTTCGGACGGTGTGTCCGTCGCGGTCGTCGAGTTCGATTTTAAAGAAGTCGTATCGGTAAGTGGGGACATAATTGAGATTCGATCGCTGCTGAAATGCGAAATACGGGCAAGCCTCTCTGGATCGAGTGCCAAGCGAATACCCTCACACCTGCGACAAACCGCGTTCTCGCAGGCGTTGAGTCAACTGAACGTGCAGGCGGTGACTGGCTTTATAGGCGATAAAATGAGCGACTGGAATCGTTCCGAGCAAGCTCAGATCTCCTACTAAGTCTAAAATTTTATGACGCACTGGTTCATTTGCAAATCTTAAGGGAGGATTGAGCCAACGATCGAGGTCGCAAACGAGAGCGTTTTCCAAGCTTCCACCGCGAATCAAGCCGTCTGCCCGCAGTCGATCGACATCTTCAGCCAGGCCAAAGGTTCGAGCTGGCGCGATTTGTTCGCCGAAGTCCTCCCGATGGGGAGACCAGCTATACCACTGGTTGCCGATAGGGAGCGCTTTAAAGTCAATGCCGTAGCTGAACCGCAATTCGTCAGATGGCACGGCAGCAACAAAGGCATCACCGTCGCGAACCCAAACAGGCGCGTCGATCGGTGCAAAGGCGAGGGATTCGGAATCCGCGAGACCGACTTCGTCGATGGCGTCGATCCAGGCTTTTGCCGATCCATCGAGCAACGGCACTTCCGGCCCGTCGATTTCGATTCGCGCTCGATCGATGCCTCGTGCCACCAACGCGGCTAACAGGTGTTCGACCGTTCGCACTCTGGCTTCACCCTTCGCCAGCTCGGTAGACAGTTGAGTTTGGGCGACAGCTTCGACACGAGCTTCGACAGACGGCGTGTTGGGCAGGTCGACGCGAACGAAATAGCGGCCACTTCCCGGTGAAGCAGGCATCACCCGCACCCGAGTCGCCCTGAGTGCAACCCGACCCCCGTGCGCTCGAACCCTTCTCGTAACGTCGATCTCCCGACTACGATAGGCGGGAGCGTGGTTGCACTAGCGATGTCTGTCGGTAACACGATTTGGGCCTCGATCGTTTGGGTGTTGGATTTTCCAAGGCGTAGGGGCGGGACGACGGATCTTCCTACTGTTGCCAATGGGTTCGTTCTCAATTTGTAGGATATCCGATCGAGCCTCACATCCCGTTCTAACCCGTTATCTCTGACCCGTTGCCGGTTGTCGGTCATCCTAAAACCGCTGTCCGATCCCGAAGTGGAAACGATTTTCTCCATCGTCGTTAATCCCGAAGTCGATCCGAATCGGGCCGATGGGAGACTGAATGCGAATCCCGAGGCCGTAACCGAAGCCCGATCCCGGTTTGTCTCGGATTTCTGCGGGTTCCCCGGGGACGTCCTCCCCAGTTCCCAAATCCGTGCCGACATCGAGGAACACCACACCACTCAAAATCGAAAAGATGGGAAAGCGGTATTCTGCCGTCGCTTGCAGGAAAGAACGTCCCGACCCCAAGGCCCCTTCAGCGTAGCCGCGCACCGAGTTGACTCCCCCCAAAACAAATGCTTCGTAGGGAGGCATATCGCCGATGATGGTTCCCCCTTGCACGTTGAATGCAAGCGCTTCCGGGCCTTCCGTAAAGCTCAAAAACTCAATGGGCAGGTAATAGCTATAACTCGCCCGAAGGCGATTGTAGAAAATGTCGGGATCGAAGGGAAGCGCTTGCTCGGTGCTAAAGCTGACGCGATAACCGCTCGTGGGATCGAGGGGATTGTTCCGCCGGTCGCGTCCGATCCCGAAGCGCACGCTGGCAATGAAGTCGCTTCCATCGTCGCTCGCTGAGAGGAGGTTACCTTCTTCGTCTCGGGGTTCTCGATCGCCATCGGCATCGCGAATGGTGACTTGCTGAACTTCTAAGCCTAACGACCCCGTCCAAGCCCGGCGGTTGTTAAACACATCGCGCGTAAAGGGACGACTAAACGTAACAGCGCCCCCGATTCGATCGATCCGAGGTCGGTCTCCGTTCGGCAGCTCGACCTCCCGTTGATCGGGGCCGCTGTCGAAAACCAAGGAGATCGATCTCCGCCGGAACAAGTTGATGTTGTACGAGGTCCGGAACGGATCGCCACCGATCCAAGGATCGGTGAAGTTGAGATCGAAGAAGATACCCCGCGTCCCAGCTTGCAACTCGGCCCCTAAAATTTGGTCGTTTCCGCCGAGGTTTTGTTCTTGGAAGCTGACGGTGCCGAAAAATCCGGTTGAAGAACTAAACCCCCCCCCAGCCGCGATCGAGCCGAAACTTCCTTCGATGACGTTAATCACCAGTACGGCTTTGCGGGGATCGACCCCTGGCTCCACGGATAAGTTGACGTCCTCGAACAGACCTAGCCCGAAAATACGCTGTAAGTCTTCTTGGATAATATCGCGGTTGAGAACGCCCCCAGGCTGCGACCGCATTTCCCGGGTAATGATAAAGTTGCGAGTTCGCCCGTCTACCGGTTCGCCGTCTTCGTCGACGAGTTCGCCCTCTTCGCTGAGAAAGCGAATTTCAATGGCTTCGATCTCGCCTTCTGCTACGTCTAAGGTCACGACACCGTCATCGGTCACCGGTGGCGGTGAAACGGGGCCTTCGTCGGGAATCGGCGGTGGATCGATGACCTGAGCTAGGACGTAGCCGTTATCTTGATACCACTGGTTGACGAGATCGACGCCCCGTTGGAAATCGCGCAGGTTGAGAATCTGTCCGTACTGGTTGCCGAAAATTTCGTCGATTTCTGCTTGCGTCAAGGCTTGGTTGTTCTGAGCCACCACGCGGTTGAGGGTGGGGTTCGGTAGCACCTCGAAGATGACGCGCACCCCCAAAGGTGTTTCTTCGGCGAGGGGTTCGACGCGCCCGAAAAACCCCGTGGCGTAAACGGCGTTCACGTCTTCTTGCAGTTGTCGGCTCGTCGTGGTCCGTCCCGGTTGCGTGCGAACGGTGTCGTAAACCAACTCTTGTAGGTCTAGTGGAACGGGACGGCCCCCTGTCCCCCGCACGACGACTTCGGACACTAGAACTTGGGGTGCGCTGTCTTGGGCTTGAAGCGTTGGGGCCTCGGACGGGGGAACGGCTGCTGCTAACGTCTCCGCCGGCTGTGGTTCAGACGGGAAGGGCAGAGTCTCCCCAACCGGAGCCTGGAGGGCAGATGCGGGTCGATCGATCTCGTCCACTTCCGCACTGTTGTCGGTGGGAGTCACCGGATTGAGTTGCGGTTTGGCTGGAATCGATCGATCCCTCTCTTCAGGAATCGTCTGGGTTGAGTTGGGCTTCCCTCGTCCGTTCTCGGAGATCTCGTCTGACACCACCGTTGCCGCCAACCCGTCAGAGGGCTTGATGGCGACTTCCGCTTCGAGCGATTCCTTCGCCTTTGCCGGCGGAAGTTCGCTCGAGCGCACTGGCTCTCCCCAAACGGCGAGGAGCGCGACGGGCAAAATCGTTACAAGAGACCACTGCAGTCTGTCCACGGTTGTCTGTATCCTCCACACACCAAAACCCCAATGCTCGAACGTCGTGTCATCGAGGTTCGACTCGGGTGAGAACTCGCTCTAACACGCGCTCGTAAGCCGCTTCGACCTCGCCGAGATCTTGGCGAAAGCGGTCTTTGTCCATCACTCGGCGCTCGGGATCGGTTTCGAGTCGATCCCATAGGCGACAGGTGTCGGGACTAATTTCGTCAGCCAAGACGATCTGAGCGTCGGAAGTCGTTCCGAATTCGAGTTTGAAATCGACTAAGGTAATTTGGCAACTGGCGAAAAATGTCGATAAGTAGCGGTTCACCTGTAAGGCTAATTCTCGCAGTCGATCGATCTGTTCGGGGGTTGCTACGTTCAGCAGGCGCAGTCGATCGACGGTCAGAAGCGGATCTCCTAACTCGTCGTTTTTGTAAAAGAATTCTACCAGCGGCGGCTCGATCGGCGTTCCCAAGGAAATTCCCGTCTGACGACACAAACTTCCGGCGGCGATGTTCCGCACGACCACTTCGAGAGGGATAATTTTCACCGCCTTCACTCGCATTCGATCGACTTTAGGCGTGTCGATCCAGTGGGTGGGAATGCCACTGGATTCGAGTTGAGCGAACAAATGGGTGGAAATCGTACAGTTAATTTCTCCCTTGCGGACGATGCGACCCCGCTTCGCCGCATTGAAGGCGGTTGCGTCGTCTTTAAAGTGGGCGACGAGGACTTCGGGATCGTCGGTCGCGTACAGAATTTTGGCTTTCCCTTCGTAGAGTTTTCGATCGACAGACATTAAATTCCTATCGGTGCAACGGCCGTCAGTCACCAATCTGCCCGATGGGGCAGCGGCTTGCAGTTGGGCTTCACAATTCTATACTTTTCGTGCCGACTTCTCTACTAATCTCCCCGAAAAGTTGGATGGCGACGAGAGTTTAGGCTAAAACGGTTATGAGACACTCCGAAGTTCGTTACATTTTTTATCAATAACGTTCGCTTAGGAACGGTCTTGAACCAGCCTGGGATTGCCTAGATAGATCTTTTTCGGCTATGATAAATCATTTCCTGGGGAGCTTCATATCCTTATTTTTGCTTTACAATCTGAATCCGACTTTACCAAATCTTTAAGAAATGACTGACAGCATCGTGCTATATATCTCATAGAAAATAAAAAAAATCTATTTTTCAAGTCGGCGAAAGATATTCCTTTTAAGCAACTGACAACGGGTCACTCCGATCCGAGAAGAATTTAAATTGGGTGTCCGAACCAGAGATTGAGATCGTCCTGGCTTCATGCCATTAGACACCCCAAAAATTGTTTTAGATTAAAATTTATTTGGGATATGCAAAAGAACGTGAATCTCTTCGATCGCTTCCCTTGGAGCATCCGACTCAAAATTGAAAAGCTTCCTTATCTGGCAGCACTGCGTCCTCACCAATGGACTAAAAACTTAGTTGTCTTTGCCGCACCCCTATTTGCGTTTAATATTACCTGGCAATCTGCGCTGAGTGGACTTCTCGCCTTCGCGCTTTTCTGCGCGACTTCAAGTAGTTTTTATCTACTCAACGACATCGTCGATGTCGAGTCCGATCGTCAGCACCCCGTGAAGTGCAAGCGTCCGATTGCGGCTGGATTAGTCAGTATTCCAGCGGCTTTGACGATGGCGTTAGTGTTATTGAGCAGTGCATTACTCATCGGCTGGCTTCACACCCCAGCTTTAGGTCTCATCCTGCTGGGTTACGCCATCTTGCAGGTTGCCTACAATCTGAAGCTCAAACACGCTCCCATCGCTGATGTCATTGCCATTGCAACCGGTTTTATTCTCAGAGCCTGTGCCGGGGGAGCCGCCACTCAAACACCCGTTTCTTCGTGGTTTCTGCTCTGTACGGCAATGCTGGCATTGTTTTTGGGAATTGAGAAACGCAAGGCAGAACTACGGTTACTACAACGTATAGGCAAACGCCCCAGACGCTATGTCCTGCGTCGCTATTCCCTACCGCTCCTGCTGCGTATGGAAAGCGTCGTGACCACGGGAACAGTAATCAGCTATGCCCTTTGGAGTTCGGGGCCTTTAGTGGGCGGCGCGCCAACGGCCTGGATGCTGGTCACTGTTCCCTTCGTACTCTATGGCATCTTCCGCTATCAACTGATTAGTGATTTCAGGGCGACAGCCCGTCAAACCCAAGGGGAAGAGCAGCCACAAGAGCGAAGCGAGCGACCCGAAGAAGTACTACTGTCCGATCGACCGATCCTCCTCTGCGTCATCGGCTGGCTCGTTACAGTTTTTGTCATCGAGCTACTTCACTACATAGGTTGGCTTAATTAGAGCAAGTGCTGCTCGTGTATCGTTTACCTCTCTCTCAAGTGTGTGACTGAACGAATGCGGTTTTAAATATTTTGTTGAATATTTCAAACGTGAATCCTGTCACGCAGCCAACTCGCGCTCATATCTCCCCTTAATGGTGTTGAAAGTGACTCAGCCCATATTTCCAAAGATCGTCAAACAGTTGTCGCTGATTCGACTAGATGTACTGCACCATCGTGGTATTCTAGGAGTCATTCTCGATCTCGACAATACCATCGTCTCAGAAGACGATCGATACCTTTCTCCTCACTTTGAAACCTGGATCGCACGAGCCAAAGCGCAGGGGATAAAATTCTTTATCCTCTCCAACGGGAAGCGGCGATATCGCGTCGAATATTGGTCTCACCGTCTCGATATTCCCGCGCTCAGCCCAGCTCGCAAACCCCTGTTTGGGTTCCGCAAAGCCCTAAAGCATTTGCAACTGAAACCCGAACAAGCCATCGCGATCGGCGATAGCCGTCATACTGATGTCTTAGGAGCCTGGTTAGTCGGCTGCCCTTGTATTCAGGTTGCAAGTCTGCCTCACCCGCCTCGGTGGTGGGAACATCTGCTCGGCCGTTGGGTGCAAGTTCCTTATCCCGACAAGCACGAGTTATGGTCTTTTGACGCTTCCCTGGAGAATTTGTGATGAAAAGACGCAAATTTCTGATCGTTGCGGGTGTGACGGCTGGAGTTGTCGTTGTTAGCGCGTCGATTAGGCGGAGATCGATCGAGAAGCAGCTTCAAAATTTCTACCAGGGCTTACGTCAGCCCGATCCCACACCAACTGGATCGATCGCCAGTTCTACTTTGGATATCTTGGGAGCCGTAACGGTGGCTCTCTTGCCCCAAGATATTGAATTAACTCACTACCAAGACTTCTTCCGCTGGCGTGCTGAGAATCTAGCCGGGTTTAAAGATCTCTACGAGAAATTTGCTGAAACACTCGACCAAAAGGCAAGCCAAAAACAAAATTGCGAATTTGCCCAATGCGATCGAGAAACCAGCCTGAGCTTAATTCAAAACGTATTGCCTCCGCAAAGTCGCGCTCGCAGGGGAAGGTTAGAAGAAGCTCAAATGCTTCTGTTCGGGCGAGATCGATGGCTGTTCCAGGAACATATCATCAACGACATATTTCAAATATTTGCCCGAACCGATGCCTTAAAAGCCATCGGCTACAAACACTGGTTCGGACAACCGCGAGGACTGGAGGAATACCGCCGCCCACGTGCTACTCAAAATTAATCTCGTGGAGCAGTCGTTCAAGGAGTAGTTTGAAATGACCGAAGGTGCAGTTGCAATTGTTGGATCTGGCATTGTGGGATCGGCTCTAGCCTATCTATTAACGCAAAAGGGACATGAAGTTGAAGTCTTCGAGCGAGGTCCTGAATACCCTTATCCCCACGAGCCTCAGTTTCGAGAAGAAGTTTTCTACTTATACCAAAATCCCAAATATCTCGCCCCCAAAGATTTAAAGAACTTAGTCGTTTCGGGAGAATACATCCACGACCTGAACGAAGATTTCTATATGGTCGTCGGTGGTAGTGGAACCATCTGGGCTGGCGTTACCCTGCGTATGATTCCCAGCGACTTTAAAACGAAAACCCTTTATGGTTATGGTGACGATTGGCCGCTAACCTACGACGACCTCGAACCGTACTACTGCAAAGCCGAAGCCTTTATGGGTGTCTCAGGTACGGATGACGATAATCCCTTTGCACCGCCGAGATCGAAACCCTTTCCACTTCCACCGTTCGAGTTAAGTTACGACGATGCGAGGTTTGCCGAGAAACTACGTGCCAACGGCATCGTCATGCATACGACCCCTCAAGCAAGAACCCGCAAGAATTACGGCGATCGACTAGCCTGTGACAACTACGGGCCCTGTTGGGTTTGTCCGACAGGCTCCCGGTATTCTCCCAACTACCACCTGCAAAAAGCACTGGAAACGGGTCGGTGTAAGTTACGCACTGACGTAACCGTTCGACGAATTTTAACGGATAGTTCTGGGCGCGCGAGTGGCTTGGTTTACCAACACAAGGACGAGCGACAGCCTCAGGAGTACGATGCCAAAGTCGTCCTCGTAGCTGCCAACGCTATTCAATCGGCCCGATTACTGATGCTTTCTGCTAACGAACGTTACCCCGACGGACTCGGAAACCAAAGCGGACAGTTGGGTCAAAATCTGACGTTTCACCACGGTTGGGTGAACCGTCTTCAATATAAAGAAACGCTCTCTCCCGGTCGATTTGGAGGATGGACGGGACAAAGCTATCAATTCCTCGACCCAGAAAACCGAGGACGACACGGGGGGATTAAAGTCGAGTTACCTTTTGCCCGCGCCCGTTCTCCGTTACTTCGAGGCGTTCGAGAGCCGTGGACGAGTAGCGAGCAGATTCTCACTGAATTTCAGGAGCGCCAACACTGGTATGACATTCGATTACATTCAGAAGCCGCTGTGGGTCCGGAGAAATACGTCACTCTGGCGGACGAGCGAGATCGATTTGGGGATCGAATTGCCAAAGTTCAGTACAGCTTGAACGATTTCGATCGTGAAACCTACAACTATGGAATGGAATTACTCGATCGAATTGCAGAAGCTACAGATGCTGAAGAGATTCGCGCCGCCAGCCTTGGCAGCTTTCACTCGACAGCTCACCATCACGGAACTTGCTGTATGGGAACCGATCCCGATCGTAGTGTGACTGATTCGTTTGGGAAAGTACACGGAGTTGACAATCTATTTGTTATCGGTGCAAGTCAGTTTGTTGGTTCTGCTTCAGTCAATCCTGTGTTAACTATCGTTGCCCTAACGATTCGTTCGGTCGACTATCTGATCGATCGAGTGCTGTAACACATTTTTGGATAACGGATCATCTCGAGGTGTAGATCTCGATCGATCGTAGATTCACAGCCAGTAAGAGAATCTTCTTTGAGACTAAAAAAGACTGCACAACCTCAAAGTAAAACAGCGTTTTTCAGGAAAGATAACATCTATGATATTTTACGATTTTCTCGCGATCGAAGATTCATCGATCGATCGTTAAAAAACAAGCACATATCTCAAAAAATCAATTCATTAATTCAACCAAAAACATCAAAATTGCCTACAAATTGAGTCATCAAGATTGATTTCATTTCGCTCAAAATAATCCCAGCAAAATATCGCATAAAATTCATGCAAACCCTAATTCTCAGTCTTGTTTTTGCAAGCTTGTTTTTCTCGATCCTTAGAATCTCTAACCTAAAAGCTCAAATCCTTTTATTACTAGGTCTTGCACTAGTGCCACTATTTTCGGTTTACTTTGGAAACCCCAGTTTTCGATTATATGCGTGGCATGGATTTATGCATATGGGAATTGTTTATCAAATCATGAATGGCAATATTCCCCCAGAAAATCCTTTACTCGCAGGTCATACTTTACTATACCCTTGGGCAAATCATTGGCTCATTTCCGGAATAGTTTCTACTTTAAATACTTCACCAGCTAATATTTTCTTTACTCTAAATTTAGTCTATTTATTGCTGACAGTTATTATTGTTTTTAAGATTTCTGTTTTTATTACTTCTAACAAAAAATCGGGTATTTTTTCTGCTTTTTTGGCGGTTTTTGGTATGACGTTTTTTAGCAGAGGCTTTCTTCACGAAAAAGCTTTGAGCAAGCTTCTATCTATCTTAAATGTACACGTTGATGAAAGAGCAATTCCTGTATTTTTTAAATTTGTATCTTCTGGTATCAATCAATTAGGAATTCTTTTATTTGCTCTATTTTTATATCTCTCAATTCACATTTTTTCCACGAAATCTAACAGCAAAGTTCGTCCTATCTACTGGCTTGGATTCTTCCTAGTTTGTATTCTTACAACTTTCTTTTACCCCATTTATATGCCTGCTCTCGTCGCCAGCACCTTCGCCTGCTGTGCTGTGATGTTCCTCTATGGAAAAAAGCAATTTTTATCAAAAATATACATGACTCTGATCTGCCTATGTGTTGGTGTGAGTTTATTCGTCCCCTATCTCTATCAGATTGCCGCAGAAAAAAGTGACGCTGCCTCAATTTCGATCGGAATTTTTAATCCTCAGCACCTCATCCATAACGGATTGGCTTACATCCTGGCAACGTTACCACTTGCCATCGTTCTTGTCTGGAAACGAGAAGCATTACGATCTGCCTTCCTCAAAAAGCCAGTAGCTATCTTGATTTTAGCCACGGTTACCATCGTTACAGCTGGCCTTTTTATTGTAATGAAAGGTTCGACAACTAGCGTTGAGTATAAGTACTTAATTTTAACCTGCTTTACGATTGGGATTATCGGTGGAATTGCTTTTAAGGAGTTTTATCAGAGCAATCAAATTCTTGCATTTTTACTAACAACTAGCTTCTTGTTACCTATCAGCGCAGTTGTGTTTATGGTAAACAGTCATTTACCTATTAGCCAGGAATATCGAGAAGTTGGCAAATCTATCATCACAACTAATCCTAGCGAGCAAGCCTTATATGACTGGATAATTCAAGAAACCTCGTCCGACTCAGTTTTTATCGATTCGCAACGAAAAACTACTGTACTCGGTCAAAGACAGCTTTACATTGGTCTAGACCTCGAGGGGAAACACTCTGACTTCTACCCGGCACGCCTAGACGGATGGTGGAGTGAATCTGCAAGATTGCTTTACGAGCAAGGATATCCCACTGAAATCTTAGAGTTGCGGCGACGAGTCGTTGAGGATATTTACGATCGAACTAAGACCCAGTTGAATGACGAATTATTTTCAGAACTATCGAAAGTAGCCAGTGAACACGCGACTTACATTGTATGTAGGACTGAAAGTATTGAAAGTAAATTCATTAACGACAATCGCTTCAAAAAAGTGTTTAGTTTATACAATTTTGCTCTTTATCAGTTTAGCACTTAGTTTCTTTTTAGGATTGAATTTATAGCGCTTGCTAATCGAGTTAGAACAGTCAACTCTGGCTGTGTGTAAGTTCCAGACGCTAATGTGTCCTAGTTTACTCTGGCGGCTGCTATAAAGAATGAATCTCTATTAACAATTGTCAGGACATTTTTAAAGCTGAAACTGGTGAACAGCCAGGGCTAACTGTCCCAAACTACTTGGCGAGCAGTATAACTCCTACGAGAGCTGACAGCAAACTCCCTTGGGTTGCGATCGATCGAAATTCTGTGGAGTCACTGAGCAAAACCACTCCACCAGGTGGAGACAAAGAAGCAATTTCAAGCCTTTGCCCTGCAATTTTCTGCTCTGCCTAACCTTGCGAATCGACAAGCAATAATACGTATTGACAAAAACAAGTTATTGTTGTATTAATACACATACCTGCGTAAAATTACATAAATTTACGTATAAATACATAAGTACTCGGTTGAGTTAAAGGCTACACATTCAAATTCATTGTTTCTTACGACAATATTTTCAACCATTCAATAAAAGTGAAAAGTGTAATATCTTACACTCCTATTTTGTGTAAATCCGAGAGATTATAAAAACGATCGAAAAGATTCATGACTATATTTAAAATCGAGTCAACCTAATCCAAAAAACTTATGGTCGAGAACTTTAAACATTCACCTTATTATTCACGACTTATTGTCAGAACTAAAAAAAACAAATATATTGCCAATTTTGATTCACGAAATCTCAAGGTTTTCGCGATATTACCCTTCAGCAATATTTACAGCAACCATTTAACAATTTCTTGTCATGAACCCTTTAATACTGAGTATACTTTTTACTTCTATATTCTTCCTGGGACTTCGCTTGTTGCATCAAAATAAATTGATTTGGGTGCTGTTACTTTTGAGCTTGCTTCCAGTTTTTTTAGTTTATCTCTGGAATCCTGATTTTCGGATTTATGCTTGGCATGGTTTCATGCACACCAGCATTGTGTATCAAATTAGAAATGGTATTATTCCACCCAGCAATCCACTTCTCGCTGGAGAACCGCTTTTATATCCCTGGGGTTCTCACGTTCTCGTCGCTGGTCTGTCTTCTATCCTTAATCTCTCTCCACCTAATGTATTTGTTCTCTTGAATATATGCTATCTACTTCTAACATTAATTTTAGTATTTAAGATATCAACACTAATCGCATCCGATCGAATAGCTGGTATATTTGCCGCATTTTTAGCAATTTTCGGAATTACATTCGTTAACGGCTCATTGTTCGATCGAATCCTCAGAAAAATAACTTTTATTTCCGATATAAAAATCGATCGGAGACCTATTCCACCGTTCGGCAAGTTTGTGTCTTCAGGTGCCAACAATCAGTGTGGAATTTTTCTGTTTACACTATTTCTATATTCGATTTTGCAAATCTCACTGAATCGATCGAAAGTCAAAAAAATCTACTATTTTTCTCTCTTTGCATCGACTTCAGCTACGGCCTTCTTCTATCCACTCTATCTACCTGCCTTAATCGCAAGTGGTTTTACTTGCTGTATTGTTTTGTGTCTTGCACGTAAAAAACAGAGCTTTGTGAGGAGTGGTATTATCGTTTCTTCTCTGATCCTGAGTACCGCTGTGGTTTTCCCTTATTTATATCAAATCAGTGCAAACAAAAGTGAAGCCGCACAAATTACATTAGCAATCCTAGAACCCGGACATTTGCTGCGAAACACGATTGTCTACTTTTCGGTAGTTTTCCCAGTCTTAATTATCACGATCTGGAGGCGAAAAGCATTTCTCAAAATTTTCCACACTCAGCCTCTTGCTGTATCAATACTCTTAGCTGTTGCTGCCACCACAGCGTCAATGTATATTTTTATTCGTGGAGCAACGACATCAGTTGAGTACAAATACTTGATTCTTGGTTTTGTAGTTTTTAGCATCCTTAGCAGCATCTCTTTTCGGGATTTATACCTTAAAAACCAACTCATTTGCTTTTGTCTGATAACGAGCTTTCTTCTGCCTTTAAGCTCGTTGATCTTGAAAATATCGAGCTTGCCAACTGCTTCAGATCGCTACATCGATCGTGGCATCGATCTACTTCATGGAAATCCAGATGAGGAAGATCTATATGCTTGGATGCGAAAACAGACTCAGCCAGATTCAATTTTTATTGATTCATCTCGAAAAATTCCAGTATTCGGTCAGCGTCAGCTCTATCTGGGTATAGACAGTGAAGAGGGGACTTTTTCAGAATTAGATGGATGGTGGAGTTCGACACAAAGGTTACTGATAGAGCAGGGTTATCCAAGAGAATTAATTGAAAGGCGACAAAGACTTGTGGATGTTATATATTCTAAGGATCGCGATGCGATCGAACATGATACTGCTCGAGAATTGATCGAAACTGCTAAGAGAAAGAATTTATATATTGTTTCTCGGGATCGAGAAATCGATCGAAAACTCCTGGCTAGTCAGTATTTCGATCGAGTATATACAAATCGTGATATATCGGTTTATCAGCTCATCGATTCTCAAGATGTTTTCCCCGATGAAAATGCTTTCAAAAGAGTTCAGGGATAGTGAAGCTAATGCGTGAGTGAATCTCACAGTCATGCAGCAACTCCAGTCAGAGCAGATTCTCTCGATCGAAGAGAGTTTTTGGCAGTATAGGAGGTATTCACCGAGTACTAGAGGCTTCCAGATTCGTTAATTTGTTTTTTCGGGTTTGCTATCGTAATCTTCTTCGAGCTGTGAGTGCAGATACAGGCTAGAATCCTGTGCTACACAGGATTTAAACTTTTCGCATTCTGCTATCTCTCGATCGAGATTTTATGACAAAAAAAGTCTCGATCGAGTAGATATTTGTTGTTCGTAATGGCAACTTTTGAGAACTCTAAAATTTCATTAACTGCCCGTTGTTGAGGAGCAAGGAAATTTTCAAAATGTGAAAGTATCTGTTTTCTTCACGCCTGAGCTGGTATAACAGGGGAAGATTAGCATGATGACGCAGATCGATCGAATATCATCGTTAAGCTACGTCAGGATAATTGATACACCTTTCGCGAAATCTTCATAACTATCATCTGCGATCGATACCGTAATGACTTCCCTCGCTCCGTTTAAGTTTCCCAAATTTCGCCAAGTCCGAACCGATCTATTCATTCTAACCGTACTCGCGATCGTAGGAGGCGTTGCGTCCTTCCTCGGTGCGCAGCTCGTTAGCTCGGTTATTCTCGAACCTGGAACGGATAGCACTTGGTTTGAAGCTGATATCCCTCGCGTCTTTGCCAATATGACCGATCGGCAAAGCAACCACTATCGCACGAAAGTCCATCCGCTCTTTTCCCTGATTGCATTTCCCCCAGTTTATTTACTGCAAAAAATTTCGGATTTAGACCCGACGCAATCCGCCCGCGTTGTAATTGCGATTGTTGCGGCTTTGTGGCTCGGTCTTTTGTTTGCCTTACTGAGATCGATCAGCTGTCGTCGTTTGGATGCAATCCTCTTCTCACTTTTGGGAGCTACCAGTGCAGCTGCGATATTTTGGTTTGTCGTTCCAGAGACTTATTCCTTCGGGTCTTTAACTATCTCGATCGCCCTGCTTTTTGTAGCTTGTACCCAATACACTCAATGGTCGTCGCTGTGGTACATCGCTGTCAGTGCAGCAACGTTGAGCATCACGGTCACGAATTGGATGGTGGGTCTGCTCGTTCCGGTGGTGAATTATCGTTGGAAACCGAGCCTACAAATCGCTATCAATGCCTTTTTTGTAGTGACCGTCCTTTGGGGTGTCCAGAAATTTTTGTTTCCGACCGCGCAATTTTTTCTCGGCGATCGAGAAGAGCGCGAATATATGATGCAAGCGGAGTCTGGGGGTATCCTGGCCGTTACCCGATCGTTCTTGGCTCATACTTTGGTGATGCCGAGTTTAAACAGTTTAGAGAGCCTAAGTCGCCCAGATTGGCCGGTACTCAGCGTTCAATCTTCTGCTCCGGGGTCGGCTAGTCTTTGGGGAGCAATCGCTGTGGGGTTGTGGTTTGCCTTACTCGCCTTAGGATTGTGGAGCTTATTCACCCTCAAGCAACATCCCAAACTCCGAATCGTTCTGGGGTTAAGCCTACTCGGACAACTGGTACTTCACCTCGTGTACGGCGAGGAGACCTTTCTCTATTCACTCCACTTTGTCCCCCTGCTAATCCTACTTGCGGCGTTGAGTACCCTAACTCGTCACCGTCGTTGGGGTTTATTGCTGGCTTGTGGATTAGTCGTGTGTGTGGGAATCAACAACGCTCAGCAGTTCGATCGAGCCAAAGCGTTTTTATTGAATCACGGGACGCCTCGCCAACTCGTTCGCGGTCAGATGGAAAATCGACCCGCCGATCCCTGGCTGCGAGGTGAAGGACACGTCGTTCTCGCAACACCGGGAAGTCGGGAAGAAAATAAGGCCTATCACGAGCCAGGGGGCAGCTTCAGTCCGTCCGTTGGAAGCTTCGGTCTTTCGATTTGGGTGACCGACGCTCGGGGAAATCTAGAAGCTACCAGCGATACAATTCCCCTGAATCAGCTGACTCAGCATTTCGTTCGAGATGACGCTGGGCAGATCCCCTCGATCGAAACACAAACGGAATTTTATCGGACAACCTGGTCGGCGGCCGGGTCGGGGCAATGGAAGCTCGACTTACAAGTTCCCGACGGTTCGACTTTCAAACCGTCGATCGTCCTGCGGAGTGTGGGTCCAGCTGGGGGAGCTGTACGAACCCTAGATTGGGACGATCTCCAACTCAACGTTAACGATCGATGGATCGTTCGAGTGAGTCCGACCCCCAATGTAGTTCTGGGTCGTGAGGGCGATCGAGGATGGATGGAGGCTGCTTCGTCGGAGAGCCATTGGGAGGGAGAGGAGGGTTGGGGCTATGCCAAACTCCAGTTGGGTGAGGGTACCCAATGGCAATTGACGATCGAGGATTCCGTAGAGGTTTCAGAGATAGCTCGACTGTCAATCGATCGACAACCAACACCCGTTTTAGACTTACCCAACGAACGGTTTACTGAGAGCTTTCAAAACCAAATCGAGCATTTAAGAATGGGGATTGTGGGCCGGCAAACCCGCCCGGGCGAGCCGACCAACTATCCGTTACCCTGGCTGCGCGACGGAGCTTACGAAGTGGTGGCCCTGCTTCAAACCGGACAGATCGAATTGGCCAAGGAACTCGCGATCGATTTTGCCGAACAAGATTTTTTCGGTGGCTTCGGCCCGGAAGCTGATGCACCGGGCTTGGCGATTTGGGCTTTAGAGGAAGTCGCCGCCCAAGTCAACGACCCCACGTTCGATCGATGGCTCTGGCCGCATATTCAACGCAAGGCTGAATTCATCTTGAAAATGCTCTCGACGGAAGAGACAATTTATCAAGGCGTAACCGCTCCGATCGTGCCAAAAATGGAGGGCAACCCAGAGTTAACCTTAGTTGCCGAACCGGCTCGAGACGGTTTGATTGTCGGTAAGATGGACAATCACCGCCCGATTCTCTTCGTCAACGCTGTGAGTTATCGAGGGTTGATGGATGCAGCAGCTTTAGCTGAGCGTTTGGACAAAACGGAGGACGCTCGACGCTGGCGAACAGCCGCCGTACAACTCCAACAAGCTTGGCAAAACGGGTTTAAGCCACCGGAATCGGACAACGAGCGCACTTATATCAGCGGTCTCTGGCCGACGTGGGTTGCGGTAGGCGTTCGAGACGAATTTGCCGAGCAGCTACAACAACGGTGGCAACGCTTGCGCGACGACCGTAACGAGTTTCGTCAAACGCCACTTTGGACGTATTTCGATGTTGCGGAAGCCCATCAATGGCTATTTCTCGATCGATTCTCTTCCGGAGACGCTTCGCCAACAGAGCGAGTCTGGCAGACCTTAGAGTGGTTTTGGAACCATCAGGCTTCTCCTGGCTTATACACGTGGTGGGAAGGCGAGGGCGAAGAAAATACCTCGGGACGTTGGGAGCGAGTACGCGGTTGGGTGTCTCCACCCCACGTCACGCCCCATTATTGGACGGCTGCCGAAATGCTGCTGCTGCAGTCCGATATGTTGGCCTACGTCGATCGAAGTCGGGAAGACAAGCCCGTTCTCGTGGTGGGTGCTGGCATTCCGCCGGAATGGCTCGATCGATCGTTTAAAGTCCAAGGATTACACGTTCGAGGTCGTCAGATCGATTGGCAATGGAACGGACAACAAGTCAAGGTCAACATACAAGGCTCGCAAATTGCAACTGAGTTAGGGTCGGCCTTTCCCTCGGGAACTCCTCTTTCGATCGAATATGCAGAGTGAGGGAATCCCCCCTTTCCAAGGAAAGGGGGGATTCCCTCACCGATCGAACGGTTTGATGGGGAGAACGACGCTAAATTCCGTACCAATATCGGGTTCAGACGTAACGTGAATGCTGCCGCGATGTGTTTCGATAATTTGGTAGCAGATTGACAGTCCTAAACCCGTTCCAGTTCCAACCGGTTTTGTCGTAAAAAACGGATCGAAAATCTTCTCGAGAAGTTGAGGGGGAATGCCCCGTCCGTTGTCGCGAATTCGCACGCACACGCGCTCTTCATCGACAGCATCCGTTGCAATACTAATTTTGGGGCGGTTCAGACCGAATTCCAGGCTTTCGTCTCCCACAGCGGAGTCCTTGAAAGCGTCGATCGCGTTACACAGTAGATTCATCCACACCTGATTTAATTGGGCGGGATAGCAGTCGATCTTAGTTTGCGCTTGATAGCGTTTAGTAACCTCAATTTTATCTTGCAATCGATGGTTGAGAATCACGAGGGCACTATCGATTCCTTCATGCAGGTTAACGTGTTTGAATTCGGCTTCATCGAGGCGAGAAAAGTTCCGCAACGACAACACGAGTTTGAGAATACGTTCGGCACCGATTTTCATAGAATCGATGATTTTCGGCAAATCAGAGGCAATAAAGTCGAGGTCGATCGCTTCGATCGCCGCATCGATTTCTGGCGTGAGGTCGGTCAACTGTTCTCGATACAGTTGCATCAATCCTAACAGGTCTTTGACGTAGTTATCGGCATAGGCGAGGTTGCCGTAAATAAAGTTAATGGGGTTATTAATTTCGTGTGCCATCCCCGCTACCATTTGCCCGAGAGCGTACATTTTCTCGGACTGAATCAAGCGAGCTTGGGCGTGTTGGCGTTCTCGCAAAGCGTCTTCGAGTTGTTGCGTTTTTTCTCGCAGACGTGCTTCGCTGCGGCGGGACACTTCTTCCGATTGTTTGCGCTCGGTGATATCGATACCGACAGCGACGGTTGCTCGCCTTTCGTCATATTTTTGGGCTGCAATAATGTAATATCGATCGATGCCGCGCACGCTCGCTCGGATGACTTGCGAGGCGTACAAATCTTCGTCAGCGAGAAACTGACGCACGAACTCGACAAATTCGGGGCTGTTTTTCAGAAAACCCAGTTCTTTCCCAACAAACGCTTCGGGCGGCATATTGTAGCTAGCCGCCAAGTGACGGTTCACACCGAGATAGCGGCCGTCTTGGCTCATCCAAGACACAAAACCCGGAACAGCGTCCAAGACAGCTCTCAGGTGTTCTCGAGTCCGTCGTATTTCCTGCACGACAGCGGCCTGCTCGGAGAGCGGACGGACGACAAGACAGCTATACTCTGCCGATAGATAACTTGCAGTAATCTTAACGGTTAGATTGCCACCGCTCTGAGTGCGATAAACGGTTTCCTGGCAGATCGATTTCTGTTGTTGTAACGCCTTCCAGTATTCTTCCCAACTTTCCCGATTTGAATCTGCCTCGATCTCCCAGATTTTGCAAGCGAGCAGCTCATCTCGATCGACAGACAACAACCGATATAGGGATTCGTTGCCATACAAAATACTGCCGCGCTCGTCGACCAACAGAACTGCGTCTGTCATACGATCGAGGGACAATTGGGCGAGTTGCCCGATTTCAACACAAGGGCCTGTTACGTCTCGCATGGCCAGTTCTCGCAGTACATTTTTGGAGGCCGTTTGTGGGGAAAGGCCGGATCGACTTCCGATCGTATGGTAGCACTTACCCCGTCTGCCTCCGAACCCTCACTTCAGTTGACGAATAGCGGCAACACCAGCATGACGAAGTAGTACACTAACGGTGCCGTAAATACGTAGCTGTCCGTGCGGTCTAAAATGCCGCCGTGGCCGGGAATCAACTGCCCGGAGTCTTTCACGCCAGCGTCCCGCTTCATCATCGATTCCGTCAGATCTCCCATTAAACTCGTCAAGCCAATCGCAAGACCGACCGTGAGTCCCGAAACCAGCCAAGCCGGCCAACTCAGACACCACGCGCCGAAGATTCCCACAGCGGTGCTGCTGGCAATGCCGAACACTGCCCCCTCAACAGTTTTCTTGGGACTGATGGCAGACAGGCGAGTGCGTCCGAACGTTTTCCCAAACAAGTACGCACCAATATCAGCCGCCCAGATGCAACTGAAGGCCAGAAGCGTCAAACACAAGCCTTGAGGAATATTGTGCAACCAGGAAGGCGACCAGTTTTCAAAGATGGGTACGTGGCTGGCCAGCGTGGTCTGTTTGAAGGGTAGCGGAATTCGATCGAGTTCGACTCGCAAGCGAACCCAGTAACTCGGCAACAATCCTCCGTAAAACAAGCCGAGAATCGACGTCGAAATATCGGCGATCGAGGCGAGTTTCGGCTGGAACAGAAGATAAGCACAAATGACTCCCCCCGCCAGGGGAAATACGACCCCGACTAAGTCTGGTGAAATTGCCGCCGTCAGTAACAATGCTTGCGAGAGGACGTAGGTCGTTTTCGCCGCTGGTGCGATGCCTTTGGCGTGAACCAACTGAAAATACTCCCGCTCGCCTAGAAACACGATCGCGCCGAAGAACGCCACGAAATACCATCCACCCAACACGATGGCGGCAAGGGCGACGACAATCGCAACAATGGCACTGAGGAGCCGAGACCAAGACATAGATGTATTGTTTCCTGTTCAGAGAGAGGATGTCGAGTCCCTCGACGACCTGCCGATGCCCCGACTCAATAATCTTAAAGTTAAAAAGACGTTAAGAACAAAAGGTTTTAAATATTCCAAATCTAACTATCGTACCATTTTTGCAAGGACTATCGCGATCGAATCTTCGGTCTCAACCGATCTTCTCACCACTCAGAACGAAAATCGGGTTGACCGCCGCCAAAACTTGATGGGTTCCTCGCTTTTCGAGTCGGTTCACGGCCGATTGCACGACCTCAATATTGCGGACTTGCAACTGTGCGAAACATTCAGAAATCGCATAGAGACTTTCGAGGTTCGCTGCAGTCGCGACGATACGTCCACCGGGCTGCAATACCTTCCAGACCGCTTGTAAAATGTCTTTGATTTGTCGTCCCCCTTCAATACAGGCGTGGGTGGGGAGATCGGAGCGTTGGTGGAGACATTCCGGGGCACTTCCTTCGACGACTTCAACGTTCTCGACGCCGAAACGCTCGCAATTGCGTCGAATCAGCCGAACAACGTCTTCATCTCGCTCGATGGCAACGATTTTTCCCTGAGAACACAACAGGGCACTTTCAACGGGAATCGTTCCCGTTCCCGCTCCGATATCCCACAGCACAGAATCGACGCGCAAGCGCAGTTGCGACAGGAGAACGAGCCGGACTTCCCGTTTGCTGAGGGGAATTCCCGGCAGTCGATCGAAGAGTTCGTCGGGAATTCCCGGTGTCACATAAGGCCAGAGGGGAGAAGACATGAAGAAAGGACGTTCGAGGGGACTTCCCCATTGCATCTGTTAAACTAGCAAAGCGATCGACCCTCAAGCAAGCAACTGTAACTGAACGCCAAATATGCTCAGAGCCGGAATCGTCGGACTCCCCAACGTCGGGAAATCGACGCTGTTTAACGCCCTTGTCGCCAACGCCAAAGCGCAAGCGGCCAATTTCCCCTTCTGCACGATCGAGCCGAACGTGGGTGTCGTCGCCGTTCCCGACGAGCGGCTCGCTGTTCTCGCCCAAATTTCAGGATCGGAGCAAATCGTGCCGACGCGCGTTGAGTTCGTCGATATTGCTGGATTGGTTAAAGGTGCCAGCCAAGGAGAAGGCCTCGGAAACCAATTTCTCGCCAACATTCGAGAGGTCGATGCCATCGTCCACGTGGTGCGCTGCTTTGAAAACGACGATATCATTCATGTATCGGGTTCGATCGATCCAGATCGCGATATCGAAGTCATCAATCTCGAACTGGGCTTAGCGGACTTATCGCAAGTCGAACGTCGCATCGAGCGCGTCCGCAAGCAAGCTCGCACGAGTAAAGAGGCCAAACTCGAACTCGAGGCGCTCGAAAAAATAGTCGCTGTTCTCAACGAGGGACAACCCGCCCGGCTCGCAGAACTCAACGAAGACGAAGCGATAGCCGTCGAACCGTTGGGATTGTTGACGCGCAAGCCGATTATTTACGCCACAAACGTTTCAGAAGACGACCTAGCAGAAGGCAATCCATGGGTCGATCGGGTGAGATCGATCGCCGCCACGGAAAACGCTCAGGTGGTTGTGGTATCAGCGCAGGTGGAATCGGAACTCATCGAACTTCCCGTAGAAGAACGGGCCGATTTCTTAGACGCTCTCGGGGTCAAAGAAGGTGGATTGCAATCGCTCGTTCGTGCGACTTACGACTTGTTAGGATTGCGAACGTATTTGACGACGGGGCCCAAGGAAACGCGAGCTTGGACGATTCGTGCGGGAATGACGGCACCGCAGGCGGCGGGAGTTATCCATACGGACTTCGAGCGAGGCTTCATTCGTGCCGAAACCGTGGCTTACGAGGATCTCGTTGAAGCCGGATCGATGCAGACGGCGAAAGAGAAAGGCCTGATTCGCAGCGAAGGTAAAGATTATGTTGTACGGGAAGGCGACGTGATGTTATTTCGCTTTAATGTGTAGCAGAGTCGAACTCTGGAGACACGTTTTATGACGGTTGCAGGTATCGACATTGTTAGCTTGGTCGTCACCTGGCTGATTATGTCCCTCAGTTTCTTCATCGTTTCTAAGCTGCCCATAGGCGTTGAAATTGATAGTTTAAACAAAGTTTTGGTTTCAGCCGCCGTTTTTGGGATTCTCAACGCACTGGTCAAACCCGTTTTTTCGGTGTTGGCTTTGCCATTTGTCATTCTCACCTTGGGGCTGTTTACCTTTGTGGTCAACGCGGCAGTGTTTGGATTAGCGGCTTGGTTGGTCGAGGGTTTTCGGCTGCGATGGGGATTTTGGAGTGCTTTATTAGGGTCGATTGCATTGAGCATCGTCAACTCGATTTTGTCCAACATTCTCACCTAACGAATAACACTTAAATTCGATTGCTGTCGAAATTGAGTGTATGCATTGAGCTTAAATTCAATCGATCGAGTGTAAGTTTGGAGATTCAAGATTTGGGTCTTTTGATAACATTCGAGATCTCGTAAACTCGCAGTTTTGTAGGAAATTGCGAGTTTCTATTCGAGTTCGATCGATCCGATTGCTCCCAACCAATCGGATTGAGATCGATGTCTCTCAGGTATCCAAAACTCGATCTCGACAACCCCAGCTCAGATCGTTGATGAATATCGATTCAAATATTACGATTTAATGGATTTCAACGATCGATCGTTGTGCCGTCCGATCTCGACAAACCTTCAAATGAAAATGTTATGCTAGAAAAAGATAAAAAAGCTTAACAACAAACAACGATGGAGACCAACATAAACTGCGCGGAAGCCTGCATCAACGGGTGTGTTCTGGGAGATAGCTGCCCGAAACGCGAGTACGCCGAACAAGCCGCCAAGTTTATCAGCAACACCGCTCTAGATACCATGCACGACATCGCCGAAGCTGCCTTGCGGAAGAAGATGGCGGAACCGCCCAAGTGGGTTATCCCCGATTTTCTCGATTCAAACCCCTAAGTGCTTTTGATATCGTACCTTCAGAAATGTCCTTGAGACTGACCCTTCAACCGTGTAACGCCTTGTCAAGGATGAAGAACTACGATCGAAGCTTGACTTTTGTTGAGATTGTTGGCTTAACGACAGTCTAGAGGGTTAAAGCTTCCTAATATAGATCTAGACATCCCTGATGTTTCGTTCGCGAAGCCTCTGTGCAAGAGCATTACTGCTATCTTCATATCTTCAACGTCCCCGTTCTTCACGAAGCGGAACTCAGTTCCGCCAAGTTTTGACATTTCGCTCGTATTTTATGGAATCTGGTAGTCAGCCTGGCAGGTCAGAACAGCCCCCTCAACACGGATTTTCTCAATTATTGGGAACCGCTATCGCGCTGCTGACGTTAACACTACCCCTTTTCGCGATCTTCGCGTATTCAACGAGAACGGTCGATTCGGCCCCATCTCCTTATCCACTCTCTCAGTTGGGCGATCGATCTCGAGAGTGAGCGAGTCCGAGAATCCATGAAACTGACGACGAGATCTGACTCGTCAAACCGTCGTGCGGATTTTCACGAAAGTGTTATCTCCAACGCCTGTACATCATATAGAATGAGTTCGTCAGATGGCGACCGTCGAGGCTATGCAGACGGTCTAACCATCGTGTCTTGGCAAATTGAGTGCCATCGATAGCAACTAGCAGGAGAAACGCTTGTGGATTTATCGCGCATTCCCGCACAACCCAAATCGGGCTTGGTCAACGTTTTAATTGAAATTCCCGCCGGAAGCAAAAACAAATACGAATTCGACAAAGACCTCGGTTGCTTCGCCCTCGATCGAGTCTTATTCGCATCCGTTCATTATCCTTTCGACTACGGATTTATCCCCAACACCCTCGCTGACGATGGCGATCCGCTCGACGGAATGGTCATGATGGATCGGCCGACGTTCCCCGGATGCGTCATTTCCGCACGTCCGATCGGAATGCTCGAAATGATCGACGGTGGAGATCGAGACGAAAAACTGTTGTGCGTTCCTGCTGAAGATCCTCGGTACGCCGAATACAAATCCCTCGAAAACGTCGAACAGCACCGTCTCGACGAAATCGCCGAATTTTTCCGCACCTACAAAAACCTCGAGAAAAAAGTGACGGAAATTCTCGGCTGGAAAGACGTAGATGCCGTCGCCCCCCTCGTGGAAGCGTGCATCAAAGCATATCAGTAGAATAAGAAGTAAAGAATTGAGCCTGACGTTTGACGGCTCGATTCTTTACCGTTCCGGTATCACACGCTATCGATCTTTCAAGAATTATGCAGCGATCGCTCCTCTACGCCAAACTCCACAACTGCACGCTCACGGGGTCTAACCTCGACTACATGGGAAGTATCGGGATCGATCGAGCGTTATTGGACGCGGCGGGAATTGCACCCTACGAGCAAGTGCAGATCGTGAACGTCACCAACGGAGCGCGACTGATTAGCTACACCATTTCCGCACCGCCCAACTCCGGTATCGTAGAACTCAACGGCGCAGCGGCGCGGTTGGGAATGAAAGGAGATCGCGTAATTATCATGGCCTACGCGCAGTTTTCCTCGGAAGAACTCCAGCATCATCAGCCGAAAGTCGTTATTTTAGGCGAAGACAACTGCATCAAAGCCGTGCGCCATTATCCTTCTCCTCTGGCTCCCGTCGAAGCGCGAACGGCGGAAGCGCAACTGGTTTGAGAATTTGCGAGTTTGCGATTTTGGAGATTCACGGATTAGACTTCTTGCATCGATATTTCTGACCCCACCCCAACCCTCCCCTTGTTAATGGGAGGGAGCGATTTTCCCTCTTACTAAGGGAGATTTAGGGGGGTAACTGACGATTTACGGCTTACGATTTGCGAGTTTGCGATATTGGAGAGCGAGGACTGCTCGAACGGTTGCATCGATTTTGTCCGACAGGTGTTGTCGGCGACGATGCGGCGGTTTTGTCGTTTCCAACCTTTCACCAACTCGTCGTCACCACCGATACCCTAGTTGACGGCGTTCACTTCAGTCCAGCAACAACTAACGCTGAAGATGCGGGATGGCGTGCTGTGGCGGCGAACCTATCCGATTTAGCCTCGATGGGAGCGTTTCCGATCGGAATAACGGTGAGTTTGGGACTTCCGGGTGAAACCCCCGTGCAGTGGGTTGAAGGATTGTATCGGGGTATGAAAGACTGTCTCGATCGATTTGAAACCACGATTGTCGGCGGCGATCTCTGTAAATCTCCAGTTGTGTCAGTGTCGATTACCGCTTTCGGACGAGTCAAACCCGATTCGATAATTCGGCGCAGTCAAGCCAAACCAGGCGATTCGATCGTGGTGACGGGGGTTCACGGCGCATCTCGGGGGGGTTTGGAATTGCTGTTGAACCCCGAGACGGGACAGACTCTTTCGCCGCAGCAACGAGATCGACTGATTCGCGCTCACCAGCGTCCGATGCCTCGAGTCGATGCCATTGCGGCGTTGTGGGAAGCCTGTGATGGTGAAATGCGGGTGGCGGGAATGGACAGCAGCGACGGTTTAGCAGACGCAGCGGTACAGATCTCGCGGGAAAGTGGCGTAGCGGCGCAATTGTGGTTAGAGCGTTTACCCATTGCGTCTGAATTGTCGGCAATGGTGTCGCAGGAAACGGCGCGACAGTGGACGCTCTACGGCGGTGAAGATTTCGAGTTAGTGTTGTGTTTGCCTCCCGAGAGCGCTCGGCGGTTCGTCAGTCAGGTGGCGGGTGCGTCGGTAGTCGGTGAAATCGTAGACGGCGAAGGGGCTTGGTTGGTTGATGGGGACGCGCGCGAACCGTTGACGATGCAAGGGGGATTTCAACATTTCAAAGGAGAGGCGTGAACGGAGATCGCACCTCAACCCACCTGTAACTCTTCAAGCACCTCATCTTCCACAACCCGATAACAGTTTTTACCATGTTTCTTCGCTTGAAACATGGCCTCGTCAGCCAAATGAATCAACTCGTCCAAGTCGTCGCTGTGTCGGGGATATAACCCAACACCGATGCTCGTCGTCACCGAAACCGTCCCCGTCTCTAAAATAAACGGTTTCGCGAGCGCGCGAATCAACTTATCAGCAACCCGCACCGCGTCTTCCACACTGGGAATCCCCGGTAAAATCACAGTAAACTCGTCGCCACCGAGTCGCGCCACGGTGTCACTTCCCCGCAAACTCGCGCTGAGTCGTTTCGCCACCGCCTGTAACAAAATATCTCCCGTTGAGTGTCCGAGGGTATCGTTGACTTCCTTAAACCCATCGAGATCGAGGAACATCACGCCCACCGATTTTTCAGTCTCTTGCGCCCATTCAGTCGCCTGTTGGAGACGCTCGTAAAACGACTTGCGGTTGGGAAGTCCCGTCAGTTCGTCGTGATTGACATCCTGCTGTAATTCGGCGTTGGATTGTTCGAGTTCTGCGGCGATCTGTTTGAGTTGTTCCTCCATGCGCTTGCGTTCCGTGATGTCGCGCATGACACCGACTAAAAATAAATTTCCAGCACCGTCGCGATGGAGCGATCGCTTCGTGGCAATAACGCGAGTGTTCCCGTTGGCATCGGTCAGTATTTCTTCAGTTTCGCGCTCGTGTCCCGTGGTGATAACGAAATCGTCCTCAGCGCGAAACGCTTGCGCTTGGAGTTCTGGGAAAACTTCAAACTCCGATCGATCGACCAGCTGTTCGACGGGATATCCCACCAATTTGCCGTAAGCCTCGTTGAGAACGATCCAACAACGCGCAGTATCTTTCACGAAGATCGGATCGGGTATCGCGTTAATGATACTTTGTAAAAATTCCTTCGATTTGCGCAGCTCTTCTCCCAAATACGCCAAATAGCCCACGATCGAAGCCGTTGCCCCAAGCATTGACAGTGCTGGGGGAACGAGGGGAATCCACCAACTGTATAAATAAGCCCCGTAGCAAACGCCTATCAGAACGATCGAGGCGGCCAAAATGGCCCCCGTCACCCGTTTCACCGATCGTAACTGCCAACTCACAAACGCCCCGAATGTCGCCCAACCGACAATCCAAAGAACTTCGAGCGGTTCCGGCCACACGCGCATTAACGGACGATCCTCCAAACTGGCATCGAGGAGTTGTCCGATAAATTCAGCTTGAACGAATACCCCTGGGACTTCTTTTTGAGATTCGAGCAGTTGGCGACTGTAGGGCGTGACGAACATATCGCGAATGCTCGATGCAGTCATCCCGATCGTGACGATTCGATCTCGGATGAGTTCGGCAGGAACTTCGTTGGCGAGAACGTCCCGCAGTTGGACGATGGGGATGCGCTCGATCGAGCCGCGATAGTTGGCTAAAAACTGATACCCGCTGGCATCGGCACGGACGTAGGAACCGTCGTTAGATTGGAAGCGGGGAATCACCACGTTGCCCAACCGCATATCCCCGTTCGGTGCCGCTTCGGGTCGAATATTTTCCGCTTCCAAATACAACTGTGCGAGTTTGAGGGCAAAGCTCCGATGTAACTTACCCGTCTCGTCTCTGAAAAACAAAAATCCCCGACGCACGATTCCATCTGAATCGATGAGGGTGTTGTTAAATCCAACGGCATCTTTCGCGCTGAGGATCGGTGGAGGCGCAACGCCAGACATTTGTCGATCCTCGATTTTTTCGATACCCACGACATTTGAGGCTCGATTGAAGAATTCGACGATCTCGTCATGTCCCGGTTGGACGGGTAAATCTCGGTACAAATCTAACCCGATCGCACGAGGTTCCAAGCGATTGATGTTTGTAAGCGCCTGAGCTAAAACAGCATCGGAAACCGGCCAATGTCCCAATTCTTGTAAGTCCGTTTCGTCGATTCCGATGACGAGCAGTCGCTCTTCCTTGGGTTCTGAAGGGCGCAAACGTAAAAATACATCGGCCATTGCCCATTCCGCCGTTTGCAACAGCCCGCTCGTTCGTAGCAGCAACACGCACCCCGCCACCCCAGTTGCTGCAATCACAGCACTACAACGCTTTACAAACCATTGCTGAAAGGCTAACCGCATATGTGGTTGTTTTAAAAAATTCCTCGAGATCGATTGGGTTGAAATGAACCCGATTGGCAGAAAAATGCACCGCAACCCGTCTTTACCATTATGGTTTAGGATTCCCGAGAACGGCTATTTCTAAGTGCGATCGACCGAGCCATCCGCTTGGCAAACGAGACCGAACCACTCCCTACCGCAATCCACGTCACGAGGGAAATGGCTAAACCCAAGCGTTCGGCAGGGGTTCCGCGATAGGACACCGTCACTTGATGGCTTCCGGGAGGAACGCTGACTTGAATGCGGCCGTCGATCGATCGATCGACTCGCCGCCAAGCACCGCGATCGAGACGAACGAACCAACTCGGATAGTCGAAGGTTCGCAACCGCAACAGTCGATCGCCCGAAGTTGGGTTTTCAGCAATAATTTGCCGGATACCAAAGTCCCAACGCTCGACATCCAATCCATCTCGTCCGCGATCTCGCCACTCCACTAAAGGGTAAATGCGATCGGGCGGCAGGGGCAATTCAAGTCCGATGGCGCGATATTCCCAGACGTCAACGAATGCCAACCCGTCGGTATAAATCCAATGCCAGTGAAGAAATGGCTGGGCTGGAGGGAGGTGTGGTTCTTCAGGAAAGCGTTTGGCTCGAGCGAGACGGGCGAACTGCTCGATCGTCTCCGGTTGATAGGTCGTTCCTTCTGCGACTAACATTCCCTGAAAGCCATGCCAGACCACGGTCAGCCACAGCAACCCCGACACAGCACCCATCACGCCACGTCGCCAGGTCTGGGGTGAATCGGCGGTGGCTGTTCGCAACAACCAATCCCCAAGCGTTAGGGGAACGCACACCGTCGCTATCCCCAACCAACGCCAGGAAAATTGGATGCGCTGCAGCGGTGGAATCCAAGAATAGAGCCATCCCAGAAGATCGGTCGTCATCAATAGGGCGACGAGACTAGCAAACGTCCAGTATGTTGCCAGGTTTCTCCGCCGTCCGTCCGTTTTCTCGAGGGAGTAGCCAACGATCGATCCCAACGTCACCCATGCCATCACCAGCCAAGGTTTCCACAGGGTTCGATCGAACCAGTGATTCGTGATATCGGGTTTGAGCTGCCACAGTCCCGAGAGTATCAAGCGGTTTTGGGGAAAATAGTCTTCGGAAACGTACAGTCGATCGAGTTGAACCGCTCCTCCATCAAACAAGACGGGCAGCAGAAAAAACGCCGTCCCCATCAATCCCAATGCAGCTCCAGCATAACAGCGTAAGCAGGCTTTCCAGCGAGATTCCGGCTTTCCCACCCACCCAGGCAACAGCCACCAAACCGAGGTAAAAACGAGCAGCGTCGGTAAGTGCGACAGCACTAAAGCCCCGTAGGCAATGCCTAAAGCGAGTAAATCTCGATCGGGTTCGAGTCCCCAACGCGCCAAACGCTGCCGCCAAGAACTCGTCGTGGGAAGCTCGATCGATACTCGATCGATGGATTGTTGCGACGCGAACAGAATCCAGGGCAACACGGCGATCGCCCAAACTTCCCCGAGCGAACCCCGTTGGTAAATATCGACGAGAAAATAAGGCGACATCATCCCCACCGCCGACACGACAGCGGACACCCAAACGGGATAGATCGATCGAGCGTAACGGTACAGTCCCCACCCCAAAACGGCGATCGCTAACGCCATACTGCCAATTAACGACGCGGGAAGCCCCAACCCCAACATCCGAAATGGTAGCGTTGCCACCATTGACAGCGGCGGATAAAACACGAACGTTGCATTTCCGAAGCCGAAATTTGAAAATTCCAGCCATCTTGGATACAACTGTCCTGAAAAAAACTGTCGTTGATATTGAAACGCCCAACTGAGATTGAAATGTGTCGAATGGTTGATCGGATAATTACGTTCCAACATCGGCGCGATGGCAAACGCCGCCAACGCGACTAATAAAATACCGAACTGCCAATTCTTTAACCGATTCCCCATTTTCTTGTCCCTTAGATCGATCGACACCTAGTACCACGATCGAAACCACATTCGCGCGTCGAAAGCTTCCCGAGACAGAGGCAACCCTAAATAAATCGGCATCCAATACGAAAACGCAACCCAGACGATGCTAATTGTGGCGATTCCTAAAAGTCGAAATGGCATCGATCGACGACTCAACCAACCCTCAACAAACCACGCCAACGCCATAAAGGAAAAAATAGACGCAGCCATGTAATGATAAATATAGGTGCATCGAGAAACTTTCGCCCAAGGTAGAAAATTTGCAATATATTGTGAAAGAATGAGACTTTGTACGAAGAAGAATCCTCGATAAATCGGACGATTAGAAAACCAGTCGATCGCAGATTTTAGAAGTTGCCCGAGGAGAACGAACACCGCCACGGTAGACAACCACCACAAAATTGGATTACCGAAAGCGTGAACGTCGAAAACAATGGTTTCTCGCCCTCGATCGATCGCTTCAAAATAATATCCAACAGGGCGTAACATTAGCGGCCAACTCAACCAAGCTGAACAATAAGGATGATCGTTAGCCGTATTGCCGATACTTTCGTGATACCCTAAAATTTGACGCTGCATTTCGATAAACGTAAAATTTGTGTTGAGTTTGAGGTGAGGTATCCAAAGCAGCCGATAAACCCAAAAAGGAACGATCGAAAAGTTAAATCCGAATTCCAGAAATTCAATTTTTGTTAAATTTTGTAGCGGATTTTTATTTTTGTCGATCGTGATTTTTCCAGAAATCGCTGTTTTTATTTCGTTTTCTATTGAATCTAACGCTCGAGAGGATCTACGCCATCCTTGTAACGTTTCTAAAAGCCACGCCAGACCGTAGAGTAAATAAATCCCTAGCAAAAATCCCAGTCCGTTCCATTTAACCGACGCACACCCCCCCAAGCAAGCGCCAGAGGCGAGAAGCCAAACTTGCTGCCGGGGAGATTCTAAAGCTTTTAAAAAACACCAAATCCCCAGAAATCCAAAAGTAATGAGATAAACATTAATCAAGCTATAGCGAGATTCAACCAGCAGCAAACCATCTGCAGCAACGAACAAACTCGCCAATAGTGCGTAGCGAGTTCGTTTGGTCAATTGATATGCTACAGCCCCGACAAGAAGCGGAATCAAAGAGCCAACAAAAGCGTTAAACCAACGATAAGCAAAAGCATCTAACTGAGCGACATCTGTAGCCGCAATAAAAGAACTCTGACTGCCAAAAAAATGTATATTTATCCAAATCCCCAGGGCTAAAAAATATTTACCAAAAGGTGGATGAACATCAAAAAAAGGGATTTGCTTGAGGTATGAAAATCCATACTTTGCAAAATAAACTTCGTCGAAAACGAGGGTATCGAATCGATTCAATCCCCAAAATCTCAGGGCAGCAGAACCGATAAAAACGCCCAACATTCCCAGCCAAAGTTTTTTCATCTTCAAACCATCACAGATATCGATCGGATCGGTGGTGTGGACGACGATCGAGAGACGAAATAACCAGATGTCTGAGTCATCGGGGAGACCTCGAGTGCTGCGATCGAAAACCGTTCGCGAGTCTGGTGCGAAAAATGCACCCTGACATTAAATAACCGGTGATTGTTGACGGTTGACGGGCAACGGTTCGACCACGTCTCGAACGAGCTGAGCCAACTGTTTCGCGCTCTCGGGAACGGCTAACTGTTTCATCGCCAGTGTCATTCGATCGAGTTTTTCGGGAGCGCGCAGTAGTTCTAAAACCTCCGTTTGCAACACTTCCGGCGAGATTTCCGACTGACGAAACATCAACGCTGCCCCTGCTTCCACGAAACTACGTCCGTTATAAAACTGATGGTCTTCCGCTGCGTAGGGAAACGGAATTAAAATTGCAGGTGTGTGCGTTATCGCCAACTCCGTCAAAGATCCCGAACCCGCACGACTCACGGCTAAATTCGCCCGCTGTAGCAATCCCGCCACGTTATCGTAAAAAGGCATAGCCAGATATTGAGGGTGTTGCAAACGGTTCGCATCCGGATCGTTCGTCCCCGTCAGATGTACGACCCAAGCCCCCGCCTCAAACCAAGCTGGCGCACACTCGCGCACGAGTTGGTTCACGGCGACAGCCCCTTGACTTCCCCCCATCACGGCAATGAGGGGGACGTTCTCGGGAACCGGCAGATCGACGGTTGTCGGTTCGAGAAAAGCCGGACGAACGGGCGTTCCCACACACAGGGTTTTCACCTGGGGAAGCAACCGTGCCGTGTCGAGAAAACCAACGGCGACGACGCTACACCACCGAGCAAACCATTTCGTGACTTTACCGGGAATGGCGTTCGACTCGTGCAAAACAACTGGAATGCCTAACGATCGAGCGGCAACGATTGCTGGTGCGGCGATATATCCTCCCGTTGTCAGAACCCCGTCGAACTGACCCCGCTTCAGCAATTTCCGACAGGCGAGAATCGCTTTGACAAAACGAACCAACACCTTGAAGGTTCCCAAACCCAACCGCGTTTGAAACCCCTCAACAGAAACCAGATGAAGCGGATATCGATCGCCGACGAGTTGCGTTTCCATTCGATCGGGTACGCCCAACCATTCGATCTGATAGTCTGGCAGGCACGCCGCCGTCGCCAAGGCGGGGAAGACGTGTCCTCCAGTTCCACTAGCGGCGACAAGCAGGCGTTGAGCAGCCATTTCAGAATGTTCCACAACCAATGAGACGCATATTCTGCTATCTAAGCTACCACGTCGGGCAGATGAGGAGAGGAGGCGGTCGGGAGATAAGGAGAGGAGGCTATGTCAGAGGATTCGATCGTCGGGTCATCTCGTCACGCCCTCGTCGTCTTCTGCCTCGAAAACCGGACAGATACCGTCGGGCGTGACTTTCAACCCGTGTAGGGGCGAATCGGCATTCAAGCACTGTTGTCCGCGATAGTAGCGACAGTTCGCACAACAGGCAGTATCGGGTGGGACAAATCGATCGCGTCCGAGGAGTTCCCGTTGAGGCACACCGCGCAACACTAGCTCGTCTCCTTGCCAGTGCGTTTCGACAATTCCGGTATCGGCAAGGATTTGCCATCGGGAATCGCGAGCGATCGAGATCGGTAACGTTACGGTTACACAGTTTTGATGTTCGGTGAGTTCACCTTCATAAATTGCATCGGCAAAGTCGGGTTGCGAATGCTTTTCGCGCAGGGGCAGTTCGACGAGTTTTCCCGCAGCGGGATAGTGCAGTTGGTAGCGGTTTCGCAGTTCTTCGAGGTTAATCAGATCGGCGAGATAGTTGGGGGAACCGTGAACGAAAACGACGTGTTGGGGACGGAGGTTGTGGATCAGTTGAGTCGTTCCCGATCGATCGCAGTGTTCGCTGAGTAAATAAGTTTCGACGCGCACGTGAGATAACTCTTCAATGTCACTATCGGGAACGGGATAACCCGGTTTTAACGGGCGTAAAACGAGCCACTTCTGTTCGCTCTCGCGACAGTACTGGTGTAAATCGGCGTCGAGATCGGTGAGGACGATACAGGGGTGAGACAGTCGATCTTCCGCAGTGAGTCGTCTCGTATGGGGACGAATGCGATCGTCCCAAAAGAGCGGTTGGTGACGGGCAAAATTTTGAGCCGCTGTCGGCAGATGAGGCAAGATGTTGAGATAAGCATCGCACCCATCTGCCACTGTACCGCCAACCCAAATGTCGATCTCGCGTCCAGTAAAGTGGTGGTGCGATCGAAGTAACATTAACAATTCTTGTCCCAATCCCAGGGTCGGGACGAGCATGAGAATTGCGTATCCGCTAGAGAGCGCTCGAGCGATGCGCTCGGCCAGTTGATTCTCCTGACTGCGCCGCCGAGGATAGCGAGCCGTACCGTAACTCCCTTCGACGATCAACACGTCGGGATTCCATCCACGCAGTTCCTCGAGAGGTAAACCGTCTACCAGTCGAGTGTTGGACAGAAGAAAGTCCCCCGTATAAACCACCGAATAGGTTCGATCGGAACCGTGATAGGTCAAGCGGGTTACAGAAGCCCCAGGCAGGTGTCCCGCAGGAAACAGTTCGACCCAAAGATCGTCCTCAATTTCTACAGGCGTCCGCCACGGTAAACCCTGACAAAAATTGGGTGTATCGGCATCATCGGGCCAATTCAGAGAGAGTAACCGAGCCGTCACTTCGCTGGCGTAAACCGGTAATTGTGGAGCCAGTCGATGGAGAGCAGGCAATCCCCGGGCGTGATCGTCGTGGGCGTGGGAACAGATGATGCAGTCAGCAACGTGAAGATGGGAGCCTTCGGCAATTAATCCGGATAAATCCTCCAAACCGCAATCGAGGAGAATGCGATGAGGGCCGATACGCACCCACAAGCACAGGCCTTCGCTGTTATGACCGACACCATAGGGTAGACATTCAAGCTCCATTGATTTTCGGTGCGATCCCGAGATGGGGAAGTGACCTTGGTTACACGATTCTTAAGATGCTACCAAGTTCGGTTCGCCTTCTACCAGGTTCGCGGTTGGGTTGTAACGAAGCGCAACACGCCGCACCTCGAGTCGATGCGAGTTTGAGATTTGAGATCGATCGAGAGAATTGAGCTAGGACTTAATGTTGTCATTTTTTTGACTGAAGGTTCTAAAAAAAGCGTTAGATCGATCGACTTTTGCAGAAAAATTGCATCTGAAATATCTGGGAAATCAGGGTTTTAAGTCCGTGATTCTTGCGATATTGTGAAAATTTAGACCGTTGGAAAGCCTATCTCAATCGAACTTGCAAGCGGTTCGGGATCGGTTCGGGAAACCGACTGTTTCAGCCGCCCTAAGCCGCTCCACGAGTACGGCATCTTCGCTAACATAGGATGATGGAAGGACGCTCGAGTGGCGACCCTGACTCGAAATCCCAACTGAGATGCCAATTCAAAAACTGTCACAAAGCGATCGACTCCCCGGGCTAAATTTATCGATCGATTGCTGTCAGATCCGAGAATTGACTAGGTCGATAAAACCTTAAAATTTTCCCTCGATTTACCGTTCTCCGGTGCGTTTATGCAGCTTCCAATTGTTGGAAAAATCAAAAACTTCACGCCCTGGATCGTAGGACTCGTCACGGCTGGGGTTTTGGGAACCGCAACGGCGATCGTTGTTACCAAACCCGGCGCAGTCTCTGAGTCGAGCGATATTCAAGATCTCACCGTAGCCGTCGAAGCCGCAGACGTAACGGTGCGGATTGAAGCGACGGGAAAAGTGCAGCCCGTACAGCGCGTCAACCTCAGCCCAAAAACCCAAGGCCGGCTCGAACAATTGTTTGTCGAACAGGGCGATCGAGTGACTCAAAACGATGTCGTCGCACAGATGGAAAGCGAGGAAATTTCCGCTCAACTCGCACAAGCTCAGGCGAGACTCGATCGAACGCGGGCAAATCTGACCGAACTCGAAAACGGAGCGCGTCCGGAAGAAATCGATCGAGCGCGTTCTGGCGTCAGACAAGCTCAGGCAAATTTGAACCGAGCAGAGGCCTTCCTCGCCGAACTCCGCGCGGGAAGTCGAAGTGAGGATCTCGCCGAAGCCGAAGCCGCTGTCGAACGAGCCGAAGCCGCCGTTCTCGAGGTACAGTCGCGGTTGAGCCTAGCCCGAGAAGACGTGCGCCGCAATCAAGGACTTTATAGAGATGGTGCGATTTCCCGCCAGGATCTCGATCGAGCTGAGGACGAAGAACGTCGCGCTCGCGCTGCCCTAGACCAAACTCGCGCTGCCGTGGACGAAGCCCGCCGCCGTTGGGAACGCCTGCTCAACGGGGCGCGAATTGAAGAGATCGATCGAGCCGAAGCCGATGTCGCCACTGCGAGAGCGCAATTGGCTGAAGCTCGCAGTCAGCTAGACGAATTACTCAACGGCACCCGATACGAAGATATCGCCCAGGCGCAAGCCGACGTGATGGAAGCGGAAGCTCAAGTGCGGTATTACGAAGTTCAACTCGAAGATACCCGCGTACGCGCGCCCTTTTCCGGGATCGTCGTCCAACGATACGCCGATCCCGGTGCCTTCGTGACACCTGCAACCTCTGCCTCTGATGTTAGCTCGGCGACCTCGACTTCAGTCGTTGCCCTCGCCAAAGGTTTAGAAGTTCTCGCAAAAGTTCCAGAAGCCGATATCAGTCAAATCCAACCGGGACAGCGGGTCGAAATCGTCGCCGACGCTTATCCCGACGAAGTCTTTGAAGGACAGGTGAAACTCATCGCGCCGGAAGCCGTAGAAGAACAAAACGTGACGTTGTTTCAAGTCCGCTTAGACATCGTGACGGGAGAGGAAAAACTTCGATCGGGCATGAATGTCGATTTAACATTTCTCGGAAATCGATTGTCGGACGCCCTCGTTTTACCGACCGTTGCCATTGTCACCCGCGATGGAGAACCCGGCGTACTCGTTCCCGACAACAACAATCGTGCCACCTTCCAGTCAGTTACCATCGGAGCGACAATCGACGATCGAATTCAAATTCTCGACGGCTTAGCTGTTGGCGATCTCGTCTTTATCGAACTCCCCAAGGGACAGAAACTCAGCGAAATTTTAGAAGAAAATTAGAGAGCAAGAGGCAAGATCGACAAAGAGATCGTCAGACGAGCGCGAGATCGCGAGCAGTCCGGGTACGGCAAGCGTGCGTCTATGCCATCGAATCCCTGGCAATCGCTCGGGTTTGTAGACACTTCGATCGAAACAAACAGTCGACCGTCGCGAAGATCTCTAACCTGCGAACAACTGACCTTATTTCATTTCCAGATGTGTCGCCATCCACTGTGTCAAATCCCGCCGTTCGATCGCAGCGGCCATCAGCTCGGGAAACAGTTCGGGCGTACAGGCAAAACTCGGAACGCCCAAAGCGGCCAAGCGCTCTGCATTAGATTGAGAAAATGCCGGTGCGCCCTCATCGCTCAATGCCAACAACGCCACAAACTGAACCCCCGCACCGACGAGTTCTTCAACCCGTTTCAGAAATTCTTCCTCATCGCCGCCTTCAAACAAATCGCTGATTAACACGAAAATTGTATCGAGGGGGCGGTGAATTTGCGTCTGACAATAGGCTAACGCCTGTCGAAGATCCGTCCCCCCACCCAACTGCATTCCAAACAAGACCTCAACCGGATCGTCGAGCGCTTCGGTCAAATCCACGACCGATGTGTCGAACGCCACCAGACGAGTCTCGATCGCTGTGAGAGAGGCCAGAACTGACCCGAAAAGACCGGCATAGACGACTGAAGTGGCCATCGAGCCACTTTGGTCGATACACAGCACGATATCTCGCAACGAAGACCGTTTGCGACCGCAGCCGATCAGCGTGTCGGGAACGACGGTGCGGTATGCTGGCTGATAGTGCTTCAAATTGGCGCGAATCGTGCGAGGCCAATCAATTTCCGAATGTCGGGGACGGTGGTTCCGATCGGCGCGGTGGAGGCTCCCCACAACCGCTTGGCGGGTGGGATGGATCAGGCGGCGCTCCAAGTCTTCGACCACGCGACGAACGATTTGTCGGGACGTTTCGCGGGTTTCCGATGGCATGACCTCTTTTAACGCGATCAGATCGGCCGCGAGTTTAACGTCGGGTTCGACAGTTTCGAGCAGCTCTGGTTCTAAAAGCATTTGCTGTAAATTCAGACGCTCTAGCGCATCTCGCTGCATCACTTGGACTACAGAACGGGGAAAATAGGATCGGATGTCACCAAGCCATCGAGCTATGTGGGGCGAGGAACTTCCTAGCCCCCCGCGACGTTCGGAATCGTAAAGCGCTGAAAGCACTCGATCGAGTTCGATCTCGATCCCTTCGAGGGGAGCCTCTGTTGCGAATTCACCAGCTGTGTCTCCACCGAGAACGAGCCGCCAGCGCCGCCAAGATTGGGAGTCTGCGTTAGCCATGCCAAACAAAATCTAAAAAACTGTCTTAACCCGGAAGCATTCGCGTAACCTCTCAGAACGAGAATCGCGCGCGTGCAAGATTACGTATGAATTTACGTATTAATTCCAATCCCTAGGACAAACGAACTTTAATAAAATTTAGGCAGTAGGTACATCTCGATACGAGACAGGTCGCGAATCCCATTGGTGCATCCCGTTAACTAACCCAGACTGGTCGTCCTCTTCCACCCCGGCATGAAATTACGTCGTAAAACCTTACTCATCGTCGGTGCAGCGCTAGTGGCACTGAACCTCGTTCTATATGCCACATCTTCGTTCATCCTCTTACGCGATTTCAATCGACTCGAAGAACGTTACGTTCGCCAAGACGTATCCCACGCCCTCGGTGCGATCGCCGCTGAAGTGAGGGGCTTGAACACAATAGCTCGAGATTATGCCGAATGGGACGATACCTACGAGTTTATGATAACGGGCAATGGCGAGTTCGTGCGATCGAACCTCCTCGACTCGACATTTTCTTATCTCAACCTCAATTTCATGGTGCTTGTCGATCGAGCGGGTCGGGTTCGCTTCGGTAAAGGGTTCGATCGAGAGCAACAAACGGTCGTACCGCTACCGGAAGACCTTTCGCAACATCTTACCCCCTCGAGTCCTCTCTTCCAGCATTCTCCCGAAGACCATCTGAGTGGTTTACTCCCCCTCAACGGTCAAACCTTTGCCATCGCGGCCCGGCCGATCGTCACCAGTACGGCCGCCGGTCCGTGCCGGGGTACCCTTATCGTCGGGCGACGTTTCAACGGCAACGAAATCCAGACTCTGCGCGATCTCACCCAACTCTCGATCTCCTTGTACGACATCGACGACATCGACGTCCCCGAGGCAGTGCAACAGGCTCGTAGCACTCTCGGGACTCAAGTACAGCCCCTGCTGTCTGTCGGACAATCCTCGATCGCTGAGGCAGTCGAGTTCTCCAACGAGATCCTCGGCGCCGAGTCTTACCTGACGCTGAGTACAGAAGAGCAGATCTCCGGATACACGCTCCTCGCCGACGTTTACGGACAGCCGGTTTCTCTGTTACGAGTTGACTTACCCCGCATTATTTACCAACAAGGCCGTAGCAGTTTGAGATACTTTACGCTATCGCTGTTGGGTGTGGGCTTAGCCTTTAGCATCTTGACACTGCTCCTGGTCGAGAAACTCGTCCTGTCGCCCGTAGCGAAGCTAACAGAAATGGTCAGTCGCGTCGGCGATCGAGGGGACTTGTCGATGCGCCTCGAAGTCCCCGGACAAGACGAGCTGGCCAACCTAGCCGATACCATCAACACCATGCTCGACGCCTTGGGTCGATCGCAATCGGAACGCCAAGAAACAGAAGAACGCTATCGGTTGATGGCGGAAAACTCCACAGACTTGATCGCCCGCCAACAACCCAACGGAACGTTTCTCTATGCATCCCCTGCCTGCGAACTGCTGCTCGGGTACAAACCAGAAGAACTGACGAACGTCAATCTTCGATCGCTCGTTCATCCCGATGATTTTGACAGTTTTCTCGAATCGACTCAAGAAGCGATCTTGTCGAGGGCTGCCCTGACGATTGGTTATCGCATCCGACACAAAGACGGGCATTACGTGTGGTTTGAAACCACCATCCGCGCAGTCGGTCGTTCCGGGACGAAAGACGTTCGCGAGATCGTCACCGTCTCACGGGACATCACCGAGCGCAAGCTGGCGGAGGAGGATTTGCGCGAGAGCGAGGCTTCGATTCGCGAGATTTACAAGGTTACGTCCTCCCGCAAGCTCGACTTCGAGCATCGGTTGCAGGGATTGTTGGAATTGGGACGCAAACGGTTCGGCATGGAAATCGGTATCCTCGCCCACATTGAAGGAGATCGATATGAAGTCATCGAAGCGCAAGCGCCCGATGGTGCAATTCGTTCGGGAGACGTATTCGAGGTTGAGGATACTTATTGTTACCGCACGATCGAGGCTCGCGATCCCCTGTATTTCGAGTTTCTGCTCATGTACGGGACGAACGTACCGCCGAAGTACGGGCCGTTTCGGATTCAAGCTTACATCGGTACCCCCGTCACGGTGGCCGGTGAAGTCTACGGGACGTTGAGTTTCTCGAGTCGTACCCCTTTACACGATCCCTTTAAACCCGTCGATCGAGAAATCCTCAAACTCATGGCTCAGTGGATTGGTGGCGAAATCGAACGCCAGCAAACGGCAGCCGATCTCGCCTGCACCCGAGACCGCGCCCTCGCCGCCACTCAGGCCAAAAGCGAATTTCTGGCGACCATGAGTCACGAGATTCGCACCCCCATGAATGCGGTGATCGGCATGACAGGACTGTTGCTCGATACGCCCCTTACACCGGAGCAGCGAGATTTCGTCGAAACAATTCGTAGCAGTGGCGATGCCTTGCTGACCATTATCAACGACATTCTAGACTTTTCGAAGATCGAGTCGGGCAAGTTGGAATTGGAGCAGCATCCCTTTGACTTGCGAGGTTGTGTCGAACAATCGCTAGACTTGCTGGCCTCGAAAGCAGCGGGTAAAGGCTTGGAACTGGCATATTTGATGTCTGAAAACACGCCGGATACGATTTTCGGGGACATCACCCGTGTGCGACAAATTTTGGTTAATTTGCTCAGTAACGCCGTGAAGTTTACGGACACGGGGGAAGTGGTGGTCTCTGTCGCGGCGAAACCCGTTTCAAAAGATGGAGAAGAGGAAACGGAAGACGATCGAGCCGCCGAGTTGCCGTTCTATATCGTTCAGTTTGCTGTCAGCGATACGGGGATTGGCATTCCCGCCGATCGAATGCACCGTCTGTTTCGATCGTTCACGCAAATCGATTCCTCCACCACGCGCCAGTACGGCGGTACGGGTTTGGGCCTGGCCATCAGCAAACGCCTGGCCGAGATGATGGGCGGTCGAATGTGGGTGGAAAGTATGGGAGCGCTGACGGGCGATCCCCCAGAGGACTTCGAGCTGCAAACCTCAGCCCAAACCCACGGATCGATCTTCTACTTCACTGCTCTCGCTCGAGAAGCCCCTCCTCCTCCCACCGGAGCGCCTCAAACCTATGACGTAGAACTCTGCAACAAGCGACTGTTGATCGTGGACGACAACGCCACCAACCGAAAAATTCTCACCTTGGCCGCTCGGGGGTGGGACATGGAAACGTTGGCCGTAGCCGATGCAGAAGCTGCGTTGGCCTCGCTACAGTCGGAATTACCGTTCGACTTAGCCGTTCTGGATATGCAAATGCCGAATTTCGACGGTTTGACGTTGGCTCGGGCCATCCGACAGCAGGAGGTAGGACGGCATTTACCCTTGGTGATGTTGACCTCAATGGGAACAGACATCAAAGATATTGATGTCGATCTCGCGGCGTACCTCCACAAACCGATCAAACAGTCGCAACTGTACGACGTGCTGGCGAGCGTGTTGAGCGGGCGACCGATCTCTCGGGAATATACAGATACACCCAAGTTGGACGTTCATCTCGCAGAGCGACTACCGCTGAGGATTTTAGTGGCGGAAGACAATGCGGTCAATCAGAAGGTGGCGACGCAAACACTGGCTCGCATGGGATACCGCGCTGACGTGGTCAGCAACGGGTTGGAAGTTCTCGATGCGCTACACCGGCAGCATTATGACATGGTACTAATGGACGTGCAGATGCCCGTGATGGATGGCTTGGAGTCGGCACGCCATATTTGTCGGAAGTGGTCGGCAGAACGGCGACCGTATTTGATTGCGGTGACGGCGAATGCCATGCAGGGCGATCGAGAAGAATGTATCCGAGCGGGGATGGACGATTACATCAGCAAGCCGATTCGGGTCGGGGAACTGGTCAAAGCCCTCGGCCGCTGTCCGGTCGCACGGCATTTAGATTTATCGGAATTTGCCAATGGAGAGACTCCCGAAATCCTCCCCGCTCATCCCGAAGTTTCAGTCGTGCCGTTGAACGAGAAAACCTTGAACGATTTGCGGGAAATCGATGCGTTGGAAGAGCTGATCGAGTTGTATTGCGAGGAAGCGCCGAAATTGCTCGATCGCATTGGCGCAGCTGTGGCAGCCGAAGATCCAGAGGCGTTGAAAGAAGCCGCTCACTCTTTGAAATCGACGAGTGCAGCTTTAGGAGCGTTACCGCTGTCCGATTTGAGCAAACAACTCGAGGGGATGGGAAGGATGGGAGAAATTGAGGAAGCCCAACCTCTGTTCGATCGCGTCAAGGCACAATACCAACGAACCCTCGATGCTTTGGAGCGCGCACGACAGGCGAACGGGGAAGCGATTGAGGGGGAAAACGCGCAACAGTCGTGCCTTTAAGCCGCGACAGAAGCTTGGGGACGGGCGAAAATCATTCGTCCGGCGGAGGTTTGTAAGGCACTCGTGACGACCACTTGCATTTCGCGACCGATCGCGTCGGAACTCTCTTCGACGACGACCATAGTGCCATCATCGAGATAGCCGACACCTTGGGAAGGTTCTTTGCCAGTTTTGAGAATTTTCACCTCAAAGCTGTCGCCGGGCAAATAGGACAAACGTACAGCTTGGGCGAGTTCGTTGACGCTGAGAACGGGAACTTTCTGTAACGTTGCAACTTTACTGAGATTGAAGTCGTTGGTCAGCAGAGTCCCGTTGATTTCAGAGGCTAAGCGCACCAATTTGGCATCGACGGTCATCGGCTCGTCGTAATCGGCGGGATGAATTTCGATGCGGTCGGGATAGGTCGCTTTCATTTGATTGAGGATATCTAAGCCCCGACGGCCTCGGGCACGTTTTCGATCGTTGGACGCATCGGCCAACTGTTGGAGTTCTTCAAGGACGAACTGCGGCACGAGAATTTGTCCTTCGACGAATCCCGTTTCGAGGAGGTTTTGAATGCGTCCGTCGATGATGCAACTGGTGTCGAGCAGCTTCGTCGCGGCAGGCCGGAGCGTCCCCTCGGCCACCATCAGCGCTTCGACGCTGTTCGGGTTGATCAACCGTAAAAAGGCTCGTCCGTGGGTATCAGCTAGGGTTACCCCTAAAAACCCGAACATAACGCTGCCGAGAACCGCTAAGAATGGTTTGATGAAGATGAAATCTTTCGGAATGGGGACGAGGAAGACGGGCGCCAGCATTAAATTGGCGACTAACAACCCCACGACTAACCCGATAGCACGAGTGAGGAGAACGTCGAGGGGCATCTCGCGAATGTTTCGTTCGATGCGACGGTAGTTCGTTTGCACGGACAATCCGATCAGCCCGCTAATGAGAGCGGTAAAGCTGGCCGCGACCCAGCGCAAGCCGTCAACGTTCGTGACTTGCTGCATCGCGCTACCTGGAAGCAATTCGATACTGTAAAAGCCGATACTTGCTCCCGCTATGACGAACGAGATAATGATGAGTGCGTCGAGCATCGTTTTAAGCCGATTAGACGAATCGATCGAACTTCATTGAAGCCAACGAATCGGGGAAACGCTAGGATCGGAAGCTCGAGATCGAACGTGACTGTTGGAATTTTGCTTGGATCTATTTGCTTGGATCTATTATAAGGGTTGCCTCCGTGTCAGATCGTCCTGACTCGATCGAGTCAAGCTACGGGGTTTCACCAACATCGACGTTCGATTTCTACAATGGATCGATAGGACATTCCCGAAATTAAGGTATTGCTTTCTTTGTCTGGCTTCGATCGATTTTGGCAAGATGGCGATTCGGCTGAAAACGCGCTGTCTTGGACGCAGCAGAGCTTAGCCGCGCCCCGTTCGGCTTACATTCACGTTCCGTTTTGCCAGCGACGCTGTTTTTATTGCGATTTTCCCATCTCGGTCATCGGCCATCGCAAACACGGTGACAATTCTCCATCGATCGAGCAGTACGTCAATCTATTGTGTTCGGAAATCGCGGCAACGCCGTCTTTTAATCAATCCCTGGAAACAATATTTTTGGGCGGGGGTACGCCTTCTCTGCTGTCGGTATCGCAACTCGAACGCATTTTAGATGAGATCGATCGACGCTTGGGGATCGCGAAAGATGCTGAAATTTCGATGGAAATGGACCCGGGAACTTTCGATCGAGCGAAATTGCGCGGATTTCTCAATTCGGGGATCGATCGCGTGAGTTTTGGCGCTCAAGCGTTTCAGGACGAATTGTTAAACGTTTGTGGTCGATCTCACACCGTCGCCGATATCTATACAGCCTTTAATCTTCTCGAAACGGAAGGTGTTGAAAACGTCAGTTTCGATCTCATGTCGGGGTTGCCATACCAAACACACCAGCAGTGGAAAGCTTCTCTCGATGCTGCTCTTGCTCTCAACCCCGTTCATTTGTCGCTTTACGATCTGATTGTCGAACCGAAAACGGTATTCGCTCGCTTCTATCGCCCCGAGACCGCTCCCTTTCCCGAGGCAGAAGCGGCAGCAGATTGGTATCGTCTCGCTCGACAAAGCCTCGTCGATGCGGGATACGCTCACTATGAAATCAGCAACTACGCGCGCCCCGGTTTTGAGTGCCGTCACAATCTCACGTATTGGCACAACCAGCCCTATTACGGTTTCGGTCTGGGAGCGACGAGTTATGTGGGGCGAGTGCGGTTTTCCCGTCCCCGTACCCGCGTCGATTATGCGAGTTGGGTGAAACAGTACGTGAAATCTGGCGGATCGATCGATGGCGATCCGGTTTCAGACGTCGATCTCGTTCTCGAAACGTTCATGTTGGGATTTCGGCTCGCCACGGGACTTTCGATCGATACACTCCAATATAATTTAAAACCTAAAATCTTCGAGCGATTTTTGCGTTCGATCGAACCTTATATGCGTAAAGGTTGGATCGAAGTTAACGAAAAAGATCGGCACGTTAGGTTGAGCGATCCTGAAGGCTTTCTCTTTTCCAACGTCGTCTTAGCCGATCTGTTTGAACAATTCGACGATTAGATTCGATCGTTGTTTTCGAGTTCAAACTAATCTTGAATTTTCAAGAAACTCGTTCGTCTTCGAGTAACAAACTTTCAGCGGCTTCAAGAATATCCGAACGAATATCTTTTAAATCTTCGCGGCTTTCTAAATAAGCTGTTAATGCGTTGATGGGATCGAAACTGCGTCCGCTATCTAATGCTGGAATTCTCGGACGGCTCAGTTGGCTGACGAGTTCGGGTTGAACGGTATAGCTATGAGCCGTTTTTAAACGTTCGTAAATAGCGTGAGAATCGAGTCGATCGATCTGATCGGCTCGAAGCTTGTAACGCAAGCGCACCACCACATCTTCAATACGATGCTTGCGAACAGCCTCGAACAAGTCAGACAACGGATCGTCTGATTTCGATAAATCGATCGAAATCGTCAGGAACGATCGAACGGGAAGCGGGCAAAACTTCCACTGACACGATCCGGGCTGTACGTCTGCAATGATGTATCCCTTGTCTTCTTTCTCTTCGCTGAAATCGACCCGTTCGATGCTACCGGGATAAATCACGGGCGGATCGTTACTGGGATTGAGGTTTTGATGTTTGTGAACGTGACCTAACGCCACGTAGTCGAATTCCGATCGCACGAGCAGCGATAGGGGAATGGTAAATCCTTTACTGACAGCGAGAAAGCGTTCGGCTCCGAAATGTGCCTTGTCACTCATCAGATGGCCGAGGAGAACGGTGGGAATCTTTCGATCGAGTGTGCGGATTTCTCCCTCTAACGCCACGCGCAAGCGTTCGATTAACAGTTGGTTGACTTCGGTTAAGGATAATCCCTCAGATTCCGGCCGCGTCATCAGGGTCGATCTCGTCACCCACGGTAAGGTCATGACCTGCACTGGGCCGTTGCGGGTTTCGATGCGGTGCGTATCGAGTCGATCGCCGACGATAAATTTAGGAACGGCCAGTGTTCGGTAAATACATAAGCTCGCACTGCCCTGGCCTTGGGAATATTGATCGTGATTCCCCACCAGTAAAACGGTGGGAACGTTTGCTTCAGCCAGACGACGAAACTGAGAGGCAAAGGCTTCGGCCACGTAGGGGGGAGGTGTCGCATCGGGAAATGCATCACCACCAAAGACAACTAAATCCACTGGTTCGCTAAGTGCCGTGTCGATACACTGACTTAACGTTGCCGTGAAATCTTGCAAGCGGGTGTTGAGGCCGGTTTCGGGGTCGATGCGTCCGTGGGAAAAGCCGCTTCCCATGTGAATGTCGGACAGGTGCAGGAGTTTGACCATAATTTCGAGGGAGAAAGCGAAAGTGCTACGCACCGCTAACGCGACTGAGCCTCGGTGCGGAATTCGGATTGACTGCCGCGTTCTAAATCTACATTACAGAGAACGGGGTCGATCTGAAAGTGACACGTGTAAGCGGCGAGGATGAAATCGGGCTGTTGTCGATCGAGTACGCGCAAGTTATAGCGATACGATCGCGCGATCGTACCCATGCGATTGACAAATTGGTATCGTTCGAGATACGTCAGCAAACTCCAAAGTTGGCGGTTGACGACTAAATCGATGCGACGTTTTTGGGGATACGCCAACCAGTTTTCGAGTAATTTACCGCCAAATTGTTCTGCGGCCCACCAAAGACTCGGTTCGGTCAGTCCGGTTTGGGAAATCGTATCGCGCCGAATAACGCTATCGGAATCGACAACTTCGGCATCGAGTTGTTCGACATCAAGGGGTTCGCGGGACGGCAGTAGCGCTTCGTAAAGTTCGTCGACTACAATCGCCGTCCAAACTGGACTGTAGGATAGATTGGCTCTGGCCGGGTTATTTCCAAACGCTCCGCCTAGTACGATCGAGAGAACGACAATCCACGGCAACCGTTTTGATACCGAACGTTCGAACACGGGTTAACTGGAAGTGTCGTCCATCGGTACGCTTTCGGACTGGGGGACTTCCTCAGGAACCGCTTCGATCTCCGGTTCGGGCATCGGTTCGGGAGATGCCTCGATCGATTCGGGTTCGATTTCCACTTCCGGTGCTGCCTCGACTTCAGGTTCAGCTTCTACTTCGACTGCAGGCTCTTGAGATTCAGCGGGCGTTGTTTCTTCCGGTTCGATCGACTCAGCGGGAGAAAGTTCGATCTCCTGCGTTTCCTGAGTCTCGTCAACGGCTGAAGGTTCTTCAGTTACGGGTGCAGTCTCTTTAGGGATTTCGGGCAGTACTTCTGGCGTTTCTTCGATCTCGGGTTCGGGTTCGATTTCGGGTTCGATTTCGGGCTCTCTTTCAGGGACTGTTGGTTCCGAGATCTCTTCAAGAGTCGGTTCGAGAGGTTCGGACGGCTCGATCGTATAGTTGGGATCGACGATGCTCCGTGCCGCTTCGGCGGATAATTCTCCTCGGATCAATTGAGATAACGGATCGTTCTGGTTCGGATCGTAAACAATGACTTCGGCTGTGGTGTTAAAGGTGTTGGGAACCGGATCGCCCTGTTCGTTGAGAAATTCGAGTTTGAGCCAATTTTTACCCGGCTTGAAACCAGTCAGGTAGAACGGTTGCCATCGATCGGTCACAAAACTGTAGCCGTTAACCGTTGCACGCACGCGCCAATCGAGGATATCGTCTTCTTCAGATTCTCGGGCGACAATATGCAAGGGCGCGTTCGCGAGATAGAAATCGAGCAGAATCGGTTGTGCGCCGTAAATCCCTCGGGGCGTGTTGTAGGTGAGCGAGGGAACTTCGGGGTCGGGAGTGTTTGCTCCAGTTTCTGTATATATATGGAAGGTGGTTTGAGCGTAAGCTCCTTCATTTTTAAAGCTTTCTTGCCAGGGACGAACGGCAAACGCTCTGAGGGTATGGGTTCCTGGCGACAGACCTTCAAGGATAACGGGCGTTTCGAGATCGTAGATGGCTCGCTCAGGTCGATCGTCGAGCAGGAGTTGGATATAGGGACCTAATTCAAGTTCGCCGTTTTGGAAAATGGGTAGGTCGCGCACGTCGAGACGCACGGCGATCGTATCGTCATTAAAAATCGTATCGGCTTTGGGAGACACGATCGAAACTTGGGGACGGTATCGATCGAGTAACGGACGCAATTGTTGGATCGTCTCAGGAGGAGACACTTCGGACACTTGACGAATCGGCGAGACAGCCTCGCGAGTCTCGGGGGTTGGAAAACCCGACTCCACGACGAGATCTGGTTTGTCGCAGCTAACCAGTCCTAGCATCAACAGCAAGGACAGTTGAAATGCCAGCAAACGCTTCCACTTTGAAAGCACTAAGCCCACCTTACGCTCCCTCGAGACAACAGCGTCGATCCAATCGATCGTCCTTGTCAGTCAATATACCGGAAAATGTCGAGTCTTCGGCAGTTTGGCAAGAGCGAGCGTCTGGGAACTGTCAAAAGTTGCACCCATCTGCAATCTGACATCTGACGCTGAGATGAATCTTACGGCTACAAGCTTCAGGCGTGCATGGATTTTGTCCGAGTGAAGCCCGCCTCGCCTCCGATATAGCCCATATCGTTTGTTTCTCTCTATAGGATTTATAGGATTTATATAATCTAAGGAGTCGTTTGGCTGTTTTGCCTGATTATTATTTCTTTTTATTAAGGCAATTTAATTTTTGTAAACACGTCGTAATTTTACTTGACTTTTGAAGTTCGACTGGTTATCCAAAGCCTTGCTGGCTCTGAAATTTTCGTTTGAATTATTCCAACAGAAGACCTATAATCACAAACATACATTCTCAGGTATGACTTCAGGGGATTCAAATCGGCTCTAAGCGTGCGTTTAGACTCGATAAGATCCCCGTCTCTCTAACATGAAGCTGACTGCAAGCGACATAAAAGATAAAAAACTCAACATGGGGTTACATTGCCCCAACATTTCGATATCCAAGATTAAGAGAGACGGGTTGAATCGACTGAAGAAATCCCAGAATGTTGCTGTCCTCGTTACTGGTCTAGAGAGAGGAGAGACTCGATGACGATTAGTCCCCCGGAGCGGGAGGCAAAAGCTAAAGTCTCGGTTGATAACAACCCGGTTCCGACTTCCTTTGAGAAGTGGGGTAAGCCTGGTCATTTCGATCGTACTTTGGCGCGAGGGCCCAAAACCACCACGTGGATTTGGAACCTTCATGCTGACGCTCATGATTTCGACAGTCAAACCAGTGACTTGCAAGAAGTTTCGCGCAAAATCTTCAGCGCGCACTTCGGTCAACTGGCCGTCATTTTTATCTGGTTGAGCGGTGCTTATTTCCACGGCGCTCGCTTCTCCAACTACGAAGCTTGGCTGAGCGATCCGACGGGTATCAAGCCCAGCGCTCAAGTCGTCTGGCCGATTTTCGGTCAAGAAATCCTCAACGCTGATGTCGGCGGTGGGTTTCACGGCATTCAAATTACCTCTGGTCTTTTCCAACTGTGGCGTGCCAGCGGTTTCACGAACGAATTCCAACTGTATTGCACGGCTGTTGGCGCGCTCGTTATGGCTGCGCTGATGCTATTTGCGGGTTGGTTCCACTACCACGTTAAAGCACCGAAACTGGAGTGGTTCCAAAACGTGGAGTCCATGCTGAACCACCACCTGGCTGGCTTGCTGGGTCTAGGATCTCTAGCTTGGGCGGGTCACCAAATCCACGTTTCGCTGCCTGTGAACAAACTGTTGGATGCAGGTGTGGCACCGCAGGACATTCCGCTGCCCCACGAGTTCATTCTCGATGTCAGCAAAATGGCCGAGCTGTATCCCAGCTTTGCCAAAGGCGTAATCCCCTTCTTCACCTTGAACTGGGGTGAGTATGCGGACTTCCTGACCTTCAAAGGTGGTTTGAACCCGCAAACGGGCGGTCTTTGGCTGAGCGACACGGCGCACCACCACTTGGCGATTGCCGTGCTGTTCATCATTGCCGGTCATATGTACCGTACCAACTGGGGTATCGGTCACAGCATCAAGGAAATCCTCGATTCCCACAAAGGCGATCCGCTACTGTTCGGCGGTGAAGGCCACAGCGGACTGTACGAAGTCCTGACGACGTCTTGGCACGCACAACTGGCGATCAACCTCGCCATGATGGGATCGCTGAGCATTATTGTGGCTCACCACATGTATGCGATGCCCCCTTACCCCTACATCGCCACGGACTACGCGACGCAGTTGTCTCTGTTTACCCACCATATGTGGATCGGAGGCTTCCTGATCGTTGGTGGCGCTGCTCACGGGGCGATCTTCATGGTGCGCGATTACGACCCGGCGAAAAACGTAGATAACGTTCTCGATCGGGTGTTGCGTGTTCGCGATGCCATCATCTCTCACCTGAACTGGGTTTGCATTTTCTTGGGCTTCCACAGCTTCGGGCTGTACGTCCACAACGATACGATGCGTGCGTTGGGTCGTCCCCAAGATATGTTCTCCGATACTGGAATCCAACTGCAGCCGATTTTCGCGCAGTGGGTTCAAAGCCTTCACGCACTCGCACCGGGTGGCACGGCTCCTAACGCACTGGCCAGTGTGAGTCCTGCTTTCGGTGGCGATGTCGTTGCTGTCGGTGGCAAAGTCGCCATGATGCCCATCACTTTGGGTACGGCAGACTTTATGGTTCACCACATTCACGCTTTCACGATTCACGTGACGGTGTTGATCCTGCTCAAAGGCGTACTGTTTGCGCGGAGTTCCCGTCTGATTCCCGATAAGTCCGAACTGGGCTTCCGCTTCCCCTGCGACGGTCCCGGACGTGGCGGCACCTGCCAAGTTTCGGGTTGGGACCACGTGTTCCTGGGTCTGTTCTGGATGTACAACAGCCTTTCGATCGTTATTTTCCACTTCAGTTGGAAAATGCAGTCGGACGTTTGGGGTACTGTTGCCGGTGACGGCTCCGTATCTCATATCACTGCGGGCAACTTTGCCCAAAGCGCCATCACGATTAACGGATGGCTGCGTGACTTCCTGTGGGCACAAGCTTCACAAGTTCTCAACTCTTACGGTTCCGCTCTGTCTGCTTACGGTCTGATGTTCTTGGGCGCTCACTTCGTTTGGGCGTTCAGCCTGATGTTCCTCTTCAGCGGACGCGGCTACTGGCAAGAGCTGATCGAATCGATCGTTTGGGCGCACAACAAACTGAAAGTCGCGCCGTCGATCCAACCCCGCGCTTTGAGCATTATTCAAGGTCGGGCTGTGGGTGTCGCCCACTATCTTTTGGGAGGAATTGCCACCACTTGGGCGTTCTTCCTGGCTCGAATTGTTTCGGTAGGATGATACTGGAAGCATCTCCTGAGTAGGACTTATGGCAACGAAATTCCCAAAATTCAGCCAAGATTTGGCGCAAGATCCGACCACACGGCGGATCTGGTATGGGATTGCCACGTCTCACGACTTTGAAAGTCATGATGGTATGACGGAGGAAAATCTTTATCAAAAGATTTTCGCTTCCCATTTCGGACACATCGCCATCATCTTCCTGTGGACGTCTGGCAACCTTTTCCACGTCGCTTGGCAAGGTAACTTCGAGCAGTGGGTCAAAGACCCCCTCAACGTCCGTCCCATCGCCCACGCGATTTGGGATCCCCAGTTCGGTCAAGGCGCGATCGATGCCTTCACGCAAGCCGGTGCGTCTAATCCGGTGAACATCGCATACTCCGGTGTGTATCACTGGTGGTACACCATCGGGATGCGGACGAACGGTGACCTGTATCAAGGGTCGATCTTCTTACTCCTGTTAGCATCTCTGATGCTATTCGCGGGTTGGTTGCACCTGCAACCCAAGTACCGCCCCAGCCTCTCCTGGTTTAAAAACGCCGAATCTCGCCTGAACCACCACTTGGCAGGTCTGTTCGGTGCCAGCTCCTTGGCTTGGACGGGCCACTTGGTACACGTCGCCATCCCAGAATCTCGCGGTCAACACGTGGGCTGGGATAACTTCCTGACCACGATGCCTCACCCGGCAGGTCTATTTCCCTTCTTTACCGGAAACTGGGGCGTGTACGCACAAAACCCCGACACTGCCAGTCACGTTTTCGGTACATCTGAAGGCGCTGGAACCGCAATTCTCACCTTCTTGGGTGGCTTCCACCCGCAGACTGAGTCCCTGTGGCTCACGGACATGGCTCACCACCACTTGGCGATTGCCGTCATTTTCATCGTGGCGGGTCATATGTACCGTACCAACTTCGGCATCGGTCACAGCATCAAAGAAATCCTGGGCGCTCACAATCCCCCGCAAGGCACGCCCTTCGGCGGTGCGCTCGGTGAAGGTCACAAAGGCCTTTACGACACGATCAACAACTCCCTGCACTTCCAGCTCGGTCTGGCGCTGGCTTCTCTGGGCGTAATCACGTCCTTGGTCGCTCAGCATATGTACTCGTTGCCTCCGTATGCCTTCATCTCGAAGGACTACACCACGATGGCAGCGCTGTACACTCACCACCAGTACATCGCTGGCTTCCTGATGGTTGGGGCGTTCGCTCACGGTGCGATCTTCTTCGTCCGCGATTACGATCCCGAAGCGAATAAAAATAACGTTCTGGCTCGTATGTTGGAACACAAAGAGGCCCTGATCTCTCACCTGAGCTGGGTGTCTCTGTTCCTGGGCTTCCACACCCTCGGTCTCTACGTTCACAACGATGTTGTGGTTGCTTTCGGTACTCCCGAGAAGCAAATCCTCATTGAACCCGTGTTCGCACAATGGATTCAAGCAGCTCAAGGTAAAGCTCTATACGGCTTTGACGTGCTGCTGTCCAATCCCGATAGCTTAGCTACAACGGCTTGGCCCAACCACGGAGACGTTTGGCTCCCCGGTTGGCTTGATGCTATCAACAGCGGCACAAACTCTCTATTCCTGACAATTGGACCTGGCGACTTCCTGGTTCATCATGCGATCGCGCTGGGTCTACACACCACGACCCTGATTCTGGTCAAAGGTGCGCTGGACGCTCGCGGTTCTAAGCTGATGCCGGACAAAAAAGACTTCGGTTACAGCTTCCCTTGCGACGGTCCCGGCCGTGGCGGTACTTGCGACATCTCGGCTTGGGATGCGTTCTACCTCGCCATGTTCTGGATGCTGAACACCCTAGGCTGGTTGACATTCTACTGGCACTGGAAGCACCTGGGCATCTGGCAAGGTAACGTGGCTCAGTTCAACGAAAGTTCGACTCACCTAATGGGTTGGTTCCGCGATTATCTCTGGGCGAACTCCGCTCAGCTGATCAACGGCTACAACCCCTACGGTGTGAACAACCTCTCGGTTTGGGCCTGGATGTTCCTGTTCGCTCACTTGATTTGGGCGACTGGTTTCATGTTCCTGATTTCCTGGCGGGGTTACTGGCAGGAACTCATCGAAACATTGGTCTGGGCACACGAGCGTACTCCTCTGGCGAACCTGGTTCGTTGGAAAGACAAGCCGGTTGCTCTGTCAATCGTTCAAGCTCGTTTAGTAGGTCTGACACACTTTACAGTGGGTTATATCTTCACCTACGCAGCGTTCCTAATTGCTTCTACGTCTGGTAAGTTCGGTTAATCTGAACTCCACGCGCTAGGAGGTTAAGCAAAACCCCCTCTCTTTTCCCTGAGGGGGTTTTGTTATGGGTGACTTCTCTCCTGCCTTGCTATCCGGATTTCTGATGATTCCGTTATAGCGCTCGCCAAAAGGCGGATTTTTGAGTTCGATCGAGCGTCCTAATTATTCGTTATAGGTCAGTTGAAAAATTTTTTATTATCTCTGGGGTATCTGTCCTCTATGATTCTGGGATGCCAAAATCAATGTTATAGGGATCTGTGTTCTCTGCTAAAACTGGAATCGATCGATCTAGAATTTGTGTTCTAATACTGTTGATTTCTCGAGGCTAGAAGTCCAGGCAATAACATATCTCGTGATTGCCTTGTGTTAGCCTGTTTTCAAACAGAAACTTGTTTTTTGACTTCCATTATTGACAGTTCGATTTAGGAAAATCTTAGCGAACTTCGTGTAAATAAGTATCTGCCCAAATCGAAAGCTTTTCAACCCGTTCCAATTGATGCTTCTGCTTAATGGGTTCGAGTTGGGGATGTTCCCAGTGCCAGGGTTCGATGATGAGATAAACCGGGAGTTGGTTGGCTTGCGCGTAATCGATAACCTTGGTGGCACTCTCGTGATCCCAGCGGAAGGTTTCTAAATTGCTGTACAGCCGAAGCGCACCACTAAACTCGACTGTCCCCACTAAACTATTCGCAGGGACGATCGAGGTAACTTTAGCGCTATCGTTAAAAAACGACGATTGTTTTTCGATGCGAAACTGTGCTTTTCCTGCACTGAATAGGTAGAAGTGGACGAACATGAAAATCCCGAGAACGGTTGCCAATTTCGGTAGGAATTTTTTCGAGCCACTCCACGATCGATCGAGTCGATCGAATACTGTTTCCAACCCAATTGCCGATAAAATTAACAACGGCGGATAGCCAACTAACAAAAACCGGGTATACCACCACGCATCCGCACCCGGCCACCAAAAACTGTAAAACACCCAATACGCGACGAACCAAACTGCCAGATAGCCGTATCGTCTGAAGTTCTGCCACAAGGGAACTACCGCCAAAAGAACAATCGGCGTAAACACCCGAAAGGTTTGGCGCAAGTAATATGCAGAATGGTGAAGAAAGACATCCCCAGACAATCCATCGCGAATGTTGCCATAACCCGTCTTCCACGGTAAGCCAAATTGAAGAGAGTTATACACGGCAACTGGAATCGCACCGACTCCAAATCCAAGTACGTAACGGAGCAGTGTGTGCCAAGTTCCGAGCAGTGGAATGGCGAAAATGATTAATAATAAACCGTTGGTGGGACGAACGGTTAAAGACAAGCCGATAACAAGACCGGAAATTGCAGGTTTGTCCTTTAACAAAGCGTAGTAAGCTAACAATCCAAAACAGGACGCAATGAGATCGCTCATGATGCTCGTACTTCCCCACACGACGATGGGAGAAAATGCCCAAACTGCGGCGAAAAAGAGGGCAATTCCCCGCCTGGAAACGTGGTGATAGGTGCAGGCGTAGACGAGAACGATCGAGAGCGCACCGACGATCGGCGTAACGAAAGATTCTAAATTGAGAAAACTGGCGATCGCCATTAAAAACGGATATCCCGGCGAATAGGTGGGAACCACTCGATCTCCGTCAGCCATGTATCCCAAGGGAGCAACGGCGGGAAACTGCACGGGATCGAGTAAGGTTGGAAGTGTAAGTTTTCCCTTCGCCAAGAGTAAGGCTAAAGAATAATAACCGTAAGAATCGGCTCCGCCAACATATTGCGTCCGAAAAATGCTGTAAACGAGGAATGCAAAAACAACGAGTCCGACGAGCGGAAGATTTCGGCGAGTGGGGAACGTCAATTTAGAAAATTTGGCCATCGATTGTTTGAAAAGCGATTCTCAGTCCGATAATTTCGATGCAACGTTCCGCCTCGATCGAGCGTCACGAACAATACTTAAACCGTCAAATACACTCGTTTTTTTTCTTCCAAATCAATACGGTGTTTTTTTGAAAAGATTATATTTTAAAATACACCAAATTGCCTGAAAGCCATCTTTCCAGCCGATCTTCTTTCCTTCTTTATACGTTCGACCGTAGTAGGAAATTCCGACTTCGTAAATTCGACAACCCATTTGCGAGACTTTCGCGGTAATTTCTGGCTCAAATCCAAAGCGACGCTCTTCAACTTTTACCGCTTGAATAACCTCGCGGCGAAATGCCTTATAACAGGTTTCCATATCCGTGAGGTTGATATTCGTAAACATATTCGACAACGTTGTGAGAAATTGGTTTCCCACCATGTGCCAATAGTAAACGACACGGTGCGGTTGACTCCCCACAAACCGAGATCCAAACACGACATCTGCTTTCCCTTTAAGGATCGGTTCGATCAGGATCGGATATTCTTGAGGATCGTATTCCAAATCCGCATCTTGAACGATGACAATATCGCCCGTCGCGCTGGTAAATCCCGTGCGAAGCGCTGCACCTTTCCCCATATTTTTAGGATGGTACACTACCTGTTCGACTTGAGATTCGATTTTCGATTGAAGTAGCTCTCGTGTCCCGTCTGTTGAACCATCATCGACAATAATAATTTCCGTGTTCTTCACGGGAGACGCTTTGACGGCTTCGACCACGTTGCCGATCGTACCGATTTCGTTATAGCAAGGGATGACGACAGATAGTTTCATTGTGCGCGATAGGCAAATTCGAGACGACGATCGAAAAAGTGTAAAGAATAGTAAAACAATAGAGGAAATCGGTTAAAAGTCAAGAGAAGTCTTACGATCTGCCTATCTTCTCATCGCGTCAACGCTTCGTTCTAACTATTCCGTCCACCTCCCATGAGGTATAACAACGCCATTCGTACAGCGACACCGCTGGTGACTTGGGTTTGAATCAAACTCAAAGCCGGATCGTCCATCAAGTCGGAACTGAGTTCGACACCGCGATTGACGGGCCCGGGATGGAGAACTTGCACGTTGGGTTGACACCGTTGCAGCCGATCTCGGGTAATCCCGAATTGTTGGTGGTATTCGCGCAAACTAGGGAGGAGGTTCGCTGTCATGCGTTCTCGCTGTAGGCGCAGTGTCATCACAAAATCGGCATCTTCAAGGGCGGGTTCGATCGACCAATGTAAGTGAAGTCGATCGGGATGCTTTTGTCCCATTGCCTCGCGAAACAACTTGGGAAGAAGCGTTGGGGGCGCAGCGAGGTGAACATCTGCACCACTTTCCGTCAAACTCCAAATGTTCGATCGAGCCACTCGCGAATGTAAAATATCGCCGACGATCGCCACCTTTTTGCCTTGTAGCAGAGCCGTGTGAGGATTTTCACGATCGAGGTAACGACAGATCGTAAAGAGATCGAGAAGGGCTTGTGACGGATGCTCGTGCTGTCCGTCTCCTGCATTGAGAACGCCGACGTTCGTACCCAGGCGATCCATTTCACGGGCGATGGCGTGCGGGACTCCGGCTTCGCGATGGCGAATTACCATGATGTCCGTTCCCATTGCAAGATACGTTTTGGCAGTATCTAAAATGGTCTCTCCCTTCGTTAAAGAAGACGATCCCGGCGCAAAATTAAGAGTATCGGCAGACAAGCGTTTTGCGGCTAACTCAAAACTGCTCCGCGTGCGCGTTGACGGCTCGAAAAATAAATTGGTTACCACTCGTCCCTGTAGTGTTGGGACTTTCTTGGTTCGTCGGGATAGGACTTCTCGGAAACTCGCCGCCGTTCGTAGAACGATGTCGTATTCCGCAACCGAGAAATCGGAGAGGGACAGCACGTGACGGCGCGTCCAAGACGTTGTAGCCATTGTCGAAACACCGATTGATTCAAGAGGTCATTTTATGAACAGTATCAGATCGTACTTAATATCGGTCGTCACGGGTTCGCTGGCGAGTCTGAGCATCGTGGGGGTTGCGAGTGCAGATGTATCGCCTCCGCAAATTGAAGAAACCGAGCGCCTGCGAGATACGATATCGGTCACAGTGTACCGTCCCGATTTATTTTGCGAGACGCTCTTACCGGAGACAGTAGACGTTCCAACCACGGCTCCCCTTGAGGGAGCTGTGGGGCATATCTTAAAAGATTGGGCGCAAGGGGAGTTTCGGATTGCGGGATATCGCACCGCTCGCGATAACGCGACGGGAACCGTGACGATCGATCTGCGCGTTGCACCCGATGCACCTCGTCAGTGGACGGCATTATCGACGTGCGAACAGTTCGCCCTATTTGGCAGTTTGCGAACGACGTTAATGCAAAATACAGCGTTGCAAACCAACGATGTTTTGTTTACTTCTCAAGGGGAAGCGTTGGAGTTTTGAGGAGACAAGGAGGACTTTACAGTGAGCAGTCAACAGCCAACAGTGAGCAGTGGTAACTGGTGACTGGTGACTGGTGACTGAAAACTGTTCTCACTGCTCACTGTAACTATCATCCACCCTCTTTAACGTGTCGCACCTCAATCACCGTATGAACGTTGCCCCGTGGGTGAAAATCAGCTTTTAACGTCGCTTCCAACGGATCGCAGGCCGCCACGAAATCGTCGAGAATTTGGTTGGCAGATTCTTCGTGAGAAATGTATCGATCGCGGTAGCTGTTGACGTACAGTTTGAGCCCTTTGAGTTCGACAACCTTTTCATCGGGAACGTAAGTAATTTCGATCGAAGCGAAATCGGGATATCCGGAAAACGGGCATTTACACGTAAATTCCGGCAACGTCACGTGAATATCGTACCGCCGTCCGATGCGAGGATTGGGGAATGTAATCAGTTGTCCCTCTTGAATTTCTCGTTCGCCGTATTTCATTTCCGTCGTTTTTTCAACATCCGAAACCGAGTTAGACTGAGTTTGTAGATCGCTCATCCTAGCTTGACCTTTACTTGACAACACCGAAAAGCCTCAAACTGACTCTGAAGAAAAAAACACCGGGCGTGTTGAGAGGAGTTTCGATTTCACCCATTTTGAGGCATAGTTTTAAGCAGAAGATTCAACCGAAGACTGGAACGGAGTTTCTCCACCTGAAAAGTGGGCAACGCGCACCGACTCAACCTGTCTAGAATAGCAAGCCAGCCATGCAACATTCAAACCCTTACGGTTCGGGTAGTCCCAACGGACCCACACCCTCGGTTCCCCTAACCGTGTATCGCGAACTCGCCGCCGAACTGCAAGCCACACAAGCGATGCTGGATTCGCTCCACGCCCAAAACCAGCAGCTTTTGCAAGAAAATCAAGTCGTTTCTCAACACAATCAGCAACTTCAAGCGGAGATCGCGAAAGTTGTCAATTCTACGCTACATCTGCGACAAGTAGCTGACAGTATCAAGACTCGATCGAACATCGACGCTCGCCCCGAAAAACTTCGAGATCGAGAAGTTACAGCGTCCCCTTCTCCCCGGATGCCCCGTTCTCCCAAAGTCGAATCGAACTTGCGCTCCGATCAAGGGGCTGAACTGCCACCGCTATATCCAGCTTCCCCGCACGTTCCCCAGTCAATGGACGATGCCTCGGCTTCCAGTTTGTTTGAAGATGGCGATCTCCATCCTCAAAGCTGGAGTCCGTTCGGTGAAGATGCGACGGAAAAAGGAGGCGTGTGGTTGCTCGTTGCCATCGCAGCGATCGTCATTACGGCATTTGGTGCCGGCTATTCGGTCGTGCGTCCGCTTTTGGAGCAGCAGCAGCCCAAGCCATCACAAGACTTTCAATTTCCCGATCCCTAACCTCGATTTTGCACAGTTCGCATGGCAAAATTTGCAAAAAGCAACCCCCAACGAAAGGCTAGGGGGTAAAAGTCGGATGGAGACGCGAAATCTCGCGTCTCTACGTGGGTTTCTGCCTTAATAAGCGTCTTGCAACTCGTAGAAGTCAGGCGAAATGTAATCTTTCCGAAGCGGCCAGCCTTTCCAGTCTTCCGGCATCAGCAGGCGCTTCAGGTTGGGATGCCCTTCGTAGACGATCCCGAACATATCGTAAGACTCTCGCTCTTGCCAGTCTGCCCCTTTCCAAATCCAGTACACTGACGGTACTTTCGGATTATCGCGGGGGAGGAAGACTTTCACGCGCACTTCTTCGGGCTTGCGAGCGTCATCGCTGACTTTAATCAGGTGGTAGAAGCTTACGAGTTCGCCACCCGGGCCGGTGTCGTAAGCACCCTGACATTGTAAGTAGTTGAACCCGTAGGCGTATAAAGCCGTCGCGATGGGAAGCAACACTTCCGCCTCGACCTTCAAGATTTCAATGCCCAGATTATCCGGTGCGAGGGCTTCGTGATGGAAGCCGTTTCCGGTCAGCCAACTCGAGACGGGGCCGGCTGGAACCGGTTTCATTTCTTCAGTTTGATTTGCTTGATTTTGTGCGTCTTCAGCCACGGTTTGCCTCCTGAGTTGCAGCCGCTTGCAGTGCCGGGGGAACGGGCATTCCCATCGCTTCCGTCAATTGCTTGGGCGGCGTGTAGCGCGCCTCAGAACAGACGTATTCACCCGTCAAGATCGGCGCGACCGAGTTCATCTTATGCCCGATCGAGTGGTAGCGGTGGGTTTGCTGTTGGTTGCCCCGCTCGATGAGGGATTCGTTGGCGACTTTCTTCCGCAGTTTGATGATGGCATCGAAAATCGCTTCCGGGCGCGGCGGACAACCGGGGATGTATACGTCAACGGGAATCAGTTTGTCCACACCCCGAACGGTGCTGGGGGAATCCACGCTGAACATTCCACCTGTGATGGTGCAAGCGCCCATGGCAATGACGTATTTGGGTTCGGGCATCTGTTCGTAGAGACGCACCACAGCCGGAGCCATTTTCATGGTAATGGTTCCGGCTGTAATCAGTAAGTCTGCCTGTCGGGGACTGTTGCGGGGAACGAGTCCGAATCGATCGAAGTCGAAGCGAGAACCGATGAGGGCGGCGAATTCGATAAAGCAGCAAGCCGTACCGTACATCATCGGCCACAGACTCGACAAACGCGCCCAGTTATGGAGGTCGTCGAGGGTCGTCAAAATGATATTTTCAGACAACTCTTTCGTCACTTGAGGACGTTCGACAGGGTTGAAGAGTTGTTGCGCTGATGGGGATTTTAGGTTTGCGTTTTCGCTCATGACCATTCCAATGCTCCTTTACGCCAAGCGTAAACCAGGGCAATCACGAGGATTGCGATAAAGATCAGCGCTTCGATGAACGCTAAAAGTCCGAGTCGGTGGAAAGCAACCGCCCAGGGATAGAGAAAGACCGTTTCCACGTCGAAGACGACGAAGACCAGTGCAAACATGTAGTAGCGGATGTTGAACTGAATCCACGCGCCACCGATCGGTTCCATGCCGGATTCGTAGGTGGTGTTGCGATCTAAACCCATGCTTTTGGGTCGCAGTAGCTTCGAGGCAGTCAGGGCCAAGACTGGCACGAGACCGCAGATAATCAGGAAGCCTAGAAAATACTCGTAACCGCTGAGAACAAACACAGGTGCTAACGTCTTTACTTATATTTACATTAATGATAGTCGAGGGGTCGCGATATCTCAAGCAAAGTTGAGACGGGGCAGTCGTTCGATCGATCTGGGATGGCTCGACTGTTCTCAAACTCAGGAAATCTCGGCCAGTAAACAGTTTAAAGCAAATGGGGGATTGAGAGATCGACTCGATCGAACGAAATCACTTATCGGGGTCATTTAGAAATTCACAACTGCACTATGAGGGGTTCTGTTGGCTCAAGTTTTACCACCGCCTCAGATATTTCTGCGGGATTCGGACAGATAACCGGTAGCTAAGTGGCGCAAGGAAACTCGTCTTCCTAACCCTGTAGCGGATAAAAAATAATGGAGAAACGCGAGGATGATGGCATCGGGAACAGGTTCGCGCATGACGATGGTTTGCGGAAGTTGCAAATCGGATAGTTGCCTAGCCAATCCCAAACCGTCGCAGGAATTAAAAATCGCCAGTTATAACCCTCGAGAAATTGACGATTTGAGAACGTGTCGCAAATCGTCGATCGATTATCGATCGATCTCGTTCAACCACAACTCCCCGCTACTTCTATCTGCATCACTAATACTGTATCCGCCGAAGTACAAGTATTTCAAAGCTGTTTCCACAGCCGATGCTCGGTTTGCGGTGCGATCGATCGATACGCTGATTTAAGCTTTCGGTCACTGCTTTAACATCTGCTTGAGATAAGAAAGCCAGTAATTTTAAGCTTGTTAAGCTGATTAATTAAGTTACTTCTATACTGATTTTAACATAAATCTGGATCGAGCAAACCTGGTATGAGTTTTATGCGTCTCGATCGATAGCAAATAAACATTTTTAGAGAGTGAATTGACAATTCGTAAAAACAATTCAACATAAAAATATTAATCTCCAAATAGAATTTTAATGAAAATTAATTTCTTGAGTTTTATTTTGAAGCAAATCGTAAGGGACAAACTTGTAATCCGACTGGCGTGGAAATGATAATTGCTTCGACTCCAAAAACACAAAGAATATTTTCAGGAGTGAGTACCTCAACTGGAGTACCCACCTCGACAATCTGACCTGATTTCACAAGTGCGATACGATGGCTGTACCGCGCAGCTAAGTTTATATCGTGCAAGACCGTTACGATCGATAGCTTTCGAGTTCGATTGAGAGAGTCGAGTAAATCCAGTAATTCCAATTGATAGCAAATATCGAGAAATGTAGTTGGTTCGTCTAGCAACAAAACTGTGGGGTTCTGCGCCAATGCCAAAGCTAAAAACGCGCGTTGTCGTTCGCCACCAGACAGCTGAGAAATTGGACGATTGGCGAAATCCTCGAGATTCGTTCGCTGCAAGGAGATCTCAACCCAATCTCGATCGTCTGCGCTTAATTCCCATTTCCACCAAGGTTGATAAGGCGATCGTCCTAAACTCACTAATTCTCGGACAGTCATTTCCTCGGGAACGTTAGCTTGTTGCTGTGATAAAAATGCAATTTTACGAGCGATCTGACGAGAGGAAAATATCTCGATCGAGGTATCGTCCAGCAAAACAACGCCCTGTTTTGGCTGAAGCAGGCGACATAAAAGCCGTAAAAGCGTCGATTTACCCGAACCATTTGCACCTAGGATCGTTAACCACTCTCCCGATTTGACATTCAACGAGACATTTCGGATAACTGGATGGTTTGAGTAACCTCCAGTAAGCTGTTGGGTAACAATTGACATCACAAAAATTGCAAACGCGAACTGGCTAAAAAGTGAGGCTTGCACCGATTTCGTAACCCAGTTTATTGTGAAAGACTGGGTCAACCGGTGTCAATCGCACAGAAGTTTTTCTCGACTGAGTCTGACAAGCCGTCACAATTCGAGTGCTTCAAATGGGAACGAGGGAAGAATACGCGATTCGATCGAGTGCTATTTTCGTGGTACACTACGGCGAGTCGGTTTTGGTGGGGGTCAGCCACCAAAGGTAACGGGGAAAGTTCGGTGAAAATCCGACGCTGTCCCGCAACTGTTATGAGTCGTGAGCCTCTGAGTCAGGATGCCCGCCGATGAAGTGTTAACTTTGAAATGCGTCTGCGAGGTACAGATGAAAGTTTGTTTGAACGATCGAAATTTTAGCGCTTTGCAATTGAATTTTCGAGGGTTGCTTCGTTTCAAAGACCATCGAAATTTTCTGGAATTGCTTGACCTTAGAAGAATTGAAGTATTTCACGGGTAAAAGCTTTTCCATCGATCTCATGTTGACGTTTTCGCGAAAAGAGATCGAACTGGCTTGCTCGACTGCAATTTGACTCAAACTCTCAAACGATTGAACCGATGACTGTCGTATTTTAGCGGACAGTCTCCTTTTCAAGTCTGAACATCAATGCCAACCGTAACATGGCGAATTGATGAAGTGTTTTCTGTACAAAAAAATGACTAAAATCCAAAATTTTGTAAACTGCTCGACTTTGCCTGTGTTGCCTCATTTTGTAAAGCTCAGTACCGCAGGATTAGCACTTTTGATATTGGGACAGTTCCCTGCCACAGCTTCAGAGCCGTCAATGGACTCGATCGAGCAGCTCAAACAACTCGATCGCGCCTCGGAAATGGAGCTACAGTCAATCCGTCGATCGAACGTTCGATCGTCTGTTTTACCCAAGAAACACTCGGAAAATATCGATTTAGACCGCAACGTTTCAAACTCAACTTTACACCTCGTTCAAAATCCTGAATCTGAATCTGAATCTGAAATAGAAACAGGAACCGAAGTAGAGGAGACCGAGAACGAATCCGAAACTCCAGAAGAAGTTCCAGAAGTTGAAATTTTTATCGAGAGAATTCTCAACCAACCCATATTTGCTCCTTTTCGACAAGACCGGCCGTTGCGCGAATCGTCTCGTCCGGTTTACGTCGTTCCCCGAGAGCAAATCGAAGTTCAAAATGCCATTACCGTTCAAGAGGCATTACAATTCGTCCCAGGAGTTCTCAGCGACGGAACGGCTGGTGGACAATTGGGATCGCTCAGCTCTCAATTTATCCGAGGTGGCGATTCATCCCAAACGTTAATTCTCTTAAACGGCCGTCCGATTAACGATTTGGGTTTCTCTGGTGGTTTCGATTTAGCACAATTTACAACCGATTCAGTCGAACGTTTAGAAGTCTTTCCCGGTGGAAGTTCGGCGCTCTACGGTTCCAGTGGTGTTGGCGGTACGATTAACATCGTCACCCAATCGCCAACCGAAGAACCCGAATTTTTAGTGAGAGGCGGGTTCGGAAGTTTTGACTACAACCAGCAAATCGTCCAAAGTCGAGGAAGCGTTGGTGATTTCGGCTGGGTTATCGGTTACAACCGAACTTATTCCGAAAACGATTTTCCCTTTGAACTCGAAACGATTGACTTTGACGGAACGCGAGAAAATGCTGATGTCAACTACAACAACGTCAATCTCAAACTGACAGCTGATATCGGCGATCGAAATCATCTCACGTTTAGCGGATTGTACCTTTCGCGAGATTTTGGTGTTTCCGGTGGCGTTCCCACAAAACCAGGAAGTCTCGGACAATTTAACAGCCTGACTCCCGATGCTCGACAATATACAGAAGATTGGCTGTTCGATCTCATTTGGGAATCTGAACTCGGACGCGAGCGAGATTCATTACTCACCGCTAGAGTCTATACCGATGTTCTCGACTATACCTACCGCGATCCCCGTAGCAGTCGCAGCGAAGTCGATCGAACTGCATTCGGGTTTCAAATTCAACATAACTGGCAAATTGCCAACGCACACAATCTTGCTTACGGCGTCGATTTTCGCACCATTACGTCTGAAAACAAAACGTTTAGTTTCTTCACTGACACGAGTACGGAAAACTACGACGACAACATCGACCAAGGGGCCATTTTTGCGCGCTACGAAGTCGATGTTACGCCAGATTTCAGCGTCAATCTCGGCGTTCGCCAAGAATTTAACAGCCTGGAAAATGGCTCTTTTACCTCCCCAAGTGCAGGACTCCTTTGGAACGTTACGAACTCAACGACGTTACGCGCGAACTATGCCAGAAGTTTCAACGCACCACTCGTTTCAGAGTTAGAAGGTTTAGCCGCATTCAACGTTGAGGGAAATCCCGATCTGCGACCCGAGCGAGGCAATAGCTTCGATATCGGCATCGACCAAAAAATTGGTGATTTTGGACTGTTTCGCGCCACTTTTTTCCTCAATCACATTTCAGAACTCATCGTTTTTGAATTTGGTTCGCCGAGTACCTACAAGAACATTGGGGAGACTGAAACGATCGGTTTAGAGGCTGGGTTGGATTTTGAAATTGCTAAAAACTTTTTTGCCTTTGCGAACTTGACGCTGAACGATACTCGTATCTTAGAGGATCGAAATGAAGGTATCGAAGGCAATGACTTGAGTTTTCGCGATGCGGATAGCTTTAACCTCGGAGTTGCTTACGCTCGTCCAAATGGATTTTATGCAGGGGTTCTCCTTCACCACATCAGCGAATTTTTTGTAGACAACGCCAACACGGAAACTTTGGGAGGATATACAACTGTTGACTTGAAGGTGCAAATTCCGTTCGGTGAAAACTTCAGGCTAAATGCTAGTTTGAACAATCTCTTTGACGAGCAGTATGAAGTTTATCCAGGTTTTCCAGGATTGAGTCGAAACTTCCAAGCTGGAGTGCGTTGGACTTTCTAAAAATTGTGGTACAACGATAAAAATGACAATGTCTCCGTAGCCATGAGCGATTTCAACTGTTGGGTAACACCGCTAAACCGTCGTGAGATCGAACCCACTTACCAAGGTGGAACGATCGAATACGAGGATTTTCCATCGGCGATCGACATAACCGGACCGATGTTGTACGCTTTGTTTCAAGATCGTTGGCAGGAAGTACAACTCGGTCATGTTGTTGAAGGAAGTGTTTTAGAATTAGAATTCACAGAACCGCCTAAACTGTGCATTCTTTATGATGGCTATTTAACAGTCGTGACGCAGGGATGGCATATGCACTTATGCTTGGAAGAACATTTAGGCGGGCCTCATTGTAAAACGCCACCAGAACTTCGCCAACAACGCCTCGTCTCTCGTGCCGCTTTGTACCGTCGGTTTAATGCAGACGGACAGGCGAAAAGCTGGGGAATTCAATTCTGGAACGGTGCTGGAGAACGGATGATGAATTTGTTTTTACCCAATCCGTTCTTGGGAGAAGATGAGGATTTATTGCCGGAAGGAAAGCCGAAGTTAGAAAAGCTGGGACTTTATGAAGAACTTCGATCGATCTACGTTTTGGGAGAACGTCCGATTCCGTTCGAAGCCAATCCGCTAAAACGTCCTTATCTATCAGTTTGTCGATCGAGTCGGTGCAATCCGTCTCGTAAGTGGCAACCTGTATTTGAAGCATTGAAAACAGCGGTTGAAAAAGCGGGATTGGACGTGACTGTGATGACTTCGGGATGTTTGGAAGTGTGTCAGTTGGGGCCAGTTGTTTTTTATTCTGGCGATCGAACTTGGTACACTCGCGTTAAACCCGAAGTCGCCAAAAGGATTGTTGACGAACATTTGGTCAATGGAAAAAAACTAGACGAGCATTTATATCCAGCAGCAATCGATCGAGCTTGAGACCGTTACCCGTCCGATAAAGAGAGTATACCGGCTTTTTTAGAAACCGGTATGCTTCTTTAATCTCCAATCGATCTTAAATAAAACTACTAAACAATCTTCGAGTTTTGATTCAATAATTCACTAAAAACTATCCCATGACTTCGTAAGTTTCACCCTTTTGAGCGATCTCTACCGATGACTAAATTTTTTGCAAAACAAATATTTTTCTGCTGTATTACTTCGTTTCTTTTAACGGGTTGCCTTACCCATTCAGATCGCAATCTTCAAACCCTCGATCGATCTTCGATCGAGGATCGTCAAGGCTGCGTTTCAAACTACGATCCGAAAACTGACTATTTCCCCAACAAAGTCAGTATCGATCGAGCGGAAGGATTCAGTATTGAATATAAAAACAACTACAAGATCGTTACCGTTCTCAATCCTTGGAAAGACGCAGAAATAACTTTTCAATATGTACTCGTTCAGTGTGGAACTCCTATTCCAAAAAGATTCGACCGATCTCAAATTATCGAAGTTCCAGTTCGTTCTGTCGTAGCGCTCTCGACCACTTATTTACCACATCTCGATAAATTGAATTTAGTCGATCGAATCGCTGGCGTGCGGGATTTTAAGCAAATTAATACGCAAAGTGTTATCGAAAAAATTGAAGCGAAGCAGATTGCAGAAGTCGGACGAGATCGCACGATCGATATCGAAACAATTCTCAATCTAAACCCCGATATCGTGATGACTTTTGGAACAGGTCGTTCAAATCACGACAGCCATCCTAAATTACGAGAAGCCGGTTTAAACGTCGCCTTGAATGCTGAATACCTCGAAAATTCTCCATTAGGAAGAGCTGAATGGCTGAAATTCACAGCCGTATTTTTCAATCGAGACGCAGAAGCAGAGGCAATTTTTACAGAAATTGAGAAGGAATACAATCGGATTGTCGAATTAGTTCGCAATGTCAAAAATCGTCCGACAGTCTTCACGGGATTTAGCTACGATGGCACATGGTACGTTCCAGGAGGAAAGAGTTATGTCGCTCGTTTTTTAACTGATGCTGGAGCGAGTTACCTTTGGCAAGAAAATCCATCGACTGGAAGTATTCCTCTCGATTTTGAAGTGGTCTATGACAAGGCTTCTGAGGCTGAGTTTTGGTTGAATTTCAGTCAAAGCTGGCAAACCAAAGCTAACGCGATCGAAGACGATCCGAGATATGGAAGTTTTAGTGCGTGGCAGCTCGATCGAATGTATAACAATACCGCACGAGTCAATCAATACGGCGGTAACGACTATTGGGAAAGTGGCATAGTCAACCCACACCTCGTTCTCACTGACTTAGTCAAAATTTTCCATCCCGAACTCATGCCAGAGTCCGAAATGATTTATTATCAAAAGCTCGATTGACGTCGCAACAAAAATATGATAATAAAAATCGCTCAAATTACCGATACACATCTTCTTTCAAATCCCAATACTGCCATGAGAGGAGTCGCAACTTGGCACTCGCTCAAAGCAATTTTAGGTCGCGTCAAACTGAAAAATCCCGATCTGTTACTCCTGACAGGAGACTTGGCAGACGAGGGCCAACCTCAAGCTTACGATCGACTGTTTGAATTAATCGAACCGCTCCAAATTCCAACCTACTGGATTCCGGGCAATCACGATCGTCTCGAGACGATGAACGAGCGTTTACATCAATGGCCGTTCGTCGCACGTCAAAATTTTACCCTCGGAGATTGGTCGTTTATTTTACTCGACTCGACGATCGATAATCCAAAATTCGGCGAAGGCTACTTTTCCGAACAAACATTAGCGAACTTAGAGAAAACTTTAAACGCATCCCATCATCCCGTTGCCATTGCACTACACCACCACCCCATTGTGACCGGCATTGATTGGCTCGATACCATCGATCTCGTCAACGCCACAGACTTTTTAACAATTCTCGAGCGATTCGATCGTGTCAAGCTGGTTTTATTCGGTCACGTTCACCTAGAAGTCGAGCGAACCTACAACGGGATTCAATTTTACGGAACGCCTTCAACCTGTACCCAGGTATTACCCGAAAACGCCATCGAACGAGATCGATATCCTGGCTTTCGATGGCTCGAACTGAACCCAGACGGCACCCACCACAGTCAAGTGATCCGAATTCCTCCCCATTCGATCGAACCGTGTTAAATCGACCCCAACGCTTTCGCCGCTTTTCCATTTGGTGGCTGTTCGTCGGACTGTTCGTCGTGGCGTGTGGCTTGAATTTATCGATCGGTTCCGTTCCGATTCCACTCGACGAAATCCTCAAAATCGTACTCGGCGGCGAACCCGAAACCGCCACATGGAAAACGATCGTTCTCACTTTTCGCCTTCCCAAACTCCTCACTGCCATCGTCGCTGGAACCGCCTTATCCGTGGCTGGCTTACAGATGCAAACCCTATTCGGCAATCCCCTAGCTGGACCGTTTGTTTTAGGAATTAGTTCGGGGGCCAGTTTAGGCGTGGCCATCGCTGTATTAGTCGGAAGTGCGGGCAATTGGGGACGAGTGTTATCGGCGAGTAGCGGTGCGGCGGTGGTGTTGGGACTCATCGTCATCGTCGCGCAACAGATTCGCAACCGTGAAACCCTCTTGCTCCTGGGGCTGATGTTCGGATATGCCGCCAACGCTCTCGTGACGATTTTGCTGCACTTCAGTTCCTCCGAACGCATTCAATCCTATATCACCTGGACGTTTGGCAGTTTCGGCGGCGTGACGTGGGAACGCATGAGCGTTTTTGGGGTAACGGTGTTCTCAGGGTTGGGGGTGGCGTACTTACTGGCGAAACCTCTCAATTTACTGCTCTTGGGAGAAGCCTCGGCGCGAAGCTTAGGGTTGCGGGTGCGCGAGTTGCAATTTTGGACGATTGCGAGTGCAGCAGTATTGGCGGGTGCAGTGACGGCATTTTGCGGGCCGATTGCCTTTTTGGGGGTAGCCGTGCCGCATTTGAGTCGCGCGTTACTGAAGACTTCGGATACGCGCCACTTACTTCCAGCGGTGACGCTGTTGGGTGCGACCCTGGCGGTGTTGTCCGATTGGGTGGCGCAAGTTCCGGGAACTCAAACGGTGTTGCCTTTGAACGCAGTAACAGCGATGCTCGGAACGCCGGTCGTGACGCACGCAATTCTCCAGCGACATCGTCGGTAGACGACGAACTCGCCATCTTCGAGCATGGTGTTATCAAAAATTTTGAGTCTAAAACCCCGTCCTTCTAGGACGGCTTTAAGTTAACATGGTAGACTGGATATTGGTGGTTAAACTAACTAACGAAAACTAAGTTAGTGAGTTGGACTCACATTCCAATCGAATTAAACTTTTGGCGGTGGGACACACCGTTTCAGCCTGTGGAGCGAGCGTAAGACTTGAAA
>LWRO01000108.1:3054-3362 GCA_001657325.1 Geitlerinema sp. BBD 1991-9 | reverse complement strand
CGAGGATATCGGTGAAGTTCGTAATCGGGTTTTCCCACACCGTCGGGTCGAGAGAAACAATAGGAGCCTTCGTATCGCTGGGGTCGAAGACATCGATCGATAATGTCGTCTCTCCCCAATTCCCCGCAGCGTCATAAGCAACAGCTTTCAAATCGAGCGTTCCGAGTTCGTCAGCACTCAAACGAGCCAAGCCGTTAGCATCCGTCAAAACTGCCCGCTCTCCCGCGAACAGTTCCCATCGCGTCACACCGACGTCGTCCGTCGCCAACACCTGAACGGCAATATCCGTTCCCAGGTGCGCGCGATAG
>LWRO01000108.1:0-2987 GCA_001657325.1 Geitlerinema sp. BBD 1991-9 | reverse complement strand
CACCGTCAAATCGAACGGTCGTGTAGCCGTAGCACCGAAGGGGTCGGTCACAGAAACCGTTGCCTGTCGAGTACCGAGATGAGTCTCAGACGGTGTCCAAGTCAGACGACCGAACTCGTCGAGGGTTAAACCGAGCGCTTCTGACTCCGAGTCGATCTCGTAACGGAGCGTCATACCTTCGGGGTCGTTGGCTCGTTTCGAGGGCGGCAATGCGATCGTGCCAGTGTCGGGGATGGACTACCAATATAATTGAGATAGGTGCAGCGTGAGTTGAGCTGGAGGAAGGTATGACAATGGAAATGACGGTCGAGGAACTATTAGAGCGCTATGCGGCGGGAGAACGAGACTTTCGTTGGGAGTCATTTGAAGGAGTCGATCTAACCGGCATGAAACTCCCTGGAATTAACTTAAATGGGGCTAGTTTCTCAAACTGTATTATGAAGAATATGGATTTAACCAACTCTGATTTAAGTGAACTTCGTAGTGAAGGCACGGATTGGCTTGGTTCTAATTTGTCGGGAGCCAGCTTGTATTATGTAGCAATTTGTGACTGCAGTTTTAGAAATGTTAACTTTGAAGGAGCAGATTTCAGAGAAGGGAAGTTTGAGAGTGTTGACTTTGCAGGAGCCAACCTTAAAAAATCACTTTTAATAGAAACAAGTTTCTGGACGTGCAAATTCCAGAATGCTCACTTTGAGGAATCTGAAGTATATTCTCCTGACGGTTTCATAACTATAGAAAGTGCTGAAGATATAAGGGGAGCTATAGGTTTAGAAAGAATTGTTTGTGCGAGAGAAAAGCACGTGTACGATGATGGTAGTGAAGTTGAAGCGCTGATATTAGGTTGATCCAAGCCATATTTAGCAGTTATTGTCAAATCTGATGTATGGTAAAAAATGGCTCTCCTAGGCTGAATATGATGCCTGGAATAAAACAAATTGCTGAACCCCTTTCAGAACAATAGTTTTGGGCTTTGCAGAAGTGGAATTCCATAGAAAGTGCTTTTCATTTTCCTGAATTTCCTGCTGTTCAAGGGTTTAAGCCGATCTTGATTGCTCGTTGGCTAAGACCACTCTGGAAGAGTCTAGAAAATTAAGCGATGTCCTGATTGTATGGAATCTTGGTAATTAATAGCTGCAAAAATCGATACTACAGAGAGCCAATAGTTAAAGTTTGAGCGCTTGGTGGTTCTCCTTGCAATCATCAAATGTATAGCCACCGATTAGCCGAATTCCATATAATAAACCTCAATATCAATGCAATCAAATGAAACCGCTTTATTTCGGAGATCCTTTATACAAAGCTCCGAGCGAACTCCGATCTGTCCCAGCAATTCAGCATCTCTCCAGAAAACAGAGCAAGGTCAAGCTGGGAAACTACGATGTCCGCTGTTCCGAATAGCCCTACTAACAGATTCGGGTAGATCAGTGAAAAACTGATATCCCGTTAAATCTTCAATATCGCTCACAGTGACAGCATAAGAAGACCATTGGGATGGAGGATTATTACTGTCAAGGTGGATTTCCTTGCCATTACGAAGCACGAATCGATTATTCTGTAATCCCCGAGCGTCGACATTTGGCATGATGACAGCAATAACATGGGTTTCCTCTGTTATATCCGCTAGGCTCTGTCCAAATTCTAGAGGAACGATGATTTTCCAGATGTAATCTGGAACGCCAATACGTTTTGGATTAGTTATCCAGTCGCGACTTACAGGATTTACATCGGGATTGTCAGGGTCGCGGGGAGGTGGGGTCGCAGGAACTTTCTTACTTGTGAGTAACCTGCCTTCCTCATCTCTAAGGTAGCTTCTATCTCCATTTTTTTCTTCTTCATAAACCACCAAGTTTTTCACAACACCCGGCAAATTGTCTGCGTGGCCTGGAAATTTCTCATTTTCAAACCGATTTGTATCTGGATCGACCTCTTCACGACCTAGGTCATAACTAGCCGTACCTGCAAAAATGTGAAGTTTTTGATTTTCATTTCCAGCACGCCTCAAAAATTGACGACTTTTGTACTCTAAATTGAACCAAGGATATCGATTTATCCACCACTGCTGTGGAATTAAATTACTTGTAAAATAGGTCGAATAAGCATCTTTCTTGTGCGCGCTTCGATCTGCTATAGGCATGACGTGACCGCGATCTAAATCACGAAACTTAAAGGATCTTCCGTCGTTATTATCGTTGTAGTCTTGTCCCTGAACTTTAACCCAATTCTCAGGAAGCAACGAATCTGCAATCCAAGGATATCCCTTGATCTTGAAGTGATTATCGTCCACACTGCCATCACTCTTTACAGCGTAAGGACTGAACGTTCCTTCTCTCGGAGTAATCTGTCCGTCCGGGTAATTTGGGAAATTTTCATCGAATCCGATCGGGAATCTATGTCCGAACTCTTTGGGTGGCTTATTTATATTACCCTGCTGTATTGAACCCAACCAAGAGTTATCGAGCTGCCAGCTCACCCAATTCGGCGTCTTGCGAGCATCGTTGTACGACACTGCGAACTGCGGTCGCTCAATTAGATAGTTCTCCCGATGAGTATTCTCATCATCCCGTGCAAAAGTTGGATTTCCCAACAACAAGTTCTGGCTCTTAAAAAACACATCATCGAGCCAAACTTGTGTATTGCCTTCGACCTGAAATTCCAAGGTTGTAACTTTTCCGCGAAGCTCTTGAGGAATTTCGACATGGAAGGTTTCAAACCCTTCCGCACCGTAGCCAATTCGGTAAGTATCAGCTTTAGCGTAACCAGTTAAATAAGGAACATCACTAGGCGTATTTTTTCCATCAGCCGGTGTTAAAAAGATAGTTTCTTTCTTAACTTCGTTAGACGAATCATCCTTAATGATGACTTCAACCTTTCCACCATTGGGTGTAGGAGCATGGAGATCGAAACGCAATACGCCCCAATCGGGAACCAGAAAGCGATTGTGCGTAATCTTGTCGCCATCTCCCAGCTTCAGCGCGTAATCCGTT
>LWRO01000018.1 GCA_001657325.1 Geitlerinema sp. BBD 1991-9 | reverse complement strand
TGAAACGCTTCTGCGGCGAAAATACTTGGGGGGTTGCCCCCTGGGAAGATAGCTCAGTGCCAGGTTTATATTTACAGGAAAAAGCCCCTCAGACATTGAGGGGCTTTTTCCTTGGCCATCTTGAGTTTTGAGTTAAGTATTTTGACTTATTGCAAAACTGAGATGCTCCCGGTACCTTGAAAATTTAAACCATTCAATAGCGTCGATCGAGATAATAGGTTAAGGGCAGCTTAAAGTAGAGAGAGAGTGATTTGAAAACGTTTTAGGTGTGCCCGTCAAACATTCAGAGGATCGTACCATGTCTGAATTACTTGTAAGAAACGCTTTTTGGGCTGGTATAATCAGTGCTTGTTCGATGCCTTTAGGATCTTTAACGTCCTTATTTTGGCATCCAAGAAATCGAATTCTAGCTTTCTTGATGGCCTTTGGTGGAGGAGCTTTACTAGCAGCTCTAGTCATCGATCTTGTTGGAAGTGCTACAGAAAAGGGACATTTATTAGAATTAGTAATTGGTACAATTTCGGGAAGTATTGTATTTACCCTAACCAATCAGATAATCAATAATTCAGGTGGTTTTTTGCGCAAACCTTCTACGACCTTGCTTCACTTGACCCAAAAAGAAGCACGTCGCTTTGAGCAGCGAGTATCGCGGTTTAAGCGCATCGATCTATTTCGAGATCTAGAGAAATCTTTAAGACAAAAACTCGTACAATTTCTGCTCGTCACTCAATATCCTAAAGACGCGATTATTTATCGCAAAGGAGATCCCAGCGAAAGCCTTTATATTATCGAGCGAGGAGGTGTTGAGTTACGCGATCCTCAAGCTGGTTTTCATCCACTTGCATGTCTGAGTTCTAACGATACTTTTGGTAAGATGTCATTTCTAACTGGCTGTCCTCACCAAACAATAGCTGTAGCGACAGAAGACACAAAGTTAGAAATTTTAACACGCTCAGACTTCGAGTCAATGCTGCAAATTTCCGAGCGTTTAGCTCAAAATATGGCTTCTTTTTTACAAGGCGAGGACGTTACTCATTACCTGCAGCATCGTCATGGTTTGAGCTTGAGACAAGCTAAAGATTGGGTTGCTTTAGCTGTGCAAAGTCTCCATCAGAAAGGAATAATTCCCGCAGCTGTAGAAATTACGCACAAACCCCATGAATTTCTAAGCTTAGCTTTACAAATTCGGCGTTTTCCGATTTTTAAAAATCTCTCCCCCGATGAGTTAGAAGAAATTGCCGATCGATTGATTTATCGGCAGCAAGAAGATGGTTTTGTTTTTTTTCAGCCCAAAGAATTTTCCGATCGACTCTACATCATCCATGAAGGGGAAGTAGAAATTGTGTATCCCAAATCCTTGCAAAAAATGCCGATCGTTCTGGAGTCTGGAGACGTATTTGGAGAATTATCGTTTATAACAGGTGCAGCACATACAGTCACAGCAATTGCTAAGACTGATGTCAAGGTTTGGGTGTTTAAAAAACAGTATTTTGTTGAGATGTTGCAGCAGTCGCGAACCCTAGAAGATAATGTCAGAGACTTTTTAGAACGACCTAAGGTTAAAGACTACCTGCAAACGAGACAAAACTTTGAACCGACGAAAGCCGGACAGTGGGTACAGAAAGCTCTAGAAACCATGAACGCCAGTCATCTGATTCCGTCAGCAACGGCAATGGCGGGAGCTGTTGAGGAGCATAAAAATGCACCGATGGCAATTTGGTTAGGGCTGCTAATGGATGGTATTCCCGAAGCACTGACAATCGGTGCACATTTAGCTGTTGCGCCCTTGAGTCCTTCCCTACTTGCGGGCTTATTTATTGCAAACTATCCTGAAGCATTTTCGAGTTCTCAAGGGATGAAGCAACAAGGATTTTCGATCCCTCGCATTTTCTTTATGTGGTTTTCAATTATGCTTGTGACCGGAATTCTATCAGCGTTAGGGACTGTTCTGTTTTCGGATGTTCCAGACTCTGCTATCTCTTTGTTGGGTTCGATCGCGGCAGGTGCGATGTTAACTGTGATTTCAGAAACAATGTTACCAGAAGCTTATGCGAAGGGCGGATCGATTGTGGGAATTTCTACTATTTTAGGATTTTTGGTCATTATCTTAATTCGCTCTTCGGCTCCCTATTAAAGTGTGTAAGACGATCGATTCGATCGAGCTTTAATTCATGTTTCCATCTAAAAATTTGCAAAATAACGTCCACCGCTTTGAGTGATGATTCCAGAACATTTCGACTCCGAACGAGATAACTCAAACGAAGATCGCCAGAACGCTCAGCCAAACCGAGAGAAAGAGGCGCTACATCGCGATATTTTAAAGGGTCGAGAGTTCTCGCTTGCAGATGTCATTGGTCTTGAAGGCGGCTCTTTTCTGAAAGGAGAGTCTCCAGTTCCAAAGCTCGAGCAAGCAATAGCGGAAATTCATAATTTTATCGATCGAAGTTTACCGGATGTTTCTGGGGTGTTACAGGCAACTCTGTATCGGTGGGTTGATGAAGATGTTGTGCGTGTCAGTCAAAATTTAGATGTTCCGTTGCAGGCGTTGTTAGAGCTGCTGGAGTCGATCGTTGACAATTCCCAGTTGCTTTACGAGTTGGTGCGTCAGGTTGATGTGAAGTGGGGCGAGATGAACAGCGAGCGCCCGTATTTTCAACATCCCGAACAGGCTCCGCATCCCAACGATGAATACACGCACGAGTCAGTTCGTCGACAACTCGTCGATTTGATGGGTTGTGTGAGGTCTGCGTTGGGACGGGAATCGTAGAGGGTGCAAATAAATTTTCAGACGATAAGAAGGTCGTTAGCCCCAGCGTAAGACAGCGGTGCAGGAGATTACGTTCTCCAGTATCAAACTCAACTGGACTCGACAACTAATTCTCACAGCGCATCGATGCCAGCCCTAACATGGGAATCTTCTCGATGTCGATCGAGTCACGCCACAACTCGAGGTAATACGTTGCTTGCATTACGTCCCAACCGACCCAATGCTCTGGCAGCTCAGTAACGAACACTTGCATCCTCGTCCCCCAGGCGCTCGAGCAAAGCTGACATCACTGCTTCTCGTTCTCCCAACTGAGCCATGTAGTACAGAAGTCGATTTTCTTTAATCGCATCACCTTGGCTTTTTATCAAGGTCAATGCTGATTCCTCAAAGTTTGTTTTATGCAAACTTTGTAGAGTTTTATAAATAAATTTTATAAAACTACAACCAACGCGCTAGCCACTAATTTTTAGAGCAAAGATCCGTTCTAAAATTGTTTGGCAAAGTTGCGAATATGCCGATCTTAAATTTTTCAGATTTTCTACCAAACAACTCCCAGGAAATAATAGATTACGATGTAGCTATTCCTTATACTCGCTGTTACATTTCAAAATTTCGTCAATTGTCTTGGCTGCTTTTTTTAGTTTCTACTGTGCGATCGGCAGTAACAAAACCTATCGACATTGGAGATCGTATAGGCGATTTTGAATGGTGTCGAGTACGATATCAAAATCGTACTCGTTATCTGCTTCATAATCAATATCTTCAGCAGTAAGGTATTCCTGAAACGTTTTATGAACGAAAGCAAAATAATCTTGCCCTTGTTCGTTCAACAATCCCGTGCGTTTGCGAATATAGCTAAGAAATTGCTCGGATTCCTGCTGCGCTTGATACAGCTCAATTTGCTTCATGTGCCGAATTTCTCGCACTAATTTTTCGAGAAGCGTATCTCGATCGGTGTTCCCCTACCATCGCCACCCGTACTTCCTCGGCAACTGACTCTGTTTCTTAGAGGAGGGATATAGCTGGCTGATTGGAGTGGTGAACGAACTTTACAGGCAGGATGCCTGTGCTACGGGATTTTGAGAGAGCCGGTATTTTACCAGTCTATTCAGCCAACTAGACATCCCTAACGATTGCATTTTGCCAGAGGTAAACAAATGTAAACTCGATCGTTGCGAACATCCAATACTCGATTGTAATGATAGTTTTAGAGTAATTTAATTTCTCGAAAAAAGCCGTGTTGGAAATTTAATTTTGAATTTTCCGTCTTTCAATCTGTCATTTCAATCGATCGTTTGAACACAGAAGATCGAAATTGAATCGATCGAACACCTATCCGACCCATTTTCACGTCATGAAACATTCCCCTATGGCTTGAAGGAGTACGTTTTAATGATTCAAATCCTTCACGCGCAGTGCGTGAGCTGTGACACCTGCGTTCCACTTCCGCCGACACTTGCCACTTATCGCAACTCCCGATACGACAGCACCTCGATGAATCCCCAATGCGACGATTGCCTCGTTCAACTACCACCGACTCACTGCGATTTGCGTTGTCCGACACTCAACCCTCGATTCCTCGACAACGACTCGAACCTCTGTCGCGCCGTTCTAATCACATCAGCTACCCCGAGCGATCCTGATTTGTTTGCCAACGATAGCGCTCATCCCTTTGCCTCGTCGATGGTGATGTGGGAAATTTGCAACGTTCTCGCCCAGCAGGAAGCTCTCCCCTGGCAATCGATCGATGGCGATAACCTGGTTTACGAAAAACCCGTCAAACACGGACGCGGAAACTTGCGCGTCTCTTTCGCTCGATCGTGGCGATCGAAAGTCGCCGAACACCTCTGGGAACGCCTCGATCTTCGTGCGGCTTGCGTTCACTTGATTTACGCCGCTTGTATCACCACTATCGATCGACCCTGGGAAACCGAATTTGTCATCGACGATCGACAACTCGCCAAATACCTGGGTTTAAATCGACGTAAAGACCTCTCGAAGCGCAAAAAACTCGCCCTTATTAAATATCTCGGTCAATTACCCTGTCGATTGCAAATCAGCCTGTGCTGGCCTCAACAGGGTGCTGTAGAAGCATTCGAGATCGAAAACAGTCCCGTTTGGCATCTTCTGGGCATTCAACACCACATTCAAATCGACGATCGAGGGCATAAATCCCCCGTTGGGCTTACGTTTCGCCTGCGGGCGGGAGAGTGGGCAAAATACTTTCTCAACCGCGACGGACGGCAGGACAACTCAGCCTTTTATCAATATGGAACCTTGCCGAAAACCGTTTTAGCCGCCGTCATGAAAATCTGGCAAAAGCACGAAGGGGCAGCGAGAATGATGCTGTGGTTGCTGTTCAAAACAAAAGTCGGTCGATCTCAGCCCATTGCCGTTTCGACGTTAATGAAAGTGGCTTATGGAGAGGTAAAGCTACAACGTTCCCAGGTCGATCGCCCCTTTCGCAAACGGCAAATTCGCACGTTCGAGAAAGATTTGGAAATCCTGCACGACTATGAATTCGAGCCGATCTTCGATCCCCAAACCTATCCATCCGAGATTCAACCCCTGTGGGCAAAGCTCCTCGCCGTTCCCAACGAGAGCGAAGCAGAATTCGAGTTTTGGATCGACGATGCGGGAAAAGAGCGGCGCGTCACCGATCCGAGTCCTCGGGGAAAATGGTCGCGTTTGATGAAAGCGCGGATTTTACAATTTCAGTTACCCTCAACAATGGAGCGAGGACTTTCTCGGCTTCAGACACAGCAACAACATAAGTCTCGTCGCAACGCCACTTCGATCCACAATCTCGCCGGCTGGAGTGGTTCGCAGATCGCTCGCAACCGTCAATTAAAAGGTCTCAGCCAACGACAGTTAGCCGAGCAACTTGGAAAAAGCCAAAGTTGGGTTCGAGATGTCGAAAAAGGTAGTTTGCGCGTTAAGCCGGAAGACGGACGACGCTTGCAGGGATTACTCGATCTCGATCGAACGAACCTCGACGAATCTCACTCCGAACCTTGAGGCGAGTTGTCCCGAAGATAGACATCACAAGGCATTGAGCGCATAGCGATCGAAATCTTCGAGAACTTGTGACATCGATCGCTGCCGATCGTGTGACAATTATGCACAGTAAAGCATTAGTGGTTGAGTCAGACCCAGTAAGTGCTGATGTTTTCTACAACGATTACACAAACGATCGCCTTAAGCGAGCTGATCGCTCGGGTTTGGCACTCGGGTTGCCTGACTGTTTCCGAACGGCAAGTTCTGAAGTCAGTTTTACTGACCAGTTCCTTGTCGGACGAAGACCGGGCAGCGATCGATCGCTTGCTTCACGCCGTTCGTAGAGGGTGGATCGAATTGCCCGACTGATCGGCTGCTTCTGCCTCGAACAGTAAACTTTATATTTCGCTGTGACTTCACGACGGTCGCAGAATGTTTTCGTTTCTAAATTTTTTAAATTGTCGATCGATAGTCTTATATCGTTATTTAATTTAACTTTCGCTTCAATCTAAAAACAAACTTTATACTAATTCAATATTGAGATTGATGCTTCCGTGAAATTACTGATTTTTACAACTGCGTATATCCTCGAGCTGCTCGAGCCAGCATCTCTAAAAAATCCGTAAAAACTCATCCGGAGGTCTATATTTCTCTACCGTAGGAAGAACCGAGCGACGGCAACCTCCTGGCAGGCTTTAATGCGTGTAAGTTTTGCCAGAAAAAGATTTCGTTCGCTGAGTTCTCAAGATAACGTTTGCAGAAATCGTGAATTTATCTTTAAGAATTCGCGATTGTAAACGCTGTTTTGTGTATCTCAAAAACGAACGAGATGGAGATTCGTTGTCACAAAAACAACGAACCCTTCAACCCAAACTTTGTTTTCGTCAGAGAAAAATCTACCCAATATGCGCGTGCCGTCCAAACCGTCGCATTATCTCGAGAGCGAAAACATGATTTCACTCGACTTAAATACCGTTCGTTCGGTGACATTAGATGCCGAAGCCAACCTATCAATCGCCTCCGATGACAACGACCTCATTGTCGCCGGTCTCGGTGCCGATACCATCGTTGGCATGGGCGGAGACGACTGGCTGTTTGGCAACCAAGGCGACGATCGAATGTTCGGAAACGATGGCGACGATGCCATCTACTCCGGAAAAGGCAACGATTTCGTTCGAGGCGAAGCAGGCAACGACGAAATCGTCGGCGATCGTGACAACGACCTCATCTACGGAGGCGATGGTAACGACACAGTCAGCGGAGGTAGCGAAAACGACGAAGTTTACGGAAACGACCTTCACGATCTGCTGTTTGGCAACCAAGGTGTCGATAGTGTTTTCGGCGGTGACGGAAACGACACCGTCATGGGTGGAAAAGGCGACGATCGCCTTTTCGGCGACCTCGGCGACGATATGCTCTTCGGCGATCTCGGCAACGATATGCTCTACGGGGACGATGGAGCAGACACCCTTTACGGCGGTGCAGGAAACGATGAATTTCTCATCAGTATCAATACCGGCGGCCAAACCGTAGAAGCGGCCGATCGAATTGCAGACTACAACCCCAACCACGATACTTTACTGCTCGTGGGAGAATTGGCACTCGATCGAGTCGAAATTATCCCCGGCACTGAAGAACTTGCCGACGACACGATCTTAAAAGATCGAGAAACTGGCAATTACCTAGCTGTCCTCGAAAATATCAGCAGTAGCACCCTCGAGCTTGCCCTCGGACTCGATCCCAACACCGACTCTGGCGACAGCAGCGATCCCGACACTGGCTCTGGCAGCAGTGACGATCCCGACACTGGCTCTGGCGGTAGCAGCGATCCCAACACGGGTTCCGGCGGTAGCAACGATCCCAACACGGGTTCCGGCGGTGGAATCGACCTCGGAGGTGGTTCTCTCTTCGACACCTCCAACATCCGCGTCGGTTTCCTCGGCTCTCAACACATCGTCGATGAAGATGCCTCAACGGTGACGCTGACCCTCGAACGTACCGATGCCATCGGTACGACAACCGTTGACTACCGAACGACTGACGGTTCTGCCCAAGCCGGAAGCGACTATCAAGCAACAACCGGAACGCTAACCTTTACTCTAGGCGAAACTCGCAAAACGATTACCGTTCCAATTTCCAACGATAACGAGGTTGAAGGCGACGAAACCTTTAAGGTGACCCTTTCTAACGTCAACGGTGGCAACTTAGACACCACCGACGAAGCCACGGTCACGATCGAAGATGACGATAGTACCTCAACATCCTCGTCAGGAAGTGCCTTACCCGCTGCAATTAACGGCAGCACTGTCGCAAAATTCACGAACTCCAGTACCCAAAGCCAAATCGCTGCCTCTGGCGCTCAAAGCATCACCATGGGGACACAAACGATTTACATCGGTACGAACCAAGTGAGCGGCAGTAACCAAAACCCCATTATTGCCAGCTTTGACAGCAGCAACCCCAGCAATAACTGGGTGCGTACCGACTATGAAACCACTGGAGCCGACGGACGCGGTTACGGCTTGTTCTGGGACGGAACGAACCTCTTTGCTGTCTTTAGCACCGACGGTACCCAAGGCACGTCCAGCCAAGACTGGCGACGCGCCAGCGGCGGTGCAACTCAAAACTGGCTGAAGAATTACGGCCAGGGCGGCGGTGCTAAAGTTGCCGTTCTCAGTAAAGTCGATCCAGTGACCGGAAATCTTCAGAGTGCTGCTTATCTATCCGCTGTTTTAAGCGATGGAGACAGCAACACGCTGACGATTACCGACATCACAAAGAACGGCAGCGGCAACCTTGTCGTCAAAGCGCAGTCTTACTTCAATCCCCGCAACCCAGACGGGACGAAAATGACGAAAGTTACCTCGGCATCTTCTCCCTTTGATTACACCGTGGAAATAACGCCCGATCTCCGAACGGTGGTCAATACCTCAGCCATCGGTTGGACGAAATGATGACCTGATGGGGCAGTGAGGAGACGACCTGACGAGGAAAAACTCCTCACCTCGAACCGGCGGTAATGGCCGAGTTGGCCAGTTCGGTCATTGCTGCCTGAGCGACTGCATCGTCACCACTGAGGCCTTTCAGTTCCATCCGATAGCGAACGCCATCGATCGACCATTCCATAACCGGCGGCGCACAAGAAGCGCCACAGGTCATCGGGTTAAAATATCCCGTTACGCCGTCGGCGAGTTCGACGGTTTCACTGAACGGTTCGCCGACTCCGTAGTAATCGCCGTCCGTTCGTTTGGCTGCAAACACTCCGTAAAAACAGGCCGTTGCACCGCGACAGGTTGGTGTGAAGGCTAACTCGATTGCGTATCGATCGAGATCGGCCGTCGCCGTTGCGTAAATTGGGGGTTCCTCCGGTATGGGAACGTCACTCGGAAGGAGAATCGGAACCTCCGTTTGAGATTGAATTTGACTTAAAACCTCAGTAAAAACGGGAGCAATCGCTCGATCGCTCTCCTCGCTCGGAAGGTCTTCCGAAATCGGTACGTCCAGTGTTCGATCGTCTGTGCCATCATCGACTGTGGCGGTTGGTGCTTCGGCCGGAATTTCCGTCGCCACGGGTGTATCGGTCGCGAGTTCGATCGAGTCAGCAGCAGGTTCTGTCTCCCCCAAACTGACTTCAGACTTCGACACCTCATCGCTACAGCTACTCAGTCCGAGGGTGGCGTTCAACACCAAGATTCCCAGGAGATATCCGAACTTCATTAACGACCGTTTCATGGAAACGACAGTCTCGACTCCATCAAACTAGCACGATCGCAGCCACGGCCGAGGTAAACGATCGCTGAGGACGAGTCCGAAGTCCCCGGATCGGTTTTATGGGATTATGAAGTCATTGACAAGCGCACGCTTCACTATTCACGCCGTCCGAAAATCGATGCAATTTGGAATTCACATTACCGTCAAAAGTCCCATTGGCAAAACGGGAAAAGTAGGCGTACCGGAATTTGCCAACTGGCTCGAACTCGTCTATCAGTCGGTTCTCGACGAGAAGCTCGTTCAAGTCTTCCAAGGCTATCTCAGCGAAAGCCAGTTTCAAAAGCTGGCGCAATCTTACGGCCTGCAAGCGGGCGACATCCTCACCTCGATGACCGATGTCCCCTGTCCCGACGCAACTTATTTGTGTCCTTACGTCTATAAATTTGCGAGTGCGAAAGAGCAGGCGATCGACGTCAAAGTCATGGCAGTGGTCGGAACTGACTCGAAATACGAAATCCGCACGTTTCGAGATCTGAACGCCGAGCAAATTCGCGACCATATTACGACGTATTTAGTCGAATCTGACTCGGCGTTCGATTTATTTGCGTTTGATTAGCGACGACGACGCAACGGAGCGAATCCCAGCAGAGCGACGATCGATCCCAGAATGAGAGACGGTTCGGGGATCTCCTGAGAGGTCTGACGTTCGGCTGTGGCCGTCCAGGTCATATCTTGGAAATCTCGATCGTTGCCATTCCCGCGATCGTCGAATCCCATAGCAACCTCGACCCCAAAGGGATCGGCTTCCGCAAAGTCGAAAGGATTGAGAAACATCGTTCCGTCGGGTGCGGTGGAACCGAAAGAACCGAATAGCGTTTGCTGGCTTCCACCGTTGAGTCGGTTGGTAGAATACACCGTCCCGTTATCGCTGACGAGACCGAAGGTGTATTCGGCGTTGGACTGAAACGTTACGCTTTCGGTACAATTGCCATCTGCCCCGGGTAACACCGTCGTTCCACAAGTTCCGAGCCAACCGTTGGCTTCGCCATTGTCGGAACGTTGAACTTCAACAAATAAATCTTTTATCCACGTCAGGCTATCGTCGTCTCCCACCTGGAACAGCTTCAAGGCCGATTGAAACTTACCGTGAGTTTCTCGGAACGTAAAACTCATGTTGGTGTTTTCAGTAAAGACAATGCCTTCCGTTCCAAAGCTCTCATCCGGTTTCAATCCCGCTGCACCCGCAGGGGACGAGGCACCGAGAACCGTTACAAGCGACGCACCCGTGATGGCAAATAGAGCCATTGGTTTTTCGATCGAGCGAACGCAGTTTAGAGGTTTCATAGCTGTTGGGTCATAGATATCCATCTATAGACCTATCGGTCGATCGAGAGGTAATTTTACGTCTGCGCCCCCAAACTTTACCGAAGCTTCACAAAACTCCATCGCTCGATCGTCATGATTTTATGGTCTTTCCCCGTCTCACTGCACGGCGGTCTCAGCTCGTTGCTGAGCGACCTCGCTATTTTGGCGATAAACCTGAGTTCGATCGACCGCCGTTTGATAGCGAGCATCACCCGCTGGAACTCGTGCCATGAGATCCGCAGCCCGTTGCCATTTGGCTGCGAGATCGAGCCATTGCGCCCGTGTTGTCGCTGTTTGACCCTCGATCGAGGCTTGTTCGGCTAGGCGAACCGCTTGGACGAAAGCGTCTGGCTCAGCTTCAGCTTCCGGTGTGGGAGACGGCGTTGAAACATCAACATCATCCGGAGCATCGAGCCGAGATCGATAGAACCAGATGCCCCCCAACAGCAGGAGAACGCTGAGGAGCAGTCCACCGAACAGCCCCTGCTGAAATCGATCTCGCGATCTTGTCGGTTGCGAAACCGGGAGTTTTTTCGGAAGTGCGACCTTGCGGCGGCCGCTCGAGGCTTTGAGCGCGTCAGCTAAGCGATTGATGGGATTGGGGCGACGTAAAATCAGTTGTTGCGACCACAAAAGCTGCTTGTCCGGATTGCGGTTAATTTCTTCGAGCCAAAGCAGTTGTTCTTCGCGGGCGATGCGACAGTTGAGGTTAACGCGACGAATGTTACGCGGCGAGATCGCTTCGAGGAGTTGGCGAACGCTCTCAACCACATCCGACTGCTCGAGTCGATCGGCGTTCGGGGCTTCGCACAGCAGTTGCAACCAACCCTCGGCAAAAACAGCACGAGTTCGCACGCCAGACTCTGCCAGGTTGTCGTTGAGTACCTGGACGATCGCAGCAATACTGCCTTGACGCGCTTGTTGAATGATGTTGTCTGCCGGATCGACTCGATGAGACTGCCGAACGAAGGGATCTTTCACGCCAACTTCCTCAGCCATTGAACAATTTACCTTAAAAGGATAGACGCATTAGAACACGATCGTGTAAAAAACATAGGGTTTTTCTGCGCTTGAGTAGATGCTGACACGCCCTTACAATAAGTTTTAGCGCTATCCGGACTCGATGAACAGTACCGGAGGCCAGATCGACCTTCAATTCGTTCGTTTCGGAGACTTGTTTTTCACTATGTTCCTTAAATCGACGACACGCCACGTTCGTATTCTGACCGCTGAAGTACAGGGAAAAGAATTAATTCCGAACGATCGAGTGCTAACTCTCGATGTCGATCCGGACAACGAACTGGTTTGGAACGACGACGCACTACAAGGGGTTTATCGGAAATTTGAAGAACTCGTCGCTGCTTATGACGGCGAAGATTTAACAGAGTACAATCTCCGACGCATCGGCTCAGATCTCGAACATTTTATTCGATCGATGCTATTTGACGGTCGCCTCAGTTACAACCTCAACAGCCGCGTCAACAACTATAGTTTTGGCTTACCCCAGGTCGATCGAGGCGAAAATCCCCTCGTGAAGTAGGTGAGGAGGTGAGGAGATGACCTGACGATCTCATTCCCTTACTACCTCACTCATGGCCCTGAACCACGTGTTTCACGCGGGTCAGGGCTTCCAAACTAATAAAACCGCGATAGTGTCCCGTTTGGTTCGACATTCCCAAACAGATCGTACTACCCGGTTTCGGGAGGCGATAGAACCGAGGCGAAGCGTTGATGTAGACCGAGGCACTTTTAACACCCAGGGAAAACTGACAGCTTTCACTGTACGATTCTGTAACCAAACAGTCTGCATGGCCGCTACTGTATTGATCGATCCAAAAAATCCCTAATTCCAAGCTGTCGATCGCCTTAAACGCGACAGTTTTCGTCAAATACGCTTCACCCCATTCAGAGGCTTCCGCTAGTTTGAGATCGGGAAATTCTTCAACTAAGTGTTCGTCACCTCGAATCTCAAAGCCCTGCTCCCGAAGACTGTTCCACAGGCTCATAAGAGACGAAGGCTTGTGGCTCGGGTGAACGAGAACTTTCTCGATCGCGTTAACCGGATCGGGTTCGCTGCGATGGCTGTCCATGACGATCGATCGAACCAAGTCTAAGCTCCCCGTTGGCGACCAATATAAGTAGCAATTTCCGATCGCAGCTCGCAGGACGGGGATCGTCGCTTTTTCCACGACGGGCTGCACTAAACTCATTCGCCCGTAAGGAATAACGAGACTGAGATAGCGATCTTGGGTCACTAAATCCCGTATTGACGTTCCAGCATCAGCCGGAAGCAGTTGGATACAACCCGTCGGTAAATCGACATCGGTGAGGGCATCTTGGAGAACGCGGGCGATGGCTAAATTCGACTGACTCGCCTCGGGACTGCCTTTGAGAACGATACTGTTTCCCGTTTTCAGGCACATTCCCGCTGCAATTGCTCCCAGTTCCGGAGAAGCTTCGTAAATCAGCGCGATCGCGCCCAGCGGCATGAGCTGACAGTAAGTTTGCGCGTGTTCGACCTGAAGCGGTGTATTGGTCACGCGACGAATCGGATCGGACAGTTCGCCGAGGTGTTGTAGGAGATTCACCGTCGTTTGGAGTCGCTCCGGTGTCAGCTTCAGCCATTCCAATAAAACTTCAGGAACGGCCATATCGCGACTCGCCTCGAGATCGAGGGTGTTCGCCTCGAGAATTTCGTCTTGGCGCTCGCGCAACGATCGAGCGATCCGCAGCAAGGCAGCCGATCGATTGGCACTTTTCGCGCTGGCGAGTCCGAGGGAGGCTTGATAAGCCCGACGCGCTGCCGTAACAGGGTTGTCAGAAATCTCTAGAGAATCGATTGCCATGACGCTAACGCCGATATGCCAGCCAAACCAAGAATGCCGGTAAGAGTGCCAGCAGTAACACTAAGATAATCCAGGGAATCGTGTTAGCACCAACGGGCAGACGCAACGCTAAAGGCAGCCAGAAAATTGTCAAAACCAAAACGACCCCTAAGGCTAGGGGCAAATAAGTATCTTTCAAACCGGCTTGCACGCGACTCCAGTGAGTTCCCGTCCAACGCCACGCTTGCTTATAGGGATAATGAGTCGAAAGTTGTTCGATCGAGGTGCCGCCTTCGTCGATCACGAATATTTGTTGGCAGCGATCGCAGCCCAAAGCTTCGGTCAGCGCAATGGGTTTGAGACGACCGGGGCGACGACACGGACAGGGGTACTCTCGATCGAGATCGATCTTCTGCGCTTTGGGGAAGGACACCAGCAGCCAAACTCTATAGAAGCGTTGCTTGGAAACGATCGAGAAAGACAAGCAATTGCGAGTCTTTCTGGGGGTTGACAAATGTGCGATCGGGGGTTTGATATCGATCGAGCCAGATCGCCATTCAAATGTCGAAGTTGCGATCGAGTTGCCATCGATTCTACCAAAAACTTTTAGAGGCGGCTCGCTCGGAAAGCACGACACTCGAGAAGTGTTAAACGATCTGAAATCCGTTTTAGCGGCCGCTTATCCGGTACGATCGAGGCACGCAACCCAATTGATGGAGTTCGACGTTTGAATGTCTACCCTGCCTCGACGTTACGTTATGTCTACCTACACGGCTTAGCCTCCAGTCCGAAATCGGCAAAAGCCCGCAAATTGGTCGATCGATTTTCCGCCTACGGGATCGATCTCCTCGTCCCCGATCTCAACCAAGGCGACTTCACGCATCTGACGCTAACGCGCCAAATCAAACAGGTTTGTACGTTACTCGCCGATAGCCCCACAGTCCTCATCGGTTCGAGCTTGGGAGGACTGACTGCGGCTTGGGTCGCACAACAACAGGCCCAGGTCGATCGACTGTTTCTCTTGGCTCCTGCTTTTAACTTTCCCGAACACTGGCTGACCCCAGAGCGAGAACGTCAATGGAGCAAGTCGGGATTTCTCGACGTGTATCACTATGGCGAAGGTCGCGTAATTCCTTTGCACTACGGTTTTCTGGCAGACGTGCGTCGCTACGATCTGACGAAGCTAACGCGAGAGATCGAAACCACGATCCTGCACGGTATTCGCGATGAAGTTGTCCCGATTTCTGTCAGTCGCGACTACGTCGGCACTCGGCCTTGGGCGAAGTTGGTCGAACTCGACAGCGACCACCGTTTGACCGATGAGATCGATCGAATTTGGGAGGAAATCGAGCCGTGTGGGACACCGCCGTCAAAATAGCGTTGGTCGGGACACAGCGACAAACGCCCCAATTTGAAAGCGACGACGCTCGAATTGCGCGACGGCTCGATCGATCTTTCGATGGAGACGCTTCACTAGCAGATGCCGAACGTACTGTTCTCCAAGTGGCCGCGATCGAAACCCTACGCCGACGCGCCGGAAAGGTATTTTCGCGCTTTAACGGCGACACCCCGACTGCGTCCTTCAAGGACGAATTGCCCTTACCCTCGGCTCCCACACCCGAACAATGGCAAGAGCTATTCGATCGAGTGGATGTCGCCGAACTCCTCCCGCCGTGCTGGGCGTTGGCGGCGAAAACGGGCGTGCGCCTGCCAGACGAACTGTTGCCTGCTTTACTGGATTTGGGAAAAACCCATCGGAACCTTCGATCGATCGTTATTTCAGCCCTGGGACGCCGGGGACGTTGGTTAGCCCGTCAAAATCCCCGTTGGGATTACGCGACGACATTACCCGATACGACGCAGATCGATCGATCGTGGCAACTCGGTACGACGACGACGCGGCTATTCCTGCTGCAACGACTGCGAGAAACCCAACCGTCCCGAGGTCGAGATCTGTTAGCCTCGACGTGGAACCAAGACAAAGCGACCGATCGATCGGAATTTCTCAAAACCTTCGCCGTGGGTTTGAGCGATGCCGACGAACCCTTTCTCGAAGCAGCTCTCGACAACAAAAGCAAACAAGTCCGTGCCATCGCAGCGGACTTACTGGCACGATTGCCCAATTCCGCCCTGTGTCAGCGAACCCTAGCACGGATACGGCAATCGATCGAAATCCGGCAACGGGGCAACCGTCTCGATCTGAACGTGACACTCCCGAAGTCTTGCCCGAAAGCGGCTTTGCGTGACGGCATCGACTCGAAAAAGCTGAAAAAAGCGAAAGACCTCGGCGAGCGTTCGGGGTGGCTGTTGCAACAACTGGCGCTCGTACCGCCCAGGGTGTGGAGCGTCGAAATTTCTCCCCAAAAACTCGTCGAACGGGCTAGTCAGAGCGACTGGAAACCCCTGTTACTCGAAGGTTGGGCTGTTGCGACAACGCGCCATCCCGATGTCAGTTGGGCCGAAGCCTTGTTAGAAACGGTCGAAGACATTCCCGCGAACCTCTGCGATGCTGACGATCGAAATCGGGCGTTGCTGGCGAGTTTGTCGATCGAGCGTCGGGAAGATTTCGTGTTGCGACACTGGTTCGATCGATCTCAACCCTTGGGGAAAAGTCACCCGACGCTCTCGTTGTTACAAGCGTGTTGTCATCCGTGGCGAGATCCGTTTGCGAGATCGATCGTCGATCGATTTTGTCGTGAAATCGCAACGGGAAAAGACAACTATAACTGGGCGCTTCGATCGACGTTTCAAACCTTCGCCTATCGTATTTCACCGAACCTTCTGCCCGAAGTCGCCAACCAACTCACCACCGTCACACCGCCGGGATCGTATTGGGAACAAACCGTTAACGATTTTTTAGATATCTTGACCTTTCGACGAGAGTGGACGATTGCCAGCGAACAGCCATCGATCGCCAGTCAAGGCAGTTAACCTCGTGTTTCTTCCCGTGTTCTAATTGACTGCTTCCCGTTTGCGGTCGAGGCGTTTCTACTCCGCTTGAGGAAAATCGATACCTACAATTTGCTGGTCTTCGTTAAAAATAAAAACTAGCGAATCTTCAACTCGATCGAACTGAGCGCGCACTAAAACGACGTTGTCGATCGTATTACTGTGCGTCCGTTCTCGGAACGCTCCAACGGTTTCTTGAAAGCCTCGCCACCGCTGTTCGACCACCGCCGGTGTCCACTCTGCCCGTAAAACCGGCGACAAATACAATCGTGCGACCTCAAATTCTCCGGCATGGATTGCATCGATAAAGTTTTCTGCAATCTCCTCGATCGAAAGCGATTCGATCGCTACTGTTAAACGCGGAAAATCGATCCCGACAATATCGCCTTCACGGTTAAACACGAACAAAAGCTCGTCAGTGGTGTTCTCCGACTCAAAGGTTATCGACACGACGTTTTGCAAAACCACCGTCTCGATGCGACGCACAAACGTTCCCGTGACACCTTGAAAGGTTTGCCAGCGTTCTTCAATGAGATCGGCACTCCAAACCCCCTGAACGACCGGATCGAGCAGTTGACGCGCCGACTCGTATTCGCCCGCTGCCAAGAAATCGACAAACATCTGCGCCTTATCCGAGATCGTGCGAGACGCGACAACCTGGGGAAACGTTTCGATCGAGCTGACTGAAACGGTTGCCATGACAGGCGCTGCAATCGAGATCGAGACCCCGAGCGCTCCGCTTAACCACTGAAACCCAGACAAGTGCAACACGCGATCTCCTCTCCAGTAATAGTAATGGTTCTTTTCTCTTGACGCTGACATTATACGCAGTCCGACGGGCGGCTTCGGTTTATTTTGCCGAACTAGCCGTGAAATTGCGCCAAGCTGAAGTGATACCATCGAAATGTCGAAATCGCCGTGAGAAAACATGAGCAGAGGGATCGACGTTTCCGACTACCAAGGCAGTGTGAACTGGATTGCCGTCGCCAACTCCGGTATTTCCTTCGCTGTCACCAAAGCGACGGAAGGTGCGACGTTTGTAGCCGACAGCTTTTCCAGAAATTGGTCGGGAATCAAGGCGGCGGGACTCGTGCGCGGAGCTTATCATTTCTTTCGGCCGCGCAGTAACGCCCTCGCTCAAGCCGATCGATTTCTCGATATCGTCAAACTCGAAACCGGCGATTTACCCCCCGTCCTCGATATCGAAACCGACGACGGTGTCGATGCGGCGAGTTTAGCAGCCCGGATGCAAACCTGGCTCGATCGAGTCGAACAAGTCACGCAACGCCGCCCAATTATTTATACCTATCCTGGCTTTTGGGAACGCCTCGGAAACTGGCAACAATTTTCAGACTATCCCTTGTGGATCGCCCACTACACCACCGCCTCGAGTCCTTGGGTACCTGGAGGATGGCGCACCTGGACGCTGTGGCAGTACACCGATACCGGCAGCGTTAACGGCGTTCCCGGTGGCGTAGACGTCAACGGGTTTAACACCGCTAAAGAAGGAACGACAAACGCCCTCGTCATCGACGTTCAGAAACGTCTCAAACACAAAGGGTTCGATCCTGGCTCGATCGATGGCACGTTTAAAACAAAAACAAAAGCAGCCACCATCGCATTTCAAACCGCCGTTGGAATTTTCGCCGATGGCATTGTCGGCCCTCAAACTTGGGCGTACCTAGCAGATAATACGCCGTTTGTCAATCCCCCGATTCCCAAACCCCCAACTCCCCCCGATCCGCCGATGCCTCAACTGCCCATCCAACTCATTGATGTGATGAAGCACTACCAGGGCTTATCCCATCAAATTGATGCCCTGCAATGGCTGCAACTCCACACGCCAGACGATACCTTACGAGAGTTTGCCCGTCGCTGGCGCAACCAACTGACAACCACGACCTCGATTGAATTCGTTGATGTCGCTCGATACTATCAAAACCTCGCCAGTCAAAACCAAGCCTTAACTTGGCTGCAAGGTCAACTATCCGATGCTTTTTTAGAAGAATTCGCCCAGAAGTGGCGTACACTCTCGTCAGCGGAACCGCCAGCGATCGTATTAAACAAAGCGGCCAAGTACTACGAAGGTTTGTTCCACCAAGATCGGGCTTGGGATTGGCTACAGCGCCAACTCACCCGAGAAGAGTTATCAGAATTCGCGCGGCTATGGCGCAACCCGTAGGCGAGAAGAGAAGGCTTTGACCGCGAACAGTCAACAGCAGTGAAGATGGACTGTAAGAAACGCCTCAACAGGTGACTGGTGACTGGTGACTGACAACTGGTGACTGTTATGATGAGCGCGTTGCCAGCGCGAACGATTTAATGACTTCTCTTCCCCCAGCTGTAGACGTAACATCTGCCATTTACGATCGAATGATGGCAAAAGTTCCCGAGGATTGGAAAGTGCGATTTCGCGATCCTCTGTCGTGGGACGCCAGTATGCGGGAACAGGTGGCCGCCGTGTTGCTGCCATCCGTGGTGGAAGAATCGATCGCGCAGTCGAGTGCTAGGGACGATCGAGGGATGATTCTCTACGATCAAAAGGAGTTAGAGACGATTATTTATTACGTCGCCCAAGGACACAGCAATACGGTGTTGTGGATGGCTGACGACGAGACGAAACAGGAAGTTGCGGATATCGTGGCAACTTACAACCCCCAGACGGAAGCGACGATCGTCATGGTGAGTCCGTCGAGCCTTCAGGTGATGTGGGTTCGCGAAGATGGCGCGATTCAAACCCAAGGGGCGAAGTCAGTCAACGCACTCCCAGTCACGTTACCCGAGGGAGTGACTGTGGCGACGGAGGAAACAGAGGGCGTGTACGCTTACTGTTTTACTCACGCGGAATTCGGAGATTTGGGACGAATTCGCTTGGTTCCCAGCGCGGAAACGGGGCTGGAGTTTCAAGTCGAAGTTGCGCCGGGCGGGACGGAGACTGAAATGCAACAGAAACGCGAATTGTTCGAGCCGATCGCGCAATCGATCGTCGAACAGCTAGATGCAGCGTTGAAAAATCGTTAGACACATCGTCAGTCACCAGTCACCAGTCACCAGTCACCAGTCACCAGTTAAAGCCTTTTCGTAACCAACTGGGCCGATCGAATCCATTCGAGGACTTCACCTCTGGGGGGACATAGATCTTTGCGCCGTAGGGTGGAGACATGAAGACGGAGGAGTTGGGGATAAAGTTTGTGAATGGGAGTTTGGCTGAGTTGAGCTGTACTGAGAATGCCGCAGTGGAGGAGTAAGCCGCAGTACTGACAGCCAACACTAGGGACGCGGGCGAGATCGGCTAGAGCGACCCATTTTTTCACGTAGTGCGGGGCAATTTGCATTTCAGCAGCGAGCGATTGCGCGAGATCCCGACGGCCAGCTCGATCGAGAAGATCGTATGTTGTATAGATGTTGCGATCTTTGAGTTTTTGACAGTCTTCGGCATTTAAACCCGGCAGTCGATCGATCGACCAGTTACCAGGTGTTTGCAGTGATGAGTCAGAAGAAAGAGACATCTTTTACAGCGAACCGTGAGTCGCGAACAGAGAACAGTGGGTGGTGACGTTGCAAGCCTTATTTTTGCCCGGAGAGCGTCGATCGACTGTTTTTACTGAGTTAGAGCGGGGTTTGAAGTTAGAGATTTTGTAAACTGGATTTTTACACCCTATGGTGTCAAACCCATGCCAAGGGTAGGTAAGAGTATCGATCGAGACAGTTTTCCGAATTCAAGTCACTTTGAACTGTGGTATAGAATCGAAGCAATTTCTACGAGTGGTCAGCATCAACCACTTCATCCTATCCTTCGTTTTCGGAGTTACGATCCATGAGCGATCCCATTCCCAGCTCGCCGACAGGTGCCAAACCGCCCATCGCACACAAACAACCCCCCCCACCCCCCCCGAGACGCACCCCCGCAGCATCCCGAATTGCCGATCCTAACACGTCGATTAAAAAACTCGTTCGACACGCCTTTGACGCGAACGCCTCTGACGTTCATATCCGCGTTGGTGAGATGCCACGTTTGCGGATTCGGGGCAAAATGGTCGAAACGGACAACGAAGTCCTCGTCACCGAAGCCATTTTCGAGCAGTACATCGCCGAAATTCTCACCCCCGAACAGCGTCGGCGATTTGCCCAGGAAAAAGAACTCGATACGGCGATCTTTTACCCCGGTTTAGTTCGCTGTCGGGTGAACTGTTTCGACTCTCTAACTGGCGGTGCGATAGTACTGCGACTGATTACGTTGGATATTCCAACCATCGACGCGCTACGCTTGCCGCAAGTTCTTAAAAAGATTATCTCTTATTCCCAAGGATTAATCCTCGTGACAGGACCGACGGGATCGGGGAAATCAACAACGATGGCGGCGATGATCGACTACTTGAACGAGAAGGCGAACAAACACATCGTGACGATTGAAGATCCGATCGAGTTCGTTCACTCGTCGAAACAATGTCTCGTCAGTCAGCGGGAAGTAGGACTACACACCCTAGAATTCCACCAAGCACTACGGGCTGTGTTGCGCGAAGATCCCGACGTCATCCTCATCGGGGAAATGCGCGATCGAATCACGATTAACACGGCACTGCAAGCTGCCCAAACAGGACACTTAGTCTTAGGAACTCTGCACACGCGCAACGCGATCGACTCAGTCAACCGTCTGCTAAACCTATACCCACCCGACGAACAGCCCATTATGCGGGTGCAACTTGTCGAGTCTTTGGTGGCGGTGGTGGCGCAACTGTTACTTCCTACGACCGATCGAAAACGGGTTGCCGTTCACGATATCCTCATCAATACTCCAGCTATGAAGGATTTCTTGATCAAAGGCATGGAAGACGAAGCCTTTGCCTTGATGAAAACTGACACGATGGAGGGCATGCAAATTCTCAACCAAGCTCTGTACAAAGAAATTCTCGATGGTAGTATCACGATCGAAGACGCTCAGAAAGTCTCACCCGATCCGAGCGAACTCGATCGACTGATGCGAACCGGTGGTTACGATGCGTCATCGTCGCCACGAGAGTGGACTCTGCCAGAGTAAGGTTTTTACGGGAATCCGTCATCCGTCAGAGTCGGTTTTTTGCGATCGCCCTGAAAATAGTTGGCGAGCGACAGCATATTACCGGGTTATTATATTAGCGCTCGGAAGTTTAAAAATATAATTGCGTGAGAGGCGAGAGATAGAAAGATGATGCGATGATGAGACTGGCTCAACTCTCAACCGATATTGTAAGCGACCCAACAACAATTTGAGCAGTGTGTCATGTCTAAAGAAAGTGCAGAAAAGTTTCTTTCCGATGCCCTCTATCATTCAGAACTTCGAGAACAGTTTAACGACGTGCAGAATCCCGAAGAGTTTTTAAACGTTGCACGTCAGTTGGGCTACGATTTCTCGACAGCGGAACTCGAGGCCGTGGCACACGCGCACAGTCTCGGCGTACACACACGACGTCAAACGGGGATCTGGCCGTGGTTGCGAAGTGTAAATTGGATCGATCGAAACCATTCAAACGAGTAGGAGATCGGCTATCAGTTGGCGATCTAGGGGTTGCCAACTGATAGCCGATCGCTGATGACTGGTGACGGGTCACTGCAAAGACTTGGATAGCAATCGATCGAGTTGAGGGGTTTCAGCAGTAAACCGAACGTAAAACGTGACCTCATCTCGATCGCTGTGTTCCATCACTTTCGCGTAAATATCCCCTGCGTACGATTCGGACGATTCGATTAAATGAATTTTTAAATTCGTGAGCAATTCCTCAACCGAACTTCCCCGGATTTCTGCCCCCCGTTTCGAGAGTTTCGTAATATGACCGACAAACATTCGATCGTCGATCGATTTCCCCGATAGCTCTTTATAATAAATCGGAATTTCAGAGGTTAAAGCGATCCAATCGTCTTCAAGCCTGGGAAGCTTTAGGTTGTATCTTCCTGAAATTCCACAGACTTCGTGAATTAAAATCGGTTTTTCAAACCCTTTCATTTCAATGGTTAGAGTTCGATCGATCTTCAGATCGCTTAAAGCACTGTTTTGGGTTGAATCTGAAATTAAAATTTGTCCGCCAACGGTGCAAGACTCAATTCGCGAAGCGAGATTAATATGAGTCCCAATGACCGACCACTTGGCTCGCTTTAAAGATCCGATATTGCCAACGACAACTTCTCCGGTGTTAATGCCAATTCCCATTTGAACGCTCGGTAGATTTTGCCGTGCGAGTTTTTGGTTGATTTCCGGCATAGCAAGCTGCATCGACAGCGCACAAGCAATCGATCGATCGATATCGTCTTCTGCTGAAGTTGGCGCGCCAAAAAACACGACAATTCCATCACCAACAAATTCGTTGATCGTGCCGTTATAAGATGTAATAATATCCGTCATTTTTCCTAAATAAATATCAAGTAGCTCGACCACTCGCTCGGGAGAAAGACGCTCTGAAATTGTCGAAAATCCACGCAAGTCAGACATTAAAATCGTGACCGTTTGACGCTGGCATTTAAAATTCAATCCTTCTGGCGTTTCCAACAGCGTTGTCACGACTTCATCGGTCAGATAGCGTCCGAAAATACGACGCATCTGTGTCGCACCCGCAGCCAGATAAATTGCAATGGCCGCCGCCGAACTGAACACGCCGAGAAACGGTGGAACGAGGGGCAACCACCAACCGATCTGAAAGGCGAAGTATGCCGCAACGACGACACCGAAACCTAACATTCCCCAACCCGCAATTAACCCAAACGAAACGCGAGATGCTTCAAAAACGTGGCGTTTGCTCCAACTCAAAATTGATGCGATCGCGATCCAAGTGACGATCCACAACCATTCCAAAGGCTCAGACAACGTGCGAATTGCAGGACGCTCGCCGAAGGCCATGGCAATAATATGCGATGCGATCTGAGCTTGAATTTCAACCCCTGCAATATTCCCGATCGAGGTTAAGTGAAAGTCGTTCGCACTTTCTGCAACATAACCAATTAAAACCACACGATCGAAGAAAAATTCAGGTGAAACACGCCCCGATATGACATCTGTTAACGAAACTCGATCGAACGAGGTATTTTGATAGTTAATGAGGATTTGATAACTGCTATCGTCTGCGCGAACGTAGCCGCCGTCATGACGTTCAAATCGATCGAATCGCGCTCCCCCCAACTGCATCGTATTGGGATCGTCCGGTGTCGCTTCCGGTTCGAGTCCTTCCGATTTTAAATACAATTCAGCCAGACGCAATCCCAATCCTGCAACGGTTTCGCCCTCGATCGATTTCACGAACAAATACGCTCGTCGGATACGACCATCTCGATCGAGGGGTACGTCGTTTGCCCCCACCTGTCCTGCTTCGCTAAGTATAAGAGGCGCAGCCACGGGAAAATTTCCCGGACGTCCGATGAGTTTGCGAATGCCAATGAGGTTGGGGGTTGTTGAAAATACCCGTTCGAGGCGATCTGTCCCCGGCGGATGAGGTAAATCGCGGTAAATGTCGAGTCCGATGGCACGAGGTCGGGCGTTGCGAATCGTTTCGAGGAGTTGCGCGAGTTCTACGTCTGAGGGAATCGGTCGATCGAGGGTTTCTGTCATATCCCGTTCCGTTATACCCACGATTGCGACACGCGACTCCCCGTCAGGGCTGAGACGCGAACGCAATAAGGCATCGTAAGCAGCCAGTTCCAGCGGTTGCAGCCATCCTATCCCGCGTAAAACTGCCAAAACAAGCGTGACACAGGGAACCGAGATGGCGACACCGCGCCACTGCCAAAGCCAAGTTCGGAACCTTTGCCCAACCACCGTTATGTGTTGAATCTGTGTTGAATCACTCTTCGAGTTCTAGGCTACCCACCAGCGGCTTGCTAGCGTAATCTCCGAGATCGACGGATTCCAATAACGACTGCCAATCTGCTGCGAGAGTTTCGTCATCGGGATTGGCTAGTCGCGCCTCAAACAAGCCAGCGACGGGATCGTACCAAATGCCATCGTTAGCACACAGATCGATTTGTTCGGAACAAGTCTCGTCTCCGAGGGTTGCGCGAACTTCGGGTGTCGGTTCTGCCAAGTAGAAGTATCCGACGCCAATGGGATTTTGGCCGTAATCGCTCTCGTCGCACAGAATCATCACCGACCATTCGTAGGGAACGCCCGGTTCTAACTCGGGAATTTCCGACATCGGCAGTTGAACGACGCCGGGATTGTCGGGAAGTAAAAACCTCGCACGGTAAAGCGTTCCTTCGTCGTCCATGATTCGCAGTTCCCCTCGATCGACAGGTCGTGACCGTGGAGGTAACACAGCGAGAAAGCCGGGGAACATAGCAGTTGCTAACGGACTTTGAGGCGGCGCGAGCAACACGATATTTTCATCGGGAACAACACAGGAATCACCACTGCGCAACGTGCCGCGAGCACCCGTTCCGCCTGTTTCGCCCTCCGTCGGCTCGAGGTCGCGAGGGGTAAACCTGAGACCGCCTGTTTCCAAGGCATTTGTCTCTTCTTCCGTCGATTTGAGGTCGCTGGGAGTCGTGGAAGGAGTCTCAAAGGTCACGAGTTGACTTGCACCTGCAATCAGGGCGATCGATGCAATAAATCCAAGGGAAATCATAGTGGAGTTATGCCTTTGCATAACAGGAAATCGCCTGCTATGTCAGTTTAACTGAACGATCCTAGCGATTCGGGATAAATTTGGCATACATTGGCATACAGTAGGGGATAAAGTTGGGCAAAATACAATCTTCAGTCAGTGATGAGGAGGCAGCACCGAGATCGCTAGCCACCTTGGAAAAATTTTAGTGTTTGTGAGATTGGCGCGATGGTGGACTTCCTGAAAAGTCCGTACTTTCAGCTTTGCTTGGGCGCTTATCAGCTTTGCTTTAATGCTTGGTAATACTCGGCATAAGATGCTTTTTTGCAATCTTAATGCTAGTATAAAATACATAAAAAAAGAGATCGTTGCAGAACGATATCGATTAACAAAATGAATTTATAGCACTCAATCTCACGATCTCCTCACTGTTGTAAACTGAGAAGCTGCTGATGCCGAAACTGATGAAGATTCGCTTCAAACTTTCGAGCGTCAGGAGGAAAGATAGATGTTAGCAAATAGTAGACAGGAGGCTAGTGGACTGTAGCGATGAAATCTCTGCATATAAAGATATTGCTTTTGCTCGCTTCTGCTCTGTTGGGGATCTGTACGGCTTGTACTGACCGCTCGTCATCACGATCGACAGCTCAGGAATAAGAAAAGCCTTCATTTTTTCTCGGACAATTTGAATGTTTACCTGGAACGGCATTCCTCAAAGCACCTATCCAATCGAGAGAGGGGGAAAGGGTTTTTTCTCCATCTTCAGGCCCGAGAAGGCACGTCCACAACTACCTTTTTTTGAATACCAGAACTGTGTCGTGGCTTAAGTTAATCAATACCAACGATTATCAGATTCTCGACACGGTTCAGTTTCCACAACCGGATCGCGAAATCTATCAATCTGCAAGCCGCAGTCAATGCAATGCCGATTCTCCAGAAGTCCGATGGCTGACGTACACCATTATTAAAGAGGATACGAATGGAGATGGGAAACTTTCTGACCCAGATCTAATTACCTTAGCAATATCCGATGCTGATGGACAAAACTATACGGAGTTGCTATTCGATCTGAAAAGACTATACGGACTTACTTTGACAGAAGAGCAGGATCGTCTAATTATTATTTATCTTCAGAATAACCGAAGAAAAATTAGTGTTGTCGATCTTTTTCAATATCAAGTTTTATCAACTGAAGATCTGCCAGGATTGTGATAAAAGATTCAAAGATGTCTGGGTGCTAGTCTTTTCTGGGTTTGGTTGATTTTCATGCGAGTCTTTGATTTTTTTAATCAAATTTTCAGTCATTTTTATGGCATTATATTATAATATTTTCTCTAAACTTTCCTTGCTCGCTTCCTCTCTGACTGCTGCACAACCCTGGAAGTTAAACAAGAAATATAATCGATATTATTTGGCAGTCTCTTTTATTTTTGTTTGTGATGTTCGATCTCGTTAAAAAACGTGAAATATATCTGGTTTTTAGATATATGTGTTTTAGTAGATTTCATCGTTCGATCGATTGAGACTGCTTTAAAAGTCAATGCTTTGTAAATTTGAAATCGATCCTCGGTTACAAGTAGCGTCAAAAAATTCAGTTCTGATAAGAAGTTTATCTTCGACAATATCGAATAAAAGAGACGCCCAGTGAGAGAGCGAGCCAAAATGTCGTCTAAATCAACGAAACTTGTTGTATTAACGGTTTTGGGAATACTGAGCTGGGGAATTGCCGATCGAGCCGCTGTGGCAACATCCTCTAAAACACCGGAAATCGATCGAACACTGTGGGTTCGAGAAGACCTGCAAACGGAAGTCGATCGATACTTTGATGAAGGCTGGCAACTCTATCAACAAGGAACCCCAGACGCACTACAACAGTCGATCGAACCTTGGGAACGAGCTGTCGAGCTGTATCGCGAACTCGGACAACCCCTTGAAGAAGCCAATGCTTTAGTCTTGCTGGCGATCGTATGCTATCGACTTGGAGAACCCCAACGCGCCCTTGAATTCTACAACCAAGCTTTACTCCTTCGCGAACGAGGCGGCGATCGATTGGGGATTGCGACAATACTCAACAACATCGGCTTGGTGTACTCCGATCTCGGAGAACCCCAACGCGCCTTAGAGTATTACGAGCGAGCGCTACCGATTTTCCAAAACACTGGTAACCGTTCTGTTGAAGCAATTACGCTTGGTAATATCGGTGCGGCTTACAACACCTTGGGACAGCCCCAGCAAGCCTTAGCGTACTACGATCGAGCGCTGGCACTCCAGCAGGAACTCGGAGATCGATTGGAGGTTGCCACAATACTCAACAACATTGGCTTAGTGTACGACAGCTTCGGAGAACCTCAACGTGCCTTAGAACATTACGAGCGAGCGATACCGATTTTACAAGCCGAGGGAAACCGCCGCGTTGAAGCAATTACGCTCGGTAATATCGGTGCGGCTTACACAACCTTGGGACAGCTTTCACGTGCATTGGAGTATCACGAACGGGCGCTGGCCGTTCACCAAGAACTTGGCGCTCGAAGACGCGAAGCCATTACGCTCAACAATATCGGTGATGTTTACCGACTGGGCGGACAACTACGGCTAGCTCTGGACTACCACAACCGCGCCCTATCGATTTGTCAAGCGATAGGCGATCGAAACACTGAAGCCATTCTCTTGAGTAATCTCGGCGTGGTTCACCAAGACTTAGGCGAATTCCAGCAGGCTTTAGATTTTTTCGATCGGGCCTTAGTCATCGTTCGGGAAGTAGGAAATCGAAGTAGTGAAGCCACAACGTCGAACAATCTCGGAAGGATTTATCACATTCTCGGACAGCTTCAACGCGCTTTCGATTTTTACGATCGAGCTTTAACCATCTATCGAGAAGTTGGCAATCGAGAGGGAGAAGCGATTGCACTCAACAACCTCGGTCGGATCGTGTATGAGAACGAGGGACAGTCTCAACAAAGTGAGACCTTGTATCGCCAAGCTCTCAGCATTTTTCAAGACATCGGAAATCGGCCGAGAGAAGCGATCTCGCTCAGCCAACTCGGCTTGCTTTACAGTGATTTAGAACAGTTTCAGCAAGCACGGGACTATTACGATCGAGCTTTGAGCCTTCATCGAGAAGTCGGCGATCGAACCGGAGAAGGCACGGTTTTAAATAACCTCGGTTACATCTCAAGTCGCTTACAGCAACCCCAACAAGCCCTGGCATCTTATCGCCAAGCACTGAGCATTTATCGGGAAGTTGGCGATCGATCGGGGGAAGCCACTACCCTGAAAAACCTTGCCCTTACGTACTATAGGGTGGGCAATCTCGAAGAAGCGATAACGCAGATGCACGCGGCCGTTACCATTCTCGAAGATCTCCGCGCGAACGTTGCCAGTAGCGAACTCCGCACCTCTTACTTCGCCAGCGTGCAAGATACCTACAGCTTCTACATCGAGCTGTTAATGGAGTTACACCGACAACAACCCGATGCCGGCTACGACGATCGAGCCTTTCATGTTAGCGAGCGGGCCCGGGCCCGCTCTCTCCTCGAACTCCTCGCCGAAGCGGACGTGAATCTGCGTCGCGGCATTCCTCCAGAACTCCTCGATCGAGAGCGCGATCTACGGGCTTCACTCAACGCCGCAGCACTCCGACAGCAGGAACTTTGGAGTGATGGCACGCCGTCCGAAACTGCCATCGCCAACATTCGCCGTGACATTCAACAACTCGAAACCCAACTGCAACAAATTGAAGCCGAGATCCGCCAAACCAGTCCCGCTGTCGCATCGATCGAATACCCCGAACCCCTAACGCTCGAAGATGTGCGACGGGAGGTGCTAGACGACGAAACGCTACTGTTGCAATATAGTCTCGGCCGCAATCGCAGTTATTTGTGGGTGGTGACGACCGACTCGATGTCGAGTTACGAACTGCCCAAACGCACGGATATCGAAGCCCTCGTGCGAGATCTGCGCCGCGTTCTCTCCGATCCCTATGCTGGAACTCGCGATTTGGCAAACGCCGCACGCCCTCTGACAGATGCCGTTCTCGCTCCCGTTGTCGATCGTCTCGGTGACAAACGCTTGCTTGTTGTGGCGGATGGCATCTTACAAACGATTCCGTTTACCGTCCTCGCCACCCCAGGACGAGAAGATTATATTCCCCTCTTGGCCACCCACGAAATCGTCAACGCACCATCGGCTTCCATGGTGGCGACAGTGCGTCAGTTCGACGAAAATCGCTCGAACGATACTCGATCGAGCGCCCCGAAAACCCTGGCGGTTATCGCCGATCCCGTTTTCGGTGGAGAAGACGACCCTCGCGCTACGCTACGCAGTGGAAACACAACGATCCCACGAGGAACCTGCTATTCCACCACACCGCGACGACTCCCTGGAACGAGCGTTGAAGCCGAAACCGTTACGGCATTGGTGTCTCCCGCTGAAAGCCTTCTCGCACTGGAGTTCGATGCAAATCGACAACTCGTAACCAGCGACACCCTCAGCAACTATCGCATCGTTCATTTCGCGACTCACGGCTGTTTCGACGAAGCGAACCCCCGTCTGTCGGCTTTAGCCTTGTCCCTAGTCGACGAAGCGGGAAATCCTCAAGACGGCTACTTGCGCTTACACGACATTTACAACCTCAATTTGCCCGCCGAGTTAGTGGTATTGAGTGCCTGTCAAACTGCCATTGGCGATGACGTTCGCGGAGAAGGGATCGTGGGTTTGACACGGGGGTTTTTCCAGGCAGGAACCTCGCGGTTAATTGCGTCGTTGTGGAGTGTTTCCGATGCATCGACCGCCCATTTGATGGAACAGTTTTACCAGAACTATTTAGACGAAGGCATGACCCCATCTCAAGCGTTGCGAGCAGCACAGTTGCAGATGTGGCAGGACGAAAGCAATCGCGAATGGCGGAAACCGTTTTACTGGGCAGCATTCGTATTTCAGGGAGAGTGGCGTTAGTGGAACACGAACATTAGTGGGACGCGAACATCAGTGGGACGCGAACATTTTTCCGGCACTCGAGTCAACGCTATACCCACGATCGATCGAAGCACGACGACAATTCAAGCTACCATTCAGCGCGAAAATCGCGAGTCTCCCCCGATCAAAACTGGAAGACTGTCCGAAGCACGACCACGATCGCATCTGCATTCGTTTCATCGTGGTTGGGAGCTGTCAACCAAATTACGCCGGGTGTAACGACGATATTGTCAGATATTTCGTATCGATAAAATCCTTCCAAATGTAACCCCACATCTCGATCGCGAAACTGTCCGATCGATCTCAATCCCGAACTCGTTCCCGTCAGGCGAGGTTGCATTCCGATCGCGAATCCTCCTAAATTTCCGTCCCCGCCCAAATCTGGGAACGTCAGCGTCACCGCCCAATTCCAAACCTCAGCATCGCCCACACCGATCGCCCGCGCTGCTGTATAACCGACCCATCCACCCACGATCGCGCGATCGAAGAGGCGATAACTGACCGCAACACCATAGGAGTTGGACACAACGGGACGTTCTAGCTCCAACTGTCCGATTTCGCTCAACTCCGCTGCATGACTCCCCGTTCCCGTGGCGATTCCGTCTCCTTCACCTGCATAGGCATGGATATACGTCAACCCCAGCGTCAGCCGATCGATCGGCGCAAGAGTTAACTGTGCGATCGCCCCGTAATTCCCATCGAACAAGCCGCCGCCATTTCGAGGATCTCCAGCTTCACCCGCCGCGTATCCCACATCGAGACTGAACTCATCACTCAACTGAATCCTCGCACCGATTCCCGCCTCTGTATCGGGAATTCGATAAATTGGATTGCGTCTCGCAAAGCGAGAAACAGCTCCGTTACTACTCGATAAAAATGGATTGACGACATCCGTAAACTCGTTGAGCGAGACTCCACTCGCTCCAACTCGAATCGTGATGTTATCTCCAATAGCAAAGCGATAGTTTAAATCAATTTCTAGTTCGTTTTCCGTATTGGTATCGAATCCGACACGCAAGTCGTTTAAACGCAATCCGTTCGCGGTTGTAATTCGATCGAGCCGGGCGATATTTCCCGCTTTCAAACTCGTTCTCAGACGATCTCGTCCGGTAAAACTCGTGTCAAAGTTGAGTGAAACTCTTTCGCCGAGTGTCGTACTGACGTCGAGATCGTCCCCGAAGACATCGATCGCCGCCAAGACAACTCGCCCCCCGACAATTGTGGTCGTTGAAAATTGATTGCGAGTCCGAAACGTCAATCGATCGACATCTGCTTCTAACGTGGCCAGTTCGTCTGTGAGTTGACCCTGAAGTTCTTCCAAAGCCGTTACGCCATCGGCAATTGCAATCGCGTCTTCGATAAAATTAAGACAATCCGACATCCCCGAAGCGAACTCGTTTCGAGATAGCGATCGATCGCCACGATAGGTTCCGTCAGGATATCCGACAACGCACTCGTAGATGTTGCGTAAAGACTCGACATCTCGTTCGCCCCACGCCTCGAGTTCTGTATCTGCGAGTTGGGAAACCGAGGGAACCCGACTCATCGGACGAGCCGTCGAGAACGTCCCATCGCGTCGGGTGTTTTCACGAGCGTATCGATCGAGCTGTTCTAACCAATCTTCTATGGAGAGAGCGGTGTCTGAAGGCTCGATCGATATTGTAGAACCTTCAAGAATTTTCTCGTCGAGGGGCGGATACTCCTGCGCCCAAACAGCCATTGCCGGAAAGAGTCCAAAACTGATATAAATCGCTAATAGAGATTGACAAATCGGTGAATTCATTAGCGATTTCATTAATGCGAATTCAGCTCAAAGAATTTCTGTTTTACTCTCGCCCGTAGCGCTCTTTGCGGTCAAAACGCAACAGGATTTTAGACGCTCTCGTTAATAAGGTTTAGACAGTCACCAGTCACCAGTCACCAGTCACCAGTCACCAGTCACCCGTTGCTAGAGCGCCAGTACAGAAGTCAGGGGTAATGGTAGGGTGTGTTACGCGGGCGAAAAATAGGTGGGAAATCCAGTTAATGAGATTTTCGCGTAACGCACCAAGCACTTTTGTACTCTTTTGTACCGCTGCTCTAGAAGGTTAAAACCCTGCGAGTCGTTGGTTAGGGGCAATGTTCAGAGCTTGTAAAATCGGCGGATGCTCGATCGAAGGATAATGCAAGGTGCTAAACGTTCCCGGCTGGAGATCGAGTCGCCAAAGTTGCGTTGCGGGAAGGTCGATCGCCTCCCCGAGAAGGCGTTTGATAGCGGAACTATGCGCGATTGCCAAACCCGTGACCAACGAGGTCGATCGATGGTTTTGAGTCGCGAGGATTTTTGGCGAGGCTTGGAGCGTCTTTTTCGGAAACCCTTGGAATCGGATGCCGTTCGCTCGATCGATCTGCAATTCGGCCGCGATCGATTGAGAATCTGCTCGATCGTCACAGATCCCGAAGTCGATCGATGTCGAACGAAAACACTCCGCCAGCAGTCGAATTCGATCGCTTTGCATCCCATCTGAAGGCACGAGTAGCATCCTCAACCCTTGTTTGCCTTCCTTTAACTTCGGAAGCATTTCCCCGAACGGCGTTGTCAAATTAAGTGCTTGCAACTGCGCCAGCCTGAGCGAACCTCGAGAAAAATCCAAGACACTGACACCACAATTAGACTGTTGCAGCCGATGGTGACACGCAGGCGGTAAACCGATCGCCGTACTGACGAGCGCGTGGTTCGTTCCACCGTGACCGACTACGAGCAACGTTTGGCCGCTGTGGCGAGGGAGAACGTCTTGCCAAAACCGCTGCACGCGCTCGTACAATTCGACCACGGGAAAGCAGATATCTCGATCGATCGAGACCGTCTCTGAACTCCCCGACGTATCTTCCGGAAACGCATCAGTGCGAACTGGCATTTGGAATTCGTGCGGACGCTGTTTCCAACACCGATAATCGTCTGCGAACTGCTTGCGAACCTCTTGAAAAAACCGTCCCTGCCAAGCTGGAAGGTCGATTTCGCGCAACGACTCACACGTCCGAACGGGAATCTCGTTCGCTGCGGTTCCCATCGCCGTTAAGATCTCGCGAACAGTTTCACGAGCGCGTTGAAGGGGACTCGTATAAACCACATCGACGGATACTCCTTTTAAACTCATACCGACTTGGCGAGCCGTCGCACGCCCGTTTTCCGTCAACACCGCTTCGTCCGAACTCCCTTGATAGCGACCCTGTTCGTTGTAGGTGCTGCGGCCGTGGCGCACGACAACAACGCGAGTTTTGGGGGCGGGGAGTCGTGCGGTGAGGATCGCGTTGGAAGGGGTTTCAAACGCGAGAGGATTCGAGCGATCGAACTGTAACGACATGATAATTTTCTCCGCGATCTCGATCTTGACAAGTAGACGGCTCCCGCGTTTGCGAGTGATAGAGACTGGCATATCGGCCGCCGAGTTGTAACAGTTCCCGATGCGTGCCACATTCAACGATCGATCCGCCTTCGAGATACAAAATTCGATCGACCCGTTCGACAGCGTGCAGGTTGTGGGAAATCAGAAACGTGGTGCGCCCCCGCGTGAGACGAGCGAGTGCTTCATCGATCGCGCGTTCGTTATGACGGTCTAACCCCGTCGTCGGTTCGTCCAAAATCGCGATCGGGGCTTGACGAACCGCCGCCCGCGCGATGGCAATGCGCTGGCGTTGTCCGCCCGATAGCGTCACCCCGCGTTCGCCCAAAATCGTGTCGTACCCTTGCGGTAGTGCCGTGATGAAATCGTGAGCGTTCGCGAGCTTGGCCGCCGCGACGATCTCGTCGTCCGAGGCTTCGAGCGAGCCGTAGGCGATGTTGTTGCGAACGCTCGTGGCGAATAAAACGCTCTCTTGCAGCACGATGGTAATCTGCTGTCTTAGCGAAGCCAGGGTGTATTCTCGGATATCCCGTCCGTCGATGGAAATACTGCCGACTTGGGGATCGTAGAAGCGCAACAGCAAACTCGCGATCGTGGACTTTCCACCCCCCGACGGACTGACGAGGGCGACGACTTCACCAGGCTGCACCTCAAAGTTGAGATCTTTGAGGGTTTCACAGTTGAGGTCGTAGGCAAAACTGACGCGATCGAAGCGTATCGCCCCCTGAAACGGAGGAGCCGGACGCGCACCCCGCAAATCTCGAACCTCGGGAACTGTATCGAGTAAATCGAGAATTCGCTCTCCCGATGCGGTGGCTTTGGCAATTTGTCCGGTATATTTCGCCAACTGACGCATCGGTTTGAACGCCACTTTGAGATAGGTGACGAACACTAATAAATCTCCCGGCGTGAGGGTTCCTGTCAAAATGAGTTGCACCCCGCGCCACAGCACTAAAGCCGTCGCAACGGCTACGAGAATTTCGATCGTCCGTTCTTGTCCCGCTCGCAGCCTTTGAGACGCGGCACTGTCTCGAAGACTTTTTTGGTTGTGGCTGGCAAACGCCTGTTCCAAGAAATTTTGCAGTGACAGAGCTTGCACGACTTCGATCGCGTTGATGGCTTCAGCCGCTGTCGCTGCCATCGCCCCTTCTCGTTTGCGCTGTTTGCGGGCGACTTTCTGAATTTTTCGGCTCATCAGAGCCGTGGTGAGGGCAAACAAGGGCAAAATGGCGAGCGCCACGAGTGCGAGTTGCCAGTTCAGCCAAACCATCACCCCCAACATCCCGACGAGGGTTAGGAGATTGGTCAAAAGCGGCAGAATTGCCACGACGGTCACTTCTCGCAAGCGCTCGATATCGTAGGTGACGCGAGCGATCAGATCGCCGCTTTTGGCTTGGTTGTGAAACGACAGCGAAAGGTGTTGGAGATGGCTGTACAGCCGAAATCGAATCTCCGTCATGACGTGGGTGGCCGCGATCGACATTTTCACCGCACTGACATAGGCGAAAACACCGCGAAGGGTCGAGATCGTCACTAATGCAAGTGCGAGCGTTGTCAGGAGTACCATCGCGTTGATATTCCCGAGTGCAAAGCTCCTCGCGGTGTTCGCGTCAAATCCCGGTAGGATGATTCGATCGAAAATGAATTTGAGCGGCCAGGGTTCGAGTAATCGCATGGCCGTTTCCAGCAGCAAACAGACCGACGACAGCAAGATCGCCCCTCGCTGCTGGTCAATCTGCGGCCAGAACCGTTTTAAAATCTCTGAAAGTATTGGAACAACTGCATTGAGGCGTTTTGGGCGTACCATGGTGCATTGTTTTCAGGTGGCTGAGGTGCAGGCATCTTGCGGGTGCGACGGTAAGATACCGACAGAGGGGGATGAGCGTTCCGCAACTCGAGTTACAACTGTTGCGGACGGGTAAAATCGGGTCGAGCTGTGGGAGCAATCGGACGATATCGTCGTGCGTAACAGTCGGTCATATATCGGTCGATCGTTCGCTCGATGGCGATCGCGATTTTTTCGAGCCAGGGTACGCGCTGTCCCAAGGTCATTTGGCGAACCCACGGTTTCAAGAACGCTTGATGGCGGCGATATCCCAAACGGTTGTAGCGTTTTTTAAAGTATTTGTCTTTTTTTAAGTTCCACTTATTCTGAAAGTGCTGGAGGCTCTCGATTTCCCAAGCATCGCTCCAGCGCAGCATGAAATACGAAATATCGGCCCAGGTCTGAAGTCGATCGGGAACGTATGTGACGATCGAAGAGGGTTCGCAGTAAATCGTGCCACCGGCGTGCGTAACGGTGAGGCAAAAATCAATATGTTCGCGGGTACTGAGTAAGGCTTCGTCGAGCGGTCCGACTCGATCGAACACCTCTGTTCGCACTAACATACAGTGAAATTCTGCAAATTCGCAGGGTTGTCGCCTCAGTCGATCGCAGACTTCAGAAAGCGGACGATTGACAAAATAATGCTTCTCGTGAACCCGTCGCCGGATTTTCTCCCCTTTCACCTCTAACACGATGCGGGCTTCTCCACCCGCTAGGTGAATAGTTTGGTGAAGTGGTTTGCCAATACACGTCAGCGGAGCGACGATCGAAGCCTCAGTTTCGTCCGCACATTGCACTAACCGTTCCAGCCAACCGGGGGTGACGTGAACGTCGTTATCGATAAACACGACATACTGACTTTTGACGTATTTCAGCCCTAAATTGCGCGCTTGGTTGGGTGAGAGGTATCGATCGCTACGAACGAGTTGAAAGCCTTTATCAGTCGCGCGATCTCGTAAATATTGCGCGATGTCTTTCGGCGATCCGCCATCGACATAAACCAGAGAAAACGGAATTTTGGTGTGTTGATAAATGCTTTCGAGCGATTCGCGAGTATAACTAAACCGCTCTCGGGGAGAAACGACGATTGTTATTTGAGGAACTTCCATCTAAAACGGCTCCCGAAAGAATCAATACATTAATTTGCGTTAATTTGCGAGCTTGAATTTGCGAGCTTGAGTTTGCAAACTTGTTAAGGCTGTCGAACTCCTGCATCGACGAAGTTTTCGCGTTAAGCAATCGCCGCAACTGAAAGTTGAGACGTTGGCAAAACTCGCTCGTAAACCTTACGCCAGTTGCTTTGTTCGACTTGCGGCGAAAGTTGCTGGAGTGCCTTGCTTCGTGCGGCATGACCGAGTTTTTGCCGTTGTTGAGGCGATCGAGCCAACTGACGAACGGCCTGGGTCAGTTCCTGACTCGAACCCGGACTGACCAGCAATCCATCGGTTCCGTCTTCGAGAATTTCCCCGATCGCGTCAACCCGGGTTCCCACAATGGCACGACTGGCTAACATGGCTTCGAGCAGGGCGTTCGGACAGCCATCGTGTAAAGATGGAATCGCCATCACGTCGATGTAAGGTAAATACGCGAGAGCCTGTTGGCGTGCCAACAAACCCGTCACGATCGTTCGATCGAGCATCCCACTGTTTTCGATCTCCTGTTGCCAGTACTGACGTTCTCGCTCGGCAAAATCCCCGACGAGGAGTAACGTCAACGCCAACTCCGTCTGAAGTTCGGCACAGGCATCGAGGAGAAATTCCAAGCCTTTTTTATCGCGGAACCGACCCACCGCACCGATAACGAGACCTTGCAAGCGATCGATCTCGGGAGGGGCCGGCAATCGATCGAAGTCAACCGGTGCGATCGAGTTCCAAAACGCTACTGACTTCGATGTCAAACCGGGAACTAAGACGTTCGCTCGCGCTTGCAAATCGCGACTGACAAACGTTACCCAGTTCGAGTTTTCCAACGTCCAGACGATCTGTCCGTGTTGCTTGGGATTAAACAGGTGTTTGTGTAGGTCGCTCCCTCGAACGCTGTTGATGACGGGAACGTCGCACTCTCTTGCCAGAAGTGTGGTTAAAAAGCCCGTTTCGTTGATAAAAAAGCCGTGAAATAAATCGAACCCAATTTGTTGGTGCAGTCGATCGAGCTGAAAATAAATCTCGCTCAAATAGTCCTGCATAATGGGTTCGGACGAACGAATGGCAGGCTGTAACCGATGGACGTAAATGCCATCGCGAACGGTTGTCTGAGTGCGCCCGCGTTTGAATTCTCCTTCTTTGCGCTGCTTAGAATGGAAAACGGCCACGTGAACGTCGTAGCCCAATTCTAAGAGCATACGAGCGATCCGCGAAACAGATTCCCCAACCCCTCCAACGTCTGGAGGATATTCGAGGGTTGTCAAACACACTTTGTACGGTTTCATAGCGATAGCATTTTCCAGAAAAAGAAAGTGTCGAAAACTACCATTTTCGTTTAAGCAGCAGTTTTCTGGTTTTGTTGGATCGATCGAACGATCTGGGCCGTTTTTTCGACCCCTTGTAAATCGAAACTGACACGGTGAGGTTGTTGTTGCAGAGCGTCCACAATTTTTCGAGCCAACTGCTCGGGTTCGAGATCCTCGCGACGGAGAACCCGAACGACACCGAGTTCCTCGAGGCGTTCCGAACGAATTGTTTGTTCGCGATCGTCATTTCCTTGAAAGGGCAACAACATCGCGCGAACGCCGGTTGTCAAAACGTTGAGCGTCGTGTTATAGCCCGCCATACTAATGGATAAGTCGGCTCGACGCATATAATTTAAAAAGTTGGGAGTATAGCGATCGACTGTAAGGTTGTAGCATTGGCTGGCATATTGTTGGAGTCGCTCGAGCACCTCATTGGGGGCAAACGGCCCCGTAAACAGTTGGATGCGATGGGGAATTTTACCCTCTAAAAGCCGAGCAGTCCGAGCGACACACTCGAGCAGTTCGTGACCGAATCGTCCGCCCCCGACACTGACAAGAATCATTGGGTGCTGGCTGGAAGAAAATGGTTTGATTTCGTCAACTGTTTCGTCAACGTTCGCTTCAGACTTCTGGACGACGTAGCCGGTATAGTAAACGTCGCAGTTGAGATCGTTGACGCGAGAAAAACTCGTTTCCAGGGGAATAAATTTCGGATCGCCGTGAACGAGTAACACGTCGAAATAGCGATTCATCAATTTACAGATTTTCGCTTCGTGGCGCTCGCGATCTTGCTTGGTCACGACAATATCTCGCAAACTACAGATCGTCCGCGTTCCGCTGGCTTTGGCAATCTCGAGTAAGGGTAGGAGTTCCGTTGAGAACCGTCGTCTACCGAAGGGAAATAATTCAATGGTGAGTACGTCGGGATGCACGCGATCGAAGAGGTCGAGCAATTGCGTTTTTCGACAGTCTAATGCTGCTTCTACACTGACAAATTCTTCAGAGACGCGAAGCGTGCGGAATTCGGAATCCGTTTCGATCGCGGGTAAGTTAATGACTTCAACGTTAGCGGGAATGGGGAAACCTTCAATCACTTTTCCGCCGTTGATAAAATAGATTTGAAAATCGTCAATTAAACCTCGGACGATTTCTATGCTGCGAATCAAATGTCCGATTCCCAAAATATGTTGACAATAGAACATCAATCGTTTCATTGCCTTGCTGTCTCCAAGTTTTTAATTTTGTAAAATTGTATTGGCGAATTTTTGACGAGGGTTTCTAAAAGAATTTTTTTGACCTGTCGAACGTTATTTTCGAGCAAAAAATTTTGTTGAATTGTTTGCCCACCTCTTCGTCCGATCTGTATGCGAAATTCGCGATCGAGTATTAGTTTTCTTAGCTCTTCGGTCAGATTCTCTACATTTTTTTGAGGAACTAATATTCCGTTCTTCATGGAATGTATTAGCTCTGAAATTCCAGAAATATCCGTCGTGACGACTGGGATTTCCATCGCCATCGCTTCGAGCAGAACGTTGGGAATACCGTCTCGATCTCCATCTTCTGTAATTTGACAGGGTAAAGCAAAAATATCGGCTTGACGGTAAAGTTCGAGGAGTTCGTTTTGCGTTCGCGGCCCGATTAATTGCACCACGTCTTCCAAATTCCAACGTTCGATCGACTGTTCGAGATCGTGTTGAAGCGGCCCGTAGCCGACGATCGCGCAGCGAAATCGAAGACCTTGCTGTTTGAGTAAATGGCAGGCCCCTAATAAATAGGAAAATCCTTTCTTGGCACAGAACCGTCCGACACTCAAAATGAGAGGGATTTCAGAATGAGGATCTCGAGTTGTCGAGGTTGCTTGAATTGAATCTGATAAACTCGGACGAAATAACGACAAATCGATCCCGTGATAGGCCAAATAAATCGGCGTCCTGTGTGTCGAAATATTTTCGAGGAACTGACGGTTGTAGTCCGTGCAAGTTAACAGAAATTCTGCATCTGTTACGCGACGATTCAAGGTCGCCGGATCGGTTAAATAAATATCTTTAGCGTGAGCCGTAATACTGTAGGGAACTCGACACCACTGCTTCGCCAACTCAGCTGTCGCAGCGGGAATGTTGGCAAAGTGAACGTGAAGGTGCGCAATCCCGAGTTGTTCCAATTTCAGTGCGAGATAACCCGCTTGGAGAAACTCGTTAATTGTCTTGTCTTCCGATCGATCGAGGTGGAAGTGCAAAACGTCGAGGTAGCGTTGCGTGTCGCGTTGTGCGAGTTCCACGTGTGCCTCGACGAGTGCGTTTCGATTGACGATGGAGAATTCGGGGAGGAGGGAAGGAATGTAGGTAATCGGGGAGCGGACGCGATCGACGGCGGGATGAACTCTTCGATCGCGCGGCTGTCTCAACGAGAACAGATGGAGTCGAACCCCTTGACGCTCTAATTCGAGAATTTCGTTTAAAACGAAGGTTTCAGAGAGTTTGGGAAAGGTTTTGAGCAGATAACCAACTACAGGGAGGCGGGGGCTACGCATGAGTATTCTGCGAACGAGTGGGACTCAAAGGACAACGTGGGCAAATCTGTCGCTTGATGGTTCAGCAAAGCCGAACAGTATCGGGCAATTCGGGGTAAGGCGTTGAGATCGAGCCTTGAGGTATGAGAGCTAGAATTCGCAGTGTCTCGGGGCGACTGAAGTTCCTCAAACACTTGTTCCATCAGTATTTTGGGAGTTAAGTTGTCGGGGTGAATCACGCGAAAGAGACCGCGTTTGGCCATGCGTTCGGCGCGAATCCATTGCTCTTCAACGGGGTAAACGCGGGGAACGACAATCGCCCGTTTTTTGAACGATAGAATTTCAGTCACGGTGTTGTATCCCCCCATCGACACCACCAAGTCGGCAGCGTTGAGATAGCTGGTTAACTCGTCGGTAAATTCGCTCACCTGGGCATGAGGGCAGGCATCAGCCATCTCGGTGAGAGTTTGTTGTTGCGATCGCGACATTTCTGGACCGAGGACGATCGAGCTTTTGACGCGACGGGGTTCGGGTTGAGACAACAAACCCTCTAGATAGGTGCGAACCAAATGGTAGCCATCGCCGCCACCACCCGACGTAACGAGGACAAACGGTTCGTCCGGCTTCACGTTGAGTTCCTGGCGTATCGCGGACGGAGATCTTTGCGGGGAAGCGCGATGAATGTAACCGCAGAACTCGACTTTTCGCGCGACGGAGGGGGGAAAACGATACTCCTGACAAACGTTGAAAATCTCGGGGGTTCCGACGACCCACACGCGATCGTATCGAGTGGAAACAATGTCGTAATATCCCTGCTGCTGCCACTGGCGAACCGTCACGTCGGCGCGATCGAGAATATCGCGCAACACCAACACCAGTTTGGCTTGAGGGTGATGCGTCTCGAGGAAGTTCAGCGTTCGCTGGAGTTCTCCCGCTAAACCGTCCGGTTTCTTATCGACGAGGAGTAGGTCGGGCTTAAAATGGGCAACAGTCGAGAGAATCAACTGAGATCGCAATTCGATCGTCTCGTCCGTTTGAGTCTCGAGAAATTTGACCGCCAGTTGACCGGAGGAATTGCGTCCGAGACAGGGAAGCTTGATGTAATCTAAGCCAGGTACGAACCGGAAGCGATGTAATGCCGGCGATCCCGAAACCACCAGAATCGAAAGATCGGCAAACGTCTCGAGTAAGTACTGGCAAATGGCCAACATTCGGCGGATATTGCCTAATCCGAATGCATCGTGAGAGTAAACCATCAGTTTCATCGATAACTGTTCTCCGATGCTCGTGGTTATCGAACGGCGACCGTTTCCTGGTTTCAGAGTGTCAACTGCACCTGAGACTGGGATGAGGGTTAGATGAGGAACTTTTCATCGAGCATTATCTGGCGATCGGGTTGAGAATGTTTGGATGGGGTTTGATAACATCTGATGGGAACTCGTTCGATGAGAAACTTCTCATTAAGATTTGTAAGATTTAAGAGACAACGGTTTGGGTTCTTCAATGGCACACGGAACCGTCGCCCAACCCTCGGCGTTTCTCGGAGTTCGCGAAAGCGAACGCTTCGTTCGGTTCGTAAGATTTGCATTATGAGGAGTTGCATTGGTGAAGCGCTCTGCAAACCCCCTTCGTCAAACGGTATCTCGCAGCCCTTGGTGGCGGCGAACGATGGGAGAAGCCCGAACTCGCATCCTCTTGCTCTATGTGGTGCTGATGTTGGCGTTAACGGCGCTTTCCGTTCCGATCTTTCACTTCCTCGTGCTGAGGAGTGTGGAAATTCGCGTGCGCGAGAATCTCTTAGCGGAACGAGATGATTTCTTCGACGCTTATCAAGAGTGGCAGGATGTTTCCGAACCCTCCCTCGATAGCTTGCAAGCGTTTGCAGATTCGTGGCTCGCGAACGTCCGAACGGAGGACGACAATTTCCACATTATTCTGATTGACGATCGATTGTATCGATCGACACCGATGGCGTTACCCGAACCGTTGCAGCCGAATTCCGAACTCTACGATCGCTGGCGATCGATCTCAGAATTTACCCGAGGCGAATACAAGGTTGACGATCCTGAAATTGGCAGTATTTTCTTCAAAGCCGATCCGTTGGAGGTCGGGGGAAATCGGCGAGGGGTCTTTGCGATCGCTCATACCAGTGGGGGAGAAATTCAAGAAGTATTGTCCCTGGTCAATATTTTTGTCACAGTGGCGGTGGGAATTGTCGTACTGTCCTTTGTCTTGGCCTGGTTGGCCATGGGAACACTCCTCGCACCGGTGAAGCAGTTGGCGGAGACAGCCCGATCGATCGGTGAGTCCGATCTCACCCAACGCCTTGTCGCTCGAGGAACGGGGGAGTTGGCAGAGCTGGCAATTGCCTTCAATGCCATGATGGATCGCATTCAGGCTGCTTTTGACAGCCAGCGGAACTTTATCAACGATGCCGGACACGAACTGCGAACGCCTTTGACCATCGTTCGAGGATATCTGGAAGTGATGGGAGATACGCCTCAAGAGCGGCGCGAAGCGATCTCCATTGCTCTCGACGAACTCGATCGAATGAATCGCACGATCGAGGACATGACACTTTTAGCGAAATCTGAGCGACCGGATTTTTTGCAACTCGAAACCATCGATCTCGAGCGGTTTACGCGGACACTCTACACCAAAGCACAGGCGCTCGCCGATCGGGACTGGCAACTTCACGGCCTCGCACGGGGACAGATGGTCGGAGATCGACAACGGTTGACTGCAGCACTGCTCAACCTCTTAAAAAATGCCGCTCAGTACACCCAACCGTCCGATGTTATCGAGTTTGGGAGCAATCGACGCTTGAAAACCGTCAAGTTTTGGGTACGAGATACCGGAGAAGGCATCCCACCCGAGCATCAAGCTCGAATTTTCGATCGATTTGCCAGAGCGCCCAATACTTACCGCCGTTCGGAAGGTTCGGGCTTGGGACTCGCAATCGTTCGCGCTATTGCTGAAGCTCACGGTGGCTACATCGAGCTAAGCAGCCAAATCGGTAGCGGTTCGATGTTTGCTCTGGTTGTACCGTTCGATCCCCCCAGGAGTCAAGGTTTCGATGAGTCGCATTTTAATTGTTGAGGACGAACCTCGAGTCGCTGCTTTTCTTGAAAAAGGCCTGCAAGCGAACGGCTTTTGCACTCAAACGGTTCGCGATGGAATTGATGCCACCTCACTCGCACTGGAGGGCGATTTCGATTTGGTGATTTTGGATCTCGGACTCCCCGGACAAGATGGGTTGACCGTGTTAGAAGCGTTGCGCGGACAGGGTTTGCAGATCCCTATTATCATTTTGACGGCGAGAGACGATATTAACGATAAAGTCGCGGGTTTTGAGAGAGGTGCGGACGACTACGTGACGAAACCGTTTCGGTTTGAAGAGCTACTGGTGCGCGTTCGAGCGCGTCTTCGCAGGTGTGGCACGCTGAACGCGCCACCTGAGATGGTGTTGAGACTCAACGATATTCTGTTGGATTTGCGAACTCGACGCGCCCGTGTCGGCGATCGCTCGATCGAGCTTTCGGCCCGTGAATTCACCCTCGCAGAAACGTTAATGCGCCATCCCGGTCGAGTGATGAGTCGGGAACAGCTTCTCGATCGAGTTTGGGGGTACGATTACGATCCGCGATCGAATATCGTGGACGTTTATATCGGCTATCTTCGGAAAAAGTTCGGCAGCGAAGCGATCGAAACCGTTCGCGGGATGGGGTATCGGATGCGATCGTAATCGATCTCAGGCTAAATCCAAACGTTCCATGGCTTGCAGGAGACGATCTCGTAATTGATAGCTCGATCGAACGATTGCGGCTCGCGTTTGTGTATCGATCGAACTATAAGGTTCTCCGGCTAATCGATCGCGGTTGAAATAAGGGTCGATCGTGGCTTGTGCGGTCTCGTAAGCCGCTCGAACGGCATCGGCTGCACCTGCATCGCGACGGGCTAAAGTTTGGGAAAACGGCTCGAACTGGCTGTAAATGCCGCTCCAGTTTTCCCGAAAAATCAACAAGCTTCGATCGGACCAGGTTTCTTCTTCTCCCGAAATTTTCTTCGACGCAATTTCAGTCGCTAAGGCAATGAGTCCTTCAAAATGCAAACGACTGTTGAAGTTTTCTCGTCGATCGAGATCGGCACTCAGCGTTTTGACACTCTCAACGAGTTCTTCAGTGTAGGGAAGCGCGGCTTGGGTCTCTCCATCTCGAAACAGAAACGCTTCGATTTTGTGGAAGCCTTTAAATTCGGGATCGAATTCCCCTCCATCAAACGAATAGGGGCGCGCATCGATATCAGAGTCCGTTTGCTCGAAACTCGGTGCGAGGACTTCGATTTGTTCGTAGGGAGGACGGGCTTCGAGGTAGGCTTGTTTGGCTCGATCGACGTTTCCATTAGGAATTTCTCTCAATAAATTTTCCACTAAAGGAAGTTGCCGGGTCGCCAGATCTTTGAAGTAAGCTAAGCCCGCATCGACCTCGGCTGCGTAAGGATCGTTCGTATCAGCGGCGATTTGCACGGATTCCGAACGAGCAAGGCCCGATAAGGCAAGAGTACTCGAAATCCCTAAGAGCGTGACCTGTAGCGCTTGACGGCGATTGACTCTCATATTGATAATTATTTTCAATTGTGGGTATTGAGAGTTTATCCTACCGACCTCGACAATTATTGTCAATAATTCTCAACAAGCACCGAGAAAATCAATGCCTTCCTTACGCCTCTAGCCACTGAACGCTGAACCGAAGGCTGAACTGACACTCTATGGCGTCGAGTCGATCGCGTTGAAGTCGATCGACTCAGCACGATAGGAGGGGGGATTGGCGGGTTCGCTCGAAGTCTCCTGCGCCGCTGACGGTTCCTGCGAAACCACACAGAGATTCCCCGACTTCGGCGCGTCGGACACCTCGAGCCAGTCTAAAACCCCTTGTGCGTCCATCGATTTCGTCGGATCGAGATAATCGGGGGGATGATTTCCCGAATAGCCGTTAACAACTGGGGTATTCGATCGCAAACCCGCCCACATCGCCGAAAGTTGCACGACGAAAAACGGCTGTTCCGGTGTGAAGGTGACGTAAGCAACATCACAATCTTTTTCCATCACCTGTTGCATTTGAACGACCTCTCGATCGATCGAGGCTTTCTCGTATTGGTAATAGTTAACTAACCGCTGTTCGCCCATACTCGCAACGCACAAGACCAACGCGATCGAACTCCGCAACAAAGGTTGACGCACCTTCATTTTTAACAGCGAATCGATACAGACTGTCACCCCGATGAGCAGGTAAAAATCTGCAATCGTCCAAATCCGTGTCACTGCCCGAATAACACTTGCACCGGGAACGAGATGATAAACAAAACGCCATAGTGAAATACCCGGAGGAATGCGAAAAGACAGTACAAAAATAACGATAAACACTAGCAAGCTGACTCGAACGAGAAAATTACGGTCTTCGCCCAAGTCAATTTTTTGACGAAAGATCGCCCAAATTGCCAACACCGACATTGCCAAAATCACAAAGCCCATAAACAGCCGATGCTCGTTTGCAGCAGGAAGTCCTTTAGAAATCCAACTCAACAGCGGTGCGTAAACACTTCCATGGTCTACGGAAAACCAAGACTGAAGGCGTGGGAGCATCGAATCGATTTCGCGATAAGACCGTCCACCTAAGACAGATTTCGCGCGAATGTAGGGCCAAAACGTAATTACCAGTAAGGCCAGCCAGCCCAGACTGATGGCAACGAGGGGTTTGATGTTTTCGCGAACGTAGCGTATGAGTGTGCGCCGAATGTCGGGACGAATCCAACAAGAAATTCCTACAAAAATGAGAATGCTAAACACTAAAAACCAGCCGAGATAAATCCCTGCTAGAACTTGCAAGTATGTCAACAGTAAAATAGCGACAAACCGCTTAATCGTTGGCTGTTTGATAAAATCCCACAACAGCCAAAACACTAACGGCGTAAAAAATTGGGGGAGTAATTGCTGGTGTCCCAACTGCATGGCTCTGGGCAATCCGAAGGCAAATAAAAACGAAGCTAGAGAGCCGAGGAACGGATTGACACTAAAGCGCCGCATCAACATCGAAAAGGCGACGAAGTTCAAGGTTAAAACGGCAATTGTCCACCATTGATAGGCGAGATCGGAGGGAAGGATCGATCGAAAAAACCAGTAAACCGGAGCCGAACCGAAAAGATTATCCGAAAAAGCGAGAACTTCTGGATAAGGATAGAAAAAACTCGGCGACCAAAGTTGACCGATATAAGCTGGATTGGTTAACAGTTGGAAAGAATGTTCGAGGAAATATTGATTGAGTCGAGTATCGCCCGGATCGGTTTGCATCAGAGCAAAGTGACTGCTCAGCGTGGGATAAAACATTATCCAAATTCCCGCCAAACAGGCGAGAACGTAGACGGGAATTGAGATCGCCGAACGACCCCAATTCCGATTAATTTGGTCTTTCACAACTGCTAAATCCCCATACCATCGACGCTCCAGATAATACTCGTCGGGTTATCGAGTTGACAAGGCGAGATTGTTACGGGGGTGGTTTCTCGTGAGATGCTTTCTCGTTAAACTGAAAAGATGCTTTCTCAGTCGCGCTTTCCCAGTCGCTATGACCTTTGACGCAACGGTATCGCTAACGACGCGCCCCCAGGATTATGAAGGGGATAATTTCGCCATCTCGATCGCGCCGCTATCGCTCGATCGAGTGTACGCTCTAGCCGACGATCCGAGAAACGGTGCCATCGTCGTCATGAGCGGGATGGTGCGTAACAATACCGATGGGAGAGCGGTTCAGTATTTGGAATACCAAGCTTACGAACCTATGGCACTGCAAGTGTTTCGCCAAATCGCCGCCGAAATTCGCCGTCAGTGGGACGATGTCAGTCGCGTTGTCATTCACCACCGAACTGGACGGTTGCACGTCGGCGCAATCAGCGTGTTAGTCGCCGTCGGTTGTCCCCATCGCGGCGAGGCGTTCGAGGCTTGTCGATACGCGATCGATACGCTCAAACACAACGCACCCATTTGGAAAAAAGAGCATTGGACGGATGGTTCGAGTACCTGGGTGAGCATTGGCGCTTGCGAGCAGTCTGGCGAGAACTGTTGAAAAGGAAGATCTTCCTTAGCTCTCCCCTGCAAGGGGAGAGTTAGAGAGGGGTAGTGTAAAAAAGCCGGATTTCTTGGAGAAACCCGGTTTTCGGAGCAGTTTCGATCGAAGGATTTGGTTAAATGGCTGGTTGAATGCCTTTAGCCGAGCAGGAGCAAATTAGCATTGCCTGACATTACTGTTTCGGTAACCCCTTCGACAACGCCGAGGTAGCGTCCAGAACTCGAGACGCGCAGTGCGGTACTTTCCACGATATCGCCCGTTGCCGTTGTCAAGTCAAACGCTTCAAATTCCACTGCACTGACGGAGGAGGTATCGAGCAAGAGGATCGTATCGATCTCTTCAACGCTAAAGTCAGTAATCACGTCAGCTTCGCCAGGTGTGGCGGCGAGGTTCCCCGAATTGTTCGCGAGAACGAAGGTATCCGCATCCAAACCGCCAGTCAGAACGTCTCGACCTCGATCGCCTTGCAGTCGATCGCTTCCCGCATCGCCGTTGAGGATATCATCACCTTGACCGCCGTTGAGGATGTCGCTGCCGTCGCCACCGTTGAGGATGTCGTCGCCTCGACTGCCGTTGAGAATGTCACCGCCGCCGTCCCCGTTGAGAACGTCGTCATCTCGTCCGCCGATTGCCACATCGTCGCCGTTGCCGAGATCGAACATATCTTGACCTTGGTTGCCAACGATGGGAATGTCGTTACGAGGCGTTCCGATAAATCGATCGTTACCACCGAGGGCGATAACCCAAGTTGCATTCTCGAAATCTGTCGATCCATCTTCTAAAATCGCGGGATTTCGATCTTCAAATACAGGGGGATTGCCCATGTTCGGCGGCATGTTGAGGTTGATCAGATCGTCCCCTCCCGAAAGTCCGATCAGGTCGAACTGATTTTCCGGTAAACTGTCGTCTGGCTCTTGACGGGAACCATGCTCGCCACGACGGAAACTTTGATATTCGTCGGGATCGGCCGGTGTGGGTTCAAAGTCGTCGTTGTCGATGGTGCCAATCCCTCGATCGTCGTCGATGGTGGCATGGGTGGGGTTGCTCAATTCGACGGTAAAGGTTTCGTCGTTTTCAAATTGGATGTCACCCAAAACTTCAACGCGAATCGTCTGGCGGGTTTTCCCAGGCTCGAAGGTCAAGGTTCCCGGTTCGACAGCGATGTAGTCGTCTCCCGCAGTGGCCGTACCATCGACGCTGACGTAGTCTACGGTTACGGTTTCTTCACTCGCTTCAGATAGGGTGACGGTGAACTCGCCATATTGCACGCCGCTTTCGATGCCTTCTTGAATTTCGATGTCATCGATCGAGAGGGTTGGTAGTTCGGGTTCCGGTTCGGGTTCCGGCTCCGGTGGGATATAGACCTCGTGAGGCGTGAGCGATACAGTTCCTGCTTCAACCCTGGCTTGGAGGGTGTAAGGGTTGTCGTCTTCTGGCAATCGATCGCTCGACGTTACCCGAACGCGATATTCAACACCCGCACTGGGGCTAAAATTCTCGATACGGGAATTGGAACTTCCACCACCGTCGTCGTCGTTGAACGCAACGATGTCACCGTTCTCAGCATTGACGATCTGTAGGTACGTGTCGAATCCCCCGGTAGGTGAGAATAAATCCAGCGTGACGGGTTGACCGACAATTTCAGTATCCAGCAGAAATTCGTCTACGCGGGTATTCCGGAATATGCCCCACCAGTCTGCAACCGGAGACGGAGCGCTAAAGTCGATGTCGTTGAGTTGGCCTTCTAGAGTGACAATTTCTCCTGTTACCGTTTCACTGAGTTGGTTTCGTCGTGGACTCAGGGCAACTGTACCGCCACCGCTTTCGATAACTGCTTCTAGGCGGTACGGATTTTCGTCGTCCCATAAAGCCCAGCGACTGGTTACTCGGACTTTGTACTGACGACCTCCTTCTGGAGAAAATTCGTTGAGGATTAACGGATCGTCTGCACCGTCACCATCCAATACGTCTGGCTCGGTATTTCGGATCAGTGAGTTGCCTCCGACACCGTCGTTGTCAGAGTCGGCGACCACGTCTCCGGTCTCCGCGTCGATGACTTGAAGAAACGTATTGAAGGTATTTCCGGCCTCGTTCTCGAGACTCGTAAGGGCAATACGAATACTTCCACCCGTAACACCATCGAGTTCGAGATCGTATTCGTCAACTCGTTCGCTAAAGTTTGTTGGCGCAGCACCTACAAACGTTGCGGGTCGATCGAGTAAAAAGTCGCTTCGATCGAGAGAGCCTTGAACTGTAGCCATGAAAAAATCTCCTGTGTCAGTTTATTTCAGGGGGTCACGGTTGGCTTAACGGTTGACCGATCCCTGATACTTCTCGTTGTAGCGATCGAGTAGACCTCTCGTTCAGTCCCATTTTCAAAGGACACTCGAACGAGTTCCCTCTCCTGAAGGACGTGTCGCGCCTCGTCCTCGATTTCAAGGATGTCGGCTCAAACGATCGAGTAACTGCCTGTAGTGACTTGACATATGGTATATTTTGTGATATGAAACAAAGCCTTAGAATAACAGTCGATCGAGCAGTTTGGGGGGGTAACGCACCTCACTTCGATCCCGAAACTGCACCCTGGAAAGATCGCCACCTCGGAAAGCCCCACAGTTTTCCGTAGATTTACTGAGACGACGCTTAACTTTAAGACAGATCGAGGTTAAACCGTTCGTTGAGTTCTGTTTTCTGTTGAGATTTATTCGAGATTTGTTCGAGATGTATCGACTGCACGGACAACTCTCGGTGGCGAACCCAGTTCGCCACCTATGTCCTCCTCGATCGTATTGATTGAGAACTATAAAAACAATGCTTCAAGCTTCTTTGCAAAGTCTCATTCGTCAGGCTGAGACTGATTCGTCCCTTAAAGTTTTGTGTTCGAGTGGCGATACTGTTTACAAAGTCGTTCTAGAATTCACAATTAACGAGACATCCTATTATTTAGTTCGGTGTCGCGCTGATAATTCCGAGAATCCTAAAACTTGCCAAAATTGCGAGCACATTCATTTAAGTCCCCGCGAACGTTCGATCGTGAAATTAGTGGCCACTGGCTTACCGAATAAATGTATTGCAAAACAGTTAAATATCAGTCCTTGGACGGTTGCCACCCATTTACGACGAATTTACAATAAACTCGGCGTTCGATCGAAAGTCGAAACGATCGCGAAGTTATCCCAGGAAAATTTGCTGTAATTGGGGCAGGGCGGGAGGTTTTCCGCCTCTACCCTGCTTATTGCTGTTTATTGCTCGGAATATGCTAAACTCGGCATCCACGGGAGATCGGTACTTCCCACGTCGTACCCCATTTGAGTTAAAAGCGTCGTGAGTTGTCCTCGATGGTGGGTTTGATGGTTAAACATATGCGTGACGAGTAGCCAAGCCGGTAAAATGCGAGTTCGTCCGTAGGCTTGGCTGGCGTAAACGATCGAACTTTCCAACCACTCGGAAGAGAGGTTTTTCGTCCAATCGAGAATCTCGCGATCCGTTTTTTCTCGGGCGCTTCGCAGTTCGTCAAAACTCTCGTAAAGATCTTCGCCGATTTTTTTATCGGTGAGTTTTCGATCGATAAACCGCCCCATCCAGGCTAAATCGCCAAATAGTAAATGATTGAGCGTACTGTGAACCGACTTAAAAAACGCCCCTCGATCGAGCTTTCGTTCTTCGTCGGAAATCTGTTCGCACGCATCGTATAACTTTTGATTCATCCAAATGTTATAGTGCGCCATCGTCGTATAAAAACTCAGCGCAGGCGATCGATCGATCTCCAGATTCATCGGCGTTTTCCCCGCATATAATTTCGACAGAACTTCCAGGAAAATTGTAAAGCTTCATTTCATTACGATTCGTATCGTACTCTCGGATCGAGCCAACCGTACAGCAGATCGGCAATGAGGTTAAAAACAACGATTAAAATCGCGTAAATAAACGTAATCGCCATCACGACAGGGGTATCGCTGCGATAAATCGACTCAATGAGTAACGCGCCGATACCGGGAACCCGAAAGACCTGTTCCGTCACTAACGCCCCTGCAAAAACAGCGGGAATATCCAAAGCCACGAGGGTCACAACGGGAATCAAGGCATTTCGCAACACGTGACGTCGAACGACGGAAAACTGCGATAGCCCTTTGGCGTAGGCGGTGCGAACGTAAGACTGATTCAGTTGTTCGAGAATCGACGATCGAACGAAGCGCATTAACATTGCTGCTTGATACAATCCCAACACGGCGATCGGCATAATCGACTGTTTTACCTGTGCGACAAAACTCGACCAATCCTTGACGTCGAGCGTGCTGTTATAAATAAACGGAAACCAATCGAGACGAACGCTGAAAATTAAAATAAACAGCAATCCTGTAAAGAACGGCGGTAACGAAAACCATAGAAATGCAAAAACGGTTGCGACTCGATCGAAAGTCGTATGTCGTTTTAACGCTGAAATCGTACCCAACGGAATCGCCAAAATTATTGCGAAAACATACCCCAAACCGACAACCCATAGCGTCGCTGGAAGTCGTTCTATAATTAACTGACTGACCGGGGCGCGACTGGTGAACGAATACCCCATATCTCCCCGTACAAATGCCAAAGCCCATTTAACATAGCGTACCTGTATGGGCTGGTCGAGTCCGAGCGATCGACGGATATTTTCGCGAACTTCCGCTGTAATTGCAGGATTTGTTGCAAACTCACCCATCGGATCTCCGGGAGCAAGCGCTAAAACACCGAAGATAATAATACCGATCGCGATGAGCGTCGGAACTGAAATTAACAGTCGCCGCAAAAAATATCGGGTCATTTCGCGTGTGATTTGAAGACTTGACGCTTCGGTAAATTTCCAGTAGCTTGTCCCACAAGGCAACGGGAACCTAGCTTCCAAATTTAAGTTTTCTTAACATCTCGCGATACCTCGAGCACTGGCTGCGGTAACTCAGCAGTCAATTTTTTGTCACTGGGTATCCTACCCTAACCTCTAACAATCAGCTTTCCTATTGTAGACCGATGACGATGACACAAACTCCCAAGCGCTTTGACGTTTTTTCGTTACGGATTTTACCGCTACTCACGAAAATCTACGGCCCCCAAATTGCATCGCAACTGCTCGATCGACTCTACAATCTTGTCAGCGAGGACTTCTCCGACTTGGTCGAAGAAGATTTCGGCAAGTGGAACCAACAGAACATCCTGCTGATTACCTATGGCGACACGCTCCACGGTTCCGGCGAAAAACCCCTCGCCACCCTCGATCGATTCCTCCGCGACTATCTCGGCGACACCATTTCCGGGGTTCACATCTTGCCATTTTTCCCCTACAGTTCTGACGACGGATTTTCGGTCATCGACTATTTAAAAGTGAACCCCGATCTCGGCGATTGGGACGACATCCGACGCATCGCCGAACAATTCAACCTCATGGTCGATTTTGTCATCAACCACGTTTCGAGTCAAAGCGAATGGTTCGAGCAATTTCGACGGGGAGAAAAACCCGGATGCGACTATTTTATTACTGTCCCCCAGGATACCGATATTTCCCAAGTCGTCCGTCCTCGCAGCAGTAGACTCCTCGTTCCCGTCGGAACACCTGACGGCGAAAAACACGTTTGGGCGACGTTTAGCGAAGACCAAATCGATCTCAACTTCGCCAATCCCGAGGTTTTACTCGAATTCGTCAAAATCATTTTGTTTTACGTGCGCGTTGGTGCCAAGTACGTGCGCCTCGATGCCATCGGCTACCTGTGGAAAGAACTGGGGACTCCCTGCATTCATTTGCCACAAACCCACGCCGCCATCAAACTGTTGCGGGAAATTTTGCAATTCGTCGATCCCGGCGTGGCGTTGATTACCGAAACTAACGTTCCCAACCGCGAAAACCTCAGCTATTTCGGCAACCGCAACGAAGCGCACATGATTTACAACTTCAGTTTGCCGCCGCTGGTACTGAACGCGCTGTTACAGGGTAAATCCGATCACCTGCGAACCTGGATGATGAGTATGCCCCCTGCCCCCATTGGCTGTGCGTACTTGAATTTTGCCGCCTCTCACGACGGCATCGGTTTGCGTCCGACGGAAGGCTTGTTAACGGATGAAGAATCTTACGCGCTGATTTCAACCATGAAGCGGTTCGGTGGAGAAATCAGCATGAGACGCAAGGCGAACGGTAGTGAAAGTCCTTACGAAGTCAATATTTCCCTGTTCGACGCGATGAAAGGCACCGTGAAAGGGGAAGATAAATGGCAGATTCAGCGTTTCTTGTGTTCTCAGACCATGATGATGGCGTTGGAGGGCATTCCGGCCTTTTACATTCATAGTTTGTTGGCTACGCCGAACGATCGAGCGAACTTTCAACACACGGGACGCAAGCGATCGATCAACCGCCATCAATGGGACTACGACGAGTTAGAACAACTACTCGCCGATCCGACATCACCGCAGTCGATCGTGTTACGAGAAATGTGTCGGCTGATTCAGATTCGCCGCCGCCAACCGGCATTTCATCCCAACGCCACCCAATACACCCTGCATCTCAAAGAATCCCTTTTCGGTTTTTGGCGGCAAAGTATGAATCGCGATCAGAGTATTTTCTCGATTCACAACCTCAGCGATCGCGTTCAGCAATTATATTTGACGGAAATCAATCTCGTCTGTACCGATCCTTGGTGCGATTTGATTAGCGGAAAAATTATCAGCAACATTCACGACACGTTTATTCTCGAACCGTATCAATCGGTGTGGTTGACGAATAAATTCGATGAAACGAACGGGGCTGCTTGATGGGTTCGGATTCGGGATTTGTCGGCAAGCCTTGCCTTGGGCGGGGTAACCCCGCCCCTACCATTAACTGGTGACTGGTGACTGGTGACTGGCGACTGGCGACTGGTGACTGGCGACTGGTGACTGGCGACTGGCGACTGGTGACTGGCGACTGGTGACTGGCGACTGGTGACTGGCGACTGTCAATCGTCGTCTTTGTAGGTGTATTTGTCCAATCGATCGAGGTACACCCGAATCAAACGATAGCGTCCGACTTTTTCTAATCGATCGAACTGTTCGTCTCGCAACCCCAATTGTCGCAGTCGCTTTTTATCGCCAATTGCCAACGTCGATAGCAACTCGGGATGCAACTGTACTCGTTCTCGTAAATATTCTCGTCCCAACGACGGACGAGAGAGATATTCGACGGGTTGCTGCGTGTAAAACACCAGGGAGGGCTTTTTAAATCCGAGGGCCATGAGTTCCTCACCCGGACGGCGATCTCGGTTGACGGCTTCTGCCAGTTCTCGCATGGGTTCGGCACGCCATCGATCGAGCCATTCAAACGTCGGATGAATGACGAGCGTTAAAAAGACGGCGAAACCGATCGTGTGAACGACAGCGATCGATCGGCGGTGACGGCTGAGTAATACTGCCTCGATCGACATGGCAATCGCGATCGCTACCCCCGAACCCCATAACGTCAACCTCGACTCGAACAGCTTGGCATCGATATCGCCGACGACGGGATCTTTGCCAATCCAAAGTGGCAACGTTGCCAGGGCGATCGCCATCGCCACCCACACAGCAAAACTCAACCAGTGACTCACCAACAGCCACCCCCGCTTCAACGTCGGACGGTGCAACAGTTCCTCACTCAACAACAGCGACACCAAAATCGCCGCTGCTGGAATCAGCGGTAACACGTAACTCGGCAACTTCGTCACCGCTGCCGTAAAGAACAGAAACACCCCCGCAAACCAAACCAGTGCGAACCCGCCCAACTGCTTCGGGCGTGGGAGTTGTTGCCATTCTCGACGGTGCCAAACGCCCAAACGAGCGATCGAAGCCGGAAGATACACCGACCAGGGGGCAAACCCAATCGATACCACCCCAAAGTAGAAATACCACGGAGCGCTGTGATTGTTGACCACTCGTGTAAATCGATCGAAATTGTGATAACCGAAGAAACTCTCGATATAAGCTTCACCGTTCGCCTGCATCACCAACAGATACCAAGGCACCGTCATCGCGAGAAACAGAAGTATTCCCCGCAGCGGACGCATTTCTCGCAGCACGGTTTTCCAGTTTCCCGCGTACAGCAAAAACGCCGCCACAATTAACGCCGGAAGCACGATTCCGATTGGCCCTTTCGTCAAAACCGCCAATGCCGCAAAGACGAAAAACGCTCCATACCATCGCTGCTTAGTCTGTCCCTCGCTGGCATATCCCCAGAAAAACGATAGTAGCGACGATCCCAAACCAGCACACAGCAGCATATCCGAAACCCCCGTGCGCCCCCAAACAATCGTTTGCGGGTTAAAGGCGATCGCCACCGCCGCCAGAGTTCCAGCACTCCAAGGCATCAACCAACCCCGTCCCGCCGGACTCGCTGGGGGAACGAACCGCCAAAGCGTCGCGAACGTCAAACCCATGAGTTCGATCGCGGATAACGCCGATGGCAATCTCGCCGCCCATTCGCTCGTCCCGATCGTCAAATATCCGATCGCCATCAGCCAATACACCAACGGCGGTTTGTCGAATCGGGTTTCACCGTTGAAATACGGTGTAATCCAATCCCCCGTCACCGTCATTTGGCGGGCGGCCTCAGCAAACAACGGTTCGGTTTCATCGATCAGATTCGTGCTTCCCAAGTGATACACGAACGCCAAAACAGCCGCCACCAACAACACCGACAGCGACAAGCCCCAAACCACCGAAGGAAACTTTTCCGGTGCGTTCCACCACAGCCGAACGGCGTTCCGAAAATTCGAGTTCATCAAACACTTTACGATTTACGATTTACGATTTGCGATTGCGCGGCCCCATCACCTCCTCATCTCCTCACCCCCTCATCTCTTCACCTTCCCCAAAGGTCTAACTCAACACCCAATCGACTAACAGACGCACGCCGAACCCCGTTGCCCCGGTGTTGTCGTAACCGTTATCTTTATCCGTCCAAACGGGTGCAGCGATATCTAAGTGGGCCCAAGGGGTTTTCTCGACGAACTGTTTCAAGAACAGTGCTGCTGTAATCGCTCCCCCTGCGCGGCTTCCCGTATTTTTCATGTCCGCGTGCAGAGATTTCATCAGCTCGAAATAGGGGTCTTCCAAAGGCATCTGCCAAAGTTTTTCTCCGGAACGTTCCGACGCACTCAAAAGCGCTTTGGCCAAGTCGTCGTCGGGACTCCACAATCCAGCGATCGAATTACCCAAGGCCACCACGCAAGCCCCTGTCAGCGTTGCCAAATCGACGATCGCGTCAACGCCTAACTTATCGGCAAACACCAGCGCGTCGGCGAGGGTGAGTCGGCCTTCTGCGTCGGTATTGTTCACTTCGATGGTTTTCCCGTTGGAAGCAGTGAGGATGTCGCCAGGGTGCATGGCGCGTCCGCTAATCATGTTTTCCGTGACGGCCGAGATAAAGTGAACTTCGACATCGGGTTTCAATTGCGCGATGGCTTTGGCTGCGCCGAACGTCGCCCCCGCACCGCCCATATCCATTTTCATGGTTTCGATGCCGCTTCCCCCGGTTTTGAGGTTGAGTCCGCCGGAGTCGAAAGTCAAGCCTTTCCCCACGATCGCCAGTTTTTTGCGGGGCGTGCCTTGGGGTTTGTAGGTCAGGTGAACGAATTTCGGCGGTAAATCGGAAGCTTGGGCGACTCCGAGAAACGCGCCCATCCCGAGTTTTTCGCAGTCCTCTTTTTCGAGGATTTCCAGGTCTAAGCTGTATTCAGTCGCCATGGACTGGGCCGTTTCGGCGAGGGTTACGGGGTCGATGACATTCGCGGGTGCGGCCACCAGTTCTCGCGCCAAGATCGTGCCTGAGCATATTTTGAGTGATTTGTCAATCGCTTCGTCTTGTCCGCCGAATCCGAGTAAATCGACAGTTTCGAGGCTCGATCCCTTATCGTTTTCTGATTTAAAGCGGGTGTCTTGATGAAGCGTCAGTTCAAATCCTTCTACGACGGCCCGAACTGTCGAAGCGGCATCGTCGTTCCACACCGGAACGCTGACCCCAACCGTCTGACATTTCTCTTGTTTGGCCAGACGCGCCATCGTTGCGGCTCCTCGCCGCCAGTCGTTCGATCGAGCGGCCTTACCCAATCCCACCACGATAATTTTACGAACGGCACTGCCTCCCCCAACGCGAGTGACCGCACCGCTGCCCAATTTGCCCTCAAATTCTGTCTCTTCGATCAGCTCCTTCAGCGTACCTGCGAGTTTTTCGTCGAGTTTCGCCAACTCGCCGGTCAGCTCCACGTTCTCTTCCGACAAAGCGATGGCGAGGACATCTCCCGACCAATCCAACAGTGCAGTTTCGATCGCGTTGAATTTCATGGATACTCTTAGCCGTTACACGTTGCAATAATTTATGTTAATGGGTAATGGGAAATGAGGAATTGGAAATGTCTGAGAAAGAGCGCCATGGTTTTTGAGGATATCGTGCCTCGCCAGGTCTTTAGAAAAAACCCCAGTTTTTCGACAACTGGGGTTCAAAGTGCTTTGATGTCGATGTTTTGAGGTCAACGCGAACGGGGAAGGTCAGAAGATAGACTCGTTCGCCAAGTCAGTCATCGCCATACGGGATTCGTCTGCCAATCCAGCCGGATCGATCGATCCGTAAGCGAGACTGTCTACACCCATGGGCGGTTGTACGTTATCGACACTCAGATCGCTGCGATCGATCGTCCCGATTCCCGCCTCGAAATCGGCCAGCACTTCGACAAGTGGCGTTTGTGTAGACCAGAGTAACGGTTCGGCAACCATCCCGTTAGGAGCGCTGTACGCAGCCATGTCTGGGCCGCCTTCTGTCAGCGGATCGATCGATCCAGTCCGACTGCGATTTTCGGGGCCATCATCACCACCGCCAACTTGGAATTCATAGGCGCCGATATCCGGAGCGCTACCTTGCGGACGAGACACACCGCGCTGATCGGTTGACGGGAAGTAGCTAGGATTTGCCGCATCGACTGCCGGACTGTAAGAATCACCCCGAACGATTAACTTCATGTAATCGACACTGGTATCGTCAACAACAAGAACATCCAGGAATTCATACTGTCCGAGTTGCGGCAGCAGGTCGATCGTCGTTCCACCCGAGGATAAATTACTCAGATCGAGATTAAACGTTTGTCCGCTTCCGATATTGCCAGTCGTCCAACTCGTCCCGGCCAACGTTCCGATTTCCACTTGCCAGCCTGGATGGACGCGATTTCCACTGTCGTCCGTAAAGCTCAATTCGATTAAATCGTTGGAGGACAATTCACCGTTTGGTTTCATCCGAATTTCCAAGCTGGCTGATTGATAAGTACCTTGGGGAAGTCCAGAGAACGTATGAGCGAACACTCGATTGATATCTCGTTCGCCTGGAGGATTGCCATCCGGTTCGTCAAAATCCATCAACGGGAAGACATTGGCTTGGTAGGGGATTTGGTTTTCGATCTCTTGGAGGCGGTCGATCAAACCACTGCTCGGATGCGCGCGTTCTACACCATTGGCGAGTGAGAAGTTATCCGCTCGACCGCCGCGATACATCTGATCGAATGCTCGGTTCAGGAGTGCGTGAGTTTGCGTCGGGCCGCCATAGTCGGCTAAGGGGCGAAGCAAGGGATTGATGGGATCGTCAATAGTTCCTACGATGTCGTGATTGACATCATGGATGAAACCGACGCTACCCGTTCCATCCCCAATTAAGTTGTACCCCTCGCTGATAAAGCTGGTGAATCGTCCGCCGTAAGGGCTTGCAACGTCATTGCCTTCGTAACCTGCCATGTTTTTGGCAACGATCGAACTCCCGACATAGACCTCGCCACCTAAGTTAACCATGCCCCCTCCGTGATTTTCAGCGGTATTGAAGGCAATAGTACTGTCCGTCACCGTGGCAAATCCTTTGTTAGAGATACCACCGCCACTACCGTATTTGACTTCATTCGACGAAATGGTGCTGTTCTTGACGGTGAGAAGACCTTCTCGATCGTTGAAGATTCCACCTCCACCATGGAACGGTGTATTTTCAGCAAAGTTGTGAGCAACGGTACTGTTTTCCAGAGTCAGTGTTGCAAAATCCCAGTTATAGATTCCAGCACCTGGACCGCTGGTGTAGTTTTCAGAGATGGTGCTGTTGAGAACAGTCAGGTTTTCTTGGTTGAGGATGCCACCACCGAATTCCGAACCGCCACTGAGAGTAAGTCCCTGAATGACAACTTCGTTTTTGGTGATGTCATCGCCATCGTAAACGAGGAAGACGCGCGATCCATCTGCATTAATCGTAAGTTTGTCTGCACCCGGTCCGTCAATGACTACGTCTTTATTGACGACGAGTTCTTCCCCATTGAGATCGATCGTTTGAGGTGTCGAGTTGAAGAGGTTGGGGTCGAACAGAATCGTTCCGCCTGGGCTTACGACATCTAAGGCTTCCCGCAGGGAAACGTCACCAGGACTTAGATCGCCGTCATTTTCATCCTCCAGGGTGTCCACTGTTACGACGGAGTTAGAAATGGCTTCAGCGAGGGCGAACATATCGGCACGCTGGAAGTCTAATCCTGTATTGATGACGTAGTCGTCTTCGTCGTCGCCGTCGTTAATCGTCACGCCTGTCGAGACCAACAAGTGGGAAAATTCGTCAGGAGTCAAACGACGACCCAAGGTTTGTTCGGCTAACTGCTGGCTCAAAGCTGCCATACCCGCAACATGAGGTGCAGCTTGGCTCGTTCCAGCCATGTCAACAGTTCCAGGATTCATGGCATTCGCATTTGCCCCCGTGATAAAGGCTCCGGGTGCGAAAACTGTTGTCAGGGTCTCGTGGCGCTGGGAGAAGCTCGTAATTCGATCGGGCCCCGTGGTGATATCGTTCCCCCATGGCCCGCCGTTGTCGGCATCCCACACGGCTCCAATGGAAAGGGAATTGGGATCGGCTGCTGGATAACCTACTCCTTGCTGGCTGCCGTAGTAGTCAAAGTGGTTGCCGGATGCAGAGATTACAACGACCCCTCGATCTACGAGTGCTTGTAACTCGTCGCCCAAACCGTGGCGTGACACTGGTGTATCGTAATTTCCACGATCAGACAGCGACATATTGATACTGGCAATGTTGTACAGTTCGATCCGTGGAATTCCAGCTTCATCGCCTAAAAACCACTGTAAGGCTTGCTCGATCGAGGCAGAGGTTCCATCTCCGTTATCGTCAAGAACCCTGAGATGAATGATGTCAGCACCGGGAGCGATTCCGGTAAACGTATTGTCAGAAGAGGCTGCAATACTGGAAACGTTAGAGCCGTGTCCGTCTCGATCGCTGATATCTAGAGGATCTGGACGGTCTCCCACGAAATCACGACCGGCAACAATTCGATCGGCGACACCGTCGTTATTGTTGTCGGGACCAAAGAAAGGATGGGCTAAGTTAATTCCCGTGTCGAGGATAGCGACGGAAAATCCACTGCCATCCACTCCGGTAAAACGGAGATCGGAACGAAGATCGCTCATTCCGATGAGTGGACCCGACTCATCAGTTTGTGCGAAGAAAAGGGTATCTGAACCAGTTGTTGTAACTCCTTCGATCTGTGGTGTGACAGACAGACTCAGATCGTAGTCTGTGACGGATTCGTCAACCGAAAATACATGAATGCTGTAAGTCCCGGTATCGAGAACTCCCTCGATCGATTCGTCAGCCTTTCCGCTCCGTGTCGAACTCAAGATGACGTTGCCGCCTTCGTCTCGAATTTCAACGTCAGCATTGGCATCTAAATTGTTTAAAGACAGAGCGAAATCGTTTTTCGCTCCCAAGGTAAATCGAAACGATTCTTCCGCTTCTGCATCTCCAACTCGGCCACTGTAGCTTCGTGGTTGTGAAGAAACGAGAATTAGATTCCGATCTTCCAAGAGATCGTCGGCATCGATCGATACTTCATTTGAAAATAATTCGTCGGACATTTTAAATGACCCCTCTTACGAATGTCGACCGTTCGAGGATGTCCGTCATCTTATGGCTAGCTTTGTTGCTCCAAAAATTAATTTTTGAGTTGTCTCGAATTTTTTTTTAGATTCTGCAAAATCTAGCTTGATGATGTCATCCCTTTTGGCAGAATCCAGTAAAGTTTGTGATATTTGTCGCTTTCTGTGGATTCGATCTGAGCTTTTATTTTTGATAGATTCCCCAATTCAGATCGAGTATTTTTGGCGTCTGGTAGATATCAAGATGAAGAATGTCAAGCTGCTATTCTTTCAAAAAACAAAATTCCTACCTCCCCCCTCTTCCCAAAGCAGATCGGATAATATCTAATATCTTGGTAATTTTTGGGATCTACAAAGACGATAAAGTATCGTAAACTTTATTGAGGTTTTGCTTTATTTTGGTTGTCGAAATATAAACAGCACTCCTCAGTAATTCTATTTAAAATTTAAAGCTATACCTTTAAAATAGATCTGTATTTTTACATTTTTTTACAAGTTTTTTTGAGGGTTGAGATCTCGCAGCGAACAACCATGACAAGAAGTTTACCTATTCAGCGCTTCACAGCTGAAAACGAGCTTGAGTCAACCTTTCCCAAGATCTAAAACACACTGACACGTTCGACAAATCCATCCCTGAATTAGATTGGAATGTCTGCGATTCACGAGCTTATCCTTTCGCTTAGATCGATCGAATTCGAGCGGAGCTTCTCCCCACTTCATCTCGGGCAGGCACAAACACCGCAATAACAACGACAAGACACGGGTAACTCGGGATCTCGTGCCAGATAAGTCCGAACGTCGAGATAAACCATCTCGTCGATATCACATTGAGGTTCGGGGGGCAAAAAGTCGAGATCGAACAGTTGAGACATTACCGTTTGAGCGTTGCGTCCCGTTTCTGGGACGATCGCCACGACGTTGGCTTCGTTACACCCCGATCGACGATCCTCGACCATGCACAAAACCAGTTGACCGTCTACACGACCTAATGTTAAATATTCGAGCGTACCGCGACTGACCGCAAGTTGTAATTGCTGTGCTGCGTCTCGACACTGACGGAATGACATTGTATCGGACGATCGATCTCGATTCCATCGTACTAACGGTTGCCGATCTGAAACCAATTCCGTCCCGCTTGTGCGAACAGTGACAGCTTCCAAAGTCCAAGCACGATCTCGCGCGCTACATTCAAACCGAAGTGTATCGGGCGTTTCGGAAGGTTGACTGACAACTGGCTGGGAAGTCAAAGTGGCAAAAGCGGCGAGTACCGCCAAGGCGAAGCCGTGGGGGGTCGTTCTCATTCGGATCGCGCTAAGATCGCAAAGCGGTCTATTTTCCAAGACCGTCCGCGCTCGAAAAAGTGCCGATCGACCCTTTCGACAACCCGGCAGAACTCTAACCAGACGACTGTTTGAGAGACGCTATGATGCCAAAAGAAAGGATGGGTTGGCGGGAGTGGGTCGCACTGCCGGATCTCGGGATTTCTGAAGTCAAAGCGAAAGTCGATACGGGCGCTCGCTCTTCTGCGCTCCACGCTTTTGATATTCGTCCGTTTTTGGCAAACGGTACGCAAAAGGTTCGGTTTAAAGTCCATCCATTCCAACGGAACGAGATCGATACCGTCGAGACTGAAGCCGAGGTGTTCGATCGTCGGGAAGTTCGCAATTCAGGCGGGAAAGCTGAATTGCGGTACGCGATCCTCACGTCGATCGAACTGGCCGGACAACGCTGGTCGATCGAACTGACACTGACCAATCGCGACGTCATGGGCTTCCGAATGCTGTTGGGTCGTCAAGCTGTCCGAGGGCGTTTTTTTGTCGATCCGGGGAAGTCGTATCTCCTCAGTGTCGATCGTTAATTTCCGCCATCGGGACGTTAAACACTACCATCGAATTTGCAACCGATGAAAATCGCGATTTTATCTCGAGATCCATCCCTGTATTCGACCAAACGACTCAAGGAAGTTGGCGAAAAACGAGGGCATCATATGAAAGTGGTCGATCATATGCGCTGCTATATGAATATCACCTCTCTTCGTCCGTCTGTGATGTATCAAGGGCAACTGCTTGAAAATTTTGACGCGATCGTCCCGCGAATTGGCGCTTCCAATACGTTTTACGGTACGGCAGTCGTCCGGCAATTTGAAATCATGGGCGTGTTTACGGCCAACGAATCTCAGGCGATTTCTCGATCGAGAGATAAATTGCGCTGTTTGCAAATTCTCGCGCGGGAAGGCATTGGTTTGCCGGTGACGGGATTTGCTCATTCGACACAAGACATTGAAGGCATCATCGGCATCGTCGGCGGTGCGCCGTTGGTGATCAAGTTATTGGAAGGAACGCAAGGCATCGGAGTCGTGTTGGCGGAAACCGACCAAGCTGCCAAATCGGTCATCGAAGCGTTTCGCGGCTTGGATGCTAATATTTTGGTTCAAGAATTTATTAAAGAAGCGCGCGGCGCAGATCTTCGTTGTTTTATCGTCAACGACAAGGTCGTCGCGTCGATGAAACGTCAAGGCGCACCGGGAGAATTTCGATCGAACCTTCATCGAGGCGGTAAGGCGGAAAAAATTAAACTCACGCCAGAAGAACGATCGACCGCCGTGCGGGCAGCGAAAGCAATGGGATTGAAGATTGCCGGGGTCGATCTGTTGCGTTCCAACCACGGTGCAGTCGTCATGGAAGTGAACTCTTCACCGGGATTGGAAGGAATTGAAGCGGCGACGGGGGTTGATGTGGCGGGAAAAATTATCGAGTTTATCGAAAAAAAAGCCGGATCGAGCGCTCCTCGCGATCGAATTCCGTATTAAGGTCTGGCAACGGTTATCCCAACTCTAAGCCCGATCGTAACTGTCTTTTCACCTGCCCAGTGGCCCCGGCTCGATCTTTATGGACGATTGCTCGATCGAAATCGGTGGAACCGTCGTTTCACCGTCGTCTCGCTGTCACATTGAAATTCCCGTTGCGCGATTGGTCACTCAAACGCCGATCTCGCTTCCCGTTACCGTCATCAACGGCTGTGAGTCCGGCCCGGTGTTGTGGCTGAGTGCTGCCATTCACGGCGACGAAATTAACGGAGTCGAGATCGTTCGCCGCACCTTGGAATTCATCGTTCCCGAACAGCTGAAAGGAACCGTTATCGCCGTTCCCATCGTCAACGTTTTCGGCTTCCTCGAACAGTCGCGATACTTACCCGATCGACGGGATTTGAATCGATCGTTTCCTGGTTCGCCCCGTGGGTCTTTGGCTTCGCGGTTGGCGAACTTGTTTATGCAAGAAGTCGTTCGCAAATCCACGCACGGCATCGATTTACATACCGCCTCGGATCGCCGCACGAATTTACCCCAACTGCGGGCAAACCTCGACGATCCGGAAACCTATCGCTGTGCGGCGGCCTTTGGGGCCCCGGTTATCGTCCACTCGACCATCCGCGACGGGTCGTTACGCCAAGCTGCCACTCAACAGGGCATCCCGGTGCTGCTGTACGAAGCCGGAGAAGCGTTGCGGTTCGATCGAGAGGCGATCGTCGTCGGTGTCAACGGCATCTTGCGCGTGATGGGGGTGTTGGGAATGTACGAAATTGCCCTGAGTCCGCCCTCGATCGCGCCCGTCAAAGTGCGAAAAACGCAATGGATTCGATCGCCGAGAGGTGGTATTCTCCTCCTCGATGTGGAGTTGGGACAGGAGGTTCGACGAAAGCAAAAACTCGGTCTCATCGTCGATGCCTTTGGGAATGTCGCCGCCAAGGTCGTTTCCCCCTGTGACGGCATCGCCATCGGCATGACCCGCAACCCCCTCGTCAATCAAGGTGACGGTATCGTCCATCTCGCCCGATTGCCGGGAGATGAGGCAATGGAAGGGGGAGAAACGCAGAAGGGGAGAAACCCGTAGCTGGAAACCCCTGTCGCGGGTAACTGGTGGCGGGTAACTGGCGACGGGTTACGCCAGGGCTTTTAACAACGCTTGCAGTTTCAACTGAATTTCGGCGAGCTCTTTTTCGGGATCGGAACCGGCAACGATACCCGCCCCCGCGTAGAGACGGGCGCGATCGCCGTCGAGGAGTGCCGATCGAATGCCGACGACGAACTCGCTGTTTCCCGCACTGTCAATCCAACCGAGGGGGGCGGCGTATAACTGTCGATCGAACGCTTCCCACTGACGGATCGCGTCGCAGGCTAGGGTTCGAGGAACGCCTGCAACGGCCGGGGTTGGGTGCAATCGTTCCAGCACTTGCAATGGATGCACGCCCTCGGGAACAGTGGCGCGAACGGGAGTCCAAAGGTGTTGGATGTTGGACAGTTGCAACAGGCGCATCGGAGGAATGGGACGCAGCGTCAAGCCTAAGGCTTGCAAGTGCTGTTGGATGAAGTGCAGGACAACTCGGTGTTCGTGGAGTTCTTTATTGTCGCAAAGTAGACGGTTGGCGAGGTGCGCGTCAGCGGCGGCCGTTTTGCCCCGTGGTGCGGAACCGGCGAGGGCATCGGCGAGGAGTTCTCCGGTTTGGATTTGTAGGAGGCGTTCGGGACTCGCGCCGATGAAGTGTTGCCCGCGTCCGTTTCCGGTGGCGAAGGTGTAACAGTCGGGGTAAAGACAGCGCAGGTTTTGCAACGATCGAGTGAGATCGTAGGGCGTTGCGGCGACGAGATCGATGGCGTGGGAGAGGACGATTTTATGGAGGGATTGAGTCGCGATGGCATCGAGGGCGCGAACGACAGATTGCTTAAATCGATCGAGTTCGCGAAAGTCGGGTTGCAGGCGTTTGGGAGGGTGTGGAGGACGAGATCGCGTGCCGAACGAGTTGCGAGATCGAGGTTTCGAGTCGGAGATTTCGCTAACGGGAAGGGATTTTAATCGATCGAGAACTTGCCAGGTTTGACGGGCCAGATGTTCGATCTCGCTGTCGGCGCGGATGGCGAGATTGCAGACTGCGGTGGTTTGGCGTTCGGTTCGCGCGATCTGCCAGTGGGGAAGAAAAACGGTTACGGCGGGAAAGACGATGTCTGTGCGAGTCGGGACGCTGTACGCTACCTCTCGACCGGGATCGTCGAAAAAGGTAAAACTACAAAAAAAACGAAGTTCGTTATCGCGAAGATCGCGCTCTCCCGGGACGATGGCGTTGGCCGTACAACGTTCGACAAATTCGCGGGCGAGATCGAAGCGCTTTGCGCCTTCTGTGCAAAAGTGACTGGCCGTCCCAACCGCTGCGATCGCCGTATTTTGGTTGGGATTTTCTAAGTAAAAATGTTGCTGTCCGTTCTGGAGGAGTCGAGAACACTCGAGTTTCCTCAGTCGATCGAACGCGATGAGAGGATCGATCGACGGCAGTTCCCACGATAGACTCACCCACTGGGGATGGTGTTTTTCAACCGATCTTTTCTGACAATTGAAAAGAAATGCTTCGATGTCTTGACAAGTTTGAAAAAAGTTTTTCGGGCTGAGTTTAACTGACATGAACTGGACGGATGTAAAGTTTTATTAAATTAAAAATCGATCCCGCTTTCGCGACCAGACCGCCAGTTACAAAGGTAGGGGCAGTGCCTCGTGTCTGCCCTGGGGGAGAGACACTGACTCGTGTCTGCCCTGGGGGAGAGACACTGACTCGTGCCGAGGCCCTTACGTGCAGATGTCCCGTCAGACTAGCCGCCTGAGTACCAAAGTACCACTGATGTTTGAAAAACGTGGGGCATGAAACGTCCAATTGACGTTCGACTGCGCCCCGCGTGCGGTCAGGAGAAGCACTGATTCTTGATGATTTTCCCCCTCTTCCTCAAGTTGTAGTCGGGCGATCGATCGTAGCGACGGACAGAATTCGAGCGTCTACAATTGAGTATCGACTGAGTCGTTACTGAGTATCTACCGCTGTTTCGTGAATAATTGTAGAATGAAAAGACTTCGGTGAACCTAAATTGAACGAGCGCAAATGACTACGAGATCCCTTGCGTCGAGTTCTTCAAAGTTGTGGTTTGCGGCTATTAAACCTCCCATGTATACTGTTGCTGTTATTCCAATTTGGGTTGGAACAGCACTTGCAGTTGCCGAAAACCATCATCTTGAAACTCGTTTTTTTTCTAGCTTTTTAATTTCTGCAATCTTAATTATTGCGTGGTTAAATCTCAGTAATGATGTCTTCGATTCGGATACGGGAATCGATAAAAACAAAGCTCATTCTTTAGTGAATTTAACTGGGAATCGATCGTTGATTTTTTGGCTGTCGAATCTCTTTTTAGCCCTTGGCATTTCGGGGATTCTGGCTATCGCTTGGTGGCAACGCGATTTAACAGTTCTCGAAATCGTTCTCGCCTGCTGCATCTTGGGATATAGCTATCAGGGGCCGCCGTTTCGTCTCGGCTACCACGGTCTCGGTGAATTCATCTGTTTCGTTACGTTCGGGCCGATGGCACTCGCAGCAGCGTATTACAGCCAAACCCAAAGTTGGACGGGACTGCTGGAAAATCCACTCGCCTTCGTAGCCACTTCGACATTCGTGGGAACGGCCACGAGTTTGATTTTGTTTTGTTCTCACTTTCACCAAGTCGAGGACGATCTCGCTGCTGGAAAGCGATCGCCCATCGTGCGATTGGGAACGGAACGGGGCGCGAAATTATTACCTTGGCTGAGTGGGACGATGTTTCTGGCTGTGGCGATCGCCGTCGCATTGGGTGACGTATCACCGTGGGCTTTGCTGTGTTTGGCGAGTCTTCCCTTTGCGGTGAAGCTGGTGCAACACGTTGGAGAAAATCACGATCGACCCGAACTCGTCAGCAACTGTAAGTTTATCGCCGTTAACTTACACTTCGCCAGTGGCCTGTTATTGGGGTTGGGATTAGTCATTTAACTGTTCTTCACCTAAATTCAAACCGCCTCAAACCCGGCTTCTTCGCGAAACCGGGTTTATTCGTGCGTTTGACCTCCGAATTGCCCACCTCAAAGCAAATTTTTCACCCTGCGCTGTTCCTCTCACAATCGCTCGATCGAGCTGCACTTAGATGTGACTCATTTGTTCGTCGATCGAGTTGTTACATCTGAAGGAAATCCCGCTTGCGATCTCGTTACGCCTCCAAATCCACTTTCTCGAACCTGCAACCGGTGAGGGTAACTTAAAGGGTGAATCTCACTTTGGCGATCGCAACCCCGCCCCTCCTCCCCTGGCTAAGGGGAGGTGCCGAAGGCGGAGGGGTCTTTCTACGAAATTGAGATGCACCCATTTCTCGAACCTGCAACCGGTGAGGGTAACTTAAAGGGTGAATCTCACTTTGGCGATCGCAGCCCCGCCCCTCCTCCCCTGGCTAAGGGGAGGTGCCGAAGGCGGAGGGGTCTTTCTACGAAATTGAGATGCACCCAACTTAAAGCCGAGACTTGTACTTCTGTATAGCTGGAGAAGAGCTGTGGTCACAAGGAGCTTCACGATTCTCAACACAGCTCTCTGGGTAGAAATCAAAACACGATCTCAATTCTATTCCCTTCAATTTTAGTTGTATGAATTCTATTCAATAGATATTAATTAAAAATTTACGGTGCATCAATGGCAATCGCTGAGGTCGCTCGTTCTCTATAAATTTGGGAGTGTTTTGTTCGCTCGCCCTAAAGATTGTTATTAATATAAAATGATATAGATCGTATTAAAACAATACCGAAATTCATGATTTGTGGATGAAAGCAACCGTAAAAACACTTAAAAAGAGTTACGTGAAAAAAATATAAAGTTATACTAATATCAGTAAAAATACAAACGTTCTACTCGATATCCTTGTAATACACTGGACTCAAAGCCCAATTGGCATTGAACAACACGGCTCTCTCGCACTCGAACGAACGTGTTGACGTACTGTTGTGTCGGCTCGATCTTCTAGCTCAGGAGATCGAGGTCTGGAGCAAGGAAAAACCCGGTAAAAACGATGTTTAAATTGAAATCAATCCGAATTCCATGACCGTTAAGACTTCTCAGCCTCAAAAATTCACCTTTGGCGTTAGATTCGAGATCGTACTTATCCTATGAAACCTGGAGATCGGAGAAACTTCGTGAGTCCCGATTGCCTCAAAAAAGCGATAGCAAAAGAGACCCGTGTTTCCGGAGAACTCGAGCGCTCGCTCTCTCTGAAAAAAATCGCAGCCCTATTAAAGGTCAACGGTGCTGCAAGCCAAGCACGACCTTAACGATGTTGCATCCCATCTTTAGGGAAGTACAGGCCACTTCCTCGATCCGAACCTTCGCTAACTCAGGGGCAGAGTCACATACAAAATCAACACTCATGAGATTTGACTGATGAGGTGAAAAAAGGCAGCAAATTGGCGATTGCCATTTTCTTGAAATGAAAGCTCTTCCATTTTTCGATCGATCGAACCGATACACCCCATCGCAGGATTTTCAGCGATCGATTGAAAAATCAAGTCAAATTTACATGGTTTTAGTTCAATTTTCAAAGATCTAAAAAGACAAAATGTAGCTCAATTTAGACCACACTCGAACTTCCAAAATTATTAGTTATCAACCCAAAAAGGAGTTTGCCGATATGATTGCACTGACGGGTTTAGAAATTGGCGAACCCATCTACGAAACTGCCAAAACCCTTGTCTATCGAGCCATTCGTACTTCAGACGCACGTCCTGTCATCCTCAAAGTTCTCAACCAAGATTACCCCACCCCCTCCCAACTGGCCCGCTACAAGCAAGAATACGAAATTATCCGAGCTTTAGATGTGGAGGGTGCAGTCAAGGTCTACGGACTCGAACCCTATCAGAATAGCCAAGCACTCATTTTAGAAGACTTTGGTGGCGACTCCTTGCAACACTTGGACTTAGCACCCTTAGAACTCACCGAATTTCTCAAACTTGCTATTGCTATCAGCACCGCCTTGGGACAAATCCACGACGCCGCCATCGTCCACAAAGATATCAATCCTGCCAATATCGTCCTAAATCCCAAAACTGAGCAACTCAAAATCATTGACTTTGGCATCGCGACTCAACTGAGTCAAGAAAACCCAACCTTGAAAAACCCCAACGTCCTCGAAGGTACTTTAGCCTACATCTCGCCCGAACAAACCGGACGCATGAACCGCTCCTTGGATTATCGCACGGACTTTTACTCGATCGGCGTTACCTTCTACGAACTCCTAACCGGTCGGCGACCCTTTGACAGTCACGATCCCATGGAGTTGGTTCACGCTCACATTGCCAAACCGCCGACTCCTCCCAACCAAGTCAAAGCCGATATTCCTCAGATGATTTCGGATTTGGTGATGAAATTAATGGCCAAGAATGCCGAAGACCGCTACCAGAGTGCCTGGGGCATCAAAGCCGACTTAGATCGATGTCTGGCGGACTTAGAAGCTCGAGGTGAAATTTCCGAGTTTTCCCTGGGAATGCAAGACTTCTCGGAGCGGTTTCAAATCCCCCAAAAGCTGTACGGTCGCGAGAAGGAAATCGATCGATTGCTAGCAGCTTTCGAGCGTGTGGTTGGGGGAGCGGACTCGGTTCGATCTCAGAGCGAAACGATTCTCATTTCCGGGTATTCTGGCGTCGGCAAATCGTCTTTAGTCCACGAAATTTATAAGCCGATTACCGAAAAGCGGGGTTATTTCCTCAGCGGAAAATTCGACCAGTTTCGGCGCAACATCCCCTACTCGGCGGTGGTGAGTGCTTTTGCCGGACTGGTGCGTCAACTGTTAAGCGAAACGGAAGAACAACTCGATCGATGGCGCCATAAGCTCTTAAGTGCTTTAGAACCCAACGGACAAGTCATCGTTGACATGATTCCTGAAGTCGAATTGATTATTGGCCCTCAGCCTCCCGTTCCGGAGTTAGACGCTACCGAAAACCTGAATCGCTTTAATTTAGTTTTCCAAAACTTCATCCGAGCGTTTTGTTCGCCGCAGCATCCGTTGGTTATCTTTCTCGATGACTTGCAGTGGGTTGATTCGGCCAGTCTCAAGTTAATTCAACTGATGGTAACAGATGCTCGAACCCCCTGTCTGTTCTTCATTGGAGCGTATCGGAATAACGAAGTCTCTGCGAGTCATCCGTTGACGATCGCCTTAGAGACCTTGCTCGAAGAAGGAGCAGCCGTCCATCAGATTTTGCTCGTTCCCTTGAGGCTCGAACATATTGGCAAGCTTCTAGCCGATACCTTGCACAGCCAGACTGAAACGGTGAAGCTTCTAGCTGAGTTAACGATTCAAAAAACTGAGGGTAATCCCTTTTTTGTGAGCGAATTTTTGAAGACGCTCTATGCAGAAAATTTGATTGCGTTCGATCGAGAACAGGGGATCTGGCAATGGGATCTCGGGCGAATTCAAGCTGCGGAGATCGCCGATAATGTGGCAGAACTGACCGTCGACAAGTTAAAGAAACTGCCCGATCGAGTCTTGCAAGTGTTGCAATTGGCTGCTTGCATCGGTGCGAACTTCGATCTCACCACGCTAGCAATGGTTTGCGAGCGCTCGCCGATGGAAATTTTCCCCAACTTAAAAGTGGCACTACAGGCGGGGTTAATTTTGCCCACCTCTGAGTTAGATTCCGAGTTGCTGATTCAAAATTATAAATTCTCACACGATCGAATCCAGCAAGCTGCTTATAGCTTTATTGAAGAGGCAGATCGCGAACTCATTCACTTCAAAATTGGCAGCTTCCTTTTAGAAAATACCGATCCCCAACACCTATCGGAAGAACTGTTTAACATTGTCGATCGACTCAATCTCGGTCATAGATTTTTTACAGCTCGAGAAGATCTCCAGCAACTCGCCGAACTCAATCTGATGGCCGGTCGAAAAGCCAAGGCCGCTACCGCCTATGCTGCCGCGATCGATTATTTGAGTGCCGGATTCGATTTTTTGTCAAATGAGAAGTGGCAAAGACAGTACGATCTCACTTTGAATCTCTATGCCGAACGAGTTGAAGCAGAATATTTAAACGGTAACTATTCAAAGGCAGAAATGTTGTCGCGGGTTGCAATTCAAAACTCGAAAACTATTTTCGATCGAATTTGCTTCTATGAGATTGAAATCAAGATTTTATATATGGTTAAAGCTCAGTATAAAGAAGCGCTCGAAACTGGACTGGAAATCCTGAAGCTGCTCGATGTGGACTTAGAACAAGCTCCCCCCCAGATTTCCATCCAAGAATTGAACGACCTTCCCGAAATGACCGATCCCCACAAGCTAGTGGCAATGCAGTTTTTAAGTTCCTTAATCCCTCCCGCTTACATTGCCGATCCTGTATTGTTATCCAAAATTGTGTTTACACAGATCCATTTATGCCGGCAATATGGAAATTCAATGTTGGCCGCTCATGCCTACAGTCTTTACGGCACGATTCTATGCGCGACCTTAGAAGGCATTGATTTGGGATATCAATTTGCTCTTTTGTCTTTGGATGTATTGGAGCGATTTGACTCAGATAGGATTAAGGCTAAAGTTCTCACGATGGTAGAAGCTTGTGTTCGACACTGGAAAGAACCCCTTCACAAAACCGTAGAATTGGCTCGAGAAGGGATCAAAAGTGGTTTAGAAACTGGAGATCTCGAATATTTTGGTTATTCCATTATTCATTATTGCTCACACTGTTTCTTTCTGGGAAAACCTCTCGAAGATTTCGACGATAAACTTAAAAATTATGCAAATATTTTGGAGGAATTACAACAAGATTACGCAAGCACTTATCTCGGAGGTTTATGGCAGCTGGCTTTAATCTTGCGAGAGCAAAACTCGATGTCTTTCAAACTGGTGGGAGAAGTGTTTGATGGAGAGAAAATGGCAACATTTTTTCTGGAAAACAAAAGATTTACGACACTTTTTTATTTGAGCGTTCTCCAAAGCCTACTTTGTTACTTCTTTAAAAATTATCGAGAAGCTGTCGACTGTGCCAGTCGGGCGGCTAACTATGCCAGATCTTCTCCAGGATTGCTCGTCGTCAGAGAGCATAACTTCTACTATTCTTTGGCTTTACTCGCTGTTTGCCGAAACACTGAGAGCGACCTGAAAACAGAATATTTGGAACGAGTGGAGACCAACCAGCAGAACCTGAAAATCTGGGCCCGTCACGCTCCAGAAAACTGTCAGCAGCAATACGAACTGGTAGAAGCCGAAAAAGCACGAGTTTTAGGTGAATATTGGCAAGCTGCAGAGCTGTACGAACGTGCGATCTCCCTGGCTCGGCAGAACGGCTACATTCACGAAGAGGCATTAGCGAGCGAATTAGCCGCCGAGTTTTATTTAGAGCGAGGTATGGAAAGCGTTGCCCAAACCTATCTCAAAGGCGCTCACTATAACTACAGTCGCTGGCAAGCTCGGGCAAAAGTCAAGGATTTGGAACAACGCTATCCCCAGTTCTTCCAAAAATCGTCTCTGGCAAAGTCAGAGAGTGACGTCACAACGACCAGTAATAGCACGAGCAGTACATCGAGTATGGCTTTGGATCTCACAACGGTCGTCAAAGCGGCTCGAGCCATTTCGGGTGAAATTGTCCTCGATAAGTTACTCGTCAAGTTAATGAAACTGCTCGTCGAGAATGCGGGCGCGCAGTGGGGATGCTTGATTTTATTACGAGACGGACAGCTATCGATCGAAGCGTCGGGGAAGGTTGACGATGAGAACGTCACCCTATTGCAAGCGGTGCCGGTGGAAAACCGTCTTCCCCTTTCGATCGTTAATTATGTTGCTCGCACGAGAGAAACCGTTGTCTTCAACGATGCGATCGCCGAAATCCACAATCCCACTTCCCACATCCACAATCCTAACGATCCCTATATCAACCAAAATCAACCGAAATCGATTTTATGCACGCCTCTGGTCAACCAAGGTCAACTCGGTGGCATGGTCTATCTCGAAAATAATCTCAGCACGGGAGCCTTTACCCGAGATCGCCTTGAAGTTGTCAACCTCATCACAGCCCAGGCTGCCATTTCCATTGAAAACGCCCAGCTCTATCGCAACTTAGAGCGAGCCAACCAACAACTCGAAGACTACTCTCGCACCCTCGAAGTCAAAGTCGAAGAACGTACCGCCGAACTCAAACACGCCAAAGAAGCCGCCGACGCCGCCAACCAAGCCAAAAGCG
>LWRO01000017.1 GCA_001657325.1 Geitlerinema sp. BBD 1991-9 | reverse complement strand
CCACCCCAACCCTCCCCTCAGAAAGGGGAGGGAGCCAACTTCCCCCCTTGTTAAGGGGGGATTAAGGGGGGTCAATTCGATCCGTGTAGGAGGTCTAGTAAAACCCCGATGCCCACAATACAGCAAATCCCAGTATCTCGTCGATACTGGGATTCAACGATCGTTCTATTGAATTTCGCAACCGATCGAGTGTTTAAGGATCGATCGAAGCTTTCTGAAAACGGTAGCGAATTTTCAAACCTAAAATGGCCGAAGACAAAACAAGCGTTACGACGTTCGCACAAATCACGGGAATATCGCGCACGGACGCACCATAAATCAACCACAATACGATCCCGAAGCACAACGCGATCAACATACTCCAAGAAATATCGTCTGCGGACTTGGATTTCCAAGTTTTAATCAACTGCGGCAAGTACGCAATCGTGGTCATCGTGCCGGCTAACAGCCCTAACACTGTAATCTCGTCCATTTCATGCTCCTTTTGTTAGATGTGTGATGTGTTGTAAAATCGGCGATTGCCTTGTTTCAGGACGCGATTTGAGGCGCAGTCTATTTCTTAATTTTTTCTTAAAGTTAGAAAGATTCGAGATACGATGGAAATAATTGCTTGTCGAGCGATTATAAAGGATCGATACAGAATTGTAACGGGGTGTGAATTATCGATAAGAAAAATTCATATAACGAAATCGCAGATATCTCGCACCATTATCGATTTTAGACTCTGGCTGAAAAACCGACCATGACCACGATCGACCTCGAAGTGACGACAACCGGAACGCGCCTCGATCGCTTCCTGGCGCAAACCCTTAGCGATTTATCTCGATCTCGAGTCCAGCAACTCATCGAACGGGAATACGTCCGTGTCAACAGCGAAATCTGCACCTCGAAAAAACTGAAAGTTCAACCCGGCGATCGACTGCAAATCGAAATTCCGCCCGCCGAACCCCTCGAACTCCAACCCGCCGACATTCCCCTCGATATCCTCTACGAAGACGACCATCTTCTCGTCGTCAACAAACCTGCTGGATTAGTCGTTCATCCAGCTCCCGGCCACACGCACGATACTCTCGTTAACGCCCTTCTCGCCCACTGCGGCGATCGACTCGCGGGAATTGGTGGCGTACAGCGCCCCGGTATCGTTCACCGCCTTGACAAAGACACCACTGGCGCGATCGTCGTCGCTAAAACCGATGTCGCCCACCAGCACCTACAAGCCCAAATCAAAGCCAAAACTGCCCGTCGCGAATATCTCGGTGTCGTCTACGGCGCACCCCAAACTGAGAGTGGCTCGATCGATCTTCCCATCGGTCGCCATCCCATCGATCGTAAAAAAATGGCCGTCGTCCCCGAAGAAAAAGGCGGTCGATCGGCAATTACCCACTGGCAAATTCGAGAACGCCTCGGCAACTATACGCTCTTACACTTCCGTCTCGAAACCGGGCGCACCCACCAAATCCGCGTCCACAGTGCCGCCATCGGACATCCGATCGTCGGCGATCCCGTCTACAGTTCCGGTCGTTCTTCCCTCAAAGTCAACCTACCCGGACAAGCTCTTCACGCCTGGAAACTCACCTTAAAACATCCCATCACCAGCCAGCCCATTGAAGTCATCGCCCCCCTTCCCCCTTCTCTCCTCAAACTCTTCTCCTATCTCCAAAACCGCCCGTGAACCCTACCGCCCACTACTCACTACTCACTACTCACTGCTCACTGCTCACTGTTCACTGTTCACTGTTCACTGTTCACTGTAAAGGCGGGTTTGTCTACACCCGATCGAATTTCGATCGAACGCAGACGAACCCGCCTCAAATGAAAACACGATTGAATTGCGTCGCCCCAACAGGCTGAAAACGGAATTACCGACGAGGAACTCGGTTCATGTAGTTCAGCTGTTGCAACGGAACGCGAGATGGAACAGAAGGTTGCGGCGCGATCGCTTTTGCCATATTGCGGAACAGCTCGGGATTGCCTTCGGTTGGCACAGCTTCGGGCGGCGTAAAACGGCGCACGACATTCGACCAAATGAGTTGAGGGAAGCCCAGTTGGCTGCGATGGTAAGCACCGTAACGGGGCGTTTTTAAGTTAAACGGCGTTTCGCCCGTGTCCCGCTGCGGTAAGCTGCGCCGACGTTGGTAAGGAACGATGGTGTCGCCGAAGTTTTCTAAGTATTCATCACTATCGAGCAGCTTGTCGATAAAGCCTTGAATTCCTTCCTTCGCGACGACGATCGACCATGCAATCTTCTCACGCTCGCTGTAAACGTCCCGCCCGAGAGTCCGCTGCACGCAAATCTCGACGAATCGATAGTTGCTGTTGGTCTCAAAGTTGAGACGGCGGAACGGATCGGATAACAGCAAACCGCGCACGAACTCCCGAACCGTAATTTGACCGTTTCGGAGTTGAGATTCTAAAAAGGTTTGACGGTTGCGTTTGAGAATTTGGTGTTCGCTATAGATTTGACGATAAGCAGCCCAGATCACCTCGTCTGCGCTACTACCAGCAGGCAGGTTTTCAAAATCGAAGAGGTAGGGTTGTTCGTCACCCGGAACTTCGTACCCGCCAACGCGCGCGTTTTGAGTGACTGGCGCGTAATTGAGTAAGGGAATTGCCACGTTAATATCTCCCTACGCTTAAACGGCTTGCTATTTAAGAGACTGACTAGACACTCTTTAGAGTAGGGGATAGGGTTGAGGGGAATCTCATTTTTATGAAATACCGCAACAATTCTTAACGAAAAATGCAAACAAAGTTTACGTTCAAAGTCACCTATGTCCCTCACCCTGTAAGATAAAGGTTTTTTACCATCCCAAAACCGAATAAAACCCTTGACGGGCTGTTTGTACGGCCTTTGGAGTCCCGTTAAGTCCTGTCGCGAGATCGATGCGGCTTTCCGTACAAAACGTTGCCGTACTGAACCCACCAAAGCGCTTCACCGTACTCGTTCGCATCCGTACATCGGGACTCGCGAACCAGAAGCGCTCGATCGAACTCATAGTTTCATACTCCGTAATCAAAATCAGACCATTGTCGTCGTCCATTTCATACTGTCCGGCAACCGGTACTATTTCTGCATACCCTCGTTCGCGCAACATCTTCCCTCGATAAGGATTATCGGGATCGGGAACAATCGCAAACACCGTCGAACCGGCGTGATTTTCGTCCGCCTCACGATCCCACTGCATCAAGCCGTTCCATTCGACAAACGCGCCTCCCGCAGCTAATTGAGGATCGATTTCGTGCATTTGGCAAATTTCAACGACGCGAGGATCGTCAGCACTGAGGGCTTTGACGCAGATTTCAGATCCCCCCAACTCCGATCGACGAAAGGGTAAATGGTGGGTGGTACGCTGTGAATGCCACGTTCCCGAACTTTTCTCAAAGAACTGCATGGCATCGAGTCGATCGTTTTGGCTCACTTGCGGCATCTCAATCTAATGGCACTCCAAATCTATTGGGTCTATCCTCGAAATTTTATGATAATCTGTCGCTTCAAGGGTTGATAGTTGCCCCGATCGAGTTGTCAAACCGATTTTGCTTTTCTGTTTCTAAAAAATCGCTTTATCGACATAAAGTCAATACGTTATGAATCGTGCAGTATTAAGTAAACCAACATGGACGGGAGACGATTGGCTCTCCCACATCGTCAACCGACTCATTCAAACGCCTTTCCTGTACCGTTTAATGAAACAGCAAGCGCGACGGGTCATGATCGGCACAGCCGAGCGCAACGGAGTCCCCTGGCGCAAACGAGTCTCCACGTTAGAAGCCTCCGGAGTTAAGGCAGCGATGGCACGCCTGACCAATCCCGAAGTGACTTACCCCAATTATTATTGCGTACCGTTCCACGCCTACGACGAAGGGAATTTATGTTGGCTGGCTGCGTTTGAAGCCGAACCCGCTACTTACGCCATGGCGCTGCGTGCGTTACCCAAAGAAAAGCTAACCCCAGAAGTCGCCCTCTACCGATTGCGGGAAGGGTTTCACGAACTGATCGACAAATACCTTCCGAACCCCGTGCGCGATGTCTTAGACGTCGGTTGTTCGATCGGTATTTCCACTCGATCGCTCCATCGCCACCTTCAATCCCGCCAAAGCGAACCCGTGCAGACGATGGGTTTAGATTTATCGCCTTATATGTTGGCTGTGGCGGAAGAACTCGACCAAAACCGCGAGATCGATCGATGGATTCACGGCAAAGCCGAAGCCACAGACTTTCCCGATGACAGCTTCGATTTCGTCACCCTCCAATTTCTCCTCCACGAACTTCCCCAAGAGGCAACTCAGGAAATTTTCCAAGAAATCCGCCGCATCTTACGTCCCGGTGGCATATTGGCGATCGCCGACAACAATCCCAAATCGTCCGTCATCCAAAACCTTCCTCCTGCTCTATTCGTCTTAATGAAGAGTACAGAACCTTGGAGCGACGATTATTACACCTTCGATGTCGAAGCCACACTCCAAGCTGTCGGCTTCGAGTATCTCGAAACAGTGTCCACCGATCCTCGCCATCGCGCGATCGTCGCACGAGTTCCAGCTTAACTGGACACAGAGACCCGATGCAGTCGCCAGGCGCTTGTAACCCATAACTTTTACAGGCAACTGGCAACTGGTGACTGGTGACTGGTGACTGATAATTGACTTGACGGGTAGAGACGATCTACGATAGAAGGCTGCAACGTATCGAGGCAGCTATGAAGGGTCAAGAACTTATCCACTCGATCGAGTCGGAATATCTCAAGTCAGATATCCCGAAAATTTACGTCGGCGACACCATCCGCGTTGGCGTGATTATTCAAGAAGGTGGAAAAGAACGGGTTCAGCCTTACGAAGGCACCGTCATCGCCATGCAAAATGGCGGATTGAACGAAACCATTACCGTGCGTCGGATTTTTCAAGGGGTTGGAGTCGAACGGGTGTTCCTCATCCACTCCCCGAGACTGAGCTATATCAAAGTGCTTCGACGCGGTAAAGTCCGTCGCGCCAAACTCTATTACCTGCGCGATCGAGTCGGTAAAGCAACGCGACTGAAACAGCGTTTCGATCGACCGATCGAGAAAACTTCCAAAAAATCCAAATAACTTTCTTCGCAAGTGAGCCAGCGTCGTGGTACAATCTTTAGGAAGAGGTTCAACGTCTGAACGAGACGGTATGCGCTCTTAGTTCAGTTGGTAGAACGCGGGTCTCCAAAACCCGATGTCGGGGGTTCGAGTCCTCCAGGGCGCGTTGAACCAATTCCTTGATTTAAAAGACACTCGACCCGAAAGCTACTCAGTTGCCCCGAGAGAACTCAGGGAAACCATAGCTTTCGGGTGCTTTTGTCCGATCGAGAGATCGAGTCCGCACGCTAAACATCTGACCCAAAAACGGGGAAAAGGCTCGATTGCCGATAAACCGTTCGATCGAGTCCCATTCCGTCAAACAGAGGTTAATCGTCGTGGCGAAAAAAAACGAAACGAACGCCCAAGAGACGAGTCAAGGGTTCAATCCCCTGAAATTCTTACAGGAGACCAAAGAAGAACTCTCCAAAGTCGTTTGGCCGTCAAGACAGCAAGTCATCAGCGAATCCGCTGCGGTATTGCTGATGGTGATGTTGCTGGCGAGTGCCATTTACTTGGTCGATAACTTGTTTGGTTGGGCTGCAAAGCAGATATTCGGATGACTGTTTCCTCAAACGAATCCTACGAACCCGACGATCGTTGGGAAGATCCAGAATTAGACGAACGGGAAGACGAGCCGCGACAACTCCCGCGTCCGAAGGCGCGATGGTATGCCGTGCAAGTTGCGTCCGGTTGCGAGAAGCGGGTGAAAGCCACTTTAGAGCAACGCAAAGAAACCCTCGACGTAGCCGATCGAATCCTACAGATCGCCATCCCCCAAACGCCGGCTGTCAAAGTCCGTAAAGATGGGGTGCGCCAGAACATCGAGGAAAAAGTCTTTCCCGGCTACGTCCTGATCCAAATGATTCTCGACGACGAAGTCTGGCAAGTTGTCAAGAATACTCCCAATGTGATTAACTTTGTCGGTGCAGAGCAACGACGACGCTACGGACGCGGACGCGGTCATGTCAAACCGATGCCGCTCAGTCCGACAGAAGTCGAGCGTATCTTCAAACAAACTGGAGAACAAGAGCCAGTCGTCAAAGTCGACATGGAAACCGGAGACAAAATCCTCGTGTTATCCGGGCCGTTCAAAGACTTTGAAGGCGAGGTGATTGAAGTCAGCCCCGAACGCAGCAAGCTCAAAGCCCTGCTGTCGATTTTCGGGCGGGATACCCCAGTCGAACTAGAGTTCAATCAAGTCGAAAAACAGAGTTAACGAATGGCTAAAAAAGTAGTCGCGCTTATCAAACTCGCCATTCCAGCGGGAAAAGCGAACCCAGCACCGCCTATCGGTCCGGCGCTGGGTCAGCACGGCGTGAACATCATGCAGTTTTGCAAAGAGTACAACGCCAAAACGTCAGACCAAGCCGGAACGATCGTTCCGGTTGAAATTTCAGTTTACGAGGATCGCAGCTTTACCTTCGTCCTCAAAACGCCGCCGGCTTCCGTGCTGATCAAAAAAGCAGCTGGCATCGAAAAAGGGTCAGGCGAACCGAATCGCACAAAAGTCGGGTCGATCTCGCGGTCGCAACTGAAAGAGATCGCCGAAACGAAAATGCCCGATCTCAATGCCAACGATATCGAAGCGGCGATGAATATCATCGAAGGTACCGCTCGCAACATGGGCGTGAAAGTCGAAGACTAAGTACTCCGTTTCCGTCGATCGCTATTTTTTGAATGGGGGAGAAGTCACCCACTTCGCTAGTGACCCCAACACACACGATGCCTAAGAAAATTTCTCGTCGATTACAAGAACTTCAGAAGAAGGTCGAGGATCGCGCTTACGAGCCTCTCGAAGCCCTCGAACTCCTCAAGGAAACAGCGACCGCTAAGTTTCCCGAGTCCGCCGAAGCACACATCCGGTTGGGGATCGATCCGAAATACACCGACCAACAACTGCGAACCACCGTTGCCTTGCCGAAAGGGACTGGACAAGCCGTTCGGGTCGCCGTCATCACCCAAGGTGAGAAAGTCAAAGAAGCCACCGATGCTGGGGCAGACGTCGCGGGTTCAGAAGAACTGATTCAAGAAATCCAACAAGGTCGTCTCGACTTCGACATTGTCATCGCAACACCGGATGTGATGCCGAAAGTGGCGAAGTTAGGGCGTTTGCTCGGTCCCAAGGGAATGATGCCTTCGCCGAAAGGCGGCACCGTGACCTTCGATCTCGGACAGGCCATTTCTGAGTTTAAAGCTGGTAAACTAGAATTTCGGGCCGATCGAACGGGTATCGTTCACGTGATGTTCGGTAAAGCGAGCTTCTCTTCCGAAGATTTGCTGGAGAACCTCAAAGCCCTGCAAGAGTGTATCGATCGAAACCGTCCCTCGGGTGCGAAAGGTCGTTACTGGCGCAGCGTCTATGTTTCGTCTACAATGGGCCCCTCGATCGAAATTGACGTTCAAGCCCTGCGCGATCTCAAGTTAGCTGAGGCCGCTTGAGCCGATGGCCTGGCTTGGGTGACCCGAGTTAAATTGAATTGTTCGTTGAATTTTTTGCGAGATAGATATCAAACACTCGTACAACTGAATACCCCCTCAGCTTAAGACAGCAGGTGCTGCAAAGCTTAATAGTCCTGCCGAGGCGACAGTATTGCTTTTCAATGGAAACGACTCCTTTTGTCGAAGCCATTGAAAGTATAACTTCCCCCGGCAGTACGTCCGGGGGTTTTTTGATGGGAGGGAGGGGGGGAAGTTCAGTGAGCAGTGAGCGATGAACAGTGGTAACAGTTTAGCTTTTGCCACGGACGTTCGCTCTTAAGTCAATGCCCAGTCACGAAGGAGGTGAATTCGTTTGGGCAGAACACTAGAAGATAAAAAACAGATCGTCGCCGAACTCAAACAGGCGCTTAGTGAAACTCAGCTCACGGTTGTCATCGATTACCAAGGGCTGTCTGTTGCGGAAATTACTGACTTGCGGAAACGCTTGCGGGAGACCGACGCAACGTGCAAGGTGACGAAAAACACTCTGATGCGGATTGCCGTAGAAGAGGACGACACCTGGAAACCGATGACGGATCTGCTGAGCGGTACTTCAGCGTTCCTGTTTGTTAAAGACGATCTCGGTAGTGCGATTAAAGCCTACCAAGCTTTCCAAAAAGACACCAAAAAAACCGAACTGCGCGGTGGTGTCATGGAAGGCCAAAAACTCGACGCAGACCAAGTCAAAGCGTTAACCGAACTGCCGACCAAGGAAGAACTGATCGCCCGTATTGCTGGGGCGATCAATTCGATTCCAACAAAGCTGGCAGTGGGTATCAATGCTGTGCCGAAAAAACTGGCGGTGGGTATCAACGAAGTTCCGTCTTCTTTGGTGCGCGCGATCGAAGCCGTTTCCAAAAAAGAAGAGCAGTAGATTCAAAAACGTCTTTGCTCTATCTCAACCCCCAATTTTTTGCTAACGTCCAAGGAGTTTTCTACAATGTCCGAAAAAACCGATCAAATTCTCGAGCAACTGAAATCTCTGTCTCTGCTGGAAGCGTCTGAACTGGTCAAGCAAATCGAAGAAGCTTTCGGTGTTGACGCTTCTGCTTCTGGCGGTGGCGGTATGATGATGATGGCTCCCGGCATGATGGCGGGTGGCGGTGCTGCTGCGGCCGAACCGGAAGAAGAAAAGACCGAGTTCGACGTGGTTCTCGAAGAAGTTCCCAGCGACAAGAAAATCGCAATTCTGAAAGTCGTGCGTTCGCTGACCGGCTTGGGACTCAAAGAAGCCAAAGAAATGGTCGAAAGCGCACCCAAAGCTATCAAGGAAGCGATTGCCAAAGACGCTGCCGAAGACGCGAAAAAACAACTCGAAGAAGCCGGCGCGAAAGCGTCGGTCAAATAGATTTCTGGGGATCGATCGATTTCCTGTGGAAAACAGGAAATCGTCCCTTGAAATTCATCAGCGACTGCTGAAGCATTTGGCTTTGGCGGTCGTTTTTTCGTTCGTGACGGCGCTTAATAAGCCAGCGCGATCCACTATCGTTGAAAGATCCACCGCCAAAAACGAGAAGGAGCCAAACGCCAATTAAAATGAGCCACCATTTGGGATCGGGTGGACTGGGCGAATCGGGGACTTTTTGCTCTTCTTCGGTGATAAACCGACGCCCCGTCTTTTTATATCCCATGGACGTTTACCGTTTCTTTCTATTGACTTCTCGGAATGAAACGGTCGATTTTTACGGGTTTGACATAAAAATTCACAGCACAAGCCCCCATTTCATCTCAGTGAAATGGGGGCTTGTCGAAGCTAGAGCTGGGGGTTACGAAGCGACCCGAGCGGTCGATCGAGTGCGACGGCGGCCTGGACGAACCGAACCGTTTCCGCTGCCATTTGCTGACGATTGAGGCATCGATGGCGAAGCATCCTGCGGCGGGGTCTGCAACAGGAGAACCAACAACGGTTCGCAGCGCAGTTCCCGTCGGATTGCCCGTTGGAGGTTACGCTCGAAGTGGGCTTGTAGCCCAGCCCAGTCTACCTCGACCCGGCCGTCGTCCTTCCGGGCGTAGTGTGACCAACGTTCCTTGAGAACTGATTCTAAGGTTGCGATCGTCTCGTTGTTCAAACGCTCCCGATCGACCAAACTCGCAACACCGCGAACGTGGACTTCCGGTTGAGCGAACAATTTTCCTTCCAGATCGATCGAAACGCCCACCGTAACCACTCCATCTTCCGCGAGTTGTTGGCGTTCCTCGAGAACGCGCTGGTGAACGGTACCCGAGTGTGACGAATCCACCAGTTCGATACCCGATCGAACGCGATCGCCCAAGCGAATGCTATCCGCCGTCAACTCCACGACATCGCCGTTATCGACGACGAGAATGTTGGCCGCCGGAACGCCCATATTCTGAGCGGTTTTCGCGTGTTGGACTAACATACGGTGTTCGCCGTGAACCGGAACGAAGAACTTCGGACGAGTCAAGGCCAACATGAGTTTTTGATCTTCCTGACAACCGTGACCCGATACGTGAATACCACGATGGCGGCCGTAGACGACGTTTGCACCTTGCATCATCAATCGATCGATCGTATCGACGACGGCGAGGGTGTTGCCAGGAATTGGGTTTGCCGAAAATACGACCGTATCGCCCGCACGAACTTTAATTTGACGGTGTTCGCCCCGTGCGATGCGACTGAGCGCCGCCAGGGGTTCCCCTTGCGATCCCGTCGTCAAGATCAGAACTTTCTCATCGGGTAAATTACAGGCTTCCTGAATGGGTTTGAACAAGCGGTCTTCACACTTGATATATCCCAAATTTCGGGCATGGGAGATGACATTGAGCATCGATCGACCCAACACGGCCACGTAACGATCGTTTTTGTCCGCCAACTCGAGGATCATGTTAACCCGATGCACAGAGGATGCAAACGTCGTGACCAGCAACCGTCCCTTCGCTTCAGCGAAGATGCGGTCTAGGTTCGGATAGACCGATCGCTCTGACGGACAGAACCCAGGCGTTTCAGCGTTCGTCGAGTCGCTAAACAAGCACAGCACACCTTTTTCGCCGTATTCTGCCAACTTTTGCAAGTCGAAGCGTTCCCCATCGACGGGTGTGTGGTCGAACTTGAAATCTCCTGTAAAAATCACCACTCCCACCGGTGTGGTCACCGCGAGAGAAAAGCTGTCGGCCATCGAGTGCGTGTTGCGGATGAACTCGAACGAGAAGTGTTTGCCTAATTTGACCACGTCGCGGGGTTGGACGGTCTTCAGTTCCGTTCGATCGAGAACACCCGCTTCTTCCAACTTCCCGCCGAGTAACGCCATGGCGAGCCGAGGCCCGTAAATGACCGGAATGTCAAACTGTTTGAGGTGATAGGGAAAGCCTCCGATGTGGTCTTCGTGACCGTGAGTCACGATGGCGCCCTGAATTTTGTGAGCGTTTTCTTTGAGATATTCGACATCCGGCAACACGATATTCACACCGTGCATGGCGTCTGTCGGAAAGGCCAAACCCGAATCGACGAGAATGAGTTCGTCCTCGTATTCAAAGACGCACGTATTTTTCCCAATTTCGTGTAAGCCTCCTAGGGGAATCACGCGCAGGGGGGAAACCGACGCTTTTTTTCTCGTTCTGATTTGTCGAGATCCTGTGGTTTTCGGCATAGTGATTTGAGATGTGAAGGTTATAAACGATAGTGCTTCGCACCGCTTGCGCGAGCGAAAAATCTTTGAAGAAACATCTGGCTGTGTTGCTCGCTCGCTTGGAACAGCGATCGATGCGATGGAGCAGCAACTCAGTCCCGTGGGAGGTGACCGGAACGCGGAGTAGAGGAGAGCGGACAGATCGCTCAGACAAGGTCGCGTTTCCCATATCCCCTTGTCTCCAGCGTTCCTCGTGCCGATCGGCGACGCGAGCCTTAAGGCAACAATCCGAGTCGATCGAGGATAGATTGGAGGGTTTCACTGATAGCTTCGGGCGCTTCGCACAGGGGCGAACGCGGCACGCCCACGTCCCACCCGCAGTGCTGGAGGGCACACTTCAACGGAATGGGATTCGTCGTCAGAAACAGCGCTTTAAATAGCGGCAACAACTCTAAATGGACTTGCAGGGCTTCCTGATGGCGGCCGGACTCGAAAGCACGAACCATCGATTGCAATCGATCGCCGACGAGGTGACTGGCCACGCTGACGACTCCTCGACCTCCCACCGCCAACAACGGCAGCGTTAAAACATCGTCTCCCGAATAAATCGCAAAATCGGGGTCGGTCAAGCGGCGAATTTGACTGGCCTGTTCGAGATTGCCGCTTGCCTCTTTAATGGCGACGATGTTAGGAAGTTCTGCCAGTCGCGCTACCGTTTCTGGCGCGAGGTTTGTCCCTGTGCGCCCCGGAATGTTGTACAGCATCAAGGGGAACTCGGGACAAGATTCCGCAATAGCGCAGAAGTGTCGGTAGAGTCCTTCTTGAGGGGGTTTGTTGTAATAGGGAACCACCTGTAACGAACCGTCGAGTCCCAGCTTGGCGGCTTTGCACGTCGCATGGATGGCTTCTTGCGTCGAGTTCGATCCCGTTCCCGCCATCACTTTCGCTTTGCCCGCAACAGCCCGTTGGACGACGCGAAACAGCTCGTATTCTTCCTCCCAAGTTAAGGTGGGAGACTCTCCCGTCGTGCCGCACACGACTAGCGTATCCGTGCCGCGCTCGGCCAAGTGGACGGCCAACTTTTCCATGACGGCATAATTGACGCGGCCGTCTTCGCCAAACGGTACGACGGTCGCCGTGAGAACTCGTCCGAAATCGACCACGCAACCTCCTATGATTTTAATGCGGTCGAGGACATCGAGGCGGGATTCGACAATCGATCTCCAGACACCAGCAATTCTGCAATTTCAATGGCGTTGAGGGCCGCGCCCTTGCGAATCTGATCGCCACTGAGCCACAGTTCCAAACCGCAGGGATGAGAAATGTCTTGGCGGATGCGTCCCACGAGAACTTCGTCGCGATCGGTGGCTTCGATGGGCATTGGGAAGTAATTCGACTGCCAGTTTTCGACCAATTTAACCCCTGGAGCGCCGCTGAGGATTTCTCGGGCCCGATCGATCTCAAAGGGTCGATCGAACTCCAGATTGACCGCTTCTGAGTGCGCTCGCAAAACGGGAACGCGCACGCAGGTCGCCGTCAGGCGTAATTCCGGCGCGTCGAAAATCTTGCGAGTTTCGTTGACCATTTTCATCTCTTCTTCACAATACCCCCCATCGACGATGGGAGAGTTGTGAGGAAAGAGATTGAACGCCAAGGGGTAGGGCAACACCTCGGGCGTTGGCGTTTTGCCCTCCAAAATCGCCCGTGCTTGCACCTTCAGCTCTTCCATCGCTCGAGCGCCTGCACCGCTGGCTGACTGATAGGTCGACACCACCACACGACGAACGGGCTGCACCTGATGGAGCGGCCAGATGGCCACAGCCAGCAGAATCGTCGTACAGTTGGGGTTAGCGATAATTCCGCGATGTCCGAACGCCGCTTCCGGATTGACTTCCGGCACGACGAGAGGGACGCTCGGGTCGAGGCGAAACGCACTCGAGTTGTCGATCGAAACTGCCCCAGCTTCTACGGCCTGAGGCAACCACGCCCGCGATGTCGAGCCACCGGCCGATGCCAGGACGATATCGATTCCCTGAAAGCAACCGTCAGACACCGCTTCGACGGGAATTGTTTCCCCGTTAAACGACAGCGTGCGTCCGGACGAACGGGGCGATGCCAGTAACTTTAACGCCGAAACCGGGAAGTTTCGGCACTCCAGCAACTTGAGGAGTTCAGTCCCCACCGCTCCGGTGGCTCCTAAAATGGCAACTCGATAGGACTTGGGCAAGTTGTTATCCTCCACTACGTTAACGTCGAGTTCGAGTTTAAGAATTGAGCGTTATCTAGAACGATATCTATACAGATAGGTTCGACCGTTCGATCGAGGTTTAGAACAAAACAGTCGCTTAAAATAAGGGCAATTGTAGCGTCGAGTTCGTTCGAGTATCGGCGATTAGCGCGTCTGATGCACCACTCCCAACATTTGCATTCTATTCTAGCGAATCGGCGAGATTGACTCAACTTACCACAAAACGTTCGGCGATCCATAACGATCGAAATCGAGAAGGGTCGATCGAGTTCGGCGATCGATGCAACAATAATAGATCGGACTCGCTCGCCTCGAGCCGTTCTCCGAAGAGAGCGAATCGGAGGCGCGTCCGCATTTTAACCGTTTCCCACACTGAATTCCAGTCGTCCCATATCGAAGCACAGCATGAAAGTTACCCAGCAGAAGCTTCCCTCGTCTCAAGTCAGCCTCGAGATCGAAATCCCGTCCGACATTTCCCAGCAATCTTACAACCGCACCTTGGCGAAGTTCAAACAAACTGCGAACGTGCCGGGATTTCGCAAAGGAAAGGTTCCCCAGCATATTCTCGTGCAACGCTTGGGTCCCCAGCGCCTCAAGGCGGCCGCTCTCGAAGAGATGATTCAGTCGAGCCTGGAGAAAGCGATCGAGCAAGAAAAAATCGAAGCCCTGGGTAACTACCAACTCCAAACAGATTTTGAAGATCTCATCTCCCGATACCAGCCCGGCGAGCCGTTGACCTTTTCAGCCACGGTTGACGTACCGCCCGAGGTCGAGATCGAAAACTACGAAGGGTTAGAAATTAAAGCGGAAGAAATCCCGTACCAGCCCGATCGAGTGGATGAGTTTTTTAAAGAGCGTCAGTCCGAACACGCCAACCTCATCCCCGTCGAGAACCGTTCCGCCCAAATGGGAGACGTGCTGACGGTCGATTACGAAGGAAAGTTACTGCCGGAAGAAGAAGGTGGCGTTCCCGAACCCTTCCCGGGGGGAACGGCGGAAGATACCCAAGTCGAACTGGCCGAAGGTCGCTTTATTGGGGGCTTCGTTGAAAACCTCGTCGGAGTCAACGCTGGAGAAACCAAAGAGTTTGAAGTTCAGTTTCCCGAAGACTATCCCAACGAATCTCTAGCCGGCGAACGGGCAATCTTTAGCGTCGCGCTTAAAGAGATCAAAGAAAAAGAACTCCCCGAACTCGACGACGATTTCGCCAAAACGCTGAGCGATTACGACACGATGGAGGAGTTGCGCGAATCGATCGAATCGCGGTTCCGAGAAGAAGCAGAGAACGAAACTAAGTCCAACATCGAAACGGAGATCGTCGCCGCTCTGGTCGAGCGCGTCAACGTCGATCTACCCGAAACCCTCATCAAACAGGAAGTCGATCTGAGCTTGACCCAGACGATGATGGAGCTTCAGCGTTATGGCATCGACGTTCGCTCCTTGTATAGCAGCGAGAAGATGGCGAGTTTGCGTGAAGAGTCTCGTCCCGAAGCCATCACCAAACTCAAACAGGACTTAGCCCTGAAGAAAATTTCCGAACTCGAGCAACTCGAGCCAACGGACGAGGAAATTCAAGCACGCATGACGGAAGTTCGCGAGCAACTGTCCGATCGCGACGATATCGACTCCGATCGATTGCTCCAGTTCGTGCGAGACGAGTTGGTTTCCCAAAAAGCCCTCGACTGGCTGCGAGAACGCGCTAAGATCGAATTAGTTCCCGAAGGGAGCTTATCCGAGTCCGATGCTGAAGCTGCGTCTGAAACAGAAGCCGAGACCGAGCCAACTGAATCAGATCGCTAACCCTTTCGCTCGGGTCGGGTGAGGGAGCAGCAAGGCATTATTTCCGTAAGTCTTCAGTTCGCTGAGGCATAATAGAGAAAACAACCGAAAAAACGACCGCTCTTTTGCAGTGTCGGTCGCCCCTCACCCGAACTTTAGAGTCGAACACACGCCATCACGCGAGAGTCTATGTTGAACTTTCAAGCCCTCGATCGCGATTTGACAAGTTTGTACCGTTCTCAGATTTACTCCACTGCCCAAGGTACGATCCCGATGGTGGTCGAACAATCGGGGATGGGCGAGCGAGCGTTCGACATCTACTCGCGCTTGCTACGGGAGCGTATCGTATTTTTAGGAACCCCCGTAGACGACTCGGTCGCCGATTCGATCGTCGCGCAACTGCTCTACCTCGATGCTGAAGATCCTGAAAAAGACGTTCAGCTCTATATCAATTCCCCAGGGGGTTCCGTGACGGCCGGCATGGCAATCTACGATACGATGCAACAAATTCGCCCCGATGTCGTAACGATTTGCTTCGGACTCGCTGCGAGTATGGGGGCGTTTCTGCTCGCCAGTGGTGCCGAAGGCAAGCGTATGTCGCTGCCCAACTCGCGGGTGATGATTCACCAACCCCTCGGCGGCGCACAAGGTCAGGCTGTCGATATTGAAATTCAAGCGAAAGAAATTCTCTATCACAAACAAACCCTCAACCATCTTCTCGCCCGCCATACAGGTAAACCCCTCGAAAGGATCGAGGCAGATACCGAACGCGATTTCTTTATGTCGGCCGAAGAGGCGAAAGAGTACGGTTTGATCGATCGCGTCATTTCTCAGCCTTCCCTTGCTGTTGCTCCCGTCTAGAGTCGGCGGGCTTCGCCCCTAGCCCCGACCCGACCAAGCGACGTAGATTGAAGTGTCAGGCATCAGCTGAGTGTTGAATTCGGTAACGTGTCTGCTCTCGCACTTCACCCTAAATCCCCTTCTCTGTTCTGACCCCTTTCATCGATCGATCCCGGCTGAATTCCCGCTCGAGACAGCTTATGCCGAATAAGTACGACTCCCATCTTAAATGTTCCTTCTGTGGCAAGTCCCAGGAACAAGTGCGCAAATTGATCGCCGGACCTGGCGTATACATTTGTGACGAATGTGTAGATCTCTGTAACGAAATTCTCGACGAGGAGCTGTACGATTCGGGGTCTTCTGCTCCCCAACCGCCTCCACGCTCTGAACCTCCGGAACGGCGGCGACCTCGCTCGGCGAAACTGTCGATCGGACAGATTCCCAAGCCCATCGAAATCAAGCGCTACCTCGACGAACACGTTATCGGACAGGAAGAAGCCAAAAAGGTTCTTTCGGTCGCTGTTTACAACCACTACAAGCGCCTCAGCCTCAATCAAGCCAACGCCCAAGGGGCGGACGACATCGAGCTACAAAAGTCGAATATCTTGCTCATCGGTCCGACGGGCTGCGGAAAAACGCTCCTCGCGCAAACGCTCGCGAAAATTCTCGACGTTCCCTTTGCTGTTGCCGATGCCACGACGCTAACTGAGGCCGGTTATGTCGGAGAAGACGTCGAAAATATCCTACTGCGCTTGTTACAAGTGGCAGACTTGGACGTGGAAGAAGCACAGCGCGGCATTATTTATATCGACGAGTTAGATAAAGTCGCTCGTAAAAGCGAAAATCCCTCGATCACGCGGGATGTTTCGGGGGAAGGCGTTCAGCAAGCCCTGTTGAAAATGCTGGAAGGTACCGTTGCCAACGTACCCCCTCAAGGGGGACGTAAGCATCCTTATCAAGACTGCATTCAAATCGATACCCGTAACATTCTCTTTATTTGTGGAGGAGCTTTTGTCGGTTTAGAGAAAATCGTCGAACAGCGTCTCGGGAAGAAAAGTATCGGCTTCGTGCAACCGGGAGACGGAAAACCTCGCGATAAGCGCGCTTCAGATGTTCTCAAACATCTCGAACCTGAGGACTTGGTAAAATTTGGAATGATTCCCGAATTCATCGGCCGCGTTCCCATTGAAGCTGTCCTCGAACCGTTAGATGAAGAAGCCCTGATTGCCATCTTGACCCAGCCCCGCAACGCGCTGATCAAGCAGTATCAGAAGCTGATGGAAATGGACAACGTGAAGTTGGAGTTTCGTCCGGATGCTTTACGTGCGATCGCGAAAGAATCCTACCGACGCAAGACGGGAGCGCGGGCCTTGCGGAGCATTGTCGAAGAATTGATGCTCGATATCATGTACGAAGTGCCGTCTCGTAAGGACGTGACTCGTTGCACGATCACCCGCGAAATGGTTGAAAAACGATCGACTTCGGAGGTTTTGATGCACCCTTCTTCGCTTCCGAAGCCGGAGTCGGCTTAACCTAATCCTCAACAGCCGGTTCGATCCGCGCTCATCGTCGGCGCGGATCTTTCTGGCCGAAGTCTGATAGGAGAGCATGGATTGGACTTCTGAGGTTGCGGCTTCCACTCCAAAATCCGATCGCGTCTTAGGGGAAAGGGAAACGGTTCGGGTCTTGCAATGCCGTAGCCTTGGGCAAAATCGACCCCGAGCTGTTGGACTTTTTCGCGCACGACATCGTTTTCGACGAATTCGGCGATCGTTTGCAAACCCATGACGTGGCCGATGTGATTGATGGCTTCGATGGTGGCTGCGTCGATGGCGTCGTGTTCGACGTTTTTGATGAAGTGTCCGTCGATTTTGAGGTAATCGACGGGAAGGTTTTTCAGGTAATTTAACGACGACATCCCGCTCCCGAAATCGTCGAGAGCGAAGCAGCAACCGAGTTGTTTGAGTTGGTGGATAAACTGAGCCGCTTGGTTGAGGTTGCGAATGGCGACGGTTTCCGTGATTTCAAAACAAATGGTCGAGGGGGCAACGTGGTGTAGCCAAAACTGCTCTTGAAGGAACGCCAAAAAGCGATCGTCGTTGAAGCTGGCACCGGATAAGTTAACCATGTACAGCGGTTTGAGATCGCCGTAAGTGTTCTGCAAAATGGCGAGTTGCGAGAACAACGTCCGCACGACCCATCGATCGAGGGCAGGCATGAGATCGTATTGCTCGGCAGCGCTCATGAATTCTCCCGGTAAGACGATGCGTCCGTTCTCGTCTCGCATTCGCAATAGCAACTCGTATCGATCGCGCGACGAGCGGTTGGGATCGACGGGAACGATCCGCTGGGCGTACAGACAGAATCGATCGTCTTCCAAGGCTTTGACGATGCGCGACACCCACTGCATATCGCCGTGTCGTTGTACCATGTCGAGGTCGTCCCGCTGGTAAACGTGGAAGCGGTTGCGCCCCCCTTCTTTCGCGGCGTACATGGCAGTATCGGCGGCGCTTAATACTTCGGCTCGACTTTCGGTATTGGCATCGATCGAGACCAAGCCGATGCTGACCCCGATGGTAAAGGTTTTGTCCTGCCAGAGAAAGCGAAACGCGCGAATTCGATCGATCAGTTTCGAGACCACTTGCCGCGCTTCGTCGAGGGAACACTGATATAAAATCAGTCCGAATTCGTCCCCGCCCACTCGGGCTAACAAGTCAGTTTTTCTCAGGTTACTTTGGAGCAGGAAGCCGATCTGACGCAATAGCTCGTCTCCAGCACCATGGCCGCAAGTATCGTTGACGATCTTGAATCGATCGAGGTCGAGGTAGCACAATGCGTGGTTTTCTCGGCTCGATCGAGCGCTGGAGATCGTCTGTTCCAAGCGCTGCTCGAACTCGCGACGATTGCACAATCCCGTTAACGCATCGTGGCTAGCTTGCCAGGACAGTTGGCGGGCCAGACTGCGGGCGGGAGTCACATCTCGACAAACCAACACGGCTCCGACGATCTCGTGGCCGTCGAGGCGAATGGGGGCGGCAGAGAGTTCGACAAAAAATTCATGGGTGTCGTTTTCACCCATGAGACGACGTTCCAAGGGATCGAGGAGATCGCCTCGCAGGACACGATCGAGGAGGTTTTCAACGGGCGTGCGCGTGGTTTCGTCCCACAGGCGCAAAACCGCTTCGAGAGAATGCCCCCGAGCAGCTTCCGAAGACCAGCCTGTCAGCGTTTCCGCTGCTGAGTTGAGGGATTGAATGCACCCTCGATCGTCTGTTGCAATGACTGCGTCGCCGATCGATTGCAGTGTCACCTGGGCGAGTTCTTTTTCGCGGACTAAATCTTGTTGAACTTGTCGGCGCTCGCGAATTTCTCGGGTCAGGTTTTGATTGGCTTTGGCGAGTTCGGCTGTGCGCTTGCGGACGCGCCGCTCGAGATCTTGCTTGGCGTGGCGAACGGCTTCTGAAGCTTGTTTGCGCTCGATGGCGTAGCGCAGCGATCGAGCCAACAGTTCCGTATTGACGTGACGCTTGACGAGGTAATCTTGAGCGCCGAGGCGTACTGCCTCGAGCGCTAGTTTATCGTCGTCGGTGTTCGTCAAGACGACCGTGGGGAGTCCGGGGGCAATGTCAACAATTCGATCGAGCGATTCTAATCCCTGGCTGTCGGGTAACGTTAAGTCGAGGAGCATCACGTCGAACTGCTGGGTCGTCAAACAGTCGATCGCTGCCCCGAGTCGCTGTACGCACGTCCACTCAAAGACCGCATGACGTGCTGTTTTCAGATACTCTTGTAACAGCCTCGCTTCGGCTGGATTGTCTTCGACAAGCAGAATTCGGACTGAACGGTCAGACATCAATAAGATTTTATGTATTGTAAAGCTTTCTTCCCATTATGCAAGTCTGCTTTACGGTTTGTATTAAATCAACGATATTTAAACACAAAATTTAGTATTTGTTTAAAAAAAATAACAATTATCTCGAATGGTAAAACTCTCGTATCCCTTTCAGGGTCGGGACGAGCAGAATTATAAATTAAATCTTAAGATATTGTACGCCCTGTAGAACCATTGCCTAGATCGCGCTCATGCCATATCTCCTCGACAATGAAAAGCTGGAATATGCGTGGCTTGGCATAAATTCAAGTGCTGTATTTTGACGAGCTGACACTCGCGTTGATTCAATCAATAACGATATGACCAATCGTTAGATCGACTCAGAGGGCAGTGTAACGGTTTCCATCCAGAATTTTTGGATAATATCGACGACCGAAAAGAGCTGGTGTAAATTTTGAGGTTTCTGAATATAGCAGTTGGCATGAAGTTTGTAACTTTCCCGAATATCCCGTTCGTTATTCGACGTTGTGAGAACTAACACGGGAATGTGTTGGAGATTGGGGTCGCTTTTGAGTTCTGCTAACACCTCCCGTCCGTCCTTTCTCGGTAAATTGAGGTCGAGCAGAATTGCATCGGGGAGCTTAGCGCAAGCGTACTTACCCTGTTGGCGTAGATACTCCAACGCCTCTACCCCGTCTTTCACCGCTACAGTTTCGTGAACGAGCTGACTTTCCTTAAAGGCCTCTCGAATCAGGCGGACGTGGGCGAGATTGTCTTCGACAAGCAAAATATTTCGGCGTTTCATCGGTTAGCTCTGAGCTGTTATCCATTGAGATGGTGATTCACAGGAGACCACCGGTCACAAGCAAGGGGACGAACGCGACTCGAGAAACAGCGGAAGTTTAACGTTAAATCCTCTGACGACGACTCGAGATCTACGAGAGACAGTGTATCTCACGGCTTGGGGAGCGAAAAATAGAACGTCGCCCCTTCGTTGGGTTGTGAAACGACCCAAATTCGCCCTCCATGTCGCTCGACGATCCGCTGGCAGATTGCCAAGCCGATGCCGGTTCCGGGGTATTCGTCTCGCGTGTGCAAGCGTTGAAAAATCACGAAGATCCGTTTGGCAAACTGCGGATCGATGCCGATGCCATTATCTCGTACTGAAAACACCCACGAGTCACGATCTTCGCGAACGTTTACGCGAATGCTTAAGGGTCGATGGCTGCGGAACTTGATCGCGTTGCCAATGAGGTTCTGAAACAGTTGCGTCAGTTGAATTTCGTCCCCCATTACGACGGGAAGCGACTCACCGGTGATGACGGCCTCACTGTCGCGAATGCGACTTTGTAAGTTAATCTGCGCCTGTTCCAGGGCGATTGAAGTATTGATGGGAGCAAACGGTTTACCCCGAGAACCGACTCGCGAATACGTTAGCAGATCGTCGATGAGGCGCTGCATGTGCGTCACCCCTTGGACGGCAAAATCGATAAACTCTTTGGCATCCCCGTCAAGTCGATTGCCGTAGCGCATTTCCAACAGTTGCACGTAACTCGATACTAGGTTTAACGGTTCCTGTAGGTCGTGAGAAGCAATGTAGACAAACTGTTCCAATTCAGCATTCGATCGTTTCAATTCCCGCATCAGTTTCGCCAGTTCCTCGACTTGACGCAAGACAATTTTCAGAATGGCATCCCGCAATGCTAAGGCCGCTTCGATCGTTCGAGCTTCCCACGGTAGGGACTTGCCGCGTACCAATTCGCACCATTCGGCGAACGACTGACGGGGGGACAGGCGCGAGATGCCTTCGCCAGTCTCTTGAATTGCGTCTTGGGGATTGCCCGCCCAACGCACGGTTTGTACGACTTCCGGGCGGAACCAGAGCAGGTAATGACCGAGTTGTTGGGAAAGTGCCACGGCCAATACGCCACTGGCGACTTCTCGAAAGGCCTCGGCTTCGGGAAACTCCGTCCACAGTCGATCTCTGACGAACACGTCTTGTTGGAAGTGAGGCTCGATGGATTTGAGGAGTGCGTGAATTTGCTCGAGAGATGGTGTTTTGCCGAGTACGTGACAGGTTCCGTGAAGGCAAATGGCTGCCCCCGACGCGCCGATGGTTTCGAGTAAAGCGTCGGGATTGTCGATCGCTCCACCGACCCAGTCTTTTGCGGCAGACATGGCTTCGACCAGGTGCGACAGTTTCATTTGAGACGACCTTCGATCGTTGTCTTCGCTGAGGTCTTCTCGAACGGATAGTTCGGCAGATACGACGCTCGCGAGACACTCGCAAACATCTCGTACTTCGAGATCGATTTGAGTGGGGGTGCGATGGTGACAGGAAATCAGCCCCCACAGGCGTTTTTGTTGGGTTAGGGAGATGACCAATGTCGATCGAGCGCCCATGTTTTCCAAATAGATTCGGTGACAGGAGACGACACCGCGCAGACAAGACCCGGTTAAATTGAGAGGTTGACCCGTGTACGGGTTGTTCGCCGGGACGAGTGGAACGGATTCTAAGCGAACGTCGGGAATCCAGCGGGAGTAATTGACTCCAAACAGGTGCCGACAGGTACGAGTGTCTGTGTCGGGGTAGTGCAGTCCGAGATAAGGTTGGAGATCGGGGTGTTTGGCTTCGGCAATCACGCAACCGTGGCTGTCGCTGTCGAATTGGTAGACCATGACGCGATCGAATCCAGTCAGATGGCGAACGGCTTCAACGGTCGATCGACAAAGCTCGGCAATTGTCTGTGTTTGTCGGAGTTTTGTGGAGATCGATCGAACGTGTCGGTAAACTTGAGAGAATTTCCGAGATCGACTGTTTTCGTTCGGCTCGAATTCGAGGACGAGCAGGTTGTCGGGACTGCGATGGATGTGGGTGGAGTATTCCCGACACTCGTTCTCGTGACCGATCTCGAGGTCGAGAAGACAGGTCGAGTGAAGGGTTAAATCGGGAAGTGTTTGTGTGAGGTGTTGGTGTTGGGAAGGTGTTAACAGTCGATCGATCGATTGTCCTACCAGGCTCTCGGCGGACATTCCGAAAAATCGATCGACGTTGCTGCTCGCTTGCACGATCGTCTGGCTCGATTCATCGATGGCGACGAGAACGCCGTGGGGTTGTATTCGATCGATATACTCGATCGGCTGTTCGGTGTATTCGAGATCGGTTTGGGTTAAATCGGAAGTTGGGTCTTTCACGTACTCGATCGGTTTTTCTATAGGCGGCGAAATTAACTCTAATCTATCGTACTGAAGGATCTCTTCACGTAAAAGAATGCGACTTAAAACACAATATTTTTAGCAAACAAGCTTTGGAGTCGCAAGGAATTAGAACCTCTCAAATACAACAAGTCTCCTTTCCCAAGCAGATTTTTTGCTTGTGTTTTTTTAGCTCCAAAAATAATATCTGAATCGGCTTCACTTGCTGTTTTTAATGCAATTCGTCCGGGGAGGTTCGATCGAATAATAGGTGTAACCACTTTTGCTTCGGGACGCTGTGTTGAAATAATCAAATGAATGCCTGCGGCTCGCGCCATTGCACCCAAACGCTCGATCGATGCTTCTAATAGCTTGGCGATTTCTTTTTTTGCCATAAAATCGGCGTATTCATCAAAAATACAGACGATCGGGGGCTTTGTCTTTTTTTTATGTTTTAAGCAGTATTGATTGTATTTTGGTAAATCGTTGCAGCCGATCTCCTCAAAGCATTGATAGCGATCTTCCATTTCGGAGACCAGATTTTCCATTAATTCGAGCGCTCGATCGCTATCTTTAACCACAGGCGACAACAACCACGGCATCGCTTCAAACTCTGGAAACGTAACCCGCTTCGGATCGACAAGCGCAATTTTCAAATGTTCGCTCGATCGACGTTGAATCAAACTCAACAAAAGCGATCGTAAAAACTCACTTTTCCCGCTTCCTGTCGTTCCCCCCACCAAAAAATGACAAGTGTTCGGATCGGATAAATCCGCCTCAACCAGTTTTCCCTCCAAATTCACTCCAATTGCAATCCGAACCGGAGCTGTCGGAGAGACTTGTTCCGCTCGCACGTATTGCTCGAACAATGCAATTTGTCGATCGACTCGCGGTAAATCCACACTCACGAAACCCGCCTGGGGTGAAATCATCGGCGGTGCTTCAATCCCCAACTGCACTTGCAAATCGTCCGACAGTTTCAACAACGACGCAACCTTCACCCCCAACTGAGGCTTCAACTTCACCCGCACGAACGACGGCCCCACCGCCGCACCCTGATAAGTTACATCGACACCAAACGCCTTGAACACTTCCACCAATCGCGTCCCGACTTCGTCCGCATCTGGCGTAGTGTTATCCGCAGGAGGAACGGGAGGCGGCGTCAGTTCCGGCGATCGTGTCACCTTTTTTGAACTCTTCTTAGACCGTTTTGGCGGCGGTGTCGGTTCCGATTCAGTGGAAGGCTTCCGCGAAACTTTGGGTGGAACGTTCGGTGTCGGTTCCGCTTCCTTTACCCCGAAATCGCTTTGACACGGTTGTTGTTGCGGACAGATTTGACAGAGATGGCGATGAATCGTTTTCGGCGGTGGGTTTGGCGCGTCGGACTCCCAGCGTACCCACTCCCGCATTTGTCGCAATCGTTCGGGAAGGAAATTTTGTACCATCTCCCGCAGTTCCTCCCAGGTGTAGCGATACGCTTGGAACTCCGGTAGCACGCAATAAACTGCTGCGTCGATCGGTTGTTTCTTGTTCTGGTGCAACAAATCGGCGTAAAGCGCCACTTGTACCACCTGCGCCGAAGGGTCAGCGGGTTGATACGTCTTATACTCCACCACACAAAGCCGCTGTCGATCGCCATCGTAAACCAAATTATCGAACTGTCCCCGAATTTCCTGTTCTTTTCCATCAGGAAGTCGATACTTTCCTTGTACCCTTAACTCGCTTCCCATAAAGGTTTCCGCCAAAACCGAATTGCCGTGACAGTGGTAGCGATTGCGAACCAAGAGAGCGGCGTAATGCTGAATTAATCCCCGCAATCCTTGCCAAATCTGTTGTAGTGTTTGGGTGAGATCGGGGTTTTTCTCGATCGCGGTTCCGAGATACTCGAAAAACACTCGATCGTAAAACAGTTGTTGCATCTGTTGCGCTAAGGCCTCGGGGTTGAGGTTTTCCGCCGACGGCGATACGAGGGCCTGAAATCGAGAATCGTTGAGGGTGAGATTCACGAACTGATGCGCTAACTGATGAAAGGGGTTGCCAATCCCGCCATACTCAGTACTAGGGAGAAAAAGGGTTTTACGGTTAAAGCGATGTCCGAGGTAAAACAGGCGCGGACATTCTAACGCGACTCGAACATCGGTAGCGGTGAAGTGAGGAGACATCGGCGAGAGGAAATCCAACAAATAACGATGAACGTGTGACAGGTACACCACATCGAGTTTGGCATATCGAAGTTGTTCGGCGGTTAAAGGTCGCTGTCGCCAGTCACTGCTTTGCGAGTCTGTGTCGATATCGGTGAAGTGACAGAGTTCTCTGGCGAGGGTTTTGAGTTTGAGGTTAGAGACACCGAGTCTAGTTTTAGTCAGTTTTTGGGCGAGTTTGTAGGTACAGGTAATAGTTTGGGCTTGGGATTTTCCGAGAAATTTAAGGTCGTAATTGGCGTTATGAAAAACTTTCTCGATGTGGGGATTCGCCATGATGCGACGAACGAACTGCTCGACGCTTTGAGGTTGGTGGAGAACGTCGAGCAGGTAAACCGCTTCTCCCGTGGTGTCGTTGGGGGTGTCGGACACTTGAATCAGCGAGAGTTTGGGATGTTTTGTATTCCAATCTGCTGTTTCGGTGTCTACCCACAATCGAGAGGCTTGGGAGAGTCGATCGATAGCGCTTTGAATCTCACCAGGTTGGGTGAGGTACACGGGAAAATCTCCTCAATAGACGAAGTGTTTTAATTTCACGATTTTTTGGGAATCCAGTAAAGAAATTGACCTTCGGGTCGATCTTCGCTTCCCACTTGTTGGATACAACCTTCTTCTACTAAATTCTGGATTAGGGTTTGAATCTCTTCTTCGGTTAATCTATCGAACTGCTCCAAAACTTCCTTTTTGACAACTTGAAACCCCATGTAACCCTGAGTTTTCATGATGTCGATCAGCTTGGCTTTTGCTTTTGGCAGCCAAGGTTTTGGTGAAGGTTTTGTTGTTTTATTGATTGATTCTTGTGTGGGAACCACAATTCCAATTTCTTGGAGTAACGTGCATTGTTCTAAAAGGTGAGACTCGAGAAAAAGTGCTTCGAGTTCTGTTTCGTTTGGAGATCGATCGCCTACGGTGAGATCTCCAGAGGACGCAGCGTTCATCATTGAGCCATGAGTGGCAAAATAATGAACTGAATCTAAGTGTGGCGTAATGTGGCGATGTGTATCGTCCTGACCGAAGATTTTTTGAAACAGTTTATACCCTTGATTTTTGGCACCTCCCATCGTTTCTGAGCGAATCAAGATCAGCGAATCGCAATCTCCTCGATCGACCTGCTTCTGACAAGCTTTCATCGCATTACAAAAGCTTCTCAAGTTTGGATCTTCATTCCAAAAAATCGCAATTTTTTGCTGAGTCTTAGGATGCGTGAACTCAAAAGAGTAATTTCGGTAAGTCTGACTTTTTAGATAGCCCAATCTCAAGTTTGAGACTTTAAGAGTTTGAAGAAATCGAAGAAGTTTATGGGCTAAGTCTGCTGATGAGAAATGACGAATTTTCAAAATGCCATCTTGCGTTTTTTTGAACTCTTTTTCCCAAACTTGCTCTAATACTGCCACCAGATCGACCTCGATCGATTCACGACCTGTTTTAATTTTTTGAATGAGTTCGTATCCCAGTTGAATCGTTGCACGAGGAGTAGTTTTAAGAGATTCAGAAGTTGGGGAATTTTTGAGTGCTTCTCGGTTGAGTGGTTCGATAGCCGATTTCGGTTTTGGATTGGCTTTTCGATGAAGCGGAGCTAGTCGTTTTGCCCAAATTTGCTCAGCTTGTTCAAAGGTAATTCGTTGTAAACAGATATCGACATTGATTCGATCTCGCATTGCTTCGATCGATGGGGAATTTCTGGCCTTCCACGTATTGTTGATCAAACTAAGAACAATACAGAAGTTTTTGAGTCTTTCATTGTGGATTGTCGTGTTCACATCTAACAACGACATAAATCCTTCGGGTTTCTGAATCAAAAATCCATCGACTTGATCGACGCAAATTACAATAGGATAAGGTGATTTAGCTGCAACTCTGCCGATATTAGAAATCATGTTTTTTGCAGCATCTTCGTTATCGATCGAGCGTTTGATGTTCAGTTTTTTAAGGTCGCTTGTATCTAAATCTTCACCTTTTAACCAATCACACGCGAGGGAATAAAGTTCAGGATTAGTAAGGTCGTATAGTACACCAAAAAAGTCGTTGGCTCTGTAGATTCCTGTGGGATGGGTACTTTTTTGGTTTTGGATAAACAGATTACGTTCGCCGATGAACTTTTTTGTTAAGCTTTTATCGTGAAAAGCCGACAAGCTTTTCAGCCATAGACTTAGCTGCGATTCTGTCTCATTTTCAGGAACCTGCATTAAGCTATCGACAGTATGACGGAGAAAATGCCGCCAGATATACTCTTCGTGAGGCCAAGGTCCGACATAGGCGAAAAACGCCTCTTGATTGACTTGCTTTTTGAGTCGCCCTAACAAGTAGCTTTTTCCTGACGCTTTATCACCTCGAACGAGAATTGTTCGAGTCATACGATCGTGGGAAACTCGACGAATTACTTCAATAATTGATGCAATTTCTTTTTGATGAATTGAGTCAACCGTCAACTCAGTTTGTTGTTTTTCTTCCCAAAAGTTGCCACTGTAAGATGTAACAGTATCGAAAGGGTTGAATTCTTGCTTGACAATTTCGAGAATTGAGGGCATGGCAATCCTTGGCGTGCAGCAGGTTAACTGTTAGATCGATTAAATTAGCGAGTCGATGAATTCGAGAGCGGCTAGTTCACAATAATGAAGAACAAAATTTCGTTGACTTGATTGATTCCCGCCGCCACTTGTTCTGGGGTGTAATGCAACGCTTCTTGTAGAGAACTCAACTGAATTCGATCTTCTCCTTCCAAGCGATACAAAGCATTATCGAATTCATCGCGTATCATCAGGGGTTGTAACTTAGCACGCAGGTGATAAATTGGAAGATAGTTGTCCGTATTAAATTCTCGATCGAGCTTGCGGATTAACGCTAAAATTTCGTCATCCGTTGGCTTGTCTGCTGACGTAGCGAGGGATTTCTCGCCGGAAGTCGTTGGAATTGACGGTGTAGCGGAGATCGATTTGTCCGAGAGCCAGGTTCGCATAAACTGAAGATAGTTTGTCAACTGCGAAGCCATCAATTGAAGGTTTCTTCGGGTACTCATATCGACATACTCGTCCCGCAAAAACACTTTACCCCGTTCGGTCAACGTCACACTGACAATTTTGGATTCAACAGCTTTGACGAAACCTCGATCGACGAGATCCTGTAGAATCGTTTGACGTTGTTCTTTCAGGATTTTCTTGAGAACGCTGGGTTGGATCGTTTTTTCAGCACAAGCGTTGAGGACGTTGATACTTTCTTCCGATAACGGTAAGTCTTCGATGTCAGAATTCAGTAACGTTTTTCCAGCGGGTTCGATTTTGAATTTTGTAACTTCAGCCGTCAACTCGAGGAGATCTCGATCGGCTAGTTTTTTACACAGAGATTGAGCTTCAGCAATTGTCGTTTTGGAATTCGGCTTGATTTCGCCAAGTTTACCGCGATATCCCTCACAGCCGAGGAGTTTGAGTAAAACCTTTAATTCCTTGGTTTCCATATACTGACACCGATGTGCTGTATCTTCTCATCATCGTAAGCAGATCGATCGAAATCGTGCAACATTGATTTTCAAAAGTTTAAAATCACCAAACCCCCCACAAATAAAACTTTGCAGGATTCTGTAAAGTTACGGATATAAAAAATAAAGATCTGTAGTTTTGCAGATACAAAACTTAGACCTTATTGATACTCTTATATCAACAAAATTAATTGGAAGTATCGTCGTTTCCAGCTTGGAATATCTGCACGACGAAATTTTCAAAAATTTTCAAAAATTTTCAAAAATACGACTCATTTGAAGCTGTGCCTTTGTTTCACGACAGAATCGGACTACCGTGATGGTGAATTAAAAACCAACGACCGGACATCTGATTAAACACGTTCGTCGCGATCGATTTCGCTTTCATTCGGCGGCCGCGACCCGCCTGTAACACCGTTTCCACTAACACCACCACCGCCAAATCGCCGCTCACTTCCACCGACAACACCTCAGTCTCAATTTCCAGGTATTGCGTGGCGCTAAAAATTTGCTCCCAGGAATTCCGAATTGCGTTCCATCCCCGTAATACATCGCGTCCGGGGTGAATGCAAGTGGCTTCCGTTCCCTGAGAGCAAACGTTCTCTAAAGCCACAATATCTTTTTTCTCAAACGCGCGATAGAAATTTTGATTGGCGTTTAAAATGGCTTGTCGATCGCTCGTCATTCTTCCGAATCCCGACTGCGAATGCGAATTTCACCCAAACTCAACTCCTCGAGTTTCAAAGCTTTCGTTCCTCCCGTTTCCAACTGATATAAAAGCTGGGTTAGTTGCCCCCAAACGAGAACCGCCGAGAGCATTGAAACAATTGCAGAAAAGCCATAAGCGATTCGCTCGGGAATGGCAAAAAACATCAACGCTGCGGATAAAAAGCCAGTCGCCGCGAGCGCAATGCCACCAAACGGTAACAAGAGCTGAAAACCGCGCAACGAAACCAACAAACGACTCGATCGACTTTTCGACCAATCCTTCAACGTTCCCACCAGCGTGACGTAAAACGAGTAAGCACACACCGCCGCCGCGAACAAACTGACGGCCATCAAAACATAAGGAGGTTCTGAATAAAGCATTGTCGGAAATCCTCTCTATCAACAAGCGGAAACGATCGAAACGCCATGGTGCTACGCGCACAGCCTACGGTTGAAACGAGCTAAAAGCCGCAGTCGGGAACCAACCCGCCGCCATTTCTGAGGCACGACGGGACGACAAGTCGACAATTGCCTCAACAGCTGCATCCCACAATCGTTCCGGTTTCACGTCCTCTTTCACCAAATTCCACAACCGCTGAACTTCCTCAGCGTGTAGTCGATCGTCCTCCGTTAAAGCCAATAACAACTGATGGCGAAGAAACTGTCCTTCTTCAGAAAAGAGGTACTGTAATCCCAGTTGTGCTGTGGGAAGAATATCGAAATTTCCGTCCGTTTGTGCAATTTGAATCAAATTTTCCAAGCGATGCCACTGGAACTTACCACCCTTGAATAAAACTTCCAACAGACGGCGGCGTAATTGCGGCGATTCTCCTTGTAACAAGCGCCGAGCCAAATAGGGATAGCCAATGTCTACAATTTTGAAATTCGGGTTGAGACTCAAGGCCAAACCTTCCTGCGTCACCACCGATCGAATAATCAAAGCAAATTTCGCCGGAACCCGGAACGGATACTCGTACATCAACTCCGAGAATCGATCGGTGACAGTTTTGAGGTTGAATTCCCCGACACTTTTGCCCAGAATTTCGCCCAGAACATCTTCCAAAGCAGGAATAATCGGCGTAATATCGGTTTCCGGCGCGAGGAATCCCAGCTTAATGAAAGCCTGTGCTAAATCCTTATAATCCTTGTTGATTAAGTGAACTAAGGCATCAACGAGCGTTTCTTTCATCCATGCGTCGAGTTGATCCATCATCCCGAAATCGATATACGCCATCTGATTGTCTTTCGTGGCGAACAGATTACCCGGATGGGGATCGGCATGAAAAAATCCGTGTTCGAGAAGTTGTTGTAACCCACTCGTAACACCGACTTCAATAATAGATTGTGGGTCGATTCCCGCTCGTTCTAAATTGATACTTTCCGTGAGTTTGTAGCCGTTAATCCACTCCAAGACGAGTACCCGTTTGCTGCAATAGCGCCAATAGATTTCCGGCACTTTGACGCGGGGGTTATTGCGGAAGTTATGGGCGAATTTTTCAGCGTTGTGACCTTCGTTGAGATAGTCGATTTCTTCAAAGAGCTTCGTCCCGAACTCATCGACGATTAAAGTGAGATCGTGACCTAAGTTTAACGGTAGAAAACGACCGATTCGCGTCGCTGCCCAACGAATTAAGTATAAGTCGAGGGTCAGGATCGGAACTAAGTTGGGACGTTGGATTTTGACGGCAACTTCTTCACCACTGTGCAAGCGAGCGCGGTATACCTGCGCTAAACTGGCCGCGGCGATGGGAGTTGGAGACAGATCTCGAAACAGCTCGTCTGGCGTTGAGTTGAGATCGGACTCGAGAATCCGAAAGGCGATGGTGTTGTCGAAGGGCGGAAGCTGGTCTTGAAGCTTGACGAGTTCTTCGAGAAAATCTTTGCGAATTAAATCGGGTCGAGTTGAGAGCGCTTGACCGACTTTAATAAATGTCGGGCCGAGGTGGGTGAGGGTTTCTCGAAGTTGTGTAGCGCGTTGGATCTTGTTGCGTTCGACCTGGTTAAACCATTCATCCCATTTCAATCCGATAATAAATCCGGCAAAGAGCCAGAGGATAACGATCGTGCGCCAGATGGCTTCCCAAGGACGGCGTTGGTAATAACGGGAGATCGCCTTGGCATCGTAACACCGTAACTCAGCGAGGGGATGGGGATTCACGCTAACTTTTGCCTCTTCGACAACAAACAACGACAGGAAACTGGCTTGCGAAACTCGTTAAACGTAGCCTAATCAGTTTGTCGAGAGATGTGACAGTTCCTTAACTAAAGTATACAAAACTACAGATTGTTTGAGATCGAAACATCCGCTTTGGCGATCGAGGCGAAATGGGAAAGTGCGTCGTCTCTTCTCGGGTGTCGTTCGCCTGTTCGAGACAATTCGAGTCCGATCTTCGCTAGGATTGTCGTTTCGCTTTCGATCGACCGCCATCCATCCTGACCATGTTCGATCGTCCCGAACTCACGACTGTAGTCTGCCTGAACCTCTCGATTGCGCTCGGGGGTTTCGCACTGTCTGCATATATTTGGCACCTGCGCGGCGTGCTGTCCCGTTTTGCCGATAACGTGACCCGTGCCGAACGAGGCACTCGCCGCACTTTACGAGCCGCCCCCCGTGCGATTCGACGCAGCCAACAGCACACCCATCTCGCTCGAGCGCGATACCGTCACCTCCTCCAACGTCTGGCATGGTTTCAGCAACTGCTCGCTCTGAGTTTGTGGTTGCTTCGGTTCGCTCGTCGGGGTAAAGGTGGGAAGGTGAAGCGGTTGTGACAACAATCTCCAAACATTTTCTACGCTTGACCCTTCATGCTTGACCCTTCACGCTTGACCCTTCGCGCCTCACTGTAAAAACCTGCGTACAATGGGTTCAAAGACTGATTCGATCGAATACTGATGTCGAACAACCGTACAGGGACGTTTATCGGGGGAATGCTAATCGGCGGTGCCGTCGGTGTGGTGGCGGGGTTGCTCCTCGCCCCGCGTTCGGGACGTGAAACCCGCAAGATCCTCAAAAAATCCGTGCGATCGATGCCGGAACTGGCTGATGACCTTTCCTCCAACGTTCAATACCAAGCCGATCGTCTTTCCGAATCCGCCTTACGGAATTGGGAAGACACCCTCACGCGCCTGCGCGACGCGATCGCTGCTGGAATCGCCGCGTCTCAGGCTGTCAACCAAGCTGTCGAAGCCCAGGACACTCCTACGGTAGAGACCGAATCCGAACCAATAGCTTCTGCTGTTTCCGATCGATCGACCTAACTTTCCTCCGTGACCGAACCTGTTTTTTGGCTGGGATTGTCCGTCGGTATGGTTGCCTTTAGCCTCGTGGCTGTCATGGCGACCCTCATTCCGGCTGTCCGAGAACTCCAACGCGCGGCCCGTAGTATCGAAAAACTGGCCGATACCCTTTCGCGGGAACTGCCCCCCACCCTCGAATCCATTCGTTTGACCGGGTTGGAAATTAGCGAACTGACTGACGACGTTAGCGTCGGGGTCAAAAATGCCGGAGAAGTCGTGCAGCAAGTCAATCAGAGTGTCTCCGGAGTCAAACAGCAAACCGACCGCGTTCGGGGGACGACCCGCAGTGTCTTCGCCGGTTTCAAAGCGGCATGGCAGGTTTGGCGAAGTTCAGATCGACGTGCCATCGAAGTCAACGACGGCCGCGCCTCCTCCCTCTCCTCGTGGTCAGACGAAACAGAAACCTCAGTTCGATCGAGCGCCGATCCCTAAAACATGAGACACTGGCGGAAGATCCGATGGGTAGGAGCGTCGATCGACCGCTCGCTCCCCAGTTCGCGCAACCCATTGCCAGTGCTTCGCCATGCCTTCCCGACCCCGCCGTCAACGCAAGACTCGATCGCTATGGTTTGAAAAAATCATGGCGATTGCCGTCGCCGTCGATGTTGGCTTTGTCTTATTCGATCTCAGCTATGTTCCCTGGCGGGATTTCTACTACCACGACTTCCCCAAAAGCCTGCACCAGCAGTACGACAAAATTAAAGGCATCGAACCCTATCGCGACACTCAGCAATATCTCGATCTCGTCGATAAGCTTGAAGAAACCGTCGCGGCCAGTGGCATTCGCTCCTCCGAAGTCGAGCCTATCCTTCAAGAGCTGCGCGAACGAAGCGAAGCAATGATTGACGAGAATCCGTTTCAACTCGCGAATAAAACGGGGACACTCGAAAGAATCAAAAATGAAATGCGCGAGCGTATGGAGAACGATTCTGCAAAAGATTCGTTTGACCAATTCTGGGATCGAAATTACCTCACTCCATCGAGCTGGCGCGATGAAATCGTTTTTTTCAACGAGGTAATACGCCCGAAAATGGAGACCAACTACTTTCGGTCTCTCAGTATTCGGGGTACGTTTACCGATCGATTTTGGGCGATCGATATTTGGTTTATCGGTCTCTTCGGTTTGGAATTTGTCGCTCGTACCTGGTTGATTTCTCGGCGAGTTGGTATCTCCTGGAAAGAAGCGTGGCTCCTGCGCTGGTACGATGTATTTCTGCTCGTCCCCTTCTCCGGCTTAGGGTTTCCCTTGCTGGGATTGCTCCGCACGATTCCTCTCGTCTTCCGGATTGACGAATCAGAACTCGTCAACCTCAAACCCCTACGCGCTCAAATCAATCAAGGTATCGTCGCCGCGTTAGCAGCAGAAATCACGGAAACCGTCGTGATCCGCGTGATCGACCAACTTCAAGATGCGATCGAACAAGATGCGATCGCCGATGTCATCAAAGCTCCACAACGACAGTACATCGATCTCAACAACATTAACGAAATCGAAGTCTTGTCCGAGCGCTTCGTCAAACTGAGCGTGTACGACGTGTTACCGAACATTAAATCCGATCTCGAAGCCCTTTTACTTCACAGCCTCACCCAAGGCTTGAAAGAAACGCCCATTTATACGAGTTTTCAGACGATTCCGGGATTCAAAGATGCCCCCGATCGCCTCGCACAGGAACTCGTGGGGCGCGTGACCGATACCCTTTACGACGTCATCAAAGGAGCCGTTGAAGATCCCGTGGGAGCGCAACTGTTCGATCGACTGGTTCAGAATTTCGCTCAATCTCTCAGCCAAGAAGTCGGTAAACCCAATAATCTAGACGAAATTCAATCGTTATTGTCCGACTTCCTCGAAGAAGTGAAAATCAACTACGTGCGTCGCGCCGAAGTTGAAGATGTCGAAGCGATCGTTCGAGAAACCAAGCGCTTGCGTGCCGCCGCACAGAAATAGTCGATCGATGGTTCTTTCGATCGACTTGCGCCATAATGATCTATCGAGGTGTCGGATCGCTCGAGCTGAGTTCTAAGGCTCGATCGCCAATCGATCTCGAGGAGTACAATATTGCAGAGTGTCGAGTCAATCGTTAGGATTTTGTCCTAACGTCTCATGTTTCTCTCTTCACTTTTTACAGTATTGGTGCTTCACGGCGGTGTCATTCAGGTTGACAACCGAACCCCAAGCCGCCTGTCCGGGTAATCTAACAAGGTTATCGATTCGTCTTCTCAGCAGACGCGAACTCCGGTGCGAGTTCAAAAGCGATCCGTCAAGCCGCAAGACCGCTCGGGAACGATCCCGCAGAGGTTGCGACCTCAACTCGAATCAGGTCGCCGAGACCGTCCGTAGGGGCGGGGTCGTTTGGCCGTTAGTCAACCAAACGACCTCCTAAGGGTACTGTTTCGGATCGATCGAGTTCTGGTGGAGTGGGTGTGTACCCGCTTTTTTTATGGCAGTTCGTTTTATGACCCATCCCTTAATCCCTAAAATCCTCGATCTCGCAACCCCCGTCGCTCAGGACTTAGACCTGGAAATCGCGGGTGCGGTCTTTCAAACCAACCAGCATCCACCCGTTTTGCGAATCGACATTCGCAACCCCCGACAAGGTACCAGTCTCAACGACTGTGAAGCCATGAGTCGCGCCCTCGAAGCTACCCTAGATGCCAGCGACTTAATCCCAGATGCCTACGTTTTGGAAGTATCGAGCCCCGGCATTTCCGAGACCTTAACGAGCGATCGAGACTTTGCAGCGTTTAAAGGATTTTCCGTGACCGTAACGACAACCGAACCCTACAAAGGTCAAACCACCTGGAACGGACGGCTCGTTCGGCGGGACGACGAAACCCTACAAATTCGAGATCGAGGACGCTCGATTTCCATCCCTCGATCGATCGTCGCGTCCGTTCGACTCGACTAATACCAGATCGTTCGCGATCGGGAGGCAACCTTCCATCAGGAGTACGATTGCCTCTGACCTTCCCCAACCATTTCGTACTGTTTTTACACCAAGAGGTTAGCCCTTATGTCTATGGTCAGCCTGCCGGGATTGGCAGAGATGATTGATAACATCAGTCAAGAACGCAACCTGCCCAAATCTGCCGTTCAAGCGGCATTGCGCGAAGCCCTCCTAAAAGGTTACGAGCGCTATCGCCGCACCCAACGCCTCGACGGACAGCAATTCGACGACACCTACTTCGACAACTTTGAAGTCGAACTCGATGTCGAGGAAGAAGGCTTTCGCGTACTCTCCACGAAAACCATCGTGGAAGAAGTCAGCATCTCCGACCACGAAATTTCTCTTAAAGAAGTGCGAGAAGTTGCCGCAGAAGCCCAACTCGGCGATACCGTCGTTCTCGATGTCACCCCCGAACGCGACGACTTCGGACGCATGGCCGCCATCCAAACGAAACAAGTCCTCGCCCAAAAACTGCGAGACCAACAACGCAAACTCATCCAAGAAGAGTTCCAAGATCTCGAAGGAGACATCCTGCAAGGTCGAGTTCTGCGCTTCGAACGTCAATCCGTCATCATGGCGGTCAGTAGCGGCTTCGGACAGCCCGAAGTCGAAGCCGAACTGTCCAAACGGGAACAACTCCCCAACGACAATTACCGCGCCAACGCCACCTTCAAAGTCCTCCTGAAAAAGGTGTGCGACGGCCCCCATCGCGGTCCCCAACTGCAAGTTTCCCGTGCCGATGCGGGTTTGGTCGTCTACCTGTTTGAAAACGAAGTTCCCGAAATTGAAGACGAAGTCGTGCGGATCGTGGCAGTGGCTCGGGAGGCCAACCCCCCTTCTCGCTACGTGGGTCCGCGTACCAAAATCGCCGTCGATACCTTAGAACGAGACGTCGATCCCGTTGGTGCTTGTATCGGCGCTCGCGGGTCGCGGATTCAGGTCGTCGTCAACGAATTACGAGGCGAAAAAATCGATGTCATTCGCTGGTCTCCCGACCCTGCGACGTATATCGCCAATGCGCTTTCCCCGGCCAGAGTCGATGAAGTCCGTCTCGTCGATCCGGAAGCCCGTCAAGCTCACGTTCTCGTTCCCGAAAATCAGCTCAGCCTTGCCATTGGGAAAGAAGGGCAAAACGTTCGTCTGGCTGCACGGTTAACCGGTTGGAAGATCGATATCAAGGATACAGCAAAATACTCGCGAGACGACTCGACTGAGCGCTCGCCGAACGTTGCCGAAACACCATCCGATATCGTCGAAGAGAGTCCAGAGATCGAACCCAAAACGAACGAGGGAGACGAGATCGATCGATCGATTTCCCCAGAACTTTCTGACGGTGACAACACACCTGAAGTTGACCTAATATCTCAAGAAAGCTTGACGAACACTGAGGCATGAAACCCCACCTGCGGCGGTGTATTAGTTGCGGAAAAGTCGCCCCGAAAGATGCCTTTTGGCGGGTAGTCAGAGTGCATCCATCCCATCAGTTACAATTAGATCGAGGGATGGGGCGGTCGGCATACCTTTGTCCCCGAGCCGACTGCCTAAAAGTCGCCCAGAAAAAAAACCGACTCGGACGAGCACTCAAAGCAACTGTACCCCCATCGGTCTATGAAATCCTGTGGCAGCGCTTATCAACAGCCACCGTTCCCAGTCCTCCAGCGAACTGCGAACGACACGACGAACCCACTACTCGCCAGGGACACTCAGACGATGACATAAGAGGTTAGATTGGATGAACAACGGCAAAGTCAGACTATACGATCTATCACGGGAGTTAAACGTAGACAACAAGCAAGTACTAGCGTTTTGCGATCGGCTCGACATCGCCTATAAAAGTCATAGTAGTACCATCACGGAGGCAGATGCCGACCGGATTCGCCAAGCGGCTCGAAATGCCGTTGATTCCTCCCTTCCCCCCCCTCCAACCAGTGCTCCTTCTAAAAAACATCGCAAAAAGCAGCAAATCTTGAAGATCGAACACAAAGTGCGCTCCGATGAAACCGTTGAATCGGGCGATTTAGACCGACCGACACCGAACATCACATCGACTCCAAAGGTAACGCCCGAATTGGTTGGAAAACCCGTGCGACCCAAACTGCCTTCGCCTTCTCCAGACGTTGTGGCGCCCCCCTCGCAGAGCGCCGAACCGAACGTCTCTGAAACCCCTCCATGTCCGCCGGCTCCAGTTGCGGCGAAGGACGACGCGCAACCGAACAATCCCCCCGTAACGGCTGAGCGCCCCAAGCTAATCGGACCGCCACCGAGGCCTCAACTGTCCAAACCGAGAATTGAAAAACCGACCGTGCAAAAACCGGTCGAAGTCGTCGAAGAAGCTTCAGGCGAACCGACCGTTAAGCCGAAACCCAAGCCTGCTCGGCCGACGAAACGCGGCGACCAAGGAAAAGACAAAGACAAGGAGGTGGAATCCGATAAGGCAAAGCGGCCCGTCCCCAAACTCAAGCGGCCGGAGTTGGTGCGCTTAAACGCTAAGGCTGACGAGGAAGAGGTCAGTTCTGTCGAGTCGCCCGACAGCAAGGCGAAAAGCGAGGGCGACAGCTCAGAATCAGAGGGCGAGATCGATACCTTAACCCTTCAACGTCCCAAACCGCCTCGGAAAGCTAAAGCTAAGAAACGCCACAGTGAAGAGGAAGAAACGGTAGAGTTCGCTGAAAAAGCGGCCAAAACCCCGAAAAACAAACGTCGCCGTCCCATTCGGGACGATGACGACGATTTCGATTCCGATCTGTTAGACGAAAACGCCACCTCGGTTGAAGTCAGTCTCTCGATCGCGCGTCCCCCCAAACCCCCTAAACCCAAGGCTGACAACCGGCCGACAACCACCGCACGAAAAAAAGCGCCACCGTCACGGGGCGACAGCAGCCGCAGTACGGCTCGCCGCGACCGTCGAGACCGAACGACAAAACCCGAACGCCCGACAGAGGTTGAATTGAGTAACACTCTGACGGTTCGCGAACTGGCCGATATCCTCTGTATTCCCGAAACGGAAATTATCAAACGGCTCTTCCTGCAAGGAATTGCTGTCAACGTCACACAAACCCTCGACGTGCCAACCGCAACCTTGGTCGCCCAAGAACTCGGCGTGGATGTCAAAACCCTCGAAGAAGATTCGGAGGCCCGGAAAACGGAAATGCTCGACGAGGGCGACTTGGAAAACCTCGAACGCCGTCCGCCTGTCGTCACGATCATGGGTCACGTCGATCACGGGAAAACGACCCTGCTCGACTTTATCCGCAAAACGAAGGTCGCCCAAGGGGAAGCCGGTGGCATTACCCAGCACACGGGAGCGTACCACGTAGATGTGGAGCATGAAGGAAACGTCCAACAGATCGTTTTCCTCGATACGCCCGGTCACGAAGCGTTTACCGCGATGCGAGCTAGGGGTGCTCGCGTGACGGATATTGCCATCCTCGTCGTCGCAGCTGACGACGGCGTTCAGCCGCAGACCATTGAAGCGATCAGCCATGCTAAAGCGGCAGAGGTTCCCATCGTCGTCGCTGTCAACAAAATCGATAAGGAAGAATCCAACCCCGATCGCGTCAAGCAAGAACTGATGGAATACGGCCTGGTGCCGGAAGAGTGGGGTGGCGATGCGGTGATGGTACCGGTCAGCGCCATTGCCGGGACGAACGTGGATACTCTGCTAGAAATGATTTGCCTCGTCGCTGAAGTCGAGGAACTCGTGGCGAATCCCAACCGACCGGCGAAAGGAACTGTGATCGAGGCTCACCTCGATAAAGCACGCGGTCCGGTCGCAACGCTGTTAGTTCAAAACGGGACGTTGCGCGTCGGTGACGTGCTGGTGGCCGGCTCGGTCTTTGCGAAAGTTCGGGCGATGGTAGACGATCTCGGCGATCGCGTTGAAGAGGCGAAGCCCTCTTTCTCTGTTGAAGTGCTGGGGATGAACGAGGTTCCCGATGCTGGAGACGAGTTTGAAGTCTTTACGAGTGAAAAAGAAGCACGAGCCGAAGCGTCTCGACGGGCTGACCAAAAACATCAATCCCGGCTTCAGCAAACGATGGGTTCCCGCCGCGTGACTCTCGGAAGTCTGTCGGCTCGCGCCAGTGAAGGGGAACTCAAGGAACTCAACCTCATCCTCAAGGCTGACGTGCAGGGATCGGTGGAAGCGATTCTCGGTGCGTTGGAACAACTGCCTCAAGATGAGGTGCAACTGCGGGTTCTTCTCGCCGCCCCAGGTGAGGTGACTGAGACGGATATCGACTTGGCTGCGGCCTCGGATGCGGTCATCCTCGGTTTCAGTACGACGTTTGCCAGTGGCGCTCGCCAAGCGGCCGATCGAGAAGGTGTGGATGTGCGCGAGTACAACGTCATTTACAAACTTCTCGATGATATCCAAGGGGCAATGGAAGGGCTGCTCGACCCCGAATTGGTGGAAGAGGAACTCGGTCAGGTGGAAGTTCGCGCGATCTTCCCCTCCGGTCGCGGTTTTGTGGCAGGTTGCTACGTCCTGTCCGGACAGGTGGTTCGCAACTGCAAAGTCCGCATTCTGCGAGGTGGCGAGGTCGTTCACGAGGGCATCCTCGACTCTCTCCGTCGGATGCGCGAAGACGTGAAAGAGGTGAACTTCGGTTATGAGTGCGGTATCGGCCTCGATAGTTTTAATAGCTGGAAAGAGGGCGATATTATTTATGCCTATCGCTTGGCCACGAAGCGCCGGACACTGTCTTCTCGCTAGACGTTCGGCTTGTTAGACGGACATCTGCAACCATCGAGTTAGAGGCGCGTTCGACGCGCCTCTCTTTTTGGCAGCGATCTTGAAGTCAGTGTTAGACTGAACATTAACAGAGCGAAACAATTAGCGTCCCAAGTGAGGTGCAATATGGCTAGTTCTGCATCGGCCGACTTCGATCGAGCGGCTTCGGCAGTTTCACCGGGAAACCGCTCCAATCGCGTGTGGGAAAACCTGAAAACTGCCATCGCCGCCAGTTCTGGATTTCAACGTTGGAAGCTCGAACAACAAGACTGTCGATCGATCGATCGACAAAGTCTCGACACCCAAGTGTGCGATTACTTGCGTGAAACCCTGGAAACCCTAGCGTACTAACGTCTCCTGAGATTGACTGACGGCGATGCATTTGTGTGGATGACCCAACGAGATCGCTCTTGTTCCACAAATGCTTCGCCCGTTCCAGTCTTATTTTTTTTCCTCACGACCGATGTTGGTGTCCCCTCGCGCTGATTTTCGCGTCCAGTTGAATGGTAGAGTGACCGTACGGTTTTCAAAATCGTTTCATGGCTCGCGCGGAACGCACCCAAGTACTGCAAATTCGAGACAGCCGGAATTGCCACTGCACACAGATTTGCGTGAACCCCAACATGTCGAGATCGAACGCCATCGATCGAGCTAACTCCACACGTATCACAAGGCATGATTGAAGTGTTGGACGATCGCCCTATTCGCTTCCTTCACAATTGACCATTAGGGTAAATCGAACAGCAACACTTCAGCTTCAGAACGAGCCTCGATCGAGAGCGAGGTCGTCTCTTCAATGGCGATACCGTCCCCTTCCCGAACGATCGAACCGTTGACTTCAACTTCACCGCGCACCATTTGCAGCCAAGCATACCGTTGAGGCGGGAGTTCGTAGGTTCGTTGCTCGTTTGGCGCGAGGATTGTCGCCGAGATCGACACGTCTTGATGGATCGTCAGCGATCGATCTCGTCCGTCTGGGGACGCGATGAGACACCAACCTCCTCGTTTGTCTTCTTCTGAATACGAACGCTGTTCGTAACTCGGCGAAAGTCCTTTTCGATTGGGGAGAATCCAAATTTGCAGAAACCGCAGACGATCGAGCTTGGAGCTGTTGAACTCGCTGTGAGCGATCCCCGTCCCCGCAGTCATGCGCTGGACTTCACCCGCCCGAACGCTCGATCGTTCACCCGTACTGTCTTCATGGCTTAACGATCCTTCGAGAACATAAGACACGATTTCCATATTCCGGTGAGGATGAGTGTCGAATCCTCCACCACCTGCGATCGTATCTTCGTTGATGATCCGCAAACACCGAAATCCCATAAACTTCGGATCGTAATAATTGGCAAAGGAAAAGGAGTGGTAAGAGTCAAGCCAACCGAAATTTGCATGGCCTCGTTCTTCAGATTTTCGGATGGTCAACATGGCATTTTCTCCTAGGTTAACTCCAAGATTTTAAAGGTTTTGAATAAAGATTTTGAATTATAAAATACTCAAAAAGTGATGATATTTAAATACAAAAAAACATAAAATAGATGAGATTAAAAATTCAAATTTACAACACATTTATGATAATTTTTTAAGAATTTTTTTAGATTATAGATTATTTTTGAAGATTGTTTTTTTAGATTGACACAAAAACCTAAGCAAAGCTGTAAAAAAAGCTTCACTTGGGCATTTATTTTAAACTCAAAAAAACGCAACAGTGCAAGAATGTTGTAATGTTTTCTTGATTCTTGGTGCTTGTGGCAGAGATAACAACTCGATCGAGTGGTAATGAAATCGTTCAAAAGATACGTATCAAGCGAAAAGCGAATTACGAATTCGGTAGCTTGCTGTGACTGCCATCGCAAAATGGTGGGTTTTGAGTATATTTACACTGGCAAAGCGCGACTTTTTGCGCTTCGGAAATCTCAAATTTAACAGGTGTAAAACTCGTGACTTTATGAGACCCATCACAAAACGGTTGTTGCTGTGACGCTCCACAGCTACACCAATAGTAATTTCCTGGCTCGAGTTCTAAAATAACAGGCTTTGTGTCGGCAACTTTTGGTGAATCCATAATGTTCCCTCTAATTGGAATGGCAACTAGATTTACTTTAGCGACCGTAAAGATATACTGTAAAGTATGCACTTTTAAGTAAGGTACTACCCAAAACGATACTATGGGACTCGCCAAAGTGACTCCAGAACGACTGACCTGTCCCGTTGAAACGACCCTACGTGCCATCGGAGGGCGGTGGAAAGTGTTAATTTTGCGGGAATTATTGCAAGGAACCCAGCGCTTCAACCAACTGCACCGCGCCCTCAGCGGTATTACCCAAAAGATGTTGACGCAGCAGTTGCGAGAAATGGAAGCAGACGGACTTTTACAGCGCAAGGTGTATCCCCAAGTACCGCCCAAAGTCGAATACTCTCTAACTTCTCTAGGTCGGAGTCTTCAGCCTGTCCTCGATGCGATGTACGAATGGGGTCAAAACTTTACCCGTGCCAACAACACCCAGGCCGAGAGTGAATCAGCCTGACTGGGGGCATCTCACTTTTGCGATCGAAACCCCACCCATCCTCCCTTGGTTAAGGGGAGGTGCCGAAGGCGGAGGGGTCATTCTACGAAGTTGAGATGCACCCGCCTGACTTGTCTCAAAAATTTCGATCGCTAAGATGTCAAAACTCGAGCGCACCTGCATTGAGTTTCTGGTCAAGTCCCCTCAAGAGCGCCTCTGTACCTTACAAAATCTCGGTTTAGCCCGATATGCAAGTTTTTTAACCCAAATGCCTTTGACAACAGCCAACATCCGATGTGTTATGGGTTTTTTGGGGAACGCTCAGCACGTCAAGTTTCCCAAATTGGTTGACGCAGATTTGGGCGACCTCGTTCTCGATGGTGCGAACTTAATTCGCGGCGATTTGTCCGGTGCAAACCTTCGTGGAACTCGTTTGTTCGAGGCCGACTTGCTGTTTGCGAACTTATCGCAGGCGGATCTAACTCATGCCGATTTACGAGGGGCCGCGCTTTACGAAACTCTCTGGTCGAAGTCGATCGTAACGGGATGTCGCTTCGGGGAGGGACTTGGACTGACGCAGGAACAATACGAACAACTCAAATGCTGTGGTGGTGTGTTCGATCGACGTTAAAACGAGCGGGGGGTGGGTTAACTCAGCCTACACCTTAAGGTATCGAGTGCTTGGCTTGAGGGAAACCCACCCCAGAAAACACGGAAATTTAAATTAAACAACGTTCAGCTTGGAAATGGCTCAGTGCAGCGAAGGGAGAACTTGACGTTCGCATCCACCGATGAGAATGCACCCGACTGTTCGGGAAAACACCGCAATCGAAGACGATTTACACGCACGATTAAGCAACGGCAGCATCAAACGCGCTACGGCTTTCAAACATATCAAACACGCGATCAAGCTGGGTCAATTCAAAAATAATACGGATGGCCGGCGATACCGAGCACAAACCAAATTTAATATCGATCCGTTGAGCGAGCTTCAACGCAGAAACCAAGGCCATGAGTCCGGCGCTGTCCAAAGATTCGGTTTTCTCCATGTTGACCAGCACCATAGGCGCTCTGCAAGTTGCAACAGCAGAGGTGAGTTGATGGCGCACCTGCTCTGCATTGGCAGCATTGAGATGGCCTTCGAGGTTAACAACGGTAACGTTCGGGTGAGTAGTAGCGGTCTGCATGACTAATATCCTTCTGGTGCTGAACTGTCGAGCGTCTTGTCTACGACGATATGCCATCGTTTTTGGAGTCGGCTACTCAATTTGTTGCATTTCATGGAAGCTTTAGCATTCCAACCCCTTATGTGAAGATTCTAAAAAGGCTACACTTAAAAAAAGTATCTAGCAATACGCTTCTTCTCTTTTCTGAATCTTCATGGATACCCGTGACGTGCGATCGGGGTGTAAGTTCCCTAGGGGGGGTTATGCCCCTTAAGGTGCTAAATTTAGCAGCGATCGAGATCACGTATTGCAGGCGCATCGATCGCAGGGTTAGCTTTAGCTTCCGTTGAAGATGGAAATATAGAATTCTTGTAAATCCCATGAAAGCGTCAGCGGTAATCCGTCATCTTGTCGAGAAAGCGCTTTACATCAAATGCTTAACACCCGACATTGAAAATGCCATTAATGCTGAGTTGACTCGTCTGGGATACATCTCAGATGTAGATTACGAAGCCCTCGAACTACTGATGGACGAAATGGATCGCGGACATATCAAACTCGTTCCTAGTCCTTAAATCTATCTATTCTCTCCCTGCATTCGGTGTTTCTAGTTCGTTTTTGATAGTTATTAAGTTGGCTTGAAAAGTTTCACTTTATTTTTTTTAACTAATTGAAGATATATTCATAAATCGATTTAAAAATCGACTTCAATCGAGCTGTAAAAATGGAACGCTCTATTGAGGTCGGTTGTTTTCGTTTGCGAAGAAGCCGTGTTTGCGTATCGTGGCGTAAAATCTCAAAAATCAGATGATTGGGCTTTTAGACTCTAAAAATAAGACTTAAAGCTCGAAGAAGTTTGCCAATTCCCGAAATATGGTGAAATAAAATGACATGACCCCCCGACTTGACAATCGATCGACTTTGCCTCTAAAGTGAACTCATAGTCGTTATGAGTTCATAAAAAGGAGTAACCCATCATGCTGCAAAACCGAGAAGGTCAGCGCATTCCCAGCGTCACGTTCCGCACGCGCCGTGATAACGAATGGGTCGATGTCACGACCGATGAACTGTTCTCTGGCAAAACTGTCATTGTCTTCGCACTGCCCGGTGCGTTTACCCCCACCTGCTCGTCAACTCACCTTCCCGGTTACAACCAACTCGCCGGCGTGTTCAAAGAAAACGGGGTGGACGAAATTGTCTGTCTGTCTGTCAACGACACCTTTGTCATGAACGAGTGGGCGAAAGACCAAGAAAGTGATAACGTCACGCTCGTTCCCGACGGAAATGGCGAATTCAGCGAACAAATGGGAATGTTAGTCGATAAAAGCGATCTCGGCTTTGGAAAGCGGTCTTGGCGCTACTCCATGCTCGTCAAAGACGGTGTCATCGACAAAATGTTTATCGAACCCGAGAAACCGGGCGATCCCTTTGAAGTCTCCGATGCGGAGACGATGCTGAAGTACATCAACCCCGATGCAGCGCCCAAATACGTTTCGCTGTTTACCAAAGTGGGATGTCCTTTCTGCGCTAAAGCTAAAGCACTGTTGAGCGAGCGCGGCTTTGACTACGAAGAGATCGTCGTCGGACGCGATGCCACCGCTCGATCGCTCAAAGCCATGACGGGTAGCACCACCGTTCCCCAAGTCTTCATCAACGGCCAACACATCGGCGGTTCCGATGCGTTAGAAGAGTACTTCAAAACCGCCTAGTTCCTCGAACTCAGAGACGGGCGCACTTCAAGCGTGCGCCCGATCGAATCGCACCCCCAATTATCGGGAGATCGATCGTGGATATCATTATTATTGGAACCCTCGCCAGCCTCCTCGCCGGACTCGGAACCGGACTCGGTGCGTTGCCAATTGTCTTCACGCAAACGATTAAACAGCGACTTCAAGGCATTTTATTGGGATTTGGCGGTGGCGTCATGTTAGCCGCGACCTCCTTTTCCCTCATCGTTCCGGGAACCGAAGCCGCGCTCGAATACGGGTATTCACAATCGATCTCCGCCCTTATTATGGTTTGCGGCATCGTTGTCGGAGGAGCAGCGTTGTGGCTGATGCACAACCACTTCCCCCACGAACACTTCTTCAAGGGCCCAGAAGGGCCGTCGTTTCAAAATTTTCAGCGCATTTGGCTGTTCGTCATGGCGATTACCCTCCATAACTTTCCCGAAGGATTAGCGGTCGGTGTTGGGTTTGGCGGCGAGAATGTCACCAACGGCCTCGCCCTCGCGTTAGGCATCGGCGTACAAAATATGCCCGAGGGTTTAGTTGTCGCGCTAGGCCTGCGAGAATTGAATTATTCGATCGGTTTCGCGTTTGGGATTGCGCTACTGACGGGACTCGTCGAACCCCTTGGCGGCTTAATCGGAGCGGGAATTGTAAGCGTCGCGCAAGCATTTCTCCCGTGGGCGATGGCCTTTGCAGCGGGTGCCATGCTGTTCGTCATCGTCGACGAAATTATTCCAGAGATCGATCGAAAAAGTTGCGAACAAGAAGGAACCCTCGGCATTATGACTGGATTTGCCGTCATGATGTTTTTAGATATCGCCATCGGTTGAGGCGGTACGGTGATGGGGCGATCTCGTTCTCCATTTATCTCATCATCTAGTTATCTTACTGTTACGGGTCGTTGAGAGACAAAGAGGCATTTATGAGTTACGATTTTGATTTATTTGTCATCGGTGCAGGATCGGGAGGGATTGCCAGCGCCCGCCGTGCTGCCGAATACGGGGCCAAAGTGGGAATTGCAGAAGTCGATCGATTGGGCGGAACTTGCGTCAACCGCGGTTGCGTTCCCAAAAAATTGATGGTGTACGCCTCCCATTTTTCTGAATTGTTTCGCGATGCTGTCGGTTACGGGTGGGGTGCCGTCCAAAGCGATCTCGACTGGCCGAAAATGCTCAAAGCCGTCAACGACGAAGTAACGCGCCTCAATGGAATTTACCAGCGAATGCTGGACAATTCTAAGGTCGAAGTGTTCGAGGGCTACGCGAAATTCGTCGATTCCCACACTGTGACGGTGAACGATCGAAAAATCACGGCTGACAAAATCCTGATTGCTGTTGGAGGAAAACCCACCAAACCGCCGACTCCAGGTATCGAACACGCCATTACATCCAACGAAATTTTCCATCTCCAAGAACGACCCAAACAAGCCGTCGTTCTCGGTGGTGGATATATCGGTGTTGAATTTGCGTGTATCCTTCGCGGCTTGGGGTCTGATGTCACTGTGATTATCCGACGAGATAAAATTCTGCGTGGGTTTGACGAGGACATCCGCACTGAAATCCAAGAAGCGATGCAGAAACACGGTATTCGCATCCTCACCAACACGACGATTCAATCGATCGAAAAACTCGACGATGGAAACTTAAAACTCAACCTCGACGGTGGCGAAGAAGACAGCGTTATCGCCGAAACCGTTAGCCTAGCAGCAACGGGGCGAAAACCGAATCTCGAAGGATTGGGATTAGAAAATACCCGTGTGGAAATTCGCAACGGTGCGATTGCTGCAGACGAGTACAACCAAACCGCAGAACCAAACATTTATGCCGTGGGAGATTGTATCGATCGAATCAATCTCACCCCAGTTGCTATCAACGAAGGGCGCGTCTTTGCCGATACTCACTTCGGCGGAAAATCGCGAGTGATGAGCTATGAAAACGTTCCCACAGCGATTTTCACAACCCCAGAAGCTGCGACAGTCGGATTGACAGAAACCCAAGCTCGTGAAAAGTACGGCGATGCAGTCAAGGTCTTTCGCTCTCGTTTCCGTCCCATGTATCACACATTAGGCGGTCGAGATGAAAAAACCTTAATGAAACTCATCATCGATGGCAATACCGATAAAGTGGTTGGGGCGCACATGGTAGGCGAACACGCTGCTGAAATTATTCAGGGTGTCGCCATTGCCGTAAAAATGGGGGCGACAAAAGCCAATTTCGACGCAACGATTGGCATTCATCCGAGTTCGGCTGAAGAGTTTGTGACCATGCGATAGTTTTCAACCGAGCTTTAGCTGTAGGGACAGACGACCGTTTGTCCCTCTTTTGATTGCTACGATGAAAGATCGATCCAATCCCTTCGGAAGTCACCGTCGTACTCAAACTATCGTGCTGGTTTGACCCCTATGTTAATCGCGCCCCACCCAAGTAACGAATCCAAGCGCCAACAAGCCCTCGATCGATACGATTTACTCGACACTTTACCGGAAGACGCATTTAACGACATTAGCATTCTCGCTGCTCAAATTTGTGGTACGCCGATCGCATTGATTAGTTTGGTCGATCGTCAGCGGCAGTGGTTTAAAGCCAAATTCGGACTTGAAGCGGACGAAACCCCTCGCGAAATCGCTTTTTGCGCCCATGCTATTCTCGAACCCGATAACGTATTTGTCGTGTCTAACGCCCTAGAAGACGAACGGTTTGCTGATAATCCTCTAGTCGTTGAAGATCCTCACCTCCGATTTTACGCAGGTGCGCCGTTGATTACACCCGACGGCCATGCAGTAGGAACCGTATGCGCGATCGATCGAGAGCCTCGCCAACTTACTCCAGAACAATTGCGAGCTTTACAAGCACTAAGTCGTCAAACAGTTGCCCAAATGGAACTTCGGCGTAAAGTTGCACAGTTAGACGATACGCTCAGTCGCTTAAAGCATACTCAAGCGAGTTTAATTCACGCCGAAAAGATGTCGGCATTGGGGCAATTTGTTGCAGGGATTGCTCACGAAATCAACAATCCCATCAGTTTCATCGCCGGAAACCTGCCCCACGCGCACCGTTATAGTGAAGATTTACTCAATCTCATCACGCTGTACCATCAAGAATATCCTGATACATCTGAAGCAGTTCTTCACAAAATCGAACAGATCGACCTCGATTATCTGACGGATGACTTTCCAAAGTTGATGAATTCCATGAAATCGGGAGCCGATCGAATTCAACAGATCGTGCAATCGCTCAAAATGTTTTCTCATCTCGATGAGTCTGAGATTAAGACTGTCGATTTAAACGCGAACCTAGACTATACCCTAGAAGTCGTTCGACATCGATTTAAAACAGATGGACATCGCCCCGAAATTGAAATTGTAAAAGCGTATGGAAACATTCCACAAGTTCGCTGTGCGATTGGAGAGATCAATCAAGCGTTTTTAAATATCATTACTAACGCTATTGATGCCATTGATGAACGCCCCAATTGTGCTAATAAAGCTGGTAAAATTTTGATACATACGGAATATTTAAATCGAAAACAGCCAGGCATTCGTATAGAAATTTCTGACAATGGAGTTGGGATTTCTGAAAATAAGAAATCTAAGATTTTTGAACCTTTTTATACCACAAAACCTGTTGGACAAGGAACGGGACTCGGATTGTCTACAACCTATAAAATTATTGTCGAGAAACACGGTGGTAAGTTATATTTTAAGTCTGAGGTCGATCGAGGAACTTCATTTTTTATTGAAATCCCTGACGCACAAACATAATCTTGCAAAATATTACAATTTTTTGATTTCGGAAATCCGATCTTCAAGAAATTTCGAGCGAGAGAAAGGTCGCTCGAAACTGCGCGAACTCGGGGAACGGGAAATCGAAAATTTTTATATACGCGCTCTCAATTCAAGACTAATGCAAGTAAGGTAGACGTACACGGCCTTTCCCAACGTCTCGATCGATCGAGACGCCTTTTTAAATTATGGCTTTTTTTGTTCCTTGGCTGCATATGCATCAACCTCCCATTTGGCATCACGATCGTCAAATGGGAAATCTCGAAAAAATGTTAAGCGGCGATCGAAACTCGGAAGAAGGCTGGAACGCTCAATGGTTCGCACAAGCTTATAAAAATCCAGCGAAATATGCCAAACAGCTCGTGCAGGAAGGATATTCACCCCGAATGATGGTGGATTACTCCGGCGTTTTATTGGAAGAGCTGGCAAAATTGTCGAAAAACGGCGCGTTTACCAGCCTTCACGTCGATGGCGAACCGATTGGTGACCTTATCGAATTATGGCGTGGCGTGTTAGAAAACTATCCCGATTCGATCGAATTTGCGGGAACCGCCTACAGCCATTGCTATTTTCCCGCTACCCCCGAGCGGGATTGGGAAGCACAAATTTCGACCTGGAAACGAGTCTTTGGCGATTTATTTGGTGAAGCTGCCTTGCAACGAGTCAAAGGGTTTTGGCTTCCTGAAATGGGGATGACCGGCGATCCGCAACAGGCTTTAAAGTTGGTGCGATTGTTGAAACGTTGCGGCTACGAATGGTTAATTCTACCCACTTCAGCTTTAGAGCATCCCGAAGGATGGACGATTCCCGAACTCGAAAACCGCGTTCACGAGTTGGAAATTACCGCCAGTGGTGAAACCGAAAGGATGCTGTGCGTTGTCAGAGATACCGAAATGGGAATTCGCCAACAAAGCGGACATAATGCTGATGGATGTTTGAACGACATTCGCTATCGATCGAGGGTCTTTTCTGAAAAAGGAATTTCAACTCCACCACTCATCGTTCCTACCTCTGACGGTGAAAATGGCAACGTAATGATGTTTGAGTATTTCCGCAATACCTTCATTCCACTCGTCCATCAGATTGCGGAACTTCCTAACGTTCGCATGGCAACGGTTAGCGAATACATTGCGAAGCATCTCCCCGAAAACCCGACGCGAGTGCATCTCAAACCCACGGGGGGATCGTGGATTGGCGGCCATCAAAGTTGGAACGAAGGCGATCGCCGTCAGGATATTTTACGGAAAACCGACGAACTCAGTCAACAAGTCAGATCGATCGAAGCCAACGAAGACATTCTGCGATTGTTATTGGTGTGCGAAACCAGTTGTTTCGTTTACTGGAATACTGAATTTTGGTTTAACCAAGCCGATGTATTTTTGGGAAAACTGAGTGAAATGCTCAGTGCAACACCATTAACTCGATCGAATTAGCTCAAGGTGTTATACCATTTTCCGAAAACTTGGAAATTGTTGCTGGTGGACAATTCTCGCTATACAAGGCGATTGACGATTCATGTATGGCACGATTTTCAAAAATTGGTATTAGATGGGTCTTGTCAACTTTCCCAAGTAGAATATGCCCACTCCAAGATATTGATGACAAGATCCAGGTACACATGGAAACTCTAAAATCCCTAGATTTGGTTTCCAAACTCAATTCCTGAGAGCACTTCACCAGAACCGATCTTGACGCTGTGATTTCCCAACTCAGGCAAATCGTATACCCGAATTCCCGTCGGTGTTGAGAGAAACATTAAATCGCCATCTGGTGAGAAGGCAAAATTACCACTTCCCAAGTTCGTCGAAAGATCCGAACCGAAGCCGGAAATATTTTCCCCAACTGCAAATCGATATAACTCGTTCCGCGTTGCCAAATCGTGAGCGACGATTTCGTCGGTTCCCGAATCGATCGCGTACAGAATATCTCGTGCGGGGTCGAACCCAAAGCCGCCGTCAAAGCCAGTTAGGGTATCGACGGGATTCAAGTCTCGATCGAAAATTCGGATAGAACTTGGATAACGTTCAATAGCAGTAAAAGACCCATCCCGACTGACGCCAGAAACTGCATTACTGAGGGAAGAGTTCATATTTGCTCGAGCGGGGAACGGAGCGAGCTGAATCGTGCCTATCCCCATATTGTCTGAGATGGTAGCGTTACTGGCATTGCTTAAATTGACGGAAAACGTCTCGTTGCTTCCACTGTTTGTCGCGTCGTAGACCAACGTAGGACCTGCAGAACTATTAGATTCGCTGAAATAAAGCAAGCTGCGATCGGCACTGCGACGGATATGCGTATTTTGCCTGACATTCATGCGTACCGTCAGCGTATCGGTGGCAAGGTCGAACTGACGAAGTGGAGTCCAACCCGAACCAGCAAATCGAGTTGTGAAGAACCCCGTTCCATCACCAGCGATCGCCACATCCCAGGCTCCCGTTTCTCGTGATTTCCGCGTGTAAGGAATACTCGTGACGGCTCCCGTGTTTAAATCAACCTTGAGCAGGAAACCCTCCGAACCAACCGTTTGTTCCTCTGCAACGTATAGAAATTTCCCGTCCGGCGTAATATCTGCTCCGTTCAGGTTCGTTCCCACGCTCCAAGACGAAAGCAAGGTATTCGTTGCCACGTCGTAGCGTTCGAGCGTTCCCCCAGAGGTCGTGATGTAAAGTCGATCGCGCGTCGGGTCGAATACGAGATCGCGGCGGTCAGAAACTGGAATGAAATCCACCGCAGACATAGAGCTGACCCCCGGAAACGTTTGCGTCGAGCTAGGTTGCTGCACTTCCGCCACAACGTAATTGCTGGGGGTGAGATTGGTAAAGGCATAGTTCCCGTTGGCATCGGTGACGGTAGAGGTTTCACCTGAATCTAGAACGCCGTCTAAATTGCTATCGAGGAAGATCGTCCAATTTGGCAGTCCGGGTTCTCCAGCATCTCGCAGGCCGTTTCCGTTTAAGTCGTTCCACTTACTGCCGCGAATTTCGCCGTTAACGACAGGGGACGGACTCGAAACACTTCCCGGTTTGATAGTAACGTCGATGGTGCGCGTCGTTGTACCAGGCGGAAACGAAAGCGTTCCCGAGGTCGCTGTGTAGTCGCTTGGTTCGGTCGCACTGTCGTCAGTCGTCTCGAAGTCTACTGTAATGGTGTTGCTGCTGGCACTGGTGAGGGAAACGGTGAAGGTGGCGGTTTCCGTTCCCGATGTCGGACGAGTCACGCTGACATCGTCGATGAGGAGACCAAAATCGTTGTCTTCTATGGTGCCGACTCCTCGATCGTCTAGAATCTCGACGCCGGTTGTGGCGTTGGTGAGATCGACATTAAAGGTTTCTTCACCTTCCGCCAGGGTATCTCCCCGAACGGGAACGCTCAGGGTTTGCGTTGTCGTACCGGGTGCAAAGGTCAACGTACCATTGCTCGCCGTGTAATCAGAACCCGCTGTGGCGGTATCGTCTGCTGTGGCGTAGTCTACCGTCACCGCTGCTGCTTGTACGGAAGACAGCGTCACGGTAAAGGTCGCATCTACCGTTCCCGCATCTGTTTCGGTGAGCGTCACGTCGTCGATGGATAGCCTCGGCGTTCCCAAAAACGTACCGCCGAAATTGACATCTGTTGCCACGTCGCCTACGGCAAGGGTAACGCTGTGAGTTGGGTTGAGGATTTGCCAGGGGGTTTGGACGTCGCTGAAGGAAACGAATAGGTTATTGTTTCCAGCATCGAACGATGTCACGCTACTTAAAGATTCGTCAGTGAGAATCACATCGCCGGAACGACTTCCGACCACGATGCGATCGTCCTCGTAAGACAAATCGATATCCATCAAATCAAACGTACCACTGTCGATCGCCTTCAGTTGCGTCCCTTCATAATCAAAGTGATAGATGTTGTCATCCCAAGACGCACCGAAGATTTCGCTACGTTCGTTAACGGCAATTCCTCGCACGTCTTCAGCTAAAGTCGTCGTCCACAGCAGCTCTAAAGTAGAGGGAGCGAACGTATCTACCTTCTGTTGGTCGCTTCGCAATGCGTACAGCCAGCCATCTAAACCGAGAGTCAGATCGATGTAGTTTTGTGTATCTGCAAAACGAACGGCTGTATTGTTGTCGAGGTCGAACTGAACGATCCCGCGTTCTGATGCGCCAGATGTTGCCATATCCGTCGCGTAGACGAATTCTCGGAAACTTGCAATGTCTCCGTAGGAGGTGTTGTTAACGGTACTCCAACCAGAAAACGTGGTGTCTGAAAAGGTTCCCGTACTGGTGTTGTACGTGCTGAGAAGTGGGTCGAACGTGCCGTTGTAAATATGCACTAAACCGTTATCTCTGTTATCGGGAACGATACCCCGACCATCTTGAAACGAAGCTGGAGCGTTCGGTAGCGAGATCGATCCTCCTAACGACATACCGGTTGGCGAGTACTGCTCGATTTCGTGCTGGCTGAGGCGGCTCACCCAGATATTTCCAGCCGTACCCGAACCCGGCGCGATCGTTCCCGGTGCGGTTTGTCGCCAACCCCGTTGAGGTCGTTCGGCTACGGTATACGTACCCGCTGTCAGACCCGTAAATGCATAGTCACCGTTCGCGTCTGTTACCGTGGAAGTTTCGCCGCTATCTAAAATGCCGTTGTCGTTGGCATCGAGATAAATCGTCCAGCCTGCTAGTCCGGGTTCGCTGACATCGCGCACGCCGTCGGAGTCGAGGTCGTTCCATTTGCTGCCTCGAATTCCCGTATCGACGACGGTAACGGTTGCTGTCGCGATGTTAGAGGTTGCGCCGCCGTCATCCTCCACGGTGTAGGTAAACGTATCGGTTCCGGCAAATAGGGCATCTGGGGTGTAGGTGACAGTGCCGTCGCCGTTATTCACTAAACTGCCGTTACTGGGGCTGGTGGCGATCGATAGCGTTGTTGGCTCGATCGTTCCGTCGCTATCTATATCATTGGCTGCCAAATCTAAGGTGACTGTGTTGCCAAGTGGTGTACTAGCTGTGTCGTTGTTAGCGATCGGTGGAACGTTCGTGGGTATAGGTGTAGGCGTTGGCGGAGGAGTGGGAACGGGGGTTGGTGTAGAAGGCGGGGTGGGAGGTAAAGCTACGGTAATGCGAATAGTGGCAGTATTAGAAGTTGCTCCGTCGTTATCGTTCACGGTGTAGGTAAACGTATCCGTTCCCGTGAAATGAAGGTTGGGTGTATAGGTTACGCGACCGTCACCGTTATTTAGTAGGCTACCGCCGATCGGTTCGGACAAAACGATCGCTGTACTGGGGACAATCGCTCCATCGCTGTCTGTATCGTTCGCAGTCAAATTCAACGTGACAGCAGTATTGGCTAGTGTATTGCTGACATCGTCGTTGGCTATTGGTGGAACGTTGGTCGGTGTTGAAACGGGAGATGGAGAAGATGGGACTGGAGATGGCGATGGAGCAAAACTGGGTTCGGGAACAACACGTATTAGATGTGTATTGTCGTCAGCGCTGATTTCATTTCGATCGATCCCTAGCAAAATCACCAGAAATTCTCCAGTGTCCTTGTCTTGTAAAATCGTATCTCCTGCAAAATCACCACTGCCCTGGAAAATATTTAAACGATCGATCGTCAGTCCCCCGATGGTCTCGAGGATGTCGCCATCACTTGCGAAGTCGAGAATGACATCCGCATCTTGTAGGGTCGGGCCGCCTGTAGACAAAAAACCTGACACGCTCGATCGACGACCGAAGCTAAAAACGTCTGAACCTTCACCGCCTCTTAACGTATCAGCTCCAAAATCACCGAAGAGGAGATCGTTACCACTCCCGCCGTCAAGGATATCGTCATCTTTACCACTCTGAATCGTGTCTCGGCCGCGACCACCCTTTAAGGTGTCTCACCCTCATTTCCCTGGAGTGCATCATCACCGTCCCCACCACGGAGAAAATCGCGCTCTTCTACAGCACCGATAGGCAAGAGTCTGCCGTTACCACCGACCAGCATATCGTTCCCCGCGCCGCCGTCGAGAAGATCGCTTCCCAAGTCGCCAAACAGAATATCGTTACCTTCATCTCCAAAGACTTCATCGTCCTGTTTGCCCCCTTGTAGCCAATCGTCCCCGTCACCTCCTATAACCGTGTCTTTGCCTTGGTTACCGTTTAAGTAATCGTGTCCTGCCTCGCCCTCAATTCGATCGTCTCCATCTAGGCCGCGTACGAGATCGTCCCCAGTCAAAGTCACAATTGTGTCTTCATAAAGGGAACCGTCTAAATAATTACCTGAAAACGCATTAGAATTGCTTAAGAATTTATCTTGGGCAACCATACACCCGAATGCTCCTGCGTATTGTTGAGCAATATACTGATTGAGCGCTTTACGAGACACTATCTTTAATAAAAAGTCCGAGAAGAAAAACAATGTATAGCAAGTTTTTACGCTCGAAAAGCAAAATCTACTACCAAAACTATTGATATATGGTAGTTTTGAGATTTTTTAACCTGCAAAACATTGAGACTTGCTAGCGTAAAAAATAAAAAACAAGGGAGAATCTTTCTGAGAAATTGATGAATACTTGCAATTCCAACTCGGACTTTATTGCTTTAAAGCCCTCTTTTATATATATTACTCAATTTCTTGAAAGTGTTTAATAAATTTATAAATCGGGTTCAAAATTCACCTGAGAACACCGCAAGCAGTGTTCTCGCGCGCTCTGTAATTGGTCAGTGTTTTGGGAGGACTGCTATGTGTCCCAGAGTTAGGTAGAGATGGGCGGTAACAATATCGATCGATAATTCAAACCCAACATCCCACAATCATCCCCAACAACAGCACGAAGCCAATCCAAACGTTCTGTCCGAACAGTTCTCCATAAGCGGGACGGGGTAGATCGTCGTGCCGCAACCGCAAGATTTGCCACGTCCAACCGGCTGAGGCCGCGATCGACGCTCCCCAAAAACTCCAACCCAAGCTCATTGTCACGCCAACACCGACTAAACACGCAACGGTTCCAGCGAAAAAGACTGCGATCGAACCCACGACGTACTGTCCGAAAAATAAGGCGCTCGAGTTAATGCCAATTCGTCGATCGTCTTCTCGATCGGACATGGCGTAAATTGTATCGAAGCCTAACGTCCACAGAACTGTTGCCCCCCACAGCCACCCCGTCGGCGTTTCTAGCGTTCCCGTGACAGCACTCCAGCTAATCAACACCGCAAATCCCCAGGCGATCGAAAGGACTAACTGAGGGATCGGAAATACTCGCTTCGCTGCTGGATATAACAAAATCACGGGAACCGCTGCGACACACAAAGCGAAGGTAAACGGATTGAGATACAACGCTAACCCCGCCGCACAGGCCAAGGCAACAATTCCCACGACAATTCCTGTTTTGACGGAGAGAGACCGAGCCGCCAGGGGGCGAGTTTTCGTGCGTTCGACTTGCGGGTCGATATCGCGATCCCATAAATCGTTCGCGACACATCCCGCTGCACTGGTCGCCAGGGTTCCCAAAACGATGACCCCGACGAGTCCTAGCGGTGGCGTTCCCCGTGCCGCTAAAAACAGCGCCCATAGCGCTGGAACCATCAAAATTAAACGTCCGGCGGGTTTGTCCCACCGCAGTAAGCGAACGATCGTTTGCCAAGTCGGTTCTGATTGCGGTTGTGTCAGCATAGCCAAAACGCGATCGCGGAGGAACAGAGTATAAAACGGGGCATTCTCGCCCACGGCACTTAAAATAACAGAATTGAACGTCCCCTGCCGCATCTTTGGCTTGTAGGCGGGCGATCGAATCTCAATCTCGTTACTTGAATTTTTGTAAAAAATCCTCAGAGTTCAGTTTTGTCATCCATATATAAGACTCGATGCAATTTGCATTTCTATATCCCTGGCTCTATCGAATTCTTCAACTGACGTTTCCCCATTGCCTGTGGTCGGCACACACGTCGGAAGCGATCGTTGCCTTAACGTTTGACGACGGGCCCCATCCCGAGTACACGCTACAGTTACTCGATGTTTTAGATGAATTTGGGATTGTTGCGAGTTTCTTTTGGTTAGGCAGTTGCGTGCGTCGATATCCGGAAGTCGCTAAAGCTGTTTTCAACCGGGGCCATTGGATCGCTTTGCATGGCGATACCCATCGTTCCTTTCCGCAGTTAACTGCCAAAGAACTGAAAACTAGTTTAGAAAGCACGCAAGTTTCGATCGCTCGGGCTTGCGATTTACCCCTAACCTGGGTGCGAGAACGGGTTCGCGACGTGCGACCGCCAAACGGCTTGTTTACGCCACAAACCCTGCAATGGCTTCACCAGTGGGGTTATCGTCCCGTGATGTGGAGTGTCGTACCGGAAGATTGGGTCTGTCCGGGGATTTCTATCGTCGTCGATCGTGTAATGCGCCAGGTCAAACCTGGCTCGTTAGTCGTTTTACACGACGGTCAGTTGGGAGGTGCAGAGGTCGCCATCCATACGCAGGAGATTGTCGAGCGCCTACAACAACAAAAGTATCGATTTGTTAATATCGACGAGCTATGGCAACTTAATCTATGCCAAATTAGTGGCTAGACCCAGAAAGTTGCGTTAACTTACACTTAAGCGCGACGATCGAGTGCGTTTTACAAAGTTGCGATCTCGTACACATTTCAAAATTTTAAGGTTCGAGCGCTTTGCGATCTCGAGCTTTACTCGACTCGATCGTTCACCATCAGGGAAAGTGAGATCTATGCTCGAACGTGCGTTTTTAGCAAAAACGGCTACAATCGGAGAGGCATTTTCCCCGCTTAGTGTTATCCGCTCTCGAGGTGCTTCCAAGCAGTTGCAATTTCGATCGCAAGTTTCCGACTCGATCGCAGTTGTGAAAAGTTGAGTTAAGCTAGGTAAGCTTTTCACTCAACCTCGTAGATGTCACCCGAGATCGCGTGAAATTACTTAAAATAACGCAATCTAATTGCATTAGTCGAATTACATCGAACATGAGGAACGCGGCATGACCCAGGCTAATAACGTACTCGCTATCGAGCAAAACGCACTAACCAGTGTCGGCCAACCGGAAAACGAAATCGATTTGCTCATGCAAGACGATATTCGCCCCGATGAGGCACTCGACACCCCCGAAGCAGAGGATTACCTCGAAGCAGAAGGAGAGGAACCGGAGGTAAAGCCTGGAAAAGCGCGATCGAAGCGTAAAACTCAGGCTAAAAAGAAACACTATACGGAAGACTCAATCCGTCTGTATCTTCAAGAAATCGGTCGGATTCGCCTATTACGGGCAGATGAGGAAATCGAATTGGCTCGTCTGATTGAAGACTTGCTCTATTTGGAAGCTTTACAGGGTCAGTTTGAAGAGGAAAACGGTCGTTCGCTCTCTCAAGAGGAGTGGGCAAAACTCGCTTGGATTGCCGATCCGATTCGAGAGAAACTAACACAAGAGAAGGGGCACAAGCCCGACACGGAGAAATATGTCTGGCCGGCCGTTCGAGAATCCCTCAAAGATGCGGAAATTGCCAAAGCCTGGGCAGCACAAGGCCGCAAATTTTACTTATCGTTCCGCTCTCGTCTGTACAAAAACCGTCGGGCAAAAGACAAAATGGTTCAGTCGAACCTGAGGCTCGTCGTGTCGATCGCGAAAAAATACATGAATCGCGGTCTGTCTTTCCAAGATTTGATTCAAGAAGGCAGCTTGGGATTGATTCGCGCAGCGGAAAAATTCGATCACGAAAAAGGGTACAAGTTTTCCACCTACGCAACTTGGTGGATTCGACAAGCTATTACTCGCGCGATTGCCGACCAGTCTCGGACAATTCGCTTGCCGGTTCACTTGTACGAAACGATTTCTCGGATTAAGAAAACGACCAAGCTGCTATCTCAGGAAATGGGGCGGAAGCCGACGGAAGAAGAAATTGCAACTCGTATGGAAATGACCATCGAGAAGCTTCGGTTTATCGCGAAATCAGCTCAGCTTCCCATTTCTTTGGAAACGCCGATTGGGAAGGAAGAAGATTCCCGTCTGGGCGACTTTATTGAGTCGGACGGTGAAACACCAGAAGATCAGGTGTCGAAGAGTTTGTTGCGGGAAGACCTAGAAAGCGTCCTCGATACCCTCAGCCCCCGCGAACGAGATGTTCTGCGCTTGCGTTACGGTTTGGACGACGGACGCATGAAAACGCTCGAGGAAATCGGTCAAATCTTCAACGTAACTCGGGAGAGGATTCGCCAAATCGAAGCCAAAGCACTTCGCAAACTACGCCACCCCAACCGCAACAGCATTCTGAAAGAATATATCCGATAGAATTGGCTGACGGTTCCAAATCGATCGATCTCGTTGGTTGGGTTGCTCCAATTGGCAGTTCCTTATTCCAGTGGGATCGATTGGTTGTTGCGAGTGGCGCTTCTTTATCCTCGATTGCAGTGCCAATTTACCCAAAAGCGCTCGACCCTTCTTTTAAACCCTGTGATTTGGCAGCACCTCGATCGATTGAGGATCGATCGAACGAATCTAACATAACAGCTAAAAGTTTACAGATATTGTCGGGTGTTTGTTAGGCTTTTCACGATCTTTTAACACGTCGATCGATCTCGATAACGATCTAACTAAAGTCTACTCATTCATGATTGAATCAGCGTTCGATACAATCCAGTTTCAATTCAGGTGCTGTATTGAGACACACTTCCTCGTTGATTTGTCAAGTTCTCGAGCCGTAAAGATTTCCCAAAAAACGTAAGTTTTTGTATCGGTTTTTTAGAGAACGATCGTCCAAAACGCAAAGGAGATCGAGAGTGAAGTCAGATGCTGGGGAAGTAACGTCCAAAACGGCTGTTTGGCAATTTTCTGAGTTAAGACAATCGACACAATTGTCGCTAGAATCAGCGTCGTTCCTTGTAAAAATGCGATAACCGCAGAATTGGCAGCCCAAATCGGCAAATTCGCACCACTCGAGCCAAAAGTTTCCCATATCGTCGGGAGAATTTGCCCGGCTTCACCCAAACCCAATGTTAAATAATGAGCGAGATTACCACCCAAAACAAGCGGAAGATAACCATACGATAACTCGACAAACGATCGAGGCTTTGGCGTTTTCCAAACTCGATGAATCCCGTAAATCGTTAAATAGCCGAAAACCGGTACGAGAACCGGAGCTAATAACACCAAAAGCGACAATTCCAAGTGCGGTAAAAATCGATCGAGATCGAAAGACCACTGCAACGTCTCCTGAAGTTCTGGCAAGCGATGGAGAAATACGCCGCTGAGGAGGAGAAACAACAACGCCACTTCATAACTTCGAGGAACGTGCGTCGTCCACAGCTCGATACCCGGTAGCCGCCAGTTAAACTCTACCGAACGATGAGGACAAGCTTTCAAACAAGTCATGCACAAGACGCAATCTCGATTGTCCTGTAATTGTGCGGGATGCGAGTAGAGTGGGCAGCCATCAGTTTCCTGTCCCTCTCCCTTTTCCGGCCCGCCTTTATAACACTGATAAGTCGTACACTCTGCCGAGCAAATTCCCGTCTGTGCCCGCAATTCGGTCATCGATAGCTTGGCGAACAAGCCGTTCATTCCACCAATCGGACAGAGATAGCGACACCAAAACCGTCGCTCGAAAATTAACGAAAAAATAATTGCCCCTGCTGTAATCAGCAGTAGCAAACAGCTCGATAAATAGGCTGTATTTTCTAACTTCCAAAGTTCTTCCCAGAGAAAAATCAGTGCAAACAAGCCAAACAGAAACCAACCACCCCACTGTTCGGCCGTTTCGCGCGGCCAGCGTTTGAGCGATCGAGGAAACAGTTTTAGCGACAGTTTTTGCGCGATTTCGCCGTAAATCATAAACGGACAGACCGAACACCACAATCGTCCAACAAAGGGAAAGCCAACGAGTACGAGCGGCCACCACCAAGCCCAGAATAGATTGAGTGCGAAGTTTCGATCTCGAGTTTGCGGCCCGACAAACAACACAATCACCACGAGGGCAAAAACCCAAGAGGTCACGCCGTAGTTTAAACCGTCTGGCCAAAAATTGCTGCGGAGAAACTGCCGCAATTGCGGATAGGCCTTGAACAAGTTGAAGCGAAACTTCGTTTTTTTGTTGTCTTTCGACCAAAACAACTCTTCCGTCAGTTCGGATGCGCCTGAAGCTTGCGTGACAGCTCGTTTGACGAGACTGTCCAACTCGCGCAAGTTGTTCGGAAAGTCGTAACTTTGCAAGCGACGGATAGCTTCGGGGGTGACGGTCGGTTTGGGAAGTCCTCGAGCTTGACAGCACAACCGGAGATAGTAATCGACTTTAGCTTTAATGTCAGCTTTGCGAACGCGCAGGGGAGGAACCTTGATGGTATGTGCGACGAACGGTTCGAGTTCCGGTAAGACGCGCTCAGAAATGAGGACGACGCGGGCATCGCAAAAACGGGGTTCTAGAGGGGGATCGCCGTTACGGTTGACGGGTATATAAGTTCGGGTTTCGAGGAGACGGGAAATTTTAGGTCTCAGTTCGTCAGGTAAGTCTTGAACGTTGTTGAGAACGACGGTTCCGGTTCCCACCCATTCAAGGATACCGGGCTTGCCGTTCGATCGACCAAACAAATCCACACCGCTTGTTTGGAGGAGACTGCTCGTCAGTTTTACCATCGGTTCGCGCCGCCAGCGGGAACTGTAGTGTACGAGAGCAGCAACGTTATCTTTTTCCAGTCCAGGTTCGCCGAAAATCAGAACGGACTGGCGATCTCGGGCCGCTTGTTCGATTTGCGATCGAAGGCGAACGGCGTAACGACTGTTTCCAATGATGCCGCGTCGGATGCGGGGAACGAGATAGGGACGAAGGGCCGCTTGGCGCTCGCGTTCGTAGGCGAGTTCGGTCGAAACCCGATCGAGGGCGGCCGCGAGTTGACGAGACAGGATTTGAGCGAGTTCGGGATGGCGTTCGAGCAGTTCTCGAAAGCGTTGGCGGGAAATCCACCACAGTTGAGTATCCGTGAGGGTTGTGAGGACTCCTGAAACCGGTCGATCGAGTAAAACGTCTTGTAAATAGAGGATCGCGCCGGGCGTCGAACAAAATTTTGCCGTGGGTCGATCGCAGTACACTCGACCTTCGTAGATGATATAAATTCCGTCGGGAAGTGCGTCAGTATTCGAGAGGCGGGTGTTGGCGGCAACCGTTCGCACCTCGATCGTTGCGGCGAACTCCGCGAGGGTGACATCGGACAGTTCGCTCAACCGCGTGTTCGTTTTCAGCCAGGTGACTCGTTCGGACGCTATCATGGGTCGTGCGATCCCGTTTGATTTGTCCTTTATCGTACTCGATTCGATGACCTGGGCTGATATACCAAACTTGTGGGTTCCGTTAGCATTGCTCGGCTCGATCGTCGGAGCCGCAATTTTTTTCGCGACTCGGTAGTGTTGCAACAGTCTCGCCGAAAAAACGGGCGCACGATTGGCTCATGCGCCTGTCTCATGCCGTTAGAAATTTATCGATCGAAAGCGAGATCGGAGGCAGCTCAACACCTCTAGTAACGTTCGATCGAATTAAAAACTATTGTCTTCTTTCGGACCGACAATCGTTTGTAACACCGTCGGCTGACCACCTTTCTGGTGATACTTATCCGCCCAGCCACGTACCAGCTCGTCGAGTTCTGCAAAAGCGTCCTCCATGCGATCTTCAGGAATATCCAATTCCTCAAGCAACCGCATCGTGTGGGGTTCTCGCCGCGTCCAATCGCGCATCATGCGGAAGTAACGGGCCGTATCTTCCACCATGATGTACGTCCTCTCTTCATCATCGGCGGGCGAATAAGAAGACCGCGTGAGGACGTAGACCGGCATTCCCCAGGGCGAATCAACGCGAGTGACCGTACCCGAATAAATCAAACGCCGCTTGATATGCTCGGCAAGTGCTTCGCTCAACGGCATCCGGCGGTCGGGGGGTAAATCTTCCTGAGATCGACTGTGGAGAAACTCGATCGACTCCATGAATTGGAACGAGTTTATCGCTTGAGCGTCTGGCAGGGGTTTGGGAAACTTACGTTCGAGCTGACGTTTTTCTTCCGGCGATAGACTATTGCCTGCAATGCGCGGTTTTCCCGGTTTCCAGGGAAACTGCTCGAGCCAGACGTAAGGAAACTGAATCAAATATCGAGGTTCTTGAGACCCCAACATTTTGAGAAGTTTCCCTTCGGTTAGTGCCTGACGCACTTCTTCGACAATGACTTTCACCCGCCTCGGCTCGATATGGTGCAGGTGTCCGGTCATGCGAAGGTTTTGGCCTTGTTCCAAATACGTCAGGTAAATGGCACATTTAGCTGCTGTAGCCGCCGCGTCCAGAAACGCACCGTGTCGGTGTCCGCTTGTCCGCATGGCGATAAACGCCAAATACAGCATGATCTGATCCATCGCGCTCGGACTTAAGCGCTCGATCAAATCGGTGTCGTTGTGCATTACAATCCCCGAATTTTCTGATTTTGGAGGTTTCACAGCATCCTCCGCGCGAGTGTGCACGATTATTATCCATATCGACCCAGAATAACGCCGATAGCGTCTTCTGTGGATGGTTTTTCGATGCACGCCTGTTCTTGAGAGACGATTTCCCAAACGGTCGGACGCTCCACGCGAGCGTTTGAGTTCACCCGTTCGGGTAAGATTTCCCTTATATACTCAATAGTAGCCGATCGAGACCGTTGGCCAACTGAGTTCAACCTGTTTCGAGTCTGTTTTATGATTTTTTTGAGCCAAACGGCCGTTCGCGAAATCGCACGGCTTCAATCCAAGCACGACACTCCGGGAGCACGTTTGCGCGTGCGTGCTAGAGTCGGGGGATGTGCCGAACTGTACTACGATCTCGGATTTGACGAGACACTGCAACCTGACGATCGTGTCTGTGAGTGTGAAGGGGTGTCAGTGGTTGTAGACGAAAAAAGTCTTACTCGTGTTGAAGGGTTAACGGTGGACTATACCGAAGACTTGATGGGGGGAGGATTTCGGTTCTACAATCCCCACGCCGAACGCACCTGTAGCTGCGGTCATTCCTTCGTTCCGCGTGCCGAGCAGTCTGCTCCGGAAGAACATTGACACTGAACTTGACACTTGGTATGATTTAAGACTGTTTCCAAGTTTCCAAAAATCGAAGCACCACCAGCTTACTGGACTTAACTCATGCCCACTATTCAGCAGCTCGTTCGGAGCGAGCGCCAGAAAGCGAAGAAGAAAACGAAGTCTCCCGCACTCAAAAGCTGTCCCCAGAGACGGGGGGTTTGCACGCGGGTTTACACTACAACCCCTAAAAAGCCTAACTCTGCCCTGCGTAAAGTGGCACGGGTGCGTCTAACATCCGGGTTTGAAGTCACAGCTTATATTCCCGGTATTGGACACAACCTTCAAGAGCACTCGGTCGTCATGCTGAGAGGTGGTCGGGTCAAAGACTTGCCCGGTGTACGCTATCACATCGTTCGAGGCACCTTAGACACCGCTGGTGTGAAAGACCGTCGCCAGGGTCGTTCCAAGTACGGTGCAAAACGCCCGAAAGAATAATTTTCATTGACACTCGATCGACTTTCGATCGGTGCGATCTATCTGTTGTCTAGCGATATCGTCGAACTTACAGCGAATTCTCAATTATGTCACGTCGCAGAGTCGTTCAAAAACGTCCGGTTCCTCCCGATCCGGTCTATAACAGCCGCCTGGTCAGCATGATGGTGCGTCGCGTGATGTGCCACGGCAAAAAATCCCTTGCCTCTCGTATCGTGTACGATGCGATGAAAATCCTCCAAGAGCGAACGGGAGCAGAGCCGTTAGAAATGTTTGAAACGGCCATCCGTAACGCCACACCTTTAGTTGAAGTTAAAGCCCGTCGTGTGGGTGGGGCAACTTATCAAGTCCCGATGGAAGTTCGCTCCGATCGAGGAACGGCATTAGCACTGCGTTGGTTGATCTCGGCTGCCCGAAATCGCTCTGGAAAAACCATGTCCGTCAAACTGGCCAACGAACTGATGGACGCTGCCAACGAAACGGGGAACACCATCCGCAAGCGGGAAGAAACACACCGTATGGCAGAAGCGAACAAGGCATTTGCTCACTATCGGTATTAATTTGACCCCGCTAGGCATCCACTAGAATTCGATCGGGTAACCTAAAGAAGCTACAGAATATTAAGATACAATAAGGAATGTTGTGTCCGCGTCCGGTGGATTGTGTCTACAATTCAGGCGCGGCAGATCGTGCGTGAGAGGATACCGATCGAACCTCATCACGTTGGTCGTTTAGCAACACTCAAACAGCGGCAGATGTAAAACTTAGGGAGGTTATTGTGCCACGGACAATCCCGCTTAACAAAATACGCAATATCGGTATTGCAGCCCATATTGATGCAGGAAAAACGACGACAACAGAGCGTATCCTGTTCTATTCGGGGATCGTCCACAAAATGGGCGAAGTCCACGAAGGGACGGCAGTAACGGACTGGATGGCTCAAGAGCGGGAGCGGGGCATTACCATCACTGCCGCTGCGATCAGCACGAGTTGGAACGACCATCAAATCAACATCATCGATACCCCAGGGCACGTGGACTTCACGATTGAAGTCGAACGCTCCATGCGCGTTCTCGATGGTGTTGTCGCCGTGTTCTGTTCGGTGGGTGGCGTACAGCCTCAGTCTGAAACAGTGTGGCGACAAGCCGATCGCTATCAAGTTCCCCGCATTGCGTTCGTTAACAAGATGGATCGCACGGGAGCGAACTTCTATAAGGTTTACAACCAACTTCGAGATCGGCTGCGGACGAACGCCGTGCCCATTCAGATCCCCATTGGCAGCGAAAGCGACTTTCACGGCGTTGTCGATCTCGTCGGGCAAAAGGCCTATATCTACACGAACGACATCGGTACTGACATTCAGGTAACTGACATTCCCGAAGAAGTGGCAGAACTGGCCGCCGAATATCGGGAGAAACTCCTCGAAGCCGTCGCGGAAACCAACGACGATCTCATGGAGCGCTACCTTGAAGGGGAAGAACTGAGCGAGGAAGACGTGCGCGATGCCCTGCGTAAAGGAACGATCGATGGATCGATCGTTCCCATGCTTTGCGGCTCGGCCTTCAAAAACCGAGGCGTGCAGCGACTGTTGGATGCCGTCGTGGATTATCTCCCCTCACCGATTGAAGTTCCTCCCATTCAGGGGACGCTGCCCGATGGAGAAACAGCCGCGCGTCCGGCTGACGACGACGCGCCTCTGTCTGCCCTCGCGTTCAAAGTCATGTCCGATCCCTACGGTCGCTTGACCTTCGTCCGCGTTTACTCCGGCATCCTGAAGAAAGGAAGCTACGTCTACAACGCCACAAAAGATAAGAAAGAGCGTATTTCTCGCCTGATCGTCCTCAAAGCTGACGATCGAATCGAGGTTGAAGAACTTCGGGCCGGCGATCTCGGTGCAGCGCTTGGCTTGAAAGAGACCCTAACCGGGGATACCATTTGCGACGAAGAATCGCCGATTATTCTCGAATCGCTGTATATCCCCGAGCCGGTCATCTCCGTGGCGGTCGAACCGAAAACCAAAGCCGACATGGAGAAACTCTCCAAAGCTTTGCAAGCGCTGTCGGAAGAAGACCCGACCTTCCGCGTTAGCATCGATTCTGAAACCAACCAAACGGTGATTGCCGGGATGGGCGAGCTGCACTTGGAAATTCTCGTCGATCGAATGCTGCGGGAATTTAAGGTCGAGGCTGAAGTCGGCGCGCCGCAGGTGGCTTACCGAGAAACCATTCGCAAGTCCACCAAAGCCGAAGGCAAATTCGTGCGTCAAAGTGGTGGTAAAGGTCAGTACGGCCACGTCGTCATCGAACTCGAACCGGGCGATACGGGTTCCGGTTTTGAATTCGTGTCTAAGATTGTCGGCGGTTCCGTGCCGAAAGAATACGTAGGCCCGGCCGAAGCTGGGATGAAAGAAGCTTGCGAATCTGGTATCCTAGCAGGTTATCCCTTGATCGACGTGAAAGCCACGTTGGTCGATGGGTCTTACCACGAGGTCGATTCCAACGAAATGGCATTTAAAATTGCCGGTTCGATGGCAATCAAGGAGGCCGTCACTAAAGCATCGCCGGTTCTTTTAGAACCGATGATGAAAGTTGAGGTCGAAGTTCCCGAAGATTTCATCGGAAACGTCATTGGCGACCTCAATTCCCGTCGAGGCCAGATCGAAGGTCAAGAGACGGAAGAAGGCATAGCGAAAGTTGCCGCTAAAGTACCCCTGGCAGAAATGTTCGGCTATGCCACGGATATCCGCTCCAAAACCCAAGGTCGCGGTATCTTCTCGATGGAATTCAGTCACTACGCGGAAGTCCCCCGTAGCGTTGCTGAAGATATCATCGCCAAAAGCAAAGGGAACGCATAACACAGGAGAAGGAACACAGGATTCATGGCACGCGCAAAATTCGAACGAACCAAAGATCACGTTAACATCGGCACTATCGGCCACGTCGATCACGGTAAAACCACGCTGACCGCTGCGATTACGATGGCGCTTGCTGCCAGCGGTAAAGCCAAAGCTCGGAACTACGAAGACATCGACGCGGCTCCTGAAGAAAAAGAACGCGGTATTACCATCAACACCGCTCACGTGGAGTACGAAACCGAGAATCGTCACTACGCTCACGTGGACTGCCCCGGTCACGCCGACTACGTGAAGAACATGATCACCGGTGCCGCTCAGATGGACGGTGCGATCCTGGTGGTCTCGGCTGCTGACGGTCCGATGCCTCAAACCCGCGAACACATTCTGTTAGCTCGTCAGGTGGGTGTTCCCAGCTTGGTCGTGTTCTTGAACAAGCAAGACCAAGTGGACGACGAAGAACTCTTAGAACTGGTGGAACTCGAAGTTCGCGAACTGCTCAGCGAATACGATTTCCCCGGCGACGATATTCCCATCGTGACCGGTTCGGCCTTGCAAGCCGTGGAAGCCCTCAAAGGTAATCCCAGCATTGCCAAGGGTGACAGCGAGTGGGTAGACAAGATTCTCTCTTTGATGGACGAAGTAGACGCTTACGTTCCGACTCCCGAGCGGGCAGTCGATCAGCCCTTCTTGATGGCGGTTGAAGACGTGTTCTCGATTACGGGTCGCGGTACGGTTGCTACCGGCCGGATCGAGCGGGGTATTGTGAAAGTAGGCGATACCATCGAAATCGTCGGAATCAAAGACACCCGAAGCACTACCGTTACCGGGGTAGAAATGTTCCAGAAGACCCTCGATCAGGGGATGGCTGGCGACAACGTCGGTGTTCTGCTGCGTGGGATTCAAAAAGACGACATCGAGCGTGGGATGGTACTGGCGAAACCCGGTACGATCAACCCCCACACCAAGTTCGAAGCTGAGGTTTACATTCTGACGAAAGAAGAAGGTGGACGTCACACTCCCTTCTTCCCCGGATACCGTCCTCAGTTCTACGTGCGGACGACCGATGTGACCGGCACGATTAGTGACTTCACCGCTGACGATGGCAGTGAAGCTGAAATGGTTATGCCCGGCGACCGCATTAAAATGACGGTCGAACTGATTTGCCCTGTGGCGATCGAACAAGGGATGCGCTTCGCTATCCGCGAAGGCGGTCGCACGGTCGGTGCTGGTGCGGTGGCTAAAATCCTTGCATAGCTAAAAACACCGAACGCTTTTTGGGGCGCACGTCGTGCGCCCCAACACTTGTCTGTATTTTGCAGTAACTTCGCTGCTCCGAACCTCGAAAACTGAAGACTATGGCTACTCTACAGCAACAAAAAATTCGCATTCGACTGAAAGCTTTCGATCGACGCTTACTCGATACCTCTTGCGACAAAATCGTCGATACAGCCAACCGAACGAGCGCTACAGCTATCGGTCCAATTCCCCTTCCGACCAAACGTCGCGTGTATTGTGTTCTGAGATCTCCCCACGTCGATAAAGATTCGCGCGAACACTTTGAAACCCGTACCCACCGACGGATTATCGATATTTACCAACCGTCTTCTAAAACCATCGATGCTCTCATGAAACTCGATCTACCGGCCGGGGTCGATATTGAGGTCAAGCTGTGACGGACGGCCGAGGGATTGGCACACCTTAAAAAAATCCCTCGGCTTTATCCGTTGTTTCCAGAAAATCCGTTACAGTAAAAAGAGAAGTGCGATTTTGACAGACGGAATCATGGCCACCTCGTCTTCTATTGCTGTTCGAGAACTTCCTTTATTTCCTCTTCCGGAGGTGGTACTGTTCCCTGGCAGGCCGCTCCCACTCCATATCTTTGAATTCAGGTATCGCATGATGATGAATACGATCCTCAACAGCGATCGACGGTTTGGAGTGTTGATGTGGGACCCAGTTAACCGACAAGCGGCTTCGGTGGGCTGCTGTGCCGAAGTTTTACAGCACCAACGTCTACCCGACGACCGGATGAAAATTTGGACGCTCGGACAACAGCGATTTCGCGTTCTCGAATACGTGCGCGAAAAACCTTATTACGTAGGATTGGTTGAATGGATTGAAGACCAACCCACGGAGCGAGATCTTCGCTCAAAGGCAACTGAAGTTGAAGCGCTATTGCGGGATGTCGTGCGATTGTCTGCAAAGCTGATGGATCGCGAAATCGAGCTGCCCGAAGATATCCCCAGCTTGCCAACTGAGTTATCTTACTGGGTGGCAGGCAATCTCTACGGCGTTGCAACTGAGCAGCAAGCGCTTCTCGAAATGCAAGATACGGCGGTGCGTCTCGATCGAGAAGCAGAAATCTTAACCACAACGCGCAACCATCTGGCCGCTCGCACCGTCTTGAAAGATACGTTTACCCCGTAAGGATTATGGGCGAATCAAAACGTCGCAAAGCAGCACTCGGAGAAAAATACGGGCAAGATCCTTATATCTTACCTTGGATTCCCATTACCAAAAAACAAGCCGAACAGTTCGTGCAGTGGACGACCCGAGGCAGCTGGATCGGCATCGGTCTGTTGGCCGTTATCTGGGTCACGGTCGTGTTTATCGGACCGTCTTTGGGGTGGTGGGAGGTTCATTAAATTATAGAAATTTTAAATAATTTTAAGGACTACTCATAACTAAGCTGGAATAAAAAGGAAAGACTTGTGAGGGGCTAACTCGCTCAGATCGATCGAGCGTCAAGCCGCCCTCTCAAACCATCTCGGCGAATCTCAACTTTAAGTAGAGAGAGGGTTTGCAGCTTACACTCCGATCCCGTTTTGGGAAAACCCTCGCTAAACCTGTTACCAATGATACGCCTTTTGCCCTGTCCGTAAGCTAACGTTGGGCGGGAGTCGCGGCCGTTGATGAAACGATGTGGTTTGGGAGGGCAGGTCGATCGAGCGGCCGAGATGAGATAAATTGTTAAATAAATATTAAGTTGCTCCCTAACGTATTTCTGTGTGATAGGAGGAGAAAGGTGTTTACACGACTTGCCGAACAGCATCGTCAATTCGTTCGAGAGTTGGTGATGAATCTCAAAGCGCTGGCCGTCGTTCTCGAGCGTCGCGGTTATCTCGCTTCGTGTTATACCTGTGGCAGCCAGATGAACAGTGCTTCATTCATGGTGAGCTTGGGAGACAATCATTTGATTCGTTTTCTCGTCTCAGACTACGGCATCACTTGGACGGAGATGCGTGACGATCGAGAACTGATGAAACTCGAAGGGGCTGAAGCCATCGCTCAACTGCAAGAATTAGCCAACCTGGTGAAATACCAAATTGCACCGAGCGATTATCGCCCGACAGCCGTTTCACAAGCCTAAAATGGAAATAGTGAATCTAACTCAGATTCGATTCCTTAGAGCGAGTTGCTTTTGAAATGTCAACCCTAGAGATCGGCTGGCAACATCATTACATCGAGACCAATCGCATTCGACTGCACTGCGTGACCCAAGGTGAAGGACAATTGGTCGTTCTTCTCCATGGCTTTCCCGAATTTTGGTATTCTTGGCGCTACCAAATTCCTGCCCTAGCCCGTCACTTCAAAGTCATCGTTCCCGATTTGCGCGGATACAACGATTCGGACAAACCTCGAAGCGGCTACGACTTAGACACGCTCAGTGCAGACGTGCGCGGTTTAGTTTCTGCTCTTGGCTATCGTCACGCCCATATCGTCGGTCACGATTGGGGCGGTGCGATCGCGTGGAATCTCGCCCAAACTTTTCCCGAAATCGTCGATCGATTGGCGATTCTCAACGCGCCTCACCCTCAGCAATTTGTTCGAGGACTCACGGGAAATCTCGATCGACTGCGGCGCAGTTGGTACGTCTTCGCCTTTCAAATTCCCAGTCTTCCCGAGTGGGTCATTCAGCATAACTTGAAAGACTTCGTCCAAAACATCTTTCGCGAGAGCGCAATCCGGAAAAGCGCCTTCAGTCGTGAAGCCATGCAAATCTATGAAGCCGCTCTCGAAAAACCCGGCGTTTTGACCTCGATTCTCCAATACTACCGCCAATTGCTCGCGCCTCAAACCTGGCTCAAAAATTGGCTGCGCGTTCCCGAACCGATCTCCGCCCCAACTCTCGTTCTGTGGGGTGAAGACGATTCTTTTTTAAGTAAAACGTTGACGGAAGGACTTGAAAAGCTCATTGCTGCTCCTTTCCAGCTCAAATTCATCTCCCAGTGCGGCCACTGGATTCAGCAGGAAGTGCCGCAGACGGTCAATCGGGAGTTGCTTGACTTTTTCAAAGTTTAATCGGGGTAAGGGTGTAAGACTTCCTACGTGAATCAAGGGAGCCAAAAAATTCTTCAGAATTGTCTAGCCGATTGGGTTCACCTTAATCGCTCGCAACGTCTTCGGATTAACTCAGGTCGAAATGACACGTTCTCGCGCTGAAACAGCTCAACATCAACCAGACACTGTAGTCCGAACGTTCACGATCGTTGCGACCCTTGTGGAATGATTTTTGTGACCCAAGAGCAGATTCACCAGATGAAAGCTATCGGCAGTCGAGAGCAGGTCGTGCCATGACGGAGGTGGACGGAGGTGGTTCGCGGCCGATTTCAAAGCTTGAGGATAGCAATACAAGGGCAGCGATCGAATCTTGGAGATCGATTCTAGTGTTTAAGGGTTAGCCAAAGTCGAGGCATTGGGTACAATACCTCGACCAACACTTTTCAAGTAACCTTGTTCAAGAGACAACGAGGGAAAACGAGGGCAAGGGTTTGCTAGTCGCACTCCCACCTCTATGAGACTTTACACGATCGACGTAACCTCAAACGGCAGACTCACGACGGGATTGCTCTCGTCAACAAGCCCATCGATCGATTGGAAGCCGCTCGAAGTCGTCACCGTTAAGCTAAATGGAATCGGCCCCGAGATACTGTCGCAGCGCGAGAAGAGTTCGACTTCTGCCAGGTAAGACCCGTTTGAAGCTTCTCCACTGGGCCAGAATATATTTTCAGCCGGGTTTAAAACCGTATCAACGCAAGCTGCATTGGCATCTACATCGAGTTCTCCACCTGAAGCACTTGTCGGATTAGCAAAATAAATTTCCTCACCAGCGGGATCGGTCACGTGCAAATCGAGGTCGTTCGTCGAATTCCATCGCAACGTCACTTGCACGTCACCCGCTCCGAAGAAGCGGAAGTCCCCCGCGTTGATTTCGTTGACGGACATATTCTCGAAAATCAGGAGTGTTTGTCCTGTGAGAGAATCGGAAACAATGGCATTTCCTTCCTCTTCGCCTTCTCCCGGGCTAATCGTGAAATCTTCAAAACGCCAGCGACCGTCTTCGTTAGCCACGATATCCACAATATCCCGATCGTCTTCAAAATCTCGGATGCGATCGACCTGGTTTTGGTCAACGCCTGTATCGATCGTGACGAACCGCGTGAGGAGTACGTCTGCACCCGCACCTCCCGTCATTCGATCGGCTCCGAAATCGCCGTAAATGAGGTCGTTTCCATCGTTACCGATCAGCTCGTCGTTATCTCGCCCACCATAAATAATGTCGTTGCCGGCTCCGCCTTCAATAACATCGATACCTTCGTTTCCAAAAATTACGTCGTTGCCGAGTCCGCCGAGAACGACATCTCGCTCAGCTTCGCTAACCGCACCTGTGTTTCCCAAACCACCCACAAGAGTATCTTCTCCAGTGCCGCCGTCGAGGGTATCTTCTCCGTTATCGCCAAATATCAAATCGTTATCGTCGTTCCCGACTAGGGAATCGTTGCCATCTAAACCATATAAGGTATCGTTTCCAGCCAAAGCTTCGATGACATCAGCGTCAAGCGTTCCTTCTAATAGGTCGGCAACAGCTTCTCCTACAAGATTAGCCATGGTTCAACTCCTGATGTTTATAAAAATTTGAGGTAATTTTCGCGTTCGTTATCAATTCGATCGTGACTGAATACTTCAGCTCGATCGATTGCGATGAGTTTTAAACTTCTCTACACGTGGCATCACAACAATACACAGTAGAGAGGAATTTTCACGGAACACAACTCATCAAGATTTGTCTTGCCTGCTTTGTTTTCTTTATAGCAATATTTTGTAAAAACGCTAGATAGCTCAATAAAAAGTCAATGCTTTTACAGCAAGTCCATCTCAAGGTATTAACTTTTACGACAAATTGAGTAACTTAACTTTAGTAACTTAGCCAATCAAAGTATCGATCGAAGTAAATTTTACTTACTTTTCTGGCTTTTAGTTATTTGAATGTGTTTTGCAAGCATATATGAAGCCAAATCGACCCGATAGGATCGCTGCACCTGAAATTTTCAAGACCTAAAAAATACTACGATTTATATTATATTTTTTGGTCTGTCTAAACTGAAAATCCATATAAAAAACAAATTTCTACACCCTTGAGTACAAGTATTTATATTGCCTACACACCCAATTCTATACAAAAAATAAATGCGTTTCCCTGGAAAGTGAGGTACACCTGGCCCTTGCTACATAAGGACTTCAGCCAGGAATCTGTACCTCATCAAGTTGAGAAACGCTGTAAAACTTGCCAAGCCACCTTGAATTGGGATTGGGGCAATTTGCCCCAATCCCAAAGACAAGATTAATGATGGTGTCCGTGTCCGTGACTGTGTCCGTGTCCGTGACTGTGTCCGTGTCCGTGTCCGTGACTGTGTCCGTGTCCGTGACTGTGTTGGAAAATATCTCCATCGTGAGAATGGAAACTTTGCGCTTTTTCCATTCCCAGCGAGGGATTGACCTCAAACCCTTCCTCAGACATCAGAGATTCAATGTGAGGCTTTGCCCACTGTGCCACCATGGACAAAAATTCCGGTCGATCGTTGACGCAAGGCATCTGCACGTAAGTCACGTTGGGATGACGCTTGTGAACCTCGTGGACGATGTGATGCACGTCGAGCAGCGTTTCGTGATTTTCCGTTGCAAACCCGATCGGCATCATCACGATCGCCTTTGCGCCGAGTTGAATCAAGTTTTCCGCTGCTTGCTTGGCATCCGGCTGCGTCCACTCGATTAGCGGCGTGTCGTGGTTGAGCCAGCCCACTGAAATCAACGGATAACGGTGCATTAACCGTTCCCGAACTAACTCGTAAAGTGCCTGACTTTCATCGATACCCGATGTAAAACCTTTCGCCTTCATCGGACAACCGTGATTCATCAAGACGATCCCGATTTGAGAGGGGAGGTATCCCGCTGCTAATTCTTCAGCGATCTTCTCCTCTACCATCTGGGCCATCAAATCCAAATATTCAGGCCGGTTGTAGAACGAAGGAATGTACTGGAGTCCTTTAACCCAGTGCTGGTCTTCGTCTGCAAGTTTCATCAAAGCCTGATTGACCTGCTCGATCGCGATTCCACTCGTAAACACAGAATCGACCACGAGTAACGGATAGATTAACAGCTTGTTAAATCCTTGAGCTTTAATCTCAGCCAGCACTTGCTCGGGGAGATAGGGCGCACAGAAGTTAAAGGCTTTAAACACTTGTACGAGATCGCCCCATTGCGCTTGAAGCTGTTGTTCGATACCGACCCGTTGCTTTTCAAAAATTGCGTTGTGAGGCGACACAAAATCATTGTGCTGGTGTCCCCATTCGTGTCGATCGAAAATTGCTAACAACCGCGCCAGCGGTGGATAGAGCCAATCTGGAACCGGGGCGAACTTCGCCGTTAAGAGGTGAAGGGCTTGTTCGTTGTAATTGGCAAAGTCTTCATAGCTTTCGACTTCACCGTAACCCATCAGCAAAACGGCAATGCGATTATCAGCTTGGATGGGGGGAGATTGTTGTTGGGGCTTCTCGCTGGTAACTACCAAGGTCGATCCCTCCTAAAAAAACACTCGCGAACGTCGTACAGTCGATTTATCGAAAACCATAGCACACCTAAATTTTGCACGTTTTGGCAATTTATATCTGTCCGGGTTGTCACGATCGAGCTTTGAGCGATCGATTCCTGCAAGCCCTCGAACTTCCCCTCGATCGCCACATCGTACTCCCCATCGATACCCATCCCCCCTACTCCCCACTTCACGTTCTCGACTTCGCCCATCAGACGTGGGGGAATACGATATGGCAGCAACGGATCTTCTTTCTGAGCTTCAGTGCCGGAGTCGTCGGTGCGATCGGTGCCGCGAGACTGTGGCGACAACAGGGGGGAAGCGTGGCGGCTTTCGTTGCGTGCGACGGTTGGGGCGTTCCCCTGTTCGGCGATTTTCCGATTTACCGCGTCAGCCACGACGATCGAACCCATCGCGAATCCACATTTCTCGGAGCGGGTGACGAGGGATTTTACGCCGATCCCCCAGTCGCGCATTTGGACTTGTGGGCTGCGCCCCAGACGGCTCGAGGGTGGTGGGTTTCGCAAAACGAGGAGCGATCGAGGCGATCGACTGCCGCAGCGTTTATCCGTCACCTGTTACAAATTTACGGTGAAATTTTATAATCAAATTGAAAATTAATATTTTCACAACATTGTGATGCATCGTTCGCTGAAAATTACCAGTTTAGCTGGGTTACTCGGTTTAACCTTAATCGGGTGCGCTCGAATTGGGGGATTCTTTCAAACAGTCCTCGATCGTCGCCCTCAACCCCTTTCTCAAGATCCTCAAATTCAAGTCTATTTCAACCAAAATCCTGCAACCGAATACGTCGAACCCTATCGAGAAATTCAACGAGACGGTGACGATCTCGAACGAGTTCTCGTCGAAACACTCCAACAGGCGCAAACTCGGATTGACATCGCCGTTCAAGAATTGCGGCTTCCTCAAATCGCTCAGACGCTCGCCGAACGCCACCATGCGGGAGTCAAAGTGCGCTTAATTCTCGAAAATAAATACAGTCGTCCGTGGAGCGATTACACAGCGTCAGAAGTACGCCAGTTTCAGCCGCGAGAAAAATCGCGTTACGACGAAGGAATTCGCCTCATCGACGAAAACAGCGATGGAAAACTCAGTTCCGAAGAAATTCGCGACAACGACGCACTTGTTATTCTCAGAAATGCAGGAATTCCCGTTATCGACGATACCGCTGACGGTTCCCGAGGCAGTGGGTTGATGCACCACAAATTCGCAATCGTCGATGAAAAAATCTCGATTGTCGGTTCGGCAAACTTCACACTTTCAGGAATTCACGGCGATCTCGACGAGCCAGACAGTCGAGGCAATGCCAATCATTTGTTACGCATTGAAAGTCACGAACTGGCAGCAATTTTTATGCGAGAGTTCGAGTTAATGTGGGGTGACGGCCCGAGTGGAAAGCCGAATAGTTTATTTGGTTTGAAGAAGCCACCGCGTCCAGTTGAAAATGTGGTAGTGGGTAAGAGTCTCGTTTCGGTGAAGTTTTCACCGACGTCAGAAACGCTTCCATGGGAAGCGAGTACCAACGGTTTTATCGCTCAGGTACTCGAGCGAGCTACTGTTTCGATCGATCTGGCATTATTTGTCTTTTCCGAACAGTCGATCGTCAATACGATTGCCGAACGTCACCAACAAGATGTCACCGTTCGGGCGCTTATCGATCCGGGTTTTGCATATCGTAACTATTCAGAAGCATTAGATATGTTAGGCGTTGCATTATTCGATAAAAAATGCCGTTACGAAGCGAACAACCAACCCTGGACTCAACCCCTTTCAACCGTAGGAATTCCCGAACTTCCACCCGGCGATTTATTACATCATAAATTTGGATTGGTTGACGATCGAATTGTGATTACGGGATCGCATAACTGGTCGAACGTTGCCAACACGCAAAACGACGAAACCTCCATTGTTATACAAAATCCAACTGTTTCTGCTCATTTTCGGCGAGAGTTCGATCGACTTTACAGTACAGCAATTTTAGGACTCCCAGCTAAAATCGAACAGCGCATTCAAAATCGAGAGCAGCAATGCAATTAGTATACAATTTACGATTAAAAAATTTAGGTTCTCTTGGAATTGCGGTGTAATTGGGTTGCTTACGACATCAATATTGTTGTAGGGGCGAACGGCTGTTCGCTCCTACAACAATGGTTTTGGAGTCTCATAAACCCTGCTTATTACCCTAAGTCCAACAGATCCAAAATTTACAATTTTCAGCCAAGGTGAGGAGGCTTCGATCTTAATTTGTATCACTTTAAATATAAAAATAAATTCAATCCGGGGATCGTGCGAGAAAGCGTCCAGAGAAGAAGTGCTACATAAAACAAACCGAGTCCCCATTGATACCACACAAGTGCAGAAATCGAACCTGGAATTTCTCGATCTCGAAGTCGAATGTCGTTAAAGCAAAATTTAAATAAATTGTTAGAGCTTAAATCGTAATAATTCAACCAATTCCAGCGTCTATCAAATAAAATCGGCTCATATCGATCTCGAAACAGGGTACATCTGGGTATAACAGGGAGTCGCCCGATTGTCAGTCTTAATTGACGCATAGAACCGTCTTCGACAAAATATGAAACATTAATTAAATCGAGATCGTGTCTGTTTTTATAAATTAAAAATAATAACCATGCGGGAACGGGAATGAGTGCAACACTCAAACAAATTAACGTCAGCAAAGGCTGGGGTGAACAGTGGAAAATTTCACTTAAGCCCAAACCTATTAAAAGGCTAAAACTACTCAGCATCCAAACAGTTTCCTCTGATTTTGGAACGATAGGCGCTGGAAGTTGTCGGCGAAATCGATCGATCCCCCAAAATAGTACGCCAAAATACGCGATCGAGAAAACACCTATTCCAAAGACTAATTCAAAACTCGTTCCGTTTTGACTGAGGAGCAATAAAATACTGATACTTAAGAATTCGATCGTTCGTTGGAATCGTTTAATCAAAGAAAGTGGAGGACTGGCAACGATTCGATCTCGAACTTTGACGTAGGTTGTCAAATTAAACTTCTCTAAAATGAGGATTTCACTGAGATTAGTAAAAGGCTTGATTTGTCGCCGATCGAAAATTTCTTCAATTTGCGTGTCTGACAAGCCAATTTTTTGTAATCTCATGAAAGATGCTGTATTAATATTTATCAAAAAGAGTTGTTTTATTAAATCTTTTTGCTTTAAGGAGGCTCGCTTACAATCAACTAAGTTTACATCTTCAATTTGTTCGAGTTTGCGAAAGTTTCGGATTAAATTTTTTAATAGATTCTCATTGCCTTGTAGTGTGGGAATTGAAATGACACGACCGATTTGTCCGGGGTTTCCCGACAACATTGCTTTTTCCGAATCAAACGTTAAATTTGAGACGTTCAGATGTGCGTTCTCAGAAAACTGCGTATCGCTAAAATCCATCAAACCTGAAATGCTCGAACTCCGGAGATTCACGGATCGATCGAGCTGCGATTCCCGGAAATTCACAGCTTCCATAAAACTAGAATTTGTTAATATAAGATCGTCACTAAAATGCGCTTTAGAAAACCAAGATCGATCTTGCCAGTTGGTTTGAGAAAAGTCAGAAACTTTCAAGAAACTGACGTTCTCAAAATTTGCTATGTTGTTAAACACAGAGCCGTGGAAAATCACCTTATTTTTAAAGGTTGAACCCCTAAATCTTACTTGTTCTTCAAAGCGAGCGCCATTTAATTCAAGGTCTTCAAAGAAAATATCGTTCTGAAAGATAGCCTCTCCAGAAAATCGCGCGTTGGTCAAGCGAACAGTTTGACTAAACCTTGCATCTGCCCCTCGAAGCGCCTTTGCAAATACCGCTCCGATCCCATCAACTCGATCGAGAAAAAACGTATTAGTAAAATCAACGATATCGAGAAACCGAGTCTCCACAAATTTTAAGCGTCCTCGAAAGACCATCACCTGAAAGTCTTCCTCGTTTTGCGAACCGAATTCCAACAAACTCGATCGAGATAATTGACGCAACTGAGATAACCGACGGCGATCGCGCTCGAGTTGTTGTCGCTCCTCCACCGAGAGCAGCGGCGACAGGGCAGAACCGTACAGCGGAACGTTCAAACCCAAGCGTCCGAAATCCAAGTTTCCGCGCACGATCGAACCGCTCAAATCCAGTGCCAGGGGAGGATTTGTTTCATTAAGCTTCCGTTGTAGAACTGGATAAAATCGATCTCGAAAAGCGGTATTGTCCGAACGCAGATCGATCGTCAAATTCGTCAAATCGACCGTTTGCACGCCATCGCGCAAAACGGGAGCGTTCAGTCGATCTTGAAAAACCCGTTCCGTTAACATCGCCCGATCGATCGACTCCCCAAGTGCCACGTCGGAAAATCCCAGGCTCACCCAAAGCGCGAGGATGACGATCGCCCAAATCCCTTTCCCGTGAATTTTCAAAAAAGCGACCCGGTAAGATACCCGTAGCAGATCGAAAAAGAGAGTCATGCAAGTCAACACCCCCGACTGGGTCAAGCACGCCGTGTTCTACCAGATTTTCCCCGATCGCTTTGCCCGAAGCAACGACGATCGATCGAAGCTATCCACCGCTTCCCTCCCGTTCGAGCCTTGGGACGATCCGCCCACCATCCAAGGATACAAAGGCGGTAACCTCTGGGGGGTTATCGATCGACTCGACTACCTTCAAAACTTAGGCATTACCGCCCTCTACTTCACTCCGATTTTCCAATCTGCCAGCAACCACCGCTACCACACCCACGACTACTATCGAATCGATCCCATTTTGGGCGGTAACGAAGCTCTCGACGCACTCCTCAAAGCCGCTCGCCAACGCAATATTAAAATCGTCCTCGACGGGGTTTTCAATCATGCCAGTCGGGGATTCTACTTTTTCAACGACATTCTCGAACACGGACCGCATTCTCCCTGGTTGAACTGGTTCAAAATCCAAAACTGGCCGCTTTCCGCTTACGACGGCGACAAACCCGCCAATTACGATGGTTGGGTGGGAAATCGTGCCCTTCCCGAATTCGACCACGAAAATCCAGACGTGCGCGAGTACATCATGCAAGTCGGCGAATACTGGATCGAGCAGGGGATCGACGGTTGGCGTTTAGACGTTCCCTTTGAAATCGATGTGCCAGGGTTTTGGGAAGAATTTCGCGAGCGAGTCAAAGCGATTAATCCCGAAGCTTACATTGTTGGGGAAGTGTGGCGAGATTCCCAAAAGTGGCTCGATGGAAAACAATTCGACGGCGTGATGAACTATTTATTTACGGCACCGACGCTTGCATTTGTCGCCGGAGATCGAGTGATTCGCGAACTCGCCGAACCCCATGAATACGATCCATATCCTGCCCTCGACGCAGCGGGATACGCTCGACGCATCCAAGATCTCATCGCATTATATCCGTGGGAAATTCAGCTAACCCAACTTAATTTACTCGGCAGTCACGACACGCCGCGAGTTTTAACGCTCGTCAGCGACGATCTCGACAGCATGAAACTCGCCGTCTTGCTAAAAATGACCTTTCCCGGTGCGCCTTGCGTGTACTACGGCGACGAAGTCGGCTTGGCTGGCGGGAACGATCCCGACTGTCGTCGAAGTTTTCCCCAACCCGAGGTTTGGAATCACGAAATTTTAGAAACGTACTACCAATCGATCGCATTGCGGCATCGATATTCAGCGTTACGAACGGGACATTACGAAGTCTTATTGGCGCGAGATCTAGTGTACGTATTCTCACGCAAACTCGACGAACGAGAAGTCATTGTTGCGATCAATGCAGGAACTGAAACTGAGATTGTGACCCTCGAGACCATCACCCCCAACGCTCGATCGATTCAGTTGCAATACGGTAGCGATCGCATTACAAAAACCCTTCGCGTTGAAGGACAAATGCTAACGTTCGAATTACCCCCTCGTTCCGGTTGTGTCTTCGGCTAGTCGAGGCTTTCAGCGATCGCGGTGTGACATTATAATAGACAGAAACAACTTGTATCTTCTTTAAGTCAACGAGAAACGTACAGGAGGCGATCGAATGACCCAAGTGCTTGTGGGTGAAAACGAAGAAATTGAATCTGCACTGCGTCGGTTTAAACGTCAAGTTTCAAAAGCTGGCATTTTTGCTGATATCAAGCGTCGTCGCCACTTTGAGACGCCGATCGAGAAAAAGAAACGTAAAGCGATCGCTCGTCGCAAAAAGCGGTTTCGTTAAATCCTTCTAGAGTCCTCCCCAAAATTATCAATTTATAAAAACACCGCGATCGAGTCTAGATAGTCTCAAGGCCTCGATCGCGGTGTTTTTGTATTTTTTTGATGCGATGTTAGTTAGGATGCTGTCGGAGGGGGGCGACTGCAAAACGCTTCAGGTTTTCCCTCACTCGATCGTCACCCTATCCTCCCTCCCAAAATCCCCTACAAGGTACGGCTAAATCGATTGGCCTCGGGAACTTTAATCTGGCCGTCTTCGAGATAGGTAATGCGATCGGCAATATCGATAATTCGGGGATCGTGTGTGACCATCAACACGGTCACCCCTTCCTCTTTCGCCAAGCGACGTAACAGTGCCGTGACTTCGTGGCCGCTTTGCGAATCGAGGGCCGCCGTGGGTTCGTCAGCCATGACGATTTCGGGATGACTGACCAAGGCACGAGCGATCGCCACCCGTTGCTTTTGTCCGCCCGAAAGATCGCGAGGATATTGTTTAGCCTTGTCTCCAAGTCCCACTTGCTCCAGCATCTCCCGTGCAGCATTGCGAGCAGTTCGGCCGCGAATCCCCTTGAGATTGAGGGCGACTTCCACGTTTTCGGATGCTGTAAGGGACGGAAATAAATTGAATCCTTGGAAAATGAAGCCAATTCGATCGAGCCGGAACCGCGCTAGGGCTTTGCGGGACATCCGGCCGAGTTCTTCACCTAGGAGATGAACGCGGCCAGATGTCGGTGTGAGCAATCCCGCCAAAATCGAGAGCAAGGTTGTTTTACCCGACCCTGACGGTCCCATCAGCAATTGCACCTGACCGCGCTCGATCTCCAGATCGATGCCCTTTAAAACGGTATAGGTCTTGTCGCCCGTTTGAAACGACATTTCAACTCCCTGCGCGGAGATTGCCGCGCGACGGATGTCTCGCGTTACCGTTGCAGAAGTTGCCGGAATCGGACTCTCAGTAGACACCGGAAATTTGAGTGGAGAAACAATCATTGATTCAAGTCTCTAGCACGATCGTATCGGAGGATTTAGCTCGCGAAGCTTTAGCGAACGATCGATCTCTTGTTGCAATAGCACCGAGTTCAATCGAAAAGGCGTGTGAGGGGCAACGGAGAAGATAGCTCCATCTTTAACGATTCCCTGGGGAATTTCAAGCAAACTGCCTCAAAACCCGCACCATGACGGTTATGCTTTGAAAACAATCGCTGGATCGACTCGCGTGACTTTTTGGATGGCGAAGAAACCAGACCCCACACACATGGTGACTGTGAGTCCGAGAACTCCTGCAGCAGTGGTTGGGGTAATCAAAATCACGATTCCCATCGCAGATGCTGCCCATTTCGACAGTCCGAGACAGAGAACGAGTCCCGGTACGTATCCCAGTACCGCCATCCAAAGTGCCTGCTCAATGATTACGCGGTAGAGTGTCCAATCGGATGCGCCCATGGCTTTGAGAGTGCCAAACTCTTTCAGGTGATCGGAAACCGACGAGTAGAGGATCTGACCGACGATCGCAATGCCGACGACCACCCCCAATCCCGCTCCGAACCCTAACACAAAGCCGATTCCCGTGCGTTTTTGCCAGTAATCGCGCGTGCGTTGGGCGATTTCTTCTCGCGTGTAAGCCACTGTTCCCGGAAGGGCGTTTTCGAGATTTTGTTTGAGTTTTTGCAAATCTCGATCGGCCTGGGCGCGGATCAGGATATGTGTCATCGTATCCGATCTCGTTAGGGGACGGGGCGGCGGCGGAGGTGAATTTTCCTCCGTTGACGTATTGTTTTTTTTACGATAAACGTTCGTACATTGTACGTCGCCCCCCGGTCGCACCGTGCAATCGACTGAGGTGCTGATTCTCGTGGTCGCGTAGGTGTTTGCAGTTTCCAAGGAGGTAAAAACGAACACGCTCGAGGCGATCGACTGCGTACCTTCGGTGATACCGACAACGCGGGCTGGAAGCGAGTTAATCTCACCACTTTGGCCCACGCTGTCGAGGTTGAGGGCATCGAGTTGCGATCGATCGACGATAATCGTATAGGGTTTCTGTAACTCGCTCGTACTCCCTTCCAAAACGTTCCAGGGGGCAAACAGTTCGCCGCCCGGATCGAAACCGATCAGTCGCAAGGGGGCGATGTTGCCACCGGGTTCGTGCCACTGACCCGAGGGCAACAACAGCGGTTCGGCCAGATCGACACCATCCACTTGTCGCGCCAGAAACAACAGTTCCAGGGGCAACGGTGGTGTCAGCTCGAAGTAAACCATCTCTTCTGACGACACCCAGATGTCGGCCTTCGATTTGTCGAGAACGAGTGCTGTCGATTTGAGAAATCCCCGAAAAAGTCCGGTTTGAACGGTCACAAGCGTGACGGCAAACATAATCCCAGCTTGGGCAACCAGAAACCGGGGAATATCTTCGAGTAGGTTTTTGCGGGCGATCGAGGCCATAGGCGCACAGGAACTAGGAAGATGGGCATTGAGAGGCCGTCGCGTTCATCTTAAAACGTCAACCTCTCTTCTATCTCTAGCGTAATAGAGGATTGAGAAGTCGCACATTCTCGGGTTGACATTTTTTCAAGAATATGCAAATTCAGTCATTGCCTCAAACCGTCGGTCGTAATTCAAAGCTCACCAGCCCTTCCGGCGTTTCCCACTCGCTCGATAAGTCAGTGACGACAGCGGAGACGGGGCCTCGGCGACACCAGGCGAGAGCAGATTCGACCGCCGATCGATCGCCTTCAAATACGGCTTCAACGCGGCCGTCTCGGCGGTTGCGAACCCAACCCGACAAACTCAAACGTTCCGCTTGAATCTGAGTCGAATAGCGAAAACCCACCCCTTGCACCGTACCCGAGATGAAAACGCGAACTCTGGATTTTCCAGTTCCTTCAGAGCGCGATCGAGTAGAAGCGTTTTCGGTCATGGTCGTTCTCGCATTCATCGATTTCAATTCGAGCGTTTTAAACACAGACAACATCCCCGTGCGACACGCTTCAGTTAAGGTTCCAATTGCCAATCGTCGCTACGCTGTTGAAATAAGCTCAACTCGAGCCAAGTTCCTTTCGCGTTGGGCGCAACGGCGACGAGGGGATCGGTATATCCCGTGAGAACTTGCTGTAGCTGACCCGTTTGTATGTCCCACAGTTTGAGCGTGCGTTCCGTACTCCCGCTGGCTAACAATCGCCCGTCTTCACCAATGACCATCGATCGAACCGTCCCCGCATGACCCTCGAAATCGTAAAGTTTTTCACCCCGAGGGACATTCCAGACTTCGATGTTCCCAGACTGGGAGCCGCAGGCGAGAACCGTTCCATCGGAAGAAAGGGCAACAGCTGCGATCGAATCTCCACTCGATGCCAACGCCAGAACGACCTCGCCGCTGTCCGTCGATCTCACCTCGATCGATCGATCGAGACCCCCACTGGCAAAGCTCCGACCGTCTGCGGAAACAGCAATGGCGCGAACGGCACTGCGATGCACCTTCAACTCATAACGCAACTCACTGCGGGTCAAATCCCAAATTTTAACGGTTCCGTCACATCCACCGCTGACGAGATCGACGCCGTTGGGACTGAGCGCCACGGCTGTAATCCCACTGGGATGACCGTCGAGAGTCCGAGCGAGTTTCGCGTTTCCAGACTGCAAAAGTTGTAGGGTTTTATCCGTCGATCGCATGGAAAGCGACTGTCCGGACGTTCCCGTCGGTGTCGGCGCAAAAGACCAAGGATGTCCCGCGAGAAGGCCGCTGAGTTCCGACTCGCTCAACTGCCACACCTTCAATTTTCCGTCGTAACTGCCGCTGACCACCCGCGTTCCGTCGGCACTGACCGCTAAAGGATAGGCAAAATTCGAGCTACCCGTCACCGGACGCAGCCATTTGGAGGAAACCGTGGGTGCAGAAACTCGAAAGCTTTCTAAATATGCCCGCAGACCGCCGATATAGAATAATTCGTCCCACTCGATCGAGGGTGTTGCTGGCATTCGATCGATCGGGAGAAAACCCGCCAGAACCGGACGATAAGACGGACAGGTTTCATCAATGGGTTCGCGAATCCAGACCCAAACGATCAGGTCACACTCCGGTAAATGGGGAGATGCGGACAGCGTCGGCATCCGATCGCCGACGGTCACTTCCACCGCAATGCGAACCTGGGGACGCTCGGCCGAGTGAAACGCCGGTTCGGGCGTTTCTGCAGCGGGGTCGAACTCGATGGGAACGACCGTCGCATCGAGAACTGTGGCCACAGCCGTGCGAGCGAGTTGTTCTTTTAAATAGCGTCGCAGCAAGTCTCGCACGGGGATCGACGGATCGGAGCGCAGAATGAAGCGGCGACACTGCGCCCGCAGTTGTGAGAGTCGATCGCCCATAATTTCGACAACCTCACCGTGTAATCCCGGTCGAGCGCTGCGTAAGAGCAGCGACAGATCGCTCGTGTCGGAGGCGAAACGCAGTCTCTGCTGAAAATCAGCTTGTTGTACTTTGAGCGGGGTCGTCCAGTCCATTAGAGAGTCGATCGAATAGCAGAAAAAGCTTCGGGAACAGACACGAAAAATTCGCGAGTCACCTGTAATGGGCGTATCCCGTTCGATTATCCTGCGATCGGGACAAAAACGATAGGGGACTGATTACCTGTTCTATTTTAAGGAGATCGATGGGTTCGATTCCCAGGGTTTCTTCAGTTGGTGTTTAATCTTCCTCAAACCCCGAGGTGGTTTCAAACCAACCCCGCCGCCAGAAAAAGATCGCCGACCCCATCGCTATCACTAACGTAACCGCCCAAAAGACCGGATAACCCCAGTACCAATTTAACTCCGGCATATTCCACGGCGAACTTTCGGGATTGAAGTTCATGCCGTACACGCCGACGAGGAAGGTTAGAGGAATGAAAATCGTCGAAATGACGGTGAGGACTTTCATCACCTCGTTGGTTTTGTTGCTTACGGCAGATAGATACACGTCCATCAATCCCGAAGCGAGTTCTCGATAAGTCTCCACCATTTCCAACACTTGTAAGACGTGGTCGTAACAGTGGCGCAGATAAAGCCGAACGTCCGTACTGACGATCGGGTCGTTTCCAGTACGACTGAGTAAATTGACGACGCTGCGTTGCGGCCAGATGGCACGACGCAGTTCGAGCAATTCTCGCCGGAGCTGGTAGATTTTCTGGAGGGTGTGCGGTGTCGGTTCGGCAACCACTTCTTCCTCAAGGTGGGCAAGGCGTTCGCCATACTGTTCTAAAACGGGGAAAAAGCCATCAATGGCAGCATCGATAAGCGTGTAGGCGAGGTAATCGACGCTGCAACGTCCGAGTTTGTTCGCGCGGAGGCGTTCGCGCACGGGTTCAAAGCTATCGCGGAGATCGAGATCGAGCCGTTCTCGAACCGTTAACAAGTAGTTTGCGGTCAGGACGAAACCAATTTGTTGGCTGTCGAAACCCGGTTTGTTGTCCCGAGGCACGACCAAACGGGAAATAATCACCAATCGATCGTCGTATTCTTCGACTTTGGGGCGTTGTGGCGTGTTGACCAAATCCTCGAGCAGTAGCGGGTGTAAATCGAACACCTTCCCCATCTGCTGCCAAAACTGACCGTCGCCCAAACCGCGCACGTCTATCCACGACACCGAATCGCTCTCGAGATAAGGCGTACAGGCCTCTGGCTCGATATCTTCAAACGTTTGGGTTTCCATCCCGTCCCAGTCGAAGAGTGCTAACTGTGCGGGTGAAGTGTTTTCATCGAAGATTAACGTGCCGGGGACGCTCCCCGGTCGTTCGTGAAAATAGTCTTTCATTGATGTTGCAGACAAACGTCTCGATCGATAATGCTCCGCACCGCTTCGCGAACGAACGGACAGATTTTGTAACACAGCTCGATCTCTAACACGATCGATTTTTGAAAGGGACAGGCCACCCGTTAAAATCCTAATAGTTGTAACGGATTTTAAAGTTTAAGCTAAACGCCTATGGATGTTGCCAACCTAGCCACTCAGCTTAATGCTGAGACGATTTTGCCGGAGGGCATCGTTCTCGCCACACTCCTGATAGCGATTATCGGAGATTTGATCGTCGGCCGGAAGTCTACTCGTTGGACGCCCTACCTGACGATCGCGGGATTACTGGCTGCGGTCGTCGCTTTGGCGTACCAGTGGAACAACCTCAACACCTTGGGGTTCCTCGGCGCGTTTAACAGCGATCCCCTCAGCTTGGTATTTCGCGGCATTATCGCGCTCTCCACAGCCGTGACGATTTTGATGTCTGTCCGCTACGTCGAACAGAGCGGGACGTCTCTGGCTGAATTTCTGAGTATCATGATGACCGCGACCTTGGGCGGGATGTTTCTGTCCGGCGCGAACGAGTTGGTGACGATTTTCGTTGCTTTGGAAACCCTCAGTATTTCCTCGTACCTTCTGACGGGGTACATGAAGCGGGATAGCCGTTCTAACGAGGCGGCATTGAAATATTTGCTCATTGGTGCGTCCAGTTCGGCGGTGTTTCTCTACGGAGTCTCGCTGCTCTACGGACTCTCGGGGGGCGAAACCCAACTGGATAAAATTGCTGCTGCTATCGCTCAAGCTGACGGCAGCCAAGCCATCGGGATGGCCATCGCGCTGGTCTTCACGGTCACTGGAATTGCGTTTAAAATCTCGGCTGTTCCCTTCCATCAGTGGACGCCGGACGTGTATGAAGGATCGCCGACTCCTGTGGTGGCGTTTCTGTCTGTGGGGTCGAAAGCAGCCGGTTTCGCCCTCGCGATTCGCCTGCTCGTGACGGCGTTCTCGTCTCTGACGGATCAATGGCATTTCGTGTTTACGGCACTGGCTATTTTGAGTATGGTGCTGGGAAACGTGGTGGCCTTGACGCAGACGAGCATGAAACGGATGCTCGCTTATTCTTCGATCGCTCAAGCCGGTTTCGTCCTGATCGGTTTGCTTGCAGGAACGGATGACGGTTATGCCAGCATGGTGTTCTATCTGCTGGTGTACTTGTTTATGAACCTGGGCGGCTTTGCGTGCGTGATTCTTTTCTCTCTGCGCACGGGAACCGATCGAATCAGCGAATATGCTGGACTGTATCAGAAAGATCCCCTCCTGACTTTGGGGTTGAGTATTTGTCTGCTGTCGCTAGGCGGTATTCCCCCCATGGCGGGATTCTTCGGTAAAATCTATCTGTTCTGGGCGGGTTGGCAAGCTGGACTCTATCTCTTAGTGTTACTGGGCTTGGTCACGAGCGTGGTATCGATTTACTACTACATCCGCGTGGTCAAGATGATGGTGGTCAAGGAACCCCACGAAATGTCTGAGGCGGTGAAGAACTACCCGGAAATTCGCTGGAACTTGCCGGGAATGCGCCCGCTCCAGGTGGGTTTGGTCTTGTCGGTGTTGGTCACGTCAGTGGCGGGAATTTTGGCGAATCCGCTATTGACTTTGGCGAACGAGGCGGTCACGCAATCCCCAGTTTTGCAATCGTCGATGTCGCCGTCGCCGGCGGTGGTTTCGGTACTGGTGGAATCGGCTCCCTCGGAAGCGCCGTAGTTTCCCTCAAATCTCGTGTTCGATAAGACAGCCCCAGTTTCCTGAGGGGAACTGGGGTTTTTGCTGGGTCGCAACGGCATCTCAAACGCGAGCTTAAGATATCGTGTCGGATAACAATCGAACTTTTTCGAGGTCTGATTTGTCTGTTTCGATATTGGATCGGGAAAGGGGTCCGATTGGAATATTCACTTGAAATTCGGTACCACTTCCGATTTGACTTTGATAGGATAGTGTTCCTCGATGGTTTCTTTCTACAATTTGATAGCTAATCGCCAGTCCTAAACCAGTTCCCTGTCCGACAGGTTTAGTCGTAAAGAAAGGATCGAACAGTTTGGGTTTGGCCGATTCGGGGATGCCACAACCGTTATCGGCGATGCGAACGATTGCGAGATTGGAAGCCGTGAGTTCTGTGGATATCTCGATCGTCGGTGGCTTGGTGCGCCGTTCCTCGGGGGTGCGAATTCGATCGATGTCGTCGAGTGCATCGATGGCGTTCGACAGCAGGTTCATAAAGACTTGGTTGAGTTGACTGGCGTGACATTCGATGAGGGGGAGATCGCCGTAGTTTTGGATGACTTGGATTTGAGGTCGTTCGCCGTTGGGCTTGAGGCGGTGTTGTAAGATCGATAGCGTGCTGTCGATGCCTTCGTGTAAATCCACGGCTTTGAGTTCGGCTTCGTCGAAACGGGAGAAGGTTCGCAGCGATTGAATAATATCCCGAATACGCTCGGTTCCCATTTTCATGGAATCGATGACTTTGGGAAGGTCTTCAACGACAAATGTTAATTCAGCGTCTTCTGCCAGTTCCTCGATTTCGGCGGGTGGATCGGGAACGTGATGTTGGTACGCTCGAATCAGCGATAGCAGAGTGTTTGAATAGTCTTTGAGATAGACGAGATTTCCGTAGATGAAGTTGACGGGATTGTTAATTTCGTGCGCCATTCCCGCGACCATCTGCCCCAGGCTGGACATTTTTTCGCTTTGAATCAGTTGCGCCTGGGTGTGGTGCAGTTCGCGTAGGGTCTGTTCGAGTCGCTTCGCTCGATCGCAAGTTCGGGCTTCTGAGACGCGATAGGCGGTGTTGGCTTTCCGTAAGTCGCGGGCGAGGGCTTCTGTTTGCGATACGCGGCGCAGAGACATCCAGAGGTATACGACTAACACGCTGGTTCCCAAACTGCCGATCGCCAGGGTCGCCATTGAAACCCAGGGAACGTTCCACCAGGGCGATCGAGGGATGACGAGTAGCGTCCATTCTCGATCGGCGACGTTCACAGTCCGCAGACAGATCGTCCAATCGGAACTGTACGGACATTGTTTGGGAAGAGGATAACGATCGTCGTCGGGTTGTGGGAGGCGTCGCCGATTCCAGTAGGATTCTAGAGGTTTTCTCGATCGAGGCGGATCGGAGATTCGATCGAAGCGCTGACGTTGCTTTGCGGTGTATCCCATGAGGAAGCGATATTTCGGATCGAGACTGGGCTTCCTCAGTTGGGAGTCGAGTCGATCGACGGATAAGTCGTATAGGTAAAGGTCGAGATCGCGAAGGTTGAGGCTGGCGAGCGTGGCTTGGAAAAAGTCTGACAGTCGGTAGATGCCGAAAACCAAGCCTCTTGTGGGGTTTCGATCGTCAATGGGTTGGTTGATGAGAAAGCCTAACTCGCCATCGGGAAACCGGACAGATGGCTCGATCGACATCCGTTCGGGGAGGCTCGATATCGGCTGGCGAAGTAATGGGGCGAGATCGCAACCGATCCACGAACTCGGCGTTTGAGGGGGTTCGATGGTGACAATCTCCATCTGTCCGTCTCGCCCGGACTTCGAGGTGTCTTCTGCAAAACACGAGCGTATTGTTTCGTCGTTGGAGCGCCACTGTGCCAATCCGAGGTGAAAAGTACTCGGAGATCCGACCAGCAGGCTTTGAGAGAATTTGGCAAACAGCTCGGGCGCGAGATCGATGGAGATGGAGGAAAAAGCGTGGAGTGCGTTGACGAGTTGCGTCGATCGATCGACCTGTTGTTGAAAGGCAAACGCTAGGTTGTCCGCTTGTCGCTCGAACAGCTCTCGGGTTCGCTCTCGTTCCCATCGACGCACGAACGACGCACCGGTAAAGGACGATACCAAACCACCCACCAACACGATCGCTAGGGGAACACATCGCCCCCACTGAGGCTTCGAGCGCATACTATTGAAAATATTTCTCAATAGATTGAGCCGTAATTTCTGGGTCATAGCATTGAAGCAACAAGCTAATTTGTTGTTTTTTCTGGGTTTTGTGGGGCTTTTGGCACCTGACTTTAATTAATAATAAATAGCAATTATAGCAGATCGATCTGAATGAGTTCTAGATGGGGTATAGACGGAACTCGATGACACACCCCGATTTCCACTCGAGCAACTCGAATTCTGCTTGAGGTAGAGCGAGATCGATCGAAATAATGGGAGCAAACGACAGGGCCGTTCGTGCGACAGTCAGCTGTATCGACTAGATACCGAAGATGCAATATCCACTTACCATAAACCTGTTTAAATTAATCGCAAAAAATTATATTTCAGGAAATTTAGAAAAAGTATAAAAGAATGTTTTAACCGGATTTTGCAAGATAAGAACGTCGATCGAATACCCAGACTCGAAGCATCCCAATTTTAAGGGGTGAGATCGAGTATACGCTGGGTTGTACGCTCTCAAAGTCTTTGCAGACGTTAAAGCCTTGCTGACTTTTGTACCTGGCTGGCTGCTACAGTGGATGACCAAAACAAGCCCTGCCCGCAATCTGTCGTGCAAGCGGTGAGGATAGATCTCATTACACAATAGAAGCGAGACTGCGGCCGCAGTAGCGTTGTTACGGGGAAAATCTGGGATAAGTGCAGAGGTGCAGAGTCTGTTGAGCTTCTGCCAGGGGTGAGTTAGCCGATGTATGTCGCGAGTCGATGTGGTCTCAAAGTACCCGGTCGATCGAGACACGACGGGAATCTGTAATACCATTTTTAAAAAATTCATGCCATAGATGTCTGTAGGGGCGAACGGTGTTCGCCCCAGTTCAGCCGAGAATCTCTAGCAGGATTATCGAGAAATGGTATAACAGTCAGCTCCAGCGGCCGGTAAACTCTAGCGACGGGGAATATTCCTGAAACGCCCAACGGAACGGCAATGCTTCCGATCGATAGACAATTTTCTCGATCGTGACGCGCACGAGTTGTTCGGCACCTTGGAAAGCTTCCACGTCTTCGCCATCCCAGACGATCTCAGCACGGCCGGTGAGAGACAAGAGATGTCCGGTGTCAAAATCGATAAAGAGAATGCCCGCTCGATCGTTCAGTAGGAGATTGCCGAGCGTGTTGTAGAAGTTATTCCCTGAAAAATTGGGAAAGGTAAAGGTTCGATCGTCTTCCACACGGACAAATCCCGGCTTTCCCCCCCGGTGAGAAACATCGACACCTTGGTTAGCAGAAGTGTCGCGATCGACGTAGCTAGTCGCAATAAATAGAGTATCGGCATTCGCGATGAGATCTCGCATCGGTTGCGTCAGTTGAGTCGAATGCTGAGCGTCTTGGGACGTGGCATTGAGTCGTTCTGGCAACCGGTACAACTGACGTTTTTGAATATATTGGGGACAGTTCCCAAAAGATTGAGTAACGGCGACGGTAAATCCATCTTTTGAAATCGCTTTAATGCTACCGTTGACGCGATTGCGGCGGCGCGTCTCGAGTTCGATGCCTAGCAAACCAATGTCGGCATTTTCTCGAAGGGTGTCGTTGAGGGGGTCGCCAGGTAGTGGGCGCGTTGTGATGTCGAGTGTCACGTCGTCGGAAGAGGCGATGAATCCCGGTTTTCCAGTCACGATCGAAGCCCAGGGACGACCTCGATCGTCCAGACTACCCAGCATGACAAACGGCAGTTTTGCGTAAAACGCTCGATGCTGTTCGGGCATGAACGTGCGAATGAATCGGCGACCGATATTTTCCGTTTTGTCGCGGATACCCAGATGAGTTTGAATTTCTCGTTCGCCTGGATGGAAGGGAGACACGTCTTGAGTCCAGCCTTGAAGTTTTTCCTGTGACATGGCTCGTTGCCTTTATCTTAAGTTTGCGGATATCAAGTTTGCGAATGAGTCGATCGACCCGGTTTGTTTGAAAAACCGGGTTCGGGTGGACAAACTACACCGTCGCCATATGGACTTCGATGCTACGCATACCGATAAAGCCGTTTAAGTGCTTGATGCGATCGATCCAGGCCCGCACGTTGGGATAGTTATCTAGCGCAATACCACCGTCAGGAGCTAGGGCAACGTAGGGAAATACTGCCAGATCGGCGATGGTGGGACGCTCGAATTCGAGCCAGGCGCGATCGCTGAGATGCTCGTTTAACTGTTTCAAAATCAGGTGAGCTTTCTCCGTCGCTCGCTCGATATTGATGGCTTTGGCTCCAAACAAGTGATAGAGACGAGCGTTCTCAGGCCCCTGACGGACTTCTCCAGCGGTGGTGGAAAGCCAGCGGGCAACCCGACTTAGGGAAATGGCGTCGGTGGGTAGCCAGGTGTCTCCCCCGTACTGCCGTGCGAGGTAGACCAGAATGGCTTGTGCGTCTTGCAGGATTCGCTCTCCATCGACCAGAGTCGGCACTTGACCGAAGGGATTAATCGCCAGGTAGGGGGGCTGCTTGTGTTCCCCTTTCATGAGATCGACCTGTTTGTATTCGTAGTCGAGCTTCAGCAACTCTAGAAAAAGCCGCACTTTGTAGGTGTTACCGGAGAGTTCGTGACCGTAGAGCGTAATCATGGATATATCTCCAAAAATAAGAAATGGGGTTCGACGGGTGCATACTGTTACGATCTGCCTGAGTGCTTCGATCGAGCCGGAGATCGATCGCGTTTTCGGAAACCGGCTGAATTGCGATTCCGAAGAGGAACGAATACGTAAAACTTGAAAGCGTGCAGGCCTGCGGATCGTGCAGGAAGTCGAGCGTCGGCGTTCAGTCCTGAGCGACTGCGCCATACTGGCTGTTAAATGCAGGGGTCAAAATCGCCATGCCCGTTTGCACCGCCGGACGTTCCTGTAGGTTTTCAATCCAGCGCTGCACGTGGGTAAATTCATCTAACGACAAACCCAAGTAAGGTGTTGTTGTGGCGATCGCCCAGGGATAGGTCGCGATGTCTGCAATGGAATAGTCCCCAGCGAGGTAGGGAGTATTCGCTAATTGACGATCGAGAACGCCCAAAAGACGCAGGGTTTCGTTCTGGTAACGAGAAATGGCATAAGGCAGTTTCTCGGGGGCCGCGTTGCGGAAGTGACCGAACTGGCCGAACATCGGGCCGACGCTGGCCATTTGGAACATCAGCCATTCGATAACGCTGGCTCGCTGGGCAGCATCCGTTGGCAGGAACTTACCAGCTTTTTCTGCTAGGTAAATAAGAATTGCACCCGATTCAAAGACGGTAATGTCGGTCTCGAGATCGCGAATCGCTGGAATTTTACTGTTGGGGTTAATGGCAACAAATTCGGGGGAAAACTGCTCGCCTTTGCCAATGTCGATTTTGTGGATGGTATAGGGCAGTTCCAGTTCTTCTAGCAAAATCGCGGGTTTACGACCGTTCGGGGTCGTGAAGGTATAGAGATCGATGGAGGTGCTAGTCATTGGGGGTATCGGTTTTGGTGAGGGACAGGTTGACTCGAAGGTAACGCGCCAAAAGTAAGGACTTTGGCAAAACTCGCACGTTGAAATCGAAGGCAGTCCTGGGGAAGGCTTTCCTGTTCGCCGCCAAAGTGAAGGGTGAGATCGTACAGCCCTTCACAGGGATAAGGCGGTGGAGGCGGGGAAACTGACAGCATCGATCGGCTCTCCAAAACGCTGACCGTTCTTGGCTTTGGTATCCTTAAAGCCTTTTTTTGTGTAGAACAGTCTGTATATTTAAATTATGTAGACAGGTCTGTATATTGTCAAGAGCAATCGTAAATTTTTTGGATAGTGGTTCGTCGTCGGGCGCTCGAAATGTAGCTCGCGCGACATCTCAGGGGGAACAAGATACGATACAGACAGACTTGTCTACATAATATCCTCTATGACGCACACCAAATCCTCACGTCCTTCAGCTCGCGATCGAATTCTGGCAGCTGCATCAGACCTGTTTTATAAAGAAGGCGTGCAAAACGTCGGCATCGATCGCATCATTGCCGAATCGGGCGTTGCCAAAATGTCGCTGTACAATCACTTCAAATCCAAGGACTATCTCATTGCCGCTTGGCTTCAGGAGCGAGATGAGAGTTGGCGCACCTGGTTTCAGAGCAAGGTAGAGTCCTTGGCAACAGAACCGATCGATCGACTACTTGCGATTTTCGATGCGTTGCAAGAATGGTTCGAGCAACCGGACTTTCGAGGCTGTGCCTTTATCAACTCGACCGTTGAGTTAGTCGATCCGAAACATCCCGGCTATCAAGTATCCCTAGACCACCAGCAGGCAATTTTTGACTACATCCTCAGCCTAGCGAACGCGGCGAACCTGCCCAATCCAGACGTTGTAACTCGGCAGTTTATCATTTTAATCGAAGGAGCAGTTGTTGTCGCTATGATGCAACGGGATGCGGAGGCCGCCTTACAAGCCAAACAAGTCGCAGCGACTTTAATTGCGGCTTTAACCGCCCAAACATAGTGCAAGAACGAGTCTAAAAATGGCGCTCGATCGACTCGCGTGAAGTTTGTCTAACTGCTGGAGATCGACCCTAGCAGGCGGTTCCGAAAGCATTAAACCTCTTTCGTCCAAACGCTCGATCGAGTGCCGAGATCGCCCCTGACAATACGTTAAGTTCGGAATCCTACAAGTTCATCGGGGTAACAGTTACCGGCAGGCTGTGCGACCCAGTGAAAGACAGAATATCATAGGCAAAAAGGCAAAGTTCAAGAAATCGATCGGGCTTTTTATCATGCCAAATACATTTCGTCAATGTTTTGCCTTCAAAACTAACCCTCAACTTTTGCTTGTTCTAACCGTTACTTTCACAGGGTGGAGTTTAGGAGAAAGTGCGATCGCCCAAATTGTTCCTGACAATACATTAGGGATAGAATCTTCGATCGTTACACCGGTTAGTGAAGGCGTCGATCGAATCGATGGCGGTGCAATCCGCGGCGAAAATCTCTTTCACAGTTTTGAAGATTTCAACATCGGAGAAGGTCGCCGTGTCGATTTCAGCAACCCGAACCTCATCGAAAATATTCTGACTCGCGTGACGGGAAACAACCCGTCTAACATTTTTGGAACCCTAGGTGTTTTAGGCGATGCTAATCTATTTCTACTCAATCCCAACGGCATTATTTTTGGAGAAAATGCCAGATTAGATCTCAACGGCTCGTTTTTCGCCAGTACCGCCGATCGGCTCGTCTTTGAAAACGGCTTAGAATTCAGTGCCAGCAATCCCGAAGCTGCACCGTTGTTGAGCGTCAACGTACCGCTTGGAGTACAGTTTGGCAACAATCCCGGTGAAATTGTCGTGCGAGGTGCGGGAAGTAATTTGCCGCCTACGGTGGAAGGAGAATCGCTAGAAGAGGAAATCGATCGAGAAATCAGCACTCAAACGGAGTTTTTGAACAGTGCAGTTGGCTTGCGCGTCAATGAAGGCGAAACGCTGGCGCTTGTCGGCGGAAATCTGACACTAGAAGGTGGTGTTGTTAAGACTCCATCGGGACGTATCGAGTTGGGAAGTGTCGGCGAAAACGTGCGAGTGGAACTCGAACCCCTTGCCATCGGATGGCAACTGAACTATCCAGAGATCGAAAGTTTTGGAGATATTTTTAGAGATATTAATTTCCTCGATCGAGCGCTAGTTATGGCCAGCGGAGAAAGAGGAGGTGAGATTCGCGTGCGCGGAGACCGCGTGACTTTAAGTGACAGCTCTTTGATTTTTGCCGATACGTTAGGCGATCGAGATGGCATTGGCATTAATATTAATGCCAGACAATTGACCTTGAATGAAGCTTTAGGAATGTCCACAACGTCTTTAGGCAGTGGAACCGGCGGAGACTTAACGATTCGTGCCTTAGAAAGCGTACACGTGAGTGGAGAAACCAATCGCTTGCAAACCAATGCCTGGAGTACGGGAAATGCGGGAAATTTTTCGATCGATACGACAAACTTCAGCCTTCTCGACGGAGCGCAAGTGTTATCGATTACCCTCGGACGGGGAAATGCTGGAGACGTGGAGGTTAATGCGACAGAATTAGTCGAAGTAATTGGAACGTCAACAGACGAAACCTTCGGCAGTATTTTGCTGAATAGTGTGGATAATAACGCGATTGGTAAGGGTGGCAACTTAACAATTAATACGGCTCGCTTCAGCGTTCGCGATGGCGCATTCGTAGCGGCTGGAACCTTCGGACGAGGAAACTCGGGCAATTTAGAGGTGAACGCTTCAGAATTTGTCGAAGTCGTCGGAAGGTCAGCCAATGGAAACTTGAGGAGTAGTTTACTCAATACTGTGGGTGACGAAGTCGTCGGAAATGGTGGCAACTTAACAATTAATACGGCTCGCTTCAGCGTTCGCGATGGCGCATTCGTAGCGACTGGAACCTCTGGACAGGGCAATGCTGGGAATTTAACGATTCGAGCCTCAGAGTCAATCGACATCCGGAACAATTCACAGTTGCTTACCAATACCTTCAATCGAGGTAACGCCGGAAATTTAACCCTTCAAGCCGCAGAGTCGATCGATATTCTTAGCCATAGCATTGTGTCGAGTGCAATCGGTACTAATGCTATTGGAGACGGGGGAGATTTAACTCTCGAAACGTCTCGATTAACCATCGATCGATCGTCCGTATTTGCAGATAACTTCAATCGAGGCAATGCTGGGAATTTAACGATTCGAGCTAATGAATCGATCGATATTCGTGGCAACAGTCGTTTGTCAAATTCTATTAATACGGGTGCAATCGGAAATGGCGGAGATTTCACAGTCGAAACTGCACGATTGATAGTTCGCGATGAATCGTCTTTGCGTGCAGATATACGAGGTGAAGGTAACGGAGGAAATTTGACGGTTCGGGCAACCGAATCCGCCAGCATTATCGATCGTAGTTTTTTGTCAGCTGTCTTAGGAACTGAAGCCGTGGGAAATGGCGGAGATTTGACAGTAGACACCAATCGTTTAACCGTTGCGGATAACTCTTTTCTATCAATCGGAAATGCTGGAAATGGAGATTCGGGTAATTTAGTAATCCGAGCGACTGATTCAATCAGTCTTCGTAATAATGCTTTTTTGGATGGAAGTACTTCCGGTCGAGGCAATGCAGGAAACCTGATCGTTCGAGCATCTGAATCTATAGATATCAGTCAAGAAAGTATTATATCTAGCGACGTAACTGGCATCAATTCGACAGGTCATGCTGGCGATCTGATCGTCGAAACATCTCGATTCAATATTCGAGATCGATCGTTCTTATCGACCTCGACGGCGGGGCGAGGCAATGCCGGAAATTTGACCATTCGATCGACGAATTCAATCGAAGTCAGTAACAGTAATTTATCGAGTGGAGCCTCTTTACTCTCGACCGGTCAAAGCGGAAACTTACGGCTAGAAACAGCTCGGCTTTCGGTACGAGATGGATCGCTGATTTTGACCTCAACGTTAGGAGAAGGAAATGCCGGCAATTTAACCATTCGAGCCACCGATTCAGTCGAAGTTATCGGTAATAGTAGCCTGTCGAGTGACACCTTTTTTCTATCGACTGGAGAAGGTGGAAACTTGGAGATCGAAACAGTTAACCTGACCGTTCGAGATGGATCGTCTTTATCGACCTTCACTGCAGGAGAAGGCAATGCCGGGAACTTGACGATTCGCGCAACCGATTCAGTCGATATTGTAGGTGATAGTAGCTTGTCGAGCGAAACCTCATTTCTCTCGACGGGAGAGGGCGGAAATTTGACCGTAGACACCGCTCGTTTGACGCTCGATAATGCTTCCGTGAGAACCAGTACGTTCGGAGAAGGCAATGCCGGAAATCTAACGCTCCGAGCGTCTGAATCGATCGACATCGACAACGATTCTCTATTGGCAGCCGGTGTACTTTCCGATGAGTTTCCTGAAATTGCTTTTGGTGAGACAACGTCTGAAGAATTAGCGGGAAATCTACAGGAGCTGCGTCAAACACTTTTCGACTTTATTTCTGCAAGCATATTAGACACAGACGGTCTTTCTGAGGAAAATACGAACGAACTGATTGCTCAAGCTCGAGTAGCCATCTTTTCGGACGACATTGCAAGTGGGTTTGGAGATGGCGGAATCATTCGTCTCGCAACTCCCCGTTTAACAGTACGAGATTCCCTCATATCTCTCAATACGATCGGAGAGGGTGCTGCTGGAAACCTAGCGATCGAAGCGGATTCCGTTCTCCTCGACAATCGAGCTAACCTACAAGCTGTAACCTTTGTCGGAGATCGAGGGAACATTACATTCGACACCAGCCGTCTGATCTTGCGTCGTGGCAGCGAGATTGTGACGAACTCAGAAAGTGAGTTTCCCGGTGGTAATATCACGATCGATACCGACGTTCTCGCGGCCCTTGAAAACAGCGACATTACCGCCAACGCTCAAAACGCTGAAGGGGGACGAGTGACCGTTAACGCTCAAGGCATTTTCGGCACTCAATTTCGGAATCGCCAAACCTCCGAAAGCGATATCACCGCTACGTCAGCACTCGGCCCGGCTTTTAGCGGAATCGTGGAACTCAACACCCCGGATATCGAGACGACTTCCGGACTCGTCGATCTCTCTGAGACTCCTGTAGATGTTGCGAGAATTCTCAGTACCGATCCCTGTTCGACTGGACGAGATAACGAGTTTTACATTACGGGACGAGGTGGCTTACCCCCCAACCCCGAAGACATCATTCCAGGTGAAGCGACTTGGATAGATTGGCGCTCTCCCAGTTTCGATAATGCTGAAACGGATGAAAACTCATCCGTTTCATTACCCAATCTCAGCACTGAATCCCTGGTCGAAGCCGATAGTTGGCACGTCGATTCGGAAGGAAATATCGTGTTGAGTGCTAATGCAGACATTCGATCGAGACAAATTGGAGAACTGTCTCCATCCGGCTGTACGCCGAATTGAACCGTCCGATTGGCTTCGCAATCGCCGAACGACAACTCCACAAGACCGATCGAAAATGCCACCCAGCCCCATGTCCCCAAACGTTCGGGTTGTGGAGACCGACGTGACAATCGTAGACTTCATTCAGAATCTCATGATTCTATCCAAAGTAGCTTCAGCCGCTGGCGAAACCTCCCTCGATCGAGGGAGCGCTGTTCCTGTTTGGCAAAGACGATCGATCGATCGATCCCGTAAGTCTCCATTAACGTATCTATGACTTCCGATAAATCCGCCAGTTCCGCGACCAACTCAGCTTCGTTCTTGGCCTCAGCGACTTCTCGGGCTTCTTCAATCAGCTTCTCTCTCAACGCTCTGCGGTAGTCCACATCGTCTAAGCGCTCCACTGCACAGGCTTTTCCAGCCTTGCGGATAATTTCGGGGATTCGATCGCGGACGAGCTTTTGAGGTTCTTCACGCATGGGGCTTCATCTTGTCTCAAGAGGGCGTTTCAAAAATCGTAACGGCCGATCGCTGCCGAGATAAACCCGTTACGATAAGCTCACCTGTCAACTCCTCACACACACACACACTAGCAGTCCGCGGTCGGGCTGCTTTTTGTTTTAGGGGCCGGTTTACGCAGCTCCTTGAAGCGTTGTATGTGCTAACCATCCGACCCCCAAGCCAGTCATCGACGCGGCCAGTAACAAGATAAACGCCTGTAAATCGCTCAAGCCAGCAATTTGCACGTCGAGACGCACGAGCAAGCCCGCTGCTGCCAACAAAATTAAATGAGAGGAGACGTGCAGCCAGGTGAGGAACAGTACCCCAAAAAATGCCGCCACTAATGCAGTAATAAACCCGCGAATATCCGATTTCAACCAGCGCACCGCCACGTTCCGCAGCAAAGACCAGGGCGATGCGAGTGCTTCAGCGAAGACAATCGTTATCCCAACCCCCAATATCCACGCCCATTTGGAAGCTTCGGAGTCCGACAAGACCCAGCCGAGATTAGCGTAGGTGGCCAGAAACAGTAACAACGACAGCCAAGGACGAGTTTTAATCCCTGCGAGTAAGTAAACGGGACGCATAGTTCGGGGGAGAGGAGTTGGGGAGGTGAGGAGATGAAGAGGTCGCGATCGCGTGAGGCGATCTTATCATCACATCATCCGGTCGTCTCCTTATCCCCTCTCTGGGAATTGCGCGGCTCGGACGAGATGGCGATAATGAGAAACGCCGGGATGTTTCACCACTTTTAGCAGTGCAGCTCAAACAAGTTATTATTGCCCACAAAGCTGGAGATCCGACAGGTAAACGTTGGGCAGAAGACTGTGCGAGGCAGCTCGAACACCGAGGCTGTCATGTTTTACTCGGGCCGAGCGGTCCGAAGGACAATCCCTATCCAGTGTTTTTGGCTTCTTCAACCCAGAAAATCGATCTAGCAGTCGTCCTCGGTGGTGATGGAACGGCACTGACCGCCGCTCGACACCTTTCTCCAGAAGGGATTCCCATTTTGGCGGTGAACGTGGGAGGACATTTAGGGTTTCTCACGGAACCGTTCGAGATTTTTAAGGAGACGGAGCAAGTTTGGGATCGTTTGCTTGAAGATCGCTTTGCTTTACAACGGCGGATGATGTTACAAGCAGCACTGTTCGAGGGCAATCGATCGAACACCGAACCCGCCAGCATTCGTTATCTGGCACTCAACGAAATGTGTATCAAACCGGCAGCGATCGATCGAATGTTAACCTCTGTGTTGGAAATGGAAATTGACGGCGAAATTATCGATCAATACCAGGGAGATGGCATTTTAGTCGCCACACCGACCGGTTCGACCTGTTATACCCTCTCCGCCAACGGCCCGATTATCCATCCTGGGATGAACGCGATTGCGGTAACGCCAATCTGTCCCCTCAGCCTGTCGAGTCGTCCGCTCGTTCTCCATCCGGGCGCGGTTGTCAGTATTTGGCCCCTCAAAGATCGCGATTTAAACACGAAGCTTTGGATGGATGGCGTTCTCGCCACAGCGATCTGGCCGGGACAGCGGGTTGACGTGCGGATGGCTGACTGTCAAGCACAATTCGTGATTTTGCGCGAAGATTATTCTTATTTTAAAACGCTACGGGAAAAGTTACTTTGGGCCGGCGCTCGCATTCACTACAGTAACGATTCTCGCAACTAAGCTGTTTCGAGTGCTGAGTCGGTTGCATTGGGCGATAAAAATGCTAGACGTGCTGTTTTTATCGTTTTTCTGTAGGTTTGCTTGATAGAAGGATGTCGCAACCATCGATCGAAACGGTTTAAAACAGGGATCGATCGATGGTTTTTAGGACTGTCAGCTTTCGGTTATCTTCCCCCCTAAACACCAATCCAGTCTTGTAAAAAACATCGTTCTCTAAAATCCCCACCCGCCACAACTGTCACATTCACAAGTGGACAGTTGGACAAGTAGAACCGATTCAAACCTAGAGCCAGTCAGCGATCGACACAATGGAAGCATCAGAGAACAACCTTTCATTGCTGACTCAGGAACACAGGTCATGAACGCTTCTTTTCCCCTTCGTATTGCAGCACTTTCCACCCTCGCTCTCTCGACCCTCAGCGTCGGAACCACATTCGCACCCCAACCTGTCGAAGCGGCTCAGTTCGGTCAACGAGAAGTCCGCCAACAAAACTTTGTTGCCGTAGCGGCTCCCGTTGGCGAAACTGGCCGCCACCAACTCCTCATTCTCGAACAGGTTTCGAGTTCTCGTCCGTGCTGGGCTGAAAGTGGCGCCACTCCTACCGTTGTCGATCCCTTATTACTTGACTTCGACTTTACCGGCGTTTGCGGACGCGCAACGGATAGCAATGGCTTCTCGATTCGTGCAGCCGGACAAGACTTAGGCATTCAATACAGCTTGCGCGTGGTACGGCGAGGAAACGATATCGCGTTGCTGGGCGTTCCGTTCCGTCCCAATCAGCCCACTCTCGAACTCGGACGGACGCAATACACGAACGATTTCGTGCGCCTCGACCTCCATCCCGGTTGGCGCTTTACGAAACGGACTTATCAAGGTCGCACGTTGGGTCACGTTTACTTAACGAACGATTTGACACTGAGTCAGTTAGCCGATCGATCGACCCCAGTCGCCACGAATCCGACCGCGCCGAGTTCGGACGATCGAGAAATTCCCACGCAACCGACGGAAGATCGCGATTGGCGCGACGAGATCGAACTGACGGACGCGCAAGCGCAAGAAATTGCGACAATTCGCCAGCGCTATTTAGCTGAAAACGGTCGCCTGCAAGGTCAACTCGAAACCGCTCGCCGCGAACTGCAAGAACGAACCCTCGGCAATGCGTCGAACCGTCAAGTTCGACGCCAGCGCAAAGTCGTCGAAAACCTCCGCGAGGATATTTCCGATCTGCGCTTCGATAGCATCATGGAAATCCGCGAAGTGCTATCTCTCGAGCAACGGACGGCGTTTGCGGAATTGATGGACTTGCAAGAGCGAACGGTGGGTGCAGATGAGTTTCTAACGACGATGCTCCGTTAAGCACTTCAGACTGCACGCTTTGATGCGTCTCCACAGGTGAATTACGCACGGTTGGCGTTCTCCATTGGGAAGAGCGCCTTTTTTCAGCGAGCCGTTTGAAATGTGGCGGCGTTGCAGACAACGTCACTGTTGCAGACAACGCCGTTACGATGGGGGACAAGAATCGATGAGGGGAGGGTCAGGGTAATCTCGCCCTTACGGTTAACGAGGGTTGATGGCTAACAACCAAATGGTTCCGTCCGCTTCACTGACGGCGAGTTGACGACCTTGAGGGTCAAATGCAATATCGACGAACCGATCTGGGAATGGAAGCCCGCCATCTGACGACGGATCGCGAGGTAGTTGCCAGTGGTCGAGGGCGCGTCCTTCGAGATCCCACAAACGGGCAATTCCATCACGGCTGACGGTGGCGATCGACTGACCGTCGGGACTAAACTGACCGACGGCTACGACATCGCGATGACCGCGCCAACTCGTCGGAGTTTCTTGAGTTTTGGCGTTCCACAGGGACAGACTCCCCGTTTGAGTTGAGGTCAGTAAAAACTGCCCGTCAGGACTCCAGTGAAACCCCGTTCCCGGTAAGACAGCGATGTTGTTACCGTCGAGATCCCAAACTCGCACGCGATCGAGTCCTTCGGTAACCGTCGCGATTTTCGTTCCGTCCGGACTGAAGGTAGCACTCGCAATCCCCGAAGCATCCGGTTCGAGTTGGGCGATGGGATGTCCGTCTGCGTCCCACAACACGACGGTAGTGTGGGGTTGACCGACCGCGAGGATGCGATCGCCGTTGGGACTGAACTGTACGTCCCACAACGAGGTTGCGCGAGATCGATCGGTCAGTCGATTCAGGCGGTTGCCGGATCGATCTCTCAGCCACAAGATACCATCGGCTTCTGTGGTGACAAATCTCTGGCCGTCCGGGGAAAAGACGAGGGATGCGAGACTCCCATCAGTTCGATCGCGTTCCGCCCCACTTGCGCGAACGAACTGCTCGATCGAGCCATCGGCGAGACTGTGAATGCGAACGAGGTTGTCGTTTAACCCCTCAGTGACGATCGACTGGCTATCGGGACTCCAAACGAGGGCATTGACTCCGCCGGGATGTTGGAGGGTCGCCACCGGAACCCCCTGACGGTTCCAAGCTTGCATCTCGCCGCGATTGAGACTCAATAACAACAGTGTTTCTCCATCTGGAGAAAACCCCAATTGATACGTGTCTAATCCGGCTTCAAATGCAGTGAGAAACTGGGATCGAACCTGTCCCGCTCCATCGAGTACCTGTACTCTCAGCCGTCCGTCTTCGGCAGGAATTAACCGGGCGAAGGACTGGCCGTCAGGGCTGACTTGGGTGGCTTCGACGGAAAACTCAAAGCTGTTTCCCTCTCGATCGAAGGGGTTCCACAGTTGAACGAAACCGTTATCCGCTCTCGTCATCAGCCGCGAACCGTCTGAGGTGAATGCCACGGCTTCGACGCGGGTTCCCTCGTCGGGAGGCCGGGCGTCGATGACGGGAACAGCTGCCGCCGCCTCGCTTCGACGAGAGACGGACGGATTGGGGGCAGCGGCGAGAGACCCGACGAGAAGGATTGCGAGAAGAGGCAGAAAACTCGATCGAGTCATAGCGGTCACAGGGGTTAGGGGAAACTGCTGACCACCGTATTCGACAGATTGGCAAGCGTTCGATCGCTTGGGGACAGTTTTCTAACTTTCCCAACCCACTCCGGAGAACCCTTAGCGCCGCTCGTCGTCTTTTTGAGTTCCTTGAACGCCCCGCACGATCCGCGACAGTTCGGATTTTTCATCCACAGACACCCGTGACGGCGATCCGCTGATAATGCCTTCGTAGTTGCGGAACGAATCTTTGATTTCGGGCCCGTTGGCGCTAATCGTGTACTCGCGAATTCCCGTATCGTGCCACGATCCTCGCATTTTGAACACGTTGATCGCCCGCGACATTTGCCCGCGAATTTCCACGTACTGCAACATGATAATCGTGTCGGTAATCGTGGAAATGTGGGAATCGGTGATCGAGTGCGACCCCATAAATTGGTCGGTGGTGTTGGTAAAAAATCCGGTGATTTCTTCCTGTTTGGCGTAACCCGTCACACCGATGACGAACTGGCGAAATGCGTTGTTACTCACGCCTCGCGCCAAGGCAGAAAGGGAGTCGATAGCAATCCGAGAGGGTTTGAAGTTGACGATCTCGGTTTTGATGATTTGTAGGTGATCTTCGAGTCCGGCTGATTCGGGATAGGCGCACAGGATTTTCAGCAAACCGCGCCGCTCCATTTCCTCGAAGTCGATGCCCCAGGAATAGGCGTTGCGAAGCAGCTGGGCGCGAGATTCTTCGTAAGCGAAGAGGATGGCCCGTTCGCCTTTGAGACAGCCTTCTTGGGTGAATTTGCTCACCAATAGGGTTTTTCCGGTTCCCGTCGCACCTGTTGCGAGGATGATGGAGTCCTTGAAAAAACCCCCGCCACACATTTCGTCGAGGGTGGCCACACCGGAGGAGACGCGCACGTTGGAGGAACGTTGAGTGAGGCGCATCGCCCCTAGGGGGAAGATGTTGATGCCGTTGTTGGTCATCGTGAAGGGATATTCTCCCTTCATGTGTGTCGTCCCGCGCAGTTTGAGGATTTCGATGGTGCGTCTTCGCCGTTCGCCTTCGAGAACGTTGCGGACGATGACCACATTGTCGGAAACGAATTCTTCAACCCCGAAACGCGCTACCGGCCCGTATTCTTCGATGCGCTCGGTGGTCATGACGGTGGTTGCCCCTAATTGCTTCAACCGCGCCACGAGTCGGAAAATCTCTCGGCGAATGACCGGTGCTGCATCGTATTGTTGGAAGACAGCGGTGACGGAGTCGATCGAGACACGCTTGGCTTTATACTTGCGAATGCCGTATTGAATGCGCTCGATTAATGCCGACAGGTCGAAGTTACCCACGACGTCTTGACCTTCGGGATCGGGAGAAGCATCGAGAATGAACAGTTTGCCTTCGTCGACGAGTCCTTGTAAGTCCCATCCAAAACTTTGGGCGTTTTTGATTAAGTCGGTAGGGGACTCTTCAAAGGTGACGAAGACACCCGGTTCGTTGAAGTAAGTGATGCCGTTGTAGAGAAATTGAATGGCGCAAAGGGTTTTGCCAGTTCCCGACGTGCCGCTGACAAGAGTGGTTCGCCCGGCTGGAAGTCCGCCATGACTGATATCGTCGAACCCCTCGATCATGGTTCGGATTTTCTGGACGCCTTGGATTTTCTGTGGGTTCTCCCGATCGGATTGACTTTCCATTTTTTTTATCAAACCGGCTTAGATCTTAAAGGGGCAAATAGGGTTTTATACGTCCGACTCTCGATCGTACAGTTCTTCGTAAAGTAAGTCCAATCCGATTAAAACTTTTTCGCGATCGGACAGGTCGCCGATGATTTTACGCACGGGGGGTGGTAAAATTTTAGCAAGGGTTGGTGTGGCAAGAATTTTATCTTCTTCAGCCAGTTGCGGATTTTTGAGGACATCAATGACTTTCAAGGCGTAAACGCCCTGAAACTCCTGTTCGAGGAGGTTGTTGAGTGTCTTGAGCGCCCGAACAGAGTTGGCCGTGTTCCCCGCCACATAGAGTTTGAGAACGTAAGTTTTCTTGGGAGGAGTCATAAGCGCAATCGTTTATGATAGTTAAAGTCGAGGGGTTTGTCAAACGTGCAAGGGCGATACAAACGCGCGGTTTAGGAGTCGCGAGGGATCGATCGACGGTACATCTCGCAAAGGTGAGCGATAACATCGATCAAAGTTAAGCGATAATCGAGTAAAATTTCTTCACTACGTCCTTCTAATTTTAACTGGTTGGAAAACTCATCCATTAACTCCATATGAATTTCAACAATATAAGTCACTGAAATATCAGCAAAAAAGGCTAAGTTTACGAACTCGTCAATCTGTTGATTTAGACTAGCATTTTGAAAAAAATAATTCAGAACGATGTCGTGATAGAGATGTTGAATTTGCTGGATAAGCTTCTGCCGCTCCTCACGCGGTAAGTTCCGCAGAAAGCGTTGGGGGTTCCGTTTATAATACACGCCTAAGTATCCCAATCGTTCCCTCAATTTGTCCGCAAGTCGTTGTTGCTGCTCCATGAGAAATGTTTCAGCGCTGACGGGAGAAGTCGATTCGGACGGACGGGTATCGATCGAGCGTTCTGGAGGGGGCAACTGAAGAAATCGATCGATTGCACGGTCGATCGCCTCGAGCAATTGGGCGATTCGATCGACGCTGAGGTACACTTCAGCATCGTGATACGCGATCTCGCATCCGCCATCAACATCACAACTCGTTCCGGATGGCAAGAGTAGGACGGCGGGAAGGAGTGCCTTGCTTTGATGGAGTTGGTGTGCGAGATCGCCGAATTGACTGTTCTCTTCGAGTACGAGACAGTCGAGGTGCTGTTTGTGCTGTTCGATATAGGCCAGGAATTCCTTCGCCGTCGAACAATAGGTGACGAGATAGCGGTCGCGATCGAAATGCGATTGAAGCGTCTCGATCAGAGTCGCTGTCGTCACGAAGGTACAGATAGACAGTTGAAGTAGCACTGAATCACAATGGGAGAATGAAGACAGTCAAACGAGAGAGGCACTTGATTTTTTGACAGAAAACTTAACTTTTATTTAAGGTTATTGTAACTAATTGCAATAATAACCTGGAACGACTGTCAATTCCAGGCACATAATAAAGGAGTAAGTAGCAACAATACGGATCTGAGGGTCTTGATGACTGCTCGTGAGATCGACTGACGGAACGCCCAAACACGCAAAACCATGGTGTGCTACCCCAATCTGAGGGAGTTTATCCGCCCGGTTCCTGTCTATCCCGAATCCGCTCGGGTTGCGACCGTGGCTGAATCGCTGGTCGATGCCGATCTCGCCGTTGTCGTTCGCGACCATTCTCCTTGGAAGCAGCGCGAACGGCAGGTGTTAGGTCTCGTAACAGCCAAGCGCTTGCTGTCTGTCCTCAAACAGGCGCAAGCGTGGGATCGCCCTTTGTCAGAATTTGTTGAAACGGCGGTTGAATCCGTTCCCGTCATCCCAGTCGATCGAGGTCTCGATCGACTGGTTGCCGTCGCACCAGACTGGTATCGATCGAGTGTCGAGGCAATCGTCGTCGATAGCGAAGGAATCGTTCTCGGACTGCTCGATCGACCCCGACTCTCTGTTGCAGCTCTCGCGTGTTTTGACAGTCTAGACAACTCACTGCCACTCGAGCGATTGCCCCCCGAATATTCGCCAGTCAATTTTATCGCTCGCCTGCTCGATCGATTACCTTTTCCCTGCCAATTACAAACCGCATCCGGTGAAGTTTTATCGCAAAATCGCACTTGGCATCACTGCTGGGAGTCCCTCAACGATCGAGACGAGACAGCAGAAACCTGCTCCCCAGACGTTTTCAATACACTGCTTCGAGATCGCGATACCTATATCTGTTCGGGCCGCACGAAAACTGGAGACCGCCAACTTTGGCAGTTGATACGAGTCTCGCTGAGCGATCTGGCGGTTGCCCCCGCTCAACCGAAATCTCAGATTGCGCTCGCCACGTTATCCGCCTCCCTCCCCCTTTCCACAGCTGCTGGGGTTGCGATTCCGAGCTGCAATCAAGTCCCCTCGCCACCCGACGAACCGGATGCGCTTTGGTTGATCTGCGCTCGCGATGTGACCGACACGAGCCAGCACGCCCGAGAACTGACCGCCAAAAACGCCGATCTCGTTCACCTCGATCGACTCAAAACCGAACTGCTCACCTGTGTCAGCCACGAACTCAAAACGCCGCTGACGGCCTTACTCGGCCTGTCAAACCTCCTACGAAACCCAAACTTGGGAACGCTCAACGAGCGACAGGCCAAGTACGCCCGCCTCATCTACCGCAGCAGTCGCGAGATGATGACCGTCGTGAACCAACTGTGCGACTTGACCCAGCTCGAAAAAGGAGAACTCACCCTCAACCGTCAGCGGGTGGACGTTCGCGAGTGCGGCCAGATCGCCTACCAACAAGTCCTACAACTGTGCGATCTCGAATCGTCAAAACCGTTCGATTGCTCTATACTGCCTCCCTTTTCCCTTCACGTTGCCCCCGAAGCCGAAACGGTTGTCGCCGATCGATCTCGTTTGGGGCAAATTTTGACGGCATTGCTGCTGAATGCTGTGCAGCGCACCCCGACTGACGGGGAAATCGAGTTGCGCGTCGAACGCTGGAACGGCTGGATTGCGTTCGTCGTAAAAGACACAGGCATCGGTATTCGAGCGGACGTACAGCCGTTCGTCTTTCAAAGTTATCAGCGAGTCGTCGAAGCGTTGACCCTCGAAAATGCCGATCCGACGGGTTTGGGATTGGTGTTAGCCCAACGGTTGGCACGATTGCACGGGGGCGAAATCGACTTTACCTCAAAAGAACGCTACGGGAGTCAGTTTACGCTGCTGTTGCCCGCCCGAGATCGGGATGCTCGACCGTCGAACCCGCTGACGGCCGAACGTCGCAACCTTCGCTTTATTTTGGTGGTTGATGGCGATTCGGAACGGGTAGAAACCCTGATTTCTGTCCTGCGCGATGACAACTATCGCGTCTTGTTAGCTCGCTCTGGCCCGGAAGCCCTCGCCAAGGCGCGACAACTGCAACCTCACGCCATTTTTCTCAATCCCATGTTGCCGATTCTCTCGGGATGGGACGTGCTGACGCTATTAAAAGCCGATGCTAACACCCGCGATTTACCGGTTATTTTAATTTCCGACACGGACACGCGCCCCACGCTCCCGAAAACGGTGGAAGCTTGGATGGGTTTGCCCGTCGATCGAACGGTCCTAACGCAGACCCTCGATCGATTGTTGGCGACCTCGAACGCCGAACCGCCGTTGACGGTGTTGTGGTTGAATCTCGGCGACACCGATCGACCGTCGCTGTCGGGAGATCTCGATCGATTGTTTCACCAACATCACTGTCGAGTGGTTGAAGTGGACGACCTCGAACAGGCGGATATATTGGCAAAGGTGTGGAAACCGGATGTGGTCTTACTCGATCGAACGGGCCCCCTCGACGATTCCATTCAGTATCTCGAACAGTTCGTCCGACATCGCAGTTTAGCCCGGCTTCCCCTCGTCACCCTCGATACCACCACCACAGCCGCCGCCAATCGCGTGTTTGGCGAATGCGACCGCCCCCTTCGCGTGTTTCCCTGTTTGACTGCGCCCGATACGATTTCTGAAGAATCGGGGCTTCCCGTTGTCTTGGAAGTGGTGCGGATAGCGGCGAAATTTCAGCAATAATGTTTCAGCTGCCCCTCGAGACATCGGCAGGGGGCTAAATCGGCTGGAGGCGAGCGCGATTCGATCGAAGGTTGGAGGACGTTCGGGTTGGGTTGTCCATATGCGAAAACCCCCGGCTCGGTAGAAAGCCAGGGGTTAACACGGTGAGTGAAAAGTGGACACAACTGGACTCGAACCAGTGACCCCCACGATGTCAACGTGGTGCTCTAACCAACTGAGCTATGCGTCCGACGGTTTCTAATCGTAGCACAGGATTTTTAAAAAGTGCAAGGGTGTTCGAGAAATTTTTTGAAAATTTCCGCTCAACCCGCAACTTGCCACACCTGCGACTCCGTACACACGCCCGCCAAACGCCGATCCCACCCGTCGATCGGCAATTCGGGCAAACAGGCAAACCCGAAGACAATGCCGAGCGTCGGAACCCGCTGCCAAGCGGGATGACTCAGCAGTCGATCGTAAAATCCGCCCCCATATCCCAACCGATAGCCCCGTCGATCGCAAGCCACGGCTGGAACGAGCATTAAATCCACCGTTTCTGGATCGATCGATACTGTTTCTGGATGGGGTTCGCGAATACCAAACGCTCCTTCGACTAGGAGTTCCCCCGGCTGCCAACGATGCCAAGCCAGGGATTTTTCAACACAACGTGGAAATCCCCAGGTTCGATCGTCGGACACTAACGGCGTTAAATCCGGCTCTCGACGAAAGCTAAAATATCCCAACACCGTTTTGGCGGAAACGAAGTTGGGATGAGAAGCCAGCTGAACGCACAATCGATTGTTGAGATCGCGCCACTCTCGATCGGACAACGACTGGCGAGTTTTTAACAGCGATCGACGCAATTCTGACTTCCGAATTTCCATGTCAGTTCGATCGGCAATTGCGCCGATTAGCGGATTACATTTGCGATTGAAGATAGTTTTGTACGCCAACCTTCTCGACGAGTTCTAATTGAGTTTCGAGAAAGTCAATGTGTTCTTCTGTATCGTCTAAGATATTGCGAAGAACCGATCTCGATACGAAATCGTTGACCGATTCGCAGTATGCAATACCTTCTTTCAAGATTGCCTGTGCAGAACGCTCTAAATCGAGATCGCAAGCCAGACATTCTGGAACGTCTTGTCCGATTTTGAGTTTGTGCAAATCCTGAAGATTGGGCAGCCCTTCCAATAATAAAATACGCTCGATGACTGCATCGGCGTGTTTCATCTCATCGATCGACTCGTGATATTCGTGGTCTCCCAGTGTGTTGAGTCCCCAATTTTTGTACATTCGGGCGTGAAGGAAGTACTGGTTAATTGCTGTTAACTCGTTGGTCAGGACTTTGTTGAGATGTTGAATAACTTGGGGATCGCCTTGCAACGGTACACCTCCATTAAAATATCAAGTTTTCTGATTATATACCTTAGCAGATCGATGGCATTTGAAAAATATAAAAAATCAGTAAAATTTGATTTTCGTTCGACGATCGAATGACTTTAGGGACAACAAGTGTCCTTAGATAAAAGAACTGATGCAACCCCGGGCGCTCTCTGTCAGAGAACGCCCGAATCGCTTGTTACTTCGTTCGTCACGTGAGTCGCTCGAAGCTGAAATGGTGATTTGGAAACGGTAAGTTTTAGAGATCTTTGAGTATCAAATAATACCGATTGAGGGATCGAACGAGCTGGGTCGTCGTGTGTACCTCCCAGTGTGACATAAACCCAGTTTCGTGTAGTGGTCGATCGACCACTACACGGAATCTTCTCTGTCAAACGCCAATTCCCTCGGCTCGATCTCGAAGAAGATCCGCCTACTCGAGTTCGTGGGGGTAGCGTGATTTCGATCGTGTAGCGCGTTTCAATCGAATCACTGAAAACGTGGATCGATCGCTATGAGGCGGGGAGACAGCGATCGCGGAAATCTCTCTCATACCTCGCTATTCTAAATTTAACAGACAAGCGAAGAGCTAACGATGTACGACCCGTTCGACCCTAAACCTCCAGACAGACCCCACGCAACTCACAACACTTATCGTGTCGCTCAGTTTAAGGGACTGACTTACCGTGTCGCGAATCCGACGGAGATTGCACCCAAACCCTCGACAATCGATATGTATCGAAGCTTGATGTCTTTTGTCAGGACGGGTAACAATTCTGACGGATATCCCGTGATTCGGAAAATCGATTAGTTCGAGACATCCCCACTCGATCGATGTCTTCTTCCGTCAACGATCTCACTGTCGATCGACTCCGCCTTCGAGATCGGGATTTTGAAAATCACAACCGAACCGTTCGTCGCGCGGGCTTCCAGCCCGTAAAGCCGATCTTGAAGAAACCGACATTTGAGATCGATGCTTCGTTTCACATCCCGCTTCACGCCCTAAGCACATTTAGCTTCGCGGACTCGATCTTCTGTGTTCTGAAGTAGATCGCACACATGCTCCTCACAACGGCCACAAACTTTCGCCAAACCTAGGGTTTCGCGCAGATCGCAGAGTGACTGACACCCTTCAGAGATGGCTTGACGCACTTGAGAATCCGTAATGGGGTTACAAATACAGACGTACATAAGTTCTATTTTTCTCGATAAAAGACCGTAGGAATATCGACGTTAATCTATTGGTATGAAATCTCAATAGAATCGGTCGATGACTTGATGGGACGATTCGGTGTTAACAGCAGAACACCCGAGAAAAATAGGCTTCTGGGCGATCGAATAACACCTGTCATCCATCTGAGACACGTCTCCCAGAACGGGAGTCATTAACGATTAGTCTAGAAGATCTCGCTAATTAATGCAAGTTATTTTCATTAAGAGCGCGTTAAGCTGCTCGCCGAGCTGGCAACTGGCGACTGCTCACTGCTCACTGCTCACTGCTCACTGCTCACTGCTCACTGTTCACTGCCCTCCTACCAGTGTGGCTCTCCAAACAGCACCATCGAACAGGTCAGTTGTCCGACGATTTGTGCGGCTACGTCACTCACCGCCAAACCCCCCGCTGTACGACGACGGCGAGAACACAACACCACCATGTCCGTCGATCGAGCCGCCACTAAAATCGCCTGTGCCACATCGTCGTCAACAATGGTTTTCATTTCCGCCTCCACCTTGGTTGGCGTTTGCGAAAACACTTTCCACAAGGAAGACTCGAACGCCTCGATCTGTCCCGGAGTCGTCTGTCGATCGCACACGTGCAGCAACGTCAACTCCGCCTCGATCGACTCTGCAAACAACTGCGCGAACCGCATTGCTTCCACCACCTGCGGTGCGAGACTTTTCACCGGCACCAAAATTCGATGGATCTGTAACGGATCGTCGAGCAATCTCATCACCCCCACCGGACAGTGAGACGACCAAAACACGCCGTCGATAACATTCCCAAACAGCCTCGATCGAATGCTGAGGTTTTCGTTCCATCCCATCACGATCGCGCTCGCATTCTGTTCGCGAGCCGTGCGACTGATCCCGTGTGCCACGTCGCTATCGATGCGGATGCGCGGGGAAGCCTCCACCTCAAACTCTTGACTGACCTCGATCGCCCGTTGGAGGAGACGTTCGCTGCGCTGAATCGCCACGTCTAACTCCGGTTCGTCCATGTAAGCGTGTGCCGTGACGACCGAAAGCGGAACGATCGACCCCGATCGCTGTCTGGCTAAAATCGCCGCCATTTCGATCAAATATCGCTCGGTCAGTGGATTCGACACGGGAGCCAATACCGTAAACGGCTTTTCTGACTGGAAAAACGGAATCAGCTTGGGGGTTTCCGGTTCCGGAGCGTCCAACGTCGCCACGGACAGCGGTAACTTCCGCGCAAACTGAGACGTGACCACCGGACCCACGACCGACGTGACGAGCATCAACACCACGACACTGTTAAACACCGACTCTGGAATCAACCCCGCTTGCTTTCCCGCCAGAGCGGCTGCCAACGTGGCCGCCACCTGGGGGATAGACAGCGACCACATCGTCATCGTGTCGTTCCAGTTGTAGCTGTAGAGCGGTTTAACGAACAGTGCCGCCAGAAACTTGCTCACCAGCAGCGTCCCGACAATACTCACCATCAAGCCGAAATTCGCGGTAAAGCTCTCCAAAAACGCCGACACGTCGAGCAACAATCCCATTCCCACGAAAAAAAACGGGATAAACAGCGTACTCCCGACGAATTCCACCTTGTCTTCCAGCGGACCCCGTCCGACGACATCGTTAACCGCCAAGCCCGCCAAAAACGCACCGACGATCTTATCGACGTTGATAACTTGGGCCCCGACCGAGGCGAGGAACACTGCCAGCAATACGAACAAAAATTGATTGCTTTCCTCGTCCCCCGTGCGGCGGAAGTACGATTTCCCAGCCCGGTCTAAACCGAACAAAACTGCTGCGGTATAGAGTCCGAGCGCCGTGAGTTGCATGACCAAACTCGCCACTGAAAAGTCGCCTTGGTGAATCGAGACGCAGATGGCCAACACCATCAAAGCTGCGATATCGGTGAAAATCGTCGCCCCGATCGTAACGGTAACCACTTCGTTTCCAGCAACGCCCAACCGCGTGATGATGGGATAGCCGAGAAGCGTATGGGAGGCCATCAAGGAACCGATGAGAATCGAGGTATTGAGACCGAAACCAAACAGAAGTCCCAGTACTGTCCCCATCACGAGAGGCAGCGAAAACGTGGCGATGCCAAATCCGATCGATCGATCTTTTTTCTTACGAAACTCCGCCAGATCGATTTCCAATCCAGCTACAAACATCAAATAGATTTTGCCGACATCTGTAAACAGTTTCATGTAGTCGGCTTCGGGATCGAGCAGTCCCAAGCCATCCGTTCCGAGTAGAACGCCTGCTACAATCAGTCCCACCAGTCCCGGCAGGCGTAGCCGCTCGAACATTGGCGGCACAGTGAGAACCACCAACAGCAGAATCGTAAACGGAACGAGTGGCGTATCTGGTAACAGTTGTTGCAGTTGTTCCATTCGTTTCGACCGTGTGTAAAAAGAGCGAGTTCTGACGATCGCGGCCTTTCCCGTAGGAAAACTCACTTCGTTCAGTTTTTTGCCCTTTGAATCTTAAAATCGCAAGACAATTTGTTACTTTTCTTTTAAGATACTATAAAATTTTTTTAGAAAAAAAACGAAATCGACATGGCAGATATTATCGATATTGCAGTAGAAGCCGGTTTGTTTGAAACGCTGGTTGCTGCCGTGAAAGCGGCCGACCTCGTCGAAACCCTCAAAAGTCCGGGGCCCTTCACGGTATTCGCACCCACAGATGAAGCGTTCTCGAAACTCCCCCCCGGAACGGCAACGACTCTTTTACAAAATCCCCCACAACTCGCACGAATTCTCAAATATCACGTCGTTTCTGGAAAGTACACCCGTGCCGATCTCGAAAATATTTCCACGCTGACTTCTGTAGAAGGCTCCCCCATTTCGATCGACTGTTCCGACGAGTTTGAGGTCAAAAATGCCACCGTTGTTCGAGCTGATATCGAAGCACAAAACGGCATCGTTCACGTTATCGACAACGTTCTTTTAATGGGTTAAAGTGAAAGACCGCGAGTTCCCTTAATATAGAAGGGGTGTCCGCCCGTTTCAGAGTTTCATGTCCGCACCGATCGCACGTCCGGCATCCCTCGAAAACGCCCTCAAGCAATACTTCGGTTACGATCGATTTCGTCCCGGCCAGCAGCAGATTATCGAAACCGCCCTTCAAAATCGCGATCTGCTCGTCGTCATGCCCACAGGAGGCGGAAAATCCCTCTGTTTTCAACTTCCCGCACTTCTGCGTTCTGGGGTAACGGTGGTCGTTTCGCCCCTGATCGCTCTCATGCAAGACCAAGTGGAAGCCTTGCAAAACAACGGGATCGGTGCGACTTTCCTCAACAGCACCGTGAGCGGCCACGAAGTCCGCGAGCGGTCTCGTGCCGTTCTCGACGGCCGCGTGAAACTGCTCTACGTCGCACCCGAACGCCTCGTCAGCGAAAATTTTCTACAGTTCCTCGATCTCACTCGAGCGAGCGTTGGCCTCGGCGGATTCGCCATCGACGAAGCGCACTGCGTCTCCGAATGGGGCCACGATTTCCGTCCGGAATACCGCCAACTTTCCATCCTCCGCCAACGCTATCCCGACGTTCCCGTCATGGCGTTAACCGCTACCGCCACCGATCGCGTCCGTCAAGACATCCTCCAACAACTCGCACTCCGCAGTCCCCACGTCCACGTCGCCAGTTTCCACCGTCCCAACCTCTATTACGAAGTTCGCCCCAAAACCCGCAGCACCTATGCTGAAGTGCTTCAAATCGTCCGACAAGGCGGTTCGGGAATTATCTACTGTCTCAGTCGCCGCCAAGTGGACGAACTGGCCGATCGACTCCAAAACGACGGGATTTTAGCGCTTCCCTACCACGCGGGAATGGACGATCTCGATCGGGCCAACCATCAAACCCGCTTCATTCGCGACGACGTACAGGTCATCGTCGCCACGATCGCCTTTGGAATGGGAATCGACAAACCCGACGTTCGCTTTGTCATCCACTACAACCTTCCCAAAACCCTCGAAAGTTACTACCAAGAAACGGGACGCGCCGGACGCGACGGCGAACCCTCTCGCTGTATCCTCTTTTTCAGTTACGGCGACGTGAGTAAGGTCGAGTGGATTATCGATCGGAAACCCGACCCTCAAGAACAGCGCATCGCCAAGCAACAACTGCGTCAAGTCATCGACTACGCCGACAGTACGGAATGCCGGAAAGCCATTCAACTGCGTTATTTCGGCGAAATACTTCCCCACAAGTGCGAGCAGTGCGATAACTGTCGCCATCCCAAACCGGTTGAAGACTGGACGATCGAAGCGATGAAATTCCTGTCTTGTGTGGCTCGATGTCAGGAACGCTTTGGCACCAACCACATCATCGACGTGTTGCGGGGTTCGCGCAAGCCGAAGATCGAGAAATACGGCCACAACAAACTCTCGACTTACGGAATTGGAAAAGATCGCACGGCGGACGATTGGAAGCTATTGGCTCGTTCGCTCAAACAGCGGGGATTTGTGAACGAAACCACGGATGGCTATCCCGTCCTGAAACTCAACGAATTCAGTTGGGAAATTATGCGGCGACAGCGCAAAGTAGAAATTGCCGTTCCGAGAAAAGCCGACGCCATCGAGGCGGATACGCGCAGTCGCATCGCGGTTGAAACGGAAATGCTGTTGTTTGAATTGCGATCGCTCCGCAAACAGATCGCCGACGAACGATCGATCGCCCCTTATACGATTTTCGCGGATTCCACGTTACAACTGATGGCTCGACAACGACCGCAAACCCTCGAAGCGTTTGGGAAACTGTCTGGGGTCGGGAAATACAAACTCGAACAGTACGGCGATCGATTCGTCAGCGTCATGCGAGAGTACCTTCAGAAAAACCGTTCGTCTTCTACCAAGCCGAGCGTATCGGACACGCAACATCAAACCCTCAAACGGTTTCAGCAGGGAATGGCGGTTGAAGAGATTGCTTTAGAACGCAATCTCTCTCCGAAGACTATTTTGTCTCATCTCGAAGCGTTGATTCGTTCGGGCGAAAATATCGATCTCGATCGACTCGTCTCTCCCGAACGACAGCAAGCGATTCGCAGCGCCATTCGGTCTCTCAATGCCAACGCTCTCAAACCGATTTACGAATATCTCGGCGGTGGAACGTACAGTTACGAGGAAATTCGATTGGTCAAAGCGGCAATGGAGCCATCTCGCTCGGCGGAGAATTCGATCGAAGCTCCGACTCCTCAACCCATGACGGATATCGATCGAAACCACGGGACTCAACTGTACACCCTCGAACTCCACCAACAAGGTTTGAGTATTGAAGAGATCGCCCGACAACGCAATCTCCGTCAGTCCCGCATCGTTCGCCATCTGGTCGAGCTGATCGAAATGGGACAACCGGTCGATCTCGATCGACTCGTTCCTATCGATCGCCAGCAAGCGATTTATCAAGCTTTTCAAAACCTCCAAACCAGCGATCTCGATACGGTACGGCAATATCTCGGCATGGAATATCTCGATCGAGAACTCAAACTCGTTCGAGCCGTTTGGCGGCATCAATGAGTCTTAAAATCCCTGGCAAATCCTTCGCAAAAATTCACACGATCGAGCGGCAAAATAACTGGACAAAGCGAGCGAAAATTGGGAAAATTTTAATAGATATTTTAGATAATCGAAATTTATCCCATTTGTTGTATTTTTATTCAACAAATGGGATAAACGCCCAAAAGTTTCCCAAAAGTGGGTCTGTTGGACTTAGGGTGATAAGCAGAGTTTATGGGACTCCAAAACCCTTGGCGTCGGGGCGAACGGCCGTTCGCCCCGACAATGATATTGGTATCATAAGCAATCAAATACCACCACAATTCCAACAGACCCCCAAAAGTGATTGTCACAATCGGTTAAAAAACCATCGATCTAGACGCAAATCAACTTAAAAAATCGATCGAAACCTGTTGAATGCGTTCCTCGAGATCCCGAGCCGTCACGTCAACCACCACCCCAATAATGGGGCCTTGTTCGCCCGCCCGAACGATCGTATCGACTTCCGAACGATTCTCCCCATCAAAACTCAACAAATTCGACAAATCGATCCCGTCATCGAGAAAATAATCCGAAAAATCCAACCCGAGAATATCGTCATCGAGATCGAAATCGACAATCGCATCCGCCTCGAGTAAATCCGTCACGTCTTCAGAACGACGAAACACTAAAGTATCGTCACCCGAACCCCCTCGTAAATCATCGACTCCCATTCCTGCAACCAGTAGATCGTCGTCGTCGTTCCCCGAGAGAAGATCGTTACCATCTCGTCCGACGAGCGTATCGTTTCCATCTCCCCCTTCGAGGGTATCGTTCCCGAGATCTCCACTGAGGAAATCGTTTCCCGCTTCCCCTGCAAGTAAGTCGTCACTCCGGCCCCCAAAAATCGAATCTCCGCCTTCGTTGCCAACGAGAATATCGTTATCGCGATTGCCAAATAAAAAGTCGTCGCCCTCGCCGCCAGACAGGAGATCGTCGTTTTGTCCCGCCGCGAGCGTGTCGCTCCCCCCGTTTCCGAAAATTCGATCGTTGCCCGTATTGCCAAAATAAATGCGAGCTGCGCTGTCATCGATCCCGTTGTCGTCCCCAGCCAACAACGCCACCGCATCGATGCCTGGCGAGTTAGCAAGTTGTTCCTGGATCTCTGATGACAGTAAGGCGTAGTTGAAAACGTCATCTCCATCGGTCGCGACCGCGAAATCGAAATCGATGCCGAGTGTGAGGTCAGAAAGCGCCATGGTTTTAGGACAAATTCAGCAATTAGAACGACTGAACGTTTCTGAAACGGGTTCCCAGAAGCGGATCTTCGGCAAAAACGACAATTTCGCCAAATTCGATCGACACTCACCCGACTCGAGCCAGAAACTCACGTAGACAATAACAAGCTACTTCAACTTGTCTCCTCGGTAACGCACAAGGCGATGTTTTTGACAGATGCTGAAGCAGTGCCTCCCACCTTTCCCTCCTAACCTCAAAGCAGTTTCGTCGCAATCGTTGCCCTATCAGCTCTCAGGTGAGGGGTCAGACCCCTGACACAAGTTCCGACCACTACAATATAAAGGAGATGAGCAATCCAAAATTCGATCGAAGCAAAAGCCTGCTCGAACCAGTGTGTCAGACTTGAGAGCAATGTCGCCAGGAACTCTCAAACGACGAACACCGATGCCGTTGTCCTCCTTCTGATCTAAGCGGAATGCATTTCAGTATCGTCATTACCACCTACAACCGCTTATCACTCCTCAAACGGTCGATCGACTCTGCTTTGGCGCAAACGCTCCCCTGTGAAGTGATCGTTGCAGACGACTGTTCCTGCGACGGAACGCGGGACTACGTTCTCGGTTTACAAAACGCCTTACAAAACGTTGGCGATACACGCTTGGTTTACTACCGTAACGCGGTCAACGCCGGCCACTCAGCCACCATGAATGCAGGGGTTTCGTTGGCTTCCGGTGAATGGATTAAGCCCCTCGACGACGACGACTATCTAGCCTCAAACTGCATCGAAGAAATGTGGCTTGCTATCCAGCGACATTCCGCATCAGTACTTTGTTCTTGTCAAGCCGCCCAAGTCAGCCCGGATGAAGTCGAACTCAGTTGCACGCCACGCACGGGGCCGGGTAAAGCCTTCTACATTCCCCAAGAAGACATTCACTACGGAATGCTCCTCGAAATCGTCCCCTTTGGAACGCCCGTTCAAGTAGCCTTTCAAAAAGAAGCATTTTGGAAAGCCGAGGGATGGGATTCAAAGTTCGATGGGAATTGTGACGATATCGACTCTTGGATTCGCATCGCTCAGTTCGGCGATGCGATCTTTATCAATCGTTGCTTAGCTTACCGAACTGTCTGGGAAGGTGCGTACAACCGTCAGTTACCGCTGCAAAAACGACTGACGACCAATATTTTAATGAAGGAAAAAATATACAATCTCGTCAGTTCTAAATACCGAGAACACATTCCCAAAGTCCAGCACGTCACCGCCTATCTGAAGCTTCATTGGGCGGCAGTCGCATTCAAGCAAAGGCGGTTTCTCGATGGCTTGAAAGTTTTATTTCCTGCGATCTTTTGCCTTTCAGCCTGGGAACTCTTCGTGCGGGCAATGTTATTTCGCCAAAGCCCCTGGCTTGCCCGAACTAAGTGGTTTGATGATTATACGTTTAGCCTGCCCAGATCTCCCCAAAAATCTGTCGCGCTCGACAGCGATCCTGAATTGCAACATTACATCGAACATCAACGCTATGTTTTACAACTTCAGTGGAGTTGGTCTGCGATCTGCCAAGGAAAATTGAAAACTGGTTTGAAGATGGGATCGAACGCTATCGTTCGCCTACTTCAAGAAAAGCTCGTTCGCCGTGTTCCACATCGCTTGAAAATTCATAAAATTCCGATTCGACAACAAGTCGAAGCCAACACAAAAACAATCGAAGATATTTACGATTTACTACAGCAAAAGTATCGATCGAATCTTCCAAATCTCAAAGATTTGAGGAGTTATCTTCACTTGCGCTGGGCTTGGGCTGCACTCAAGCAAGGTAAGATTTTAACTTTCTTGAGAGTTGCATTTCCTGCTGTTTTTTCTCTAAAAGCTTGGCAGATTTGGTTGGAAACTGTACGACACCAGCATCAAGAACATCGTCAAAAATCAGTGCGAAAATGGGTTTTGCTTGACGATCGAGACTAAAATAAATTTGGGTCTGTTGGAATTGCGGTGTAATTTGATTGCCTATGATACTAAGACTCTTGTCGAGGCGAACGGCCGTTCGCCCCGACGACAACGATTTCGGAATTTCATAAACTCTGCTTATCACCTTAACTCCAACAGACCCATCAATTTATTTTGTGTGGGGATTCAATCAAATTTCTGGAGGCAACAAAAAATAGATGTTTTATTTAATAAATTTTGTTTTATGACTGACTTAAATTATCTCATAAAACACGTAAAAAACGTCAGCATTTTTCGATTTTTAGCATTTTTTAGATGCACCCGGCAACACCAGCTAGAGAACGCCACCTCAAACATGAATCGGCGATGTGTTAAGCCTCTACATCCCGAACCTTGCATCGTCTGGGATTTCTGCCTGTGATTTCGTGAAACCCTCAATTTGTTTTACGCTTGCTTCAACAATCGAGATAAGATCGAAGTGAGATCGAAACTGCCGAGATCGCATTGTAACAGGAGGAAATTCGATTGTCCCCGGTACGAGTTCGCCAACACGTCAATCCCCTCAGTCAAAAATACCAACATGCTATCGCCCTCCCCGATTGGTCGAAAATTTATGCTAACCCAACTCAACCGCTCCATCTCGATATCGGGTGTGCGCGGGGACGTTTTTTATATCAACTCGCCCCTTTAGAACCACACTGGAATTTCCTCGGCTTAGAAATTCGCCAACCGTTAGTTGACGAGGCGAACCAGTGGCGAGATCGAGACGAGTTGACGAACTTACACTATTTATTTGGCAATGCGAACGTTTCGATCGAAGCGATTTTACGCTCGCTTCCCCCGAAGGTATTAAAGCGCGTATCGATCCAATTTCCCGATCCGTGGTTTAAAAAGCGCCACCAAAAACGTCGCATCGTCCAACCGCAACTCGTCTGCGATCTCGCGGACTATCTCGTTTCTGGCAGCGAAGTTTTTTTACAGTCAGATATTGAAGAAGTTGCCATCGAAATGTGCGATCGATTTACTGAAAGTCCCAACTTTCAACGCACCACAGACGAATGGCTTCCTGAAAATCCTCTTCCCGTTCCGACCGAACGTGAAATTGCCACCCAAAACAAAGGCCAACCCGTCTATCGCGCCCTATTCGAGCGTAGATGAGAAGATGACTAGAACGTCGGTACAGAAGTAATGGTAGGGTGTGTTACGCGGACGAAAAATGGGTTTGAAATCCAGTTAATGAGATTTCCGCGTCACGCACCAAGCACTTTTGTACCACTGCTCTAGGTGGGGAGATGAGGAGACGAGCGGATGTTTTTCCTCATCTGCTCATCGTCAACCCACCAGTCCCAACACTTCACCATTTCCCGCAACGACTTCGCCGACGACAAAAGCTTCAACTTGCTGTTGCTTGAGTTCGGACAGCACTCGATCGACGGATTCCGGTGCAACGATAACGACAAATCCGATGCCCATATTAAAGGTATCGAACATATCAGCCGCAGCAACTCGTCCCGCTTCAGCCAACCACTGAAACACGGGGGGAATCTCCCAAGCTTGGGTATCGATGCGAACCGACTGTCCTTCACTCAAGCATCGCGGTAGGTTCTCCGGCAATCCCCCTCCAGTAATGTGGGCCATGGCGCGAATTTCTATTCCTCGATCGCGCAAGGCTAAGACGGGTTTGACATATATATGTGTCGGCGTCAGAAAAACATCACCCAAACGCTGCCCTCCGAGTCGTTCGGGGCAGTCGTCCCAACTGTAACCCCCGTCGCCGACAATTTTGCGGACGAGACTGTAACCGTTGCTATGAACGCCAGAACTGGGAAGCGCAATGGCGATATCGCCAACTCGAGTCATCGATCTATCGAGCATCTGGCTTTTTTCGACGATTCCGACGCAAAATCCAGCAATATCGTATTCACCCGGCTGATAAAATCCAGGCATTTCTGCTGTTTCGCCCCCTAAAAGCGCGCATCCAGCCTGATGGCATCCTTTGGCAATGCCAGTCACAACTTGTGCGAGTTGCTCGGGATGGAGTTTTCCTGTGGCGAGATAGTCTAAAAAGTAAAGGGGTTCTGCACCAGACGTCAGCACGTCGTTGGCACACATTGCCACGAGATCGATGCCGACTGTATTGTGGCGATCGAGCAGATGAGCGAGTTTGAGTTTGGTTCCGACACCGTCAGTCCCCGACACGAGAACCGGCTGACGGTAACCTGTCGGTAGCTCAAAGCATCCGCCGAAACCACCCAATCCTCCTAAAACACCGGGACGGTTTGTACTTTGGACGACCTCACGGATTCGATCGACAAAAGCACGACCTGCCTCGATATCGACTCCAGCGTCTCGATAATCCATACAACCTCGGGGTGGGGTTTCCCAGCCCGTAACTAAGCTGCTTATTGTACCGCATCTGTTGCTGGAGATCGATCGTTACACTCTACGAGTTTGCCACTCGCGATCGAACAAACGATTTCTCTATCATATCTTGCGATTTTTTTATATGTTTTTACTGCAAAGATTTCGAGCTGAGTAAAAATACCCAAAACTATTGTCCCATAAGGTTTTGAACTAAAAAGGGGTTGTGAAGTTTTCGTGAAGTTGTGAGGCAAAGGCGGTTCTTTCGGATTCTCGATCGAAAACCTTCGTGTTATTCTGTTGCAGTTCTAAAACCACAACCTGAACACGGTATGAGTATGAGTTGCTGGCTCTGATTTCCGACAACGGCCCATCAGCCCTAAACGTCTTCACTTCGCACTCAGCGAACAGACGCTCTGTCCGAAACAACCGCCAACTTAGCTCGCCACCTCAATCTGTTGCAGTCAGATTGGGGGTTCGATTGGGAGAAAGTAACATATGACTCATCAACTTTGGAGAAGCTTCACTGTCGCGATGGTGATTTCCGGAATCGGAGGCCATGCTTTTACAGCAAAAGCTGTTGACGACAAAGGAGCGAGATCGGCAACCTACGAAGTCGCCCAACTTTCAACCACAACAGACGGCAGCGTACAAGCCAATTCTCCAAACCCCGACGAGGCTCTGCTCGTCAATTGGGGAGATCCCCGCGAGGTAGATGTCGATCGACCGTCCAATTCGCTCCCAAGCGTCGAAGCCGTCGATCGAACACCCAGCAATCCAGTTACATCTGAAGAATCAGACAATCACCAAGCTTACATTCTGCCTCAGAGACCGTCTAAGCCCGATCCAGTTTCCGAAATTATCGTTTTCAGCGAGCAAGGATGGGCTTCTTGGTACGGCCCCGGCTTTGAAGGCAATCTCACGGCGAACGGCGAAATTTTTAACAGCACGGCCATTACGGCTGCCCATCCCAGCTTACCCTTCGGCACCGAAGTGCGCGTGACGAACCTCGACAACAGCCGCTCGATCGTCGTGCGAATTAACGACCGCGGCCCCTACGCACACGGACGAATTGTCGATTTGTCTGCAGCTGCGGCCGAACAATTGGGGATGATCGCCAGCGGGACAGCATTCGTCCGCCTCGAAGTTCTCGCCTCCCCAGCAGAACTCGGTAAGTAAGCGATCGATCTCATCGGTTGAGGGCGACGGGAACAACCATTCCCCCTAGGGAATCTAAAAAGTGTGCATTTACGAACCCATCGTTCTCGATCGCCCGACGCACACGCGACTCTTGCCTAATCAGATATTACCGTTAGCGTGCCGAGATTGCTGTTGAGTTCAACCAAAACCCCAACCGGTAGCGCGGCGTTGACACCTTCGTGGCCGAAAGGTAAATCCGACACCACGGGAACGCCCAAATCTGACAATCGATCGAGCAAAACCTCATCCGCCGTAAAACTTGGAACGTTCCCATCGACTTCACTGCGGCTAAACCGTCCGAGGGCGATTCCCGCCACCTTTTCCAACCGTCCCGACATCCGCCAATGGGTCAGCATTCGATCGATTCGATAAGGGGCCTCTCCAATATCTTCAAATGCCAAAATTGCCCCGGTCAAATCCGGTTCGAGAGCGGTTCCAATGAGGTGTGTGGCCACCGTCAGATTAGCGGGAAACAGACGTCCTGTAACCGTTCCAGCACCCCAACCCCGACCTTGCAGGGGATCGATCGATTTCTGTCGAACCCAGTCGAACAGTCGTTGTTGCGACCATTCCGGTTCTTCCGCCAACGTCGTCAGTAACGGCCCGTGAACCCCTGAAATTCCTTGCTTTGCCAAACTCCATAACAAACTCGTGATATCGGAAAAGCCGATTAACCATTTCGGCGCGATCGATGTCTCCCAATCCCAGGTTTCTAACAACCGCGTTCCTCCATACCCCCCTCTCGCGCAAAGAATCCCTTTCACTTCGGGATCGACCAAGGCTCGACGCAATTGTTTCCGACGTTGTTCGTCCCTTCCTGCTAGATAGCCGTGTCGATCGTCCCATCCTGATGACAACTCAATCTGATATCCCCAAGCCTTCCAAATAGCCAAACCGCGATCGAACGCATTTCGATCGCACACGCAGCCACTCGGTGCAATAACCTGTAAGCGATCTCCCGGCTGAAGCGCAGGGGGAAGGGTGAGGGGTTCGATCGTCATTAATTTATATCAATTTATGAATGTCGAAGAGCCGCAGGAAAACGGACGCTCGATCGAACGTCCCGACACAATCCCCTCGACACTCGATCGACGGTGTTCGTGACAACATTCCGCGCTTTCAAGTCTGACTCACCTCAGATGTCATAAGACTTTAGACGGGTGTGTCTGAGAATATTTTAGGGTAATTTAAAGGTATTTCAAGCGAGCGCTAAGACTCAAGGACGAGACCTTGTAAGGAAACGACACTCGATACCCGAAGACGAACGTATACCGTTTCGACACCTGGCTGTTCGTGGCAATTTAATTCCTTTTAGAACAATCGCCAGAGCAAGTAAGGCCTTTTCACGGCTGAAATTCACAAACTGTCAGATTAGACTGTCCTAACCCGATCGGCGATCGCTATATCTCTATGATGGGATCGAGTCGAGAACTGAAAAAAAAATTTATAAAAATTATCACCTCAAAATAAATTGTATCGAGCATTTTTTAGAGACGACGGCACGATCTCGCCATTAGCTCTAGGTGAATTTCTACCGCATAAGAAACACTCCGATGAGGGGGTTGGACTCGTTTCTCTTCACCACGCGCTCGAGCGAGGGTAGCCGTGCGGGTGCGCTCGAGGGGAACAGGGGCAAATCACTCGGTTTCACTCCCGACAAACGGGTCGATCGAGCCAACGATTCCCGACTCGTCCTTGGGGTGCGGCGACTAACTCCACCGTTCCGTCCTGGTGACGCTGCCAATTGGTGGCTTCGACGACAGGGTCTGTTGTGGGATCGATCGAGCTTTCCTCTTTCGAGCTGTCTCCTGCCTCGCTGGGGCTGGCTTCGATTGGTGGACTCACCTCGAGATCCTCGGAAAGTCGCAGATCGACCCAAATATCTTCACCTCTCAAAACATCGGTAGGGTCAGGTGGCAAACCCCCGTTTCCATTGACGACAAAGGTATTCTCCGCCGCCACCGAACAAGCTGAGACGATCTGAGTTGTCGGGTCGATGGGAGCGTCACTTAACGAAACCAATGCCGAACTGGTATCGATTTCCGGTTGGGTAACGGTGACGATGCCATCTACGCCGAGTTGAGAACTGGCGGTGATACTACTATCTGGGGAGAGAAACAAACCTTGAGTCGCGATCTCGATGTTGCCGCCGCTGCCTTCAAAGGCATTGGCATCGATCGAGCTTCCTTCTAACAGGGCGATCGTCTCGGCATCAATGGCGATGTTCCCACCGTTGTCCGCACCGCCAGCTTCCGCTGAAATGAAACTTCCGTTTCTCAATAGCAAGCTGTCGTCTAAACTCAGTTGGATGTTCCCCCCTTCACCCGAAGCGGTCGATGCGGTAAGGGTACCTTCGCCATCGAGCAAAATCGAGTTCGCATTCACCTGTAATTTGCCCCCATTGGCCTCGCCAATATTCTGAACCGTGACTTCACCGCCATCTCGAACGATCAGGCGTTCCGTATCGATCGTGATTCCCCCGGCTTGTCCGGAAGGATTGCCTTCTACTCCTACTTCCCGGGCGACCGCAGACGGAAAATTAGCTGAGGATTCGATCGTGCTGTTACTGCTCACTTCCACAAGTTGAGAGGCATTCACCATAATGCTACCCGCATTCCCCAGACCGATGGTGGAAGCTCGAACTCGACCGCCATTTCGCATCACCAATCGCTGGGTCTCGACGAGCAAGTTGCCGGCATCGCCAGAGCGGAAGGAGCTAACGCTAAGGTCGCTGGGCGATTCAAAAATGGGATCGCGACCGATGATTTCGACGGATTCGGCAGCTCGAACCGTCAAAGTTCCTGCCGAGCCATCACCGAAAGCTCCAGCAGAGATAATTCCCCCGTCAAGAATCGTCAATTGTCCCGTGGAGATATTGATATCCCCGGAATTTCCAAAAGAATCACCGGAACCGATCGCGAAAATACTGCTAAAAAACCAAGAATTCAGCGGCGAAGTCCCGAGGATTTGGATAGAATCCGAGGCCTCGACGGTAATATTACCGGCTTCCCCGATGCCAAAAGTTCGGCTCATGATTTGTGCCCCGTCATCGAGCAGCAACCTTCCGGTAGACACATGGATATTTCCACTGGCTCCTATTCCGGTATAGTCCGTTTCGGTATGCAAACTGCTACGAACCGAGCCATCTGGTGTTGTACCGATTAACTCCAAAGACTCCAAAGCCGTTACGGCGATCGTGCCGGCGGGAGTGGCTTCCGCGTTTTGAATTAAAGCAACGGAACCATCGGTCAAGCTAACCTGCCGGCCGGTCAAGAAGATGCCACCTCGTCCGGCTCCGCTCGCATCGACTGCCGCTTGTTGAGAAAGCTGAATATTCCCAAAGTTCGTGGCATTTCCATAGTCGAACACCCAGCCAGAAGCCGTATCTGATAAGCTGACACGACCCGACCTGACGCTCCCCAACTCAACTCGACCCTTCTGAGCAACGAGCTGACCGCCCTCGAGGGTCACATCGCCCCCAATCAATGCCAGGGTTTGCCCCGGTCGAACCGTTAACGCCAAAGGATTGTTCTCTCTCTCAAACGGAGGAAACAATTGACCTTCTATACTGCGAAACGTCAGATTATGACCCGTACCCCGCACTCGAATGTCTTCAGGATTTTGACCCATTTGCAAGCCGATGGGGACGTTCACGCTCAGTAGCGGTCGGGCTTCGGGAGAGGTGGCGCTGAATTCTAAACCGTTTTCAAACACGAGACTGCTGGCGGTCGTCCCGAAAAACGAACCGCCGATGTTGAGTTGGGCGTTAGGTCCGAAGACGATGCCGTTGGGATTGAGCAGAAACAGGTTTGCCGTTCCGTTGGCTCGAATTAGTCCGTCGATATTGGAGATATTGCCTCCCGTCACGCGAGTGAGGATGTTTTCAACGGTTCGTTGTTGAAAAAGGCTTCGCTGCCGGTGGGGACGGAAAAGTCTTGGAACGAGTGGAAGAGGTTGCTTCCCGCTTCCGTTCCGCCTTCAATTGTGTGAAGGCTTCCATCAATTGTCACCTGAGAAGGAACGGCAAGGGTATTGTCTGGGACGATTTGTGAAAATGCAGGATTTGAAGATAGAAAATCGAACGATAATAATATACGGATGCTCGATACTATTGTGACGGATAGAAATCGATTCGAGATACTTTGCAAGTTTTTAAGGGTCATAATTCATGCCGTTTTTCGAGTTCCTAGTAGAGTTTTCTAAACTTGAGCAACAACCTTTTTCTTCAATATGGCACGAGAAATCTGAGATGTCGATGGTCGATCGAATCTCCAAATTGAATCTAAAAAAAACACAAAAATATATTACGTGTAAATACTGACTTCGATCTCGATCGACAGAGCGGCCTCGCAAGCTGCGAGCCAGTCCAACCCATCGACCTCGAAATTTTTGAATCCACCTACAAAAATCCCCTCGATCGATCCAACCGAGGGGACAATCAAACCTAAGCGCTTTTCCCAGCCTCCAACATCCCCAATCGACCTCGAAATTTTTGAATCCACCTACAAAAATCCCCTCGATCGATCCCAGCGACCGAGGGAACAACTGAACCTAAGCGCTGTTCGCCATTTCAAGCCGTTCACTCACGACAAACGGGTCGATCGAGCCAACGGTTTCCCACTCGTCCTTGGGGTACGGCGACTAACTCCACCGTTCCGTCCTGCTGACGCTGCCAACCCGTCGCTTCGACGATCGACTGAGGCTCGATCGAGCTATCTTCCCGTTCTTCTAGCTCGTTCGATAGCTGTTCGATCGGTCGAGTCAGTTCGCGAATCTCCGTCAGTCGCATATCGACCCAAACATCTTGACCCCTCAAAACCTCCGTGGGGTCGGGTGGCAAACCCCCGTTTCCCGTCACAACAAAAGTGTTCTCCAATGCCACCGAACAAGCTGAGACAATCTGAGTCGTCGGGTCGATGGGATCGTCACTTAACGAAACCAATGCCGAACTGGTATCGATTTCCGGTTGCGTGATGGTGACGATACCGTCAACCCCCAGTCGAGAACTGGCAGTAATGCGACTATCTGGGGAGAGAAACAGACCTTGCGTGGCGATCTCAATATTGCCTCCCTGACCTTCAAAGGCATTGGCATCGATGGAGCTTCCTTCTAACAGAGCGATCGTGTCCGCCGAGAGCGTCACGTTGCCACCGTTGCCACTTCCGCCAGCTTCGGCAGTAATTTGACTGGCACGGCGCAGTTGCAACAAGTCTTGCACTTGCAGGGCAATGTTACCCCCTTCACCGGAGGCGGTGGCTGCTGTAATGCCCCCTCCATCATTAAGAAAAATCGATTCCGCGTTGACTTGCAAAGAACCAGCATTTCCAGTTCCCTGATTGTCTACAGTCACTTGCGCTCCATCGGTGAGTCTCAACACGGGTGTGTTAATCGTCACGTCTCCAGCGGCGTCACTCACCGCGCCAGACAGTCCGAAGCCTTCTGGCGTCAAGGGTAGCTGGGCGCTGGAGGTCACTCCAGCAGGGACATCTGCTAAAAAAGAGCCGCTCGCTTCAACGGACTCGGTGGCGTTAATCGTGATACTTGCCGCGCCACCGCCAAAGGTTTCAGAGGCGACCTGACCTCCCTCCCGCAACACTAATCGGGAGGTGTCGATCGTGATGTCGGCAGCATCTCCGACACCGAAAGTTGTACCAATCAGAATGCTGGTAAATTGTTGGTTGGCACCAATCACTTCTACAGATTCAGTCGCATTCACGGTCAGCGATCCTCCGTTACCAGCCCCGAAGGTGCCAACAGCTATGAAACTCCCATCCCGGATCGAGAGCCGAGCAGTTGATATCGTGGTATTTCCAGCATCTCCAGCACCTAACGCTGCTGAGGCAATAGCAGAGCTAAACGAGGGATCGACGGGCGAAATCCCAATTAATCTCACGGATTCCGAGGCATTCAGATCCAGATCGCCCCCCTGGCCCGAACCAGCCGTTCGAGCGGCTATCTCTGCCCCATCCCGGAGAACTAGCTGTTGGGTGGAAATGGCAATGTCCCCACCACTTCCCGTTCCGAAATTTGGAGAGATGACCGAACTCTTTGCATCTAGACTCATGCCGATTAATTCCACAGATTCAGAGGTCTGAATGCGAATGTTCCCAGAGGGTTGCGAGCCGACATTTTCACTCAAAACGACCGAACCATCTTTCATGGTGAGTTGCCGACCCACGATCTGGATCGCACCGCTACCGGAACCACTAACATCCACGGCTGCCTGTTCGGAGAGGCTTAAATCATGAAAGCTTTGGATGCCTTCATAGTCCAACATCCATCCCAAGTCCGTTGGGGATAGGCTGACTCGACCTTCAGCCACACTCCCCAGCTCGATCCGTCCTTGCTCGGCCGTCAGCGTACCTCCCTTTAAGGTGACATCCCCCCCCCACCCGAGCGAGGGTCTGGCCAGAACTGACCCGCAGACCCGAATCACCATTCTCTCTGATAATGGGTGTGCGGGATAAACTGAAAATTGTCAAATTGTGACCCGTTCCTTGCACCTGAATCTCTCCCGCCTGCCCGTTGAATTGCAAGCCGAGGGGAACATTCACGCTGAGCAACGGTTGGGTGTCGGGAGCCGTGGCGCTGAATTCTAAACCGTTTTCAAAGACGAGACTGTTGGCGGTACTCCCGAAAAACGAACCGCCGATATCCAACCGCGCGTTCGGCCCGAAGATCAGACCGTTGGGATTGAGGAGAAACAGGTTTGCCGTTCCGTTGGCTCGAATTAAGCCATCGATGTTGGAAATATTGCCACCCGTGACGCGGGTGAGGATGTTCTCGAGGCTGGCGGCGTTGTTGAAAAAGGCTTCGCTGCCCGTAGGAACAGAAAAGTCTTGAAACGAGTGAAAAAGATTGTTTCCCGCTTCCGTTCCACCTTCAATCGTGTGAAGATTTCCATCAATTGTGACCTGAGAAGGAACAGAGAGAGTATTATCTGGGATGATTTGTGAAAATGCAGATTTTGAAGATAGAAGCTCAAAGAATAATAGTTGAGTACTTGAGACAACTGCGACGGCTAAAAATCGACGCGAGATGCTTTGCAAGTTTTTAAAGGTCATAAGTTATACCGTTTTTTGAGATTCTAGTAGGATTTTTTAAGCTTGAGAAACAGCTTTTTTCTTTAATGCACGAGAAATCTGAGATGTCGATGGTCGATCGAATCTCCAAATTGAATTTAACAAAAGGATAAAAATATATACGTATAAATACTGACTTCGGTCTCGATCGACAGAGCGGCCTCGCAATTTGTGAGCCAGTCCATATCCATCGACCTCGTAAATCGTTGACCTCGCAAATTGTGAATCCATCCACAAAAATCCCCTCGATCGATCTCAACAACCGGGGGGACAACTCAACTTAAGCGCTCTCTCCAGCTTCTAACCCACATTTCGCACTTCAAGTGTAGTATTTAGGTAGTATATCTGGGCGATTGAAGGGATTAGATATTTCGACTCAGCCAACTGACTTCTTGACTTGAAAATAACATTCAAAAGAAAAACCTTGACAAAGAAGCTTAAGTGTGCAGTCAAATCTCGCGAGGATTTTATGTCATCATCCCAAAATGTGGAAAATGTGGGCATCAGTAAAAGGAAGAAAAATGTCAGTAGAGATCCAAAATTTAGACCACTTGGGGTTAGTGACCGGAATCATTAATGACATCGGAATCGTCGAAATTGTAAACGACTTACTTGACTAAAAAAAGACAGAAAAAGTCAGCGCGAGCATCGTGATTAAAGCCGTGATTTTAAACGGGATGGGATTAGCTTCATCTCCTCTCTATCTCTTAAAAAACTTCTTTGAAAGCAAGTCAATAGAACACTTACTAGGAGAAGGAATTAAAGCGGAGTATTTCAACGACGATCGGCTCAGAAGAGTTCTCGATAAAATTTATCAATTTGGGTTAAATTAAATTTTCGTTGCCCTCGGATTAGCCGCCATCAAAAAGTATCAGTTAACGCTCAAATCGAGCCACCTCGACTCGAGTTCGTTTCACGTTCATGGAGACTATCAAAACTCAGGGAAACCTGGAACGATTGAAATCACTTACGGATATTCAAGAGACTATCGACACCGCCATCGTGACGCTGGCGGGAATTTAGCCGGGGTCGAACTCGAACCGGGTTCCCTCCGGCGTAGACTCGAACTCGATCGCCAGCAGGAACAGAATCGAAGTGAGAGCGGCACTGAAGACGAGGCTGAAGCGAAGCGATTTCATACTTCTATACTAGCGTTCCCGGCGATACTGCCGATGCTATAAAAAATCGCCGATGTCGCGTCGCCCTGTCCGCTCCGTTACTGTTCCCGGTTTAACCCCCGGCTTGCTGCCTAATCTCTGAAAAAGGGCGGACGATGGGACTCGAACCCACGAATGGTGGAACCACAATCCACTGCCTTAACCTCTTGGCTACGCCCGCCATATTTAAAGTGCTTTACCATTATAACACGCTAATCGAAGATGGCAAGACCCGAGCCAAAAAATTTGAAACTCGAAAACTTCTAACCTAAAACTGGCAGACGCGCTCGGGCTGTACCGGACAGGTCGGATTTTCCAGCGGGTTTTCCGTCAGTGTCAGTCGCGACAAGTTCGTCAACGAACTCAGCGAGCGAACATCTGAGAGCTGGTTGCCGCTGAGAAATAGTGCCGTAAGTCCCGTCAGCGAAGCCAAGGGGCGAACGTCCTCAATCTGATTGTTGTTGAGAAATAACTCGTCCATCGCCGACAGTCTCCGCAGCGGTCGCACGTTAGAAATTTGATTGCCACTCAAATCGAGTTCCGTCAACTCCGACAACTTCCGCAACGGCCGTAGGTTAGAAATTTGGTTATCGCTCATTGCAATCCAGATCAACTGTTCCATCTCCGCCAGAGGGCGCAACGACTCAATTTGATTTCGGCTCAAATCCATTCCCTCCAATTGCTGAAGTGCCGTTAGGGGAGAGAGATCGGAAATTTGATTGCCATCGAGAAAGAGCGCTTCGATACGCACCAGAGACACGAGTGGTGTTAAGTCGGACACTCGGTTGTCGCGAACGCTCAAACTTCTCAGTTGCACTTGTGTCGCGAGCGGAGACAAGTCAGAAATCAGATTTCGATCGAGATTGAGTTTCGTCAGTGGTAAAGATGCCAACGGACTCACATCCAATACCTGATTGTCCGACAACAGCAATTCCTGTAGGTTCGGGAGCGATGCAAGGGGCGAAAGGTCTTCAATCTGATTGAGACTCAAGTCAAGTCGTTGGAGGTGGGGCAACGTTTCGATCGGGGATAGATCGACGATCTCCCGCACGCTCAAATTGAGTTCGTCGAGTTCGCTCAGACGACGCTCGGCTTCAATACAGTTCGGGTTGTCCACAACATCGAGTAAAACCTCGAGAGTGTGTTGAGTGTCTGAGGGAAGGCTGTCCCGTTGAACGCAAAGCCGTGCAAATCTCTGAGCGATTTCTAGCGCCTGGACTGGACGTGAGAATCCCAAACATACCGCCGCCATCACGACAAAAGTCGTCACAGACGACCCGATCGAACGAGCGATCGACACCCTGCTCATCGGTCGTTTTACCTCTTCAAACGTTGGTACAGACCCTGTGCCACATCGAGCAAATTGAAAAGTTGCTGCCATTCCGGCGCATCAGCATTCGGACTACCAACCTGTTGCTGCTGAAGTCGATCCTTCAAAATCGAGAGCAGTACGCTGGGAGAGGGATCTTCGGCCTCATCTCCCTCCAGATCTGGGGGCGTTTCTGGCATCTCTGAAGGAGCGTTTTCGATTAAACTCTGAGCGCGTTCGGCTAACTGAAGCGCGCGTCCCGACGTGTCTTCCGGTAGTTTTGGCGAATCAGAAAGATACACCTGTGCGAGTTCCAAAAACAGCATCCGGGTCTCGTCGGTCCAAACCAGTTCCGGGTAGTGATACCACTGCGTTTTCTCGATCCCCCGATGCCGAGCTTCGTCCAACAGGCGCGTCGCCATTTCAGCCATCGGGCGAGCTTGCTGGGCGACGTGCATCGGCAACTTGGGAATGTCACCCAAACACGCCCTCGCCAAATCTAACAACAGTTGGTGGACTCGCTCGACCCACTCGTACTCAGAGGAGTGCCAATGTAAATCGATCATATCTCGCACGGTTCGTTGATTCGCCAGTTGAAAGTGACGCTCGATCGGTTCTTCGGATTTTTAAATCCTCCCACTCGAACGATAGCAGCGATCGAGGTTGACGGGTTGCTCCGGAAATTGCCGTTCCTCACGGACTCCACCTTATTTATCGGTCAGCTTCCAAACTCCATCCCAATCCTCACCTGGAGGTTGCTGCTCGAATAGCATACACCGCTCGACGTGCAGTTTGGCCGCCTTGTTTTTCGGATCGAGTTCTAAAACCTTTTGAAACGCTTCCCGCGCTTGATGGAACCATTGTTTGGTTTTCTGCTTGAGCGGGCGTTTAGCCAGGTCGATCAGCTTTTTCATTTTAGCTAACGATATTTCAGACGCTTCTTCCGCTAACATTTTCTGGGTTTCTTCAGAACTGCTAAATTGCTGGAGTTTTTCGACAAACAGTTTTTTCACCAAGCGCGGTGTCAGCTGCTTGAGTTTGAACGGCAGCAGGCGATGGAGATCGCTGTCCGCCAACTCGTCCAAATCTTCGGTCATCAACAACCGTTTCAGCGTATCGACGCCCAACACTGCGATCAGTCGCTCTCGGGGCAGGTTAGCGAGCATATCCCGCAAAACTTTCTCATCATTGTAAGAAAGATGCTGCAATTCCTCCTCCGACATTTCTTCCAACTGCTCGAGGAGCGGGATAAAATCCTCCGTTCCTAACTTTTCTCGCGCTGGTTGCAAGTAGCAATGCCGTCCTTGGTGGTAGCGATCGATAATTTGTTGTTGCGTTTCACTCAGCGGACGAGCCAGTTCCCCTTCCGTAACGGCGACGACTTCATAAATCGTCACGGGTTGTGTTTTCCCTTTGACCGTGATGAAGTCCAGCTCGCGCACCGCTAAACGATGGGCGTTGGGTTGATAAGTCTGCTCGCTGATGACGATATCCGTCCCGTACTGCTTGCTCGTCCCTTCCAATCGAGAGGCGAGGTTGACACCGTCGCCGATGGAAGTCAGTTCCATCCGCTTGCTCGAACCGATGTTTCCACTGACGACGCGATCGGAATGGATACCCATCCCGATTTGAATCGCCATTTTGCCTTTTGCACAGCGTTTTTCGTTAAAGTTTTCCAAACGCTGGCGCATGGCCACCGCTGCTTGAATCGCGCACCACTCTCGATCTTCAAGGGGAGCTGGCGAACCGAATACGGCCATCAGCGCGTCTCCGATGTACTTATCGAGGGTGCCACCATACTTAAAGACCGCATCGACCATCTCTTCAAAGTATTCGTTGAGCATGGTGACGACCTCTTCCGGTTCCAGTTTTTCCGTCAAGGTCGTGTAGCTGCGGATGTCGGAGAACAGAACCGAAACGTGTTTGCGTTTTCCACCGAGTCCCGTGTCGCCACTCGCGAGGAGCGATTCAGCGACTTCAGGCGTCATGTACTTGTACATCAAGTTTTTGACTTCCATTTCGTCGCTGATATCCTCGAGGACGACCAAGGCACCGTTAACCTTGCTGGGGTCGCTGGCATCGGCCATCGAATTGATCGTCAGGTTAACGCTTTGCCCTTCCGATCGATCGAGCAGTTGAAGAATTTGGTTGGGATAGTATTGCTGGCAGTCTTTATCGTCCTTCGGTTGCAGAGCGGCTTCAAACCACTCGGCGAACCGCCCTTCTTGCAAGTGAACCATTTCTCGAAGATCCATATCTTCGAGTCCTTCATCTTCTCCAAATCCCAAGAGAATCTTGGCGCTTTCGTTCGCCGCAATGATGCGGCCTTGCTTGTCAGTGGAAATCACGCCGTTGGTTAAGCTGCGAAGGATGTCTTTTTGGCGCTGTTCCTGCTGCTTGACCGTTTCAAACAGTTTGGCATTTTGGAGTGCGACCCCGGCTTGGATGTTAAACGCCTGCATGAACTCCATGTCCGTGCGGTTGAAGCTGGACTTCCACTGCTCCGGGGGTTCCGGCCAACTGTCGGGATCGTAATCGGGAAATTCCCCTTGTTTCTTCTTGTTGATGAGCTGGGTAACCCCGATCAAGTGGTTGTCGGAGTTGAAAACGGGCATACACAGCATACTGCACGTGCGGTATCTCGTTTTTCGATCGGTTTTTTTCGAGGTTTCCGATCGCGGATCGTCGTAGAGATCGAAGGGAATCAGCAGGGGTTCTCCCGATTCAGCGACCATTCCCGCAAACCCAGCGTTGCGCGGGATGCGAAGTTCGCCGACACCGGGAATTTTCGTCCACAATTCGCCCTTTTCATCGTCGAGCAACCAGAGGGTCGATCGATCGGCGTTCATCAATTCTTTCGCTTCGTCCATCACCCGTTTGAGGGTGTCTTCGAGATCGAGGCTGCTTTTACTCAGGGAGTTGACCGCGCTCATCAGTGCCGAAGCTGCCCGTTGCTTCTGAGTCGCTGCGTAGAAGGATTTTGACGATTCGAGAATCAAGCGAATGGAGGGTGCGAACTCTCGAAAAACTTGTTCGTCGGCTTCCGTAAATCCGCCTCGATCGATCTTCTCGTCGAGGGGCGCGTCGGCATCGATATCGGATCTGAGTTTGTTGATCAGCTGCACGACCGCCACGAGGTTCTCCGTTTCCTCGTTGAGTAGCGGCATTGTCAACATGGTATAGGTTCGATAGTTGTTCTTTTTATCGAACTTCTTTGCCGTTTCCGATCGAGGGTCGTCGTAGAAATCGTAGGGAATGTTGACGATCCGTTTAAAAGTGGCAGATTCGCCCGCAATCCCGGCTGTTGCCGGAAAGCGAATTTCCAAAGCGTTGCCTTTTTCGTCCTTGGCGACAATCGTAAACAGCTCGTTTTTTTCTTCGTCCAGCAGAAAAATCGTCGTGCGATCGGCGTGGAGGAGTTCCCCAGTTTTCAGCGCGATCGAGCGTAGCATCTCGTCGAGAATCGCATCGAAGCCTTGGCTTTCGAGCAGGCTGTCGAGCATTCCCAAGGTTTGGTTGACGACCCTGAGCTTGTCTTCGACACCTCGCACGACATCAGCGAACTTATCTCGGCTGAGCGGCGCGAGAAATTCGCCGAAACTGCCTTTCGTGGTGGCAAGGGCGCTACTCGATGCCGCGTTTTGCGGTTCGGCTTTCGGCTCGTTGTACTGAGGTTGAACGTCGATCGTCACCTCAGTATCTACGGCGGGCGTTTTCGGAGATGCAGATGTCATAGCGCTTTGGGAGGAGCTGATTCGCTTGAAAGAACAGACAACCGTCCAGAGGACGCACCGTCAATTGAAGGAATCGCGTTGCGATCGATGGGCAACTTCCAGAGATACATTCCCAGTTTACTCCCCGATTGAATTTCGGACAGGGGGCATTGAGAATCTCGATGGATTCGTTGCAATTGGTCCACACTTGTTGGTACTCATTATGTACCAGGTTTCATGAATTCTGTCGGCCGCAAAACTGCGGACGAGAAAATACCGAACCCAGCAATTCCGCGTTTGCTTCCTCGCGAGATCTCCCAATCGCCCGCACCTTGACCGCCACGTCACGAGCGACCCAGCTCTCTCGGAAGCCAAACCAACATCAACCTTCAAAACACTCGAGTCGAGGCGATCGAGCTTCATCGCCTCGATCGTGAAACGATCGCTTTGTCCGGTTTCGGTTGAAGTTGTTGTCGCAAGCGTTCGGCGCGATCGAGTAGTACGTCAGCAAAAGCAGTAGCGGCGGCTCGCGCATCGGCTGGCGCCGTATCTCGATCGGTCTGGCCGATGGCGAGTTGGGCGAGTTCTTCTCGACGTTCGGCGGGGTCGAGCCGGTGGACGCGCACGACCGTTCGCTCGTCGCTAGACGCTTCGATCGCCTGCTTGGCCACGTGGAAATGGCAGTCGGCCATCGCCGCAACGAGGGGTTGGTGCGTCACACACAGAACTTGGTGGTGTTGGCTGAGGCGGTAGAGGGTTTCCGCGATCGTACTCGCCACGCGCCCGGAGACCCCGACGTCAATTTCGTCGAACACGAACGTGCTGACGGTATCGACGTCGCTAAAACAGGCTTTAAGCGCGAGGAGAAACCGACTCATCTCGCCCCCCGAGGCGGTTTCGCTTAAGGGTTGGAGAGGTTCGCCGGGATTGGCGCTCAGGAGAAAGGTTACGCGATCGCCCCCCGTGCGCGTGGGGGAGGTCGAAGCCAGATCGACCTGGAACTTTACTTTTTCCATCGCCAGGGGTTTGAGGGCTTCGACCAAGCGCGATTCGAGTTGGCGGGCAGCATCGCGGCGCAGTTGCGTGAGTCGATCGCAGCCCGCTTGCAAGTCGGCTCGCCGAGTCTGACAGCGCCGTTCTAAGTCTTCGATCGACCCTTCTTCACCGTCGAGTGCGTCGAGTTGTTGTTGGAGATCGCGATATCGATCGATGGCTTCGGCGAGAGTCGGCCCGTATTTGCGACAAACTTGCTTGAGTTGGCGAATGCGTTCGCTGACGTATGCCAGGCGTTCGGGGTCGGCTTCGAGGTGGTCGGCGTAAGTGTTGAGTTGCTGACCGGCTTCTTCAATGCGGACGAGCGCTTCCCGCACGAGGGTTAGAATCGGTTCGACCCGCACGTCGTACTCGGCCATGTTCGCCAACACGGTCTCGGACGCTCCCAACAAATCAGAGGCGGCGGCGTTGTCTTCGTTTTCGTAAAGAGCGCGGTAGGACTGATAGCTCTGTTGCTGTAGCTCGACGACATGGTTGAGACGTTGCGCTTCCCGTTCGAGTTCGTCGAGTTCGTCGGGGTCTTCGAGATGGGCGTTTTGCAGTTCTTCGAGTTGAAACGTCCACAGGTCGAGCTGTTGCGAGCGCTGTCGGTTGAGTGCCTGTCGTTCGGCCAGAATCGCTTCCGCCCGTTGCAGTCGATCGAAGGCTGTGGCAACAGTTTGACGGACTTCGAGCAGTATCGTTCCGCCGTAGAGATCGAGCAGTTCCCGTTGGTGGGCGTTCTGTCCGAGTTGAACGGCTTGACCTTGGGCGGCAATCTCCACTAAGCGTTCCCGTAGCTGACGGACGTGCTTTTGGCTGACGGGCGTACCGTTGAGGCGGTACTTGCTGCGACAACTACGACCGTTGGCGATCAGCTCTCGACTGCACGCGACGATTTCGTCAGCGGCCAGTTGAAAGACCGCTTCGATACGAGTTCGCGTCGCCCCCGTGCGAATCGATCGACGGTTGGCTTTTCCGCCGAGAACCGCATCGAGGGCATCGAGGACGATCGATTTACCCGCTCCCGTTTCGCCCGTCAGGACGTTCAGTCCTGCCGAAAACTCCAGGTCGAGGGCATCGATCAAGGCAAAGTTTTCGATCTGCAAATGCAGCAGCATAACTCTCGATCGATGGCAAAACGCACCGCTTCATTTAAAAGGGTTCGATCGATCCGCACGACCCCACGACCCGATCGCCATGGCGAACCACTATTGAGATCCGATTGCCGATAGGCTCCAATCGGGTCGCAGGCTTTGGGCGTGGCGCAGGTAGGGATGGTAAACCCTTGCAGAAGCGCTTAAGTGGACGTGAATGAGGAAGCGGATGCAGCGTTCGAGGTCGTTTTCAACGTGCATGTGCTGGACGTCGAGCAAGGGAACGTTTTCCCAGCGGGGGCGCTTTCGGGCAACGGACGCCGGAAACAGGGCATCGAGATCCCGCGTCACCGAAAACGTCGCACTGATAATTTGTTTGGGATCGAAGGCATTGTATCGCTCGAGTTCGTCGAGCAACTCCCAAACGGCTTCCCGAATTGCCTCGGGGGAATTCTCGGATGCAGTCGTTGCCCCTCGAATTGCCCGCACTGTCCAGTCCACTTCCACTACACAAACCTCCATCTTATCGCGATCGATATTTTTTATCGAAATTGTTTATTGTTGTTTATCGTAACGCTGCCCCCGCTCCGCTCCCCTTTAGGGATGGTACATCCACAGGGGCAGGCCGTTGGCTGACAGTTCAAATTCTAACCATTCTCCGGTAGCAGCGAGGCGCGAGAAGCTGGCACTCGGGCGAAAAAAGCGAGATAAAAAGGGCTTGCGTGGCTCGATCGGGCAAAATTCTGCTCGCTTCGGATCGAGTCCGGCCATTTCGGCGGCGAGACATCGCGCTTCGTCTTCCGTACCGAGGGCATCCACTAACCCCAACGACAGTGCTTGTTGTCCCGTGAAAATTCGACCGTCGGCAAACTCGCGTACGGTCTCGACCGCTAAGTTTCGCGCTTCGGCAACCGTTTCGACAAACTGCGTGTAGGTGGTGTCGATGAGTTCTTGCAAAATACTTGTTTCCGGCTCCGTCAGCTCTCGATCGAACGCCAGAATATCTTTGTAAGGCCCCGACTTGACGGTTTTAAAGGAGACGCCAATTTTGTCGAGCAACCGTTCGAGGTTGTTCCCTCGCAGGATCACGCCAATGCTTCCCGTAATCGTACCGGGGTTCGTAACGACCCGCTCGGCCCCCATCCCGATATACACGCCACCCGATGCCGCGAGATTTCCGAAACTCGCCACGGTTTTAATTCCCGTTTTCTCCCGCAACCGCTTGAGAGCCTGATAGATTTCGTGAGAATCCGTCACCGTCCCACCGGGACTGTCCACCCGCAGCACCAACGCCTTAAACTTGCGCGCTTCAACGGTTTTCAATGCTTCGAGAACCCATTTGCGCGTCGGTGCGGCAATCGGCCCGCTCACTTCAACACGAGCCACTTGCGAGCGAAATTTATTCAAAAACCAAACCATAGATTGCGTTCTCGATGTGCTGAGAATTTCAAGACGAGTTGCTAGTCGAGTTTAACAGGAACGCCTGAGAATTGGGATCGCCCCTGTCCGTCATTACGTCTACTTGGAAGTTAACCGTGAAGTGTTTGAGGGGGTGGAACGTTGCACTTAATATAAATATACAATTCACTACAATGGGAAAAATCAAACCAGCCCCTCAAATTAAAAAAACGCCATGGATCGAAACACCAATCGCCTCGGATGGAACAGAGGGGCTTTTCTCCTCCTCACACCGTTTTTTTTCTGGGGGACGGCTATGGTGGCCATGAAAGGCGTGATTCCCCACACGACACCGTTTTTCATGGCAGGGATTCGGCTCGTTCCAGCTGGCGTGTTGGTTTTGCTCGCTGCCTCGATCTCCCATCGACCGCAACCCCAGACCTGGCGAGCTTGGCTGTGGATCGGACTGTTCGCCCTCGTCGATGGAGCGCTGTTCCAAGGCTGTCTCGCCCAAGGACTCGTGAAAACGGGTGCAGGCTTGGGATCGGTGACGATCGACTCGCAACCGCTGATCGTGGCCGTCCTGTCCCGACTGCTGTTCGGCGAATTCATCGGCTTTTGGGGAGGATTGGGGTTAATCGGGGGAATCCTTGGCATTAGCGCGATCGGACTTCCAGACGAATGGCTCCGGCAACAGTTCGTCCCCGATCTCGCGGCCGCATCGGTTAACATCGATTGGGGGTTTCTCCAGGGTGAAGGATTGATGCTGATCGCTTCCGTATCGATGGCAGTCGGAACCGTGATGATGCCGAAAGTCTCGCGACACGCCGATCCGGTGGTGGCGACGGGATGGCATATGATTCTCGGTGGACTGCTACTGTTCGCATTGTCAGCGTCGTATGAATCAGAACCCTGGCAACACCTCGTCGTTTCCGACTGGATCGCCCTCGGTTACGCGACCGTCTTCGGAAGCGCCCTTGCGTACGGACTGTTTTTTGACTTCGCCGCTCGCGGAAATCTAACGAGCCTCAGCTCTCTGACGTTCTTCACCCCCGTCTTCGCCCTATTTTTCGGCTATCTGTTTCTCGGCGAAGTTTTGACCCCCGTTCAGTGGATCGGTGCAATCGTCACTCTCGCGAGTATCTATCCGATCGAACGTCGCGACGCTTTGCCCTCACCGTCCGATCTCCGCAAGCGTTGGTTCGATCGAGCAATTGGGGCGAACGGCCGTTCGCCTCGACCGCAAGACGATCGAGCAAAACCCGATTCGCGAACCCCGACCCTCGATCGAGCTGAGACGACCGAAGTTCCCGCCGGTATGGCGTCGTCAGATTCGGAATCGCACCCGTTGCGCTCGTAAAGGAGATCGTTGGGTCAACCACTCGACCAGTTCGTCAAAGTGCGGTCTTTTCCCATGGCGTTAGTTCCTCCTAATTTGTTTCGCGATCCCGTTTTACGTCCTCACCCGGCGAACGCATTTTTCGCAAACTCAGTTCGATCGATCGCTGTTCTCGTCACCTGTCTGGGGTGCTGGGGTTGGTCGCCGTCCGTCGCAACCGGACGAAGTGTCTCGACAACCCCAAGGCTTCTCGCTCAAACAGATATTTCCTCGGAAAACGGCGAACCCGATCCCACGCAACTGCCTGCCTTGAGCGTGGGCGATACGTCTGAAGCCGTCGAACTCTTACAGCGTTGGCTCAAAGAAACGGGATTCTACACGGGAGACATTACGGGTCGCTTCGATACGGCAACCGATCGAGCGGTAGCGGCATTTCAGGAACAACAGGGTTTGCCCGTCGATGGGGTCGTGGGTATGCAGACGTGGGAACGCCTCGCCGCAACCCGTTCGACCGTCTCCGACCCGGAGAACGGATCGCCAGACGCCAACACGCAAGCAGAGCAACCTGACAACAAGTCTGAGAAAACGGAGAAAACCGATGAAGACAGTGGGTGGGGGAACTGGCTGTTCTGGGGGGGCGGACTGCTGGGTCTTTTGGGCGTTGCCGGACTGCTGTTTTTTCTAATTTTGAAGGTGTTTCGAGAAGACGTGGAATACGAAGTCGAGGAAGAGGGCGACGGCGAGCCAGAAGTCTCAGCACCTCTGACTGACGACGTGCCGCCCTCTCACGACTTCGGGAACTCGCAGTCCCTCGAAATGGCAGCTTCTGAAGACGAACGCGACGAGGGCGAAAGTCAAGAAGACGCAAGCCACGTCAAAGCTGAAAACGGCTATATCGAACCCCCTCCCGCAACGGCAATTCCCCCTCGAGAGTTGCCGTCGAACGCGATCGAAACTCAAGCCCCCGTCGAAGCGGTAACGCGGTTACCCCGGATGAGTATTGTCGAGGCACTCATTCGCGATTTACACCACCCCGATCCCCAGCGACGACACAAAGCAATTTGGGAGTTGGGAGAGCGAGGAGATTCGAGGGCGATTCGTCCCCTGGTAGACTTGTTGTCCGATTCGGATTCTCAGCAACGCAGTATGATTTTGTCGGTGCTGTCGGAAATCGGAACGCGCACGCTGAGACCGATGAAACAGGCGTTGATGTTATCGTTGCAAGACGACAGTGCGGAAGTTCGCAAAAATGCCATTCGCGATCTAACGCGAATTTACGATTCGATCGCCCAAATGAGCCAATTGTTACGTTACGGAACGGACGATCCCGATGCGGAAGTTCGAGAGACGGCGAAATGGGCATTGTTACAACTCCAACGCATTCGCACAGTTTTACCCTCGGACGATCGAACAGACGACAGTTAAGAAAGCGTCGATTAACAAAGCGTCGATTTATTCGATCGATGAAAGATACAAAGACCGTAATTTGTAGCTGTTGTTACGGCCACACTTGTCGATCGATGATACAAATCTACCATCATCGACTTATACGAAAATTCGTTGCTTCTAGGGTTCCGGTTGAGCCTTTGTTGCTCTAAACGTCTGGTCCAAGAGAAGCAGGCAGAATCGTTTCACTTCTCCATACTTGAGAATTTGTCGATCTGCTACACGGCGGGGAAAAAGCCCGGGAGGTCGTTCTCTGTCTTCAGGTTGAAGGCAAGAGAATCCTCTCGGAATTTTTTTTTGGTCGTTTGTTTAGGTGTTTGAAATTTTTTGGCGCTCTTGGAATTGTGGTGGTATTGGGGTGCTTGTGATACCCAGGTCGGTGTAGGGGCGAACGGCCGTTCGCCCCTACACCAAGGGTTTTGCAACGTCATAAACTCTACTTATTCCCCTAACTCCAATAGAACCAATTTTTTAGGTGTTTGAAATTCAAAAAGTATGACAGACGAGCCGATATTTAATCCTCCCAGTGAAGCGAGTCAGGGTTCGCCGACGCAAGCCGAACGGGCGTTAGAACGAGAAAGACAACTGCCCCTGACAGGGTGGCAACAGGAGGTTTCTCGTGGACTCGAATACGGTTTAGAAGCGGCGGAAAGCATTCGAGATCGAACCATTCCCACGTTTTCGCGCGGCGAATTGCCCCACTACGCGGGCATCAATACCTTTCTCAAAGCCCCTTACCTCGAAGACGTGCGCCAAGTGGGAAACTTCGACGTTGCCATCGTCGGCGTTCCCCATGATTCCGGGACGACCTATCGTCCCGGCACTCGTTTCGGGCCCCAGGGAATTCGCCGCATCAGCGCTCTGTATACACCCTATAACTTCGAGCTAGGGGTCGATTTGCGCGAACAAATCACCCTTTGCGACGTGGGCGATATCTTCACAATTCCGGCCAACAACGAAAAATCTTTCGATCAAATTTCTAAAGGCATCGCCCATATTTTTAGTTCGGGTACGTTTCCCATTATTCTCGGCGGCGATCATTCGATCGGTTTTCCGACGGTACGCGGAATTTGCCGCCATTTAGGAGATGCCAAAGTCGGGATTATTCACTTCGATCGACACGTAGACACCCAGGAAACCGATCTCGACGAACGGATGCATACCTGTCCGTGGTTTCACGCCACCAATATTCAAAACGCTCCCGCGAAAAATCTCGTGCAACTCGGGATTGGCGGTTGGCAAGTTCCCCGCCAAGGGGTCAAAGTTTGTCGCGAACGGAGTACTAACATTCTTACCGTTACCGATATTACAGAAATGGGGTTAGATGCGGCCGTAGAGTTCGCCCTAGAACGAGCGCTCGACGGCACAGACTGCGTGTATATCAGTTTCGATATCGACTGTATCGATGCGGGTTTCGTCCCAGGAACGGGGTGGCCGGAGCCGGGGGGATTGTTACCGCGAGAGGCACTTTACCTACTCGGAAAAATCGTCCAAAACGCCCCTGTTTGCGGGCTGGAAGTGGTAGAAGTTTCACCGCCCTACGATATCAGCGACATGACTTCATTAATGGCAACGCGGGTCATCTGTGACACGATGGCGCATTTAGTGGTGTCGGGACAACTCCCCCGCCGCAAGAAACCCCAGTATATCCACGAAAAAGCAAAACCCGATCCCGTGACGAACTGGCAGTAATCGATCGAACCTCATGCACGAAACGGACATGACGAAGGCTTTAATTTTGACGGTAAAGGACTGGTGGGAAAGCCAACCCGAACGCCCGACAATTCAGTGCGTTCACTTAATTGTCGGGCGCTTTACCTGTGTCGAACCGGACAGCTTGAAATTTGCCTTCGACGTTCAAACCCAAAATACGTTTCTCGACGGGGTGACGTTAAAAATTCGCGAAACACCTTTGATTGCTTATTGTCATCGCTGCCATGTCGAGTATCGCCCTGAAATCGGTTTGCGCTACGCTTGCCCGACTTGCCAATCCCCCATGGAAGATATTCGATCGGGACGAGAGTTGAAGATCGATCGAATTGAGTACGCTGAGGAGGTGAGGAGATGAAGAGAGTCTAATTTCCGATTTTCGATTTGCGGTTCCGATTACCTAATACAAAAATATGCATCAAACCGTTAACGCAGCTTTAGGAATCAATTTACTTCACGCTAACCAATCAACAGCCGATCGAAACCGTGCCGTATTCGATGACTGGGGCATTCTCTGCTTGAACGTTATGAGTAGTCCCGGTGCGGGGAAAACCGTTCTTCTCGAACGAACTCTCGCTGCATTGAGACTGCAAGTTCGGATTGCGGTGATTGAAGGGGACATGACGACTGAACTTGATGCCGATCGATTGAGACAGCACGGTGTACCTGTGATCGCAATTAATACCGGGCGTTCTTGTCACCTCGATGCAAAAATGGTAGCGGGTGGAATGCATCATCTCGAACACGATTACGAACCGGCTGATTTCGATTTAGTGTTCGTTGAAAACGTCGGAAATTTAGTTTGTCCGGCAGAATTTGAAGTGGGCGAACACCGCAAAGTTGCCTTACTCAGCGTTACGGAAGGGGAAGACAAGCCGCTGAAATATCCCGTTATGTTTCAAGAAGCTGATTGTTTGTTGTTGACAAAGATCGATTTAGCACCGTATTTAGAAATCGATCTCGATCGAATTGTCGATAATGTGCGTCAAATGAATCCCGACGTAACGATCGTTCCGATATCTGCTAAAACCGGGGAAGGTTTAGAAGCTTGGTTGAATTGGGTTCGCTTACAAGTAGCTCTTCGCCAACAAGCAGCTAAAGCCGCAGCCCTCGAACCATCTTGTCGAGCGTGTTTTGAATAGATCGTTGAGGAGATCGTTTTCCAAATGCAACGTCGTAATTTCTTTGTCAGCTTGGGACTGTTTTTCGCCAGCTTGTTGATTACGGTCAGTTGTACCCAAAGTCCACCGCTTGATGAGTCTCCGACGACAGCAACGAGCGGCGATGAAGCAAAGCCCGTGGTGATGGGATTTAGTGCTTGGCCGGGCTGGTTTCCGTGGCAAGTCGCACAGGAAGCTGGTATTTTTGAAGCGAGTGGTGCGACGGTTGATTTACGCTGGTTTGATGGTTATCTCGACTCGTTAAATGCCCTTGTCGCCGAACAACTCGACGCAAACACGCAGACACTCAACGATACCATTAGTTCGGTAGCCGTTGGTTCCGATCAAGTTATTGTTTTAGTGAACGATAACTCGACCGGAAACGATAAGATTATTGTCAGCGATGAAATTAATTCGATCGAAGATCTCAAAGGCAAAACAATTGCTGTTGAAGAAGGAACAGTCGATCACTTTTTGTTGCTGCTGGGCCTGGAAAAAGCAGAGATTTCCCCTGATGAGGTAACCGTTCAGCCGCTAGAAACAGGTGCCGCTGCCGCTGCGTTTGTTGCCGGGCAAGTGGACGCGGTAGGGGTGTTTGCACCGTTTACAACAAAAGCTTTAGAACGTGAAGGAAGTAAGGAACTCTTCAGCTCTGCCGATTTTCCCGGTGCAATTCCCGATCATTTGGTCGTGTCGCGTCAGCTCATTGAGGAACGCCCCGAGCAAGTCCAAGCATTAGTCGATAGTTGGTTTGCCACGCTTCAATTTATTGAAGAAAATCAAGATGAAGCCTATGAAATGATGGCGAAGCGAGCGGGCGTTTCGATCGAGGAGTATAAAGAGTACGATGCGGGAACGACAATTTTCAGCTTGGAAGACAATCTGAAAGCGTTTCAGCCGGGAGAAGACATGACAGCATTGCCGTATGCGGCCGAGAAGATTAGCGATTTCTTGTTAGAAAACGAATTGATTCAAGAAAAACCCGATCTAAGTCAATTGTTTGACGATCGATTCGTTAAAGCGTACTCTGAATCTCAAGGTTCTGCGTCGTAACTTTAAAGTCAGCCGAGCTTCTCTCGTTGAAGCTCGGCTTTTTTAAAAAATCTCTCGTCAGTGAAATTATGAAGCGAAATCTCAATAATGTTTTTAAAAACCAAAGCCCATCGAATAGGCAATATACCCATGACTCTAAACGAATCAGAATCGATCGGAATTCGAGCGCATAAAACAGTCTCCCCATCGGTTTTTTGGCGAATTCGAGAAAATATTCCCAAGCCGATGATGTGGCAGTTAATGGCTGCCTCCATTCTCGTACCCCTGCTGTTATGGTGGGGAATTTCGAGTATGGGATGGGTAAAACCAATGTTCTTGCCCACACCCATAGCCGTTTGGGATGCGATCGTACAACTGTGGTCGAAAAATATCCTTCAAAAAGATATATTATACAGTTTATTTCGCGTTTTGAGTGGCTTCGGGTTGGCAGCATTGGTTTCGATTCCTTTAGGAATTTTGATGGGGACTTTTGCCAGTATTAGCGCCTTGGCAGAACCCATTATTGGGATTTTGCGCTATATGCCTGCCCCCGCCTTTATTCCACTTTTGATTTTATACTTTGGCTTGGGAGAAGTTCCCAAAATTCTGCTCATTTTTATCGGTACGCTATTTTTTAACACGTTGATGGTCATGGATGCCGTCAAGTTCGTGCCGAAAGAGTTAATCGAAACAACTTATACGCTTGGTGGCGGACGCTGGCAAGTACTCACGTGCGTCATTTTACCTCACGTTTACCCGAACGTTCTCGATGCCTGCCGAGTCAATATGGCAGCCTCTTGGAATCTCGTTATTGTTGCAGAATTGGTGGCCGCAACGGAAGGTTTGGGGCGACGAATTAGTGTCGCACAGCGCTTTCTAAAAACAGATGAGATTTTTGCGGGATTGATAGTCATTGGAGCGATTGGATTGACGATCGATCTCTTGTTTCGCTTAGCGTTGCGTTTGTCGTGTAAGTGGGCGACGGATTAAAAAGATGTTTATTTTTTTACTCGATCTTTAGTATTAAATCATGGGATCAAATCATGCATTTAGAAGTTAATCACTTGTACAAACAATTTACGACACGGCGCGGCTCTTTAGTGGCGCTCAAAGACATTAACCTACATGTCGAACAGGGTGAATTCGTCTGTGTTGTAGGTGCCTCGGGTTCGGGAAAATCGACGCTGCTGCGATTGGTTGCAGGGCTGGAAACACCCACAGCAGGTGAAATTCTCGTCGATGGTATTCCGGTAACGGGGCCGGGAAGCGATCGAGGGATGGTCTTTCAACGCTATACTCTCTATCCCTGGATGACGGTAGCAGAAAACGTCGGCTTTGGTTTGAAACTCCAACGAGCTTCTAAAATCGAACGCCGTCAGCTGACGAGCTATTATTTAGAAGTTGTTGGATTGGCGGAGTTTGCCAAAGCATTTCCTAAAGAGTTATCTGGTGGTATGAAACAGCGGGTTGCCATTGCACGGGCTTTGGCTTCGCAGCCGAAAATTTTATTGATGGACGAACCATTTGGGGCCTTAGACGTGCAGACTAAAGAAGCGATGCAACAGTTTATGTTGGAACTGTGGCAGCGCACGGGAACGACGATTTTAACGATTACCCACGACGTTTCGGAAGCGGTGTTTTTAGCCCAACGAGTTTACGTCCTCAGCGCTCGTCCGGGACAAGTCCGTGAAGAGGTGTTTGTGGATTTACCGGTCGATCGAAACTATCACGTCAAGCGCACCGATCGATTTCGAAATTACGAAATAGAAATTGTGGATTTGTTACGGGCGCAAACTCAGGTTGCCGCGTAGGAAATCGATCGTTAGTCGCCGTTTTGATGGGATCGATTGAAAATTTCTAACGCCTGACGGCAGCAGTTTTTGAGTTTAGCTTGAACTTCGGGGACAGGTTCTTTGTCACCGACGAACTGCCAGTTGTCGATGGTGGAAAATAGCCATTGTCGTCCGAGTCCGCTGAATCCAGCAACTTCAACGCCGATGGCACGACGTTCGGACTCTCCAGGTTCTAGGCTGTGAAAGCGAATTTGAATTAAGATGCTGCGGCTGTGACAGCGGAAGCTGTAGCCGGGAAAGTGGAAGCTAATGTCGATCGAGTCGGGATCGACCATCTGGCGCGTTTCAGGATCGTTCGTCCAGGGTTTGAGATCCGAACGCAAGTCAGGAAATTCCCCTTTAAAAAGATTCACGACTGCCGCAATTTTGCTGGCAACTTGAAAATTTTTGGCTTGTTCGGCAGCGTTCACCACAAACCCCCCTTTTTCAGCGAACAGTGAACAGTGAATAGTGAATAGTGAATAGTGAATAGCGAACAGCGAGCAATATGCAGTAAGCCGTGACCGGATGTGGCATTTCAGGTAACGCCTGGGTACAGCTTAACTTTAGCTTAACGGTTTGGAAAGGAGAATCAAGGGGCGTGGAAGGGAGAGAGTTTGTCTGTCGCATGAGTTACAGTGTCAGACATCTGAATCTCTCAAATTCTAGAGGCTGAGAAAAGAGGATTGAAAGTGCTGGGGTTGTTTTGGCACGGATAAAATTGATGGGAGTCGTATTTTTACAGACTGTAAGTCTGGACGATGTTGTTTTTCCTGTGATTATTTTATCGTCGCTGACTTCTCCCAAACCACTGAGTAACGCCAGCACAAATGTTTTTTGGGTCTCCTGAGATTACGGTGTAATTTGTTGAACTGAATACAAGAGTGGGGTAGGGGCGAACGGCCGTTCGCCCCTGCAGCAAGGGTTTTGACTGGGTCTAAAATCAGCCGATCGACCCAAAATCAGAAGACCCTGTTTTTTAACTTTTGCGCCACTCAACGAGCTGGTATAAACTCGTCGTGCTTGTGAAAGAGTCAAGTAAGTAGTTCAGAGGAACGGCGATCGAGTCACTTAATAGATCTTGTAAAGCTTCGTGTTTACATAAATCTAAAATAATCAACCGACCTCCAGATTTCAAGGCGGCTTTCCAATTGGGGAGTAACTTTTGAACTGGCAAATAATGAAGTGTTGCAATTGACACGATTGCATTAAATTTTTCTGAAGGAAGCACCCAATGTAAAACATCAGCAACTTGAAAGTCAATGTTTAAAAAGTCTACCGAATGCTGTTTGGCAATCTCAATTGTCTTTGGAGATAAGTCGATGGCCAAAACTTCTTCAACTTGCGTGGCTAGAAGGCGTGAAAACTCACCTGTTCCACAGCCGATATCGAGAACGGTTTTGCATGAATTGGGTAACTGTTCGAGCAAAAAGCGGTGATAGTGATTATTGTGGTTCCATCCTCCTCGATCGTATAGAGAAAGTCGATCGAAATCATCCCGAATCTTTTGTCTTAGGTTCTCACTTCTGTTCGTTTATGCTCGTTTGATGTTCGAGAGTACATCACTACATTCCAGTTTGTTTTAGATTTTCAATCTTAAATTACCATTCTACTTATTCTTAATAAGGTAATAAAAGTAAGCCTGGTTTATCGCAACTTGTATATGTACATTGCCTATATACAATAATTTCTCCTCATTATACTCAAAGATTTTAGTCTGAATGTTTTTATAACTTCACAAAGATATTAACATCAAAGTATTAGATCGAAGATGTCGATTTGTCAAAAAGTCTGAAATCCTGTCAATCCAAGCTTTGCAGAGAATTTTTAGAGAAATCCCAAAAAATGCTTGAAATCCCCATCTGAATTTTCGGAATGCTGAGGATGCGAACTGTAGCTGAGGGAACTTCGTAGAACTTCTATCAGTCATTACGGTCACGAGTGATAAGAAGCGTCTACCTTGACCACAAACTCTCGGTTGCAAAGGAGTCGATGTGATGTTTCCTAAGTTGTCTCGACACGAAATAGACTCGAATCTTCATCAAGGGACGATGATTCGACTGAAAGGGCGTTTGAGTTCTTCCCCAAATGCTTTTCAACGGCTGTTGAAAGGAGATTTCACCCAGCGGTTCGGACGCTTTTTGTGGTTTCGTCAGATGTACAGTACTATACAAAACCTTCGGCAACGGCTCGATGGTTCGCTCCAAAAGTCGGCGATCGATCTCGCGATTCCCTCTATGTTTGGAAATCTTTCCACAGATTCTTTCGTTCGAGAAGTTGAAGATCGATCGATTGCTTTTGGATTACATCTTCCCGAATCAATCGTTAACGAATGTTTGCAGTACGCGACTCAAACAATTTGCACTGAACCGGGTTACGATCGAACCTTTCTTATTTCTGACCTCGATGAGCGGGGTTATTTACCCGACGGACATCAACCCATACGTGCGCTGGTGAGCGATGTGGAAAAATGTTCCTCGATCTCCAATCTCTCAAGAGATTCAGTATTGCTGAAAATTGCTCGTAATTACTTGCGATATTTACCGACTCAAATCACCTGTCATTTAACGTGGAGTCTAGCTTGGAATCGATCGGACGATCGACTTCAAAAACTTTATCCCCCAACAAACTTTCATTACGACATCGCCGGTTATAACTTCGTCACGGCATATTTTTACATTACCCCAGTCCTAGACGATCGTTCTGGGCCTCACGTGACGATCTTGGGATCTCACAAGCGCAAACCTATGGAAATTCTCCTCAAGTCAGGGCGTCAGACCGACGAAGCTATATATCGTTATTACGATCGAAGCTCCGAACTTTACGTTTACGGCGATGCAGGATTTGGCTTTTTTGAAGATCCATCTTGTATTCATAAAGTCAAAGCACCAACGCGATGCCATCGACTGTTATTACAGTTTCGCTTTTCCTGAAGAATTGGCTGGATTGATGTAAGGCAATTCAATTAAATTACAGGAGCCGATTTTGTTTAAAAATCGGTTTTTTAATGTGCTTTTTCTCGAACAATATCAAAGCTATATCTTTAATAAACGCTAAAACAATCAATGGTTTTCTGCAAACAACGGTTTTCTGCAAACAACGATCGTCTTGAGTTCGTGTTGACTGGCTAATTTGGTACTCGATCTCAAAAAAAATGCTGCGATCGATGTCACTTTCCACCCAGGTTAAACCTCACAACACCTGACGATCTCGATCGCAAAAAACTCAAGATGCAAATCACAAAGCAAACCCGACTGAGATTACCCATCGAGTTGAACGAGATCGCCCCAAAAGACAAACAAAAGCGTCACGATCGAACCGTAGAATTCTGCCGTTCGATCGTGACAACCTCATTTTTACCCTCACTCCCCGCCCTATCCGACCTCTTCTATCGGGTTTGGCAAGCTGGAACCCTGACTCAAAACGACCGATACCAGCTACAAACGTTCCTTTTGAGCGAACACCTGACCGAGTCCGATTACGTACTCATCGATCGACTCCTCCACGCCGTGCGTCGAGGCTGGGTCGTCTGGACAACCGACGCTTCTCGATCGTAAGTTGTACTATCAAAAAAAGAGATTCGATCGAAGCGCCTCGCTCGATAGCCGGTTCGATGCGCTGGGCGAACGAGAGCTTGAAGAGTCCAGGGAGGGATACTGGCGATGCTTAATGCCACTCAGTTGCTCATCGACCACTTCGTACCCAAAATTCAGGAAAACTACCACCAAACCTACGGTGGTCTGAAATCCGACTATGCTGAAATCATGGGTTGGGCTGGCGCGATGGCTTTAGAAAACATCGCGAATAGCGACGCCCTGTATCACAACGTCGAACACACCATCTTCGTTACCCTAGTCGGTCAAGAAGTCCTACGCGGACGACATATCCGCGAGGGGGGGGTTAGCTGCGAAGATTGGCTACACTGCACCATTGCCCTGCTGTGTCACGATATCGGCTACGTCAAGGGCGTCTGTCGCAAAGACGATCCCGCACGCCGTCTGTACTCCACAGGGATCGACGATACGATGGTTTACTTGCCACCGGGGGCCACAGATGCGGCACTGACGCCCTATCACGTCGATCGGGGCAAACTCTTTATCGACGAACGCTTTGGCGGGCACCGACTGATCGACGCCCAACTCATCCGTAAAAGCATGGAACTGACGCGCTTTCCCGTTCCTGCTGGTGAAGACCACAAAGATACCATCAACCTACCAGGCTTGATTCGCGCCGCTGACTTGATCGGACAACTCAGCGATCCGCGCTATTTACAGAAAATTAGTGCTTTGTTCTACGAGTTTGAAGAGACGGGAACCAACAAAGCGCTCGGCTACAAAACCCCAGGCGACTTGCGAAACAGCTATCCGAAGTTTTATTGGAACGGTGTCTACCCCTACATCAAAGACGGTTTGAAATATCTCGAAGTGACGCAAGAAGGCAAACAAATTGTGTCCAACCTGTTCAGCAACGTGTTCCGTGTCGAGCATGCATCACCGTAACCGACACTCGACGGTCGGATCGCCGCTCTTGTCAGCGCCCTCGTTCTGCTGCCAAACTAGAAAGTGCGGTAGAGAAAGTAGGTGAGGCAGTTGCGAGCGGGCGGTGTCGATCGCTAGCCCGTTCGAGGAAAGTCCGGGCACCCGAAAGACCGAACTTGCTGGGTAACGCCCAGTGCGCGCGAGCGTGAGGATAGTGCCACAGAAACATACCGCCTTTTACAGTGAGCAGTGAGCAGTGAGCAGTGAGCAGTTTTTGACTGGTGACTGGTAACTGGTGACTGGCGACTGTAGAAGGTAAGGGTGCAAAGGTGCGGTAAGAGCGCACCAGCAGCATCGAGAGGTGCTGGCTCGGTAAACCCCGGGTGGGTGCAAGGTCGGAGGAACGACGGTTGGTCTTTTACCGGTTCCAATGTTGGAGAACCGCTCGAGGTGTTTGGTAACAAACGCCGTAGATAGATAACTGCCCTCTATGCTGCGTTTAGCGGTTTAGGGAACAGAACCCGGCTTATGACTGCTTTCTCTGTCGCATTGCCCCTGGTTTTCGCTATTGTTCGATCGACTTAATGGTCTCTATTCACCCGCGTCGCTTGCAAGCGTTACGTCAATTCGTTCTCAAGTTGGGAATCGATGAAAATCCAGTTCTGAATTGGGAGTTGCTCGATACTGCACTCACGCATCCAACAGCATCTGCCGAACGAAATTACGAACGATTGGAGTTTATCGGCGATGCGGCGATCCGCCTCGCTTCGGCTGAGTTACTCTGGGAAATTTATCCACAGGTACCCGTGGGGGATTATGCTGCCATTCGATCGGTGTTGGTCAGCGATCGCGTGCTGGCTGACATTGCCGAAAGCTACGGACTCGATCGATATTTATTGGTGGCCAATAGTGCAGCTGGTGACAAGGCGGGCTATCGATCCCGCTTGGCAGACGGGATGGAAGCTGTCGCGGCCGCGCTGTATCTGAGTACTCACACCACAGAACTCATCCGTCCGTGGCTCGATTCTCACTTCAAACCGCTGGCCGAGCGCGTACTTCGCGATCCAGCCCGGCAAAATTATAAGGCAGCGCTACAAGAGTGGACTCAGGGTCGCTATCGCGTGCTTCCGGAATACCGCGTCGAGGAAGCCAAACGAGAACACAACAGCGATCGACGATTTCAAGCAGAGGTGTGGTTCAACAACGAGCGCTTGGGTCGGGGAACGGGTCGATCGATTAAAGCGGCCGAACAAGCTGCAGCCAGGGAAGCCTTTTTAGCCTTGCAAGATCGAGCCGAAGTTCGCTAACCGGGAAAGACAACTGGAATGTCGCCCTCGTTCCAGGCAGAGCCGAAATCTGCCAAAACTCGCAAAAACTAGACAAAAAAAGCTTCGGGGTGTCCGTTTTAACGCTTAAATTTTAATTCGTCGTTTTCGGTTTTGAGTTCTTCGTGTTTGATTGAATGGAATAGCATTTATTTTCGATCCTGAATCAAATCTATGATTGGTATCGTCGTTATCGGTGCGGGTCGGTGGGGCAATCATCTGATCCGAAACGTTCTCGAACACCCCGACGCGCAATTGGTAGCGGTAGTCGATCGCGACCCCGAACGATTGGCAGCGGTGGCCCAAAAATACTCACTCGACGCACGGGTTGTCTTAACAACAGGTTGGGCGAGCGCTCGACAGTTGCCGCAAGTGCGAGCGGCGATCGTGACGACTCCGGCGACGGAGCATTACGCTTCGATCTCTGATGCCCTCGATCGAGGCTTTCACGTTCTGGCTGAAAAACCACTAACCTTAAACCCGGAACAGTCGATCGAGCTGTGTCGCCTCGCGGAGCGCAAAAACTGTATCCTCAACGTCGATCATACGTATTTGTTCAACCCAGCTGTCGAACGGGGGGCTGAAATCGTCCGGAGCGATCGACTCGGACAATTGCGCTACGGATACGCCGCACGTACTCATCTGGGCCCCGTCCGTCGAGATGTTGATGCCTTGTGGGATTTGGCAATCCACGATATCGCTATTTTCAATGCGTGGCTGGGAGAATCGCCCGTCCAGGCCCGAGCCACAGGAACCGTTTGGCTGCAACCCGAATCCATTCCCGCGTCGCACGATCGATTTCCCGAAGGTCTGGCCGATGTGGCTTGGGCGAGATTAGTCTATCCGAGCGGGTTTCACGTTCAGATTCACCTGTGTTGGTGCAATCCCGACAAGCAACGACGTTTAGCTGTGGTGGGGAGCGAGGGGACGCTGGTATTCGACGAACTGGTGGAGTCTCAGTTGACGTTGTATCCCGGCCGCGTCGAACGAACGGACTCCGGGGATTGGGTACCGACGTTAGGGGAACGGGAATCGATCGACTTTACACCGGGCGAACCGTTGCGTCGCGTTCTCGATCGATTCCTCGAAAGCATTCGATCGGGTCAACCGTGCGATCGATCGTCGGGTTGGGTGGGGGCAGAGTTTGTCAAGGTTCTCGGGGCGCTCGCGGACTCGAGCCTTCAGGGAGGCATTCCCGTGTCCCTGAGCTAGACCCTTCAGGGGGGAAATCTCAGTTTGACACTCCCACGAATAGAATTCGTGGGATTCTTGGGTCTAGGGGGAGCCAACGCTTAACCCCTCGCCAAGCATCTTGACCGTCTGTCCGACGGCTGCAAGTCCTCGTTGCATCACAATCTGTGCAGCGGCTATATCTCGATCTGTGGTGTAGCCACATTCAGGACATCGATGAACGCGAACTGAAAGGTCTTTTTTGCCCGTATTCGTTCCGCAACTGGGACAGATTTGGCTGGTTCCCTTCGCATTCACCTCAGCATAGAAGACCCCTCGCTTCCAGCACACCCACTTCAGAATTCTCAAAAACTCGCCGTGAGCTGCATCGAGGGTATGCTTCGAGAACAGTCCTCTCGCCCAGGCTTGGAAGTTGAGTTTCTCGGCAAATACCATTCCTACACCATCGCAGAGACGATGAGCCAGTTTGTAGAAGAAATCCTGCCGACCGTTGCGGATGCGTTCGTACAGCTTAGCAACCTTATGATGGGCTTTGCGCCAGTTATTCGACCCTTTCACCTTATGAGACGCTCTCTGTTGCAGCAATCGCAGCTTGCTCTGGAGGTCTACCAAGAATCGGGGTCGTGGCACTAACTCACCGGTCGAGGTGGCCAGATAATTGCTCAACCCGACGTCGATTCCTAACGCTTCCCCGTGGGGGGTGATGTCGGGAACGGCAACATCGCATTGAAGTGTTAGCATCACGTACCATCCCGAGGCGCGTTTGACGACCTGGGCTTGTTTGACGATGAATCCTTCGGGAATCGGTCGGGAAAGACGCATCTTCACCCATCCCACCCCAGGGAGTTTGACGCGGTTGCCTCGAACGGGGGTTTTCCCCAACTGGGGGAATAGCAGAGAGCGCATCCTCCCAGGTTTCTTAAATCTGGGGAATCCGTGTCCGTTTTCCCACATCGAGACAAAGGCTTTCTCCAAGCGTCGCAACACTTGTTGCAACATCTGAGAATGAGCTGCACCCAAGTCAGGATAGACTTTTCGAGCTTGGGTTAAAGCTTTGCATTGACTTGAAAAGGTGGGACGAGGTGCGTCAGCCGGGATGACGTACTCACCTCGCAGAGAGCATCTGTCGATCGAACCCGCTCGGGATTTGTACCAGTCTTTACGCTCAGCCAAGGCGTAGTTCCAGACTCGACGAGAGGTTTCGAGCCAGGCCTCGTAGGTCTGTTGTTGCTCTTGAGTGAGCTTCAGCTTGTACGGGTACGTGAGGTTGAGCATTGCCGTGACTGAAAGCTGAACTCATCGTAGCTTAAAATTGAGCTGTGTGTTTTTAAAATTGGAGCTTTAAAATTGGAACTGAAAAGCTCCAACGCTACATCCCACGTTTAAAAGACGTGGGCTTTGCTCCCTTCCGTGTAAAATTCAAGGGAATTGCACCCTCAGACGATCTCAGCGGCCTTTTGACTATGAAATTTCGTCTCGCTCTTGCCTCGATCGGACTATCGCTGTTGTTCGCCCCCGATGCTTCAATGGCGCAATCTCTCCCCGACACGGTCTCCGTTTGCACGGACGGCTTTCGCCTCAACTTACGCGAAACCCCAGAAGGTCGCGTTTTAACCACCCTCAACGAGGGTGATGTGGTCGAACGAGTCGCCCCTCCAGCCGGTGCCTGGCAACCCGTCGCGTTTGGCAATTATCGCGGTTACGTGTGGGCAGATTACTTGTGTGAAAACAACTCGACGCCCAATCCAATTCCGCCGGTTTCGGGATTGCAACCCGCCACCTGTCCGAATGTCGATAGCGCCCGCAATCTCAGACATCCCGGCGGGTTAAACGTTCATCGCGCACCGAACAGCAACAGTGAAATTGTCGGCTTTCTCAACGACGGCGCGGCAATTTTACTCGGGGGGAACGCGACCGAGAACGCAGCGGGCGAAACCTGGTATCCCATCGACCAACCCCTTTCGGGATTTATTCCGGGGGGAGACGGTGAAGGCGTGACCAATATCGTCTACTGCACGCGCTTTTATCCTTAAAAACCAACGGTAACAATCGCGCACCGAACCGCCTGCACGATCGAGTTCGCGCAATGTTGAGTTAACGCAATTTTTAGCAATTTTTAAACATCAAGGTGTCCCAACAGTATCGCTCGCAATTCCCCGCCCTCGACAATAAAACCTACCTCAACTACGGTGGAGAGGGGCCGCTTCCCCAAGCGGCGATGGAGGCTATCGTTCGAACTTACGAACACCTCCAACAGATCGGACCGTTCTCGATGAAAGCGAATGCTTGGTTACAGGAACTCACCGGGAAAACGAGATCGATCGTTGCGGAAGAGTTGGGAGTCGCATCAGACTCGATCGCGTTAACCGAAGACGTAACCGCTGGCTGCGATATCGCCCTCTGGGGAATTGATTGGCAACCGGGGGATAGGTTGCTGATGACGGATTGCGAACATCCCGGTGTGGTCGCGACGGTGAGAGAACTCCAAAATCGCTTCGGCATTGAGGTTGCAATTTGTCCGATTTTGGAAACGCTCAACGATGGCGATCCGGTGTCGGTCGTTACCCAGCATTTGACTCCGAAAACGCGCTTGGTGGTGTTGAGTCATATTCTGTGGAACACGGGACAGGTTTTACCGTTAGCTGAGATCGTGGCCGCCTGTCGTCAGTTTCCCACAGGCGGCGAGCCGATTCGCGTGTTGGCAGATGCCGCCCAGTCTGTGGGTGTTCTGCCGTTGAATTTGGCACAGTCGGGCGTCGATTTTTATGCGTTTACCGGGCATAAATGGCTGTGCGGCCCGGAAGGGGTCGGGGGCTTGTATGTCAGTCCTGAGGCGATGGAGGTTCTACGTCCGACGTTTGTAGGTTGGCGGGGAATCGAGGTGGATGCGACGGGAAATCCCACAGGATGGAAGCCAAACGCACAACGCTACGAAATTGCAACGTCGGCGTATCCGTTGTATGCCGGGTTAGCCGCTTCGATCGAGGTTCACCGTCAGTGGGGAACAGCGGCAGAACGCTACGGAAAAATCTGTCAGTTGAGCGATCGATTGTGGAAGCAATTATCGGAGATTCCACAAGTGAGCTGTTTGCGGACTCGATCTCCCGAGTCGGGGTTGGTATCGTTCACCATCAAGTCGGGGTCTCATCGATCGCTCGTACAGTTTTTAGAACAACGAGAGATTATGGTTCGCACGATTCTCGACCCGAATTGTGTCCGTGCCTGCGTTCATTATTTCTCAACTGTTGAAGAGATCGATCGATTGATTGAAGGAATTCGAGCATTTTTAAAGTAACGCATGAAACGGGTTCTACTGTGGCATCGTAACGATCTGCGACTCTACGATCGAGAAGACTTACACGATGCTGTTACCGCCAAGGTGCAAATCGTTCCTCTGTATTGCTTCGATCTCCGTCAGTTCTGTCAAACTGCCTTTGGTTTTCCCAAAACTCGATCGTATCGCGCTCAATTTCTCCTCGACAGTGTCGCCGACTTACGACAGTCGTTGCGCCAACGGGGAAGCGATCTCGTCGTGCGTCTGGGAAAACCTGAGGAGATCGTGCCACAACTGGTGAAGGAACTCGATCTCGATACCGTGTTCTTTCAGGAAGAAGTGACCTCTGAAGAAACGACGATCGATCGGGCTGTGACGAACATCCTCAAAGCAATGGGTGTGGATGTAAAACGCTATTGGGGCTCGACGCTCTTTCACCCCGACCAACTCCCGTTTTCAATTTCAAGTCTTCCCGAAATCTTCACTCAGTTTCGCAAACAAGTTGAGAAAAACGCGAGTGTCAACGCAACATTTTCTACCCCAAACCACCTCTCGAAACTTCCTGAAGTAAACGTAGGAGATATTCCCACACTCGAAATGTTGGGGGTCGAATCGCCCCAAATTGACGATCGAGCGGTTTTAAAATTCCCAGGAGGAGAAACGGCAGGAAAAGCGAGAGTTAAAGAATATTTCTGGGAACGCGATCGCTTGCGCGTTTACAAACAAACCCGCAACGGACTATTAGGGGCGGATTATTCCTCGAAATTTTCTCCCTGGCTGGCGTTGGGGTGTCTGTCACCGCGATACATCTACGAAGAAGTCCAAGCTTACGAAGCCGAACGAGTTCGCAACGATTCGACCTATTGGTTAGTGTTCGAGTTGCTGTGGCGGGACTACTTCCGGTTTATTTGCGCCAAACACGGCGATCGCATCTTCTACCGTTCCGGTCTGCGCGGTTTGGAGATTCCGTGGAAACAGGATTGGGAACGCTTCAAGTTGTGGACGCAAGGTCGCACAGGGTATCCGTTCGTCGATGCGAACATGAGAGAATTGCAGTTAACAGGGTTCATGTCGAATCGCGGCCGTCAGAACGTTGCCAGTTTCCTCACTAAAAATCTAGGTATTGACTGGCGCATGGGAGCAGAATGGTTCGAGTCGCTGCTGATCGACTACGACGTTTGTAGTAACTGGGGAAATTGGAATTACACCGCAGGGGTCGGAAACGACGCACGAGGATTTCGCTATTTCAACATTCCCAAACAGGCAAAAGATTACGATCGTGATGGGAAATATGCGAAACACTGGCTTCCCGAACTGGCAAAGGTTCCGGGCAAGAAAGTTCACGAGGTGTTCAAACTCGACGCATTAGAGTTGAAGCGATATGACATTACACGAGGGGTGGACTATCCCAATCCCGTTGTGGATTTATTGAAATCCGCGAATGCAAATGAGAAAGTCTACAACGCCGCTTTGGAACGTAGCCGTTTTCAGTAATTCGGATCGAATTACGCCCTAAAAAGCCCGGTTTGAAAAAAACCGGGCTTGTCGGTTAAAACTCGATCGAGCGTTTGCTACGACATCGAAGCATACCGCTCTTTTTCAGGAACTTGCGTGTATTCGGAGAGGATTTGGCGAAACTCTTCACCGTCAATAGTTTCTTTTTCAATTAACAGATCGACCAGTCGATCGACAGCTACACGGTTATCGCGAACCATCTGACACGCATCTTTGTAGCATTGCTCGACGATCGTATGCACTTGGGCATCGATACGGGCCGCAATTTCTTCGGAGTATTCTGAGCGTGTCATTAAATCACGACCCAAGAACACTTCACCAGACTGGCTTTCCAACGAGAGCGGTCCTAAATCGGACATCCCAAAGCGCGTGACCATCTGACGAGCCATTCCGGTGACTTGCTGCAAGTCGTTTCCGGCACCGGTCGTCACTTCTGCATCCCCGAAAATCACTTCTTCCGCCGCGCGTCCACCTAACGCCCCGGTAATCCGAGCGCGAATTTGAGCGCGGGAAATCAGAGCTTGATCTTCAGACGGGACGAACCAGGTCAAACCTCGGGCTTGTCCGCGCGGAATCAAGGTGACTTTTTGAACGGGGTCGTGATCTTTGAGCAGTGTTCCGACAATAGCGTGACCGACTTCGTGATATCCGATCAGGCGTTTGCTCTTGCTATCGACGAGGGGCGTTCCTTCCATCCCAGCCACGACACGATCGACGGCATCGTCGATTTCAGGCATCGTAATCGCTTCTTTACGCCGCCGTGCTGTGAGAATCGCAGCTTCGTTGAGCAAGTTTGCCAAATCCGCACCTGTAAAACCAGGGGTACGACGGGCGATTGCATCGAGCGAAACTTCAGGGGCTAGCTTTTTGTTGCGGGCGTGGACTTCTAGAATCGAGAGACGACCTTTGATGTCGGGCGCGTCTACCGTGATTTGTCGATCGAAACGACCGGGGCGTAACAGTGCCGAGTCGAGAACGTCGGGGCGGTTCGTGGCGGCGATGATGATAATACCCGTATTCCCCTCGAAACCGTCCATTTCAGTGAGGAGTTGGTTGAGGGTTTGCTCCCGTTCGTCGTTTCCGCCCCCGATGCCAGCACCCCGTTGACGACCGACTGCGTCGATTTCATCGATGAAGATGATACAGGGGGCGTTTTCTTTGGCTTTCTTAAACAAGTCGCGCACGCGAGACGCACCGACTCCGACAAACATTTCGACGAATTCTGAACCGGAGATACTGAAAAAGGGAACGCCTGCTTCTCCTGCGATGGCTTTGGCTAACAGGGTTTTCCCGGTTCCCGGTTGTCCGACAAGCAACACGCCTTTGGGGATGCGAGCGCCCACGGCGGTAAAGCGTTCCGGCTTTTTCAAAAACGTGACGACTTCTTGGAGTTCTTCTTTGGCTTCGTCAACCCCGGCAACATCGTCGAAGAGAACACCGGTTTTCGCTTCCATTTGGAAACGAGCGCGGGATTTACCGAAGTTCATCGCCTGTCCCGGACCGCCCGGTGCGTTACTCGATCGACGGAAGAGAAAGAACAATCCAGCGATCAGCAGGACGGGAAACACCAAATTCCCCAGCAGTCCCCAGATCGCCCCGTCGTTGCGTGGGGGGTGGGTGTCGAGGTTGATGTTGGATTCTCGAAGTTTGGCAATCAGTTGAGGGTCGTTGGCGGGTAAATCGACGCGCAAGCGCTGGATGCGGTTGTCGAGATCGAGATCGACGGCTTCGACGATGGCTGTGCGTCCGCCTTCGTACAGATCGACGCTGGTGACGCGGCCGGCGTTGAGGTAGTCGAGGAAGCGACCGTAGCTCATGCGCGTTGCCGCTGCGTTACTTCCGCCCGTCATCGCGGAGGAAGAGAACGCACCTTGCCAGAGGAAAAATCCGATGACTAGGATAGGTAACGCCCAGAGTAACGCAACTCTCCAAGAAAATTTCATATGTGGCAGGCTCCGATTTTGGCAACGATTATTTTTATTTAGATCTGTTTGTTCATAATCTTAACCAAATGTAACATATTTTTCGATCGAGTGCTGTCATCCCCTCGGGGAGCGGATCTGCTGGGAAGTCGTTCGATCGTTTCGCGGATCTAAAAATTACTTCAATCTCGATCGAGAAGCCATTCGGCCGTTTCGGGTTAAGATTCCCCTAGAAATGGGTATTGTCTTCTCGTTTTGTGTGGGTTCGATTGCAGTCTCGTCCCCACGCTGGAATCGATGAGAGACTGATGGGCCTTACGTTTCGCATCAATAGCACTTTAGGTAAGTTGAGATGAGCGACAAGCAGCCTTCTCCCGTTCCCGATCTAATTTTAAGTGTTGACTTGGGGCGCACGTCCACTAAAGCCTGTATCGATCGAGACCCGGAAAACGTGGTTTTGATTCCGGCTAACGTCGCTCGCTTGAGTGTCGAACAGGTGCGTCGAGGTGCGTTTGAGGCGCTATCGACCGATCCGCTGTTCGATATTTGGCTCGAATATCAGGGGTCGGGGTACGCTCTCGGTCAGTTGGCGGCAGATTTCGGAGCGGATTTGGGTATCGGTCGATCGAAAGTCGAAGATGCATTGGTTAGAGTGTTGGCTGGGGTCGGACACTTCAACCTGTCCGGTCGTATTGCAGTGGTTTTGGGTTTGCCGTACTTGTCTCAAGAGCCGTTCGAGCGCGATAAAGAACACGTTGTGAGTTTACTGAGATCGCCTCACTTGGTGAACTATCGTGGGACGTCTCTTTCGATCGAGATCGATTGCGTTTGGGTCATTCCCGAGGGATACGGCAGCTTGATTTGGTGTGAAGTCCAAGATCGCTCGGACAGTCCCCCCCGTTTTGCCGATCGAGCGGTTGCGATTGTCGATATCGGCCATCAAACAACTGACTTTCTCATGGTCGATCGATTTCGGTTCGCTCGCGGTGCCTCGAAAAGCGAGCCGTTTGCCATGAACCAATTTTACGAGCAAGTTGCCGCGCAAATTCAAGGGGCTGACAGCCAGTCTTTATCTCTCATCGAAGCCGTCAATCGATCGGAAGGCGATCGATTTTACCGTCCCCTCGGAGCTAAGCACCCGACAGATCTCGATGAAATTTTGCCCAGTTTGCGGAAAAGTTTCGCTCGCGAACTCTCCGATCGCTTGATGGCTTGGTTGCCGGAACGCGCGACGGATGCCATCGTCACTGGCGGCGGTGGTGCGTTTTTCTGGTCGGACTTGCAACCACTCCTCGAAGCGGCTCGCTTGAAGGCCCATCTCACTGTACCGTCTCGCCAAGCCAACGCCCTCGGTCAGTTCCTCTACGGCGAAACTCAACGTCGCCGGTCTGCACGCTTGCTCTAGCTCAAGATAATCGTACAGAATTAAGCTATCGTCGATCGTTCTTCTACAATCATGGCAGCCCAGGCAAAACGAACGAATAAAACGGTCACGTTCACCTCTGACGAAGGGGATCGGGCGTTACTCGATCGTGTCGAACAAACGTTGAAACAAAGCGACTACAACACCTTTAGTGAATTAGCAAAATCATCACTACAGCAGTTTTTCGCCCCCGAGTCAGACACAACTGAGCCAGATATATCTGAGTCAGACACGACTGAACCCAATACAAACGTAACGTTCGCTACTGAAGAGGGCGATCGGGCGCTATTCGATCGTGTCGAACAAACGTTAAAGCAAGGCGATTACGACAGCTTTAGCGAATTGGCAAAAGAAGCACTACAGCAGTTTTTCGCCCCCGAACCCGACGAACCACCGGACCCAGACCGATCGGAAACCGCCGAGGTGTCCGAAGCTCTCGTCGAGCGCGTATCGCAACTGCAACAGGAGCTAGACACACTCAAACAGCACGTTTTTAAAACCACCACCCAGCGTTTAGATGAAATTGAGACGCGAGTGAACGAATTAGCAGAGATGACTCGATCGAGTCCTACTGATGATGTAGAGGATAAAGTCGAGAGCAACGACACTCGCGAAACGACATCGCTTGCAGACGAGGATGTCGATCGATCCGATCCAATGCTCAGTCGATTGCAGCCGTTACTGGAGGATTTTTGAGGTGTCCCGTTCAACGGGTTGAAAGTAGCATTTGAGCGATCGTCAAACCGATCGACAACGCGAGAAATCCCCCTAAAGCGATCGCATCGTTTTTTTGAATTGGTGTTTGGATCGATCGACTCGTAGAGCGTCCGTATCCCCGCAAACGCATCGCCCGATAGACTTGTTCCGACTGTTCGTAGCTGTTCACGAGGAGCGTTCCAGCTAAAGAAGCTAAGATTTTGAGATTGCGCCAACTGAACCGCCGCGCGTCGAACCCCCGCAGGCACATCGCTCTTTGCACGATTTGCAGTCGATCGAGCGTTTCGTATAAATAGCGGTAGAACAGCAGCATCATATCCACAATCAACGACGGCACGCCCAGAGCCTGCATCGCTCGTAACGTCGTGACGATAGGACTGGTACCGAACAACACCAAACTCACCGTCACGATACATAAAAACCGTAATGCGATTTCGATCGTTGCGAGCAACCCTTCCCAGCGCAGCGACAGCCAACCGATATGGAGTAACACCGTTTCTCCAGACATGAAAGGTAGCAGAACCACGACTCCGAGTAGAAAGTACCCCGGATAGTGCAATCGATCGAATAAATACGACTTGGGTAGACGGGATAACTTATACAACACGGCAGTGAGGCCCAACATCACGGGCAACAGTCGCAAGTCCTCAATTGCAGAGAATGCAAAAATTAACACCATCAATCCCACAAATTTACATCGCGGTTCCCAACGGTGCAGGGGTGAGTTTAATCTCGCATACTCGTCTAAGCTGTACCGCATTTACAGTGAGCAGTGAGCAGTGAGCAGTGAACAGTGAGTCGTGGACAGTGAGCAGTGAACAGTGAGTCGACAACAGTGAGCAGTGAGCAGTGAGCAGTGAACAGTGAGTCGTGGACAGTGAGCAGTGAACAGTGAAGTCAGTTTTTAGGTTTTAGGGGGAGGTTAGCGGCCTTGGAGGAGGTTGGGTTTGACTTGGTGGAGGAAGAGGACAAGAGTGGAGGTGAAAAGGCCTTCGATCGCCATGAGAGGGAGGTGAGCAAGTGTCAGAAGCCAAACCGCAGAGCGTTCTGCACCTGCATCGACTTCGGCCGGAACGTTGCTGACAACGAGCGCGAAAAAGATTAATGCCGATAAACCCACTCCGAGCGCTCCAGCTAGAAAACCGAAAACCCCCAATCCTCGGCGATTGTCTCGGCCGAAGATATAGCGTAATTGGAAAACATAAGCAGCAACGAGGGCGGGAATGCCGATCGTCACAGCATTAACCCCCAAGACACTCATCCCTCCATGTTGGAACATGACAACTTGAAAAAACAAGCCCACCAAGATGGCGGGAAAAGCGTAATACCCTAACACTGCACCGAGTAAACCGTTGAGAACGAGGTGAACGCTTGCAGGCGGAATGGGAACGTGAATTAAAGACGCGACGAAAAATGCAGCCGTCAATAACGCCGCTTTCGGGAGATTTTCTTGAGGGTCAGTTTTTCGATCGATCTGACGGAGGGAGAACCACGTTGCCGCACCCGCCACCGCATATCCAGCAATACAGACCTTAGCAGGCAGAAATCCGTCGGCAATATGCATAAACGACCTACGATGTTTTACGGCTGAAATACAGAGCCGTTCCAATACAGCCCCAAACGACGGAAGCAACAGCTAACACGCGCTGAGTAACAGTCACTCGATCGGCATTGGCCGTTGCTGAACTCGCAGCACTCGTGACGTTACTCGCTTCGTTTATTTCAATATGAACGATATCCCCATGGCCGGCTTGACGCACGCTAACCGTCCACTGGCCAGACTGTTCGGCATCGGGAATAAAGACAAACTGTCCCGAATCGTCAGTCGTCCCAGTTTTCCAAGCTCGGGCAGGGTCTTCAGGAGCGTAAATCGTGACTTGGGCGTTTGCCATCGGTTCGCCAGAATCGAACGTCGCCTGTAATTCGATGGCAAGTTGGCTGTGATAGTCAATACTGACCCCGTGCGCCTCAGCTGCTCGGGCGGCCCCTAAAAGTCCGATTCCTCCTAATCCTAGTCCGATCGCAAACCGGGCGATCGCCCGCTGCCATGACACGATCAATTTCTTCGCCTCCTCGATCGAGCTAATAAATCATCGCCATCGTACATCGCTGTTCGGAAAGCGACCGAAAATTTTTGTCTTTCTTCCATTGAACGTGGATACGAAAAAACAGCCCCTCACTATTGTGTCAAAAGGGGCTGCTGAATTCAGCCTGACACGAGGTCAAAATCCCCGCGCCAGATAGATTCCTTAACCGATATCGACCAAGTATTCGGCGTCGGGAACGTCGAAGATTGCCTGTTGAACGGCACTCGTGTCGCTTGTATTTAGGACGACGCCGAGATAGAGGCTACTCTCAAAGCGAATCGATACGTCATCGACACCGTCGGCGTTTACGTCTTCGACGATCAGCTCGACACTAGAACTGAACGACGCGGTGATACCGATGCGGTCGCCGCTTTGGAAGTCGAGAATCCAGTCGGCTTCTTGAGACGAAGTGGTCTCCATGGACGTTTCAACCCGGAAGATGAAGGCATCGTCGCCGTCACCACCCATCATTTGGTCGGCTCCCATGTCACCGATGAGAACGTCATCGCCGTCCTCACCCATCATTTGGTCGTTACCTTGACCGCCGTTAATGACATCAGAACCGTCACCACCCATGAGCGTGTCGTCATCGGTGTTGCCGTTAATAACATCGCTGTCATCGCCACCCATGACGGTGTCTTCACCGTCACCCGCAGCGATAACGTCGTTGCCGCCTTCCCCGTCGATTTCGTCGTTGCCACCGTTGGAAGCGACAACGTCGTTATCGTCAGTGCCAGAAACGTCGTCGTCGTTATCGCTACCTGAAACGACGTTGTCGTCGAGGTCGTCGAGATCGGTTTCACCACCTTCGGCGGGTAAGTCGGTAAAGTCACCGTTTGCGAAGGCGATGTCGGCAGAGGTGGTAATCCCCCAAACGACTGTCAGTTGGGTTGTAGACGTGATGATGACCGAACCGGCTACAGCACCGTCGCCAGTGCCGTCACCTCCCACAAAAACCCCTCCGCCGTCGTTGATGTCATCGACCTCGTCACCGGGCAGCGGGTCGAACGATCCGGCTGTATCGTCGCTGAGTTGGGTAATCTTGCCGTAGAGGTTGGCAATTTGGAAGCTTTCTTCCGGTGCGTCGAAACCTCCTTGGATGGTTTCACCGCCGTCGGTGGAAAAGCCGTCGAGTTCGACCGTGAAGGTTTTACCGTTAAAGGCAAACGTCTGCGGTGCTAAACCTCCAGTGGAGAAGCGCAATCGATCGCCGTCTTCTACGGGCGATCCCGTAGTATTCGGCGTATTGAGGATGTTGAAGGAAAACTCGAACGGTTCGGGATCGTTATCGAGTCCTGCAATATCAAGTTCGAGGCTAAACCCGAAGTCACCGTTGAAATTGCTGTTGGTGGTGCCGTTTCGATAGAACAGTTGACCGATTTTAAACTGTTCGCCAACTTCTGCGCCAAAGTCGCTACCGTCGAACTGGACGATATTGCTGAAGCTATCGGAAACGGGGACACCCCATTCAAAACGGTTTTCGACACCGCCGTTGTCGTCGCTAATTTCAAAGACGGCACCGTTAGCATCCTCGGGTTCAGAGAATTGGCCGAAGGACGTACCGATGATGCTGTCAAGGTCGTCACTATCATCGTCGTCACCGCCACCACCGGGCATGGTGTCATCACCGCCACCACCGGGCATGGTATCATCACCGCCACCACCGGGCATGGTATCGTCACCGCCACCACCGGGCATGGTATCGTCACCGGGTACTCCGATGTCGTCAGGGGCAGTTCCGGCGAGTTTGCCGTCTTGAGTCCGCACGCCGAAATCTTGGTCGGCGAAATCATCTAAGGTCAGGCCAGAAATCAGGAAGGTGGTCGAGAGAATTTCGTCTGGAGCGGGGCCGGGGGTACCGATTTCTACGCCAACATCGAAGGCTCGTGGGGAGATCGACGGATCGCCATTAACCATGTTGACGCTACCCGCTGGGCCGACGACTGAATCGGTAACGTCGGTTCCCGAAATGACTAGGCTATCGAGGAGGCTGTCGTCAGCGATGTTAAAGAAGACACCGCGCAGGTCTTCCATGGGATTGGTTGCTTCGACCGTGACTTCGATGCCATCAGCGGTTTCGGTCAAGGTAACCGTGGCTTCAGCACTGCTTCCGACAAAGTTCGTGACGGAGAAGGTGACCGTGTCCGAACCAGAAGACATATCGTCGTCCATCGTGCCGCCGCCCATGGTGTCGTCCATCGTACCGCCGCCCATGGTGTCGTCCATCGTACCGCCGCCCATGGTGTCGTCCATCGTACCGCCGCCCATGGTATCGTCCATCGTACCGCCGCCCATGGTGTCGTCCATCATGCCGCCGCCCATGGTATCGTCCATCGTACCGCCGCCCATGGTGTCGTCCATCATGCCGCCGCCCATAGTGTCGTCGTTCATACCTCGGTTCCTCCGTGATGAATGATTTCGTTTGCGTAGCGTAACGTGATGTTTTTGAAATCGATTCGCTAAGATCGAGCTTTTAGACGCATCCCAAAATTACACAGCACAGTTCTTGCTCGATCGAATACGTGCCGTTCACGTACCTAGATCGAACTCATCTAGAAAATGTTCCAGAAATAGACAAAAATAAAACCGAACTATTTCGATTTCTGTTCAAAAACAAGCTGTAACGCAATATTACAGCCACTCAGATATGAAAGCGCTCTCGATCGAATGGTTTGCCAAAAGCTTTGCTGTTGCCCCGATCTCAGTTTTTTTATTCCCGTCTCCAGTCAAACCAAGCTTGTTGAAGACTTTTCCAACGCGGATGTCGGTGTAACCAGGTCTCACGCCACAGGGCTAAAAATTGATGGATTACATCGGCATGAGAAGCGGAAACATGAGATAAAACCTCGATCGACTGGCCCCGACGCATCGCTAAAGCAATGAGTTCCACCAAGGCCGGGGCGTTGGAAGATAGAATCTGTGCGCCGAGGATCTGGCCGCGATCGCTAACGAGAAGTTTACCAAATCCGGATATATCTTCTTGTTGTTGTGCTGAAGCGACGCGATCGAAGGGCAGTTTCAAAACCACCAATCGATCGCCAAGCCGCCGTCTGGCTTGAGGTTCGCTGAGTCCCACAGAGGCAAGAGGGGGATCGGTGGGCGTGCTGCGGGGAAGGGTGTAATAGTCAGCGTTAAAAACAGGGACAACGAGAGCGTTTTTCGTGGCGATTTCGGCTTCATAGGTTTCGATCGAGGCGTCGTTGTAACCACCGAGAATGCTGCCACAGGCGTAAACGCGCGGATTGGTGGTTTGCAGTCGAGTGTTGACGGGAATACGTCCCGATCTCGTTTGAACGTTCGCCGTATCGAGATCGATCGAGAGGGAGTCCCATCCAGATGCAAGGGAGATCGCATCGGTTTCCAAAGCGAGTTCGCCGGCTTGCAACCAGAGGCTGTCTTGAATTTTCCGCACTTGTGTAACTGGAGAGCGCGTCAACACGCGCACTCCGTCGGCTTCGAGATAGGTCTGCAACAAACGGGCGAGTTCGGGATCTTCTGTTGGAAAAATATGGGTTTCATCCACAGTCAGGGTTACGTCAACCCCCAAACGTGCAGAAGCCTGGGCGAGACTCGCCCCGTAGGCATCACTGCCGATGACAGCGAGACGCTTGGGAAGTTCGCGGCGGTATTTGTGAAGGGTGGCGAGGGTCGTATAGGAGGTTTCTGAAAGTCCGAGAACCGTAGGAACGGCGGGTCGAACGGAAGGTGCGATGAGATAGGCTCTCGATCGAAACGGGCGGTTTCCGACAAGAACTTGTAACGTCGGATGTTTAACGAATTGCGCGTCACCCGAGACGACATCGATACCCTGCATGGCTAACATCGCGGGCGATCGAAGGGTGGCGAGATTGTCGGCGATTCCCGAAGCCAAAGTCCAGACGAGATCGAGATCGACAATCGATCTCGTTGCCGCTCCCCATTGTTTCGCTCGTTCGGCTTGTCTCGTCAGAGTTTGCAATTTTGAGATGGCGATCTGAGCCGTCTCGATCTTTTGTCGTGGAGAGTGCGAGGGTAGAATTAACGCGACTCTTGCCCCCCATCTTGCTGCGAGGGATGCCGATCGAATACTTGCCGCACTATCTCCCAGCACCACCCAATCGTACTCGAATCCCATCTGAGGCACACCTGTTTCGATCGATTCCATTGCTCTTCGATCGCATTATGCCGTGTTTTGCCGTCGGCCTGACCGCAGATGAAAAGAGAACTGAGATCGAGATAAACAGAATTGCTACACTGTCAGAGGTTAGGGATTAATATTCCTGCTGCCTTCCGCTGTAAAAGACCATTCGATCGATTGCTATGTCGGAAACCTCATCGTTTCAGAAACTCAGCCGCAATCCGATTTGGCAACGCTTGGGAAGCTCGTTGCGTCAGTCCACCTCGGTGGCAGTTCTCACCTCGATCGGACTGCACGGAATTCTCGGGGCATCGCTGCCGTTGTTTTCGTGGGGTTTCGGGGAAGAGGTCGATCGAGAGATCGTACTCGAAGTGGAGATGGTGGAACTCGCGCCAGAAGACAGCGATCGATCGTCACCGTTTGGTTTTCCATCTGAGAATTTCGATCCAGATGCGGCGGGTTTACCTTCTCTGTCTGGCCGGGCGAGTTTTCCGCCGCCCCCCCCTGACGATTCTGAAGAAATCGATCGATCTTCAATTTTCGATCGTTGGCGTTCCTGGGACGATTTTCGCTCTCAGGAGGCAGAACCCGATTCTGACAGAGATTCCAGCCGTCCTTCTGACAGTAGTGACTATTGGGATGCGTATCGAGAACAATGGCAAGACTGGCTCGATCGAAATTCCTCGACTACGACAACGCAACCTCAAAACACAGCTCCAACGCAACCCGATCCGCAAGTTTTAGCTAAGAAAAAGCGTTTGCCTTCAGAAGGAACAGAAGGTGGTGAAACAGATGACGGGGAAGATGGAAAAACCACAGATGAAACAACAACAACGGGAAGCGGCGGAGATGGTTTTGGAAGTGGAGAAGGCTATGAACGAGGCAATCTCATTCTTGATGAACTCAGTGTATGGATTCCCCTTCTGAGCCAGCTCGACGAGCGCCTGAGTTATTTGAGGGACAGCGATACGCCACTTGAAAATTCTAAAGCTCTAACAATTTCCGTCTCGCCAATTTACCAAAACCTTGAAAATCTAGGAGAAATATACGTTTTAGTTATTGTCAGTCCTGAAGGGTACTTGATGACTCGTTTAGAAATTCCAGATCGAGGATTTTTTCCAAATCCTTTACCCTTACCCTTAGAAGAATATCAGTCTCAGTATAGTGTTTTGCAACCCATCCTCAAAGGATATTTTGAAAATTCTTATGAAGGGTTTGAAGAAAGCGATCGACCTAAGATTTATCCTTTCTTCGTGACTTTTGCGGTTCGCGGACAATCCGATGATGGTTCTGAGTTCGATCGAGCTGGAACTTCCCTAGATTCTAAAACAATATCAATTGTTTATGAAATTGCCAAAGAATCCGATCTTTCGGAGGAACAGCAAAACCTTTGGATTGATTTTCTAGAATTGTCAACAAGAGAGTTAGGCGAAACCTTGAGTGTTGAAGTTGTCCCCAAACTCTCAATTCCTTACCCTGCCAATTTTGAAACCTCTGAAATGCAATCTAGTGATGTCATTCTGTCAGTCGTTTTAAATTCAGAAGGTCAGCAAATCGAAAATGGAATTCACTATTTGCAACCGAGCGGATATAACGTTCTAGATAATTTGGCACTCCGTGCAGCTAGCTCGTATCTGATTGATAATCCTGAAGTTATAAACCCAAACTCTGCCTATCTATTTACTGTTGAGTTTAGCGAAACGCCGCCGCTTCAAACGCCATCGATGCAAGCGCCAAAGCCCAAGAAAGAACTTTGAGTTTTCTGACAAGATATCGATTTAATGGGGTCTGTTGGAATTAGGGTGATAAGCAGAGTTTATGAAATTCCAAAACCGTTGGCGTAGCGGGCGCAACCGGCCGGCCGTCCGCCCCGACAAGGGTCTTGGTATCATAGACAATCAAATTACACCGCAATTCCAACAGACCCATTTAATGGAAAGACTCAGTCGATCTATAACAAGACTCATTCAAACAATAGAAAGCGGTTTTGCTAAATAATCAGCATTTCTTTCAGAACCTCGACCTATCATCGATACTTCATAGCTCCATTCTTGCAATAACCGCAGTACCCTTGTTTGGTTTTCCTGGCCATGAGTTGCAATGAAGATCTCAGGTCGGCTTGTCCGAATTAAATTCTCCCCACCTCGCAAAACCCAATATTCCATTCCCTCAACGTCAATTTTCATGACATTAGGCGGTAGGATCTGATTTTGTTCGGCCAACTCATCCAAAACGACAACTTCTACCTCTAAAGAGCCTTCTTTTGACAAATATCCCATAAAAACATTGTCAGCCTGAAACGTTCTCCTTCCGCTAGAACTCGCAACAGCTACCTCTAAAATTTCTACATTTTTGCAGTTATTTAAACGGCAATGTTCCCGAATACAAAAAACGTTCTCGGGCAGAGGCTCAAACGTCACAACTCGACCATCACGACCCGTTAGCCGGGAAGCAATTAATGTGAAATATCCAGCTTGCGCTCCAATATCAAAAATAATAGAGCCAGGACGGACATATTGAGCAAACGTGTTGACATACTCTCTTTCATAAGTTCCAAGCCAGTAAGCATGATTTCCCGATCGAGGCAACCACTTCCACCCTTGAAGTGGCCCTGAAAGAACCTTGACTGATGTATCTTTCAGCAATAAGTGTAGAAGACTGGAAATTTTTTGCCTGAGAAACATAACTGAAGACCCAAAAGTTATACAGAATTCTCAGTCTGGACGATCGATCTGCCCTCATCAACCTCGAAGATCGAACTTCCTCGCAACTTAACTCAAACCCAATTCATCCGCCACAAAACTACCCTGTAAATCGTCCACCGCCACATCGCGCACGAAGCCGAGAAATTCTACAGCTCCCGCAACACGTACCATCACACCCGGGCCGTTGAGATTGAACGGTTCCAAACTCAAATTGCTTTCTGTCAATTCTTGAGTGAGTGCAATTCGATCCGTTCCGATAACGAAATCGGTAATGATATCGACCAATGTCGGATCTTCAACCGCCGTCGCTTTCCGCAGCGTAAACGTATCTTCTCCCTCACTTCCCGTCAGTACGTCCTGACCGAAATCGCCGACGAGGACATCGTTTCCCAATCCCCCGACGAGGGTGTCGTCGTCTTGGCCGCCGAGTAGCGTATCGTCTCCTTCATTCCCTTCCAAGCCGTCAGCGCCCAGATTCCCCGCCATTGCATCGTTCCCAGCTTCCCCGTTGAGAACGTCGTCGTCTCGTCCCCCCAGTAAAATATCGTTACCCCCACGACCCTCGATCGTGTCGTTACCTCCATTACCCGCCAGCGTGTCGTCGTTCGCCGTTCCTGTAATTAAATTCGGGCCGCTGTTCGACTCCGCGATCGACCCACCGATAAACGGTAAATACGCCGAAACCCGCGTATCGGCAAAAAACTCTCCAAAACTCGTATCGTTTTCTTCCGTGACATCGACCCCTGGCGTTATCGGACTCAATCCGTAGGAGACAATACCCGCGATTTTGCCGTCAATAAACGAAGGCCCCCCCGAATCGCCGCGACTGCTACCGACCTCGTCCACGCCTAATCCGAGATCGTTAATTCCAAACTCGACGCCAAACGCATCGTTTTCTGCGAGGCCGTTATCGAAATCGTAAGCCAGTTGCGTCCCTGGTATCGAGATCGCGTTGGACTCGGGATCGTCGAACTCTTCTCCAAAGGCATCGTAGCGATTTTGTCCCGCGCGTTTGATGGGGTTGTTATCTTCGACTTCTCCCCCGTTTCCCGTTCCTTTATCTCCGTAACCCACCCGCTGTATGACCTGGCCGATTTCGTCGTTTCCCGTATACACGTCATAGCGTTCGGCACTTTCCGGGGCAGAACTGGCCAGTTCGATGACGGCAATATCGTTATTCGAAGCAAGATCTGCTGTCCATTCAGGGTGAATGAAAATCCGCGATACACCAACGGAAACGCGCCCCTCTGGTACGTCGAAAAAGACTGTGTAGAGATCGGGATTGGGATTGAGATTGGCTGTGTCGTCTGGTGTGTTAAAACAATGTGCTGCCGTAATCACGTGACGACCCGTTAGGTAAAGCACGCCCGTACAATCGATTTCCCCTTGGGTTCCCAAGCCAACAACTCCCGTCCATTCGTTCGATGGAACGATATAGTTCGGGTCGTCAGGATCGCTGGTCGGAATGGAAATACGAGGATGTCGAACCGAGGTAGAGGTGGTTTCCAACATGGCAGTTTAGGAACGGGGAAACAGTCCAAGGCGATCGAAGTCACCTCGATAATGGTAGTTGAACCGCAGACGAACTGTTTTGTTCCGTTCGTCCCGGTCAGTTCACAGTATTAGTTCAAGCCGAGCGTATCGGCAACGAAGCTACCTTGCAAACTTTCGACGGTCGCATTACGCACGAATCCCAAAAACTCTGAAGTTCCCGCCACGCGCACCAGCACGCCCGAACCGTTGAGATCGAATAGTTCCAAGGTTAAATTGGCTTCTGTCAGCCCTTGCGTTAGCGCAATTCGATCGACCCCAGCGGCAAAATCCGACACGACATCGACTTGGGTTGCATCCGTTGCAGCGGCTCCTCGCCGTAGCGTAAACGTATCGCTACCGTCGCCTCCCGTTAAAAAGTCCTGGCCGAAGTCTCCAGCCAACACGTCGTTTCCCGCACCGCCCGAAATCGTGTCGCTGTCCTGGCCGCCGAAGAGGATATCGTCGTTGTCGCTTCCCTCCAACACATCGTTTCCTCGGTTTCCTGCGATCGAGTCGTTACCCACCTCACCCCGAAGCACGTCGTTATCGCGTCCCCCCAGTAAAATATCGTCGCTGCCTCGACCTTCGATCGTATCGTTCCCCGCGTTGCCTGCCAGAGTATCGGTTCCCGTCCAGCCTGTCATGAGGTTGTCGCCCCGGTTCGACTCTGCAATCGCCCCACCGATAAACGACAAATATGCCGATACCCGTGTATCGGCAAAAAATTCCCCAAAGCTGGTGTCGTTGGCTTCCGTTACGTCGATTCCCGGTGTTGTCGGACTGACACCGTAGGAGGCGACTCCCGCAATTTGGCCGTTAATAAATGAAGGCCCTCCCGAATCACCGCCACTGGCTCCAACTTCGTTTGCTCCTAGACCGAGATCGTTAATTCCAAACTCTCGTCCGAACGCATCGTTGTTCGCATTACCGCTGTCAAAATCGTAAGCGAGTTGCGTACCGGGAAGTACTGGTGTGTTGAATTGTCCGGCGTTGTTAAAGATTTCGCCCAATGCATCGTAGCGATTTTGCCCCGTGCGTTTGGTGGGGTTATCGTCTGCAACTTCCCCTCCGTTGCCCGTGCCTTTCGTCCCGTAACCCACCCGCTGGATAACCTGTCCGACTTCGTCCGTTCCCACGTACACGTCGTAACGTTCGGCAGTTTCCGGTGCGGAACTTGCCAGTTCGAGAACGGCAATATCGTTGTTGGAAGCGTCGTCAGCCGTCCAATTCGGATGAATGAAAATTCGCGAAACGGCGACGGGAACGCGACCTTCCCGAAGATCGAAAAAGACCGTATATTCGGTTGGGTTGGGATTGGGATTAGGGGTTGTATCGTTGATATCGAAACAGTGAGCTGCCGTAATGATATGGCGACCGGTTAAATACAGGCTTCCCGTACAGCTAATATCCCCTTGTGTCCCGTATCCCACTACCCCCGTCCATTGGTTGGCAGGAACGACATAGTTGGGATCGTCGGGATTATCGGTTGGAATCGAAATACGAGGTTGGCGAGTGAGGGCGAGAGGCTCAGTCATGACTTCGATAAATTGATGTTTCAATTCTTCGTTGCGTGAAAAAAATCGCGCGCAAAGCATGAGGTAAGCCCAGTGACTCACCTCGGATTGTTACTCGCCCAATATAATCGAGATCGAACGAATTCAGTTGTGTTGAAATGTATCTTAAAGTTGCATAACCAAAGCTCAAGCTTGTGCTGCTTTATAGAGCAATTTAGCGAGTTTTAATAGCTTCGGCTTATCCATGGCTGGCCCGATCGACTGAGCAATCGCTTTCGGATCGGTACGAACGAGAACATAATCTGTCCAAGCGCCGGACTCCATTTCGGTGAGATATTGTAAACTCTTACTTGGGGTAATTTCTACATCCGGATCGCCATCGAGTCGTTCGCTCGCTTGTCGCAGCTCCACGATCGAAACAGGTGCGAGAATTCGATAGGGATTGTGAGTGTTACAAATCGCTCGATCGACAGTTTCAACAAGGGTTTTCCAACTGGTCGAGCTGCTACCGATTTCTTGTAAATGTTGACAGAAGCTCGATAGTTTTTGTCGAGTTGCGTCACTTTCGGCTTGTTTGAAAACCTGCAACATCTGGCGCAACATCTCGAGGACTCGATCGGTAAAGTTACTGGGAAGTCCCTCTTCATCTAGTTCGAGATACGAGGCAACAGCTCCCGCAGCAGCTGTCGGTGCGTCGCCTTCCGCCAGTTGATTTAAATAACTTTGCAACTGAGCAAATATGGGTTCGACATCCCCCATGACGCGCTCAGCATCCTCGGGACGCAACCCGAAGGGACCTTGGAGGAGTTCGAGTAATTCTTTCAGGGCGTCTGTCCCTTTTAAAAATAGGCTTTCCAGCTTTCGATCGACCCCTACCGGATTGTCTTTGAGGATTTTGAAGTAATCTTCGAGACGGTGGGCGACTTTCTGAATACTGCTAAATCCGAGCATAGCAGCGCCTCCTTTGACCGAGTGCGCGGCTCGAAACAGCTCGTTGATTTGCTCCGGATCGCGAACGGTCGCTTGTAAGTCGAGCAAACCGTTTTCAAGGGTGTTGAGATGTTCTTTCCCTTCTTCAATAAAAAACCGAACGATTTCTTCAGATGCCACGTTTAAACCCCGCTTTTACAGTGAGCAGTGAGCAGTGAGCAGTGAGCAGTGATGACTTGAGCAGTGAGCAGTGATGACTTGAGCAGTGAGCAGTGATGACTTGAGCAGTGAGCAGTGAT
>LWRO01000107.1 GCA_001657325.1 Geitlerinema sp. BBD 1991-9 | reverse complement strand
GACCTTCCATTTAGATATTCCTGACAATCTACGAGGTAAGTCGGCAGTGTTGCAATTTACTCTAGAAGGAGACAGTACAGTTTATCTGGATAATGTTTTCTTCAAGAGTGCTCATCTCAAGTTAGGTAATCCTACCTTGGCTCGACCATTTGAAAATACACATCGCGAGAATTACCTGATTGAGAAGCCTCAATACTCGCTATCTTACAATGATGCGATTAAAGGACCTAATTGGGTCAGTTGGCAGTTAAATAAATCCTGGCTGGGTAATATCCAGCAAGAAGATCTCAAACTTCGAGATTCTAGAAACTACCCTCCTGTTGGTTTTCCTCCACCTTTTATCAACTCTCCCAGTGGTATTACCCTGCCTTCTCCTGACAGCAGCTATCTCCCTAACTATTTTGGGGATTATCCTTGGGTTGCAGATGGATCGCTTCCCGATACTTGGGTTAAAACACAAGGACCTGATTATCGCCTGAATAAAAGAGGATTCGATCGCGGCCACATGACTCCTGCTGGCGATCGGACACGAACTTTTAAAGATATATACTCGACCTTCACAACAACTAACGTGCTCCCACAACATCAAGGAAATAATCGGCAAGGAACCGCATGGGCAGGTCTAGAGAAACATGCCAGAGAGCAGCTTGTCGAGCGACAAAATCGCGAACTGTACATTATAGCGGGCGGGCTTGACTACAGTGCTGAAAGCCCTAGAGGACACTCTGACATTAGAGAGATACACAATGGGATTTCCACCAATACTGAAGGTCGCATTGTTCTCGACTCAAACGGAACTCTTACTCCAAACCCAAAAAACATTCGGATTCCTAACTACACTTGGAAAATTATCGTTTCCTTGGAACCGGGTCAAAGCTTAACCGACGTTACAATTAATACAGAGGTCATTGCTGTAATAACACCTAACAGGAACAGTCGAAGCACTCCGGATTCCCTATATAGACTGCCGCCAAGTTCATCGCACCCAAATGGCTTCTTGCCGAACGGCGTAACTGACTGGAACAACTGGGAACAGTGGCAAGTTAGCGTCGATTATCTAGAAGAACTAACTAGATATGACTTTTTGTCAAACGTTTCTGAAGAAATCCAGACAGCAATTGAAAGAGAACACCAAAATCCTTTCGTATAAGTCCGCATGACACAGGTTATGCTTTTCATGTTAGGAGGTTTGATACTAATTTTCAAAATCCGTGCTATACACGATCTGTCAATCTCCTTGTATATAGCAGTCCTAAATCATTTGTGGATTCTCGATCTAGCTATGGCAAGGGTTTAGATGTCTCAATCTTTCCACGACTCATCTAGGGTTGCTATATCTCACTTGCTAAGTTTAATAACGTCATGCTAGATTTAATAATATCAGTTCAGGGGGTCAAAAAAACATGAATGCTCTCGAACTAATAAATCGCTATGCGGCAGGAGAGAGAAATTTTGAAGAAGTTGATTTAAGCGGTGCTAACTTTGAGCGAGCCGCACTAAACAGTGTTAACTTGAGCGGTGCTAACTTGAACAAGGCAAACTTTTATCTTGCTGAACTAAACGGTGCTAACTTGAGCGAGGCTAACTTGAGCGAGGCTAACTTCCATTGCGCTAATCTAGAAGGTGCTAACTTGAGCGGTGCTAACTTGAGCAAGGCAAAACTTAGTTCCGCAAACCTAGAAGCCGCTAACCTCAGATATGCCATGTTAAGACTAGCTCGCGGCGAAACAGCCAACTTCAAAGGTGCAGTTCTAGAAGAAGCAGACTTGTCTGATGCCGGTTTGGGTGACTGTAATCTGGAGGGGATAAATTTGGAAGGAGCAGACCTAAGTGGAGCCTACCTGAAAGAGTCAGTCTTGCAGGGCGCGAATTTAGCAAATGCAAACTTGACAAATGCTGTGTTAGTCTTCGCTAGTCTCGAGCGGGCTAATCTGAAAGGAGCTAATCTCACCAATGCTGAAATGCAGGAAGCATGTCTTGACAACGCCAATTTGAGAGGGGCGATTGTGAAAGGCTGCGATCTGGACTGTAGCTACAAAATGAATACTGTCATGCCGGACGGACAAGTAATTAGTACTCAGGGTTATATGCCCTAGAAGGTAGTGGCCGGCAAGTAGTGACGGAAGAGGGAGGGGCGATCGCCGGATCGGACGGTTCTCTGGTTCTGTTAGCACCGGGGGCGCTGTCCGAGGCGACGACGGTGAGTATCGAACCCCTCGCAGAAAGCGAACTCTCGACACCCGTTCCCGATCGCTTCGGGTTTGTGGGAGGCTTCAAGTTGGAAATGGGAGACGAGCCGTTAGCCGTTCCCGCCCAACTGGCGATTCCCGTTCCGGATGGGGCGAACTTGGAACCTGGAACGGAAGTGTTCTTCTTGCGGAAGGGCGAGTTACCCGATGAGACGGGAACTCTCAATCCGATGTGGTTCGCTCGAGAGTCGGGTATCGTCAGCGAAGACGGACAGCGAATTATTACTCAATCGCCACCTTGGCCGGGTGCAGTTCGTTCCGGTGAATTTTCCTTAGTCGTTCCCGAATTCGATTATTCGGTCGAACGGATTCGGGTCGGGTTAGATCGCGCACTGTCAGGACTGGTGTTGACGAGTTTGGGGGTAGCATCAACAGTTAGCACTAGAGCGCGAGATGTGGAGGAAGGACTCGAACTGTTCGATGCGGGTGCGGCTCGATTTGCCGAAGCGATCGCCATTCTCGAAGAAGCCAGTCAACCTCGCGTCGATGTTGTCTCAATTCCTCGAGTGGGACTACCATTTACCACTGAATCGGGTGTCGAACTCAATCCCGGTCAAGTTAGTACTCTAACCGATATGATTCCGCCTCCTGCCGATCCCGACGCGGTTGCCATTACGAAAGTCGAGATCGGTGTCGCTCCCAACGCTCCAGAAGCCGGGC
>LWRO01000106.1 GCA_001657325.1 Geitlerinema sp. BBD 1991-9 | reverse complement strand
GAGTGTTGATGGTGACTCGTCCGCCAAAACTGGCTTCGGCGTTGGCAGAAATATCGCTGTTTTCGAGGGCGGCGAGAACGCCGGTATCGATCGCGATGTTGCCGCCAGGGAAATTCCCTTCGGCGTTGGTTTGGATGCGGCTACCGCGACGTAAGATCGTGGCTTGCGAGTTAAGCCGAATGTTGCCTTCCCGTCCTCGGGTATCGGCAGTGATGGAGGCTCCGTCAGACAGCTCGATCGAGTTGGCTTGCAGAACGACATCGCCTGCGGAAAATTCGTTGGGAGTGGATATAGCTTGATTCTCGGAGGACAAGACAGCATCTTCACGCACTTCTATGGTGTCAGCCACGATCCTCACACCGCTGGCGTTCCCTCTTCCTTCCAATGCCACACCACTGAACGCGGCACTGGGAGAGCCATCAATGGGGTCAAAACCTGAGAATACAACCGTGTCTCCTGCTTCGATCGTTACCGTTCCGGCATCTCCCTCGCCAAAAGTCCCTGAAGACAAACGAGCCCCATCGAGAACTTCCACTGCATTGGCTACAAGTCTGATACCGCTTGCACTGCCTTGTCCCCCTTCTGCCACTTGACTGAAAGCGCCACTGGGAGACCCATCGAAAGGATCGGAGCCAGAGAAGACAATGATATCTGTGGCTTCGATTCTTACTGTTCCGGCATTTCCTTCACCCGCAGTCCTTGAAGACAACTGAGCGCCATCGCGCACTTCCACCACATTGGCTACGATGCTCACGCCGCCGGCGTTGCCTTTCCCTTGCGGTTCCACACCACTGAACGCGCCACTGGGATTATCGTTGATGGGATTAGTGCCAGAGAAGATAACCGTTTCTGTGGCTTCGACCCTGACTCTTCCCCCCTTGCCCTCACCGACAACTGCCGAAGACAACTGAGCGCCGTCGCGCACTTCCACCACATTGGCGACAATGCTCACGTCACCTGCATTTCCTCGTCCTTGCGAATTCACCTGGCTGAACGCACCACTGGCAGACCCATCAACGGGGTCGGAGCCAGAGAAAATGACGGTTTCTGTGGCTTCGACTGTTACCGTTCCCCCATCGCCTTCACCAAAAATAGTCGAAGACAACTGAGCGCCATCGCGAACTTCCACCGTGTTAGCTACGACCCGTACTGTTCCTGGATTGCCATCACCACGGGTACTCGAGTTTAATTGAGCGCTATCGCTCACTTCCACGGTATCGGCGACAACGCTCACATCGCCCGCATTCCCTTTCCCCGTTGGGTCTACTTGGCTAGTCGCGCCACCCGGATTTCCATTGAAGGAATTCGTACCAGAAAAGATGGCGATTTTTGTCGCTTCGATGCTCACTGTCCCCCCATTTCCTTCGCCCGCAACACCCGAGCTTAACTGAGCGCCGTCGCGTACTTCTACTGTATTGGCAACAAGCCTCACGCCGCCTGCATTTCCTTTCCCGTCTGCTTCCACCGTGCTGAACGCACCGCTGGGACTTCCATGAGTGGGGTTAATCCCAAAAAAGACGATTGTGTCTGTTGCTTCAACACTTACCGTTCCCGCATTTCCCTCACCAAAGGTACTCGAAGCGAGCTGAGCGCCATTACGCACTTCGACTGTGTTGGCCACGATTCTTACATTACCTGCATTCCCATGCGTTTGCGGTTCTACAATACTGAACACGCCACTCGGAGAGTTGGTATTAATGGGATTAGAGCCAGAGAAAATGGCGGTTTCTCTGGCTTCTACTGTTACTGTCCCTCCATTTCCCTCACCGAAAACACTCGAATCCAACTGAGCGCCATCACGCACTTCCACCGCATTGGCTACGATGCTTACACTGCCACCATTTCCTCGCCCACCCGGTCTCACTTGACTACTCGCACTGCTGGGAAACCCGACAAAGTTAGTGCCGGAGAAGACGACGGTTTCTGTAGCTTCTACCCTTACTGTTCCTCCCTCTCCCTCGCCACCGATACTGGAAGATAATATGCCACCGTCAAGCACTTCTACAGTGTTGGCGGTGATTCTCACATCACCTGCACTGCCAATTGTGCCGCGTGCGATCGAACTCGATATCTGACTGTTCGAGATAGCAATCTGTCCTGTTGCATTCAGCTCGATGTTTCCCCCGCGTACCTCTAATAACCCCAATCCTGCGGCAAGACCAGCTCGTAGAAAACTATCGCGAATCTCGAGATTGGATGCGTTGATGACAATCTCGCCCCCGCCACCCGACGCAACTTCAATTTCCGTACCGTTCGTCAGCAAAATCGGAGATTGCGCCAACTCCTCTGGAAACGTCAATCCCGCCAACCGAAATCTCGATTCTAAATTGCTATCCTGCAAAGAAATTAGTCCGGTACTGCTTGCCCCTCCCAGTTCGACTCGTCCACCGGGTGCTGCCATTTCGACCCGATCGAGATCGATCGCTCCCCCCACCAGCGCCAAAGCTTCACCTTCTGACACGTTCAACGTCGATTCTGTCGCTTGAATTGCCCCCGGATTCTCATTAAACTGAACGCCGAGCGGGACGTTCACGTTCAACAGCGGTGTACTGTCGGGATTGGTCGCGCTAAATTCTAACCCGTTTTCAAACACCACGCTGTTGGCTGTCGTTGCAAAGAACGAACCGCCAATTTCTAACCGAGCGTTCGGACCGAAAATAATGCCGTTGGGGTTGAGGAGAAACAGATTCGCCGTTCCGTTGGCTCTGAGCAATCCGTCGATGTCGGAAATTGAATTTCCCGTGACGCGGCTGAAAATGTTTTCGATGTCGATCGATTGGTTGAAAAATGCCGAACCGCCTGTGGGAACTGAAAATTCTTGGAAGCTGTGAAATAGATTGTCTCCCACTCGATCGCCCTGTTCGATCGAGAAATTCAAGCCGTCACTGGAGTTGACTTCTGTGGATAACGTGCCATCGGGGACAATTTGCGCCCATACTGGCAAGCAGAACACGCTGTTCGTCAGTACTCCCAGAGATAATAGAATTGTTTGGATGTCGATACTCTGTTTCATCGTTCCTCCTCAATGCACACCACAACGGTTTAGAGTTCCTGAAGCGGACGTGTCACCCACACCTGCCCTCGATCGTTGACTGTCCATCCTTGCGCTTCAACTAACGGCTCGGAAGTGTCCTCTTGCCAGGAGGTCGGAAGTTGCGTATCTTCCACGAGGGCATCGCTGCTGAGCGGTTCGTAAGGATTCGGCGGAACGCCTGAACGTCCGGTATTAACGAAGCGAGCATCTCCCACACCTCCCGCTTGACATCCTCGCGCCAGTCTCGGTATATCCGGGTTTTCGGGAAGTTCGGTTAATCCCGCCG
>LWRO01000016.1 GCA_001657325.1 Geitlerinema sp. BBD 1991-9 | reverse complement strand
GCTCACTCTTAACTGCTCACTCTTAACTGCTCACTCTTAACTGCTCACTCTTAACTGCTCACTCTTAACTGCTCACTCTTAACTGCTCACTGCTCACTCTTCACTGCTCACTCTTCACTGCTCACTGCTCACTGCTCACTCTTCACTGCTCACTGCTCACTCTTCACTGCTCACTCTTCACTGCTCACTCTTCACTGCTCACTGCTCACTCTTAACTGCTCACTGCTCACTGCTCACTGCTCACTGCTCACTCTTCACTGCTCACTCTTCACTGCTCACTCTTCACTGCTCACTCTTCACTGCTCACTCTTAACTGCTCACTGCTCACTCTTAACTGCTCACTGCTCACTGCTCACTGCTCACTGCTCACTGCTCACTGCTCACTGCTCACTCTTCACTGCTCACTCTTCACTGCTCACTGCTCACTGCTCACTGCTCACTCTTCACTGCTCACTGCTCACTGCTCACTGCTCACTCTTCACTGCTCACTGCTCACTCTTAACTGCTCACTGCTCACTGCTCACTGCTCACTGTAAAAGCCCTTCGATCGATCGAATAATACTGCGAGCGGGTAGTTCTTCAGGGGTAAAGATCGCTGTTAACGCCTTATCTAACGTTGGAGCCATGGCAATCTGATTTTCGTAAGCCACGATGACGCGAGCTAATGTCGGTAAGCTATTCTGCTCTGCTTCTAGATATAACGGTTCGACGTATAACAACGACCGTTCGATGGGAATGACCAATAAATTCCCTTGAATCACGCGCGATCCTTGCTGGTCCCACAAGGAAATTTGTTGTGAAATGAGCGGATCTTGGTTGATACGAGCTTCAATTTGTCCCGGCCCGTAAACGAGTTCCTGTTTGGGGAATTTATATAACAACAATTTGCCGTAATTTTCCCCATCCGATCGACCTACTAACCAAGCAATCGCGTTCGCCCGTCGCCTCGGCGTGAACAGTTGCAATAAAACAAACTCCTCCGAAGTCGTCTGCGGCAGTTTCATAATCAAGTAATACGGCTCCACCTCCTGCGGTTCGTTGCGATAAATTTCCGTCGGAACCTGCCACTGATCTTCCCGGTTGTAAAACACTTGCGGGTCGGTCATGTGATACACGAGCAACCGTTCCGACTGTACCGAAAACAAATCCACCGGATAGCGGATGTGTCGTGCTAAGGTATCCGGCATGGCGGAAAGGGGTTGAAACAGCGTCGGAAAGAGTTTGCGATAGGTTTGCAAAATCGGATCGCGAGCATCGACGATGTAAAAATTCACCGAGCCGTTGTAAGCATCGATAACCACTTTGACCGAATTGCGGATGTAGTTAAACGGGAAATCGCCCGAATCGGCGTAGGGATATCGATCGCTAGTCGTGTAAGCGTCGAGAATCCAGTACAGATAGTTTTTTTCTCGATCGTCGTCTTGGGGATCTGCATCCGCCGTGACCAAATACGGATCGCGGTCGTAGCGTAAAAACGGGGCGATCGATCTCACTCGTCGATCGAGGTTTCGGCGGAACAGTAACTTCGTTTCCGGCAGAAAATTCTCCGTCAACACCATACGCCAGTCGTGCAAATACGTCGCATACAACCAACGTCGCCAACCCGTCCCGATGCGAATTCCCCCAATGCCGCTGTAGGTGTTGTAAACGTTTTCGTCGCCGCTGGGATAATCCAACTCCTGAACGCGCGTTGAAGTCATCACGTAATTATCCGTCAGTTCCCCGTAGTAGATGCGTGGCGCACCGATGGGAATGCTGTCGCGAATCAGTTCGTTCGCCGCTTGTACGGGTTCCTCAACCTGTTCTGTTGGCGCTCCAGGACTCAAAGGCGTCGGGACGAGGGTGTCCTCCCCTTCTGAGAGAAGGCTGGGCGTCAATTCTCCCGTAATCCCTTTGACAAAATATTCCGGTAAGCCGCTCGATGTCGCCGTGTTCACCGGACTCATCGTAAAACCGTAGCCGTGGGTATAGATGAGGTGTTGGTTGACCCAGGTTTGCGCGCGTTCGGGAACCGCATCGTAATCCAACTCCCGCGCCGCGATGAAGACTTGGCGAGTTTCATTGGTTTGCGGATTATCAGGTGTTGCATTGCGTCGAATGCTGTATCGATCGATATCGGCGTTGGGAAACTTGTAATACAGGCGAATTTGTTGCAGTTGGCGGTTCGTTTCCAGCAGGGGGCGACTGTCCCACAGGCGAATATTGTTCACCGTTAGGGCATTAGCTTTCAACACCGCTTCGTCGAGGGAACTGGTGGGATTAAAGGTTTCAACTTCAATGTTGTCGAGATCGAAACTGTGGCGAGTGTAAGCAATGCTGCGCTCGATAAAAGGGCGTTCCCGCTCCAATTCGTTCGGTTGCACGGCGAGGCGTTGCACTAACGCAGGTAACACGCCTGTGGTCACAACTGCCACGATCGCATAGCCTCCCAAAATTGCGAACAGCGGCGGAATCAAGATTTTTCGGGAAGGCGGCGAGTCAGATCGATCGGTGCGAGGGCGACGGAATGGGGGACAGCGATTGAAGGGAGAAGCCCCGGTCGAGGCTTGCCACAATAACAACACAGCAATGGCGGCGGCCAGCAGGGCTAAAGCCGTGTAGGCGGGAAGTTTAACCGTTACGTCAGTGTAGCCCGCACCGTAGATGACCCCGTCTTCGGAATACAGCAATTCGTATCGTTGCAGCCAGAAACTCACCGCTAAGACAAAGGCCATGGCACTCCCGAGACCTTGGAGGTGACGCTGTTGGGGCGGTGAAAAACCGGGAAATCGCCCTTCGCTGAGGGAATCCCCGGATAACAGATAGGTTAAGGTCACGGCAACGAAGCAATAGCCGACGACACCGACGGCCCAAAACTCTAAGATTTCGAGGATGGGGAGTCGAAAGGCGTAAAAGCCGATGTCGAGATCGAATAGGGGATCGGTTTGGGAAAAAACAGTCGGTTGTAGGCTCTGTAAAACCCGAACCCATTGCGCCGGAAGGATAATTCCGAGAACGAGACTTAAGGCGATCGAAAAAACGGGCAAGCAGAGGCGGGAAAACAGCAGCACGACTATCGGTAGTGCCGTGAGAACGATCCACTGGAAGGGATACTCTGGAATCGGAAACAGCGACGGTAAGTATTCGAGGATGTTGAGCCGTCGGGGAAGCGGGGGCGTGATACTGGGAAGCGTCCAGTCGGGCTGCCACAGTTGGGCGGCTAAATCGCCGTAGTACACCACCATGACGGCGATAATGAAGCCCAAGCTCCAACCGATGACCAGCAGGCCGCTCAGTCCGATGGCTGGTGTAGTTTGGGGTTCGCATCGATCGGGGTATCGCGCGTTAGGGTATCGCGATTTTATCGGCGGGGACTTATCGGGTCGATCGATCGATCGACTGCGCTTGCTATCGAGATACTTCAACCGTTTTGCCAGGGCGAGGTTTCCCCAACACGTGAGGAGAGTACTTCCGACGGCGATCGACCAAATGATGGCTTGAGTTTGCAGTCGCGTTTGAAAGACGGTTAAATATCCCACTTCGCGAAACCACAAAATTTCGCCGACAATCTGAGCGGCGAGATCGGCGCAAAACACGATCCCTGCAATAACGACGATCGTTTGAAAGATTTTAGACATCCTTCACTCCCTCACTTCGCCATCACGGTGTCTTTTCCTCTGGCTCTTCTCCCCAATCGAGTACCTCAACTTTGGCTTCAGGATCGAATTTTGGCTCGAACATGGGTGGCTTTTCAAGCGGCTCGATCGAGGGTTCCGGTTCTTCGAGGGGTGGGGAATTGCTCGGCTCGGGTTCGATCGAGTCAACGGGTTCGAGATCTGCGGTCGGAGCGGAATCGTCCGGTTCTGGCTCTACCGGATCTGGGGCAGGGGTCGGCTCCAGGTCGGGTTCCGGCGTGGGTGTCGGTTCGGGGGTTGGTGGTGGCGTCGGTTCCGGCTCCAGAGAGATTGGGATTTTTTTCTCCTCAGATACTGCATCGCGTTCCGGTTCGGGCCGGTCTCGAACGACGGGTTCGGGCATGGGTGGAGGGGTAAAAGATGGAGAAGCGCCTCCCCTGCGGTCGGATTCGTCAATCGTTGAAGTCGGCTGTTCTTTTGACGGTCGATCGCCTCGATCTTGGAGAGACGGCTGCATCGCCTGCCATCCCAAGGTTAACCCCCCGATCGCGACCGCCACGGTCGCCAGGCCCACGAAGGGAAAGCGTCTCGGATTCCGAGATTTGAAACCGGGTCGTTTCTCTAAGGGAGGAGGAGATTGTCGTCGCGTCTTTTTGGGTTGAAGGCGGGTCGCCATTTGAGAGGGGGCCGCAGGGGCGACAGCTACCGTTTTGAGCGAGGACATTTCCGCCGCCGGAGCCAGGGCTGCCAGCATTTCCGCCGCACTGCTGAATCGATCTCGAGGGTGAAAGCGAATCGATCGATCGATCGTCGTTGCCAAGCGTCCCCCGACTGACGGTAACACCTCCCGCCAGAGCAGTTCTCCAGTTTTCGGATCGATCGGGATATCTTGGGGAAATTTCCCCGATAGCAGGTAAATTGCGGTTAGTCCCAAACTATAGAGATCGCTGGTGAAGGTCGGCCGTCCGGCAGCCTGTTCGCTCGCCATAAATCCCGGCGTTCCGATGACAATTGACGATTGCGGCGCGTTATCGGGGGCGTTGACCGCTTCTTTCACCGCACCGAAATCGATGAGAACCGGGAGACCGTCCGTTCGCCGCAGCACGATGTTATCGGGTTTGACATCGCGGTGAACGATGCCACGACCGTGAATGAAATCGAGGACGGGGAGAATTTGGGTCAACAGTTTCGTCACGGCTCGATCGTCCCAAGTCCCCAGTTGGCGCACGCGATCGAGGAGGGTTTCCCCATCGATCCACTCTTGCACGAGGTAAAACTGTCCCCCTTCGGAAAAGTAAGCGTACAAGCGGGGAATCTGCGCGTGTGCGTCGCCCAACGTTTCGAGTACGGCGGCTTCCCGAGCAAAGCGAGCGCATACATCTGTGGGGGAAGCGTCCCCCTGTCCTTTCGTTCGAGATCGATCGGGGGATGGGGTGACGAGTTGCAGTTGCTTGATGACACAGCGTCGCCGAGAGGGAAGATGCGTGTCTTCGGCGAGATAAGTCTGACCGAACCCCCCGGTTCTAAGCGTGGCGAGAACGAGATAGCGATTGTTGAGAAGCGGTGCGACCATAAATCTTTAAAGGGGATCGGCTTTTTCCACCGTTCGATCGTCGAGTCCGAGGGTTAATTGGAGAGAGCGTCCGGCTTGAAGGGCGCGGACGGCTTGTCGATAGGAAGCGTAATCCGTGGGCAGGGTCACTCGTCGTCCCCCTCGATCGTAGGATATTTGATATTCTACCGTCTTCAGCAGTTCGGGCGGTTCAGGGCGTTCTCGGGCTTTTTGCTGTGCTTCGATTTCTTCAACCGTCGGGCGAGGCGGAAGCACCGGCCACCACAGGCCTTTTTCGTCCGCCTCTCCCACAGCTGCATCGGGCGGTTCTCCGTTGGCATTGAGCAGCGAGTTCGAGGCGAATTCTGCATATCGCGGCAGTTTGTCGCTTTCGGTTTCGCGGTATTCAACGCGCCAAGTATAGGTGGTCAGGGCGGTAGCCTCGTATTCGTCGATAACGAGACGGGTACAACCGGAGAGTGTGGCGACGAGTGCGATTCCGATGCCGGTGAAGGCGAGTCGGGGAAAAGTCATAGGATTTTAGCGTTCAACGAACGAAGCTTAACTTCACGGGAGACGGTGGTATTACGGATTTTTGGCCAGAACACCAGCCGTCTTTCCAGGCGAACGAGATCGATTTCAATGAGGTTTGGAGACGACTCGATCGCATTTTCTCCGATGTTTTAGGGAAGATCGTTCAACGCTATCTTTCAAGTTGTCTTGGATGTTCGCAGCCTAACCCTAACGTTCGGAATGCTCGATCGATGGGAATTCGACTTCGCTCGATCGAATGCGAACCATTTGCCAGCAAGCGCGATCTCGTCCCTCTTCTTTCGCGCGGTAGAGTGCGAGATCGGCTGCGCGAACGAGATCTTTCGGTAACGTTTTTCGATCTTGGCAGGGCATACAACTCGAAATGCCAACACTGAGCGTTACGATCTCGCGCACGCCCGATGTTGCATGGGGAAGTTTTAATTGCCGCACGACATCTCGCAACCGCTTGGCCACGCGAATCGCGCCCGAAGCTTCCGTATCCGGGAGAACCACTGCAAACTCTTCACCACCGTATCTCGCCACGAGATCGGCGGGACGATTGCTCGCACTTCTGAGGGTAACCGCAATTTGCTGCAAACAGCGATCGCCAGCTTGATGGCCGTAAGTGTCGTTATAGGCCTTGAATCGATCGACATCACATAAAATCAACGAGAGAGATTGACCGGAACAAGTGCAGCGATCCCAAGCGTCTTGAAAATACTCGTCGAAGCGCCGACGGTTGGCTAACTGCGTCAGTCCGTCCAAGTATGCCTGCTGTTGGAGTTCGACGTTCGCAGCCTTCAAGGCCAGTTCCATCTGTTTTCGTTCGGTGACATCTCGAAACGTCACAGTCAGACCGTCTTCGAGTTTCACCGCAACGAGCTGCAACCAACCGCTAAAATGTCCCGAGGTACAATAGACTTCTCGATCGAGGAGATTTCCGGTTTCCACGACCGCGACGAAATCGTCGAACACCTCAAGTTTGCGAGCTTCCGGCCACACGTCGAGTAATCGTTGCCCTACCAATCCCTCTGATGCCTCTCCCACCATTTTCGCGGCGGCAGGATTGGCGACCAATCCTTGAAAATCGACGATCTGCTGCGATCGATCGCGCACGGCTCGAAACGCCGCTACACCGTCGAGGGAACTGTTCAAGACGCCCCAAAGTAAGGATTGAGACTCCCGCAACACCGTTTCCGCTCGCTGACGTTCGAGAATTTCCCGTTCGAGTTGAATTTTTTGACGCTGGACGAGTAACTGATGTTCGACGCGCACGAGGACTTCTTCCGTTTGAAACGGCTTGGTAATATAGTCCGCACCGCCGAGGCGAAAGGCTTCGACCTTCTCGTTGGCGCTTTCGACGACGCTGAGAAAAATGACGGGAATGTTGCAGGTGCGGCGATCGGCTTTCAAGGCGCGACAAACCGCGTAACCGTCCATGTCCGGCATTTTGATGTCGAGTAAAATCAAATCGGGCTGTTGGGCAAAGGTGGATTTGAGTGCAAATTCCCCGGTTCGAGAAACCCGAACGCGATATCCTCGGGCGCAGAGGATTTGTCGCAACAGCACTAAATTTGCGGGGGCATCATCGACGACTAATATATTTCCTCGCAGTTCAGTTTGGGACGTTTGGCGTGCATCCACCAAATTCATAGGCAACGGTGTGGGTTGGGGTTCGATAAATCTGAAGACACTTGGGGACATTTGCGCGCCAGCAGAAAGTACGTAGTCATCGTCCCTTTCCCCTTGACGGGAATTTCACCGCGCCACTCGAATTTAAATCGCTCGTGCAGTCGATCGCGCACGGCTTTGCTCACCTGAATGCGACCGGGTACGCCGTTGGACTCCATGCGCGAGGCTGTATTGACGGTATCTCCCCACAAATCGTAAGCGAACTTGCTCAAGCCGATCGCTCCGGCTACAACGGGCCCGATGTGAATACCAACGCGCAGTTGCAGGTGTTCTCCCGTCTCTTGACAAAACTGAGCGAGGGTTGACTGCATTTCGAGGGCTAAATCGGCGATGGCATCGGCACTGTCGTCGTGGGGAACGGGTACGCCTCCAGCGACCATGTAAGCGTCGCCGATGGTTTTAATTTTTTCGACGCAGTAGCGTTCGCAGAGTCGATCGAATTGACTGAAAATGCTGTTGAGAATTTCGACGACTTCGGTGGGTGTTTTCCGGGCGGAGAATTGGGTAAATCCCACTAAGTCAGCAAATAAAATGCTGGCATCGTCGAAACGGTCGGCAATCGTAATCTGACCAGCTTGCAAACGTTCGGCTACGGGGGCCGGTAAGATGTTCGACAGGAGTTGCTCGGTTTGTTCTTTTTGAAATTTCAGTGCTTCTTGGGTGAGTTTGCGGGTGGTGATGTCGGACACGATGCCTTCATAGTATTGAAGTACGCCGTTGCTATCGCGCACGGCTCGGGCGTTTTCGGAAATCCACAGGATCGTTCGGTTGCGGCGGTAAACCATGGACTCGAAATCCGAAACGCTCCCCTCTCGATCGAGTAACTCGATAAATTCTCGGCGGCGACGGGGATCGACGTACAGTTGGATGGCGATGTCGTCGATCGTGGCGGTAATTTCCTCGGGCGAATCGTAGCCGTACAGTCGGGCTAAAGCGGGATTGACGCTGAGATACCGGCCGTCTGGTGTCGATTGGTAAATCCCTTCCGCGGCGTTTTCAACGAGGCGACGATATCGCTCTTCAGTTTCTCGCAACAGACTTTCCATCTGCTTTTGGCCGAGAGCAGCTGTCGTTTGTAACACTACTGATTCTACAAGTTCCACGTCCCGTTCGCGCGGTGGAACGGACGTCGGGTCGAGGTCGGGGTCGCGATCGGATTTAAAAAACACGAAAACCGCCAACAATCGATCGCGTTGCAGGACGGGGACGGCAAAGCCCCAAGGGGACGAACTCGCCTCGTTGGAGGTCTCCGGACAACGCGACTGCCAGGCTCGCCCCGGCAAACCTTCTCCAATTTTGAAAGCGATGGCGTCCCGACGTTCTGCAAATTCGACGATCTCAGAGCGATCCGTGCCGAGAAACTGTCCGACGCGCACGAGTTGTTGGCTGAGTTCGCGGGGTTGCCATACTTCAGCCAGCCGTGCGCCGATCGAGTGTCCGATCGCGCGAATGGTGGCGTTGAGGGCATCTCGAACGGTGGCGGCGTGTTCGATGGTGCGCGTGACCATCAACAACAAACTCAATTCTTCTTCAATGCGTCTGCGGGCTTCGATTTCTTGCTGCAAACGTTCGTTTTGAGCTTGTAGGGAGGTTTGCAAAACTCGCAAACGCATTTGGTATTCGATGCGGGCCACGAGTTCTGGGATCTCGAAGGGTTTGGAAACGTAATCCGCACCACCGACTTGGAAGGCTTTAACTTTGTCGAAAGCTTCGTGAAGGGCGCTCAAAAAGATCACGGGAACGTCTCGGGTTCGCGGATTCGCTTTTAAGGTTTGACAGACCTCAAAACCGTCGATTTCGGGCATGAGAATATCTAACAAAATGAGATCGGGTAACGCTCGATCGATTGCCTCTAAGGCTGCTTGGCCACCCGATGCGACCCGAACGGTATACCCTTGTTTGGACAACACGTAGCTCAGCAAACGTAGGTTTGCAGGGGTGTCGTCCACCACTAAAATCTCGATCGGCTGATTTGAAAAAGTGGAAGGAACCATTCATTTGAAATGGGTCGAGGAGATTGGGAACGATGATGTGACGAGGTGGTGATGTGACGATAAGGCAATCGGGTCTTTACTCTCTATCTCATCTTCTCATCTCGTTCGTCGGTTTGTGGGACGGTTGCACCCTATCGAGCGAGCGATCGCATACTTTTACTGTATTACTATTCGCGATGGGTTGTTGGCAGCAAACGGCTGTCATTTGATGTTAAAAAGGCGAACAAGACATTGTTGTTAAAAGGTTTAACATTGATAATGGCTTGGACGGCAAGGTTTCCCAAACTGCGGAATCAGCGGCAATTCGCCGCAAAACGAGCTTGGACGTCTCTCTGTAGCGTTGTTGCACTCTGGGTTGTGTTGGTGGCAGGTTGCCGAGTCGTACAGGCGACGATCGCACCGCAGTCGATCGATCGACTCGAAACCTTAGACCGAAATGCCCGCGAACGCTACGAAGCGGGAGACTACGAAGCGGCGATCGAGGTGTTGCAGCAGTCGATCGAAGTGGCAGACGATGGGGTCGTTCGATCGACGGCCTTGCGAAATCTCGCCCTCGTCTATCACGCAATGGGCAATCTGGACGCGGCACACCGTGCTGTGGCAGACAGTTTGACGCTTTTGACGCCGGACGAGCACCCCAAGGTTTTCGCACAGGTGTTGGAAGTGCGCGGACAGTTGGAACAGTCGTCAGGACAGATCGAGCAGGCGATCGACACCTGGGCGCAAGCGGCTCGTCTGTATGCGGAACTCGACGATTCGGAAGGGATAACTCGCGTCCGAGTCGCTCAATCCCGAGGGATGCAGTTGCTCGGGTTGTACCGTCAAGCGGTTAAAACGCTGTCTGATACCCGTGTCAGTCTCGCCGAGCGACCGGACACGCGCTTGAAGGCACTGGCGTTCCAAAGTTTGGGGGAAGCCTTGCGCGTCGTTGGCGATTTGGAACAGTCGCAAGCGATTTTGACGGAAAGTTTGGCGATCGCTCAACAGTTGGACTTGCCAGACGTTGCCGCTACGGTGTTGGCGAGTTTGGGAAATACGGCACGAGTGCGCGGGGAGTATGACGTGGCTCTCGAGTATTACCGACGCAGTGTAGATCTCGCGACGACTCGTCTCGGTCGCGTCCAAGCACGACTCAATCAAATGGGGGTCGTGTTGGAACGAGGGGACGTGGCATCTGCTCGAGCGATTGGGGAATCGCTCTCGTCGGACATCGATCGACTCCCAGTCACGCAAGCGGCGATTTACGCCCGCATTCACTGGTCCGATCGTTTGTTGCGATCGAGCGATCGAGCGGACGATGCAACGTTTCAACTGGCACTTCAGTCGCTCGTGACGGCAACGAACCAAGCGCGACAACTGGGCGATCTCCGCACGGAGTCTCATGCGTTGGGTCATTTGGGACGGCTATACGAAAAACGGCAACAGTGGGACGAGGCGCGGGAACTCACCCAGGAAGCGCTATGGTTGGCCCAACGCATCAACGCCGACGATATTATCTATCAGTGGCAGTGGCAACTGGGACGTGTTTTGAAAGCTAAGGCCGATTTGGCCGATCGTGCCGAACCGTATCGAAGAGAGGCGATCGCGGCTTACTCACAAGCGGTGGAAACGCTGAAAACGCTTCGATCGGATCTCGTCGCTATTAGCTCGGACGTACAGTTTTCATTTCGAGATCGCGTGGAACCGGTCTATCGAGAATTGGTGGGATTGCTCCTACAACCGGATCTCGAACCGAGTCAGGAGGATTTGAGACTCGCTCGCCAAACCCTCGAAGCGCTGCAACTGGCAGAGTTGGATAACTTTTTTCGCGATGCCTGTCTCGATGCCGAGCCGGCAAACATCGACGAAGTCGACGATCGAGCGGCGGCGATTTACGCCATCGTCCTTCCCGATCGCCTCGAAACCATTGCCTCGATTCCCGGACAGCCTTTGCGCCGCTACACGACGAACTTGCCGAAACCGCAAATCGATGCGGTTCTCTATCAGGCCCTCGAAGGCCTCGTCAACCCGCGTCGCATTCGCAACCTCTCCTTCTTTCTCGAACCGTCTGGTCGAATTTACGATTGGTTGGTGCGTCCCATTGAAGCGGATTTGGCGGAACGCGATATTGAAACGCTCGTGTTCGTCCTCGATGGGCTGTTCCGCAAATTGCCCATGAGCACGCTGTACGATGGGGAACGCTATTTAGTGGAACGGTATGCCGTCGCCCTCACGCCTGGGTTGCAGTTACTCACGTCGACGTCGAGTGAAACGTCGGATTTTCAATTGCTGTTGGGAGGTTTGAGCGAGGCGCGTCAGGGATTTGAGCCGTTACCGGGGGTCGAGTACGAACTCGAGCGGATTGGGTTGGAGGTTCCGACTGCCGCGTTACTCAATCAAAGGTTTACGGAGGACAATATTCAGCAGTTAATTGCAACGTTGCCGTTTCCGGTGGTTCATTTTGCAACGCACGGTCAGTTTAGTTCGAGTGCGGAGAATACGTTTCTGCTGACTTGGAACGGACGCCTTAACGCGCGGGAATTTGCCGCACTGCTCGAGAGCGACGTTCGCGGCGATCGAGCGATCGAGTTGTTGGTGCTGAGTGCCTGTCAAACGGCAGCTGGAGACGATCGAGCCGCGTTGGGCTTGGCGGGAATTGCCGTGCGAGCGGGCGCTCGTAGTACGGTGGCTTCGCTCTGGTATATCAGCGATCGAGCGACGGCACAGCTGATGTCGCAGTTCTATCGAGAACTCGGCGAACTCAACACGACTAAAGCGCAGTCGTTACGGGCAGCGCAGCGATCGATCCTCGAGCGTGAGGAATTTTCGCATCCCTACTATTGGGGAGCGTTCGTTTTGGTGGGCAATTGGCTGTAGTTCACCGGACAGGTCATCGATCGGGCGAGTTGAGTATCGATTTTGCGAATGTGGTTGATAAACCAGTCGAGAAGGCTTTGATTGACTTGTAGAACGAGAGACAAACTCGAGCCTTCTCGATCGAATTGGGTTTTGATTTGTTGAAATGTTTGGACGAACTGTCGGTGTGCGTCTTGGTTCTGACAGGCAATGGGACAGCAATAAGTTGCCATACAATGTTCTTCAAAACTGAAGTGCTGGCTGATATATCGATCGAGAAACTGAATAATGTTCGCGATCTCTTCGTTCGCTCGGTTTTCTCGCATGGCATCCACTAATAAAGTCATTTGCTCGACGAGTTGCTGGTGTTGTCGATCGATGGACGGAATGCCAATTTCGAGGGTTTCATTCCAAATCGGATTCGGCACGCTCTGTTCCTCAAATGTTGGGTTGGGACGGGGCGATTCTGCCTGGGCTGCAATCTATCCTGAGATCGCTCGGATGTCGCGATTCTTGAAATCGATTGCTTCAAAAAGAATCGACCGAAATATCACCTAGCTTAACGCTCGAAATTTGGTACAGCTTTTACAAATTCAGCATAAAGCAAATCTAACAAACGTTCGATATATACTCTAAAAAACTTTATAAAATTTTGCGATTTGGAGTCGCGGACTCGATCGATCGAAGGATGAGGATTGACGGCTAAAGACCTAAAAGCGAACGAGTTCGCGCAAACCGTTAACCGGGAACAGAACTGTCGAGAAAAATTTTCACCCTTGATTTTTTCCACTTATACGATCGGAGGGTTGTCTCTTGGCGGACAAGGGACAATCGTCTACCATAAGTTTAAGTCTTTAGAAACTCGCTGTTTGCGGAAAAACGCAACCCGAAGGTCGCTCGATCTCGACCCAACGAAACTCGACACGTCTCATGTTTGGAAACCATCCTCAACGCATCACACCCGAACCCGGACAAGAATCGGTCTGGGATTATCCCCGTCCACCTCGGCTGGAAAACTCGACCAAACAGGTTCGAGTCGTCTTCAATGGCGTTCCCATCGCCGACACCCACCGCGCCAAGCGCGTTCTCGAAACGAGCCATCCGCCGGTGTACTACATTCCGCTCGATGACATTCAAGCTCAGTATCTCGTGCGAACGAATCGATCGTCGTTCTGTGAGTGGAAAGGTCGTGCGGGATACTATACGGTGAAGGTGGGCGATCGAGAGGCTGAAAATGCAGCCTGGTTTTATGCCAATCCCACGGAGGCGTTTCGGGACATCCAGGATTACGTCGCCTTTTATCCGAGTTCTATGGACGACTGTTTCCTCGACGACGAACGGGTGATGCCGCAAGCTGGGGACTTTTACGGCGGTTGGATTACCCGAGATATTGTCGGGCCGTTCAAAGGAGAACCGGGAACTTGGGGATGGTAATCGTTCGAGAGGTGGGAGGTGGGAAACGCCCCCGAACGTTATGTCGGGCAGAACCGTCCGTTGACCGTTCGAGGCTCGTCCTAAGTACGAAAACGTACAGACGCGGTCTGCGTTAGGGTGTAAGAATCGCCCTCATCAGACTGAAAGCCCGGCTCGATCGGAGTTGTCATTGGGATCGTCATTCAAATCGTAAGGCATCTCTGCGAGCTGGAGATAGACGTCTCGTTCTCTTTAAAAACGGACAGTGTCTGTTCGCGATTGTGTTGACCGTTTCTCGGGAGATCGAGGCTTAGATCGACTCGATTGTGTTCGGACGATCGATGGAGATGAGAAGGATTTAGATTGAGAGTTTGAGAAGATGTTGAAAAATACCCTGAGAAGTCTTCCCGAATAAAGATTTTAGCGAAATCGATCGAGTCGATAAAGCGTTTTTTGAGTCGGATTTCAATTAACTTTTCAAACATCCTCAAAGAGGTTAAGAGAAAAGCGTGTTAAGAGGTGTGCGTCGGTGGTGGATGTGGGGATTGCTGTGGGTTCTGACGATCTGGTCGTGCGTCGTCTTCAGTGCGAGATCGATCCAAATTGACGTTTCAGATCCCACCTATCCCAGCTCGATCGAACCTTCAAGGGTCAGCTTAGTCGAGCCGCGCTTGCCGAGCGTCGAGCTGTTGGAGGAAGTACAGACACTCAAGGTGGAAGGACGACAGCGGCGAGCAGCATTCCTTTTGGGGGAGCGGTTGGGACTGTCGCGGGAAACACTCCAACTCATTGTTTCGGACGACATTACCCTAGAACCGTCGTTTGTAGAAGCGGGACAGCATTCCCCCAATCTCAACTCCAGTACAGCCTTCACCAGACTCGAACCGCTCCGGGAACTCGAGTACACAGTTGTTAACGTTGCTGTCCTACACCAATTCGGGGAAGTCCTGACGAATTTAGGCTCTCTTGGGGCCGCTCGACGAGTCCTCGAGTACGGTCTTGCTATGTCTCAGCAACTCTCCGAGCAGCCGCTCTTCTCTGAACTGTTGGTGAGTCTGGGAAACGTCCACCGTACCCTTGGCAAGCGTTATGAAGGATACGGTCGTCCGGCGCATTCACATTTCACAACGGCAGCAGAATTTTACCGTCAAGCGATTCGCGTTCCCGGTTCAGACGTTGCTCGACGACGAGCGCAACTCAACTTACTGAGCTTACTGGTTGAAACTCCTATTGAGGGGAGCGTGCAAGAGTTATTAGCGCAACTGTGGCTGCAGTTGACTTTACAACCGCCCAGTCGCGATGCGGCGATCGAGCTGTTAAACTTTGCCTACAGCCTCACGTGTTTGAAGTTGCAAACCCTTCAAGTCGCGAACCCACCTGAAGGTGAAACGTTCGGAGTCGTTTCAAACTCGAGATCGACTGAACCGGAGTATCGTCCTTATCAATCTCCTCTGTTTCGCGACTGCTACGTTGCATCTCCCCATGGGGAACAGTTGGCCGAAGCGGGACAAAGTCCGATTTCGTTTGAGGACATCGCCCTCTCGATCGCGCAGGCCATCGATCTTGCACGAAGCTTCGGCGATCGACGCAGTGAAGCGTATGCTTTGGGACAGCTCGGAGAACTCTACGAACTGGCTGGAGATCGAGAGGGGGCCGAACGATTGACGAGATCGGCATTGGCAATTGCTCGCTCGATCGAGGCTTGGAATATTGCCTATCGTTGGCAATGGCAATTGGGGCGGTTGCTCGAGCGCTCCGGCGATCGTCTGGGGGCGCTCGAGGCGTATCGTTCTGCTGTGGAAACGTTGCAATGGTTGCGCGGGGATCTCAGCGCCCTCAACCGAGACGTGCAATACGATTTTCGCGACGAGGTCGAACCGGTCTATCGCGAGTGGGTCGGATTGTTATTGGCTTCGGAGTCCCCGACGCCAGAAGAGTTGCGACAGGCGCAAGATGCGATTGAGGCTTTGCAACTGGCAGAACTCGATAACTTTTTCGGGGATGCTTGTTCGGAAACGGTCGAACGCTCGATCGAAGATCTCGACGCGCAAGCGAGCGCGGTGTACACTATCGTGCTACCGGACGGATTACACCTGATCTTATCGGTACCCAACGCACCGCTGCGCCACTATCGATCGCCCCTCCCACAGGAAGGAATGGAAACCTTTGTCGAGATTATCCGCCAGTCTCTGGCTAACGATTTCCTTTGGCAACAGCCCCTCGAGCAAGCTTACGATATGTTGTTTCGCCCGCTCGAACGAGACTTGTCAGATCGTTTGGGAACGACGGTCGCTTTTGTCTTGGATGGTGCGTTGCAAAATCTGCCCGTCTCGGTATTGTACGACGGCGAGAAATTTTTGGTGGAAAAGTATTCGATTGCCATCGCACCGGGTTTGCAGTTGTTGGATATGCCCGCCTCTCCTCCTGGGGGATTCGACCTGTTAGCGGCAGGACGTTCGAGCTTCAGTCAGATCGATTTAACGTCGTTGCCTCAATTCGCACCCACAAACTGGACGGATTTGCCCTATGTCGAGGAGGAACTGCGAGAAATTTCCTCGATCGTGAACGCACAGTTATTGTTTGAGGAAGCATTTAAAAGCGATCGACTCGAAGCAGCCGTTCGAGATCGAGCGTTTACGGCCATTCATATCGCCACTCACGCTCAATTCGACACCTTTGCTGAAAATACCTTTGTTTTGGCTTGGGATCGCCCACTGACCCTCGATCGACTGGCGCAGATTTTACATCAGAACGTCACCCGCCATCGTCATGCCTTAGAGTTGCTGGTGTTGAGTGCCTGTGAAACGGCAGAAGGGAACGATCGAACGGTGTTGGGATTTGCGGGCATGGGTATCCGAGTGGGAGCGCACAGTACAGTTGGGAGTTTGTGGAACGTCAACGATCGATCGACGGCACGACTGATGACACAGTTTTACCGACACCTGAAAGAAATTCATGACGACGGACACATTAACAAGGCGGAAGCTCTACGACAAGCTCAGCTCGATTTGCTGACAGACGATCGGTTTGCGAGTCCGTATTATTGGGGGCCGTTTGTCCTCGTGGGGAATTGGAGGTGATGGGATGATGGGGTCGATTGGACATTATTCGGTCGTCTCTCCATCCGGTCATCTCCTCGATTACTTCAACAACTGTTTCAGGAGAGTTTCGCATTCTTGGGCGAGGGGAACGCCTAAGCCGCGAGCAATCGCGAGGGCTTGCTGACAGTAGTTGAGTGCGACTTGAGGCTCTTCGAGGTGCTGATAGAGTTCGGAAAGGTTTTTGAGGCCCTCTGCTTCGCCGTGTCGATCTCCGATTTCCCGTGCGATGTCGAGAGCTTCTTGTAGCGCGGCAAGAGCATCTCCATATCGATCGAGGCGGATGTAGGTTTCTCCCATGTTCGAGAGCGCGATTCCCTCTCCTTCTCGAAAGCTAATTTCTCGCGAGATTTCGAGGTACTGACGCTCGCAATTGAGCGCTCGATCGTAATCGTGGAGGGCGTAGTACGCATAGCCGAGATTGCCGAGCGCTTGACCTTCTCCGAGTCGATCGTTCATTTCTCTCGCGATCGCTAAGTCTTTCTCGTGTTGGGCGATCGCCCGTTGGTAGTCTCCCATGGCGTGGTACGCTAGCCCGAGATTGCCGAGTGCTTGACCTTCTCCGAGTCGATCGCCGATCTCGCGGGAGAGTTGGAGCGTGCGTTCGTGATATTCGATCGCCCGTTGATACTCGCCGATATAGTAGTACTCCAAGCCCAGATTTCCGAGCGCGATCGATTCACTTTGGCGGTTGCCGAGAATGCGTGCGATTTGTAAATGTTTTTGATGACAAGCAATCGCCTGCTGGTAATCGCCGAGGTAGGAGTACGCCGTTCCCAATCCTTTGAGGCAGGTTAAATCGAGTTCGAGATCGCCTTTTCCTAAAATACTTTCGTACAGTTCGATTTGTTCGCGGTAGTATCCCCAAACTTCGAGTTGTTTGTGCAGTTCGTCTCCCGTTGGTGTGTCCAGCCTTAAAAATAGAACGACTCGCGCCCGCTCCCAATCTTCGATCTCGCACAGATGGCGGAATGCTTCGAGGTAGTTTCGCACGCGATCGAGGTTGGAACCGTTGGGTTTGGGTTGGTAGTGCGTCAACCAGTTGAGTACAGCACGGTAATGCGTCCGCTTCCATCGAGGCAAAATGTTTTTAAGCTGTACCGGATGCAGCTGAAGTCGATCGAGGATGGCTTCTGTACGGGATGGGGAGGGGTTTTCCTCGGCTTCTGAGTTAGCGGGACGGTTCTCCATCGTCGAGATCGAATTGTTGTAAGTGTTTGAGGGCGACGCTGCGAACGAGGTTGTGTTGTCGGAGCAAAATGCGATCGTCGTCGACGATTTCTTCGACTAAATAGCGATCTCGTAACGTTTCGAGGGCGAGCTGGCGTTCGAACTCGTCGAAATCCCAGTCTTCGAGGTGACTCAACCAAAACCCTTCGGGAACGGGACAGCGATAAACAGACGCTTCGCAAAGCAGCAAATACGCATGATGAGCTTCCCGCTCGAGACGGGCAAACGTCCGTTCGAGTCGGTCTCGAACTTTCCGACGTAAATCTCGCGTACATTGGTGCAGTTGCCATCGATCGTTCGCAGAAGCCATTGCCCCAGTTTTCGCCTCGGCGATCGCGTTTTCGACTTCTTCGATCTCCCGCCCGTATTTCTTCCAGTACGCTACCACATTTCCTAAGAAGGGAGCGTTCGTAATTTCACCAGCAATGACGCGAAGTGCGAGGGGATGGCCTTCGTAAGCGGTACCGATTCGCTCGAGGTACGTTTGCTCCTGTCGGCTCACTTTTAGCCCAGTATTTTGAAACAGCGCCAATTGCTCCTCACGGTTCAATCCACTGACGAACTGACACTGCCAGAAGTTGGCGTAGCGGGAGGGTAGTTGACCGGGGAAGTCTTGAGATGTCAGCAGAATTCGGCTCTGACAAGACTCAGCTGCCAAAATCCCCTCAAAAAACCTCGCCCACCACGGATCTTGAAAGTCACTCCAACCTTCTTCTTCGTTTCCGGTCAGGATCAGTTCCAGAGAATCCACGATCAATAAGTACGGACGTTCGAGAAAACGGTTGACGGTGCGCTGCAATAACTCTTCCGGATCTTTACAGTCATCGATGGGTTGTCTCCAACTCTGCCACCAGCGACTGACGACACTGGCGAAGTCTGAGGCTTGTCGCTCGTTTTCTAGGTTTTCTCGGACGAGGCGACTCCAATCTCTCTCCATCCAATCGTCGTGTAAAGCAGCGGCTAAGCGTTCGGCTAGGGCTGTTTTGCCGATGCCCGTGATGCCGAGTAAGACCAACAACCGACAAGACTGATGCAGTTGCTGTGTCAGGTCTTTGACTAGGCCCTCTCGTCCGACCCAAGCTTCGTCATAGGCAAAAAAATCGGCAACGGCGATGTCTGGCACGACGGGCGGTTCGATCGGTCGATCGAGGGTGGCATTGAGTTCTGGCATTTCGACGACTTCCTCCCAGTTCGTCCCCACGGCCTCGCAGACTGCTACGAACGTTTGAGCGCGAACGGGCAATCCTCGCCAAAACCGTTTTAAGGTCGCTCGAGACGTGGAGGCCGCTTGACACCAATCATCTGACGACTTCAGCCACCCTTTATGTCGTCTCGCTCGATCGATGAGTTCTAAACCTTTAAGAGAGGCTTTGAGCGTTGCTGCCATGTCTCGCACGTCTCCGATAGTTCAATTCTGGATAAATTTTAGCTCGACTCTTGACAGAGCCAAAAATGAGCCTATAATGGACTTGTCCGACAGAGAGAAGAACTTCAAAACTCCGATGAAACGGTGCTTTGAGCGAACTTCAAGACGACCGACCCAAAATTAGCTCACTCGATTGAAGCTCTCTTAATTGAATCGATCGACCATTACGGTGCATTTTAGAGGAAAGTGACCATGCAACCTCAACCCCAACAAACGACGTTTACGACGACCCAAGCTCCAACCACCTCAATTCCGTTCAGTTTCCCCATATCGATTCCTGAAGCCGGGCCGTCCGGTTCGATCTTGCTCATGCTCACGTTCTGCGTGTGGCTGCTACGCCAACAAATCCGCGACAGTCAATAATTTCAACGCTTCTCTTCAGTCTTTCAATCTCGCAGTCTTTCAGATTTTAGCTTATTTTCAGCTCACTCTTTTGAGCTACGTTCTTTGCCCGTTTCGTTGCGTTACACTCTACAGGAAAGCCGTCATGCAAGCCCAAACTCAAGTCACTCCAGTTACTCAACCGACCGCCACTCAATCGATCGCCACTCAACCCGTCATTACCCCCGTTCCGTCAAGGGTTCCCGTACAGGTTCCCGAAGCGACCCCTTCAAGCGGTATGTTACTGATGCTCACCTTTTGCGTGTGGCTTCTGCGCCAAAAATTGGCTTAGTCGCAAAACTGAATGCTTTCAACCGAACCCTCTTCAAACCTCCACAGTACGATGTTGCGTCATCGTGAGACCGTGGAGGTTTCGATGGTTGTCTGTTTTCCGGTCAACCAATACGTTGTCATCTCGCCTTTCCCTTTCACTGAAATCGTTCCGCGCTGCTCGAATGTATAACAGTCTTTCAAACGTTGATAGATTGCTTCTGTCACCTGAATTTTCCCGGGAACGCCTGACGACTCCATGCGACTGGCTACGTTCACCGCATCGCCCCACAGATCGTAAATGAATTTACGAATACCGATGACGCCAGCAACGACCGAACCGGTATTAATCCCGACTCGAACTTGTAGCGTTTCGTCGCGGCGCTCGGACAACTTCATAACCTCTTGCTGCATGGCTAACGCGAGATCGGCGATCGCGTCAACGTGGTTCGACATGGGAAGTGGTAAGCCTCCGACGACCATATAAGCATCGCCGATGGTTTTGATTTTCTCTAATCCGTATCGTTCCGTCAGTCGATCGAACTGCGAAAAGATTTCGTTGAGTAACTCGACGAGCTGAGCCGCCGATATCTGAGAGGAGATGACCGTAAAGCCACAGATATCGGCGAATAAAATCGTGACTTCGTCAAATTGCTGAGCCACGGTGCTGGGAGATTCCTTGAGCTGAGTCGCGATCGAGGCGGGTAACACGTTGAGCAGCAAGCGCTCGGACTTTTCTCGTTCGCTCGCGAGCTGTTCGTTAGATTCTTGCAGTTGCGCGGTACGCTCGATCACACGCCGTTCTAACTCCCGCGAGGTTTCCCGCAATCGCCCGACGACCAAGGCCAACCCGATACTCGCCAAACCAAACACCGCTGTTAACAACGTAAAAGTTTCTCGCAAGCCCCGACGAACTTGCCTTTCAATATCGTCGAGGGGTTGTACGATTTCTAAAACGCCGCGCACGTCGCCCACTTGCCAGTCGTGTTTCGGGCTATCAGGATGGTTGTTGTGACAGGTAATGCAACTCGGCCGCATGATATCAGCTTGAGTATACCGATAGGATGGTCGGTTGTTGATGGATTCGATGCGCGTGAACTTGTCGTCAGGATACTCTTGCAAGTACTTCAACGCCTCTCGCTCGAAATCGTCCCGTGGCCCACCGGTCTCTTTTCGCCACGGGAACGGATATGCGCTGAACAAGCGCACGGAAACGCCGGGATTGTTATCTCGAATGCGCTGTCCGAGTTCGATGAGGAACGTTGCCGGTAGGGGAATCGCCCCGTCTTGCGCGATGTAGTCGTGGGTAACCGTAATCCCCTCAACGGTACTCGCGCGACTGACGGCTTCCGAACTGTAGAGGGTTCGAGACTCTCGAATCGCCTGAGCGTAAAGCATGGCGTTTTGAAAGGCCTGTGTTTCGATCAGATTGTCGGACAAGCGTTGCATATTCCACAGTGTGGAGATCGCGCCCACCAAAAACAAGAGGCTCAAAACGATAACCGTGCGCCTGTAGAGCAAGCTTGTCAGGGATGTGAGAAGTCCCCGGATGATGGATGGCATAGATGGGAAGAGTTCGGTATTGAGGAAAGGAATGGATAGTGGATGTGTTGAAACATTGAGAAGTTTTATTCCTGTGTTAACGCTATTGCTTCCCAATTGTCAATATTTTATAGAACGCTCGTTCTATTCGGCATCAGGACAAATCGATCGTTAACTTCAATCCTTAAATTGAGCGAGAATCACGTAGTCGTCGATCGAGTAGTTGAGACGATAAGGCAATCCTAAATAGGTTTGAGCTAGAGAACCGATCTGATTTTGCGGTGAACAATTTTCTTCTGAAAACTTTCTAAAGTTTTTTAGTTTTTTTCTTTGACCTGTCGATGTAAGGTAACGATACCAATGTGGTTTTAAACCTAATTCTTCAGCCACAAATTTTTGAACGACGTCTCGTTCGCGCTGTAGGTTTTCATCCCGATCGATCCCGTAATATCGATACAACTTCGTCCACTGAACGACCAGTAAGACCCATCCACCCGGCTTGAGGTGGTTTCGGAAAATTTGACGGTAAATGCGATTCGATCGTTCCCGACGATCGGGATCGGCAAAAAAGCAGTGAGAAATGACGATAAAATTGAAAAACTCTTCGGAAACTCGATCGCTATAGTGTTCGTAATCGAATAAATTTTGAGTGTGAAACTGAAAAAAGATATTGGTAGGAAATGAAATCGATTGCACGTATTTTCGCCAAAATTGTAAGCCTCGATATTGAAATCGATCTTGTTGCTCGATCGAAGTATAGGAAACGTGAACTTTCGAGACCACGTCTTCGAGATCGAGTCGCTGCAAGAATAGCAATAAACCAAACATCGAAGTAGCTGGGCCTGCTGCAATATCGAGAATTTTCAACTCGTTGGGAAGTTGACCGTTTTGATAAATCAAAAACCAAGCTAAATACAAACAGTAAATATTGTCGATAAAATACTTCAAAAAATAAACATGAGAAGAAAGAGGTAGATCGTAATTGGGATCGATACCTTTCTGTAGTTTGTTTAAATCTTTAATCGCGATCTGTAATTCACGATCCAAATCATCCTTGGAGTATCGTTCAAACTCGGACTTTAAATAGTCAGAGAGTTCTTTTTCTAATTTAGAGAAAACGACATTGTCAATTCCCGTACACTGAATCATTCCATCATCAACTTCTCGCAGGGAAAACATTTGCGAAATCGATCGAACTATCTCGGGGTTGGGGATAAAAGTTTGTATTCGAGAAGCGTAGCTTTGTCGAAGCTTTTGTCGTAACTTTGCGAGTTGTTTCTTGGCGTCAGTATTTTGCTGTTGGAGTTGTAAGACTTCTAAAAAAAGTGCTTCCCACCAAGATAAATTTGTTTTCGATCGACGAATACTTTGTAACTGCTTAGCTGCATCTCGTCGGTTTCCCTTTATCAGCGTCCGCCGCAACTGTTGGGAACGCCACCACCGCACGAGTGCATCAATCATATCCAAATCCCTGCTGATTTTCTAAAACTTCTGTCTCGGGAAGACGTTGTTGTAAAGTTGCCTTAAAATTTTCATAGCTTTGGCATTCGTCTTCGTACCACCATTGGTATTTTTGCTTGAGTGCAATTGCGTCATCTCGTGTCGTTGCGACCAACGAGCGAGTCGAGGGATCGTGAAATCGCTGTAAGACGATTCGATCGATTCCCCGCAAGCGTTCGACGAATCCATTCATATCTTCAGCTCTTGTTGGAAGCGTCGGCGTAATCGTCACCGACAACTTGGGAACGTATCCTTTCTCGGGATCGATCGAGCGAGCAATCGTTTGAATCGCGTGGAGTCTGGCTTTCAAACTTGGCGATTGCGGCTCGAAATCTTTGCGAACGGTTTCGCTTCCCGTCGGAATACTCATATTCACCCGCAGCTTTTTAAACCGTTGAAATAGGGGAATATCCCGCGTTACCATCGGACTTCGTGTCTGAATCACTAAAATGGGGCAATATTCTATCATTACTTCGAGTAAAGACTGTGTCAACTTTTTTTGTGTCTCGATCGGCTGGTAAGGATCGGTAACCGTACTCATGTAAATGTAGGGGGGTCGATCGGGATGTTTCCGATACCATCCCTGTAGTTCTTTGGCGAGGAGTTCGGCGGCGTTCTCTTTGACAATGACCCAATTCCCCCAGTCGCGACGCATTTTCGGGTTGGGACTGAACGCTGCTGCATAACAGTAACTACAGCCATATTGACAACCCCGATAGGGATTGAGTGTAAAATCGTAAGCTGTGATGTAGCCGGTTGCGGGGTTGAGAATAGATTGAGACGTTCGTCCGTAAACGTTCGCCGTTCCGAAGCGTTCGTGAAGTCGGTGGACGGGTGTTTGTTCGCAGTAGCCTTCGTACAGTTGTTCCATCGCTCGATCGGTTGACGACTTACAATTTACGATTGTGGCATTTCGATCGAAAATTTATCCAGAGAATGAAATTAACATTTCTGGGGTTTAGTGTTCGTGAAAGTTAAAAATTTTTGGAATTGTCAATTTTGATTTATCGCTCGCTAGATTGCGCTCGATCGGGTTCATCTCACTTTTGCAATTGGAACCCCTCCCCTCCTCCCCTTGCTAAGGGGAGGTGCCGAAGGCGGAGGGGTTATTCTACGCAATTGAGATGTATCCGCTCGATCGAAAGGAACGCGCATCGATCGATGGTTACGTTCTTCTGCAATCGAGAGAGTAACCATCCTCAAAATTCAGGAAAGTCAATCGGCGTAAAGCCAACGGTAAAGCCAATATTAAGATTCTCGAGAGATTCGACGAGCCAATGATCGGGATCGAAGGGATCGGCTTTATAGCGCTCGACCAACCGAAAAACTCGGTATTCCAGATCGGATTTAGTGGGTGTTGAAATCAAAATTGTTTTAACCAACATCACCATCAAGGGTAACGACCCAAGGTTAGCCAAAAAATTAGATAAATAAATATGTCTTTCATTTTCTGGATCTGCCAAAAGGTAGTCGAGGGTGGTCTGGCAGGTATTCATCACTAAAAGATTGTTGGGTTTTTTTCGATCGGCCTCGGGGTGTATTTTTAAAATATAATCCTCCAATTCACTTAAAAAACGCTTTTTAAACTCAATTGAATGAATATAGAGATCGGAAATTAAATATTGAAATAAAGATTTTTTGAAGTCTAGATAAACATTAAAAAAGGATGAATGCGACGAAGCAAAAAATTCTTTTGCTTTATTTTTTCCTAATTGAAATTCCTGAAAAGCCTTAACAAGTGCTAAATCCTCTAAAAGTGTTGGATTTTTATATCTTAGGCGATTTTCAGGATTTTGACGATCGGCAAGATGCTTGGAATATTGATATAACTCATTGGCAAATCTCCATTGCCTTTCACGCAAAATCTCATTGAAGTTTCGGCGATTTTCAATCGAGCCTTGACTTTCATACACGAAGCAAAAACTCAAAAAGTTATATCGACTTAATTCATCTTCGATATTACGTCCGAGCTGTTCGAGATCTAGATCGGAATCTAATCTTCGACCGAACAAAAATTCAAGCGACAAGTATTCACCCGTATTTGTGAAATGAGATATAAATTTTCGTAATTGTCGAACATGAGGTAGATCTGATTCGTTTGAAATGGTAATTTTGACTTGACGAAAAATTGAAATAAAATCTGGAATACGTATTTTATAAAGTGGACGAGTTTGCCAAGCGTTAATAACAATATAACAACATCGATTGAGGATTTTAGAAAAATCCTCACAAGTTTCAGTCGAGACGAGACTCGAAATAATTTTAGCAACGCCTCGATCGACTGTGATATCTCCTTGAATAAATACCAGATCGAACCAGCGAATGAAATGTTGGGGAGAGCGAGCGCGGAGAGACCACTGTAAAACGCGATCGAAAAGCTTTTGTCGATTGTCTCGAGGAAAAGTCGGCTCTAAAATCTGCTCGACATTAACCTGTTTTTCGACCCATTTTCGATTGAAAACGACCCAGTAAATTCGATTGTAAACTTTTAATACTGGCTGTGCGAACTTATGGCCGATATTTGCTTTGACAACCAAACCAGCCAGACGTAATCCCATTTGCTCTGGAGAACGATCGATCGGAATTTCACCAAGTTCGAGAAGATGCCAGTAGGTTTCGACAAGTTTTTGAGATTGGGGACTTTCGAGGATTCGATCTCGAATTGCACGTAAGTGAGGGGGATCGTCATACATTTCCCAATTGTCTAAAATTTGAGATCGAACGAGCTGTTCGATAAACTTGGCTTCCTCACCCGAGCCAATCATTTCTTTCGATCTCGCCACCAGTTGACAGAGCTTTTGCGTCAAAAATGGTTGACCGCCTGTCCATCGAAAAATTTCATACAGTACTCGTTTGGGATGTTCGGCATGAGGCGTTAACCCCTCAATTAACACCTCACATTCATGGGGCTGAAATCCCGATAAGTGAATTTCACGACCGAAGTTAAAGGGGTCTTTAGCCCGATCGCAGACGAGTTCGTCAGGAGTAGCGACTCCGAGCAGCACCCAGGTTAAACGATGGTATTCGGGATAAATTTGACGAAGTTCGTAGCACGATCGAATAAATCCGAAAAATTCATCGACTTTAAATCCTAAGCTCAACACGCTATCGATTTCATCGACAAAAATAACGATTTGACCGCGAACGTCTTTCAGCAAAATCTCTCGGATAAAAAGGGTTAAATGCTCGTCGGGATGAAGGTTCGAGCGTTCGCTCCACCACTCGAACAAATTCACCTTCGAGAGCAAGTTCAACCGACGCGCTATCTCATAGGCAAATGCTGCATACCACTGCTTGCAGGACATACAAGAACTCCCTACTTGCAGCAGATCGACGACAGCGCAAGCAAACCCCCGCTCTTTGAGTTTTTGCATCGTCCGCACCCGTAACGAAGATTTTCCCATTTGCCGGGAGTTAAAGACGTAGCAAAACTCGCCCCGTATAATTCCTTCAAACAGATCGGCATCGGCTTGACGCACCACATAAGTTGGAGCGTTTTCCGGGAGACATCCACCAACTTGATAACCGTAGTTCATTTGAGGTCGTGGGGTATAGATTGGGAGTTTTTAGGGACGAGCGAGAAGACCTCGCTCCTCTGACCAAAAATTGAGAAACTTTCGAGTTGTCTCTACAGACGGGATTGGAAATACTGGCGATAGAGGTTATAGCGTAGGGTAACGTGGTTGCCTTGGAGATTGGCTAAACCCATGCTGTAGAGTTTGAATCCTTGTATCGAGGCAAGTTCGACGGAACTCTCAGCATCGATCGCTTGTTTGAACGCTTCTGCGAGATCGGGATGTTGTTCTAAAATCCACAAATGTCGTCGCAGGTGATCGCCGTAAATTCCCGAGTCAGTCGGTGCGATTTTTAACAGTTGCGGTAAGTCGAAGTCCTCCCGTGCGATGTGATACAACGCGAGTCGGACGAGATAGGGATGTCCGCCGATGGTATCCATGAGTTTTTCAACTTGATGGGTTTTCCATTGCAGCCCGTGACGGTGGGCTAGGTTGGCCACCATTTCGGGGGTGAATTCTGGCAAGGTGATGGGAAGTCCGACGTTAAACGGGGATTGATTGATGGGCATGGGAACGTAGGCTTCGGTAGAGTGCACCAAAACGAGACGCAATCGCTGCCAGAGTGAATTGTTTTTGGATTCTTCGTGCCACGCTCGCAGTAAGCCGAAGAAGTCGTTGGTGATGTGGGGATAGTCGAATAGGATATCGACTTCATCGAGTCCGAGAACGAGGGGTCGATCGATCTCTTGTAGGAGATACTCTTCGACGTAGCGGGTACAGACGACTTTGCTGCCGAGAAGGTCGCTCCCTTGCCAATATCGATCGAGTTCGAGGGGAAGGTTCAGTCTTAGGGTAATGATGGCGCAGAACCATCGAAGGAATCGATCGAGACTCAAAAAGGTGTCTCGATCGGCAAATTGAAAGGTGAGTTGAACGCTTTGGTAGTCTTGAGAGCTGGCTTCGTGGAGAATTCGTGCCATTAATGAGGTTTTGCCCATCTGACGGGGCGCTTTGACGCGAATCAACGCACCGGGTCTGGCGATTTCTTCGTAACAGCGATCTTCAACGCCCGGCCGTTCCACGTAAAATGCTGAGGCCAGTTCCACTTGGCCGCGTGGAACTTCAGGTTCTGCATCGATTTTGGGTGGATAGACGGGAACGGCTGCGTCAGAAACGGCTTGAGATTTTGGAGGCGTTCCATCGACGTTCGCGACGTCACGCTCTTGAATACCGTCGAGAATGCTATGAATCAATGCTTCTGTATCCTGGGGAGCGTTCCACGAGTAGATTGTGGCGTCTTCGACTTCTAGATATCCACGCAATTTATGACCGAGTAAATCCGGGGAACAGTTGAGAAATGCAGCAATGAAGGTGGGTTTGGGAGACGGCCGTTGTGCGAACAAATTCCGGGCGAGATTGACTTCTTCCGTGACCATTTCACTGGACGCTGAAGATTGAACGCCGGGAGATTGGGACAGCAAGACGACCAATCGATCGCACTGAGATAATGCCGTTTTAATGTGGCCGCGTCCCGTGGCTGTCATGCGGAGATTGGCATCGGCTAAAAGCAGTTCGCATCCGTGCTCGCTGAGTGCTTCGTACAGTGCTAATGCCACTTCAGCCTCGACCTCAGCGCTTTGATGGTAGCTCAGGACGATTTTCTGGGGAGCTTCGGGGGAAAACGACTTCCCAGCAAACAGTTCGGGGCGATGGGTGGCGTACCACGATACCAATTGGTTGCGCCGGACTGCTTTCTCGCCGTCCGCTGTTTCCAATGCAAACGCTCGGCAAATATCCGACAGGTGTTTGCGAACGGTTTGCTCGGTGACGTACAGATCGCGAGCGATCTCCGGATCGTCTTTGTCTCCCGGTAAAAATTTGAGTAATACTTCTCGCTGTCGCTGCGTGAGCTTAGCGTCCGCTCGTAAAAATTCGAGAACGTTCATATCGGTAGTTGCACGAGGTGCCGGTCGAGATCGAGGAGGCTTCACGGGTGTGAAGGGGCAATCGGGGTTGCTGGAAATACGGGAACGATCGAGGGGGTTGTGTTGGGGAGGAGTGGGTCGTTTCACAGCCAATTCACAGGAGTTGAGAGGGTTTGAAGTCAGGTCGATCGAACTTTCACGGGAGTTTATTGTCATTTCCCGAACGGCTTCGTAAGATCGACGTAAATCAGAGGAAAACCACCCTAACAAACCACGTTTTGATTCTAAAACATTCGCTCGAAAATTGCAGAAAAAAACCAAAAACTTAATATTGTTTTGATGCAGAACGATCGAAATCTGTAGCAAGATTTAGTGACTTGTTTTGGATCTCAAAATTTTGGATCTCAAAAAATTAGAAATTGGGTGCATCTCAATTTCGTAGAATGACCCCTCCGCCTTCGGTACCTCCCCTTAGCTAGAGCAGTACAAAAGTGCTTGGTGCGTTATGCGGAAATCTCATTAACTGGATTTAAAACCCCTTTTTCGTCCGCGTAACACACCCTACCATTACTTCTGTACCGACGCTCTAGGGGAGAATGGGTGGGGTTCCGATCGCAAAAGTGAGATGAACTCTAGGAATTTTCTGAATTGTTTTTGGGAACCCTTCACATTTTGATGTGTGGTTCGATCTCGATGCTTAAAATCCACTGCTGACTTGTGTCTTATCCGCCATCATTTCGGAGTTTCTATCGATGAGTTTACTGTTTGAATCCAACCCTATTAAACTCTTTCCCTGTCCTCTTTCTGCCACGGTTTCCGATACCGTTTCACCGAGTTCTGACGGCCGCGTATTTTTTAGAGGAAGTTACTGGCCAGCTCGGTTTTACACCTTGCCACCGCAAGCCCTCGTTCAGCCGGGCCAATCGGTCAATATTGTCGGTCGCGATGGAATTACATTACTCGTTGTCCCTCGATCGAGCCGTCAAATTGCACCCGATTTCCAGCCGTTGAAACTCTCACCCCCCACTGTTCCGGTTGCCGCGTACCCAATCTAAAACCCTTACGCTCACTGGATTGAGAACCATGTTGCCACGCTCTACCATTTCTCTTTTTCTCACTGCTCTCACGGCTTCAGCTTGCACCCTGACGCTACACCGTCCGGCTGCGGCGCAAACCAAGCGTCCGCTCACCACGATCGAAGCGATCGAATCCTCTCAAACGCCATTCGATCGAGCCGAAAGTGAACTGTCTGAATCCTACTACGCCCTCTATCGCATCGTCGAACGCATGGCCCGAGCCAACGATCTCGACGGACACCCTTGGCGCGTACAAATTCTCCCCGAATACGTCATCAACGCCTACAGCACCGAAGCCAATCTCATCGGTATCCAACGGGGTTTACTCGATCAGTTTCCCGGCGATCCCTCCGTCGTCGCCTGCATCGTCGGCCACGAAATGGCTCACCACATTAACCGAGATGCTGCAATTTTAGATGCCCGTTACGCCGAAGGACGAGCTGAAATTGACGCGCTCGGCGACGAAATCGACAATAAAGAACGACTTGAGTTAATCGAAGAACTGAGCGATCGAATGCAACAACTCAGTCGCGAACGAGAACTCGAAGCCGATCGATTCGGTTATCAAGCCGCTGTCCGGGCTGGATTTGAAGCTGAAGGCTGCTTGCGCGGGCTGAACCTTCTCTCCCGCCTCGAAGGAAGTCTGCGAGATAGCGGATCTCATCCCGCTGTGACCACTCGCATCGAAGCGATCGAAACCCTAATCGCGGATGAGGAAACGAACGCCGCCTGGATCGAAAATGGTCGTCGCCGCCTCGCCACCACCGAACCGCTCTCCTACAAATGGTCGGAGGAAGACGAGCAGTTACGCATCGATTCCGAACGCGGCGGGTCGCTGTTGACCTGGTTCGAGGAATAGATGAGGTGCAGAGGAGAGAAGTTCGTTATCGGGTCGTTTCCTCACCTGTTGACTTCATCTCTTCACTAAAGTTTCGGGCGGCGCGTTCCAGTGCTCCTGCTTGACTTTCAGCGTTGCCTTTTCCTCATAGATATCAGCTCGATCGATGCTTTAAAAAAACAACGCTGTCCTTCACGTTTTTAACGTCCTTCGAGCTGATGCTATCTCAAATCCAATACGTTAGTGCTTTATTCGACACTCTATTCAATGAGGAATCCTAGAATCTGCACCCGTGATTTTATAGCCCAAGTTTCGCGTCGATCGTTTCAATGTAGGAGTGAACTTTCTGATGTTTTCCCCATATCCGGACTTCGAGCATTTGACCGCCACGCTACCCGATGGAAAAGCCGTCGTCTTTGCCCTCAAACAGACGCGCATCACGGCAAGGATTTCTGGGAATATTGCTCGTGTTGAAGTCGAACAACACTTTGAAAATCCCCTCACTCAAACCCTCGAAGCGGTTTATGTGTTTCCCCTTCCCGACGAAGCGGCCGTCGATGAAATGGAAATGCGCGTTGGCGATCGGGTCGTTCGTGGAAACATCCAAAAACGAGAAGACGCTCGACAAATCTATCAAGCTGCCAAACGTCAAGGCCGAACTGCCAGCTTGCTCGAACAGGAGCGCAATAACATTTTTACGTACTCGATCGCGAACGTTCGACCGGGAGAACAAATCAGCGTTATCCTGCGATATTCCGATAGCTTAAAATTCGAGAACGGCGATTACGAATTCGTCGCGCCGACCGTCGTCGGACCGCGATTTATCCCCGATCGATCCGATGTTGAAGGCCATCGCGTTCCCGATGCCGATCGCGTCACACCTCCCATCGCCTCGTCAAACCAGCTTACAGATCCACTACTCGACATTACCGTGGAGATTGAAGCCGGCGTTCCGGTCAAAAGCGTTCGTTCGCCTTCCCATCGAATTAACCTCAATTTCGAGAACGACACAATTCAAGTCAAGCTCGATCGAAGCGATACCGTTTCCAACAAAGACTTTATCTTGCGCTACCAGGTCTCTGGCGAACACACCCGCAGTACCGTTCTCACCCACGCCGACGATCGAGGCGCTCATTTCGCCGCTTACCTCATTCCCGCGTTAACCTATCCCGAAGACGCAATCGTTCCCAAAGATGTCGTCTTTCTTATCGATACCTCCGGGTCTCAAGCCGGGCCGCCGCTAGAAAAATGCAAAGAACTCCTACGCCGTTTCATCACCGGACTCAACCCCGACGACACCTTTAGTTTGTTAGATTTCTGCGATACGGTCGGCTATCTATCCCACGAATCCCTCACCAACACGCCAGAAAACCGAGCGAACGCCTTAGTGTATATCGATCGACTCGAAGCCAGCGGAGGAACTCATATGCTCGCGGGACTTCGATCGATTCTGGATTTTCCCGAACCTGATGACGGACGCTTGCGAAGCATCGTCTTGCTCACCGACGGCTTTATTGGGAACGATCGAGAAATCCTCGGAACCGTTCGACAACTGCTCGAACCCAGTCATCGCCTGTATAGCTTTGGGGCGGGAAGCTCGGTCAACCGCGATCTTCTCAACCGCATCGCCGAAATCGGACGGGGGTACTCGCAGATTGTGCGCCACGACGAATCCATCGACGACGCAACGCACAAGTTTTTCGATCGCGTTAACTGTCCGGTTCTCACCGACGTTCGCGTCACTTGGGACGGGGCGGGAGAAGTCCCGACGGTTTATCCGAACCCGCTCCCCGACTTGTTCGTCACGCAACCGTTAGTGCTGTTCGGACGCTCGGAAAATCGCGGTTCGGGACGAATGACCGTGTCGGGGCGACAGGCGAACGGAGCGCAGTACGAAGAAACCCTTTCCGTACAGTTCGACGACGGGGGAAATCCGGCGATCTCGCAATTGTGGGGGCGGGCCTATCTAAAATCTTTATCGCATCAGACGCTTGAAGTCGAACGCCGCTCGATCGTCGAAGAAATGACCCAAACGGCGTTAACGTATCAATTGCTCTCACCCTACACGGCTTTTGTCGCCGTCACCGACGACCCGTCAGCCGAAGTCGAAGACGCATCGAACCTCGTATCCGCTACAGTTCCGACGATTCTTCCTGAAGGGATGAATTCTCAATTTTTATCGCCTTTCGCGGGTCGGGGTTACCGGTCTAGTATGGCAATATATCGCGCACCGCGGCCGCGCAAAAGTTTGACAAATGACGACGTGGGTTTCGCAGTAGAGGATTTTTGTGATTCTCTCGAAACTGGAGATTTTCTGGAGAAAGAGTCCGGGAATTTGGATGAGACGTATCTCGCACCGCTACCGAACTCGACCCCTAATCCCATCCGACGGCGGAAGCGATCGACCTCATCCGAGAGTGAACGCGAGGTGGTCAAAATCGAACTGTCTCGGGTTGAAGGATTGGATTATCAAGATATCTTTCTGCGACGATCGATCGTCAAATTACGGCAAAGTTTAGACGCACTTCAGTTTCCAGCAGATTGGATCGATCGTCGTTCTGGTCAACTCTATTTGACCGTCGAAGTTGTATCTGGAAAAGTCAACGATGTCATGTTGGATGAGGAACGATCGATGGTAAAACACGCTAAAATCGTGCAGAAAATCGCTGAAATTCTCTTCAAGTGGCAGTTACCACCGATGTTATCCTGTCACATTTCAGTTAAGCTTTGTGTTAATTAGTTTTCTCTAAGTTTGTCCTCCGATGATGGATAACGAGGCATCTTTAATTAGATGCCTTTTTTTTGTGAGTCTCGATCTAATACCATTTCTCGATAATCCTGCTAGAGATCCTCGGCTGAACTTGGGCGAACGGTGTTCGCCCCGACAGACCTCTATGGCATGATTTTTTTTAAATGGTATAAAAATCGCGAGCCAATCGCTCAGATCAAAGACATCGACCTCTGATGTAAAAAATTAAATCTTGATATATCCCCTGTATTATCCTCGTTTGAATTCCTGTTTTTGAGAGATTCAGCAAGGTGAAGCCCTATAAAAATCATTTTAAGCTACAGCTTGTCGGACATCGATCGTATTAATCCCAATAAGACTTAATATAGAAGACAGAAGCAGTGAAATTATTTGAGTCAGACGATGACAAAACCCACTTGGTCGAAAGCTGTAACTCAGATCGGACGAGAATTCGATCGAACCCCGCTCGAAATTGTCTCTGGTTCCCTTCCCGAAGGACTCCGAGGAACGCTCTACCGAAACGGGCCCGGTCGCTTGGAACGGGGAAACCGACGAGTTGGACATTGGTTTGATGGAGATGGCGCAATTTTAGCAGTTCAATTGACTGAAACGGGAGCCACTGCACAATATCGTTTTGTCCAAACTTCGGGTTATCGAGAAGAAGAACAGACGGGAACACTCCTGTTTGGAAATTACGGGATGACCGCACCGGGTGCGTTTTGGAATCGCTGGACGAGAGCGTTGAAAAACGTTGCAAATACCTCAGTTTTAGCTTTAAACGATCGACTTCTGGCTTTGTGGGAAGCGGGAAAACCTCATGTTTTAGACTTAGAAAGCTTACAAACTTTAGAAATTGAAAACGTTAAGATTCCAACTTACTCCGCTCATCCCAAACGAGATGTTCATGCAGGAGAAATTTTCAACTTCGGTTGCGAATTTGGACTCAAATCGAAGTTGCACCTTTTTGTTTGCGACGAAACCGGAAAAATTAAACGATCGAAAACACACGAACTCGAGCGCGTCTCTTTAATTCACGATTTTGTTTTAGCCGGCGATTACTTAGTCTTTTTCGTTCCTCCCCTGGACGTTCCGTTGATGTCAATTCTGTTTGGATTGACGAATTTCAGCGATGGAACGCGATGGAACTCCAGTCAGGGAACGCAAGTTTTAGTGTTCGATCGAAACCTCAATCTCGTCAGTCGCAGCGAAGCCGATCCTTGGTTTCAATGGCACTTTGCAAACGGCTACACGGACGAATCTGGAAAGATCGTTCTCGATTTCGTCAAATATTCTGATTTCACCACGAACCAGCGTTTGAAAGAAATTGCAACGGGAGAAACCCAAATTGCGGCGGAGGGGTATTTATCGCGCGTCAGAATCGAACCGAAATCGGCGAAGGTTTTGGATACGGAAATTTTATTCGATCGATCCTGTGAATTTCCCTCAGTTTATCCCGATCGAGTCGGACGAAATGCACGTTTGACCTATTTTTCCATGCACCGCCAGGGAGTGGATACATCCCGAGAATTGTACGGATCGATCGGATGTTACGACGCGCAAACGGGGAAACTCCACGAAGCCGATTTAGGCGATCGACGCTATCCCATGGAACCCATTCTCGCACCCGATGCGTCAAATCCTAAAGCCGCTTGGGTGCTAACCGTCGTGTATGACGCGGAGATCGATCGAAGTGAAGTTTGGGTATTCGACGCACAAAACCTCGAAAGCGAACCCGTTTGTCGATTGGCGTTACCCGAAATTATTCCGATGGGATTTCACGGAACTTGGATGAGAAGATGAGGAAATGGGGAGATGTATAAAGATTCAGTAGTACATCAAATCGTCATATTTTTGGCTGTTCGTTCGCGCAAGCGGTGCGTAGCACGATCGAAATTCGTTACATTTTGGGTGGATACTATTATGTAGATGCAAAATAGCTGTTAGAAAATGACGCAAACGCCAACTACGCCCGAACAACCCAAAACCAACGAGCCGAAACCCAGTTTTGTCAAACTCGCTATGCGAAACATGGTTCGTAAAGGGGGAAAGTCCCTGTTTCACTTTTCTTTAACGACGTTTGGACTACTGGCGTTTCTGGTCGGCGTGTCTTATTTGACTCGTTAACCGATGAGTGCTGAAATTAGCTTGCAAGCTTGCGTCACCCTTCCCAAAACCACGGCCGACGAGGTAACGTGGCAGCGTTGGTTCGATCGATGGTTTGACGATTTCTCGTCCGATGAGTTACCTTCTGTAACCGAGTACGAACTCAGCGTGCGCCTGACCGACGACGAAGAAATCCAGTTTTTCAACCGTCAGTACCGACACAAAGACCAACCGACTGATGTGTTAGCGTTTGCAGCGTTGGAGGTAGATTGTCCTCAATCGATCGACGAATCCCCCCTATATTTGGGTGATATCGTCATATCAGTTGAGACGGCTCGACAACAGGCTCAGCAGCAGAACCACAGCCTCGAATGCGAATTAGCGTGGTTAGCCGCTCACGGACTTCTGCACCTGCTGGGATGGGATCACCCCGACGAGGAGCATTTGAAGGCCATGCTCGATCGACAAGCGAAAATGCTTCATCTCATTGGATTGTCGATCGATCTCACTGCCTTACCTGACCCTTTCGCTTGAAAATGGAAGCGTTTGTATGATAAACCTCAACCTTCTACGGAGCGTGTCCGAAAATTCAACTCGGCTTTCGTCCATGTCCCCCGGTGTTCCCAACCCAAAATCCAAGAGTCAATCCATAGAACGTCGATTTTCGTGGAAAGTGGCCGCAGACCTCAGCGCCAGTTTCCGCTATGCTTGGGCGGGGATTTCCTACGCCTTTGCGACGCAGCGCAACTTCCGCATTCACGTCGTCATCGGAAGCGTCGCCGTTGGATTAGCCGTTGGGTTGAGTCTCGAAGCGGTGAAAGTTGCCGTCATCGGACTGACCATCGGACTCGTCCTCGCCTTAGAATTGCTCAACACGGCGTTAGAGTCGATCGTCGATCTGACGGTGAAACAGACCTATCACGAACTGGCCAAAATTGCCAAAGATTGTGCGGCGGGTGCTGTTCTGATTGGGGCATTAGCGTCAGTGTTCGTGGCGGGGTTCCTCATCATTCCGCCGCTTCTAGCGCAATTGACGCTGATGTTCGGACACTGATTAGACCTCCTACATCAATGATTCTTCACCCCACCCCAGCCCTCCCCTTAGAAAGGGGAGGGAGCAAGTTTCCCCCCTTGACAACGGGGGATTAAAGGGGGATTAAGGGGGGTCAATTTGATTCTATGCAAGAGGTCTATTGTTTAACGTACCCATTCGCCGATTCCACCGATCGATCCCTGGTGATTTCTCTATGATTATCGTCATCGATAACTACGACAGCTTTACCTACAACCTCGTTCAATACCTGGGAGAACTGGGTCAAACGTTACCCGTCGCCTCCGAAATTCAGGTGTATCGCAACGATCGAATCTCGATCGACGAAATCCGCAAACTCGACCCCGACGGTGTGGTGATTTCTCCCGGGCCCGGCCGTCCTGAGGATGCGGGAATTTCTCTCGACTTAATTCGCGAACTGGGTTCGAACCTACCAATTTTAGGGGTGTGTCTCGGCCATCAAAGCATCGGTCAGGTGTTCGGCGGCCAGGTGGTTCGCGCCCCGGAACTGATGCACGGGAAAACGTCCCAAATTCACCACACCAACGTCGGCGTTTTTTACGGATTAGACAACCCGTTTACCGCAACCCGGTATCATAGTCTAGCCATCGATCGAGCCACTTGCCCCGACGTGTTAGAAATTACCGCCTGGGTAGACGACGGCACGATCATGGGCGTGCGACATCGGGAATATCCCCACATCGAGGGCGTGCAGTTCCACCCGGAAAGCATTCTCACCTCATCGGGAAAAACCCTGTTGCGGAATTTCTTAACGAGTTTAAAGGCGACCGTAAAGGCATAATGAAACGGCGAGAACTAATTCGCTATCTCCAAGCGGGAACGATTGCAGCAGTGACGACGGGATGGTTTGGATCTCGATCGAACGCGCAATCTTCAGGCAATTTAGACATTGAATATCTCGGTCACACCTGCTTTCGCTTCACCGGAAGCGGTCGCCGCATTCTCAGCAATCCCTTCCGAACCCTCGGCTGTACCGCAGGCTATCCCGAACCCAACCTCGACGATGCGGACGTGATTCTCGTCAGTAGCTTTCTCCTCGATGAAGGGGCGGTCGATACGGTTCCCGAGTCGAAGTTGCTGTTTGAATCGGGAATTTTTCAACTGCAAGGAATGACCTTTGAAGGGGTTCCGGTTCCTCACGATCGAATCGACGGCCGCCGCTTCGGAACCAATATGATTTGGAAGTGGGTACAGGGGGGCGTAACCATCGCTCATCTCGGCGGGGCCGCGTCGCCGTTGGATATCGAACAGCGCATTCTCGTCGGACGGCCAGATATTGCGTTAATTCCCGTGGGAGGAAGCGATAAAGCTTATACGCCAGAAGAAGCCAAGCAAGCGGTTTCGATTCTCAATCCGAAAATCGTCATTCCCACCCATTACTTAACCGCCGCCGCCGATGTGGAAGCCTGCGACATCGAGCCGCTGGAAAATTTCTTAAACTTAATGGAAGGTGTCGAGATTCGATACGCTGACAGTAACCGACTTTCGATGAGTGCGAGTCAGTTGCCGATCGATCGAACCGTCATCTACGTTTTGAATCCACCTATTGCCACTCGATTCTCTAGTCCCGCACCCGCACCTGAACCCGATGAAGCACCTGTACGCCCAACGCCGCAACGCCCTGATCGCAAAACTAAATAGCGGAACGGCGATTTTCCGCAGCGCACCCATGTCGGTGATGCACAACGATGTCGAATATACGTTTCGCCAGGATAGCGATTTCTTTTATTTGACGGGGTTTAACGAACCGAACGCGGTGGCGGTGTTGTCTCCCAACCACGAAGAACATCAGTTCGTGTTGTTCGTGGAACCGAAGGATTTGGAGAAGGAAATCTGGACGGGGTATCGCACGGGAGTTGAGGCGGCGAAAGAGAAATACGGCGCGGACGAAGCCTATTCCATTGAGGAGTTAGACGAGAAGTTACCGGAGTATCTCCTCGCGGGAGACCGAATTTACTATCGCCTGGGACGAGACGAGGGGTTTAACAACCGCATTATCCGCCACTGGCGCAAGTTGATGGCGACGTATCCGAAGCGGGGAACAGGCCCGGTGGCGTTGGAAGATCCGAGTCCGATTTTGCATCCGATGCGGTTGGTGAAAACGCCGGAAGAGTTAGCTGTGATGCGACAGGCGGCGAAAATCGCGATCGAGGCGCACAATTTGGCGATGGAAGTGGCGAAGCCGGGACGCTACGAGTATGAGGTGCAGGCGGAAATCGAGCGGGTGTTTGCGCGGAACGGGGGGTCTCCGGCTTATCCCTCGATCGTTGCGTCGGGTGGAAACGCCTGTATTTTGCATTACGTGGAAAACCAAAGTCAGATGCAAGACGGCGATTTGTTACTGATCGATGCGGGCTGTTCCTATCAGTATTACAACTCGGATATTACGCGGACGTTTCCAGTGGGAGGTCAGTTTTCGCCGGAACAACAAACGATTTACGAGATTGTTTTGGAGGCGCAGAAACAGGCAATAGAGCAAGTTCGTCCGGGGATTCCCTACAACGAACACCACGATGCAGCGGTGCGCGTCATTGTGGAAGGGTTACTCGATCTCGGGTTGTTGTCGGGGGATATGGACGAGATTATTGAAGAGGAGAAATACAAGCCGTTTTTTATGCACAAAACGGGGCATTGGTTGGGCTTAGACGTTCACGATGTCGGGGTTTACAAACACGGTGAAGAGAACTGGCAGGTGTTGCAACCGGGTAACGTGTTGACGGTGGAACCGGGGATTTATATTTCGCCGTATATTAAGCCGGTTGAGGGACAGCCGGAGGTGGATGCGAAATGGCACGGGATTGGGGTCAGGATTGAGGATGACGTTTTGGTGACGGCGGAGGGTGGGGAGATTTTGACGGCGGGAGTTCCGAAGTTGGTGGAGGATTTGGTGAGGGAGTGAGAGCTAAAACCCTTATTAGAACGAATACACGGCTTAATGTTTGCGATCCGTATAACTGGCTTCACAGATATTTTTCACATCTGTGAGATTTGGGTCTCTAAAAGTGAGATTTGGGTCTCTAAAAGTCTCACTCAATGGGGGGATATTTGTGTTGTTTTCCATGTAGTTTTGGATTGAGTGACAACTATATTCTAATAGATCTTGGAGTGTGCGAGGTTGTTCAAACCAGGGATGAGTAATCGTATTAATTTCCCAAATCCTGACAGTACGATCGTCGGCAATGGAAACAAGTAAACTATCATCCTTGGGGCTGAATTTAACTCGATTGACTGGGTGTGTATGTCCCCGTAAAACAAGAAAATATTCTCTTTCTGTTAGAGTATTTTCATATGTCCATAATGCTATTGCATGATCCACGTTCCAGATTTTTATTGTTTCATTATCGCTGGCAGTGGCCAGAAGACTTCCATCAGAATTGAAGTCCAAATCGTAAATCCTGCTATTACGACGACCATTCACATCAATAACACCTATTAACCTCTTATCCTTCACATTCCAGAGTTTGACAAAACCATCTTGACTGCCAGAGGCCAAGATGCTTCCATCAGGATTAAATTTGACTGTTAAAACAATATCTTCATGGTAATCTTCAGGCTGACCGAAATGTTGTAACATTTTTCCTTCTGGTGCAGTCAAGTCCCATAGATTTACACTGCCTTCTCTGTATCCTGATGACGCGAGTATTGTTGAAATTTGAGGATGAAAATCTACACTATAAATTATGTAATTTCCCTCTTTCGGTATGTTTTTATCTCGCAAGATCTTTCTTATCTTCCCTGTTTCTACGTCCCATATTTCGATAATTGCATCTTTGGTCGAAGATGCAATTATATCATTATTTTTGCTGAATTTAACGTCATAAATATAATCCGAATGACTGTTTAGGTCGTGCTTTATTTTTATATCTGTAGCTGTATTGACATTCCATACTTTTATCGTTCGATCGTCACTTGCCGAAACCATCATTTTACCATCCAAGCTGAATCGTAAACTTCTAATCCAACCTTTATGATTCCGAAGGGTATTCAATTTTCTTCCTTCCATATTCCAAGCCTTGATACTATTGTCAACATCAGAATAAACGATAAAATGACTCATCGGATGAATGTCTAAGCCTATCAACCCTATTGCTTCAGATCTATGCTCTATGAATTTATGTTTCTCGTATGTAGAATAGATGAGTGGTTCCAATTTCATTAATAATGGCCTAGATCCCCGTATTTCTTTCGCTTGTTCTAGCGCATATATGCTGGCTATCATTGCTTCAAGCTGCCTGTCATCTTGATAGTAGAATTCAGCTTGAGCAATCCATGATTTTACTACACTAATTTGCCTTTCCCGCAACATAAGCGCCTCCCTAACAGCCAAGCCGGACAAAACAACGACCACCGCCACCGACCCCCGCAGCGTCCACTTCTGCCATTTCTTACGGATGCTCTCCTCCCGATGCACCTGCTCCGCCAGGGTTTCGAGTCGCTGTCGGTAATCGGCGTTGTACTTGCGCCGCACCAACTCCACCAAATAATCGTGAACGAGCTGATAGCGGTCTTCCGGCTCCTGGCTCCAGCGCACTACTAACCCCGACCCCACCAAAATCCTGAGAATCGGCTCGTCTAGCGACACTCTCTCGCCGCCGACCAACTTACGATAGTCTTCCAGCACCGCTTCTAACTCTGCCTTCGTTCGCAGCGGTCGCGTTCCCTTCTCGTCCGTCAACGCCGCCAGCACTTGCCACGCCGCACCTTTGTTTTCCTCGCCGCAGTCCGCCACCGCCATCGCAATCCACCGTTCCGCCAGTTGCGCTTTCGGGTTCTCACCGAGTTCTCGATACCGCACTAACCGCGTAATCTCATCCGCTTCCAACTGCGCCCCCACCACCTGCAACTCGATGGGACGCACTTCTCCCAAAGCGTTCTTCAAATCTTCCACGAACTGCTCGACGAGATCCCCTTCCAACTTCCGGTGCGTCTGTTGCGTGCGTTGCGTCAGCTCTTCAACCACCTGGCGAGCCGCTTCCGGCGAGAAGTTTCCCAAGTAGTACCGCCACTCCGCACTGAGAACATCGTGGGGAATCCCCTGCTGTCGGGCGTATCGCTCGAACTCCAACAGCCAGTGCAGGTAGTCTTCCCGCAGCGACAGCACCACCTTCACGAACTGGAGTTCGATTCCTTTGAGGCAGTCTTTGAGAAAGGCGTAAAATTCCTGACGAGTTTCGAGATCGGGGTTGGTAAAGAAAAACTCCTCGAACTGGTCGAACACCAACACGGTCAACAAACGGTTTTCGGCGTTCCGTTGCAGTTGCGCCCGCAGTTCCTCCACTGACTCCAAGGGTGTTTCCGGCCAAACCTTTTCGGGATACTCCTCCAACGCCTCGCGCATCTGTCTTCCCAACTCCCGCGCCCAATTCTCGTAAACGCAGGTGATGACGGGCAATACCATGTGAAATCGAATCGCTCGATGTTGCAACGCGGGCAACAATCCCGCTCTCAGCAGCGAACTTTTCCCCACCCCCGACGGCCCGTAAAGCACCGTCAGTTTGTAGCGATCTTCGGGAATGCGGGTGTTCGCCAGTTCGTTGATATCCCCTTGTCGCCCCGATACTGAAACGACCTGTTCTCGTGTGTCTGTTTCCTCCGTCTCGATTTGCGGTTCCAGCGTTCCCGCACCCACAAACGCCCGAAATCCAAACTGAAACTCGATCGCTCTGCATTTCTGTTTAATTTCAAACGCTTGAACGTAATGCTTTTGGGCGTAGTGCAAATCTCGCAGGTCGTGCAGCACTCGCACGTAACCGCTCGGGTCGAGGGCTGGGGACGTTGTCGCACTGGCCTTTTCGAGAATCGAAATCGCCCCTTCCACGTCACCGAGTTCCTTCAACGCCTGCGCCTCAAGCAAACGGTACTGAAGACTCGACGCTCTTGTTTCCCCCCTTACCAAGGGGGGATTAAGGGGGGTACTCCGTTCCCAAGCTGCCAACGCCTTATCCGCCCGTTCTTTCACCTGCTGCCACTGCCCTCGCTGCGCCGCAACCCTTGCCAAAAATCCCCAATCTCGCGCCAAATTCGCCGCATCGTCTCGGTGCAGTTCCAACCACTCCCGAGCGCGACGGTCTAGCTCCTCCCACGCCTCCAACTGCACCAGCACCTCGCCCAACTCGCCCATAAACCGCGCCACGAGGTCGGGTCGTTGTGCTGCCTCAAACTGTTGTAGACCCCGTTCTAACTCTGTTTTCGCCGTTTCCCAATAGGCTCGACCGTCTTCTACCGTCTCCGCTTTCCGTCGGTACGCCAATCCCCGATAAAACCGCACGACTCCCGCTCTCACGCAGAACTCAGCCCTTGCGTTGGCGTTGTCCTCCCAAAACTTCAAACTTTCGTCGTAACGATCGATCGACGCATCCCACTCCTGTCGTTTGTAGCACTGACGACCTCGACCAAACGCCAAACTCGCTCGAATGTCCGGTTCGAGGGCGATGTCTCGTTCCTGTAACTCCTTCAGTGCCAACTCAATTTCGGCGATGTCTCGCGATTCCAACGGTTCGACGACAAACGCGCCGGTTTCCAACACGCGATCGAAAAAGCGATCGGCACTCTGACGCAAAAACGCCTCGATCGCCTCCGTTGGCAGTTGAAAGCGAGTCGTCGTCGCCCAACTTTTGAAGTCGGGAACCAGTCGCACCAATTTCACGAAAACGCGATCGTCCACCCACAGCAACAACGGAAACCGGAAGTTACGGCGAAACTCCTCCCGCGCCACATTTGCTGACCCCAGCAACGTATCGAGATCGTCATCGTCTAACGCTTCTAATCCCGCGATCGAGACGGCTTTTGGCTGGGAATCTCCCAATTCTCGAGCGATCGTCGGGAACAGCGCCTTGGTCGATCGATCTAACACCAATTTCTGCACCTGTGGCGGTAACTGCTGACCCATCAATTCCCTCAGATGGCGGTAGTTGCACCGCAGCAGCAGCAACGTAAACTCACCCTGCAACCGCTCGATCGTCCCTGTTACCTCGTCCAATGCCTCGCGATTGGCGGCGACGATCTCGTCGTCAAAATCTGGATAGGTTCGCGAGCAATCGGTCATGGTTCTAGAACGGAGCTAATGGATTAGTTTGTCATATTCGTCATGGTTGCCTATCCACACCCAAATGAAGTCAGGGCCATTTTCGATCGCTAATGCCCTGTGACTCAATCCAACCCGTACCGACCAATAATTCCCCACCTTCTTAAAGTTTAGAGATGGATGAGTTGGGTCTGCTTTGAGCAAGTCATAATTCTTTTGGGCTAAGCGTTGAACAGTCTCAGGTAATGCGTAAAAACGCTTCCAGAACTGCGGTGTTGTTCGATGCACTTACAGATCCTGTAGTTTTCCTTGGGCTTTTGCTGTCATCGCCTCTTCAAGTAAGAAGTCTAGCTTACCGTCAGCAATATCAGCTTGAAGCTGCTTATCCCAGAGCAGCCAGTCTTTCTCAGCAAACCACTCTCTCAATCGTATGAAATCTTCTTGAGGGAGAGCTTCAATTTCAGCTTGAATCTGTTCTAATTGTGTCATTAGGATTCCTGCATTTCTCACACCAATTATTTTAGTAGCTATAAACCCTGCCCGATGGGTTGGCGAGCGATCGGTCATGGTTCTTAACCTAACTCTGGCGATCCGTCTAACAGAGGATTCACGTCAAACCAACGACCGTCCTCCGCGTTCCGATACTCAAAAACGAACAAACTCCGCAATAGCGTTTGAGATTCTATTGGCCCCGCCACCTCTTTCGTCTGCAACACCTTCCGCAACAACGTCCACTCGTCCTCAGTAATCGACAGTCGCAACTCGTCTCGCGCCTCTCGAACAGCGACTTCTACCATTTTCCGCGTAATCGGCAACGGCTTGTGTTTCCGCAGACAGCTAAACACCAAACTCAGCAGCATTCGCACGTGTCCGCCACTCTGGTAACACAGCCAGTCTAAGGTTTCCCTCGAATCGAAGGCGCGATCGACCCATTGAAGCCGTTCTTCCGGTGTCGCCTGGGGAAACGCCCGCACCATAATCATCTGTTTTAATCGATCGAGTCCTTCTGTGTAGAGACTACCATCGCGCAACTGCACTGGAACCATCGGCAACACCATAGCACTGCTCCCGCCTCCCAGTCGATTTTTCAACGCCTGGTGTTCGTTGGAAAACAGCAACGCCAGCGGAATGGTATACACGAGATGGCACTTCAAACTCCGCAGTTGGTCGCCCCGTCGAACGAACAGGTACTCTGGTAACGTCAAGCCGCTGTCGAGTTTGCGATTGTCTACGCGATCGAGGTTATCGACGATCGCCACCAATCCTTGTTTACCTCGTTTCCGCAGGATTTCGTTCGCGGGAACCAGCAAATCGTTATTAATGCCATCGATAAGCTGTTTCGTCTGCGGTTCGAGGTACTGTCGCAGTTGACTGCGGAACGTCGGACTTTCTTTCGCTTTCGCCGTGAGTTTGCCAATTCCCAGGGAAATTTCCGCTTGCGTCTCGATTTGCACCGGGGTTTGCAGGAAGTTCGCGCACTCTTGCAGCAGGTTGGCGAAATAGCGTCCGACGAGGGGAATTCCGGCGTCTCGCAGGTTTTCGCTTATCTGATGTGCGATCGCCAACAGCAAATCGCTAACTTCCACATCGCTAGTTTCCAGTACATTTGTCGATTCAAAGTATGCGACGTGAAACCCCTTGTTTTCCAATTCCGCTTTCAGCCGCAGCAACTCCGTAGACTTCCCACAGCCGATATGTCCCGTAAAAAGCTGACAGGTGGGGTCAGGTTCCATGAACTCGATCGTCCGTCCCACTTCTTCAACCACTTCTGCGCCGCGCACTTGGGAGAAATCGATATAGTAGCGTCGGTCTTCAGCCTTTTTGTAATTGAGAGTTTTCGACGGGTTGCAAGCCCGAAAAAACTTCTGCACGTCCAACTCCACGGCCATCTCCCACACTCGATCGATCTTTGCTTCGATTGTAGGCTCGGGGTTCTTAAAGCTTCCAGAGTTTGTAAAATTATTTAAGATTTACTTAAAATCGATAAGATAGCTGTCGCAAAGCAGAAATTTACCTAAATTTAATTAAAACAAATTAATTTGTTTACTCCATAAATTTGCAATTCTATCGATCGAGATTTGAATTGAAAAAATGGCAATTAAGATTTTCTTGGATTTACGAGTATTTTTAAACAAACATCTCTATTTCTCATAATAAACTATTTTTCGTGACTTAACAAAATGCTTTAACAACTTGGTCGATCGATCGAAGTCGAACGCAACTCTCAATTAACCGCAAATCTAAATCCGGTAACAGCTCACTTCGATCGACTACTTCATATTCCCAATTTCACAGACGGAACACAAAATTTTTTCCATCTTGCAGGAACCAAACCTCGGGAAAGTCAAACGCACGATATTTATCGAGTTTTTCTCGTTCGCCGCTGGTGAGTACGATTTCAATGACTAAATCCAGCTTCTCTTTTTTGACGGCGATTGAGTACGATAAATCCGCCTCCATAGACTTAGACGGCGATGGATTTACTCAACTTATACAGAATTAAAAAACCCGTAGAATTCTTGCATACAAGACCTCTACGGGATTAGGGTAGGTGGTTAAATCAAACAACGGCTAAGCCAACAATTCGGTCGCTCGTTTCGCCAAATTCTCCGCAGTAATGCCGTTCATTTTCATCACTGCCGCCGCACTCGATGCCGTTTCTCCACGCTTCCAGGCGAATACGTCGCGAGGGGAACTACTCCGCAACATCACCGGTTCTAACATGGCACTCGAACCGCCCGTAACCGCTAACAACGCATCGCCGTCGAACAATTCGGAAAATTCCGCATCGTCGAGGAAACCGCCATCGGCTTCAGAACAGGTATCCCAAGCCACATCGGAAGAGCGATACAAACGGCGAGGATTGATAACGGAAACAATTTTGCTGCCGATTCCTTGCGCTTTCAATTGTTCGACGGCTTCGTACACCGGAAGCAGAATCATGTCACCGAGAACCGCAAACACGATCGTTTTTTCGCCTGATTGCTCGTCTAACACGAACGCGCCTTGTTCTAATCCTTGACGAGTTTGTTCGAGGGTCGATCGAATCGGTAACGGCGTTTTACTGGCCGTAATCGTAATCCCTTTATTCTTCGTCGAAACTGCCCAATCGTAACAAACTTGGATGCTGTTGGCATCGCAAGGAAACAGCGGAAAAACATTGCCATTTCGCATCATTGCCGCGAAATAATTTTCGATTTCCGGTCGTTGGTGCGTCCAACCGTTACGCCCTTGTTCTAGCGCCCCCGCCGTAAACAGTGCAATGGTGGAAGGAGTAGAACGGCGCAATTCTGCCATGGCTTGAGTGACGGTTTGCCAAATGGGTAAACCGTTGATGGCAAAAGATTCGTAGGAACACCACAGCGTCCGTCCGCCAAACAGAGCGATCGCTGCGGCGAGTCCCGCACAAGCATCTTCGCTGAGGGGTTCGTAAACCCGTCCGTTCGGTTGCTGATGATAGGTTTCGTCGGTGACGGGGTGGACAATGTTCAGGCCGATATTAATATTGTTGATGCCCGATGCAGCGTTCCCGTCAGCGTTGGTGACGATGAAATCGGGGTCTTTTTGACCGACGTGAACCACCAGTTCGCCCATCGCGGTGGTAGCCACTTTTTTATCCCCACCCACGGGAAACTCAGTGAGGGGTAATTCGCCGAGTTCGGGAATTTCGCGTTCGGATTCCGTGAGAACGATTTTGGAAGCAGTGTCGCCCCCTGCGCGTTCGTAGTTGGTGCGGACGAGTTGCCACGCTTCCGGGGTGAGGGCGCGGGCTTTCATGGCGTTGGCGATGTAGTCTTTTTCGACGGTGTCGCCGGGATAGAGGTTGTGAGATTGTGCGCCCCGTTTGTGAACGCCTGCCCCTTTGAGTTGTTTGACGATGAGAACGGTGAGAACGCCGTTTAAAGCAGATTTGGCCGCTTCGTCAACGGCTTCGAGGATGGCTTGGGTAAAGGCCATGCGCCCTTCAAAGGAGAAGAGGCTGCTGTCGGCGTAGTCGCTGGCTTGGTTGGAGTCGTCGTAGTCTTTGGCATCGACGAGGATGATTTCGTGGAAGCCGTTCCCCGCCCAGTATTCGATCATCTCGTCGTTGGTTTTGGTGGACACCATGCTGTGGTGTTCTTGGCTGTAGCCGTTCCAGACGAGGATGGGGAGGAAGTTGGTGACGTTGGGATAGGCGGTGTTGAAGTGACCGAAGCTACTCATGACGTAGGGTTCGCCGAGGCCGCCGTCGCCGATGGTGACGGGGAAGAGAACGCCGGGGTTGAGTTTTGCGCCCGCCATGGCGAAGTGTTGCCCTTGTCCGAGAGGCCCGGCGGGGTTGAGGAGTCCGGGGATTTGCCCGGAGAGGTGGCCGAGAAGTCCGCCGGTTTCGCGGAATCGATCGCGCATTTGTTGGACGGTTTCGATGCCCATGTCTTCGAGCGATCGATCTAAGAAGACGTTGCTGTAAAATCCGGGGGCGTGGTGGCCGACTTCGGTAATGATGTTTTTGTGACCCAACATCACCAAAGCGGCGATCGTGTCGGCGATGCTGGCAAATCCGCCGGGATGGCCGGAAGCTTTACTCGAGGTCACTTGCAACGTGAGATAGCGCAGAGCATCGGCCGCCAGTATGGTTTGGTAAACGGCGGCTTTGTCGCTCGTGGAGGCAATAAGTTTTTCCCCGGCTTTGATGACGGGTTCTTTGCCATATTCTTCCCATCCGGGCAGGGATTCGGCGAAAAATTGAATACCTTGACAAAATGATGGAATTGTACTAGGGGCGGCTGGAGTCGCTGCGGTCATAGCGAAATGCTTATCCTCTTCTATAAATTTGGGGAATCTTAAGGGATATTTTACATTTAACGGTCACTTTGACAACATTTGAGTTTCTAAACTCTGTGATGAGGTGGGGTAGAACTCCGTTGTTCAATTGTGAATGTATCGCACTGTTTGCGGGAACAACAGGGAAAGCTCGATCGAAATCAGATCCCCAGCATCTCCAAGATGCCGGGGATCTGGAGAGCAGCAACGTACTCTGAAATACGATCGATCGGAACTTATGCTTCAAACCCGGTTTCTGCATAAGTCCGACGGGATAAAACAAGAGAATCAGTAAGGTGCGTTACACAGATGGTATTTCCACGTAACGCACTCATCATCTCTTCTATCCCTTAAACGCACCCGCACCTTGAGTACTTGCCATTTCTTCCCGATAGAGCCGTTCGATGGTGTGGATTTCTTTTTGTCGTTGCGGATCTAGATTCTGATAGTTTTTAACCCAAGGCAAAAACGCCAAATCGGATGTTTTTCCATTCCCCGAACCAACGCGATTTTCGGGAAGATAGTGTTTGTAAGATGTCCGTAGCGACCAAAAGTATCGCCAGAAGTTCGGCATCTTCATAATAAATTTCCGCAACCCCATGAGGCGAATCTGCTCTTGCGGCGGACGCTGGGCGCGAATCATCAACATACTATACTCGTGACAGAAGGTTTTGATATCCAAGGTCGTTTCCATGACGGCGTGTTGGAAATCAAAATATTCGGGTTCTTTGTAAACGATCTGGTCTTGTGCCTGAGTGTACTCTACGGTACCGGGCATGGGGGTCGAAACCGTAATATTTGGAACCTCAATTTCTTGGTCGCGAATGTACTTTAACATCCCTTGAAAGTTTTCATAGGTGTAATCTAGACCGATCTGAAATAGCCCTTCCGTCAGCACACCATGTTTCTTCAGAATTTTAATCGCTGTTGAACTACTATCAACAGAGGCGTGTTTGTTCATGCTGCTAAGAGTATCGTCGGAATAACTCTCTAAACCCATACGGACTCGTTTGAGCCCCACCGCTGCCCAAAGTTCGATCAGTTCGGGATTTTCGGCGATCGTATCGGCTCGACTGTAGAGGCAATACTGTTTTTGAATGCCCTTTTTTAATAAGGCTTCACCTAAAGCAAAAGATCGATCGAGATCGCCAAAACAGTGGTCATCGACAAACAAAATATAGGGTTCTTCCAGGGTGGAAATATAATCCGCTATGTATTCAGGACTCCACCCTAAAAATTTCCCGGCGTTGACTTTCCAAAGGTTACAGAAAGAACAACGAGCTGGACAACCCATTGCAGTCCGCATCGTGGCAATGGGCTTCCACCAGAGATGATAGTATTGTTTGTGATACTTTTTCGTAATCGATCGATCGGGGAAGGGCAACGTATCTAAATCGAAATTGGGATGGACAACAGCTTGCCCGTTGGAAATAAATCGACCGTTTTCCTGATAGGCTAAACCGTTCAAGTGGCGATATCCATTATCGCCATCATAAATATAGTTTATCAAGTCCGAGAATCCTTGATAACCTTCACCCATCCAAATAAAGTCCGTTTGAGCAATGGCGAGATCGGCAGGATTAATCCGCGTGTGTTCCCCACCGACAACCGTAACAACGTTGGAGTCGAAATCTTTGACTGTTTTTAACGCTTCTCGAACCTGATTCAGGTGCAAAGTCCAGCAGCTTATCACAAAAATGTCTGGACGAAACGAGGCCAATTTTCGTTCGAGAACCCCCGATCGACGTTCCAAGCGCAAATCGAGAACATCGATCTCAAATCGTGTTTTGTCCAGCAGGGAACTTAGAACTTCAAATTGTAAGGGTTCGACGATATAAACTTTCTCGTCAGCTAGGTGATAAGGATGGTAAGGCGGCGTGCAGAAGAGAAGACGTAACTTATTCATGGTTTCACCTGTTTACTCTGCGTTGACTTCTTCTAAAATAAAGAAGTAGATTTAAAGTGCAAAACACAAACCTTAAAATAAGCGATATATTGGATGTTTTAAACTATTTTGAGTGGTTACAAAGACGAAAATTTAATCAATAGATCTATTGACAGCTCTTCACTGCAAACGATCCAGCATTGGGCAAAATTTTGCCTAGCAATAACATCTGTTCAATTGCCGAGTATTGCTGCAATTGAAACTAATTTTACTTTCTTACAAGTCTGTTGATATTAGACATTAGTAGGGATAGTACAATATTTTTTGATGCTTTGTCGATTTCGCAAAAAAACTTTACATTCTTCATCGACTTTACAAGTTCTAACGACATCGATCGCTCTCATTATTAATGGCATTTATGGGATTTTCAACTTCTGATACTTGATTTACGTTATGTAACATAACAACCATTTTTAAATTAACTAATATTGAATTTTGTTTCTATACCGAATTAAAGAAGCAAAACAACCTAATAGTGAAGTAGAATGCAGTGAAATATAGCAATATTAAGTGATTTGCAAAAAACTTCCCGATCGATCCTTCTGTGTAAGATCTCCAGCATCTCTAAGATTCCGGGGATATGAGGGACTCAGAAGAGAAACGCCCCCAATCTGATAGGAGTTGCAACGGGGTTATGTCTGCAAATCACTTCATTTCATTTTGCTATATAATCCATGCAACCTTCCTGATTTTCTCTCCCCCAATGCAGCAATTTATTCTCCCATCCCTGGGAGAATGATTCTCATTGCATATCCCAATCTTGTGAATAAATTTTAGAGAGATAGGGAGCAATTAACCGAATACAAATGCACGCTCATCGGATACCAACCCCCTGAGAATACAGATCGGCAAAAGGTAGAGTAAAAGGAGTGTCAGAAAAACTCTCGATAACTAAATTGAAATTCTTGACTGCTAGGCAATTGAATATTATCCTTACCGACTCACGTTCGAGCGAGAAAGAACAATGCTTCTCAAACTTGCAACACATCGCGGTGACATCGAACAAATCATTCAATTAAGAAGACGAGTCTTTGTGGATGAATTAAAAATTCAAGACCCAGACTATCAAGATGTTTTTAACGATTACTTCTGCAAAAATTTAATGGTCGTTCAAGACCAGAGACTGGTTGGTGCAATGCGCGTTGCGTTCGATCGTAACACGCAGCGTTTTTTCGCCAGCTATTTTGTCACCGCATCTCTAAAACGGAACCGCACCACTGGCGCACTCCTCGTCGGTGGGATGCTTCGCATCATGGAAGAAAATGGGATTCAAACGCTCTATGCCGATAGCCGAGAAGATATTCTAAACGAGTATCTCAAATTTGGCTGTGAGATCGTTGGAAAACCCTATCAAAAATATGGCTTTAGCTGTGAGTGGACACCTATACGGTATCAGTGGTCTCAATGTACGTCCGCCGGACAGTGGATGAAGGAGCGAGTTCGTCCCTTTTTATTTGCACGGGACTGTCAATGGAAATTCCCAGTCAAGCTGATCTGCTGTCAGGGAATCAAAGAATATGAAACAGTTCTCGAAGACTTAATTGCAAGTCGTCAAATATTGAGTACGTTTCCGGTACTGGAAATGGAAAAATTGTCATCGCTCTCGAACGAAACCGCATTCATTGGATTGGAATCGATTGAGACTCAACTTGCGGGGGACTGGTTATCATCTCAATCGAGTTCGATCGACGGTCAAGAAAAATTCTCGTTCGATCGTATAAATTCCCTGATTCCCAAACGACAGGTTTTAGTTGTAAAATCTGACAGTCCCCTGCGACCTCTAGCGAAATGCTACGCCATGTTGACGGGTAAATACTTGCAGGAGATCGATCGCTTTTCCAAACTCTGTATCGATGAAGCGTGCGAGTCAATTTGGGTGTGGATGGCGGGAACTGAGATGAATCCTGAAACCTGGGATATTCTAACGACACAATCCCAAAAAGTGGCTTTCGGTTTTCAAATTAGCAAAACCCCAGAAGACTGTTCGCTTCATCTCTTGCAAACCTATCTTGATTTTATCAAACCGAACGCTCAACCGATGGTCTTGACTCAAAACCCGATTTCCCTTGAATGGAGTCAAGATTATCGTGAATTTGCGTCCTTTGGTCATTCCCATTCGATCGTCTGTCGGCGAGAGATTTGGATGAGTTTGCGAGAACTGAAACTCGCTCGGGAATTCTTAGAGGAGTCATTGAGTTTGGGGGGCAGTTTTGGAAACATTGTCAAGCAGATGAATCTCAAATTTAGCTCGTCGATCGGCCCTCAATCCTTTCTGCTGATTGGCGATCCCGCCTTACATTTCATATACCAGAAGTCCCTCATTCCAGTTCCAGTTTCTATCAGAATTTGCTAAAGCCATCAGTGCAGCATCCCCCGACTTTTAAAGTGAAATGGGGAAATTTGTCAATTTCTTTTTCGATCGAATTTCAAATTGACCGATGAAAGCATTTGTTACCGGAAGTACTGGGTTCTTGGGAAATAACTTAGTGCATTTACTATTCAAACAAGGATATTCAGTTAAAGCCTTAGTTCGTTCCCCTAAAAAAGCAAATACGACCTTTAAAAGCTTACCCGTCACCCGGATTCAAGGGGATATGGGCAACCTCGATCGCTTTGCCAGCGAACTCCAAGGTTGTGATATTTTATTCCACTGTGCGGCATACTTTCGCGAATACTATCAACCGGGAAGTCACTGGGAACAGTTAGAACGGATTAATATTCGAGGAACTGTTAAACTCTTAGAAGCTGCAGAACAGGCTGGAATTCGTAAAGTCATCTATATCAGTTCTGCAGGAATTATCGGCAAGAATAAAAACGGGATACCTGGAGATGAAACAACCCCGCCTAATGCAATTTCCAATGAAAACCTTTACTTTAAAAGCAAACTGCTCGCCGAACAGGCGATCGAGGCGTTTCTTCAACATCATTCTCTTTCCGTTGTGTCAATTTTACCCGGTTGGATGTTTGGTCCGAGGGATTTTTCTCCAACTGACAGCGGTAGATTGGTGCTAAACTTTTTGAAGCAGAAGTTACCCGGTATTGTTCCCGGCGGTACTACTGTCGTTGACGTGCGCGATGTCGCTCAGGTCGCGATCGATGCGATCGAACGAGGGCAGCGGGGGGAACGTTATCTGGTGGCTGGAACATATCTCAGCATGGAAAAAATTTTTAAAACGCTCGCTGAAGTGACTGGAATTCCGGCTCCCAAACAACACCTTCCCTATTTTCTGTTGTTACTCTTAGCTGGATTCAGCGAAACTTATGGACGATTAAGCGGAAAGCCAATCTTGCTTTCTCGTGCAGGAATTCAGAACATGAAAGCCAACAAACGAGTGACTTCTGCTAAAGCTATGCGGGAGTTAGGTGTGACATTTCGGCCGTTTCACGAAACCCTTCGCGATGAGGTCAGTTGGTTTCAAGAAAACCCTGATTTATTTGGATTGAGATTGAGTGAATCTCAAAAGATGAATCTAAAAAAAAATTAAATTAAATATGTCCTTTGAGAAAGTGGAGATTTCCCAAAAATCCGGTTTCTGGTAATTTACAAACATCAAAATGTACCCTTAAGATTGACAATTCAATGGAAAGCAACCGAAACCAAGAATCTATCATGAATCATTCCCCTTATGTTTTTGAAGGGTCTAGCTTTGAAATTGGCCGACAACACGCTCTGATGGTGGTCGAGAAATACGAACAGGCTCGGCAAACTCTTGAAAATTCGCCCTACTGGCAGCGACTCAAAAAACCTTGGCCTTGGAAAATTCTGCAAAAGCTCCAAGGCTATTATTTAATAACATTGCTGCAAAAACAACTCGATCGCGTTCGACCGGCAAGTGATTATCTGAACGGGATGCTCAGCGTTCCCGAAATGAAGCCAAGTATCTATTATTTCCTGTTGTTATCTGAAGTTTTAGGTGCAGATAGAACGCGGGTCGTTCAAGGGTGCTGCGGCGTGGGTTGTAAGTCGGGGGAATCCCGGCTGTTGGGCAAAAACTTTGATTATCAATATCCCCTAGCTCCCTACCAAGGTGCAATTGTTCGTCAGGAAAAATCCCAGTTTCGCTATGTCGCTTTTTCTCCGGTTTTGATGCCGTTTGGCGGTCAATTCTGTGTGAACGAACACGGACTCGCCGTCAGTTATAACTATGCCTACTACCGCAAAGGAAACCATCCTGGAGGACTGCCTGCTAGCTATTTAGTACACGATCTGTGCCGCAGTTGCCAAAGTGCAGAGGAAGCCGTTTTACGGGCCAAACAACGGAATTATCCCATTGGTAACGGAGCGTCTTTAGCGGTCGTCGATTCCCAGGATTTCTATGTCGTGGAAGTCGTGGGAGAAAAAACGGGAGTCGTTCATTCAAAGAGTGGTTTGTTGAATACCAATCATTTTATCAGTGACGAGTTAGCACCGTTTAATTTCCCAGACAGCACTCGATTTTCGCTGCAGATTCCAGAGTTGGAACAGTTGCCGATTTTGGAGTCGAGTTACGAGCGTTTGAGGAAATTACGGAACCGAGCCGATCGGATTCATTCACTGGAAACTTTACAAGCAACCTTGGGGGAAAGCACCGATAAAAATGGCATGAATAATATTTTCCAAACTGGGCCGTTTTGGGGAACTATTTCTTCCTATATTTTCAATGTTGCAGAAATGACAGTTTATGAGTTTAAAGATATCAGAAATGGTCAAGCGACAGTCTACGACCTCAAAACGTTGTTGTCTAGTTCTTCGTTAATATGTTCCCAGAAATAAATTTACAAGATCGGGTGGCGATCGTCACTGGATCGGGTCGTGGGATTGGTCGATCGATTGCCTCTGTTTTGAGCGAAGCGGGTGCGGATTTAGTGTTAGTTTCGCGAACGCAAAGTCAGCTAGATTCCCTGGTGGCTGAAATCGAACAAACTGGCCGACAAGCGTTAGCTATTGCCGCCGATCTCACTGATTCCAGTCAAGTGGATGGCTTTGTCGAACAAACGCTCAAACATTATGGAAAAATTGACATCCTCGTCAATAATGCAGGGCAGTTTCAAAAACGTCCGATCGTTCCTTTACCGGGTGTCGATCTGCACCCTCCTATAGTTCCAGAAACGGTTACTTCCCGAATCAGCGATGCGGACTGGTTGAATATTTTTGCCGTGAACGTTCACGGACTATTTTATTGCTGCCGAGCGGTTGCACCCAGTATGCTGGAAAGGAAGCAAGGGGTAGTGATTAATGTCAGTTCCAACAGTGCGATTCAAGCCTCACCTTATGTTGCCGCTTACAATGCCTCTAAAGCATCTGTCAATATGCTGACCAAGGTATTGGCTTTGGAATGGGCGAATTATAACGTTCGAGTCAACGCGATCGCCCCAGGAGAATACCACACCTCTCTGACGGATTTTTCTTGGTCAGATGAGACGGAAAAATCCAAAAGACTGGCTCGAATTCCCCTACACCGTGAAGGGAGTTTGAGAGAGATCGGTCTGCTCGTCGCGTATTTGGCGAGTCCGAAGGCGAGTTATATGACGGGGCAAATTATTGGAATTGATGGGGGATTGACCGCTCGATAAAGTTTTGAATTTTTTGGTCGAGGTTCACTGCAAAAAAATATTCAAGTGCATTTCACTTGGTCTAAGTAGGTCAATAAAAATAAGAATCGGGTGGGTAGAACGACTCGATTTACTGCCGATCGCCACGATTTTTTTAAACCCGATCGCTCTACCGTCTTAGTCTAATTTCTTAGAAACCGGGTATCTTTAAGAGATTAGACACCCAAGACGGAGAATATCTAGAGATACCCGGCTTCTCAAAAAACAGGGTTCTGCAACTTTGATTTACAACTTTGATTTGCAGCTTTGAGATGTAGCCCACCGATCGAAGAAATCTTCAAAGACTTAAAAACAATGCCGACAGTCCACCGTCAAGACTCAATTTCTCTAGAAACGGCTCGATCGATTGCTAAAGAAAAGGCTTTTGGAACGTTTCACTCGACGAAAGACCTTCAAAGAGTGGGTTTGGAGTTGGAAATGTTTCCTTTTTTAGTCGATGGAGGCGGAAGTCCGATTCAACGTCTCGAATTACAGGGAAAACCCGGAATTTTAGAGATTCTTGATGCTTTATCTCGACAAAACAATTCTCTCGTTAAGACCCGGGAAAGTCATCAGAAAACCTTCTGCCGCTATCCCCTGTCCTCAGAAGGATTTATCACATTTGAAGCGGGCGGACAACTTGAAATATCAACTCGTCCGTTTGAGTCTCCGGCGGAACTTTTAAGTCATACGAGAAGTCTCCAAGATTCACTGACTGCAGTGTTCGATCGATATCAGGCTATTTTACTCGGAGAAGGGGTCGATCGATGGCATCCGCGAGATCGGATCGATCTGCAAGTTCACACCCCTCGACAAGCGGCGTTAATGAAATTTTTTGAACGTTTTGGTCAATGGGGAAATTTGATGATGACCAAAACCGCCAGTATTCACATGAATTTCGATTTGGGAGATCGATCGATCTGGCGAGAGAGATGGTTGCTGGCTAATTTGATTTCCCCGATCGTGACCGCAACGTTTGCTTGTAGCCCATCTGTTCATGGCGTATCTACTCGATCGATTGCTTGGCAAAATTTAGAGCCGAGCCATATCGGTTTCCCCTGCTGTGAAGGGTCTGAGGACGACCTTCTAGAAACCTGGAGTGAGAGGGTTTTGAACGCGAAGGTCATTCTTTTTAAATTATCTGAAAACCAGATCGAACCGGGCAATTTAGAAATGACTTTTGTGGAGTGGCTTGAAAACGGACATCCAGTTTATGGCTGGCCGATAGTTGACGATTTTATCTATCATTTGTCTACGTTTTACTTTGAAGTTAGACCTCGCCGATACATTGAATTACGCTCTTGTGATATGCTGCCGAGGATGTGGCAGCCAATTCCTGTGATTTTAGTTACGACGCTTTTATATGAAGAAATTTCTCGAAAAAATTGCCTCGATTTATTATTAAAAAAAATTCCGTTACTTGAAGCACTTTTGCGGCGTGCAGCCGTCAGTGGGCTGAGGGATAGAGAACTGGCTCAGCTCGCTCGTCAAGTTTGGAAAATTGCGATCGAGGGAATGTCTCGTTTCCCTAAAAATTATTTAGGAGAAGACTCTATTCAACAAGCTCGGCAGTTTTTGGAAAAATACACGTTTACCAATAAAATGCCTGCCGATATTCTTCATGCGGAATCCGGTTCTTAACTCTCTTTCTAAAATTGCCAACGTAGTGGCTTTGCATGCAATTCCACTGGGTGCATCTCACTTTTTCAATGGCACCCTACCCATCCTTTTCTTGCTAAGGGGAGGTGCCGAAGGACGTTCGGCGAGACGTCGAGTCGTCAAGCCGTCGAGGCGCGGAGGGGTCATTCTACGAAATTGAGATGTACCCATTCCACTACGGGTTTACAGGCACAATGTTGAGTTTCTTTTGGGGCGAATTAATGATTTTTATTCACAGGACTCAGTTCGTATAGTTCGCCGCCGGACGAACCACTCGGACAGCGAACGTTTTCGAGGAAATCTCGAGGAATTTCAGGGAATTCAAGGAGATTGGCGGAGGGCTTGTCGGAAATACATAAAGCATCGCGCGTGTTGCTTCCGTAACCGATAACTGCAGCCGTGGCACTTTTGAGATCCTTCTTTTTAGGAATGGCGAGAATTTGAATGCGATGTTCGTCGAGTCGATCGATCCGATATTCATACAAAATTGTCGCACGGGGAATTTCGATACCGAGATCGTCGAAGTCGTCTGCAAATTCCCCCGTTTCGACGTACTTGGCACTTTGGAACACCAGAGCCGATCGAAGATAATTTATCGGTTCGTCATGCCATTGTTTGGTAATGCTCGACTGTTGGCGACAACCCACAAGACTCAAAACTAAAACGTACAGGAAGGTTCGAGGTTTGGCGAACAACCTGTTACCCATGACCGATCACCCATTGCAATGCTTCTTCGGCTGTAGACACTTTCCCTTCCGCGTGGGCGACCGCAATTTCAGTAAGCCAGTAACCGATTTGCGGGCCTTTGGATAAATGGGTTTTTTCGATTAAATCTTGGCCGCTGACTAATGGCTGAGGATGAGCGATCGAATCGTTCGGGGTCAAAAATCGATCGAGGTACGCTTCGATTGAAGTGAAGTCGATTCCCGAAGCCATCGCAAACACAGCATAACTAGGGAACACATCCCCAACGGCTTTAAACCAAAAATAGCGATTCCGAACGGACATTTCTCGCAACGCTCGATCGCTGTCGGCTGTGTTCCAAGCTTGCAATAACGTCACGGTCGATCGAACTTCTAACCGCGAGTATTTTAAACGGAGCAGTTCCCGCTCGGCAATGCCTTCATCGGACGAGACCAAACTCGCCAACTTCGCCACGGAAACCCCCGTCGTCTTCAGGGTCGATCGAATGGGAGATAACAACAACTCAGCCAACTTCGGCTGTCGATCGACTAAAATTTTGACCGCTCGATCGATCCGTTGCAACCGTTCCACATCCTCCGCCGTTGCCTTGGAAAACCACACCGAGAGCAACCCATCGTCCCAGGCTTTTTCCAACCAGGGCGTACCGCGTTCGAGACTCAATAAATAGCCAAATTCTGAATACACCCGTTCGGCGGCGACGCGACATAACAACGGTGCCAGTTGTCGGATCGCGTCGCGAGTGTGAGACTCTAACGTAAACGCCAACTGTGCCGCTTGTCGGTAGCCCCGCAACAACCGCAGCGGATCGTCCTCTAAATTGTGCCGCGACACCATGCGAAGCTGCTGTTGCTGCAAGTCCTCGTAACCGTGAAGGGGATCGACGAGATTTCCCGTATGGGGATTGTAGGCGATGGCATTGACGGTAAAATCGCGGCGATGCAAATCGATTTCGAGGGTTTCCCCTTCCTGTAAGGCGAAATCCACCGTCGCTCGCGGAAAGACGACTCGCGCGATCTGTCGTTGAGCGTCTAACACGACAAAGCCAACGCTGTAATGTTTAGCCAGCGATCGAGCCGTTTCCACCGCATTCTCAGGAACGACGAAATCCAAATCCAAATACTCCGATTGTCGTCCCAACAGGGCATCGCGAACCGCCCCCCCCACCAAACAGGCTTCAGGGGGCAACCATTCCAAACTGAACGGCCAAGTTTCGGGGGACAGAACAGCAGGCGATCGATCGTGCATTGAAACAAAAAGCAATCTGCCCGGGTGGAGCAGATCGAAACAGCTAAGCTAGACTAACAAAAAAGTGCAAACACGTTTATACCATGTGTATTTGTGTCAATTGCCATTATGTCGATCGGTGCCTGACCTATCACGCCGTCGAACACCAACACCAGCAACCTCACCTCACCGACAACCCAGATTTCGAGCCAGTCGAACCCACGATTAACGTCAACATTCGCCCCAATCAAAGCGAAATCGAAATGGAATGGGATGTGGTCGGTTGCGAAAGCTACCTCGAAGAGATGGGAAAATGGGCCAAACTGCGTCCGGGCGAGCTGGTTCCCACTTGATCCTCCCACGAACTGAACGTCCCGATCTTGCCGGTCTGGATACCGCAATTTGACGGATGGGATGGGTTCCGCGATCTCGGCTTCGACTTTAAATCCCTACGTGTTGGCATTCCCCCTTCAACAAGAGATCGATCGATGAGAATCGTCCTTTTCGGCAATGCGGGTGCTGGTAAAAGTACGATGACCCGCCGTTTAATCGGTAGCAGTAATATTCGGCGACTGTCCTTAGACGAGATCGCGTGGAACGAAGGGCCCGAGCGCAAGCCGTTGGTCGAGAGTCTTCAGGCGCTTTATCAGTTTATCGATGCGAACGATCGATGGATTATCGAAGGCTGTTACGGCGATCTGGTGGAAGCGGCGCTCCCCTATTGCACCGAACTTCGGTTTTTAAATCCAGGCGTAGAAGTCTGCGTCGAACATTGCAAACGCCGACCTTGGGAACCTGACAAATTCCCGTCTCCGGAAGCACAGCAAGCTATGCTCGATCGATTGATTCAGTGGGTTCGAGAGTACGAGACGCGAGAGGACGAGTACGGTTTGAAGCGACATCGGGACATCTTTGAGAATTTTACAGGTCGCAAACGAGAGTACAAATCGGTTGCTGCGTGCAGTGACGATTAACCTGTCGCTCTAACCCATTCTTCCGTCCTGCGCGGATAGTGAACATCCATCAAAATTATCGAACACTCAAAGATAACGATTCGGCGACCGTCTTCTGTTCGTAGACCTCAGCTTATGGCGGAATTACCGTGCGACGACTCAGCGATAGAGACATCGAGCGATTGAACCTTTCTCGATCGAGGCCAGTCTAAACCCACGTCAACGATCGATTCCCAGTTCCCCAAATCGGAATCGTCAGTTCAGACCGCGTGGAGAAGTGATGGTGCAACCCGTTCGATCGCCGGAGAAACCCGTCTTAGATGGCGATCTCGTGCGTCAGTGCAAACTCGGGAACACCGAAAGTTTTCGGGTTCTGTACCGACGACACCAACACAAAGTTCGATCGACCCTCTTTCAACTTTGTGGCGCGTCGTCACTCGACGATCTCGTACAAGAGACGTTTCTTCGGGCTTGGAAAGGCCTTCCCAAACTGCGAACGCCGGACTATTTCGCAACCTGGCTGTATCGCATTGCGTGGAACGTCGCCTCAGACAAGCGACGGGAATTTGCCAAAACAGCCGATCTCCACGCCAAACTCAATCCCGACCCCCCATCGCCCGCGCCAGATTTGATGGACTTACACTATCGCGATCTCGTGCAGCGAGGACTCGATCGACTCTCTTTCGAGCATCGCAGCGTCCTCGTGTTACACGATCTCGAAGACGTACCTCAAAAACAAGTGGCTGAAGTTTTGGGAATTCCGGTGGGAACGGTTAAATCTCGACTTTTCCACGCTCGCTCGATCGTGCGACAGTATCTCGAAAACGAGGGGGTGAACCTATGACACGCATCTCTGACGACGAGGGTTCGACGAACCGCTATCGAGATCGACAACTCGTTGCGTTCCTCAAACGATACCGATCGATCGAACCCGCCGCATCTCCCGATTTGGAAGATCGCACGATCGCAGCTCTTCCCCCACGGGTTTCGACACTGCGCCGCTCCCTGTGGATTGCACCCCTAGCTGTGGCGGCTTCCGTCTCGATCGCGTGGATGGGATACCACCATTTTTCTCCGAACGAACCCAGTAAAGCGGAACTCGCACAACTGGAGACGTTTATTGAGGAAACCTGGTACTGTTCCGTCGAACGGTGTGAAGAAGAGGTTTGGGAAGCTGAACTCTGGGAATCCGACGCATTAGAAGCCAATCGCTAATTTTCACAGAGGTTTTCAACGATGTCTCATCAATGTCGATTTCGCCATCGCCACCATCGCCGCCATCGCTACTTTCAAGCCCAATCGCTGTTACTGTTTTTGGTGAGCCTATTCGTACTATCTGCAATTTATCCACAGGATGCGTTTGCGGAAGATGCGACTTTCCCCTTTGAAATGGCACAACGCGGCCCGGGTGGTGGCCCCGGAGGCGGCCCCGAACAAATGCGCTGGCTCGACCAGTTAGATTTGACTCAAGAGCAAATCGAGCAAATCCAAGCCATCCGAGATCGATACCGCCCGCAAATGGAAGCCAAGCGCGACGAAATCGATCGACAACGGGAACAAATGCACGACTTAATGTCGAGTAACGCTTCAGAAAGTGAACTTCGCCAGGAACGCAATCAGATGCAACAGTTGCATCAAGAAATGGGCGATTTACACTTCGACTCGATGATGGAAATTCGCAACGTCCTCACCGAAGAACAACGCCAGCAAGTGGCAGAATGGATGGAACAACGACGCGAGGACGGTTTTGGCCCCGGACACGGACGAGGACAGGGACGAGGTCAAGGTCAGGGACGCGGACAAGGGCAAGGGCCCGGTGGGCAACGCTAAAAGCCACGAACAGCGAGGAGTCACACCAGCGAAGCTTCTCTGAAGCTAACTGGTGACTGGTGACTGGTGACTGGTAACTGGTGACTGGTGACTGGTAACTGGTGACTGGTAACTGGTGACTGGTGACTGGTAACTGGTGACTGGTAACTGGTGACTGGTGACTGCTCGCCGATAAGGTACGATCGAGATACCGACTTTATTCTCCACTGCCAGGAACGAGATGTTCCTGGCAGTTTTGCGCGTTCTGGCCTTAACTGTGAAATTTCTCGAACTCGTCCTGCAAAATTTCGGCCCCTACAGCGGCCGTCAAGTCGTTAACCTGAGTCCGACAGACGACGGCGAACTGGCGCCGATCGTGCTGTTTGGCGGTATGAACGGCGGTGGGAAAACCACCCTTATGGACGCAATTCGCCTCGCACTTTACGGCCATCGCGCCCAGTGTTCGACGCGGGGAACGCTCAATTACGGGGATTTTCTAACGCAGTGTGTCAACCGCCACGCACCACCCGAAGAGACGACTTCCCTCGAGCTTTTATTCGAACACGTTGTCGACGATCGATTGGTGAAATATCGCATTGTTCGATCGTGGACGCGCGATCCCAAGGACGGTAAGGATAAGTTGGGAATTCTCGATCGAGAGTGGCCCGATCTCGCCTTGGCGGAAACCTGGGACGAATATATCGAAAGTTTGTTACCGTTAGGAATTTCTAATCTATTTTTGTTTGATGGAGAACAAGTTAAAGAACTTGCGGAACTGGACGAACCACCACCACTCGTCGTCAGTGCGATTAAGTCTTTGCTCGGTTTGGAATTAGCAGAACAGTTGGCGGTGGACTTGGAAATTTTAGTCAACCGCAAGCGCAAAGACCTCGCCAATGCGGAACAGCGGGCGGCGTTGGAGGAAATCGAACAGCGTTTAGAACAGTGTCTGATTGAATTTAACGAACTCGATCGATCGCTCAAACAACTAACCGAACAACTCGATCGTGCGATTGTTTTAGAAGAGAAAGCCATCGAGATTTTTCGTGCGGAAGGGGGGAAAATTGCCGGAGAAAAAAATCGCTTAGAGGCACAATTAAAGGCAGAAAATGACAAAGTCGACCAGCAACGCGATCGCGTGCGGGAATTGATGGCTGGTTCGCTTCCGTTAATGATGGTTCGATCGCTGTTGGAAAAAGCACGACGCCAGGGGAACGAAGAACGACGCATTAAGACAGCGCAGTTGTTACGGGAGTCGATCGAACAGCGAGATACGCGGTTGTTGGAACAGTTGGAACTGCTGGAAATTCCACCAATGAAAGTGGAGAAAATTCGACAGTTTCTCGCGGAGGAAACCCCTGATTTAGACGGTCATCTCGAACGGTGGTTAGACCTCGACGATCGACAACTCGATCGATTGTCCGCAATTCTCGACGGACTCGACGCACAAGTGAGTCAGAGTCGGGAAGTTCGGGAAACCTTGAGGAAGTTGAAGGGAAAAGCCGAACGCACCGAACGACAAATCGCCATCGCAGCACCGCCAGAGGATTACAACCGCCTTTCCGATAAGATGAATCGATCGAAAGAGGAGCGCCAGCGCTTAGAAAACTTGGTAGCGGTGGAGAAACACAAACGTTACGAGGCAGAAGAAAAGTTGCTAAAAACGAGGAAGGAGTTAGCAACTTATGGAGAAGAACATATCGATCGTGGAAACGCCGACCGTATTATTCAAATGTCGAAGCAGGTGCAAGAAACGTTAGCGCTGTTTCGCGAACGCTTGACGCTGCGAAAACTCAATAAATTGGAAATTGAGGTAACGGAATGCTTTCGCTATTTGTTGCACAAGTCAAATTTAGTGCATCGGGTAACGATCGAGGCGACGGATTTTAGTTTGTCGCTGTTCGATCGATCGGGTCAGTTCGTTCCCAAACATCGCTTGTCGGCGGGAGAAAAGCAACTGTTAGCGATCTCGTTTTTGTGGGGATTGGCGCGCGTGTCAGAACGTTTGCTTCCGGTGGCCATCGATACACCGTTGGGACGGTTGGATTCGTCGCACCGCCAGAACCTCATCGAACGTTATTTTCCAGCGGCGAGCGAACAAGTTATTTTACTTTCAACCGATACGGAAATTCAGGAGGAAGAAGTCAAGCAGTTACGGGACTGTGGGGCGATCGCACGAGAATATTTGTTAGACTACGATCCGAAAACACAAAAGACGACGGTGAGATTGGGATATTTTTGGCCAGATGAAGCATAAGATATTCTGTAGATTTTGCACGCCAAAACTCACTATTTTATATTAAAAAACAGTGAGTTCGTTGGGAGAATCTCACTTTTGCAATCTAACCGATTTCCCATGCCCTCATCCCCCAACCCCTTCTCCCAATCCTGGGAGAAGGGGAGCCATTTTTAAGTCCCTATCCCAACCTTGGGAGAGGGATTTAGGGAGAGGGCTGCATAATTGAGATGCACCCGATTTCGTTCGCGCTAAGATACTTCCACAGCCAAGTTTAAATGTAATTCGAGTTGAGACCAAATCGATTTCAAAGCATCGGAAACGGGAGTCGGATGGGATTGGCGAACGAGCAGTTCTCCCTGTCGTAACGCTTCCACAACGTCTTCACTAAAAGGAATACGTCCAATAACCGAAATGTTTCGATCGAGACAAAACTGTTCGATGTCTTCCGTTAAACTCGGGTTGAGATCGAATTTATTCACAACGACGAGTACCTTGGTGCGAAGCTGTTCGCTCAGTTGCAACACGCGCTTTAAATCGGCAAACCCCGAAACAGTTGGTTCTGTGACGAGTAGCGCCACATCCACCCCTCGAATCGAAGCGATCGTCGGACAACCGATTCCCGGCGAACCGTCGATGAGAATCCAGTCAGTTTGATATTCTTTTGCAACGTGTTGGGCGATACGTTTCACGTGCGTCACGAGTTTACCAGAATTTTCACCTCCCGCCTTCAGTTTGGCGTGAACGAAAGGGGCGAGTTCGGTTTCCGAAAAATACAGGTTTCCGCTTTGTTGGGGAACGAGCTTGAGCGCCCCCATCGGACATTTAACGACGCACAGGTTGCAACCTTCACATTTTATCGGATCGATCGAGCCATCTTTAGCAATCGCGTCGAATTCACATAATACGCTGCACAATCCGCAATTGATACAACGATCGACACTGCGAACGGCAATTTTTCCACCGTAAAACGGCTCTTCTTCTAAAATTTCCGGTTGTAAGATAACGTGAAGGTTGGGCGCGTCTACATCGCAATCGGCTAAGACGAAATTACTCGCGAGTGCGGCGAGATTGGCGGTGACGGTGGTTTTTCCAGTTCCGCCTTTTCCACTAATGACGACGACTTCTTTCATGGGAATTTTCCTTAACGCAACGATCGAATTCGATCGAACAGTTCGCGAAAACGCGGTTTCCAACTGGGATCTCGTTCGACTAACGGAATTCCTCGAGCATAAAGTTCGGCAATGGATCGATCGAAGGGAAGTTTGAATAAGACGGGAATTTGTCGGTCTCGGGCGTAAGCTTCAATAGCTCGATCGGCATCACCCTGGGAACGATTGATGACGAGTCCGCAAGGTTTTTGAAGCGGTTCGATCGTCTCAACCGTCATCTGTAAATCGTGCAATCCAAAAGGTGTGGGTTCGGCGACGAGTAAGCAAAAATCGCTTTCCGATGCGACTTCAACAGCGGGACAGGCGGTTCCAGGCGGTGCGTCGAGAATGGCAATCTTTCGATCGTCAACGTGTTGAATTAACGCGCGAATGACGGGAACGGAAGACTCCTCTCCAACAGATAGTTCGCCTTGCCAAAATTCGATGCCCGAGATATTTTCATCCCAGCGCAACACGCCGACTTCTCGCTCGATTTCGGAAATGGCGTTCGACGTACAAACCTGTTTGCAACCACCGCAGCTGTGACAGGCTTCAGCGTAGACGACGATGCGCTTTCCGAACTTGGCTAAAGCGTTAAACTGACAAAATTGCACGCAAGTCGGACACGGATCGCATTGGTCGGGATCGATAACCGGTACGTTTCGCCGAACCGATTCGATTCGATCTCCGAAATGGGGGTTGATGAATAGATGGGCGTTGGGTTCCTCTACGTCTGCATCGAACAGTTGCACGCCCGGGAGAGATAGAGCGAGATTCGTGGCAACTGTGGTTTTACCCGCCCCACCTTTGCCACTGAGAACGGCGATTTTCATGGCTTTGGATTGAATCTAAACGATCGAACCTAATGTTTGTGACCGCATCCTTCGGGGGAAAATTCACTCAATTCACCCGCCCGAAAGGCTTCGATCGCGCGTTCGAGATGCGTTCCACTACACTCAAAAGCGGTAATTCCGGCATCTTTGAGAGCGGCGATCGCTTTTGCACCGAGACGGGGAACGACGATCGCTTCGACACCGGCTTCAGCGACGGCTTGCACGGCTTTAATCCCAGCACCGCTATTTTCTTGTCGAGCGGGATTTGCAATAAATTCTAGACTCGTATTTTCGAGTTCGATAATGGCGAAGTAGTCCGAGCGTCCGAAACTATCTCCGAGTAAAGCATTCAGACCTTCGTTGCTGGCAACGGGAACAGCAATTTTCATGGTTGTTGCGGTTGATTTTTAATTTTTCTATTTTATAACTATAAGGTTATTCAAAATAAATTGCAATAGTTGACACGCGGTCAAACGCTATCTGTTGCGCTGCGATCTCTCATGGGCAACAACCCGCAACAACCGATCTCTTCAACCCGTAACAAGGATTCTTTTAGAGTTAAAACACGGTTTTCCCGTCTCGTAAAAGACTCAAAATCTAAGGCTTAGCCCTCGATTCAACGATCGATCGATCGCGTGACTCACTGTGAAACGGGACGCAATTCGATGGAAAAAGCCGATCGCCTCTCAACCTCGATCTCGTGTTGACTAACTCCACCGTTCCGTCTTCTCGACGATGCCAACCCGTCGCTTCGACAATCGGCTCGGGGTCATGTGAGTTTTTTTCTTCCTCACGACTATTTGTTTCAACGGGAAAGCTCAATTCGCGAATCTCCGATAATCGCATATCTATCCATATATCTTGACCCCTCAAAACTCGTGTCGGATCGGGTGGCAACCCCCCATTCCCCGTTATCGTAAAGGAATTGTCGCGAGCTATCCCACAGACCGATACGATCTGAGTGGTCGGATCGATGGGATCGCTACTCAACTGGACGAGTGCCGAACTGGTATCGATTTCTGGCTCGTTAATCGTCACCAGACCGTCGATTCCCAGTTGAGAGCTCGCCGTGATGTGACTGTCTGGAGAAACAAACAGACCTCGGGTGTCAATTTCGATATTCCCACCTCGCCCCTCAAACGCATTGGCATCGATCGAGCTTCCTTCCAACAGTGAGATCGTGTCAGTCGAGATCGTCAAGTTGCCACCGTTACCAGTTCCGCCCGCTTCAGCTGTAATTTGACTCCCCCCCCACAATTGCAACGACTCGTCTACGCGAAGCGTGAGATTTCCACCTTCTCCCGATTGTGTCGAAGCAGTAATTCCACCGCCTTCGTCGAGCAAAATGACTCCAGCATCGATCTGAAGACTTCCAGCACCCCCCACTCCGTCGTTGCGAACTGTAACCAGCCCTCCATCTTTCACGATTAACTGCGGGGTATGGATTTCCAAGCTCCCCGGTAAGCCAGATGGAGTGGGCGGAATGCCAAAAGCTTCTCCCAGAACTTCATCGACCCGATTCGCACCGGCATCGATGAGGCTCGGATTAATCGATCCCGGTACCGTTCCGCTAACTTCCACGAACTCAGTTGCGTTGAGAACGAGCCGGCCGCCATTACCCGCCCCAACGGTAAAAGAGGCAAGCCGTCCGCCCTCTCGCACGATCGCTCTCGACGTGTTCAGTGTGACATCCCCTGCATCTCCCATACTGTTTGAGACTGAAACAATAAAGCTCGGCGTAATATTCATGGGTTCGACGCCGATCGCTTCAATCGTCTCCGTCACCGTCACGAAGATATTTCCTGCCGAACCGGTTTCAAAAAAAGTTGCAGTTCCAATGCTCCCTCCATCAATCATGCTCAAATTCCGAGCGGCAACTGTAATATCACCCGTCGATCCACTCCCGAAGCTCAGACTGGTCACGAGACTGCGTGCTATGGGATTAATCGATGAAAAGCCAATGAGTTCGATCGACTCAGAAACCTGAATGTCGATCTCGCCAGCATTTCCCGCTCCCCAAGTCTGACTGGTGATTGCGGCGCCTTCTCGAGAAGTTAAGCGCTGGGTGGAAATTTCCAGATCGCCGGTATTCCCCGCGCCCACTGTTTCTTGACGAAAGCCAGTGGGAACCATTCCATCAGAGGTTGTCCCGATTAAGGTTAAAGACTCTGCAGCTCGTACTTGCAAATTGCCAAACGTCTGTTGACCTTGGTTTTGCAATAGGGCGATCGATCCGTGATTCAACAGGATTTCATCGGCGACGAGTTGCATCGAGCCGACGCCACGCCCTCTGACATCGAGAGCCGATCCCTGAGTGAGGTGTACGTCTCGAAAACGAGACACCCCGTCGTAAATTAAACGCCACGGACGATTGACAGTTGAGGAGGGAACAATGAAACGAACGAACCCTTCTCCAACACCACCCAATTCGATGCGTCCGCTTTCGGTTGCGAGTGTTGCACCGTTCAAGCGAACGTCGCCGCCCACTAAAGCTAAGGTACGACCGGGTCGGACTTGCAAGCCGAACACACCATCATTTCGGAAAATCTGTGAAAAAAAGGGATCGGAAGCTGTTAAACGATGACCCCGACCGCGAACCTGAATCTCTCCGGCTCGATCGTTAAATTGTAAGCCCATGGGAACGTTCACGCTGAGTAACGGTGTCGCGTCTGGAGCCGTGGCACTAAATTCTGAATTGCTCTCAAACACGAGACTTTCCGCCGTGCTTGCCAAAAAAGACCCGCCGATATCGAGGCGGGCATTTTCTCCGAAGACGATGCCATTGGGATTGAGTAGAAACAAGTTTGCCGTTCCGTTGGCTCTCAGTAGACCGTCGATATTGGAAATATGACGTCCTGTAACACGGGTGAGGATATTTTCAACTGTGTCGGTGTTGTTGAAAAAAGCTTCAGCTCCTGTGGGGACAGAAAAGCGTTCAAAGGAGTGAAATAGGTTGTTTCCTGCTGCCGTTCCTCCCTCAATCTTGTAAATGTTGTCTTCGACTGTGACCTGAGAGGGTAAGGGGAGGGTATCGTCGGGTAGAATTTGTGCGAGGGAGGGTATGGCAGGAAAAAAACGGAACCATAAAATCGGATGACTCAACGCGATTACAGCTGCTAATCCTCGACTCGAAATGGTTTTCATATGGCTAAAGCCACGAACACGTGGGTCTTAGTTTTTTCGGACTGCTCGGCACAATTCTTTATTCTCAGAAGCGATCTATTCTTGACTCTACTCTACCATAACTGATTGTTCATGTCAGACAGCGATCGAAGGCTGGGGCGAGCTAAACAAGAATTAAAAAAGACCTGAGAACAGTAAAGAATGCAGGATTAACGCTATAAAAACGAGTTCTACTGGCAGTTTAGCGATCTTGGGAGCGGCTTTAAATGCAACCCCCTACACTTCAGAGGACAGAAACCCCGCTTTCAGATTAAAATGTGAGTTATTCAATCAAACTCCGACGATCGAGCAAGTGTTTAGAAATTGTAAACTTAATCGTCGTACCCCGATCGATTTCGCTTCGATCGATCCAAACACGACCGCCGTGTTCTCGAACGATCGATCGAACGATCGCAAGACCCGCTCCACTTCCTTCAACATCGAGGTCGAGATGGACGCGACGAAACAGCTCGAACACGCGATCGTAACAATTTTGTGGAATTCCCAGACCGTTATCTTTAACCGAAAACTCAACAAAATCTTCACATTCTCGTCCGTTAATTTCGACGATTTTCAGTTTTTTGTTATTGTATTTTATTGCATTGCTAATTAAATTTTCAAAAACTAAAGACATCCAAACTGGCTGACAATCAATCTCGAGCAAACGATCGAAGACGATCTCAATATCTGTTTTTTCCTGAAGTAAGTCTTTTACAATTTTGTCAATAATGTCGTTAATTTTGGTTGTTTTGAATTCAATATTTTGGTGATAAATTCGAGAAAGCACGAGCAAATCGTCGATCGCTTGCATCATTTCATGAGTCGCTTTCAGAATTCGATTCAAGTAATCTCGCCCGCATGTTTCGAGTTGACTTTCATAATCTTCAATGAGAAATTCAGAAAAATAACGAATTCGACGAATCGGCGCTTTGAGGTCGTGACCGATCGTATACGTGTATTCTTCTAGCCTCTGATTGGCTCGACACAGTTTGTCTTCGGCGTCTTTTCGATCGCTAATATCCACAGCAATACTCTGATGAACAAAGCGTCCGTCCGGCCACTGAAACACCTTATTCGTACACCGATACCAACGTCGATCGATCTCATTTTGATACTCCCAAACATGAGACTGACCCAATCGATCGCCGAAGAGATAATCTTGCGGACAAAACGGACAGGGTTCGTGACGGTCGTGCAACAATTCGTAACATTTTAAATGACCCGAATTCCCGAAATGCTGTCGTGTGGCTTCGTTCGTATAGAGAACCTCATAGGTGTTGGGATCGTTCACGTAAACAGGCGCGTCGAGTCCGTCAAAAATCGACAGCAAACGTTGGTGAGCGGTCCGAATTTCCTCGTTGGCGCGTTGGCGTTCGATATAGCTTCCCAGTCGTTCCGCTGCCAAACGCAACAGGCGTATATCTTGCTCCGCCCACGGCCGATGTGAAAGAGCGTCGAACCCTATAAATCCGTACCACTGTCGATCGATGTGAACGGGTAACAGCAAGATCGAAACGATGTCTTGTGCTTCGAGGATCTGGCGGGCGATGGGAGGAAATATCATCATCGACCCCTCGATCGGCTCTCCTCGCTCTAACTTCTCCATCCACGCCTCGAATTGAATTTCTCGATAGCTCAGGTTTTGAAGTTTTGGGTTGTTCAGTTGCGAAGGAATCCCCGGTGCGACCACTTCATGAGTCTGTCGCATACACAATCCCTTGGACGGATCGTCAAAGTTTTCAAACAAGTAAACGCGATCGACTTCCGCGATCGATTGCAGGTGTAAAAGCGCTCGATCGAGCGCCCCCTCTCCACCTTCGAGCAACGCTTGAGAACACAACTCCAATCCTCTCTCGTGTCGATATCGCACTTGCAATGCAGTTTCCGCTTCCACTCGTCCGGTGAGATCGGTCGAGATCGCACCAAATGTCTCGGCGTCTCGTCCGTTTTTTCGCACTAAAAACCAAACCGATTGAAAGACGAGATCGCGACCGTCAACACGCCAGCGATCTTCGACGATGAGGGGTACTCCCGTCGCGGCTAACTGCCGAACTCGCGTCTCGAAGTCCATCGCCACGTTCGCTGGAAGAACTGCATCGAAGCGACAACCGACGATTTCTGCTTCGGGACGGCCGAGTAAACGGGAGAGTGCCCGATTCACCCGCAGATAGCGGCCGGTTCCGTCGAACACGCTCACCGGAGCGGGAGAATTATCTAAAAACGCTTGGAGTTGCTGGTTGGTTTCTCGTAAAGTCGCTTCGGCTTGTCTTCGATCGCTGATATCTGCATGAGTTCCAATGGCTCGTAACGGCTGACCGTCTTTCGTCCATTCGATGACTTTGCCTCGATCGAGAATCCATTTATAGCGACCATCCTTACAACGAAGCCGATGCTCGGCTTGATAGCACGGGGTTTCACCCCTCAAATGTCGGTCTAAGGCCGCTTCGCAGCGGTGGAGATCGTCAGGATGTACCCGAGCGGCCCACTCTTGATAGTGAGGTCTGATGTCATCCTCGTCGTAACCCAACATTGCTTTCCACTGGTGGGAGAAAAACACCTCGTTGGTTTGAACGTTCCAATCCCACACCCCATCTCCAGCCCCTTCGAGTGCGAATTGCCAACGGGCTTTGCTAGCGTGCAAATCGGCTTCGGCTTGTTTTCGATCGCTGATGTTTTGGATGTAGCCCAAGAAATGTGTCACCGTACCGTCTGACTGACGCACCACAGTCGTGAAATCGTACACCCAAAGATAGGTTCCTCGGGCGTGACGCAATCGATATTCCTGCTCGAAGCAGGGATCTCCGGCTTGCAGGTGTGCCTCGGCTTTTCGGAAAACCCGCTCGCGATCCTCGGGATGGAACAACTCGGAAAAATGCCGCCGTTGCATCATGAAATCTTCTGCTAGATAACCGAGTTGCTCGAACAGGTTCTGAGAAACGTACTCTACCGGCCAGCCTTCTCGAGCTTGCCACTTAAATACGACGGTCGGCCCGGCCATAAACAGCCGTCGTTCTTCGAGTAGGGCATCTTCAGCCTTTTTGCGCTCCGTCATGTCGCGAGAAATCCCGAACAAGACGTTTCGATCGCTCCATCGGCCGCGTTCGATCTTGGTTTCCGTCGAGACGAACGTACCGTCTTTAGCCCTTAACGGAAGCGGACAACAATCGCACGTTCCAGCTACGATCTCGGCCAGCATTTCGAGGGTCGTTTGACGTTGGTGAGGGGGGTGAAGGTCGAGAACGCTCATGGTGAGTAGTTCTTCTCGGCTGTACCCGAGTCGTCGTTCCACTGCAGGATTGACGTTTAAAATTTGCCCACACTCGTCGACGACAAACACCAAATCCGCCATGGTGTCGAACAGCGTTTGTAGGTTTTCTCGACTTTCTTGTAATGCTGCCTCCATTTTCAAGCGCACTATCGTTTCGCCAATGCGAGTGGCGATACTTTCGAGGGTTTGGCGGAGGTTGTCGGGGATTTCGCCACTGCTGTGAGAGCCGAGGTTGAGTGCCGCAATCGTCGCTCCGCTGCAACGATCGGACGCGCTCGATCGAATGGGAACGATCGAGATCGCCTGTAAGCCTTCTCGTTGGAAAACCGCATCGCGTTCGATTTCCGCGAGATCGCGAGTGGATTGGTAAATCGGTGTTCCCGCCTTCAGCCAACGACCTCGGTGCGATTCGGGATCGAGTTGTCGGACGTGCTGGACGAAGATGGGGGAGAAATTTCGATGGGCGACGAGTTCAAAATAACCGGTTTGCTCGTTGAGGAGGTATACGCCACCACAATCGAGTCCGTCAATTGCCAAAATTCGATCGAGTAATTGCTCGATCGCTCGCTCGAGATCGCTCGTCGAACTCAGCGAGAGGGCGATGTCTCGTTGAATTCGCAACAGAGCTTCTGTTTGTTTGAGATCGTGGATGTCTTCGTGGGTTCCGATAATGCGGCGGTGCGAACCGGTAGCATCTTTTTGATAGCCTTTCCCTTTACCCCGTATCCATCGCCAGGTTTCATCTTTGCATTTGAGTCGGAATTCAACTTCAAACAAACTGCTTCGATCGACCGCCGCTCGCACGAGAGGCATCACCCGTATTCGATCGTCTGGATGTAAGAGGGTTTTCCAGGTTTTGAAGGTCATCGGCAGTTCTCCCGGCTCGTACCCCAGCATGGTGTACCAACGGGGACTAAAGTAGACGCAATCGGTCTCTAAGTCCCAATCCCAAAATCCGTGTTCGGTTGCGTCCATTGCCAGTTCGAGCCGTTCTCGGCTTTGGGCGAGTTCTTGTTGAACTCGCTGTTGTTCGGTAATGTCGATACCGATGCAAACGACCGATGTGACAATACCGTCTCGATCGAATTTGGGAATTTTGGTGATGGAGATCGATCGTGTTTCTCGGGCTGAGTTTTCGATCGAAACTTCGAGCTTGCTCCTTTGACCCGTCTCGAATACCTCTCGATTGCTCGCGATACAGGTTTTGGCGAGAGCGGGGGGGAGAACGTCGGACAGTTTTCGATTTTGAACGTCAACCTGAGGCAAGCCGAGAAAGTCAGCCGCCGCTCGCTCGATCGACCCATAGGTTTCGGGATCTCGAAGGTGCCAAATTTGCACGCCTAGGATATCGAGGATTTCAGAAAATTCAAGGCTTTCCTCGACTACATCTGAACGATCTAGGTGGAAAGACATCGTTGAATTCCAAATTCAATAAGGTGGATATCGTTGGAAATCCTGTTGTCGAGCGTTCGATCGTGAGAACGAGAAGGAGGCCGACCTCGAAAATTAGTGGGTCTCGCCGTTGGGTTTAAGTCTTTCGATCGAATAAATACAGCTTTCCATTTAAATGATAGGCGATTCGGTTGCGTCCGCATTGCTTGGCATAATACAGCGCTCGGTCGGCTTCTGATAAAATTTCAGCCACGGTCGTTGACTGTCCGAGAAAGCTCGTGACTCCAAAACTTAAGGAAATCGTAATGGATCGATTGCAATCGGGAAGTTCGATCGATCGGTGTTCGATCTGTTGCCGAATTCCGTCGAGTCTTCGGCACGACTGAAATAGAATATCAGAACGATAAGCTCCTATATTTTGATTAAAAACAATTACAAACTCGTCGCCACCATATCGTCCCAAGAAATCTGAATCTCGAATTTTTTCTCTTATAAACCGAATAATATCTTTCAACAAAAAGTCTCCCGCCAAATGCCCGTAAGTATCGTTAACTGCCTTAAACTTATCAACATCAAAAAAGCAAACACTGAAGGTTTGAGTTTGTCGTCTGTTTGCTTCAATGTTGCGTTTTAATTCCTCGAGAAGATAACGTCGATTCCAAACACCAGTGAGTTCGTCGGTTTGAGCGAATTTTTGAGTTTCAGCTTGCTGATGTTCGATTCTTTTCTCTCGCTCGATCGTTTTAACGGCTTCAGCAATCACTTCAAAGATTCGTTCTTTGTTATAATCTTCTTTAACTAAATAATCGATCGCACCTTCTTTCATACATTCAACGACAACCCTATAATTCTTTTCGCCAGTTATCATCACAACTGGGGTCTTGCTTCCGAGTTTAGATTGTTTGATCTCTTTTAAAACTTCCACACCATTTTTAGCTCCCATGTGATAGTCTAAAAGAATACAAGTTGGTGTATATTCTTGAATAGTGTTTTGTATGTCTTGAAAAGTCGAAATGCAATGAGTTTGATATTCTGGCTCGAGCAATCTAGAGATAATAATGCAATCATCCTCATTGTCGTCAATAATCAAGATTAGATTTCGATCTGACATGGACACGAACACCTTTTAGTCTAACTTAATGTTGATTTTTACCAAGAGCAATTGACAAGAAATTACATATTTTTTACTTCCAAAACAAGTCTGTTGGCATTAAAAATGTTTGCATTTGCCTTCATAGAAAATGCATCTCGGATACTTTTATATTAAACGAGTCGTAGAAAAAATTTATCGATCGAGGAGTTTTACTTTGAAATAAATGAAGATATGTTTACATATATTAAGATCGATCGAATCGTTCTAAAGTCGATCGATCTCTGCGGTGACAACGGTCAAAAAAACGCGAATTTTGCATTTGAACCCCAGTTTCTCGAAAAAACCGGGGTTCGACTCTGAGAATCGTCTAGCAACGCAGTGACAAGAATCTCAACACCGAAACTCGGTGAGGGCTACCGAGATGACAGAACGTAAATTCCGGCTGTTTTACCCGGAAGTTGGAATTCGATCGATCCAACATTGACCGTCAAATCGGGCAGTTCGCTAAACTGAGAGCGTAATGGAGTGCCATCCGATAGCAGTTGTTTGATACGAGGTGGGATATTACCGTTTGCTGAGATCGCGATGGTGGCCGGATACTGCATATCTCCGCGGCCGCTGTTCGCTGCCACCACGACGACGTTACCGCGAAATTCCCTCAAATAGACATAGAGGTATCGATCGACGTACAGCGTCAAGAGATAGCCGTAACAAATGGCAGGGTTGTTCGATCGAATCTGAATCAATTTTTGAAGGTGTAAGAAAATATCTCGCTCGAAAGTGTACTCTTCTTTCGGGAGATAGTCAGCCCCAAAAATCGACCAAGGCATATCGCGGCGGTTGTCGGGATCAGATCGCCCCTCCATCCCAATTTCTGTTCCGTAATAAATTTGAGGAATGCCGCGAGTTGTAAAGAGAAATGTCAAGCAAAGTTTGAGGACTTTGCGTGCGAGATCCCGATCCCAATGACCGACACTATCTAAGATTTCAGTCGTAATTCGTCGATCGAGATCGTGGTTGTCGAGTAAGGTTACCAGGCGATTGGTATTGGTATAGATCGCGTCTTCATCGAGCCGTCCCCAGGTTTCGTGGGGGTGCAAACGCGGACGGGCCAATAACGTCATGGGAAGATCCCACACTAACGTCCCTTTAAGCGTTCCACACAGTGGAAAATCAAAGAGTGTATCGAAATCGCGATCTTCCTGATAGCGGGCGATAAAACCAGGATGCCAGTTGAGAACTTCACCAATTAGCGTAACTTCGGGATGTCGAGCTTTAATTTGAGATTTAAACAGCGTCCAAAACACGTCTTCAACGTGTTTGACTGTATCCATGCGAATCCCATCAATGCCGGTTTCTTCAATCCAATCAAGGATATTTTGAACGAAATAGTCGGCAACTTCAGGTTGGTCGCGATCTAAGTCGGGCAGTCCGGATAACGACCCTTCAATGTCACCGGTTCCACGGTTAAAATGGTGTTCCTCGAAACGCCGATGGGGATAGTTGTGATAAGCTGGCGTATGATATCCGGTATGGTTAACGACCATATCGAGAATCACTTTGATTCCAGCTTGGTGAAACGCATCGACCAAGTCTTTGAGATATTCGCGGCTGCCTTCAGCTCGGTTGGGCTTAGCACTGTAGAGATGAGAATCCACTCGATCGAAATCCATCGCCCAGTAACCGTGATACCCCGCACTGTCGAAGAAATCGTCAATGTTGACGTAAACTGGGGTAATCCAGAGTGCAGTAATCCCCAAGGTTTTGAAATAGGGAATTTTTTGAATTAGACCTTCAAAATCTCCACCGTGAAACGCTCTAGGGTTAGATCGATCGACGTTTCGATCGTTCGATGGATCGCCGTTTTGAAAGCGATCGGTTATCACGAAATAGATAACATCGCTTTGTTCGATTGCTGCCATTGAAGCTCCTGCAATTAGTTTGAATTTTGTTAACCGACATTGAGGCTCGTCGATCTGAAAAATCTGGCAGATTACTTTTCCATAAAATATAGAGAGACTGCTTCGATCGACCTGCAATCAATCGCGATCGAAGAAGAGTCAAAACGGGTCGATGAATTGTGACGAACGGCTGTCTTCCTCCGTTATAACCACTGTGTTTAAAAGTGGCAATATCTCACAAACACGATAGATTTTAGTGTGATGATGCAGTAATAGAGTAATACGTTAGAAATGGCAAGTAATCTATTATCGACGACCGATTCCCCATCTCGCAGCCCGCTTGTTTTAACGCAATTGGCGTATCCGGAAGGATCGATCGAACCACATTTCACCCTGTCTCTCACCGCCGAAGAACGCACCCGAACCCGTCATCGCTTCACCACCGATTCCGGCGAAACTGTATTTTTACGACTCTCGAGGGGAACAATCCTGCACGGTGGCGACTGGCTGCAACCGGAAACCCAAGACTGTTGGGTGCGCGTCGTTGCGAAACCCGAACCCGTTCTCACCGTCACGGCTTCCAACGCTTTAGATTTACTTCGCGCCGCCTATCATCTCGGAAACCGACACGTTCCCTTAGAAATCGCTCTGAATTATCTGCGCCTGTCGCCGGATACTGTTTTAGAGGGAATGTTGATGCAGTTGAACGTGAAAGTTAGAAAAGAGAACGCACCCTTTCAACCCGAATCCGGTGCTTACGGACACCAGCATTTACAGTGAGCAGTGAGCAGTGAGCAGTGAGCAGTGAGCAGTGAGCAGTTACCGCGATTTCCAAATCGAATTTGGCTCGTTTGGCGAAATTGTAATCGATCGCAGTGG
>LWRO01000015.1 GCA_001657325.1 Geitlerinema sp. BBD 1991-9 | reverse complement strand
AGATGAAGATGTACTCGAATATCTCTGGACATTTCTAGATCTCAAAGAGTATCCTGAGCAATCGCGCGTTCACGATCCAGACTTTGCCCAGTTATTGGAATCAGATCCCCAAAGTCGTATTGTTTTTGCCAATGGATGGTTAGATGGTGTGTTAATGGTATGGAAAACCATTAAAGAGCAAGTCGATCCCAGTCAATATCAGCCCAATTTCGATTGAGTCTTGAAGTTAGTGTTTGTTGCCCACCTCTTTCTAGCTGAATGAAGCGGAACTAGATCCAGGCGGGCAAGGCACTCTGACCTCTTTAAACTGAAAATTTGAGGGCTTAAGTATCAGAGAAATTGGATAAGAGTGGGAAGTCCTAAATACAATTGTTTTCGATTTTCCTTAAATATTCAGAGTGCTTCTAAGAAGCACCCAACTATATCCAATTTCTAAATTTTTATCGAACGCCGGCAAAATTTTCTCAATCTCTCAAAGAATGCTTTTGTGAGTTTATCACTCACAAAGTAGTTCAAGAGAAAAAAGAGAATGAGAGAGTTCGCTTCTCGGATACAGAGGCGAACTCTCTTTTGTTGGAAAATTAGGGAATTGAGAATTGGCTTTCCGAAAGCGATCGAAGAGGGATACCTAGATTAATTCGTTACCACTATTGATTGACGACTACCCAGGATACAGACCTAGCTGATGGGATAATTCTCGGGCAATAAAAATCAAGAACTTGGCTGCTTCAGGATTATCATGGTGGGCAAAATAAGAGGCAGTTTGTATCAATGCCTGTACGAAGTTGGCATCAAGCAAATCGGAGGCTCCGTCTAAAATTTCTGGTTCTTGGCCGTTGGGGCATTTCAGGAGACGATCGATCAGGTCGAAGTAGCGTTCCTGTCGTTGAGGGTCGGTGTTGATATTAGTGTCCATCGCAGGTTAGGGGAAATATTAAACAGAAAGGGGGTCTTGAGTATCCTTATGACCCAGCTTGATTGGGGCAGGTTTGTAAATCTTGCTGCGTCAGACGATCGCATTTGCCTTGCTGAGCAGGGTCAGCAGCCTTAAGGCCGATCCAGCGATCGACGGTCGGGACATCAAAGCCGACTTCACACCGATCTCCTACCTGCATAATCGGTCGACGAATTAACAGCGGATCTTTCAACATCAACGCCAACGCTGTTTCTGCATCGAGTCGATCGGGCTGTACCTCTCCTGACTTAATTGCTGGTGCGGTGCGGTTAAACCACTCTGCTACCGGGCGATCGCCAAAACAGCGGTAAAGCCGCTCCCGAGTCCATGGCTCAGTTAGCAGATTACGAGCGTTGACTGTATGTCCGGCTGCTTGGAGAAGGGCTTTCTGTTTGGTGTTATTGATACAGCCCGGTTTTTCGTAGAAGACGATGCTAGCCATAAGGAATCGAGGGTTGTTAAAAATATTTTGCCGTTTGGGTCTTGGGTTCAAATTTGAAGCGTCCCTTGGGTTGAGTATCACCGTAGAGTTGAAAGGTTAAAGAGGTTTCCCCTCCTACGGTTTCAGCTTGGTGAATGGCATCGGGATGGAAGCTGAGGATTTCTCCGGGTCTGAGCAAATGTTCGCCAACCGGTTCAATCCGTAGAGGTTTGTCTGAGGGACTGACACGATGCCAAAAAGTGTGTCGTTCTTCTCCTTGAATTTGAAATATAACTCCCCAAGTCCCGTGGTTGTGAATTGATGATAATGTTCCCGGCTGAGTCGTGACATTCTGAACAGTTAAGGGATAACCAATTTCGTCATAGAGTGTCGTTACATGAACACCCGTTTCCCGATTGGGGGCTTGATATTGAGTTTTTAACCAATAAGAATTCGTGACAATTTGTCGAACTTTTCTGCGAATTTGAGGCAAGTAATTCCATTCGTCTAGCTCGTGATTTGCATTATCAATGATATCTAGAATTTCAGTCAAAAACTGGTGCATATAATAAGACTCACGCAGTAGATTCCACGTGCGAGAAGCAGGACGAGATTGACAGTGACCTGTTTCATCTACAAACCAGTCTTTAGAGATCATGACATCACCTCAAGATTGAAATATTTAAATAAAATTATTTGAAAACCGATCCCATGAAAGAATTGGAAATTATATTCTTATAGTTATGTTTCGTCATCCCTGTCTGTGAGAATGTTGAGAATTACCCCTGCTCCAAATTCGTTGTTAGCATCAATAGCTTGAATCCGTTGAGCAATTTCAATTGCAGCCTGAAAAGCTCCCCAGCGAGCCAGCATTATGCCTAGTGCCGTGTATGCACTGAGGTAGAGGCGAACGGGTGTATCGTCTCGTCGATCTCGTAAGACAATCTGGAGTTGCTCCCAATCACTTGGTAGAGATTCCTCTTGCTTTACTCGATCCATCACTTGCATGGCTAAACGCCGAGCCATGTAATTATTGTGCTTGTAGAAGAAGTAGCGATAAGCGCTGACTAAAACTTCTAGAGTCGTCTCGGGATGGTTTAAAGCCTGAAGAATAAATTGCTCGGAGCATATAGTGTCTTCCCAGTTGACAACAGCTGCCAAGAGCAGTTGTTTTATCTCAAGAGGAACCTGATACCAAGATGGGATAACGGAGTGAGTAGGGAGAGCTTCCATGTGAAATAAAGTAGGGAGATCGTTCCCAAGAAAATCTTTCCTTTGCCTGTATTTTTAGATTGTTGTCTAACCTGAATCTCTACTGCCAGCGTGTCCCCAGCAGAGATTCAGGTTAGAAGTCCTTCGTCTTAGGCAGCCAGTGCTGGAAAGTCAGCCTTGAGAATTTCTAGCCAATCAGCAATCCGTTGTTCTGTTTTGTCACTTTCGTTTACTTCATCGAGGGGTAAACCGACAAATTTACCATCCCGAATTGCTGTAGATTGTTCAAAGGAATAGTCCTCTATGGACACCGCTCCCACGATCTTGGCACCAAGGGCTTTAAATTGGTCGTGGAGGGTTCCCAAAGCACCGACAAAATGCTTGCCATGACCCGTACAATCTCCAGCTCCGAATAGAGCGATCGTTTTTCCAGAGAAATCTGGTTTTTCGACCTCTATGTCGAACAGGGGTTCACGCCAATCGTTCTGAACTTCCCCAGCACCCCAAGTTGAGCAGCCAAGGATTAAATACTCATAGTTCAGTAGATCCTCGAAGTCATCATAGTCATCTGCCATGCTGTACAAATCACAGATGTCTTCTCCGATTTCCTCGCGGATTCTTTCTGCAATTTCTTCTGTAACACCAGAAGTGCTGCCGTAGAAAAGTCCAATTGCTGCCATTTTCTGACTCCTGTTACTACAAGGTTTTGAAACAACATTGGATATACTTACAGGGGGTATTTGAATAGTCTTGATATCCTGAATGACCCCCCGTTAGTAAATTTTTGGGACTCCAGTTTTGGGAAACGTTGAAATTGGAAACGTTGAAATCGGCTTGACTCCTTCAGATCGGTCATGTGTGTATATCGATTGCCTGAATCGTCTCTTGCGCGAGCACCAACGAATTTTAACGTATGCAAGCCACAAACTGGAGAACGCTGTTCTCAGGTGATTGATGTAACGGGGGATAGATCTAGCTATCTCAAGCAATCGCTCAGCGATGGGCTTGTCTGCACCCTGACCATTTCCCCCGTTCAACACGTTTTTACTGCTGTCGGGCAACATGGAATGCCATCCTAAACCAAGTACGCTTCCATGTGGGTTTTAATCGTGCAATCTGAGCGCGGGTAAGCCGCACAGAGCAACACAAAGCCCTTGGCGATTTGCTCGTCATCTAGGAAAGACTGATCTTCTTGATCGATTTCACCATCCACTAACTTTCCAACGCAGCTAGAGCAAGCACCTGCTCGGCAAGAGAAGGGAAGTTCCAGGTCGTTTTCTTCTGCTGCATCGAGGATAAACATATCCTCTGGAACGGGAATGGTGACATCAATCTTGCGCTTTTTGTTGATGAGTTGAACTTGGTAAGTTGTCACGATCGATCTCCTAAGTCTATAAGGAATAGATTCTAGAATGGTGGGTTCAGGTGGTTTCCGAGAACCAATCTCCCCTCAGTCTGTGTGGTAGGGGCAAAGCCCATAGGCTCGTCGGCTACGACCTAAGAACAAGGGACAGCTTCTGGTGTGCAGTCTCCGGCTTGGAAAGACTTGCCACAGCCACAGGTGTCGGTGGCATTGGGATTTGTAAATTTGAAGCCACTTTCGAGCAGTCCGTCCACGTAGTCCACGACCACCCCGTTGAGTACGGGGGCGCTGGTCGGGTCGATGAAGATTCTGAGACTGCCTGACTGCACGATTTCGTCGTCAGGTTTTGGTGCATTGGCAACTTTAATGTCATATTCATAGCCGTTGCAGCCACCATCTTTGACAGCCAAACGAATGCCTCGTTCTGGGGTGTAGTTAGGGGTTCCGCGAACAAAAGTTCGCAGACGGAGTTCGGCAAGCTCAGTGAGGGTAACGGTCATAGCAAGTCTCCTTGAGGTTAAGGATCGATGACAATCGGCGTGGAAAGCGATTGCTAGGCAAAATCGATACTGCTGTTCGGGGAAATCGAGACAGCCAAAAACGCGATGCTTTTCAATCAGATTGGAGCCGTGGCTGAATGTAGTGGAAGGAAGTCGGCGCGAGGACTGTAGTGGTTTTGGGCGTTATTTTGAACGATGTCTCCAGCGGGTCTTAGACGGTCGCCGTCAAACTGGCAGATCGGTGTGCCTTGGTGATGTGGCCGCATACTGGACACTCAGGATCGTGGTAGGGGCGGCGCTTGGCAAATTCAGCACGAGCTAAGTCCATCGTCAGTAGCTGTCCGAGTAGGGGATCGCCTAAACCGGTAATCAGCTTGACGGCCTCCAAAGCTGCTAAACAAGCTAGTGTGCCAGATACTGCTCCCAAGACCCCAAAGCCCCAGCGATCCCACTCCGGTTTTTCCGGAAACAAGCAGGAGAGACAGGGGGTTTGCCCTGGCACAATGGTAGTGAGGTAGGCTTCCATACCGTTCATGGCAGCCTCAATCATGGGTTTGCCCCAGCGCACACAGGCTGCGTTGAGCAAGTCCCTCTCTTTGAAGTCAAAGGCACAGTCGAGGGCAATATCGGCTTGCTGCACTAAGGGGTCGATATTGTCAGAACTGACATATTCGCAGATGGCCTCAACCTCGATATCAGGATTGATCTGGGTTAGAGTGTCCTGGGCTTTGAAGACCCGAGGTTTGCCCACCCAGTCATCGGTCATCAGGATCTGGCGATTGAGGTCATCTCGCTGCAAGTTGCCACCGCGCACCAGAATTAATTTGCCCACCCCTGCTACTGCCAGATACAGAGCAGCCGTTCCCCCCAGACCGCCGACCCCAGTGACCAAGGCCGTGGTGTTTTTGAGCTGGCGTTGTCCGATTTCGCCCAAGCCGGGCAGCATCATCTGGCGGCGGTAGCGATCGACTTCTGTAGGAGTCAAGGTTGGGAGCATTATTTTGATGAGAAGTAGAGAGCAGGGGAGGACGGATTGGCGAGCGCCCTATTCCTCGACAATATCGGATACCATCACCACGTTTGAAGGCTTATCTTGAAACACCTTAAACAGCTTTTGTTCCACCCCGGAGGAGTTCAAGAACAAGTTATAGGCGTTGAGGAGTGCCTGCCGATAAGCATCGAGCAGTTCCTCTTCGCTCTGGTTTTTGTCTTCTGCCTGCACCAGTTGGGAGAACTTCCGCAGAATGTGCAGGCGATTGACGTTGACGACTTGAGGATCGTAGGGCAGTTCAAAGAACTCGAAATACTCCTCAGCATCTTTGAGCTGATTGAACTGAGCTAGGGTTTTGGGGACAGTCATGGGTTGGACTCCAAGGCTTTGAGCTGCTGTCTGAGATCGCGAAGCTGGCAGTAGATTTCGTAGGTGCGAGCAGCCGCTTCGGGGAGTTGTTCGAGGTCAGCGGGGAGACCTTCAGCAATGTCGTGAAGATCCATTTTCATCTGACCGGCCTTACTGTTGAGCTTTTTGATTTTGGTTTTCAGCTCGTCAATTGTGGTGGGTTGAGTCGTTTGAGGCATGGGCGTTAAGTCGGCGATATAGAGGTTAGGCTTTCGGATCGTGAGGGGACTTTAATTAGATATCGCAGACCTCTGGAAACCGTTTGGCTAAATCGATACCTTTTGCGACCAATTTTTCGCCTTCGGCATTAAGTTTTTCTAAAGAATCAAAGCCAAAGCGTTGCACGTCTCGCAGGGTCTTGGAAACAAGAATCAGACGACCGGAGAAGATCAGCGCCCAACCGAAGCCCTCGTGACTGAGATCGATCGTGACCTGGGAAAGTTGACCGGTTTCTTCTTCAATCCGAGCGGCCACAGCGCGATAGAAGGCCAGAATCCGACCCTTCGTGATGGGATCGACATCTCCCTCCACTGGAATTTCCCGACGTTGCTTTTTGGAAAGAATGTAGGGTTTCAGTAAGAGTTCATTCGACCAGTTGCGATAAGTACCATAGGAATCGTTTGCACGAATCTGCTGGACGATCGCATTGAGAAACGGTGCTTCATCGGCGACGAAGGTATTGGGCGCTTCAACAGCAGCTGTATTTTCAACAAGGCTCATACGGTAATTTCCTCCTCGATCGATTCAAAACTGTCTTCAAAGTTGCGGGGTTGATTTTTCAACAAGGCCTTACGCAGCCAAGGGGGCGGGTTCCCATTGAGGGTTTTTACGAACCGCGTCAGAACTTCTTCAATTTCGTCGGCTTCTGATTCAGCCTTAATCGGAGTAATGTTCTTGTGAATTAGGCGGGCAGCAGCACTACCCCCGATTGCCGAAACATAGACAATTGTGCAACCCTGTAAGGCTCGGAGCTTGGGTTCGAGCTTGTCTTCATTTCCGTCTTCTTGGAGATTACCCTGGAATTCCAGGGTTTCTAGGAAGGTATAGCCATTGGTGTCAGCATCGTAGACATCAATTTTGCTAGCCCATCCAAAGTGAGCGTTGATATGAACTGAATCTTGGGTTGCAAATGCAATCTTCATAAGAGCCTCCATCTAATTTGGAGCAAACTTACCCTCACGCCAAGCGTGAACCTGGGCGTGAGCGTTTTCTTCGTCGGCCTCCATAAAGAGGTTGCCGATGTCAAAGAGGAGCCGGGCGGTACCGTCATAACCAACCGTGGAGCGGTGGCCGTTGCCTAGGCGATCGAAGATAGGAAAACCTAGACGATAGAGGGGAACATTAAGCGTCTTAGCCAGGGACTTGGCATTGGAGTTTGCAATCAGCAAATCTGCGCCGGAGGCCGAGTTGGCAAAGTCCTCCAGATCGCCGATCTCGACAGTGTCGATCGGCAAGTCTTCAAGCAATTTCGATTTGGTTGTGGTCACAGCAGCATGAACTTTAGCGCCAGTGGTGGTAAGCCACCAAGCAATGCCGTGGAGCAGATCTGGCTCTAGGGCAAGCGCAACTCGCTTGCGGCCGAAGAAAAAGTGAGTGTCGAGGATGGCATCCTGTAACTGGCGGCGTTGATGCCGAAGCGGCTCGGGGACAGGTCGATCGCTCAATTCTGAAAGAGTTTGCAGGAAACGATCGACCTCCCCCAAGCCCGTCAAACTATTAAACACGGCATAGTCCGTACCAAACCGCTGTTGCAGAAGTTTGGCAGCACCGGTCATGCTGTGTCCTACGGCCAAAGTGAACGTCGAGTGACCGATCGATCGCAACGCTGCCAACGTTGTTCCTCCACTCGTGACCGCACTGTAACCGTCTGCCAAATGTCCGTCCAGAGACGTAGACAAATCGGGTAGGACGATCGGCGTCAGGTTAAAGGCGGCAACCATCGATTTCACCGTCTGCACGTCACCGGGAGTCAAGGCAGGCCCGGCTAACACCGTCACTTGACGCGCTGTTGGCAGATGGGTGTCAACCGCATCGGTATCGAGATCGCCTAGCCTCGCCTCTTCGTTCCTATCGAGGGGAATATCTCGCACCAACGCTTCCACTGCTGCCGCATAGCCATCCTGCAAAGCACCCCGAAAGTCTGGTGTAGAGGCAAAAGCAATGGGTAGCTCGGCGAGTTCGGGGTTGCGCTTGCGAAGGGTTCGTAGAATCCCCTGCATATCATCTCCCCGCGTCTCGGTCAGTCCAGTGGTGCAGAGTCCGATAACCTCTGGCTGGGACTTCTCCAACAACGTCAGTATGGCTGTCTCAATATTGTCTTCCCCACCCAAGATGGTGGTCACTTCCGTCATTGCAGTGGTCGATAACGGGATTGCTTCTCGGAAGTGCCGCACCAGCATCACCTTGGCAAAGGCTGTACAACCCTGGGAGCCGTGGAACAAAGGCATCATGCCTTTAATACCCAAGAAAGCCAGTGCTGCACCAAGGGGTTGACTCTGCTTGAGGGGATTCACAGCAACTCCCTTCCGGCGGGATACCACTTTTGTTTTTGTGGACGTAGCAATGCCAAGAGATCGATCGAGGTCTTTCGCTTCCTCACTTCCTTGCGCCTTCACGTCCCACGGTGCAGTCGATCGAACCTGCTCCCAAATTGGACTGTGCAGCGCCTCGTCTAGCTCCTTAGCCATTTCAATCATGCCCAAGTAACCCGCATAGGGGTGATGGCGTTCTTGGTTGATATCGAGGAAGGGAATTTTGGCTTTGAGGGCAGTGTATTGGTTGCGTCCTCCAGCAATCAGCATGTCAGCTTTGGTTTTGGCAATGACCTTCAGGAGTTCCTGGGCGTTGCCTTTTTGGAGCATGATGCCGTCTTTGCCGAGCAGAGTTTTGATTCGGGCTTTGTCTTCTTCGGTACTCTTCTTAGTACTGGTGGCCGCCACGTCGATGCCGAGTTCCTGGGCAGCCGAGATAATCGACCAGCTTTTGACACCGCCCGTGTAAAGAACGATCCGCTTACCCTGGAGGCGCTGACGATAGGGAGCTAGTGCTGCCTGAAGCTGGGTCGTTTCAGCCTGAATCAGTTGCTCTACACGAGCTTGCAGATCGACATCTCCAAGTTTTTCGGCGATCGTCCGCAGCAAACGGTTTATATCTTCGACACCATAGATGGAGGCTTCAAAGTAGGGAATTCCATAGCGCTCTTCCATCTTGTGGGCCATATTGATCAGCGCCTTGGAGCAAATCATGACGTTGAGCTTGGCCCGATGGGCGCAGGCAACTTCGTGATAGCGGGCATCTCCAGTAATCTTGGCCAGGACGCGGATGCCGAGCTTTTCCAGCAGGGGTGTCACCGCCCACATCTCTCCGGCAATGTTGTACTCGCCAATGAGATTGATGTCATAGGGGGTGGTGTATTCCGGTTCTCGGGTTCCCACGACATAGTCCAGCAGTGCTTCACCACCAATGCGATTCCCCAAGTTCTTGCTACCCACAAAGCCAGGCGAGCTGACAGGTATCACCGGAATATCAAACTTTTGGGCTGCAGCTTGACACACAGCCTCTAGGTCGTCTCCAATCAGTGCCGTCACACAGGTGAGATAGACAAAGACGGCAGCAGGATTGTACCGATCCTTGACTTCCTGAATTGCTTTGTAGAGTTTCTTCTCTCCTCCAAAAATAATGTCGTTTTCGCTCAGATCCGTGGTGAAGCCCATTTTATAAATCGTTGAGCCAGAGGAGAGGCTACCCCGACTTCCCCAGGAGTTGCCAGCACAGGCGATCGGTCCGTGTACCAGGTGCGCCACATCCGTAATCGGCACAAGGGCAATACTGGCTCCGTCAAAGGCACATCCCCCTTGGGCAGCACCGGGTTTGGCCTGCTGCTGACAGGCTTTGTTTTTGCCCTTCTCGCCTTTTTTGTGATTGTGTTCACAGCCTGGCTGGGTCAGCAGTTCGTTGATTTTTCCAGCAGTCATTTTCATGGCGGTGCGGGGGTGGGGAGAGTAAATCAGAGAGGGAACTGGAGAAGGAATAGAGGTGGGGAGGAGAGGAACTTTGAATTGGGGATTTAAAGCTCAAAGCTCAAAGTTCAAACTTGTTTGAAGCTCAAAGCTCAACAGACGTAACGAGTCACATCTTCGCCACAAACATCGGCTAAATAGCTCAAAGACCGAAACCGCAAGCCAACCAACTCGTTGTAGACCGGGTTAAGTTCGCACAGAGCAGGAACGTGTACTGTGCGGCCAAAGAGGTTGATGTCGCGCTCAAAGGGGCAGCAGCAGGGAATGACTCGGCAAACCAGATGGGCAAAAATGCGGTTGGTAACTTCAATTCGATCGATCCAGCGGCGCAGGGGATGGAATATGTCGAAGCCGGTCTGCTGGCGAGGGGATACTGTGACGGGGTGAGTGTGTGGGTGTGCAGGGTGGGTGAGAAGTGCCATCGTAGGAGTCTCGGGGTTGAAGTAGGAATTGCAAATGATGGAAGCTGGTGGAGTAGTGGGCAGCGCTACAGGAATCAGGCAATTTTGAATTCAAAATCCGAAATGAGCTCATCAATGAGCTTGTCAGTCTTCTTGCTGAATCAAAGGCTTGTAGTCTTCGTCCGCCAGTTCCAATTCGCGACTGAGGCAGCCCACTACAAAGTTGGTTTCAAGGAAATGCACTGAGTAGACATAGGCCCGTTGCAGGTAAGTGCCGATGCCGACGATGTAGCCAATGTCACCTTTCTTGGCCAGGTGGTAGCCGATATCTTTACCGGGGAAAGTGCCATCGTTGCGGATGACTTTGCGAGTGCGAACCCGGCTGCCCATATCGAACATCGGGGGGCCATCGAGTTCGATTTCTTCGCTGAGTTTCATGATAATTTCCAGTACCGGACGGGAGTGTAGGGGCACAGTCGGCCATGCCCCTACCGGGAATTAGCGAATCAGGTCAAAGGAGATATCAGTCTTGGCGGGGACGATCGTCTGACGATCGAGTTCGTCCAGAACTGTGTTCACAATCCAGTTGAATTGGTTGATTGCCCCCTGATAGCCGATGGTGGGATAGCGGTGCATGTGGTGGCGATCGAAGATGGGATAACCAATCCGAACCAATGGCGTTTTGGTATCGCGCCAGAGGTATTTGCCATAGGAATTACCAATCAGCAAATCAACCGGCTCGGTGAAGAGGAGCGATCGAAGATGCCACAGATCTTTCTTGCCCCAAATCGTTGCTTCTTGTCCGTAGGGGTTATTGGTCAATACTTCACGAAGCTCAGCTTCAAAGTCGGGGTTACTGTTCGTGACGACGATGTGGACGGGCTCAGCCCCCATTTCCAGCAAGAACTGAGTAATGCCAAACACGTGGTCGGGGTCGCCGTAGAGGGCAATGCGCTTACCGTGAATCCAAGCCTGGGAGTCAGTCATCGCATCAACAGCGCGCCCCCGTTCTTCCCGAAGAACTTGAGGAATAGCCTTGCCTGTAATTGCTGACAGTGCCATCAGGAATTCATCAGTACCCTTGATGCCGAAGGGACGGAAGTTATAGGTTTTCTGCCCCCACTCTTTGGTGATGTATTCTTGAGTCTTGGGCGTGGTGTACTTCTGGAAGAAGAAGGTCCCTTCGGCGTTGATGGAGTCAGCGGCTTCCTCCAGGGTGGTCAAGCCGTTGTACATCTTGAATTCACCCGTGTTGGGAGAATCAAAAGTATCCGAGTTGTCCGACAGGATAGTGTAGTCGATGCCAAACAGTTCTAAGATGCGCTTCAACTCGCGGATGTTGCCCACATAGGGATCGAAGCCTAGGTTGAAGTTGAACTTGCCGTTGGTCGTTTCGGTCTTTTTGCCTTCCGTCAGCGTCTTCAAGATGCTGATGAGCATGTTGTCGTAGCCCGTGATGTGGGAACCGACAAAGCTGGGGGTATGAGCCGAAGGAACGGGTAAGTCCTCGGGAATCAGTCCTTCGTTCTTGGTCGTCTGGATGAAAGCACCAATGTCATCCCCGATCACCTCAGCCATACAGGTGGTACAGAGGGCAATCATCTTGGGATTGTACAGGGTATAGGAATTGTGCAGTCCCTGCTTGAGGTTATTCAGTCCCCCGAACACGGCTGCATCCTCAGTCATGGAGGAGGAAACGGCTTGGAACGGCTCTTTATAGTTGCGGGTTAAGTGGGTGCGGAAGTAGGCTACGCAACCTTGGGAACCGTGGCTGTAGGGCAGAGTGCCTTCAAAACCCGAAGCGACAAACAGGGAACCCAGAGGCTGGCAGGCTTTGGCTGGGTTAATCGTCAGGGCTTCCCGAGCAAAGTTCTTTTCGCGATACTCCCAACTCTTGGTCCATTCAGCGACTTCAGCCACTTTCTCAGTGCTGTGGGCCCCTTCAAATTGACGCTTGTATTCAAAGAGGTCTTGGTAGGTGTCGGTTTGGAACAGATCGAAGTGGTCTTGGATTTTGCCGGGTTCGGGAGTATTCTCCGGTGCTTGGGGATTAACGTTCTCAGTCATTGCGATCTCCTAGATGAAGGGGATGGAGGGAAAAGGGAGGGGGTAGAAACGCGACATGTCGCGTTTCTACAGGGATATTTCCTTTACTGCTACCAGGGAGCCTGAACCAGACCCCAGGTGGGATTGTTGATTGCTAAATCCATGTCACGGGCGAAGACTTCAAAACCTTCATAACCGTGATAGGGGCCGGAGTAATCCCAGGAGTGCATCTGACGGAAGGGCAAGGCCATTTTCTGGAAGACATACTTCTCTTTAATGCCAGCCGCAATCAGATCGGGCTTCATTTTCTTGGCCAGTTCTTCAAACTCGTAGCCGCTGACATCGTCGTAGATAACGGTGCCTTCACTGACGTAATCGGCAGTGCGCTTATAGTCGTCGCCGTGACCGAATTCGTAACCTGTACCGATGACTTTCATCCCCAGATCTTCAAAAGCAGGGATGACGTGACGGGGGCGCAGACCGCCAACCATCATCATCACTTCCTTCCCTTCTAGGCGGGAACGGTATTTGGCGACGATCTCGTCCATGCGAGCTTGATGTTCTGCGATCACCCGCTCGGCGTTGGCTTGAATGGTTTCGTCGAACTGTGCGGCGATCTTGCGCAGGGACTTAGCAATTTGAGTGGGACCGAAGAAGTTGTACTCGAGCCAGCCAATACCGTATTTCTCTTCCATGAAGCGGCAGATGTAGTTCATGGAGCGATAGCAGTGAATCAGGTTCAGCTTCGCCAGCGGTGTCATCACCACTTCGTTGAAAGTGCCATCGCCGGAGAACTGACAGATTACCCGCAGACCGATCGCCTCTAACAAACGGCGGCTGGGCCAAGCATCACCCCCGATGTTGTAGTCACCAATGATGTTGACGTCGTAGGGACTGGGTTCAAATCCTTCGGGGAGTTTACGATACTCGTCAGCTTTGGGCAGAACCCAGTCACGGACGGTGTCGTTGGCGATGTGGTGACCTAAGGATTGAGAAACGCCTCGGAAGCCTTCACAACGGACAGGTACAACCGGTTTGCCATACTCCTTGGCTTTTTTCCGGGCAACGGCCTCGATATCGTCCCCAATCAGACCCACCGGACATTCCGACTCAATGGTGGTACCTTGGCTGAGAGGAAAGAGTTCTTCCAACTCATCGATGAGTTTGGCGAGCTTTTTGTCACCGCCGAATACGATGTCCCGTTCCTGGAAATCGGAGGTGAACTGCATGGTGCCGAAGGTATCGACCCCAGTGGTGCCGACGTAATAGTTACGGCGACCCGACCAGGAGTAGTAGCCACAGCCCACTGGCCCGTGGCTCAGGTGAACCATGTCTTTCACGGGTCCCCAAACGACCCCCTTGGCTCCGGCGTAGGCACAGCCACGGGTGGTCATGACGCCAGGAACGGATTTTTTGTTGGACTTAACGCCGCAGTCGGAAGCGCCTTCTTCAGTAACGTTAAGGTGCTTGGAACGGCTCTTTTTAGCTTTGGCGGGATACGCTTCCAGGACTTCCTGGACAAGCGCTTTTTTGTCTTCTACGGTAGTCATGTTGTCCTCTCTGTAGCGATAGGGAATAATTTCAATCCAAGAGGGGAAGCAATGCCTCGACTCAATTGGGGACTTGCGATTTTAGATTAAGGAACGATCGTCGATAGAGACTTCCAGGGGGTTAGGGTTTCGTGGCGTTAGCCCAATGCAGCAATGGGAAAAGATTCGGTGTATTAGGCTGCACCAAATCCCCCAACTGGACTGACACAGCAAATTAAGTGCAATAGAGTGCAATAGATTGTCGTGATGTTTGCCGAACCTAGCCTGGATTATTCATGAAGGTCTGAGGAAATCTTCAAAAGCTTTACCCAGCAGCCAATCTGACGATCGAGTTTAAAAACAATCTGTTTTTTGAGATGCTCTCCACGATCGGATTGTTGACGGTTTAATAATCCAGGTTAGGCAGTCAGGAACTAGACAACTACAGGATCTTTGCCAGTGGCCTGGTCTGCTGCAATTGCCTTCTCGTACTCTTCTTCGCCACCCAGGAGACCAAACTCGACTAAGAGTTCTTCCAACTCATCCATGGAAATTGGCGTGGGGATGACAAGATTTTTGTTGTCTTCAATCTTGCGAGCCAGGGTGCGATATTCCTCAGCTTGCTTGCTGTCGGGAGCGTACTCAATTACGGTCATGCGGCGTAATTCAGCGTGCTGTACGATGTTGTCGCGGGGAACGAAGTGGATCATTTGGGTGCCAAGTTTCTCAGCCAGAGCTTCGATTAACTCGACTTCCCGATCGACATTACGGCTGTTGCAGATGAGACCACCCAGACGAACCCCACCGGAGTGAGCGTACTTGAGAATGCCTCGGGCGATGTTGTTCGCCGCATACATCGCCATCATTTCACCGGAAACCACGATGTAGATTTCCTGGGCTTTGCCTTCCCGAATGGGCATAGCGAAACCACCGCAAACCACGTCGCCCAGTACGTCGTAAGAGACGAAATCGAGATCTTCGTAAGCGCCTTCTTCTTCCAGGAAGTTGATGGCGGTGATGATGCCCCGACCAGCGCAGCCTACCCCAGGTTCCGGACCACCGGACTCAACGCACTTAACGCCTTTGTAGCCGGTGAGGAGTACTTCATCCAACTCTAGATCTTCTACAGCACCGCGCTCAGCTGCTAGGTGCAGAATCGTGGTTTGGGCTTTGCTGTGGAGCATCAAGCGGGTAGAGTCTGCTTTCGGGTCACAACCCACAATCATGATGCGCTGTGTATCAGCCAACCCAGCGATGGTGTTTTGAGAGGTGGTGGATTTGCCGATACCACCTTTTCCATAAAACGCAATCTGACGCATGGTGGAATTTCTCCGTATTAATGGTTGAGGGTAAACAAAGGTGAGAGGTTTGAATTCGGAATTCCGAATTTGGCAGTTAGGCTCACAAACTGACGGGTGTCGGAGAGGAGCGTGGGAATTTCGGGTTTAAGCCGGGGGCGATCGCCCGAAATGAATGCAGCAATTTGGAGTGTCCATGAGATATAAGTCCTCTCTCCCCCACACAACTCGGGGGCTACACTAGGGATCGATCGAAGGGTTAAACGGTGATTTCTTCGACTGTGAGAGTGGGTGAAACGCGCTCCCGCAGCTTGGCTTCAATGGCATATTTCACGGTGCTGGTACTGCTAGGGCAGCCACCGCAGGCTCCTTTGAGGGAAACCTGAACGAGATCGCGATTGACATCGAATAACTCAACATCTCCGCCATCGGCCATGAGCGTTGGGCGAATTTCCTGGTCGAGAACTTGCTGGATGAGCATAATTTTTTGGATCGGGGAGATGGGGGAGGTGAAGCGACTTTGTCTCCCTGTTTCACGACTTTCTCGTTCTTTCATTGGGGCGAGTTCTGCCGTGACCCGTACTGGTACTGCCTCACGCTCCTGCTGCACTTCAATCAGGACGTCTTCGATGCCTGCGAGACAGGAGCCACAGCCGCCACCAGCCTTGACATAGTGCGTGACTTGCTCGATGGTGTCTAAGTCGTTTTCAATAATGACCCGACGAATCTTCGTTTCGCTAATGCCAAAGCATTCACAAATCAAAGTTCCTTCATCATCTTCGTGATGCTCGACTTCGATACCGCGATATTTGTAAATTGCGGCTTCCAAAGCTTCTTGACCCATCACAGAGCAGTGCATCTTGGCTTCTGGCAAACCACCAAGGTAGTCTGCAATGTCCTGATTGGAGATGCTCAGGGCCTGATCGAGGGTTTTGTCTTTAATAATTTCTGTGAGAGCAGACGAAGAGGCGATCGCACTGGTACATCCAAAGGTTTGAAATCTGGCATCTAGAATCGTTTCGGTCGATTCTTGAATTTTGAGGTGTAGTCGGAGAGCGTCACCGCAGGCAATACTCCCAACTTCGCCGTAGACAACGGCTACATCTGATTCGTTGAGATCGTCGATCTTTCCTTGGTTGAGGGGGTTATAAAACAGATCGAGTACTTTTTCAGAATAGTCCCACATGACGGCTTCTCAGATAAAGAATAAGAACGATAACAGGTTCGGGGCTTTCAGTTCAGAGCTTTTGAATCTCGACTACGCACTGACCAAATCGCGGCTTTGGAGCCAATCTGACTCGTCGTTGTTAAACGGAGATAAGGCTCGCAGTTTCTCAACAATGCCTGGCATCACGGCCAGTACCTGTTGGATCTCGTCCTCGGTCGTAAACCGCGACAGGCTGAAACGAATCGAACCGTGAAGAATCGTATAAGGTAATCCCATTGCCATCAGCACGTGAGACGGATCTAGGGAGCCAGAAGTGCAAGCCGATCCAGAAGAAGCACAGATACCGTACTGATTGAGCATGAACAGAATGGCTTCCCCTTCGATGTATTTGAAGCCAATGTTGGTCGTATTGGGCAAACGTTTACTGCCGCCGCCGTTTACCTCACAGTCAGGAATACGTTCCAATAGCTGTTTCTCTAACAAATCGCGCAGCCGACGCTCGTGTTCTACATCCTGCTGGTGTTGGTGGGCTAACTCTGCCGCTTTGCCCAAAGCGACAATACCGGGGACATTCTGAGTGCCAGCTCGCCGACCTCGCTCTTGATGCCCCCCCAATAAGAAGGGACGGAAACGAAAGCCGCGACGAACGTAGAGTGCGCCAATGCCTTTCGGAGCATGGAGTTTATGGCCAGAGATCGTCAGCAGGTCAATGGTGCTGGTTTGTAGATTAATCGTGACTTTGCCTGCTGCTTGGACTGCATCGACATGGAATGTTGCACCGTACTCTTTGGCGATTGCTCCAATTTGTTCTACCGGGAAAATCACGCCAGTTTCGTTGTTCGCGTACAGGGTCGTGACGAGAGCCGTGCCCCCGGTCATGGCAGCTTCCACCTCCATCAGGTCAAGCTGACCGCGTCGATCGACTGATAAATAAGTGACGGTATAGCCTTTCTTCTCCAGGTGCTTGCACACATTGAGGATCGCTGGGTGTTCTACAGCTGTGGTGACAATATGACGCTTCTCTGGCTGAGCAGCCAAGGCGGCATGGATGGCAGTGTTATTTCCTTCGCTACCACAACTGTTAAAGATGATTTCGGTATCCTCTGCGCCCAGCAGTGCAGCAACTTTGGCTCTCGCTTCCTGAACGGCCGATCCCACCTGCCCGCCAAAACTGTGCATTGAAGAAGGATTGCCGTAGAGTTCGCTCAAATAGGGCAACATTGCCTCTAAGACTTTTGGGTCAACCTGAGTGGTCGCATTGTTGTCCAAATAAATGACCATCACATCATCTCCACAGTGAACAAAGGTAGGAAGGGGAATCGGGGGAAAGGGGGTGCATGGTGACGCACCCCAAACGTCGTTAGCTCAGAACATGCTCGTCGTAGAACCGCCGGGCAACGGATTCGATCGCGTCGTAGGCTTCAACCACCACTAGTCCAGCTTGTTGAAGTCGTTTCTGGGGACAGGGCCCCACTTTGGAAGCCAGCACGGCTTTGCAGTCAGAAACGGTGTTGATGATGCCTTCTAGTGCCGCGTCTTCGCCGTAGCCGCCCTGGCAGTAGTCAAGGATTTTGCGGTGACCGACAAACTTCGCCTCGGTGGCATCCACTTCGTAAATCATGAATTCTTTGGCGTGACCGAAGTGTTGGTTCACGAGACCTCCACCTTTGCTCGCAACAGCAAGGAGGACTTTGGTGGACTGTGTGGGGCGAGAGGTACCGACGGCGGCCTGCCTTTTCTCGGCAATGACGGCTTTGGCTTGTTCGATGTCAGTGTGGACGGCCTGGCGAGTTTCAAGGTTATAGTCCGCCGACATTTCCATGAACTTCTCTTTTGTAAATTCCTGGCTGCGGTCTTCACCCAGAAGTCCAACTGCATCGGCGCGGCACTGGCGGCAGTGGCGCATCATTTTCATGTTGCCGGAGCATTTATCTTGAACGGCTTTTAACTCTTTGGGCTTGGGACCTCGCTGACCGTTGAGACCAAAGTAAGTACCATGCTCTGGAGCCGAGATCAGAGGCATGATGTTGTGTAAGAAAGCCCCTCGATCGCGAATCGCTTTGTTCACTTCCGGCATATGCTCGTCGTTGATGCCGGGAATGAGAACTGAGTTAACTTTGCAGAGAATGTCCGCTTCTTGGAGAGCCTGCAACCCTTCCATTTGGCGCTCGTGCAGAATTCTGACCCCTTCAATACCCCGATAGCGCTTACGGCGATAGTGAACCCAGGGATAAATCTTAGCCCCAATTTCGGGGTCGATCATATTGATGGTGATGGTGACGTGATCGACATTGAGTTGCTTGATTCGATCGACATAATCCGGCAGCATCAGACCATTGGTCGAGAGACAGAGCTTGATGTCAGGTGCTTTGTCTGCAATCAACTCAAACGTGCGGAACGTTTTCTCCGGATTTGCGAGCGGATCGCCGGGGCCAGCAATGCCCAGAACCGTCATTTGAGGAATTTTGCCAGCCACCACGAGGACTTTGTGGGCAGCCTCTTCAGGTGTCAGCAATTCGCTAACCACACCCGGGCGACTTTCGTTGGCACAGTCGTATTTACGGTTGCAGTAATTGCACTGGATGTTGCAAGCCGGGGCCACAGCCACATGCATGCGGGCATAGTGGTGATGGGCTTCCTCGCTGTAGCAAGGATGCTTTTCAATCCGGGCTTTTAGAGTTTCACTCATGCTGCTGGAAGCATCGTTTTTACTGCTACAGCCGCAGCCGCCACCAGACTTGTTAACCTTCGTTTGGGTTTTGGTCAAGGTAATGTCCAGCTCGGGCGTCGTCGTGGGCGCAGGGACAAGGGCAGTGGATGGTGGTGGCGTCATTATTTTTGGGTGTGTAAGGGGCAGATAAGCGTGGTGTTGCATCAACTGCATTCAACCGATCGGCATCGGTGGACTGTTCTACATGGGGAGAAACCCAAGAACCCAATTCAATGCCAGGTGGTGCAACACCCACACCTTCAAGAAAGTTCAATCCATAGTCCGTTAAACCTCTACCTTGAAATAACCAGCGTCTTTCACGGAGTATTATTAGGAGGGTATTTGTCTGGCCTCTCTAATTAGAGGAGGAGAGCAGCCTCATAAGGATGGATACGCCTGAAATCAGTCTGGTTTGTATCTGGCTAAACTGTTGTAGTTCAAAGAACCAAGCGTCGAGAGTATGAATAAGCTCTAACTGAGCTATAGTTGGACGTTGAGTTCCGTTGACTTCACCGAGTTCAGCCTGTTTTCAAAGATGAAGTGTTTCGCGTTGAAAGAGTTATAGCAACCGCTTCAGGAGTCCTTGGAGGCAACTACGCCGATAGAATTTATTCAAATGATTAACGCTGTACTCAAGCGCTACAACGTCGGAAAATCTAGGGTTTGAAAAAAATATAGGATCGGGGGACGAGTATTTTTATGCCTACGGACAAGTATTATTATGTCCTGGTTCAGTTATTACTGTACTCAGCTCAATTCATTGACTGGACTGAAATTGATGCTGTTTGAAGAGCTTAAGTTAGTACAGCACCTTGAGTACTCAGATACAATTATTTTGCTAAAATAGATACAAAACAGAACCTTGAATTGAGAAGTTAATAGTTTTGTCTGTATCAGATGTTCTATTTTTACACATTAATCAGTAATATAATACACCCTTTTATATTAATTAATGTAAACAATCTGCATCAGTACTTCCTCTGAACTGTCTGAAGCCAGACAGATTGTCTGTCAAGAAGCATTGTTAAAAAATCCTGAATCAAATCGAGATGATTTTGCATGTTCTGCTACATTTTTTGTACGGAAGTTATGCAAATAGCATCAGAACATTAGTCTTTGAGTACATTGGCTATTGTTTTTGCTTTAGCCAGTTATTTGCTGTCTAAGTGCTAATGCGTAAAGGCTTGGGCTTGAGTACAAAATATCAGTACCTCCCCTTATAAATGCCTACGCCTCAGCACTAAAATACTCGTCCCCTACCCCGAAAGAAAAAACGAACCTATGCTCAGTCAACACTTCAGCATTTGAGTACAGGCGTAATAACTTTAGTTAATCTGGATTGGGATCTTACAACCACCTGCATCAAATTGCGATTGGTATAAGCAGGAAAAGACAGCCCTTCCAGAGCAATGTCCCTTTCCTTATCCCGCCTCTCAATTCACGCTCTCTTGCCTTCGATCTCCGAACTACAGCAGCAGTTCCCGCTGTTTGCAGACTTTGCCATTATCTTTGAGCGCGATCCAGCAGCCCAAAACTGGCTAGAGGTACTTTGTTGCTACCCCGGTCTTCATGCAATCGCCGCTCATCGCCTGGCCCACTGGCTGTACCGTCGTGGTGTCTGCTTCTTCCCTCGCTTTATTTCACACCTGGCTCGCTTTTTAACAGGCGCTGAAATTCACCCGGGTGCTCAACTTGGCAAAGGAGTCTTTATTGACCACGGTATGGGGGTTGTCATTGGTGAAACCGCCATTGTGGGGGACTACACCCTGATCTACCAGGGCGTGACTCTAGGCGGCACTGGCAAAGAAACTGGCAAGCGCCACCCAACTGTTGGCAGTCGAGTAGTAATCGGCGCGGGCGCTAAAGTCCTCGGCAATATTCACATTGGCAATTATGCCCGCATTGGGGCAGGTTCCGTTGTGTTGCGAGATGTACCCGCAAGCTGCACGGCTGTTGGTGTCCCCAGTCGCAATATCTGCAAGTGCAACACTGCTGTTGCACCCTTGGAACACGGTCAGCTACCCGATGCTGAAGCGGCGACGCTGCGGCAGCTTGTGAAGCGCATCGAAGTCCTAGAAACGCAACTGCAAAGTCTTGCCCACGTTCATCACCCTGGAGTATCCACCCCATGAACGAGTCCATATCCACTGTTCCCAGTCAGGGACAGATTATCTCTGTTCATCGTAGCTATCGTTGGTCGATCTACCGTCGCTTGCAGGAACTTAATATTCCCTGTACCTGCCCCGCAGACGGCACTCTGCGAGTCGATATCGATCGCGCGACTGCTTTAGTACTCGTACACAGTACGGTTCGGCAGTATCTCTTCTCCCGCCAAGAAGCCCTGGATTGGCTGGAGCGCTGTTGGCAAACTCAAGTGGTTTGTAACGCAGATCGCTAAGGTGAAGCGCCTCGTACTCAAAGCTTATCTATTTCCATTTATCCTCATCGATTGGAGCTACTCAATGACCACTCAAACTTTCGTTCGCAGCTTTGGTGAAGTAGAGGACAACCCCATCGGTCTCGAAAAAGACGTGACCGTTGCCATTTGTGAAGGATTCAACCTCGTTTACGCCAGTTTTCAAGCCCTGTATTTACAGTATCAAAAACACCATTTCGTGGTTGAAGGGGCAGAATTTTATTCCATCCATGAGTTCTTCCAAGAGAGCTACGGTGCTGTCAAGGATCACGCCCACGATGTCGCCGAGCGCCTGAACGGGTTGGGGGGTATCCCAGCTGGCACTTTCACCACCTTGGCCGATCTATGTTGCTTTACGCCTGAGGCTGAGGGAGCCTATACCTGTCGCCAAATGCTGGAAAACGATTTAGCTGCGGAACAGGCCATTATTGGTTTGCTGCGACGGTTGGCCGCTGAGGCTGAAAGTTTAGGCGATCGTGCTACCCGCTACCTCTATGAGGAGATTCTGCTCAAAACAGAAGATCGAGCGTTTCACCTCGATCACTTCCTCCAAGGGGATAGCCTTACACTCGCTTTTGTGAAGTGATCGATCGTTAGCATCCATTGGCGTACAACGATGAGTTTATCCTTATGCGGAAAACCCTCATCATTCAACGGCTGAGTTTTTTGGCAATTCGTTGTGCCTTTGGGTGTTAATTCTCCATACCCTTTCATTTTTCTGGGAGGCTGCGATGACCACTCAAAACCAGATTTACATCAACGATACGACCCTGCGTGATGGCGAACAGGCGGCAGGAGTGGCCTTTGGCTTAGAAGAAAAGGTGGCAATCGCCAAATTTCTCGATGCCATTGGCATTCAAGAATTAGAGGTGGGCATTCCGATCGTGGGTCAGGACGAAGCCAAAGCCATTCGCGCGATCTCTGACCTAGATTTAAACGCCAAAATTCTGGGCTGGAACCGTGCGGTCATCGCCGATATTGAAGCCTCGATTCACTGCGGCCTTAAGCGAATTCACATTTCTATTCCTGTTTCTGAGATACAGATTCAGGTCAAGTTTCAAGGCCAGCGGAACCGCATGTTGGAACGGCTTCGGGAAAGCCTCGCCTTTGCCCGCGATCGAGGTTTGGAAGTCAGCGTTGGCGGTGAAGATAGCTCTCGCGCCGACCCAGGCTTTTTGATTGAGACTGCTCGATCGGCTCAGGAATGGGGGGCTTTCCGCTTCCGTTTCTGCGACACGGTGGGGATTCTCGATCCGTTTACCACCTTTGAGAAAGTGCAAGCCCTCGTCACTTCTCTCGATATCCCCGTAGAGATGCACACTCATAACGACTTAGGACTGGCGACAGCCAATGCTCTTGCTGGCGTTCGAGCCGGAGCTACCTCCATTAATACGACAGTTAACGGTCTTGGAGAACGAGCGGGCAATGCCGCCTTAGAAGAAGTCGTGATGGCTCTCAAGGAAATTTACGGTTTCAAAACGGGGATTCAAACCCAGCATTTTTTAGCGCTGTCCCGCTTCATTGCCAAAACCGTCAACTACCCAGTTTCTCCCTGGAAAGCGATCGTGGGTGAAAATACTTTCGCTCATGAGTCGGGTATTCACGCCCACGGAGTCTTGCAGAATCCCAGCACCTACGAACCCTTCGATCCGCAAGATGTGGGTTGGCAGCGCCGTCTTGTCATCGGCAAACACTCCGGTCGTCATCTATTAAATCGAATCCTGCAAGACTATGGACTCAAACTCGATCCGGCAGACAGCCAGTCCGTACTCAATGCCGTTCGAGATCGCGCCACCCAACTCAAACGCAGCCTCACCACCGATGAGCTGCTCGCTCTAGTCACAACCGAGAGTACTGATGTGGCAATGGTTTAACTCTATGTTGCCCCTTCCCGTACCTCCATATTTCCTAACTCCATATTTCCTAATTCTGTCTAACCAACTAGGTACTCACATGAAAGTCATGCTTCATAACGATCGCGACGGTCAATTGATGGTTTACGTGGCCAAGAAAGATCTAGAAGAACAGGTCGTCGATCAGACCCAGGTTGACAATACCCATATCTTTACCCTGGCTAATGGTTGGAAGTTATCGGTGGCAGGACTCGGCGATCCGATTAAAACTCCCCAAACGGTTCAGGCCAAACGTTTGAGCTAAGTCTATTGCCACAGTCATCCGTTCGTTGCTACAGGAGAACGACCATGTTTGAAACCCAGAAAACACCACCTTGGATGTTCAATTTGCAAGGAACGGTCTTGGGCTTTCTCGGCAAGAATCCCAGCAAGCCGAAGTTTATTGTCCTTGAGGTTGAAGAGGAACAGCTCGCAATTAAGCTACCCAAGCAGCTACGGACTACGCTGCGGTTGCATCTCCAAACGGGACATCGCATCCGTTGCATCGGCCGCAGCCAGATCGATGTGAAGGCTGGCGTAATTAGGTTGGAAGCCTACCACCTTTTTACACTACCTCCCGATGCTGGAAACGAGCTGTCCGCTTCTCCTTCAGCTATTCCCATAACCACAGTTGCCCCTTCTCCGTGTCAGCACGCTGATGCGCTAGAGCATTCTTCCAAGCCTGGAAAGCTGCGATCGAAAATCCTGGTTTGCCAAAAGTCAGGTTGCCTAAAACGAGGTGGGCATCAGCTTTTAGTGGCATTGGAGCAAGCCCTACGAGAACACCAGCTCCACGAATCCGTTGAGATTCGACCCTCTGGCTGTCAAAAACGCTGTTCTCAAGCGCCCAGTCTGACTATCATGCCAGGTAAACACCGCTACGATCGACTCAGCCCTGAGAATTTATCGGCACTGATTGAAGAGCATTTTTGTGCCCCCTAATTGCGTTTAACCTCGAGCCATGTTGACGAAATTTATCGATCGTAGTCTCCTAAATCTGCGCCGCTTGCTTCGAGTTGGGAAATTCGCCCAGTGTAGTCGCTTCCGAATTTTGAGGAACTGTGACCTTCAATCTTCCCCAGTACGGGGAAACAGGAGGGCAAATGTAGCGCTCGACAAAACGTTGCATTCATCTTCTGTAAAATTCTCAGAAGATTTCTCAAAAGATTTCTTAGAGGGCTACTTCTACTATTTTGCTTATGGCTCTTGTATGTGTCCGGTGGATCTCAAGCGATCGCTAGGGGAAAATACACATCTTTATGTCATGGGCATTGCTACCTTGAAGGGATATCGGATCGGGTTCCATTACTACTCATCTCAACGTCAGTGTGGTGCCCTCGATATCTTGCCCGATCCAACTCGTGAGGTTCAGGGGGTTTTGTATAGGCTCCCTTGGCGACTTAGCGATCGACTCGATCGACGTGAGGGGGTTCAGCAAAATGCCTATCGCCATGAATGGGTGACCGTCGATCGCGGCAAGCAAACCTACATCCGGGCTAGAACCTATGTCGTCGTCCAAAAAACCTCGGTAGAAATTCCTCCCAACGACTGGTACTTCAATGTGGTGATGCGAGGTGCTACCACCTGCCGTTTGCCAGAGCATTACTGCTGGCAACTTTTCCAACACATGTACAAGCTTCAACTAGCCTATGCTCGATCTGACGATCGAGATCGAGTACAAGAAATTCAGCTTAGTTGTGTATAAACATATTTATTCAAGGGTGAGATCGTGACGAATAACGGCATGTATGCTCAAGAGGGAGAAAAAATTTCTCAACTAAAAGAGGCAATAACAAGCTTAAAGTCTCAATCATTAACCTCTATTGAAATTCCTGTCGATCGTATTATTCCACTTCGGTTACCAGAGAACATACACCAACCTAGACTCTATTTTGATTCGCAAAAGATGGAACTTCTTAAAAATTCAATTCGCAAACATGGAGTACTCGAACCGATTTTGCTTAGACCTAGTCAAAATCAACACTGTCAAAATCAACAATTTGAAATCATCAGTGGTGAACGCCGATGGCGCTGTTGTCAAGCCATTGGCGTAAGGTCAATTCCTAGCATTGTTCGTGAAATGTCAGATTCAATTGCCCTAGAAGCTGCCATCATAGCCCATCTTCTTAATGAAGAAATTTCCACAATCGAACAAACTGAAAGTATACTCAGTCTGCTATCTTTAAGATTAAATTTATCTGCAGAAGATGTAAAAAAATGGTTATATCAGGTAAAAAATTTACGAACACGTGGAACTAATTCTTCAAGTATATCCAGCAATCGACAAATAGAGATCGTCCGTGAAATCCTGAGTGAGTTTGGAATGAAACTATCTAGCTTTGTTTCAAATCGACTGCCCTTACTGAATTTAGCACCGACTATCCTAACTTCACTTCGAGCGGGTAAAATCTCACCGACCAATGCTGTGTTAATCAATCGTCAACCTGCAGAACTGCATGAATTTTTAATTTCGCAAGCCGAAGGAAAAACGAAAAGTGATTTGATTGATTTAATCAAGTCTAGAACAAACTCAGATTACTTTTCAGCTCAAAAGAAAGACATATCTGATCGAATTTACGAGCGGTTTAAGTCTATCAGAAAAAATCCTAAGTTTCTCGATCGTCCTGAAGTAATAAACCGATTAAACCAAATCGATTTATTGCTAAAAGAAATCGAATCTTTGTAGGCTTTGCTAAACCTTCAACCATCACATCTAGGAGAAAATCATGCTCGACCAACCTATTTCCAATGAAGTTGCACTAAGAATTGCCTTAGCTGCTCGGGTTTTACCTGATGTTTCCGTTAGAGATCTAATCGAGGCATTACAAACTAACCTTGATGGTGAAATTACGGAAACATCCCTGAGTAAACTCACCGTCACCCAACTCAAACGATCCTTCGGCAACATTTACGAAGTAGATGAAGGAGAATGGGAAGGAGAAGAAGCCAACAATCAAGATATCGCTGCCTTCAAAGATGCTGTACGCATCTTATGGGGAGAACAAGACCAGTGTTCCCAATCCTTGCCAATTGAACCCTATCAAGATGGGGATATGCCTAACTCGATTCGAGTTGCAGTGGCCTCGAACACTGGCGAGCAACTCGACGGACACTTTGGGTCTTGTCATCGCTACTTGATTTACCAACTCTCCGCCAATGACATCAAGCTCATCGATGTTCGATCGACCCTCGAAGCCGATCTGAGCAGCGATAAAAACAAATTTCGAGTTGATTTAATTAAAGATTGTCCCATTCTCTATGTGGTGTCTATTGGTGGTCCCGCTGCAGCAAAGGTGATCCAAGCCAATATCTATCCCATGAAGGTTGAAGCAGGGGGAGTAATCCGAGAAATCTTGGCTGACTTGCAAAAGGCGATCGCTACATCTCCCCCACCCTGGTTAGCCAAGATCTTAGGGGTTCAAGCCGACAAGCGAGTCAAAAATTATCAAGCTGCTGTTCAGAACTGAGAGGTATCGATCGTGAGTATTAGGCAAAATCAAGAGAGAATTCGGGAAATCCAACAGATCGCAGGACTCAAACCTACTCATTTTGCCGATCTGATTCGAGTTGCACAGCTCATTTACGATCCTTGTGGTGGGATATCGAGTCGGATTGTTCAGGTGGACTGGTTAGATTTTGGCATTTCTGAAAATATTGTCGAAAATTTGCGATTGCTCGGCAAGAAATATCAATATGAACTGCCTCATATCGATCCAGATCTGGTGTGGGATGAGTTAAAACCAGAAACACGTAGTTGGTTTATTGCTCACAAAAGTATTCTATGGAAAATTGAGGAGTCTTTCCCTGCTTTAGATGAAGATTGAATGAATTTTGAGGTTTCATTGTACTATGCATTGAGGTTGAAACATTTTTGCAAGTCTTAAAGCTTTTTCAGTCAATACTTGTCTTTGGTGTTTCACCTCTTTCATGGCAGTTCGATCGTTGTTTTAATTGGAGCTGTATCGATGTCAAACATCAAATTAAATCGTTTCAATCATTTCACTGAACTCGTTTCATACTCTGGTCAAACAACTTGGGATTTTGGAAGCAATAGAGGAACTCAACATGAACGTTCGCTGGAAAGTATTCATTCTCAAAAGCACGCTCTGGTTAGCATCAGAAGTTGTGTTAACAATAGCAGGCATGGACGATCTGGCTGATTATAGTGAATTTGTGTTTGAACGCTATTTGATAGCCCCAAAAGTAGAAAATTATTCTAATAGTAAAGGTTTAAACGATATGATGAGTACATTAAATTTGGAGAGGGGACGCTTTTGATGATATCTCCTTCTCTACAGCATTTTTTATGCTGATGAGGTACATTTAAGATTAAATTTTATTTTAGACGAGCTAAAATCTTTAAAGCTATATTCCCTAGACTTTCACGGAAAAATTATCGATATCCAGGAAAGTGAATCGATTTCATAATGGCATCTAGCCAAGCAGTTGTGCATAACAAAAAGCTTTATTGATAAACCCGTTTATCAGTACTAATAAACGGGTTTATTGGCTCCCAAGAAGCGCACCCAAAAACGGTCAATAAAACTGAGTTCTGAGCAACGATCTGTACTTCGTCGATTAGTGAAAGGAAAAAATGATGCTACCTCAGAAAAACTCCAAACGCTTTTGGAAGATAAAGCTGGAGATCGCATCAATCATACGACCGTCGATCGAATGCTCAAAAAGTTGGATATTACGAAAAAAAAACGTTCCAAGCTGATGAGAAAGAAACTGAACGAGTCTAGAAGAGGCGAGTAGCGTTTTTGCAACTACTCAAAGGCTTTCTAGCTAAAGATCTTATCTTGCTTTTTGGATCTTCTGGGTATACGGTGGTTTTCTGTGTCCAGAAAACCTGATACTGAAGTTTTTTGCGATCGAAGTCTGGTTTTTTGTAGTCTAAGTTACATTTTTATCACAAACCCAGAAAACCCTTCTTTATAAATGACATCAGGAGTTTACTCATTGCTGTTACTGTACCTCACTTGACTGAGAAACGCTGTGGTGGTTCACCCCATACCAGCGTTTGAACTCATACCGAATTGGATTCCGTATCCCTGTCCGCTCGCTTTTCTCAGTCCGTGTTGTGCATCTTGGGGTTGCTTCCACGGTTACTGTCCCAACTTTTATCCTCTTTCCTCTATTGAACCGGTCAACTGACACACGATTGCTAGATTCATGCAGGAGGTCTATTCGCGAGAGAGTCGATCGAAGCTAGTTTTTCTCTAAAACACAACCCTTTCAGCCCCGAAGTCTTGGGAATGTGTCAAAATTTAGGCGAGTCGTCCAGTGGAGCCAAATAGAAGCAAGAATGACTCCGAACGGCAATTCCGCCGAATTTTCCCCAAAAACTTACTGGCGCGTTATCGCGGGCGTTTTAGCCGCCTTATTTATCGTTCCCGCCCTTTTACAAGGGTCGATCGCCTTTTTTCGGGCGTTTTTCGACACCCTCTCCACCATGCTGTTTGCAGTAAACGCCGTCGGTTTTGCGGCACTTGCTGGAATGGGAGGGTTTGTGTTTTGGAACTTCGATCGACAGCGCCGAACCCAACAAACCTTGCAATGGCGCGAGATTCTCTATCAACGGATTCGTGAAGACGATCGCCCCCTAACGCTGTGGGAGTTCGCCGAACGAGTTCAGTCGTCTCCTGCCAGCGTCAAACCCCTACTCGACGAAACAGCGCGGGAATTCAATGCTAGATTGGAAGTAACGGATCGAGGAGACGTTCGTTACTGCTTCTCTCCCGCTTCAACGGTGTTGCGTTCTCCCGATCGAACGTCGATCGAGCCGAACGCTAACACCGTCCCGCCGTCACTCATTCAAGCGCAACTCGCTCGTCGACTTGCAGTCAGTCCGAGTACGATCGGCAAACGCAAGCACAAGCCGGATTTCTCTGAATGGGTGCGAACCAAAGATCCCGACGGCATTTCGTGGCACTATTGTGACGACACGAAGCAGTTTCATCCAGCCGATTCGGAGACAACACGTTAGTAAGGGACTCGTTAACAATTTTGGATCGCCGGACCCTCGCCGATCTCAACCGTGCCATCGCAGCCCAAAATCCATTTTCCGGTTTGTCCGAACTCGGCGAACCGGAGGTCTGGAGTGGTGCGTGTCCAGACTGCGAAGCCGTTCACCGAGAAGCCGCCGATCGCGTTTCAACAGCACTCCAGGCGGCGGAACGGGAGAATCGAGTCCGATCGATCGCGATTTTAGGTGAGGAAGGAACGGGAAAAACTCACCTGTTGGCTCGGGTGCGCCGCCAACTCCGAGAAAGCGGATGCGCTGCGTTTGTGTACGCCGACGCACAACAGTTTCGCGATGGAACGACAATTCGCCAAATGATGCTGATAGAAGTCGTGCGGAGTTTGACGCAACGGGGCGCGTCGGGGTTCATGCAATGGCAGGAATTGGCGAGTTTTCTGGCGAACCAAGCTTTTCAAGGGGTCGAACCCTCTGCAAAAAACCTGACCCCCGACATGGCCGTGCGGCGTTTGCGCTCGCAACCCCAAGATCGAAATCGCCATTGGATCGATCGCGTGGCAGAGGCGTTTTACAAAGTGCGTCCCAACATTGACGATCCGGACGTGGTTCGCGCGATTTTGTGGACGCTGGCCCCCTCGCAGGCTCCGTTTGCGCGGAAGTGGCTGTCGGCGAAATCTCTAGCGCCCTGGAAGCTCGACGAGTTAGGACTTCCGAACGCTATCGGCGATACGCGAGAGTCGAGAGCTGGGGAATTGCTACAGGATATTTTACGATTGGTGGCGGATTGGAAACCGCTCGTCGTCGCGATCGATCGACTCGAAGCCGTTGACGACGAGGAAGAGGAAGCCGAACTCGAGATTCATTGGGACGTGCGCGTTCCCATCAGTGCGATGGTGCAGTTGTCTCAAAGCTTGCGGAGGTTGCGGGGACGCTTCGGAGCTGTTCTCTTGAGTGCGATGGAACCGGATACGTGGTATCGCGCACTGCAACCGATCTTAGGTTCGATGTCGCGCCACATCATCGATCGCGGCGATCCAGCGTGCTTGTCAGAGCCGGACGAACGCACGATCGAGGCGGTGGTTCGCACCTGGCTGAAACAATTTTACGCACAGCAGGATTTAACGCCACCGACAGCGTTGTATCCGTTCGATCGAGCGCAGTTGACAGCGTTGGCGCGGGAAGAGTCGAATTTTTGCGAGGTCATCGCCTGGTGCGAGGAGAATTTCCATCCGGTGGAAAACGATCCGATTGAACGGGTGGTGCAGGCGTTCGAGCGTGTGTCGGACGTCGATCGAGCGGGGGAATCCCTCGACGAGCGGCGAGTGGCGAAAGCGTTGGCGTTCGGGTTCGAGAGTTTGGTGGGAACGACGATCGAGGACTTGGAAATTCAGTCGATCGATCGTGAAGTCGCCCCGAAATCGCTCAACCGCCGAGCCATCGATTTTAAAGTGGTGGCGCTACAGCGGGAAATGCCGATATCGATCGCCGTGGCAGTCGTGCAAAGCGATCGAGGGGTGACGGTGGGTGCGCGGTTGCGGAAATTGTGCGATCGAGAGACGTTTGGCTTCACGCGAGGCTGTTTGGTTCGATCTCGAGATCGAGACATTCCCCGTCGTTGGAAAGCGCGGCGAGAACTCGATCGACTCGAAGCGTTGGGGGGATCTCGAGTGGATTTACAAGACATCGAACCCTTGTTAGCCGTGTACGAAGTCTTTTTGCAGCGGCGAGAATGGGGGTTGTCGCGTTCTCGGATTTTGGCGTTCGTCGCACAGAAAGGACTCGTCACCCAGAATCCCACCGTCAGAGGTATCCTGAGATCGTCGATCGAGGCAACGGTAGAACCTGTGACGCCGGCGAACGACTCGATCGAGGCGAATGGAGACTTTGTGGGGAAAGGGGGACTCGATCGCGATAGCGGCACCGAATTCTATCGATCGATCTAGTAAAAATCGTAAAATTTACGGTCGCAATTTTCGAGAAGTGTTAGGATACGCTCGATTGAAATCGGTTGTGCGGAGTCTTATGTTAGAAAATCGCGACTATACCTTGATTATCGATCGAAGCGGGAGTATGTCGGAGCCAGATCGAGCTAATGGCAAGAGTCGCTGGGAAGCCGTTCGCGATTCGACGTTAGCCCTGGCGAAAAAATGCGAAGAATTCGATCCAGACGGCATCACGGTCTATTTATTTTCAAGTCGATTTCGTCGCTACGATAACGTCACTTCCGACAAAGTCGAACAGATTTTCAACGAAAACCTCCCGGTTGGCAAAACAGATTTAGCCTCTGTTTTAAACGACGCACTCAACAATTACTTCGCTCGCAAAGCTAAAAACGAAACGAAACCCAACGGGGAAACCTTCCTCGTGATTACCGATGGAGAACCCGACGATCGAAAAGAAGTCATCAAGCTGATTATTCAAGCCTCGAGACAGATCGATCGAGACGAAGAATTGGCGATGTCTTTTATCCAAGTCGGCAACGATCCGAAAGTTACAGAATATCTCAAAGCTCTCGACGATCGACTCGTGGAAGCTGGGGCGAAATTCGATATCGTCGATACCGTCACCTTAGACGACATGGCGGGACAGTCGCTCACCGACGTTCTTCTCAATGCCATTATCGATTAGTCCGAATCGGGTGCTAATCTTGCACCCTCACCCAACAATTCACGATGCAACTCTTACAAATCGACGCTTTCACCGATCGACCCTACAGCGGAAATCCCGCAGCTGTGTGCGTTCTCGATCGACCCGCCGAAACCGATTGGATGCAACAGGTTGCTGCGGAAATGAACCTGTCTGAAACGGCGTTTCTCCTCCCCGAAAGCGACGGGTTTCGCCTGCGCTGGTTTACCCCCACCGTCGAAGTCGATTTATGCGGACACGCCACCCTCGCCAGCGCTCACGCACTTTGGGAACTCGATCGAGCTAAACCCACAGACACTCTGCGCTTTCACACCCGCAGCGGTGTTTTAACCGCAACGCGAGATGGAGACTGGATCGAACTCGATTTTCCCGCCAGTCCTGTGGTACAAGTTCCAAAGTCGATCGAACTCATCGAGGCGTTGGGTGTCTCTCCGGTGTTCGTCGGCGAAAGCGTGTTGAAATACGTTTTGATCGAAGTCGAGACAGAAGCGGAAGTGCGACAACTGCAACCGGATTTCGTCAAATTGAAACTCTTCCCAATTCACGGCGTGATTGTCACCAGCGCGTCAGATTCTGAGTACGACTTTATCTCGCGGTTCTTCGCACCGATGATGGGAATCGATGAAGATCCAGTGACGGGTTCGGCGCACTGTTGCTTGGCGCCTTATTGGGGACGAAAATTAAAGAAAATGCAACTCGTCGGCTATCAAGCCTCGTCTCGCGGAGGAGTGGTGCGCGTGCGCCGAGATGGAGAGCGGGTGGTGTTGGGCGGTCGAGCCGTAACGGTGTTGCGGGGTGAATTGGTAGTGTAACGTTGTCCGACCTGAGATTCTTCTGATGCTATTCTGGCATCGATCCTTCATCATGATGCCGTCATGTGGTCTGAAATTTCCGCCTTCAATCCTTGGGTTGTCGCCGTCGTTTTAAATTCAGTTCTGTGGTCGATCGCGTCGATCGTGCCGAAAAAACTCCTCACCCCCAGCGGCTACGTTCACGCTTGGATTCTTGGCGTTCTGATTTGGGGATGTTTGGGATGGCGCGGGTACTCGATCGTGATGGTGTACTTTCTCGTCGGTTCGGCGGTGACGCGCATCGGGATGGCGGAAAAGGAAGCGGCGGGAATTGCAGAAAAACGCCAAGGTGCGAGAGGCCCCGAAAACGTCTGGGGTTCGGCGTTGACGGCAACTTTATGCGCCATCGGATTCGTTCTCTTCGCCTGGACGCTCGGCGTTTCACCGGTTTCTCCCTCTTCTTCGCTTCCCCTCCCACTCTATTTGCTGCTTCTCGGCTACGTCGCGAGTTTTGCGACGAAACTGTCTGATACGGCGGCGAGCGAGGTGGGGAAAGCTTACGGAAAACGGACGTTTCTGATTACGACGCTGCAACCGGTTCCTCGTGGAACGGAAGGTGCAGTGAGTTTGGAGGGGACGTTAGCGGGGGTGGCGGCTTCGATTCTGATGGCGCTGTTGGGATGGGGAATTGGATCGATCGACGCTTTGGGTGCAGTTTGGTGTGTCGTGGCGGCGTTTGTGGCGACGAACGCGGAAAGTCTGATCGGTGCGACGCTACAGGATAAATTCGATTGGATGACGAACGAGGTCGTGAATTTTATCAATACATCGATCGGGGCGGTTGTGGCGATGTCGATCGCGTTCGTTTGGTTGTCGTTTCAACCCTTTTAAAAAGCTTCAGGGAATCAGGGTTTTTCAGAACAACTGATGGTACAATCCCACTCCTTTTTGCTAAAATTGAAAGCCACCCCAAAAAAGACTAGAGGTTCGAGAATTCAGCAGCAAGAATCATCGGTATTTTAAATCGGTGAAATCTGTGTCGAAGAGCGCCAGAAAAAATTGTTGAAGGCCGTTGCTTCTGTTCGGATCGATATCTATACCGGAGAAGCAACGATCGAAGTTTTTCTGGAACCTTCTTCAACAAAAACAAGATGACTTGTACGTTACCGAACTAAGGCAACGTTCGTAACGAATGACGAAATGCCATGTCGCCCGTGTAACCTGACATCTGCGCTAACTCGTCTAATTCCCGCAACCCTTCGTACAGTTGTCCGTCAATTTCCCACGTCGGATAAGCACGAATCCCCGCTTCTCGGCAAACTTGCGGATTTCCATTCGCGCCGCGCGGGTCGCATTCGATGTATTCCACCAACTCAAACGCCTCCCGACCGAACAGTTGCTTTTGACTGTAGCAGTGGGGACACCAATACGCACCGAAGGTTCGCGCCCCAATGCTGCGAAGGTGTCGCGCTAGGGCAATTTCCGCTTCTCCCGATTCCGTAGTGACATCAGGAGGCGCTTGTTTTGTCCCTCGAACCGCGTCCGGTGTTGCCGCTACCGACGGCGAAACTCCAGCGTAGAGACCTGTTACCCCCGTTAGCGTCACGACGGCAACGATCGAACTGACAAATAACGGCTGTCCGACATCTTCCCAAGACCGCCCGAACGCCGCCAGTCCGAACAGGCTAAACGAAAACAGTGCCGAAGCTAAGCAGTACGGGCAAAACTCCTGCATCTGCGTAGCTAACAGGTACATCAAATAGCCGCTAAACGCCGCCATCACCGCACCGCCGACTAACAACGCCCAACCGGTCAGTCGATCGAGTCGCTCTCGACCTTGACGGTTTTTCTGAGGGTCGATCGCATACGGCGCTAAGGCGAAAATCGCCATCGCGGCGTATCCCACAAAGCCGAACAGCGTCAGAGGCAATCCAAACACCGTCGCGTAAGGACTCGTCAACACGATATCGCAGCCCTCGCTGGGACAGATGGCCGCGACGTTATCTGTCAGTTTCACGACGGTCAACACGGTCGTTTCGATTGCGCCCAACATCGCGATCGATCCCATCAACGGGCGAGACCAACGAGGGAAAAGAGCTGTTTTCGTGCGTCGGCGCGTCATGGCGATTCACCTATGAAGGAACTTTTTTTAGGGAGGGAGATGGGGGAACGGAGGTATTGGAGGAAAAGCTTTGATGGGCGGCTTCTACGAACTGACCGACGCGAATCGGGTCGATGGGTTCCTCGATATTACCGTGGCGCTTCAGAGAACTGGAAACGATAACGCCATCCGCGACTTGCATCAACTGTGGAATATTTTCCCAGGTGGCTCCACTGCCGATGAAAATTGGTTTGTCACCCGCCGCGCGCTTAGCCAGGTCTAAATCTTCGATACTCGGTGGTGTTCCCGTCGCCATCCCCGACAAGATTGCACCGTCCGCGAGTCCCCGTTCGAGAGTTTCCCGAACCGTTAGCGTGAGGTTGGGATTGCCAAGAGGGTGTCCGTGTTTGACGAGAACGTCGGCGAAAATTTTGACATCGCTGCCAAGTTCCCGACGGTAGCGCATCAGGTGGTGGGCTTGTCCTTCAATAATGCCTTGATCGGTGACCGTTACGCCCGTCAGAACGTTGACTCGAATGAATTTTGCCCCGACGCAAGTCGCAATCGCCAGGCTGCTACGGGCATCGTTGCGAAGGACGTTGATCCCCATCGGAACCGTGACCAAGCCCATCAACCGCTCGATAATGACCGTCATAGCACTGACGACGGCAGGATCGACCTGAGCGTTGGTAAAAGGGGCATCGAAAAAGTTTTCCACGAGGATACCGTCCACACCACCCGCAGCCAGAGCGACCGCTTCGCGTTCGGCACGTTCGATCGCGGCTTTCAAGCTCCCCCCCCATCGTGGCGAGGAGGGTAAGGGTAGGAGGTGTACGACTCCGATTATCGGATTGGGGGTTTTGAAGATCTGCTCGAAGTCCACGTTTTTGTTTATCTCGGACTTAGTTTCTATGGGTGTTCGATAAATATGTTAAGGCACGTAGCAACCGACACGCGAATCCTTCTGTACCTCCTCGAGGGTCGAACGCCTTCAAGAGCGGGCGATTGCCAGAACTCCTCAGATAAACTGGTGTCGTGCGTGACGCGAGGAGAAAATGAGGGTGAAACTGGCGTGGATTTTGGTATTGTTCGGGGCCGGTGCGTTGCTGTTGGCGGAATTCGGGTTGCGTTGGCTCTTCGGATTCGGTCGTCCGCTCCTGTACGCGGCGGATTCAGAAGTCGGTTATCGCCTCGCCCCCAACCAGCGCACGCGCCGTTTTGGAAACCGCATTGAAATCAATCAGTATTCGATGCGCGGTATGTCGATCGATCCTCAGCCAAAACCCGGAACGCTGCGAGTGCTGTTGTTGGGCGATTCGATCGCGAACGGGGGATGGTGGACGGACGGCGAGGCAACGATTTCGGCACTCTTACAGCGTCGTTTGGCGGAAACGGGTCAAACGGTTGAAGTCCTCAACGCTTCAGCGAATTCTTGGGGCCCGCGTAACGAGTGGGCTTACGTTCGTAAATTCGGAACCTTCGGTTCGCAGGCGGTGGTTTTGTTAATCAATACGGACGATTTGTTTGCCCGCAAGCCAACTTCAGTTGTGGTCGGACGAGATCGAAACTATCCCGATCGACTGCCCCCGTTTGCCATTGTGGAAGTGGTCTCTCGCTATATTCTCCCCGCACCGGATATTCCAGAACTTAAAGAACTCGAGAAGGAAGGCGGTGATATCGTCGGACGCAATTTAGAATCGATCGAACAATTGCACGATCGATTGCAAGCTGACAGCATCTCGTTGTTATTGGCGATGACTCCGTTGAAACGAGAATTACCCCAGCCACGCGACTACGAAATCGAAGCCCGTCAGCGCTTGTCAGATTTTGCCGAAGAACGCGAGATTCCTTATATCAATTTTCTCCCGCTCTTCAACAGCATTGATGAACCCGAAACCCTCTATCGCGACCACATCCATTTAAGTCCGTTGGGCAACGAACAGGTAGTTCGGGAAATCGATCGAGTGTTTCGATCGTTAACGCTACCGTGAAATTGAAGCACCAATTCAAGTCTGAAATGCAAGAAGAGATCCGGAATTTAACGAACTATCATTGGCTGGGATTTGCGGCTTGAAAGTTTAGCAGGTTTGGGAACAGGATTTGGTATGACGTGTTTGACCCGCACTCGTAATCGGGCTAAGGCTCGATTACGAGTGCGGGAAGATGATGTGGCTGGTTTCCCACGTCACCAAAACTTGCACTTTCGGAGTATGACGCTTTTTCTGTCCACTGTAGTCGCGTTTGGGTTGTTTTTCAGCCGTTCGATTTCTATCTCCCCCCCCCCATCAACCACTCTCGCTTGACGTTCGTGTCCCGGTTAGTCGAGCTGGCGGCGACTCACTAGACTGAACTGACTGGACTTGAGCAGCAAGTTCTCCACTTTGTCGATCGTCCAACCTACCATCGTGTCATGCCCTCCCATTATGTCCCCCAACTGACCCCGATGTGGAACTGAGTACGATACTCTCGCTAGAGTGAGTGCCACTACGGAAGTCAGGAGGCTTGATGTTGTGATGGGGGGGGTGTTCGCGGGAATTTCACGAACTGGACTTCCACCGAATTCGCTTGCTCGCAAACGCACTCTACGCGACTTTTACTGGGTGAGGCGACAGAGTTTAGATTCATGTAGGAGGTCTAATTTGTTATAACGATCGATAGAGACGCTTCGATCGAGGCAACCCTAAAAATCTTTGAAGATTTGCGACGGTTGCCCGTTTATCTGGAACACTGTTGCTCGGAACAGGACGAAAACATCGCAGGGTCTCGAACAGCTCGCAATTTTCACCCTTCACTCGGCACGGCGTTATGACTCCCAATCCTCAAATTATGGAAGCTGTCGAGCAACTCAGCTATCGCGTCACGGTTGGCGATGTTGCTACGCAAGCTGGACTCGACGTCAACTTCGCTCAACAGGGACTCCTCGCACTCGCCTCGGATGCGGGGGGACACTTACAGGTGGCCGAAACCGGGGATTTGGTCTATGAGTTTCCGAAAAACTTCCGCACGCTTCTTCGCAACAAATACTTTCGCCTGCGCTTACGAGCGTGGTGGGAGAAGGTCTGGAACGTGCTGTTTTATCTCGTTCGCATCTCCTTTGGGACACTTTTGATCCTATCGATCGTCCTCATTTTCGTCACGATTGCCATTCTTTGGTTTGCTGCGAATTCCAGTCGAGACAGCAACAGTGGTGGGGGTGGAAGCCGTCGCAGCGATAGTGGTGGAAGTGGCGGCGGTTGGCTCTTCATTCCTCGCTTCTGGGTTTGGGATTGGTTTTGGTTCTACGATCCGAATTACAACCGGTATCCAAAAACTCGATCGAGTTTCGATCGAACCCATCGAACCCATCGAACCTCTCGCGAAGAGTCCGAGCTGAATTTTTTGGAAGCCGTTTTTTCCTTACTGTTTGGTGATGGGAATCCCAACGCAGAGTTAGAAGAGCGTCGCTGGCAAAATATTGCGACGGTGATTCGCAATCGAAAGGGGGTCGTCATTGCTGAAGAAGTTGCTCCTTATCTCGACGATTTAGGAAGTCAGTTCGATCGAGAGACTGAGGATTATATGCTTCCCGTCTTGACGAAGTTCGACGGCTACCCAGAAGTCAGTCCCGATGGTGCGTTAGTCTATCGCTTTCCCGAGTTACAAATTACCGCCAAGGAACAAAAGGCGAAATCGATCGAACCCTATCTCGTCGAAAAACTGTGGAAGTTCAGTCAAGCCAGTGCTGGTCAACTATTTCTAGCTGGTGGACTCGGTGTCCTCAACCTTGTGGGTGCGTTGATTTTGGGAGTCATGCTCGAAGACGTGGCATTAGTTCAGGAACTGGGCGGACTGGTCGCGTTCGTAGATTCTGTATACTGGCTACTTTTAGGGTATGGAACGGCCTTTTTAGGGGTTCCGCTGCTGCGCTATTTCTGGATTTTGTGGCGCAACGCCAATATTGCAAAATGTAACGAAAATCGTCAGGCGTTAGCAACGGAATTCGAGCAAGCGCAACCCCAACTACAAGCCAAATTGCAATACGCGAGTCAGTTCGCCGCAGAAACTGCGATTAGCCGAGAAGATTTAGCGTATACGACGGAGAAAGATTTACTTCAACAAGAATTCGAGCAGTCGGATAAAATTGATGCTGAATGGCGCAAGCGATTGGAATCGGAATCTTAAGAATCTATTTTTAAACTCGTGTTGATATAGATTCCGTGACGCCTAAGTACCGTTTTCTTCAGTCTTCACGAACGATGCTCAGAGAAATCGATCGAAATATTTGGGTAGCCGAGCAACCGTTTAAGTATTTTGGCTTAAGAGTCGATACGAGAATGACGGTGATTCGCCTTAAAAATCGCGAATTAGCTGTTATCTCTCCAATTCGAGTCGATCGTCAAATTGTCGAACAACTCAGCGAAATTGGAACGATCGAGCATATTATTTCTCCCAATCTTTTTCACTATCTTTTTGTATCTGACTTGAAGGCACTATATCCGAGTGCAAAGGTCTATGCAGTTTCAGGATTAAAAATCAAAAGACCCGAAATTTCTATCGATCGAATATTAGGAGAGAATAGCGAAGCGCTTTTAGATGAACTCGAATATCTACCGTTTGAAGGATTAAAAACGCTTCTTCCAGGAGAAATCTCACCTCTGAGTGAGTATGTATTTTTTCATCCTGAAAGTCAAACTTTAATTTTGACAGACACAGCTTTTTATTTTGATGAAACCTTTCCTTTAACCACCCAACTTGTCTTCAAATTAACAGGGGGCTACAAAAAACTCAGACCGTCTTTTTTAGAGCAAATTGTGACTCGAGAAAAAGAAAAAGTCAAAGAATCTGTACAAAAGTTACTACAATGGGAATTCAGAAGAGTTATCGTCGCCCATGGCAGTATTGTGGATCGTAATGCGAAGCAGCAGTTTAAGCAAGGATACGAGTGGTTTTTAGGAGAATCTTTATGAGATCGTATGATATTTGGTAATAAGCGAAGGTAAGATATTATTAAATAATTGAATTGAATGCCCTCACTCTTTTGTAGGGATAATACCTCCAAAAATATCGATCGATATTTTTGGAACTATTTAACTGATACTTCAAGAGAGCTAAGAGTTACGTGATTCTAGATCGAATCGTTTAATCCTCACACAAAGGAATTCCCTCGCCGGACTCGCTGGTTTCCGAACCGATTCGCAAGCGATGACCGTCCGGATCTTCAATATTCATTTCTCTCATACCCCAAGGAAAATTGGTGGGGGCTTGTCGAATGACTGCACCTTTTGTTTTATACTCTTCATACAACGCATCGACATCGTCTACAAAAATCGATATCCACATTCCCGATTGACCCTGCGATCCCTGACATAAAAATATACCAATATCGTCTCTCGATACCGAGGCAAAGGTTGTTGGATCTCCCCAATCCCAATCTTTTTTAAATCCCAGAACGCCCACGTAATAGCTGATACTATTTGCAATGTCCTTGACATTTAGAATAGGCGTTAATCCGGAAAACTTGCATTGAGTTCTTTCACTAGATTTTTCTGTCATTATTACCTCCAAGTTCCCCTATCTCAAGACATAATACTACCCATAGTTAGAGATAGCGCTTCAATGTGTACTTGAGTGATTTTTTTATAGTTTAACCTTGAAAACCATAGATGGTTTTTAAGTCTTCTTCGCACAATTTATAAAGACGAGCAGTTACTCCCTTTATCGCCTTTTTTCTCTTCTTATTTTTTCTTTGAGAACTTTTTGACCAGCTTTGGGAGATCGGACGGACGTTCGGCGACGGGAATATCCACTTGTTTAAAGGCTTCGATTTTATGTTCTGCTGTACCGATATCCATTTCGAGAACCGGCGCACCGCCGAATTTTTGCGTTTCGCTTAAATGTGCGGCAACAATTGCCCCAGCGTGTCCCAAGCGTTTGCCTTTAGGGGCATACCGTCCGGCAACGTAAGCGATGACGGGTTTATCGATGGCTTCTGCGGCGTACTGTGCAGCCAGTTCCTCACTGGAACCGCCAATTTCACCCACGAGGACGATTGATTCTGTTTTTTCGTCCTCATCGAGCATTTGCAACCACTGTGCGAAGGACGAACCGAGAATTCCATCACCGCCAATCCCAACCGCGATCGACTGTCCCAACCCCGCTTGTGTCAGGACGAGTGCGATTTCGTAAGTGAGCGTTCCGCTGCGACTGACAATTCCCACCGAACCCGGCGTATAAAACTGGGTGGGGTGGGTTCCCACGAGAACCTGACCGGGAACAATAATACCGGGACTACTCGGGCCGACCACGAGGGTTTCTGTGGCATCGGCTTTCCGAACCAGACGCACCACGTCCATCGGAGGCATTCCTTCCGTCACGATCGCCAGTTGGCGAATGCCAGCCGCGATCGATTCTAACGCTGCGTCGAGAACGAGGTAGGGGGGAACGAAGATAATGGCTGTATCGATCGAGCCGATATCTTTGATGGCTTCCTCAACCATGTCGTAAATGGGAATGCCATCTTGGATTTGTCCGCCGTAACCGGGACTCACCCCCGCAACGATTTGGGTTCCGTAGGCTTTCATCAAAACGGTGTGCGTCGCCGCCAGAGGTTCGGTGATGCCGTAAACGAGAACTTTGGTGTTGGAAGTGAACTGCATAAGAGGGTGAGGAGGTGGGAAAGTAAAGTGATGAGGAGGTCAGGTGAGGCGATAGCGATCTCAAAATCGTCCGGTCGTCTTACCCTCAATTACTTGACGGCGAGGGCAACCGCTTTGTCGAGATTTTCGGGAACGGAGATTCCAGCTTCGGAGAGAAGTTTGTGGGAAAGCTCGCAATCTCGGCCGGCAAGACGGACGATCCAACGATATTTTCGATCGATTTCCGGTCTTTGAGCAAAGGCGACGATCGTTTCGGCCACGTCCTTGCACGAAACGACGCCGACGATGAGATTGACCAGGATAACTTGAATGTGCGGGTCGGAGGTAACTCGCTCTAAACCGATTTGGAGGCGTTCGCATAGGGGAATTTTCGCAGCGTGCCAACACCGTTCGCCACCGAGGTTGAGAAAGTTGGCCGGTTTACCTTTCGCTTGACAGACGAGATCGAGGGTAGACATGGTCAAACCTCCCCCGTTACAAACGATCGTGAGGTTGCCATCGGGATCGATCGTTTCGCTTTCAATGCACGAGTAAACGGCTTCGAGTTCTTCTCCCAGATGGCTTTCGCGGACGATTTGGGCTAAATTCTCGTGACGGTTGAGGGCTTCGTTGTTGACCGTAATTTTCCCATCGAGTGCCATCACTTCGCCGTTGTCTCGAATGCCCAAGGGATTGATTTCGACGAGATCGAGATCCTTTTGGACGAAGAGCTGGTACATACTTTCGACGATCGTACTCACCGCTTCGATGGCCTCGCCTTTCAATCCCATTTTCAAAGCGAGTCGTCGGGCGTAGAATGGCGAAAATCCTTCTTGGACGACCACCCGCTGCATGTTTTCTCGATCGAACGTCACTTCGATTCCGCCGTAAGGGGAACCGAGCAAGACGGGGCGACGGACACTTCGATCGAGGAAAATAGCTAAGTAAAACTCTCGTTCGGGATCGTATTTTGCTTCGGCGAGGAGAATGTCGGGGTATTCTCCTTGAATGGGAAGGTGAAAAATCGCTTGAGCAGCAGCGATCGCATCGATCGTATTCGTCGCGAAGCGGATGCCCCCAGCTTTCCCCCGGCCACCCGCACGCACTTGGGATTTTAAAACGACCGGATAGGGAATTTTCAAACCCTTCAAATCTTGAGGATGGCGAACTTTTTGAGACGGCAAAACGGGAATGCCCGTCTCGCGAAATAGCTCTTTGGCTTGGTACTCTAACAAATCCATCAGCGATTGGCGAACGCGCACACAACTACCATATCCCGATCGAGCCGCCGACGCTGAGGTGGGGATTACATTTTCACCCGCGACGATCGAACTCCAACGAAAACACACGATAAGGGATAAACCAGGATAACAAAGGTTTAAGCGACGTGGACAAATTCGATCGAATTGGATACAGTCGGACACAGCATTACGCTAGATATCCGTATCGCTTGTCCCTCAAGCAATTCGTTCGGCTCGACTTCATTACATTGGCATCGAGATTTCGATTGTCTAGGGTGTCCCAATGGCAAATCTACCCCCGACTCCCGATTCCCACACATCACTGCTGGATCGGGCGCGTCGCCTCCTGAGACAGGCAACTCGCCCGAAAACGCTGGCCGTTGTTGGCGGGACGGTTCTGATAGCAGGTGGCTTGGGCTATTGGGGATTGCAGAAAGTCGTGCGATCTCAGCTTCCGTCGCTGTTGGAAACGCAACTGAGTCAAATTCTCAATCGATCGATCGAAGTCGGTGAAGTCCAAGGCTTTTCGTTGGCGGGAATTCGCCTCGACGGTTTAATTATTCCCGAAGCGGAGGATAACAACAATCGCGTCGTCGTCGAAGAAATCATCGTTCGCTACGATATTCTGGCGCTCTTATTAGGACACCTTCCCCTCAGCCTCACCCTCGTTAATCCAGAAATTTCTGCCGCACAGATGGAAGATGGAAGTTGGCTGAATTTAGAACTGTCCCTTCCCGAACCCGAAGACGCCCCGGAAGAACTCCCGATCGATCCTCAAATTAACCTCTACATTCAAGATGCTATCGTTCGCCTGGTTCCGCAAGGACAAACAACTGCATTTGAACTCGATCTGTCGGGAACGGCACAACTGCGAGACGAATTGAAGTTGGCACGATACGACCTAAACGTTCGCACGCCGCAGGGAGAAATCGAGTTAGCTGGCGAAACACAACTCGAAACCTTAGCCAGTCGCCTCGATACCCAGGTTCGCCAACTCGACCTCGCTCAGTTTCTTCAATTTCTTCCGCCTGAATTGAGCGAGTTAGTTGATATTGAAAGTGGAAATCTCGATGCAAACTTGAAAATTGACGTTCCGAGTTTGGAGTGGCTGCTAGACTCCGAAAACCCCGAATCGCAATCTCGATCGCCCGTCCGACTTGTCGATTTTAGCCTCGATTCGTCAAAACTTCCTGACATTCGCGGCACGCTAGGACTCAACGATCTCTCGATCGATCTCGAACCCCTCGCGCAACCGTTAACCGCCGAGGGGTTTCTTCGGTTTCAGGGCGATCGAATTCTATTGGAAAACGTCGGGGCGAAAACGGGAACGTTTGCGGTTAAGGTTATCGGTTCGATCGACGAACGGACGGGTTACGATATCGAGGTATCCGTGCCACCGTTACCCCTTCAATCACTACCGGATCTCGTCACGATCGAACTCCCCGAACTTCCCCTGTCAGGAAGTTTACAAGCCAACGTCTCAGTGACGGGAGACATCGACAATCCGAAAGCGGTTCTCGCCCTTCGTAACAGCGATCCTCTCGTTATCGATCGAACCACCATTTCAGAAGTCCGAGCGAATCTGTTCGCCGATTTATCTCGCATCGTCCTCAACGGCTTTCGCCTTACACCCGCTGCTGGAGGGCAAATCGTCGCCAGGGGAAACGCCGATATTCGATCGCTGACGATGGGAACGGACGACGATCCATCGATCGATGTAGACGTTCGCGTCGAACTTCCCGTCGATGCGTTGCTGGCCCCCTACGGACTTCCCACAGAGATTTCGATCGGGACGTTAACCGCCGATGCAGAAGCGAACGGAACGCTAGACGATCCGCGCGCACAGTTGACGTGGGAAACGCCGGAAATCGTCGTCGCAGCGGTCGGAGATATCGCAACCTTCGGCGAAGTGCGTTTTCGAGGGAACCGCGTCAGTTTAGAAACTGCGGAAGTGCGAGTCGGAGACGGTTCGATCGTCGCCACGGGAGAAGCCGATCTCGACCTCGGGGAGTGGGTTGTAGATGCATCGTCAACACCCATCGATCTCGCGCCTTTTCTCCCGCTTCCCTTGTCCGTGTCGCTGACGGGATTAACGGCGAACGCCTCGGGAAGCCTTGACAATATCGATCCAAATATGGTAAATGCGACAGCAAGTTTAGACTTAGCGGTTGAGGAAGGAACCGTTAACGTTCAAGCTGACGCTTTTGAAGGAAACCTCGCCGTCGTTACCAATGCGGCGGGAATTTCTGCCAACACCATCGTCCCCGATCTACCCGTTTCCGTCGCGTTACTCGACAGTACCGCGACCGTAACGAGTTCGATCGATGCCTTGTTACTTGCCGCGCAAACCCAGGATGTCAGCGATATCGACGTAACGGCAAACGCAAACCTAGCCGTGGCAGACGGAACCGTGACGGCGGACGCACGGGTTTCGGGGGGAAACGTCACCGCTATTGCGGATGTCTCCTCAATTTCCGTCAGTTCGATCGTTCCCGATCTGCCCGTTCCCGTGGCACTGCTGGGGGCGACCGCACGAGTCGAAACCTCCGTTGACTCGCTGTTGGCTGCGGCACAAACCCAAGATTTGAACGGTGTGGCAGTCGTTGCCGATGCCAGCATTGCCGTAGCAGACGGAACCGCGAACGCACGAGTCGGTATTGCCAACGGCTCGATCGACACGACAGCAACCGTCTCCTCGATTTCCGTCAGTTCCTACGTTCCCGAAATCCCGATTCCCGTAGTGCTACTGGGGGCGACAGCGCAGGCGAGTTTGACGATCGACGAACTGTTAACTGCCGCGCAAACTCAAGATTTCACGGGTTTGAATCCGTCAGTTCGGGCTGATGCCCAGTTGGCAGCCGGTGACGGAACCGCCGATGTAACGGCTACCGTCGATCGACGACAGTGGAACGTTGCCACAACCGCCGGACTGACCGTCACAGACGCATTGGTCGCGCAACTGGTCGGTGGCGAGATTCTGACGAGTCCGAGGTTTCCCGCACCCCTGACGGCAGTTGCGACTTTATCAGGTTCGATCGATCCGCTATTGAGTTTGGGCGAACGCCCCGTTTTCGTCAACGTCGATGGCGTATCCGTCCAGTTAGCAGAAGAATCGATCGACACCCAAGGCACGATCTTATTAACGGGTTTGACGACTTCCCCCGATCTCGCGACAGATTTATCGATCGAAGCCACCTATCACTCCGATCGCCTGCCCCTATCCTTATTGATTGCAGAAGTTTTCGTCGGCGAAACCCTCGATCGACCGAATGCCGTCAACATCGCCGGACGAGTGGATTTTAACGGGCGGTTGCGAGGACAGAATTTAATCAGTAATCCCCTAGCAGCGGGAAGTTTAGACTTAACCGGCGATCTGCAACTGCGGAATTTTGCCGTGAACGACATTGCCTTCGACCCGGCCCTGTCGGGTGACGTGTTGGTACGAACTGGGGACAGCGTTTCGATCGATCTCCGAGGCACCAACGACCGCATTGCCGCACGCCTCGACCCCTGTAATCGCGGCACAGCTTGTTTGTTCCCGTACCTTCCCACCGGCTTTGAACTGCGCCAGGGAGAAGACACCGAAACCCCCATCGTTGCCCTCGGGGAACGGATGGGAGATATCCTAGACGTGCGTTTGCAAAACTTCGATCTCGCCCTGTTAAACGTCGTTCCGGGGGAAGTTCTCGGTATCGACGGCGACGTGGAAGGCGACGTGACGGCAGCAATTTCGGCCGACCTCTTTACCTTGGAATCTCGGGGAACACTGGCGATCGATCGACCGGGAGTCGGTTACATCCAAGCCGACACCATCGCGGCTGAATTCGGTTACGACAACGCCACCGCCTGGGTCAACGACGCTTACTTACAACTCGGCGACAACCGCTTCACCCTGACGGGACAAACTGAAATCGACATCTTGGGACTGTTGCGCGGCGAAGTCAGTCCGGCGGAAGTGGAACAGGCCCCCATCACCGCCCAGTTGACCGTTGAAAACGGATCGATCGGCGATATTCTCTCGACTTTCGCCTGGTACGGCATCGAAGATATCGTCGCACGAGGGGTGGGAACGCCGAGTTTGAGTGCCGCAGACTTAAACGCCAATCCTGTAGGCGTTCCCAGCGAACCGTTATTCGACCAAGTGCGCGTTTTTGCCAAAATTAGCGAGTTGGTCGAACGACAAGCGGAACAACTGCGACAGCCCAGTCCGCCTCGACTGGCAGACGTGCGAGGATCGTACAACGCACAGGTGGCTGTGGGGGGAACCCTTGCCCGTCCCGAGGTGGAAGCCGTGGTGTCGGCGCGAGGTTGGGAATGGCATACGCAGCCAGCCTTTGCCGCCATTAACGACACCCTCGGATTTTTTATTGAAGAAAATTCCACCATTCTCATTGAGGAAATCGTAGCCCGCGCCCGCTATCGCGACGACGTGTTAACGGTAGATGCGGCGAACCTCGAAATTGATGGCGCACAAATGTCCTTTGTTGGAGAACTCTCGCCAACCGCAGGAACGGGGACGTTTGAGTTAGCCAACTTGAATTTGAGTACGGTTCAAAACTTCGTCGAGTTTCCGATCGATCTCAACGGACGAGTCAACGCACGGGGGGAAATTGGCGGGAGTTTGGAACAGCCAGAAATTGAAGGTCGCGTGGTGTTGGATTCGCCCACGTTAAACGGCCGTCCGATGGATGCGTTCGTTGGTGATTTCCGCTATGGAAACGACGTGTTCGAGTTTGCAACCGTTGCCCCCAGTTGGATTGAAGCCACGGCGCGCGTTCCGTTTCCCTGGACGGAAACCGAACGAACGGCGAGAGCGCGCGTAACCTTGGATACTCCAGCGTTTGAGTTGGTCAACGCGCTGAGTAACGGCCAAGTGGCTTGGCTGTCCGGTGACGGTTCGATGCGTTTGGATGCGTCGGTGGATTTGATCGATGCGACATCGGGAGATTTCGATGCGTTGATGGAATCGCTCTCGGCGAACGGGGAAGTCGTTCTTGAAGACGTGACGGTACAAGCAGCGGCGTTACCCCAAGCGGAAGCGCAAATCGACGGGCGCGTGTTGGTGGACGAAGATCGGGTTTCGATCGACAATTTAATCGCCCAAGTCGCCGACGGAACGTTTTCGATCGCGGGGACACTCCCGTTTTTAACGCCGGAGTGGGAATCTGACAATCCGCTGACGCTCAAGGTCGAAAACGGAAATATCGATCTGTCGGGTTTGTATCGCGGACAAATCGACGGGTTTGTGGCGGTACGGGGAACGGCGTTAACACCCGTGGTGAGTGGTGAAATCGCCTTGTCGGAGGGTCGAGTGTCGGTACCGATGGGGGGAGAGGTCGTAGAGGGGGCCATTCCCATGTCGACGGTGTGGACAGCGGAAGCGGAAAAATCGCCGCCGCCAGTCATTCCGATTCTTCAGGATTTCCGAGTCGTGTTGGGTGAGGATTTTCGGATTCGTAACAGTTTTCCTCAATTTAATTTTCGGATAGAAGGAGAGCTGGTCGTCAACGGGGCCCTCGATGGCAATTTGGAGAATTTAACGCCAGAAGGCAAGGTTTCGATCGCGCGGGGACAAATCAATTTATTTAGTAGTTTGTTTTTCGTTGCACCAGGACACGAACAAACGGTCACGTTCGTTCCCGAAAACGGCCTTCTCAACCCCGAATTGGATTTACAATTGGCGACGTTAATTTACGAAGAACGACGAAATCGACTGCTCGATCGAGATCGCGACAGTAACGAAGTTCCCGATCTCGATTTGCTTCCCACGCGCCAATCTCGACAGCTTTTAGTGAGTGTCACTGTTGATTCGACAGCACAAGAACTTCTCGATGCGTTGTTAGCCAGTAACGAGGAATCGGGAGTGAGTGCGATCGAGGATTCGCAACTATTACGAACGGTGGCACTCACGAGCGTTCCCGAACGCAGCGAACGGGAATTGGTGGCGTTGTTGGGGGGTCAGGTTCTGACGACGATCGACCAAGTTGCAAATTTGCGCGGAACGGAGTTATTCGAGTTTGCGTTCGTGCGCTTTGTGGTAGAACCGACGATTACGGAATGGCTGCTGGATGTCGATCGGGTGGCGAACCGCGTGGGACAGTCCATTGGACTCGATCGATTGAGCGTGTTTCCACCGGGGCAAATCGAGGCAATTTACGAGTTGGACGATCGATCGCTGTTAGGTTTGACTTACGATTACGGTGTCAACGGTTTGTTATTACAAGGAGCGGGAAGAGACGAAGATTCCAATCCTGGTTTTAATTACGTCGAGTTACGCTATGAATTTCGATTTTAGATATCTCGAATTCTCTTTATAGTACACCCTAAAAATTGTTTTTAAAACTGAGTGTACGTTGTGGGAGTGGGATTCCACTGGGTGCATCTCGATTTCGTAGAATGACCCCTCCGCCTTCGGCACCTCTCCTTAGTCAGGGTAGGATGGGTGGGGTTTCGATCGAAAAAGTGAAATACACCACTTTAATTCAGTTTTTCAAATGGTGCTATATCGTCTTTAAAACTGAGCGTACGTTGTGGAAATGGAATTTCAATTCCCGCTCGATCGAATGCCTGTTTGATTAATTTCCTTAAATGGCGTTGCGTCGAAAGATGCGTTCCCGGCTTGACTTTTGTTCTCGTGCGAATCACCAAATCCGACGCGCCGAAGTCATTCAAACCATCAACGATCGTTGCTTCGAGGACGTTCTCGTTTTCCTGTTGAAACTGCTGTCCGACTTCCTTTAAAACCCGATAGACGACATCGAGATCGCAATCGTAATCTACCCCAACTTCAACCACAGCATAAACGTAAATCTTAGAATAGTTCGTGATTTTGCCGATATCGCCGTTACGCACGATCGAAACTTGTCCGTTGGGGTGGCGAATGCGCGTCGTCCGCAGTTCGATCGATTCGACCACGCCCATTGTATCGTCAGTTTCGATAAAATCTCCCACGAGATAATAATTTTCAAACAAAATAAAAAAGCCGCAAACCATATCGTTGATGAGGTTTTGTGCGCCCAACCCAACCGCCAATCCTAAAATTCCCGCCGCTGCGAGAATCGGAGTCGGATCGATTTCTAAAACCCCGAGAATCCAAATACTGGCACCGAAATAAATGCCGTAGCGCAAACCACTTTGGACGAGCGGAATTACGGTGAGCCGTTTCTGGCGCTGAATGCTGTCTAAGTTGGGATGGCGAAGGAGCAGTTCTTCAATGAGAAAATGGGTCACTTCAACGACCATTCGCCCCAAGGAAACGATGCCGATAATTTTAACGATGCGAGTTCCAAAATCGGCGAGATAAGCAATGGCAGAAATTTGCTGGACGACTAGCGTTGCAACGCCGATATAGATAACCGCTTCAAGGCAACGACTGAGGAACGGGACTAAGTTTTGAAGTCGCCGGTAGACGCGCAACAAACTATCTGTATTAGCGTACTTTTGACTGAGAGCGTTGAGGCTATCGATAATCGCTTGAGAGGCTTTGAGAACGAGTCCGCCGCCAACGACGATTGCGTAAATTCGAGCGAAAACAATGAGGATTTCGGGAACTGAATGGGGGAGTGGGAGAAATACCGTACAGCCGACAAGTGCAAATAACCAAAGGCTGTTAGCGAGATGGAAATCTAGAAAATGAAAGAACTTTTCAATACTTTCGTCGTTAGCAGCGATCTGTTCGTAGGCTTTTGCTCGATCGCAGATGTAGCGCGTTCCGCGACGAATCGGACGCAAGGCTAAGCCAACGATCGATAACAGGAGAAGGCTTTTGAAAAGTCCGAGGGCGCTTGAAATTGCGAACTCGGGTGGAATACGGCTGGCGAGATCGATCGTTTGCAGCCAGATATCTCGCCCCCGATAGAGCCAATATCCGTTAATTCCGAGAACAGCAAGCGTTGTGAGGCTGACGAATAACGTGACACTCGATCTCCATCGCTGGCGGAGTTGTTTCGGCTTGCGAACGCGCTGTTTGAGCCACTGAAATTTCAACAGCCGCCGCCAGACTTGCCCGAACAATCGATCGACAAACAGGGCAACCGCAAAGATGAGGGCGAGTTCAGTGACAATAACCGCGATCGATCGAACTATCATGCAAATTTCTCAAGGCCAGATTTCAACGAGTTCAACGTGATGATATCCCAAGACGGCTCAATTGAGCATCCATGAGACAAATGGGAATCGAACTGTATCGCATCTTACTGAAAATCGCTATAATGGAAATTTAGAGCAGTACTTCAGACAAAGAATTTATTCCACAATTCAATTTCTAATGTTGTTTCAGGTTAAGCGTTCTACAACTTCAAAAAAAATATCTACATGGGAAGATATCAAAACCTCTTTATCAGTCGGAAGTAGGCTGAGTGGAATGGTGAAAAAACATGCTCCTTTTAGAGTTTTTGTGACTTTGCCAGAAATAGACGCAGAAGGTCTCATTCAAATTACAGATTTTAAAGATATAGGTGTTGTGACACCAGATGAATACCCGGAACTAGTACTCCGTCAGGTCAGAATTGAAGGATAAAGACGCTTGAGTTTAATCCGGGTATCATCATTAGTAAAGCGCCAATCAATGGTGCAGCGTTGAGAATTTCTGCGCTTCTCCCAAGCCCCCACCTCACGCGGCAAGGTCTCTGGGTCAGGAATACGTTGGTCGAGACATTGACGAGCCAGCACACTCAGCTCAATTTCAGCCAGATTGAGCCAACGGCCATGCTTGGGGGTGTAGTGAATGTCTAACCGATCGAGAATCCGCTTGGCTTCCGCCGGCTCGAAGGCTTTATCAAGGGAAGCGGGCCGATGGGTATTGAGTTGGTCGTGTACCCGACGAATCTTCAGGGCTTTAGGGTAGCACTCATCGACCAAGTACTTCATCTGTTGGGCATAGTCGAGCGCCGTGCGCTGCTGAGTCACTTCAATAGGTCGCCAACCGGTTAGGGGTTCTGAAAACACGAACAAATTGCAGACCCCCTGGCGCTCATATTCATAGTCATAACGGGCGGGTTGACCCGGTTTGACCGGCATCGGCACACGAGTTTCACTCACCCGTTGCTGGCTGCACTCATCCAAACAAACCTGGGGATCAAGCGGATCGTAAGCCGGTTTGTAGACATCGAGTACGTCTTCCCTCTGCGCGACGAATTCGGCATTGGCCGCTGAGGGAATCACCCAAGACTTCTTCAACCAAGGCTTAAGTTCGTTTTTTTGAGCGTCTGGCGTACGGTTTCGTGGGACACGCTTTCGACATACCCCAGTTCGACCATCCGTTCGGCCAGTAACCTTAAACTCCCATGCCCAGGCCCGGACGGCCCTTCGCTGCACGCCAGGGCCACCAAGTGGGCTTCTCCTTCCCCATCTAATCGACGGGATTTACGTCGCTTCTGGACTTTTCGTCCAAGGGCTCCCTCGAGACCTTCTTCGACAAATCTTTGCCGCACTCGCTCGATCGTGGCCACACTGATATCCAAGGCCTCGCTCATCTTGGCATCGATCCAACCCCCTCCCGTTTGATTGACATCGGCTTTGAGTAAGACTCTGGCGTGATTCATTTGCTACGCTAGGGCTTTCCCGGTCTTGGTCAATCGCTCTAACGCCGCTCTTTCCTCCGCCGTAAGAGCCACTATGTATTTCTTTTTGGGCATTTGTCCTTCCCTTAGCTGACCGCCGAACCTTTTTTCTCTATTATCCTTCACTCTAAACTTGACGGAGTACTAGGCTCAAATCTTGATGTTGTAGTGCTTGGCTTTAAAGAAACAGGACATCAAATTTCGGTAGTGAGCAGTGTCCACTGCTCACTGCTCACTGCTCACTGCTCACTGAAAAAGCGGTGGGACACACCGTTACTGCCTGTGGAGCGAGTGTAAGACTTGAAGGACATCGTTCTGGAGAGCCACTGCGAAAAACCCCTGAGCGTAGTCAAAGGGGAAGGAAGCAGGAACCTAAATCGTGAGGTTTGGGAATCCCGCGCTAACGCTTCGCGTATAGCGGCGCCGGGAGGATGTCAAGCTATTGGACGCCAACGAACGCAGTAAAATAAAGCCGTTGTCCGCCCTCCTCAATCGAAATTTCGACGGTTGAATCGATCTTTGGGGTTGTGGGTTTTACAAACTGACTAAACCACCGCCAATCTTGCCGAGTCTGGAACGCTTCAGCGAGATGTCAGTAATTGTACTGACACACGGGCAGATCGAAGGAAAGAACAAATATCGCATAACGGGTGCAGGACACGGTGACTCTCGTTCAGAGGTAAAGGCTATGGCAAACGAGGAACACCTGGCGTTACTCCAAAAAGGTGTTGAAGCCTGGAACGCTTGGCGCAGCGACCACGCCGGTATCCGCGCGAATTTGTTTCGCGCGAATTTGGAAGGGGTCGATCTCGCTGGGGCAAATTTGCGGCACGTCGATTTCCGTCGTGCGAATCTTCAGGGGACGGTTCTTAAAACAGCCGATCTGTCGGAAGCTTATTTGATCGGGGCGAATTTACACGATAGCGATCTCAGTGGAGCGAACTTGCGGGGTGCTTTATTACGGGAGGCAAATCTCAGTAACGCTGATTTAAGCGAAGCCGATCTCAGTGAGGCTTATTTATCCGATGCCGATCTCAGTCGCTGTAAAATTTCGCATACGAAGTTCGAACGCACGCGCTTGACGGGGGTGTGTGTTGAGGATTGGCATCTCGATCGAGCGACGTGTCTCGATCGAGCGATTTGTGAATATCTTTACCTCAAACACAAACGACAGGAATGTCGCCCCCGTTTAGGCAGTTTTGCAGCGGGCGAACTGGTGCAGTTATTTCAACAACTTACGACGACGGTCGAACTGACGTTTGCAAACGGGATTGAGTGGTCGGTACTGTTGAAAGCGATCGAAGTGGTTCGAGTGCGGAAAAATATTGATAAGCTCTCAATCCTCGGCTTAGAAGAAAGTGAGAACGGTTCGCTCATCGTTCGGTTTAAGATTTCCAAAAAAGTCGATCGAATCGATGCCCAACAAAATCTTTGGTTTGAATACGATCGCCATCTCAAAGCTTTGGAAGAGCAGTATTTCGATCGCCCCGACATCAATCGAAGACAAATCGAAATTCATCGAGAACGAAATGCAAATTTGATGGAAATTGTGCGTGTTCTTGCAACTCGATCGACAGAGTTTTAGCAAACATATCGCAAATCAAATTAGAGCGTGTTCGATCTTGATTCCTCACAAGCAGTTGAGAGTTGGAGAAAAATATTGGCTCTCTTGAAATTGCGGTTTAATTGGGTTGCTTACGATACCAATATTGTCGTAGGGACGAACGGCTGTTCGACCCTCTAAGTTCAACAGATCCAAAACATTACTTACACCAACTCTCATGTTTTAAAAAGAAATTGAATACAGCAATTTTTAAGCTCTAAAAGCAACAAAATTGAGGCACAAAACCGCCTTTATAAAACTATTTTCTACTTATGATAGCTCGATCGTAATTGTGACAAAAAACAATTTTAGTGAATTTCTAGAATCCCAAGATTTAACTCTCTTAAAAAAACAAGCTTTCAGCTTTCGATCTTTTCAAAATTCAAAAAAAATACTCATCTATATGTTTAGAATTTTTTAAGATTTTAAAAACCCCGTTAAAATTGCTATAATTTTGGGTGTCTTTGCTGTTAAAAGCTGCAAAAAAAATGCAGAGAGTTCCCAATAAATCTGATTTACAATGGCTCGATAACGATACGATCGCCGCTTGGACGTTCCTCACGCCGGCTCTGCTGCTACTTCTCGTTTTCGCCATCGGTCCCATCGGCTATTTAATTTATCTAAGTTTTACCACGGGGAGCTTCACCCAGGAGGGAATTCGTTGGGTGGGTTGGCAGAACTACTGGCGATCGATCGTCTCTCCTGACTTCTGGCAAGTGCTGGGCAACACAGTTTATTTCTCCCTGGCAACGGTCATCCCGAGTGTAGCAATTCCCCTCGGACTTGCCGCATTACTCGATCGACTGAAAACCTTCCGCAATCTGCTGCGAACGGCTTATTTCATCCCCTCGATCGCGTCAACGGTCGCTGTCGGTTTAGGATGGCGTTGGCTGTTCCAAACCGACGGCCCGGTCAATGCTTTTCTGGCCTCGTTCTCGATCGAGCCAATTCCCTGGTTGGGCAGTTCGATTTGGGCAATGCCCGTGTTGATTTTACTCAGTATTTGGAAACAACTCGGGTTTAATTTAGTGGTATTTCTTGCCGGTTTACAAGCGATTCCTCAGTCTCGCTATGAAGCGGCCGAACTCGATGGAGCCAGCCCTTTACAACAATTCCGACACATCACCCTCCCCGGCTTGCGTCCGACTTTGGTATTTGTCATCATCACCACAGCAATCTTTACACTCCGCAGTTTCGAGCAAGTGTACGTAATTACGGGTGGCGGCCCCCTAAACTCGACAAATATTCTGGTGTATTACATTTACGAACAAGCGTTCGCTCTCTTCGATCTCGGTTACGCCGCTGCGTCAGCCACTTTACTTTTAGTCGTCGTGTTGGTTTTAGTTTACGTCCAACTTCAATTGACCAACGAAGATGAATAAAATCGATCGATGCCTTTTCGGGTCGGACGGCCGCCTTCGTCAAACGTCCAAATTGCTCGCTTGTGTTCGTTTCCGTAACTGATGTGAATCGGTCGATCGATCCCGTAATAGTACAACGAATCGAAAGAGAGGTCTCGATCGACAATCCATTTCACCAGTCGATCGCTGTCTAAGCCAATAATATAAAAATCACAAGCTGCCCCCGGTCGCTTGCAGTAATAGTTTCCATTGCGATTTTTCTCAAACGCCATGTGTTGGTCGAGTTGGGGGGCAACGCGGCCGTAACGGCGGCCCGTTGCGGGATCTTTGCGTTCGAGGTATTTCTTGAGATGGCGCGAACAAAATCCATAAGTCAAACGAAATCGCGCACTCCCGAACTCGTCGATAACGGGATCGATGAGAAACTGAAAGAGTGCTTGCAGAGCTGGGAGGGTTTCCGTCAAATTTTCGGGAAACGGATCGATTCGATCGCGGAATTTATGATAGGTTTGCGTACAGGCACAAACGTCGTTGAGGGTTAAATATTTGCCGAGTTTGAGGGTTGCTGGCGGTTCCACGGGTTTACCGATGCGTCGCGTCACGTTGTTGTTAGGTATTGTAATTGGGTTTTTGGTGGCCTGCTCTCCCGTCCCGATTTTGTTCGATCGAGACCTCGTCGCGCAGGCGATTTCACTCCAACTTCGCCAAAACCAGGAAAAACTGGCAACACCGCTGAAACTGTCCGATCGATTGACTTGGAGCGTCGATCGAGTCAACGTGACGGATAGCGAATCCTTGACGATTCAAGACCTATCAGCCTATCACCTTCAAGGTACTTATCGCTTGACGATCGATTTACCGACGGGTACCAAGACGCGCCATAACCAACCCTTCGACCTTTACTTACAAGGTCAAAAAGAAGGAAAAAGCTGGCGTTTGGCACGATACTTTGCCTCAAAAACGGAAACGGAACCGAGTTGGAAAACGTATTTAATCGTGCCGGAAGATTGGGAATAGGCAAGAGGCAAGACGGAAGATATTTTCAAGTCACTTCCACGATCGATCGCCTCGTTGCCTCGTCTTTTAAACGTACTCGGAAACGTCTTCCCCGCATTCGTCAGCGAGATAGGATAAAGCGCGAAAACGCAAATAGACTAACTCGTTATAGAAGGGATTGAGTTTACACAACGGCGGGATAGAAAATAACGTTTTTCCAAATAGTTTGACCTCTCGCTCGAAGGGACAGCGGGCAGGAATCGATCGACAAATCCAGTGGGCGCGTGCGCTCGATCGAACGTCGAGGTGGTCAATCCACTGGCGTAAAGGAAAGAGCAGATCGAAGTGTTTTTTCGATTGAGGCGCGTAAGCTGAAGTGGAACGAACGGGTTGTAAGTCGGCTTTGCGAAGCCAGACCCAACTCACCGTTACGAAGTGTTGAATTGTATCGTTGAATACAGTCATAAATCGAATCGGTTGAATGTGGCTGAGGTCTATTTGTTGAACGAACCTCGGTTTCCAAACATCCCGGAACACACGATCCGTCACATCGGCAATTGTGTCGTGTGCGACTCGCGCTAGTCTCGGATCTTCCTCACGTATTATTACACTTCTTTTGAAGATATGACTAATAAGTTTTAGCGATATCGAGTAATAAATCGACAAAAAACGTAAAACTTATAGGCTGACGAATGGTGAATTGCAAGCAAGGTGAGGGTTTGGCAATACTAAAGCAACAGACTTAAAGATTTAACCTTCGAGGCAAGCTTTCAAAATATCGCGATTGAAGGATTGTCCGGGCTGCACGAATCCCGCAAAACCATCGGCGACGGCATCAGGTCGATGTCCCGGTTGATAGTGATACAGCCACATCTTGCGTTTGATTTCTGGAGGCAGCACCTTCAACTCCTCGTAGTGTGCGTGAACGGTACTTTTAAACGGGGTGGTCTCGCAATCGTGAAAGATCGCGTTCGATCGCTCGTAGTACGGCCAGAGTCGATCGAGGCAAAACTGCGTGTCCGTAGTGATCGTGGCCTTCAAACCGTCGAACTCGAAAAACAACCCGTAGCTGGGAACTTCCATTTCCCCATCAAGGATGTGAATGGTCGAAAAAGTTTGAAAAGTTATCCCTTCCCAACCAAAAGACCCGTTGGGTTTCACGGGCTGTACGTCGAAATAGGTCTCGAGGGTGGCGAGTTTTCCCTGCAACGAACGCATTCCCCCCGATAGCGTCCGTTCCCACAGCGGAGCCACCAAATCCTCACATAGATGGAGTTTCGGCCGAGAGCAGCGGGGATCGAACTTGGTCGAGAACCCCATAAACTCCATTCCGCCCACGTGATCGGCGTGTAGGTGACTGATGTAAATATCCGTCACGTCTCCATATTTAAATCCACACTTTCGCAGTGAAAAGCGAATATCCGACCCGCAATCGATCAGTAAGCGCCGACCGTTCGGGCTGACGAGCAGCATATTCGACTGAAAATTATCGTCGCCAACGGTAAAGGCAGAACCAGACCCTAAGAAAATCAACTGCATGCCATCGCCTCGTTGGATATCGGTAGAAACGCCTCAGTGTTCGGATAGTTGGACGTTTGCCGAAGCGGACGGAAGTTCGTTCCCGTAGAGTCTCTCGAAATACGCCTTAACCTCCGGCGGAACGGCAGTTAGGCGAATGTAAAACTCTCCTGTCTCCGACTGTTCGTCTTTAACGACCTTTCCATAAAACTCTCCGTCGATCTCGCCGTTTTCTCCGGGGACTTTGACTTGAAACCGCAAATTCGTCAGAGGGTTGGGAATTTCCGGGGCGCGAACGCGAGCGCACTTGAGAGACAGCTGCACCAGTTGTGCGTCAACGGTTCGATCGCCCAGGTGTTTGCCTTGTAAGGGAGTATAGCGAACGGATAGTTCTGGCGAGAGATCGCGCAGTTCGACACCGTTCGTCTCTAAGTGAAGTTGGTATTTTCCCTGGATACCGATAACTGAATGAATTGAAATGGGTTCCTTCACCCCTTTCGGCGAGACTTGTTCGACGCTTTCAATCTCGACGATATCTCCCACTTCCGTTAATGTCGAGTCTGTCACGAGAATTTGTCCGCCGACCGTGTAGGACTCGATACGATACGTGAGGTTGACTTGCGATCCCACCACACCATACTTCGTGCGTTTGAGCGATCCGATATTACCGACGACGACTTCTCCTGTATTGATCCCGATCCCCATTTCCAAAGTCGGCAGATCGCGGGCGGCCATTTCCCGGTTCACGCCGTCCATAGCAGCTTGCATGGCTAAGGCACAGGCGATCGCCCGTTCCGGATCGTCTTCTCGCTGGGTGGGTGCGCCGAACAGGACTAAAATACCATCACCCATAAATTCGTCGATGGTGCCTTGATAGTTCGTAATCGCATCGGCCATCGCTTCTAAATAAATATTGAGAACCGCGACGACCTGTTCCGGCGGTAGACGCTCGGAAATGCTGGTAAACCCGCGCAAGTCAGAGGTGAGAATCGTAATTGTGCGGCGTTCGCCCCCGAGTTTTAAACCTTCCGGTGTTTCTAGGAGCGTTGCGACGACTTCGTCGGTGAGATAGCGACTGAAGGTATCTCGGATATCGGCCGCCGATCGAGCGATATATGCCGTGACGTAGGTGGCGGCAACGGCTTGGGCGAGCAGAGGCGGGATCAGGGGAATCCACCATCCCTGTAAGAAGGCGATATAGGCAGCAATGACGAGAAAGGCCCCAGCGGCAATCTGTCCGAATACGCGCACCCAGCTTTTCGTGTAGCGTCCGAGCCAACTCAACACGGCACCGACGAGGGCAGCTTGGGCGATCCACGCCCACTCGATCGGCTCTGACCACGTGAAGATTTGCGATCGATCGTCTAGGGTCGCACTGAGAACGTGACTGACGAGGTTGGCGTGAACTTCGACCCCTGCCGTTTTTTGAATGCCTTTGTGGGTGTTTTTGGCACTGAAGGGGGTGTCGAAGAAGTCTTTGAGACTTTCTGCCGTGAAGCCGATGAGAACGATGCGATCGCGAAAAATATCGGGCGAGACTTGCCCGTCGATCGCATCCCGTAGTTCGATGGTTTGAAACGTGTTCGCCGGGCCGCGATAGTTGATGAGGATCTGATATCCCGAGCTGTCAAATCCCACGTAACCGCCATCGCGACCGTTCAGGGGAATGAAGACTGTATCCTCTAACTCGATCCACTGGCGTTCGTCGGGCGTCAGTTCCGGTTCGATGCCCTCCTCCTCGAGATAGAGCATCGCTAAGCGAAACCCGAGACCGAACATAATTTCGTCAGTTTCGGGATCGGTCAGATACAAAAACGCCCGTCGGAGTTTTCCGTCTTCGTCTCGGGGGAGATCGTTGGCGGCGATACGGCTGGGATCGAGTTCGGCGAGAACGGGCGGTGCAGCCACTCGATCGACCCCTCCCGTCACTTTCTGGATACCGATGAGGTTGGGGGTATTGCGATAAACCTCCGCTAGTTTTTGGTAACCGGGTTCGACGGGATCGGCAGCCTCGAGCAAACTGGGGTTCGATCGAAACGCCGAAACCAAACTGTCATAAGAGGGGGGGACGGGTAAATCCCGGTAAATGTCCAAGCCGATGGCGCGAGGCTCCCCTCGAGCGATGAGATCGAGCAACTCTGCCAGCAGGCCGTCGTGAATGGGATAGCCGAAGTGTTGTAAGTCCGCCTCTGAAATACCGACGATAACAATTCGATCGTCCATCGCTTCAGGAGGGCGCAGTCGAAACAGCGTGTCGAGGGCAGCGAGTTCTAAGCCTTGTAGCAGGCCGAGCAATCGGAGCAAGACGACAATAACGGTGGCACTGGGAACGCCGATAGCAAACCCTCGCCACTGCCACAGTTGTTGCTGGAGTCGATGCCACATCGTGCCGTCACGTCGTAGCGTCAAGGTTGCGTTACCGCTTCAACCTCGATCGAGGTCTCGGTCTCGCTCGACTGTAGGTTGACGACGGGGAGAAACTCGACTTCAGCCATGGGTTCGGTGTCGTCTACGGTCGCTGCTGATGTTTCGGAAATGGTACGGAACCCTTGTAGCAGATAGTTCCACGCCCCGGGAACGGTCAGCAGGCGGGCCGTGTAGTCGAACCAAAAGCCTTCTTCGCCGTAGATTAGGGCTTGTTCGACTGGATCGGTGGTGTTTTCTAAGGCTGCTGTGACTTCAGACGACGGATTGCTGCGTTCGATCCACCCCCCCATCACTAGCTTCGTCGTCGGATCGCTCGGGTTGTCGGGGTTACACTGAATTTCTAAGTACCAGCGATAGAGACCTTCACTCAGCGCGTCTTCTTCGGACGGCCACGACCAGCGCAGGACTTGGGGACGATCGGCAAGGCTATCGGGGAGATCGACTTGAGTTTCGCGGATCGTCGCGATGCCCCCATCGGGGGTGTCTTGTTCGATGACGAGCGTGGCATTGTCGAGGCCAGTTTTGGCGCTTCCGACGTACCAATACAAGTTGGGTCGCCCATCGGCAGTCAAACCATAGTATTCGTCAATGTTATCTCTGGGGATCAACGGCGTGATGTGAATGCACTCTCCTCGTCGAGTCGCACCACCGTCTGCTGATTCTGGCGCACCGCGATCGGGGGGAGAGAAACGAGCCGCACCACCATCTGCCGTTAAAGGCGTGCCGCGATCGGGCGGTGAAAACTGAGCGAGAGAAGGCGTAGAAAAGCCAGCAACAAGGGCGAGTTCGAGGGACAAGCTACACGTCAATGCGGCGAAGGACAACAGAGAGTGATTCCGAACCATAATCAGTAACTGCTTTTTGATGAAACGGCTGGCCAGGGATACGAGTTCGAGTGTCGGGAAAATGGCAATTTCGCAAGCCAAAAACGTTCTGACTCGATCGATCTTTCGGGTGTGTTTAGGTTCCGTCCCCTGATACGACACCTGCGACTACAGCTGTTGCTACGGTTGCTACATAAGTATCAAAGGCGATTGCGAAATCTTCGCTGGCTAGTTCCAGTCTAGTTCAGGAAGCTGACACCGTCGAGACAGGAGGTGCGTTTGGGGAAGTGTCCTAGGAAGCGTGCAAAACTTGCAATAGTTCGCGCACGTCGCTGGCATCGGGCTGTAAGCGCAAGGCTTCCTCTAGGGCATGGATGGCTTCGTCGCGACGGCCTAACTCGGCAAGGGAAACGCCTTTCAAGCGCCAGAGCTGATAGTCGCTGGGAGCGAGGACGAGGGCACGATCGAACGAGAGGGCCGCCTCTTCGTGTCGCCCGAGGTTTTGTAGCAGCGTTCCCCGTAAAATCCACGCGGCTAACAAGTTCGGGTCGAGCGTGACGGCTCGATCGAAGGCTTCGAGTGCTTGCTGTTCGTCGCTGATTTCAGAGCCGAATTCAGATAGTACTTTTCCCCGTCCCAACCAGGCGGGCGCAAATTCGGGATGGATATGTAACGCTCGGTTGTAAGAGGCGATGGCTTCGTCGTTTCGATCGAAGTCTTGGGCGAGTAAGTTACCCCGCATGTACCACAGGACGTGGTCGTCGGGTTTGAGGGCCAACGCTCGATCGAAGGCAAATAAGGCTTCTCGGGTGTAGTTCATGGCGGACAACAACGCGCCGCGATCGCGCCAAGCCCAGTAAAATTCGGAGTTCAGTTGTAAGGCTCGATCGAACGATCTGATGGCTGCTAAGGGATCGCCCAAGGCGTACAGCACGTTCCCTCGTTGATACCAGGCGGGATAGAAATCGGGTTGCAGGCCAATGGCTTCCTCGAAGGCTCGCAAGGCTGCGTCGAACTGACCGGTGCGATAGAGATGGTTGCCCCAATTCGACCAGTCTACAGCATGGTTAGTTTCGGGTGGACGGGCAAGGCTGAGATAGGGCGCAAGCTGGCTTTCCTCACTGGCGCTCAAGGGTTCGGGGAGTGCTGTCTCGATATGCCAGCGGGGAGTCGCTTCGAGGTTGGCGACGGCTTGCAGAAGGGTTTCGACGGGAATGCCAGCACTGAACCCGAGTTTGAAGCGCACCCACCCGCCCCAGTCTTCGCGATAGATTTCTCGGCCGTCCGCTCGACCGTGAACGCCAACAACGCGACCTTCACTATCTAAAATCGGTGCGCCGCTCGTGCCGACTTCGGTAACGTTGGTATAAAAAAGGGTGTAGCCGAAATCGACGGGATCGCGCGTGAGGGCGAGGGCAAACTCTCGATCGATGGCTTGTCCGGCAGTCAATCGACCGTCATCTTCCCGTGTCGGCCAGCCGTAGACGAACAAGTACGGTGAATCGCCTTCGATGGGATAGTTGCCGAGGGTGGCGCAGTCGTAATCTCGATCGCTCGTAAACTGCAACAGGGCTAAATCGACTGTAGGCAATGGTTGTACGGTGCTGTAGTCCAAGGGATAGGTCGTTCCGTCTGGGGCGACGATCGTGTATTCGTCCTCCGTTGCGACTACGTGTTGCGCGGTCAGTACCCAGTAGGTGCGTCGCTGTTTTGCCACGATAAACCCCGACCCGGGATTTTGTCCGTCAATTCTCACGGCGATCGATTCGGCCGTTTGTCGCACGGATTCTACTGTCACCGCCTGTGAAATTTCGGCGTAGCAAATCAGTGCGGGAACGCTTAAGAGTAGAATGGGAATTTTCAGCATCTTAGTACTCATGAATGAAGTTTTAGATAATTTTTCAAGTCTTCTGGAAACGCGTTTGAGATACATCTTTTAGATTTGAATTTATTCAAAAACAAGGCAGGGACAAACAGATAGCTTGCCCCCACACAAATCGAAACTCAAAGATGAAATTATAGGGTGCATCTCAATTTCTTAGAAAGACCCCTCTGCCTTCGGCACCTCCCCTGGCTAAGGGGAGGATGGGTAGGGTTCCGATCGCAAAAGTGAGATGCACCCAAATTATAGAACTGTAGGTCTTTTTGAAGTTTTTCTGGTTCCTTTGAAGAGGTTGTTATTCCAGAAAATCAAAAGTCACCCCAGTGCGAAGCATTGAGAAAAGCTGTAAAACCTTCTCAGTACTTCGCTTTAAATCGACTATCGTTGACTTAGGGTTTCGAGGTGCTCGCTCAAATTGATGTAAATGCGAGAACTACTTTCGTATAACGGCCCTGCTGCACCAATGCGAACGTCAAACAGTTGTTGAATTGAGTTAGCGGGATTTTGGTGGGGTTTTAGGGTAAACAAAACCCCCGTACAAGGACCGCCCATCTCGCTCGATACGCAAACGACGGGTAAGTTATTTACGATTCCCGTAGTAATGTAATTCAACATTCCAGCCTGGGCGAATTGATTGAAGCGAGAGGTGACTTGGTTGCAGCGAGTTTGTGGGTCGTAGCCAGAACCGGAGAAGTAAGACGATGTCCAATGAATTAACGGAAACGTGCTTCCTTCAGCGGTTGTCACGAATGTTGTGGGAATGCCAGAACTGCTATCGCAGAAGAATCGATCGTGCATGACGATAGGTTGGGGTTCGCCTCCCCCACATTCAGAGACGCAAGGTTCGGGGCCACAAATTGGCAATTCGTCTTCCCCGTGATGAAGAGTTGGGTCTTCGACAATTGGTTCTTCAAAATAGGGTTCTTGAGACCCGGAATTCAAATCGACTCGTCCCGGTCGGACTTGGATGCAGTAATCGCCATCGCAAACTTCAAGCGTTTCGGGTGGAAGCACTGTTTCTTGGGACAAGGCTGGCAGGCCAAATGCTAAGGTGACGCCTGATATCAGTGTGCCTGCGGTCAAAATTGAAAGGGCTGATTCGCGTTTCATACTGGTCTGTTCCTATCGTTAAAGATAAGGGGTTTAGGACAAGACACAGCCTGACGAACGTGGTTTTATCTCAAATGCTTAACTGCTAAGAGTTCTCGATCGAATCCAAATCTAATAACGTTATCGATCGACTGAGAGATACAAACCGATGCGTGTTTGTCTGTTAGTTTCTTTGTTACACATAAAAAATCCGGAAATAAACCAAAAATAGTTCGATAATAATTTGTTTTTTCTGGTTTTAAAAATCAAACAAAAATCTTCACCCAAGATCGATATTTTCCTGGGTGTAAGTCCATTACGCGATGACTCGAATAGCACAAAAAAGTTTTCGAGTGGCATCTTATTTTCTAAAAATTCTGCAATGACATCGATCTTCTATTTTTCGATCGAACAATCGATATCTTCTCAAAAATATTTCATAACTGAAATATTTTTGAGTTAATCTTCTTGCAGAATTGCCCCAAAAAATCTTTAAAAAACGGCAGGCTTAGATGAAGGTGTCTCTCATTTTTGCCAGAACATGAGGCGTAGGGTGTGTTAGCGGGCTACAAAATTTGGCTGAAGTCGAGATGAATTAGATGCCCGTGTAACGCACCGACAACTATTTTTACATTCTTGAGATGCAGCCCTGAGCTGAGGAAGCAGAATAGAGACTCATTAGGTACATCTCAATTTTGTAGAAAGACCCCTCCGCCTTCGGCACCTCCCCTTAGCCAGGGGAGGATGAGTGGGGTTTCGATCGCAAAAGCGAGATACACCCGACTCATTAGGAGAGACGTACAACTGCATTAGCCTAATAGATAGTTTGGATTGGCCACACTGTAATAGGTGTAATGATGTTGTCGGTAAGCTAAGCTATATTTTTTTTGTGGTGGAGTATAGGCGTAATGGCGGTTGAATCGAGGACTTATCGAATTATATCTCCGTCCATATGCACCATTAACATTAGCCTGCTCTTGAATAGATAACTCGACAAAAATACTAGAAAGCTGCGGAGAAAAAATTTGAGATTTCATGGTTTTTAGTTTTTGTTCTGGAAATAGAACGGATTTTTCAAAGAAACACCCATAGATCGAAAAATTTTAGATATTTTCAGTTGTATCTATGGGTGCATCTTTAGAGGTCAGTCAATCGGAATATGAAACGCTCCAATGGACGTCAAATTTTAGGGTGAGGATTAGTTGATATCTAAGTCGTCACCCACGGCGAGGTTGTAGTTATAGTTAACAGCAAGGCTGCGCCCATAACCGTAGCCGCCACCACGACCATAGCCGCGATTGTAGCTATAGTAAATATGGGGACGGTAACTGTAACTACGGCAAGGATGATACGTAGAGTAGTAGTAGTGAGCGCCGTTTATTGTCGCTGAATCTTTGCCACTCAACTCGGTAAATAGTTGTGTTTGTTTGTTCGTTGTCATTGCTGACTCCTTATTAAAAAACTGTAAATCTACGGAGACTTGCGTAAATTTACGGACAACATCATCTTTTGTCTATGGGACAATAGCGTCTTCCGGAAAATTTGAAATTTCTTTGAAACGCGAATTTAGGCGATTTTGTTGAATTTAGGCGATTTTTACGCTTAAAAGCTCGTTTTGGGCGGTATAAAACTCTGAAAATCGATCGAACTCTCCACCATATCCATTTTTTAATTCGGTGCGTGTAGCCACGAATACCTTGTGGAAAATCCGGAAACATCGATCGATTTTTCGTACAGGTGGGATAGTCGATAGCCGATCTGTCGAGAGTGAAGACCGTGACGCAGTTTCTGGAATCCGAAACCCTTGCCCCCCTCGATCGAGACGAGTTATTACCGCCTGTGCGCCGTTGGACGAGTCTCGGGGGATGGCTCTTGGTGGGAATGTTGGGGGCGGCGGGACTGTTCGCAATGCAAGTGGAATGTAACGTCACGGTTCGCGCGACGGGGCGACTGTATCCCGTAGCCGTTCCCCGCGTCGTCCGCCCTGAAACTGACGGAATTGTTTATCGAGTGGCCGTTCGAGATGGAGAAACGGTGCGAGCGGGTGACCGGTTGCTAGTGTTGGCGACGGGTCGCGATCGAGAAGCATTGCAACGAAGACAGGAACAGTTGCAACGCTATTTAAAAACGTATCGGGGACAACTCGATCGAGTGGAATTGGAGATCGATCGACTGGCTGGAGAAATTTTCCAAGCGGCGCAATGGCAAGCGCTCGAAATGCAAAACCCGGAAACGAGCCTCACTTACCGCGTCGGATTGGCACTCGATCGACTCGTCAAGTCCGACGATCCCCAGGCGGACTCGTTGAGAGAACGGTGGGTTGACTTACTAGCACAACAGGATCGATTGCAACGACAGATCGATCGAGATCGCAATCAGTCGAACACGCTCGAAACGCAACTCGAAACCATCGATATTATCGCCCCCATTGACGGTTCGAGTCAGAGCTTACAGGAACTCGCTCTCGGTCAAAAGGTTCTAGCGGGGGAATCGATTTTTAAGATCGTTCCTCCTAGCGATCGATTTTTCGTCCGCGTTCGCGTTCCCGAACGAGACATCGCTCGCATTCGATCGCAGCAAACAGCCCAACTCGCGATCGCGGCTTATCCTCACACGGATTACGGTTTACTCCCCGCCGTTGTCGGGGACATTGAACCCGAAGCCACCGTCATCACAGACAACGGTGTCGAAATCGGTGCGTACTATAACGTCACCCTCGAACCAACTCGATCGTTTTTTATCCGAAACGAACGATCCTATCCCCTCAAAGCCGGAATGGAAGTCCAAGCGGAAATCGTCACCGATCGAGAAACGATCGCCGCCTCGTTTTTCCGACAAGCCCGGCTTTTACAGTGAGCAGTGAGCAGTGAGCAGTGAGCAGTGCAGTGAGCAGTGAGCAGTGAGCAGTGAGCAGTGAGCAGTGAGCAGTGAGCAGTGAGCAGTGAGCAGTGCAGTGAGCAGTGAGCAGTGCAGTGAGCAGTGCAGTGAGCAGTGCAGTGAGCAGTGAGCAGTGAGCAGTGCAGTGAGCAGTGAGCAGTGAGCAGTGCAGTGAGCAGTGAGCAGTGAGCAGTGAGGAGAAAAACGGTAGGGTGTGTTGCGGCGCAAACGAATGGTGGATTTTGGCGAAAATGTCAAACTGGTGCAACGCACCTTTACTGATTCGGTGAAGAGATTGTTGGAATTTAGTGAAACCATTGGTGAAAGCGATGAGAGAACCGTCTTTTTTAGAAACTCAGAATGATACGCCAAATGCGGAATCTCCATCTTCGGAGTCGGGTTGGGAATCGAGTTGGGAATCGGTTTTTGTGTTTCCTGTAACTTCGGAAACCTCATCTTCAGTGACGGAATCCGAACCGACTGCGAAGCCCGTCGCACAACCCACAACGAAATCGCCTGAACCGAGTATTGTTGGGAACTGTTCCGGGGTTCGGCGTTGGGTGAGTGCAGGGGCGATCGTTGCGATTGGCGGTTATGTCGGTTACGAGTATCTGCGATCGATCGATTTCGATCTCGCACGAATGACAACGTCGATCGCCAATGCGATCGCCCAACGTCCCTCGCACGACGACGCTTCCGCCTCAAATCCCTCGAATGTCGCACCACCGGAATCGATCGTCACGTCCTCCAATCTTGTATCCGTGTTGTCACCGCCGACAAAAGTGGAAGAATCGAGTGCGCGGCGATTACTGGAAGCGGCTTTTGTCCAAGCTAGTCAACATGACTTTACTTCGGCGATCGAATTATTGCATCAAATTTCCGCCAATACGTCGGTTTACTCGCAAGCGCAGTACAAAATCGAGCAGTACACCCAGGCGCGAGATATGCAAGCTCGCGTGTGGTTTTATCGCGCTTTAGAACTCGGTAAAACGGGCAATTTCAAAGCGGCTCGAGCGTATTTGACGCAAATTCCCGAAACGACGTCGGTGTTCGAGTCTGCTCGGAAGAAGTTGGAAGAATACCAACAAGCGATCGATCGACAAGCGATGTTTTGGTTTCAACAGGGATTTCAACTCGCACAACAGGGACAAGTTCAACAAGCCATCGCCTATTGGCAACAAATCCCGATCGGAACGCCCGCTTACGAACTCGCCCGCAGTCAGTTGACGCAATATGCGATTTAGGGGGGACGAGAAGACAAATCGCAAATCGTAAATCACAGTCCCCGATGAGTTATGAAAGTTGTTCGACAACAGACAGAAACCGATTGCGGGGCGGCTTGTTTGGGAACCGTCGCCGCACATTACGGATTGAACCTATCGTTGAATCCCCTCCGTGAAGCTGTGGGAACGGGACAGCAGGGAACGACGCTGCTCGGATTGCAGCGGGGAGCGCAAGCGTTAGGGTTTAACGCTCGATCGGTGCGGGCGAATCCCGAAGTTCTCGATCGACTCGAAGAAGTTCCACTACCTGCCATTCTCCACTGGAACGGCTATCACTGGGTTGTCTTTTTCGGACGACATCGGAGACGCTACGTTATCGGCGATCCTGGTGTGGGATTGCGCTATCTCTCCCACGAAGAACTTCAACAGGGTTGGCAAAATTGGGTAATGTTGTTGCTCGAACCGGATGCGGAAGGTTTTGCAACTCAACTGGCGAGTCAACCCCAGGACAAAGCCGTTTGGTGGAAACGATTGTGGCGGCCGATTTGGCAGCGTCGCGGGCTGTTGTGGCAAGTTCTTCTGTTTAATTTGACCATCGGTTTGCTGTCGATGGCGATGCCGTTCTTTATTCAATTTCTCACTGATGACGTTTTGGTTCGAGGTGATTCTCGTTTACTCGATATTATTGTTTTAGTGGTTGTTACGGTTACTGTATTTAGTAATATTTTAACGTTCGTTCAGGCGACGCTGACAGCACATTTCAGCCAGCGATTAGAGCTGGGTTTAATTTTAGAGTTTGGGCGAAAGTTACTTCATTTACCACTTCAGTATTACGATACCCATCGCAGCGGTGAAGTGATGAGTCGCTTACAAGATATTCAGCAGGTCAACCAATTTGTATCAGCGCTGGCAGTGAGCTTACCCGCTCAAGTTTTTATTGCCGTTATTTCGTTTAGCTTGATGCTATTCTATAACACAAAATTGGCAGTAATTGCAATTTTTTCAATAATCTTAATGAGTCTTTCGACGATTGTTTTTCTGCCGATCTTACAACAGAAAACACGAAATTTGCTGGTTTTAGAGGCAGAAACCCAAGGGGTACTCGTCGAAACATTTAAAGGTGCGTTAACGCTGAAAACGACGACAGCGCAACCGCAATTTTGGGAAGAAGTACAAAGTCGTTTCGGACGATTGGCGAATTTAGAGTTTCGCACGACACAAATTGTCGCGGCGAACGGGGCATTTTCGAGTCTCGTGAGTGGGATTGCGGGTGTGGCGTTATTGTGGTTTGGGAGTACGTTGGTCATTGACGGACAGTTGACGATCGGTCAATTGCTGGCCTTTTCAACACTTCATCGGAACGTGGCGAGTTTTGTCGGGGTTTTGTTGGGTTTTGCGGACGAGTACGCTCGGGTGAAAACAGCGATCGAACGATTAATGGAAGTGGTCGATCGATCGTCGGAAGGAACAGACAAACCGGTGTTACCCGATGTTGAAATTACTCCAGAGAGTTCGATTGTTTGCGACAATGTCAGTTTCCACTATCCCGGTCAGATCGACGTTCTCGATCGATTGTCTGTCAAGCTTCCGGGGGGCTGCGTTATCGCCATCGTTGGCGAGTCGGGATGTGGGAAAAGTACGCTGGCGAAATTAATTTCGGGATTGTATCCGTTAGCAGAAGGCAATATTCAAATTGGAGCTTATAATATTACTGACTTAGATTTGGCGTGTTTGCGGCGACAGGTGGTCTTAGTTCCGCAAGACGCACATTTTTGGAGTCGATCGATCCTCGAAAATTTCCGATTGGGCGATCCGACGTTATCGTTTGAGTCGATCGTCAAAGCGTGTCAAATTACAGGAGCGGACGAATTTATCGGGCGACTTCCCGACAAATATCAAACCGTGTTGGGCGAGTTTGGGGCGAATTTGTCTGGGGGACAGCGTCAGCGGTTAGCTCTTGCGAGAGCGTTAACCCGCAATCCACCGATTTTGATTCTCGACGAATCGACTTCGGGGTTGGACAGTCGGGGAGAAAGCGAATTATTCGATCGACTGTTACAATTCCGTCAGGGAAAAACCACGGTTTTAATCAGCCATCGTCCCAGTGTCGTGAAACGAGCGGATTGGGTGGTGAAGATCGATCGGGGTCGAGTGGTTGCAGAAGGAACGTTGGAACAGTTGGAAAACCCGTCGAACTTCGACTTAAACAGATGTTCGCTGTGACTTCAATTTGGCAACTGGCGCAGGGTTCGCCGCGCGAGTTTGACGTAGCTTTTCACCGTATCGTAAGGCATTTCCAAATCGTCGGCGATCGATTGTAGCGATTCCCCAAATTCACGACGGGCTAAAATCGTGGCGCGGGTTTCACAGACTTTGCGCGCTCGATCTCCACCCGTGCGTTTTTGTAGGGAGAGAAAACGCTCGGTGAGGTCTTCAATCCGTTCCGCGATGCGGGTTTGTTCGCTGGGAATTTCGACGGATTCTGCAAACCAACCCAGTTCTGTTTGTCCGAGTCCGAAGGTGGTTTTGTGTCCGGTTCCGCAGTAGGGTGCAAAGGTTCCCAAGGCAGCGAAAAGTCTGGCGTAGTCGGGGTTTTGACGACGAGCGGCTAAACTGACGGAGAGTTCGATCGATCCGGTAAATCCCGTAACGGAACCTCGTTTTCCGGCGGCGACTTTGTGGGATTCGATGCGATGTTGGCGCAGAACCACGTGACTGTCTACCCAGTCGAGGAACGGTTCGGGGTCGAAGGGAATTCCCGAAAAGTCGTTCCAGCGGCGCAGGTAACTGTGAAAGAGGTTGGTGGGAACGGGGAGGGGGAAGTGATGGTGTCGGTGGCGAAAGCTGGTAGGACTGAGGAAGCTCAGTTTGAGGGTGGCGGACTCGGCGGACTCGTAGAGTTCTCGGTAGGTGGTGGGAGCGTTCGGAAGTTCGATCGATCTCACCTGGAGTTTTGCTTGTCGCAAGTCGATGGCGTTGGGAGGGGTTTCGAGCCAAGTTTTCGCCCAGCGTACCACCTGGGGAGAGAGTAGCGAGATCGTCCAACGGTAGGTTCGATCGACCCGTAATTGCAATTGTCGGCCGACAACGGGGGTTTCGCCGTGGAGGAGAGAGACGGTAAAGGGTTTTTCGGATTGGCCGTCGTGAAGGTACGCCGACAGGTCGGAATCGCTTCGGCGCACGCAGTCGAGAAACCAGGCGTGTAGTCCGATGGCGTATTGGGGAAATAGGGTAACGTCGTCGTCCGGTCGTAAGTCGAAGGCGATACTGACGAGTTCGGTGTTATCGGGCCAAGCAATCACAGTAAATCGTGAGAAACGAGTGGTGAGCAGTAAAAACGGGCTTGAGTTGTCCAACGATGCCATCATCTCATCATCGCTTCGTCTCCTCATCTGGTCGATCGATACTTCCGAATCATTGGGTGCATCTTACTTTGGCGATCGCAACCCCACCCCTCCTCCCCCGGCTAAGGGGAGGTGCCGAAGGCGGAGGGGTCTTTCTACGAAATCGCAACCCCACCCCTCCTCCCCTGGCTAAGGGGAGGTGCCGAAGGCGGAGGGGCTTTCTACGAAATCGCAACCCCACCCCTCCTCCCCTGGCTAAGGGGAGGTGCCGAAGGCGGAGGGGTCTTTCTACGAAATTGAGATACTTCCGAGTCATTGGCATCGATTGAGTTTATTCGATAACAAGGCTTCCATCGTCATGGAACTTCCAGCTATCCGCGTAAGCGACTTCCCAGAAATAACCATCGGGATCTGAGAAATATCCACTGTAGCCTCCCCAAGATGTATTTTGTGCGGGTTTCTCGATTTTTCCACCCGCTTTCTCGGCCAGTTCTAGGATTGTATTGACATCCTCTTTGTTGCGGGTATTATGGGCGATTGTAATGCCTGAAAAGCTCGATCGAGTGTCAGATAAATTGGGGGATACGTCGGCAGCTAAGCGATCTAAGGGATATAAAGCTAAACAAGTGCCATTTGTTTGAAAAAATACGATATCTGACACAGCAGAGTCAGAAGTGGGAAAGCCCAATCCTTCATGGTAAAACTGGTAAGACTTTTTGAGGTCTTTCACGCCCAAGGTAATGATGCTGATACGCGGTTCCATACTGTCTCCTGTTGAATGACGTTATGGGTAAGTCAGTGCTTGTCATGCTGGCAACGCGACAAGCCGATCGATGCACCCATTCACCACTTAGAAACTTTATGCTTTCCAGGGTAGGCGAACGCGCATCGTTTTGACTGGCTTGAGTTCGGGAAGGGTTCGATCGATCTCGGACATCATTCGATTTCCATACCAGTTCGCACCTGGAAAAGCGCTTAAACCATGGGCGAAGACACTCACGAGTACGGTGACGATCGTCGTCGTGAAAATCAGAGACTGACCGGGTAAGTGTTGCTCTTCCACCACAAGCAAAGCATACAATAACGACGCAATGCCACGAGGCCCGAACCAACCGAGAAAAATGGCTGTATCCCACCGCAGCTTCAAGCCAATTCCACTGAGAAGGACACCGATCGATCGAGCCACCAACAAACTCCCTAAAACGGACCCGACGATCGATCCGTTAGTTTGGGATAAGGCAGGAAAAACAACAGATGTCCCGTAAGCCATAAAGACCAATAAAACCAATAATTGACCTTCCGCTTCGCCGAATTCATACAAACAATTGCAGATCGATCGAGCGGTATTCCCTAACGTCAATCCCGCACAAAATGCAGCGATAAATCCATTACCACCGACCAGTTCCGCCAGCGTATACGCCAGTAACGACAGCCCCAAAACGGACAAATCTTTAAACGCATGAGTTATCCAACCGTGGCGCGAGCTTTTCTCGACGAGCCACCCGCCAATATATCCCACTGCAACCCCAACAACCGGCCCCAGTAGTACTTGCATCGCACCGAATTGTAGCCAAGTGTTAATGTTTTGGCTTTCGTCAGCCATTCCAGCCAGAGAGAGAAACACTAACAAAATCGGTAAACAAATACCGTCGTTTAAACCACTTTCAACATTGAGCGATTGGCGAATACAGGGAGGAACGCGAGGATTGCTGACGACGGCTTGTCCGAGAGCAGCATCTGTTGGTGCGAGGATGGTTCCCAAAACCGCCGCTTCCCACAGGTTCAATTCGCCGGGAAACAGTACGAGCGCCAAAATTGTCCCGAACAGAATGGTTAACGGTAAACCGATTCCGAGCAATCGTAAGGGAAGTTGGTAATCCTGACGGAGTAGTTTGAGGTCAATTCGCGACGCATCGGTAAACAGAACCAGCGTGAGCGTGATTTCACAGAGTAGTTTGACCAGTTCGCTGGTGAAGTTGACATCGAGCCATCCGAGGATTTGGGGACTCAGCAGCAGTCCGAACGCGACAAACGCCATTGGGGGGGTGATGGGACTTTTTTCAAGTCGTCCCGAGATTGCGCCAAATCCGAGAACGAACAAGGCGATGAGAGCCAGTGTTTCAACGCTCATGGGTTATGGATAAGGTGGTGGTGAGTGGTGATGACCGTTCGGAAGCGACTCGATACACGCAACGGAGAAACTGGACGTTTCGTTTAATGGCGTATTGGGGAAACGGGGTCAGGACGAGCCGCAAGTCGCGAACGCAGGCTTGAATTGCCAAGTTATCCCATCATCTCATCACCCTCTCACTGAAAGCTGTCGTTCAGAAACGCTTGTAGTTTCAGACATATTTTTCGATAGGAGCTGCAAAATCGCCAGTTAAAGCTGAATCCAATTCTGTTGGAGTAGGCTCGTTGGCTCGCGTGTTGTTGTGTGGAGTCGAAGTTGGATTACGAGCCGTTCTGTTTGCGTTAATTTTCTCGGTTTTCGGTTTGCTTTCTGGAAAACTCTTCAAAATTCCCCATCGTAAATTCCTATGTGGTTGGTGTGTTTTGACGTTCGGAACGATCGAAGGCGATCGAAGCTGGCGAAGTTGTTGGAGCAACGGTGTCAGCGGGTTCAGTATTTGGTGTTCGAGTGTCCTATTGATGAAAAAATGCTCGATCGATTGTTGAAACTCACATTTTGAATTACAAAATGTAGTATACTTAACTAATCTGTTAAAGCTCTACGCAGAAAACGGTATCAGGATCGCAAGTAAAAATACATACTACACAATCTATTGAAAATAAATTTCAACAACGAAGGCTGTAATGTACTTGCTTCATTAAAAAACCTGTTGTAGTATGTTTGTGGTGCAAAATGTGGAATTAAACGGATTTGATATAAGAATGGGTTTAACTCAATTAGGTTGGAATAATTTCTTTTCTGAAAATTTTGAACTCTATCGCCAAGAAGGATACGCGGCGGGGAGGGTAGCGGTCGAGCATAAAAATCGCTATGTTCTTTATACGGAATGGGGAGATTGCTGGGGAGAAGTCGCGGGAAAACTGCGACATCGAGCCTCTGGCTTGCAGGATTTTCCCGCCGTCGGCGATTGGGTGGCGATTCGAGCTGCTGAAGGAGATAATATTGCGACTATCCACGAGATTTTGCCCCGCCAAAGCAAATTTTCTCGGAAGATAGCAGGCGATCGCACCCAGGAACAAATTGTTGCTGCCAATCTGGATACGATATTTTTAGTCTCGGGGTTGGATGGGGATTTTAACCTCAGACGCATCGAGCGCTATTTGGTTTTGGCTTGGGAAAGCGGTGCCAATCCCGTCATCATTCTTAATAAAGCCGATTTGTGTCCAGAGGTGGAAGAGCGAGTTTTAGAAGTAGAGGAGATCGCGCCCCTAGTTCCGATCGCAGTTTTAAGCGCTGCCGAAGCCCTAGGCTTGGATGCCTTGAAAAGCTATCTCCAGCCCGGAAAAACCGTGGCTTTGCTGGGGTCGTCTGGAGTTGGCAAATCCACGATTACCAATCAATTAGTCGGTACGGCCATGCAGAAGGTTCACGAAGTTCGCGAGGACGACAGTCGCGGCCGACATACTACAACCCATCGAGAATTAATTTTGCTTCCCGACGGCGGCTTGCTCGTCGATACTCCCGGAATGCGAGAAATCCAAATTTGGGCGAAGGAAGATAGCTTGCAAGATGCCTTTGCAGATATAGAAGAGCTGGGGCGTTCCTGTCGGTTTCGGGATTGCCAGCACGATCGCGAGCCCGGGTGCGCGGTCTTAGAAGCGCTAGAAACGGGAACCCTCGATCGCCGACGGTTTCTCAGTTACCAGAAGCTCCAGAAAGAAATCAAGTATCTTTCTAGCAAACAAGATAAACAAGCTTATTTAGCTGACAAGGAACTAACTAAGAAAATCCATCGGACGCTCGGCAGCAAACGAAGATATCAAAAAGGATTTTGACTGTAGCGATCCTAAATAGGATACTATACGATTGGTAGCCGACTTCCTGTTTTTTCAACCTTTTCCCCACAAGGGGACAGAAACAATTCAGTTATCTTTTAGCATTTGTCAAATTTCGTTTTTTTTTGACCTTTTTCCCGCAAGGGGACGGAAACTCAAGAATTTTCTCGTTTTTTGGGGTAATATTGTTGGAGTTTTTTTTCAACTTTTTCCCGCAAGGGGACGGAAACAAAGCAATTATCGGGACAAGTACATTTTTATAGCTCTGGGTTTTTTCCGACCTTTTCCCCGCAAGGGAACGAAAACAAGCTAAGATAAAGACGAGAGCTAAGATAAAGATAAGATCGAACAAAATTGATGGTATTTTTTTCTTTTTTCTGTAAAGATAAGAAAACAGCTTGAACTTCATTACATGTAGAGAAATCAAGGAAATCTAGAACACGATCAATGGTTTGTGAGATCGTGAAAAAAACAAGCTCTAAATTAACAAATCGAGGCAAGTTGAGCTTCCTATAATAGTGACCGATCGTTCAAGCGAAGTACAGTTCACACAAGCTCATTCGTAGCGTTCAGCAAAGAGAGGACAAAAGGAATGAAGAAAATCATACCCCCCGTTTTATTTGTTATCTGCATCGCCATCATGGTGGGGCTTCGCTTGGTGTTTCCAAGAATGCAGTTTTTGACACTTCCAATTGACTTAATTGGCATCCTACCTTTTATACTTGGGTTGGGAATTGCTAAGCACGGTTCAGATATTTTTGAAAAAACGGGTACGAATATCGAGACATTTAACGATCCAGATATATTGGTAACAGATGGTCTCTATCAAATGAGTCGAAATCCAATGTATCTTGGTTTTCTGATAGCTCTGCTGGGTGTCGCTATTATACTGGGAAATTTTTTGTCACTCGTTGTTGTTATTGGATTTTTTATCGTAACCGATCGATGGTACATTCAGTTTGAAGAAGCCGCGATGTCCAAGAAATTTGGCGAACAGTATGCAGCGTACAAATTAAAAACAAGACGTTGGTTGTAATTGTTTGACAAAATAGAAACGGCCGGTGAAGCTCACGCGATCGGAAGAAAAGAGATCGAGATTAAAAATTTTGGGATCTCTTGGAATTGCGGTGTAATTTAGTTGCTTACGATACCAATATTGTTGTAGGGTCGAACGTCCGTTCGACCCTATGCCAAGGGTTTTGGAGTTCATAAACTCCACCGATCACCCTAAGTCCAACAGAAGCCAACCAAGACTATCCCGTGCCGTTGGAAGCCTGCAAAGTTTATAGAGTCTTACCAGATCCTCAAGCTATCCTGCATCACATGATTCGAGTTATTGATGAGTCGGAAGAAGGCGATTTATATCCAAACCGTTACTTTACGATCGTCGAACGAGCCGAATCACTCAAACAAGTCCTTACCAGCATGAATTAGTCATCGTAACGACTCGATCGAGCTTTTCACACTACCCTGCAAAAGGTTCCAACCTCAACACATCTCACGTATCCATCGACTCCCAGCGGTGACTCGCAGCAAAACGGCAAAATCGATCGACCCACTCAGATTGATTTTGAAGCCGCCACTTCATCCCGATCGATCGCCGAAAGTCCAAATCGGAAATCGGAATATAAACCACTTCCGCTAGTCCACACCAATACGGCATAATACTCAGTCCCAATCCAGCGCTAATTAACGCAATCACCCATTCTTCATGACTGGCGCGATACACCACTTTCGGACGAACGTTCTCAGCTTCTAAAATTTGGCACTCTCGCTGAAAAAACTCGCAATTCACTCGATCGATAAACGGTTGTCCGTCGAGTTCCGCCAAGCGAACCGAAGCACGTTGCGCGAAAGGATGTTGTCGTGGAACCGCCAATCGTAAGGGTTGTTGGAATAGTGCCACAGACGTCTGTGGATTATCTCGATCGTTCAACACCGTCAACGCCACGTCGATGTTCCCCCGTTCCAACCAATCCCGCAGTTTCTCTGAGGTGTTGTCGTGAAGCTCGATCGTCACGTTCGGATGATGCTGCTGAAACGTACTGACTAAATCCGCCAACTCCGCCACTCGCATCGTACTCAGAACCCCCACCCGCAACGTCGGCGCGTCGCGAAATCCCTTCAACTCCTGTACCGCCGCTCGATACTGCGCCTCGATCGCCTTCGCCTTCTCCAAAAACGATCGACCTGCTGGCGTCAGTACAGTACGCCGTCCCCCCCGCTCGAACAACGTCACGCCTAACTCTTGCTCCAACTTCTTAATCCCCGTGGAGAGGGACGGTTGCGACAGGTAAAGTCGCTCGGCGGCTCGAGAAAAGTTTCCGGTTTCCGCGATCGTCAGGAAATATCGCACTTGGTAGAGATCCATACTATTGATAATTTTTATAGTTTCTATCTAAAAAATAGTCTTGCTCAATAGTTTAGCGTGCCACACCATGGAAGACAGGGAACCGAAACATAACGTTGTTAACGCAATCCCTCTCAACGCAACACCTTTATTAGACGCAACGACAGACGCAACAACGATGATTCAAACCGAACGCACCACTTCCCCTAAGCTGCTCGTCGGAACTCCAGCACCCGTGTTGGAAGTCAAAACCTTGGACGGAAGCACCTGGAAACTGAGCGAACAAACCCCCGAACACTACACGATGGTCGTGTTTTATCGGGGTTTGCACTGTCCCGTTTGCCAACAGTACATCAGCGATCTCGATCGAAAACTCGAAGCGTTCGAGAAACTCGGCGTGAACGCCATCGCCATCAGCGGCGATTCCCAAGAACGAGTGCAACAATTCCAAGAAAACGCCAACATTCAAAACGTAACCATTGGCTATGGCTTGACGATCGACGATATGCGTCGGTGGGGTCTGTATTTGAGCAAAGGACATTTCGATCGAGAACCCGCCTTGTTTAGCGAACCCGCCTTGTTTCTCATCCGTCCCGACAATCGCCTGTATTTCGCCAACATCGGTACCCATCCCTTCTCGCGCGTGAGTTTCGATTTTCTGCTGGGCGGACTGGAGTACGTGATTCCCCGAAACTATCCTTTCCGGGGAACTGAATGGGAATAAAGGCGATATAACCCACCGAAAATTCCTCAAAAAAATTCTTCAAACCCGGAGATTTCTCGAGCCGATTGAAGCACCTCGATCGAATTTGGAACAGGAACCATGAACTCAACTCTGTTTTATCTCGCCTCTAGTGGAATGCTCTGCGTTCTACTGTGGATTCCCTACATTTTAAACCGCATTTTTGCTTGGGGAATTCCAGCATTTGTTAGCAACTATCCCAGTCTCAAATTTCCCGCCGAAGCCCCTCCCATTCCCGTGTGGGCAGAACGAGCGCAACGGGCCCATCTCAATATGGTCGAAACCCTTCCGGCATTCGTTGCAGTGGTTCTCGCTGCGTATTTAACCGATGCCAACAACGAGTTCGTCACGACTTGGGCGGCAATTTTTTTCTGGGCGAGAATTTTCCATGCCAGTGTCTACATCCTCGGAATTCCTTACCTGCGAACGCCAATTTACTTAATCTCTTGGGCGGCGGTTTTGGTTGTTGGCGCTCAGGTCGTCTTCTATAGCAGTCCTAACTGATTCGTAAAATCCTATAAGGATAAAACGGGTGCATCTCACTTTTTCGATCGGAACCCCTCCGCCTTCGGCACCTCCCCTTAGCGAGGGGAGGTGGGGAGGGGTTCCGATCGCTCAGTCGAGGTACGGAGGGGTCATTCTACGAAATTGAGATGCACCCGATAAAACCTTTGTGTTGTAAGGAGTCTAGCCTGCAACTCTGTTTACAACTCAATTCGGCCTGCCATAGCAGGCCGAATTTGAGTTGTAAAAAAGCATCGAATTTTTCCAGGTTAGAAAAATTGAACAGTTTTAAATCTGTCAGTTACCTCTATAGCTTTGGTAGCGCGATTAAATCTTGCCTCCTCCTTCCTGAACTTCACTCATCCCCATCGCTCTCAAAAAGCTTCTATGGGAAGTGATTTCATGAAGATTTACCAATCAGTCAAGAAGTGATTTCGTGAGAATTTGCCAATTCAGTCAAAATGAAGTAGTGTGTAAACTTTTATTTCTAGAAGCTGACAAAAAATTAACGAGCTTGATAAGCTGACGACTGAAAAGATGTTTTTGTTGGGTTTGCAACACGATTTGGGGCATTTTTATGCCAATCAAATCAATCAAAATAATTAACATTTTGATTGATTGTTCGTTGCGAGTTTTTTGTTACTAAACCTGACGCAGACTTTTTTGGGATACAAAAATCTTCGATCGTCGAGGGAACTCATGGCACAAACAGATATTTGGACTGAGACTATTACTGGCTTTACTTCTACACGAACAAAAATTTCAGATTTAGCTGCTCCCTTCCCAAGCGAGGTTTATAACGCAGTAGCGGCAATCGCATCTTTTGGATTTGAAGGAGAGAATGTAGAGCTTCTCGGAGCAGGAGTTAACGTCACAGGAATAAACAGGAATGTTGTAAATTTTGATTGTGAAATGAAGCTGAAAACTTCAGTTTGGGCAGAGGGGAGCCTTACCGTCACAATCATTGCTGTAACTGCATGACAAAAATCAAGGTTGGGATTCATTTTTGAATTGGCGGAATAAAATCCTATGAGTGAGTTGCTATAAAAAGAAATCGGGCGACTCCGAATACTCATCTGAAGCATTCTCAAAATCAGCGCGATCGCCAATAAAGCCTTCCCACCGTCGCGCCCATTCCAACCGCTTTTCTCGATCGCGGACATCCTCCGCTTCCGGCGATCGCCTTCACTTGAGGGTAGTGGCGGGGAAGTAGTGATATCCCTCTTCCGTCAAATCGGGGTGAAATCTTGTCAAGAAAAGATCTCGTAACCCTTGAAAAATGTGAACTTGGGAGATAGCATTGGCTAAAAGCCTACAAATTTTAGAATTCAAGTTGAAATATTTCTCAAATCCTTTTCTCAACAAACATCAAACAACTGAGATCGAAGTTTTTATTCCTAAAACAACAAAAGAGGGATAGCATTTGATGGGTACAAGCTGTTCTTTCATTTCAATTGGACTCGCTATAGATGGAGATGGACGATCTCTATGCCTTCTCCCTTTTTCGTGTTGAAAACGACACTTCAATGTCAGATCGGCTCGATCGAGCCAGTTGACGTTTCACAAAAAGCGTGTATATACTCTTAATTAACGGACGTCACTCTCTCTCCAATGTCAGATCGGCTCGATCGAGCAGAACTTGCAGCCCTGCGAACTTGCACCTGCTTTCACTTGCGGAAGGCTTCTCGCGTTGTCACGCAGGTCTTTGAGGAGAAGATGCAATCGACGGGGTTGCGCGTTACCCAACTCAACCTGTTGGCGGCTATATCGATTCTCGGGCCTTCAACGATTAACACCCTGGCTGACAAATTGGCGATCGATCGAACGACACTGACGCGCAATCTCAAACTACTCGAACAGCAAGGATCGATCGACATTACCGCTGGACGAGATCGACGCGAACGGATTGCCAGCATTACCCCTGAAGGCGAACGAGCTTTGAAAGCAGCATTTCCCCTTTGGCAAGACGCTCAATCCCAAGTGGTCGAGGCGATCGGACAAGATCGCTGGTGCGAATTGATGACATCTTTATCCGAAGCTGTCGATCGAATTCACGCGATTGACGAACCGAAAAATTAGATGCCATAAAATGGGTGCATCTCACTTTTGAGATCGCAACCCCACCCATCCTCCCCTAGCTAAGGGGAGGTGCCGAAGGCGGAGAGGTTTTTCTACGAAATTGAGATGCAACTAATAAAATCGTAAAGGAGATCGAAAATCTATCGTTTTTTTGTATTTTACGTGTAGATACACTTATTAGCATTCAAGAAGTATTCAAGAAGGAACGACATGGCTCAGAAATTCTCCGAAAAACCCAAGATCGAGCCGTCCGATCTCAACACAAATCTCAATACGCAGACCATCAATGTTGTCGAAACGGCTCAGTTACAACTCAAACAACAACGTTCTCGGTGGAAGCGTTTCGGAACCGGGGCAATTGCCGGAATTGTCCTTGTCTCAGGACTTGCAACTGTGGCAATCCGTCGATCGACCACCGATCGATCGAACACTCTTGACAGCAGCATCGTTACCTCTGCCCTTCCCGTCGAAGTCGTGCGCGTCGATCTCGTTAATTCTTATGAGGTTTCGCAAAGCTACACGGGAGAAATCGAAGCACCCCGAACCAGCAATCTGAGTTTCGAGCGATCGGGACTCGTGGTTTCGCTGTTCGTCAACGAAGGCGATTCGATCGAAGCAGGAACGCCGATCGCCCAACTCGATACGAGTCGTTTAGACAGCCAGCGATTGGAACTCATCGCCCAAAAAGCCCAAGCCACCGCGCGACTGCAAGAACTCGAAGCCGGGCCCAGAACTGAAGACATCGCCACCGCACAAGCGGTACTCGCCCAGGAAACCGCCATCCTGCAAGAACTCCAAGCCGGGCCGCGCCGTGAAACCATCGATACCGCCCGCGCCAACGTCCGAAATATCGAAGAACGATTGCAACTGGCACAATTGCAAGCCAACCGCCGCGAGCGACTGTACCGAGGGGGAGCCGTTTCTCGGGAGCAGTTCGACGAAGCCGCCACCGCCGCCGATGCGCTGCAAGCCGAACTGAACGCCGCTCGCCGACAACTCGACGAATTGCTGACAGGAACCCGAGTCGAGCAAATCGACGCACAAGCCGCACGGGTAGACGCTGCTCGCAGCCAGCTTGACGAATTGCTGACGGGAACCCGCATCGAGCAAATCGACGCACAAGCTGCGATCGTGCAACAAATCGACGCACAAATTGCCAGTCTCGACATCGAACGCCGTAAAAGCTCGATCGACGCACCCTTTTCAGGAACCGTGTCCGTTCGCTACCTCGACGAAGGAACCGTCGTTGGAGAAGGAGAATCGATCGTGCGGTTGGTGGAAAACACTCGTCCCGAGGTGCGGGTGGGGGTTCCCACTGACGTAGCGGCGATGTTGAATGTCGGGGAACGCCATCGCGTCAACGTTGGCGATCGAACCTATTCCGCTGACATTCGATCGATCTTGCCCGAAGTCGATGCGGCGACACGTACCCAAACCGTCATCTTGCAGCTAGAGACACCAGCGACGATCGAAATTGCGCCGGGTGTCGTCGCGCGATTAGAACTCACGCAAACCCAATCGATCGAAGGATTTTGGCTGCCTACAGCGGCACTGGTTCGCGCGGATCGGGGGTTGTGGGCGTGCTACGTCCCCATCGAAGCTGAAACGCCTGCATCCGAGTCGGTGTATCGCATCGAGCGCCGAGTGGTTGAAGTGATTCACGAACAGGGCGATCTCGTGTTCGTGCGCGGTACGTTGCAATCCGGCGAAGTCGTGGTGAGTAACAGGACTCAGCGTTTAGTACCAGGGCAATTAGTGGCTTTGAATTTTTAAGTCCATTAGACCTCCTGCATAAATATTTCTGAACCCACCCCTTAATCCCCCCTTAATCCCCTCTTGTGAAGGGGAGGGAGCGAGTTTCCCCTCTTGTGAAGGGGAGGGAGCGAGTTTCCCCTCTTGTGAAGGGGAGGGAGCGAGTTTCCCCTCTTGTGAAGGGGGGATTAAGGGGGGATTAAGGGAGGTTCATTAAACGTCTTATCTGAAATTTAGCGAGAACCAACCATGTTGAAACTGTATTACGCCCGTCCGTCGCTCTACTCTCGTCCAGTTTGGCTGGCTTTGTTGGAAAAGCAACTGGACTTTCAACTCGTCCCCGTCCAACTCGACGGCGATCAGTTTACAGATGAATTTCGAGATATTAACCCGTTCTGTCACGTTCCCGTTTTAACCGATGGAGATTTTAAGGTTTTTGAATCTGCTGCAATTCTCGACTATTTAGAAGTCAAATATCCTCAGCCGAGTTTGTTGCCCAAAGATGCAAAAACTTTAGCAAATGTCCGCATGGTGCAGTCTGTTTCTTTTAACGAACTATTGCCAGCAATGGTGACGCTGATTCTCAAGCAAGACGATTCAGAGGAGTTTAATTATGCTTGCAAGCGATCGATAAATATTCTGAATTTTTTCGAGAATCTCTTGGAAGGTAAAACATTTTTTGCAGGAGATCGCTTGAGTGTTGCCGATCTGGTTGCGGGAACGCTTGCCCCAAACCTAGAAGATTTAGGCGTTTCACTGACAAACTATCCTCGAGTCAATACTTGGTTGAAGCACCTAAAATCACGGTCATCCTGGCAAGAGATCGAACTCACGGAACAGGGATGGACTCGATTTAAGCGTGTTTTAAAAGTTGCTGTCAAAGCTTGGTTGAAACGCCGTCGCCAGTATTTAAATTCGATCGAGAATTCAAAACTCGAGCTTCAAAGCTAAAAAGCTAAAACTCAAAAGCCAAAACTCAAACAGGAGTGTCTTTCCGTGAGTTCCTTATTTTATCGAAATGCTCGACTGCTCGTCCTTTCGATCGTCCTCATCCTGGTTTGGGGATTATCTTCGTTTTTCACACTTCCCAGATTAGAAGATCCCGAACTCACCTCACGTAACGCTATTGTCAAAACCTTTTTACCAGGAGCAGATGCAGAACGGATCGAAGCTCTGGTTACTGAAAAGATTGAAGATCGACTGTCTGAAATTGAAGAAATTGAAACTTACGAATCTGCATCGAGAGCGGGCAGTTCGATTATTCAAATTGAATTATTCGATCGAATCAAAGGCGATCGCGTCGATAATATTTGGTCGAGAGTTCGCGATAAACTCGACGAAGCCGCTAGTGAGTTACCACCTGGAACTACCGATCCCGAACTCGAAGAATTTGAAGTCAAAGCTTACGCCTCGATCGCGGCGTTGACTTGGAATCGAGACGATCCGCCGAATTATGCGATTTTACGACGTTTAGCGGAATCCCTGAAAGATGAAATTGAAGGCTTGAACGGAACCGAAAAAGTTGAAATTTTTGGCGATCCGAGCGAAGAAATTACCGTTGAAATCGAACCGTCCGCCCTGACTTCGATCGATCTCACCGCTTCAGCCGTTTCTCAACAAATTTTTCAAAGCGATGCCAAACTCAGTGCGGGGCAATTTCGCAGCGATCGAAGCGATCGCTCGATCGAAGTCGAATCTGAACTCGATTCGATCGAGCGCGTTCGCAATATTCCCATCCGCTTTGGAAACGACGGCCAGTTCGTGCGTTTAGGAGACATGGCCAGCATTAGCAAGGGTATCGCACAACCACCTACCGAACTAGCTGTAACGAGCGGTCGTCCCGCCATTGTTTTAGCAAGTTTTGTCGAATCGAACTACCGGATCGATCGATGGGGAAAAGCAGTCGAAAAAACATTCGATCGATTTCAAAACCAGCTACCTTCAGACCTGGAAATTCAGGTTATTTTCAACCAAAGTAATTACGTTGAAACTAGACTGCAAAGTTTAATTTTTAATTTGCTTTTAGGTGCAGGATTGGTCTTTGGCGTAACCTTTTTCGTTATGGGTTGGCAATCCGCGATTGTCGTTGGAATTGCCCTGCCGCTCTCGAGTTACATGGTGTTGGGATGGATGCAAATTCTCGGAATTCCCCTTCACCAAATGTCAATTACGGGGTTAATCGTCGCCCTGGGATTGCTCATCGATACCGCGATTGTCGTCGTCGATGAAGTCAACCACCACCTCAATGCGGGCGCACCGCCGAAAGCTGCAATTTCCCAAAGTATTCAGCATCTCAGCGCACCATTACTCGGCTCGACCATCACCACAATTTTGGCATTTGTCCCGATCGTGTTAATGCCCGGTGGCCCGGGAGAATTTGTCGGAACCATCGCCATCGGCGTTATTTTAGCCGTATCCTCCTCGCTGTTTCTCTCGCTTACGGTACTTCCGGCGTTAACTGTTTGGATGCGTCGATCGACGATCGAAAACCGACATACCAACCCTCGATCGAATACATCAAATGCGTGGTGGAACGTGGGATATTCCCATCCTTGGCTGACCCAACTGTATCGACGCAGCTTGCGTCGGACGTTAGCACGACCCGCACTCGGCATTTTACTGTCAATGAGTTTACCCGTTGCAGGATTTGTCGGCGCGGCGACGCTCACCGAACAGTTTTTTCCACCCACCGATCGCGATCAGTTACAAATCGAGATCGAACTCCCCGCTTCCGCCTCCCTACAGCAAACACAGTACGCAGTCGATCGCGTCAGAACGCTGATGGTAGCTGACCCTGGCGTGACAGACGTTCACTGGTTTCTCGGTCGCAGCGCACCTCGGTTTTACTACAACTTAACCGGCGGTCGAGAACAGTATGCCAATTACGCCCAAGGTCTCGTTCAATTGAGCGATCGCGTGAGCCTCGATCTCGTTCGATCGTTGCAATCGCAGTTAGACCGAGCCTTTCCAGAAGCACGATCGATCGTGCGACAGCTCGAACAGGGGCCGCCGTTCGATGCTCCCGTCGAGTTACGGATTTACGGTTCCGACCTCGAACGCCTACAAATCTTGGGCGAACAAGCTCGATCGATTCTCACCAATATTCCCCAAGTCACCCATACACGGGACAGTCTCAGCGAAGTCATCCCGCAACTGACCTTACAAATCGATGAAGAGGAAGCGCGTTTAGCGGGATTGGACAACGCTGCAATTTCCCGACAGTTAGATGCAACCCTCGAGGGACAAGTGGGGGGATCGATCTTAGAAGAGATGGAAGAATTACCCGTGCGCGTTCGGGTTGGCGATCTCGATCGCGGGAATTTAGAGCAAGTAACCTCGTTGGGATTGCTTCCCACCGCAGAAACGCGCGATCGCAATCTTCCCGGCTCGATCGATACGGTTCCCCTCTCTGCATTGGGCAAGTTGGCGCTACAACCAGAGCTTTCGACGATTACGCGACGCAACGGACGGCGGTTTAACCTCATTCAAGCTTACATTTCTGCCGGAGTCTTACCCGCCGAGGTGTTGGGACAGTTTCGATCGAAACTCGCTGCGTCCGATTTCGTACTACCGGCCGGATATTCCACGGAAATCGGCGGCGAAGCTGAAGAACGAGATAGTGCATTGGGGGGAATGCTTTCTAGTGTCGGCGTTCTCGGCGTATTGATGGTGGCTACGTTGGTGCTGTCGCTGCGTTCGTTCCGCATGGCTGCGCTCATTGGTGCAGTTGGAGTCGGATCGATCGGGTTGGGGTTGTTTTCCCTGTGGTTGTTCGGCTATCCCTTCGGGTTTATGGGAATTGTCGGAACCTTTGGTTTAGTGGGCGTTGCGGTGAACGATTCCGTAGTGGTGTTGGTGGCGTTGCGCGAAGATTCAGAAGCCCGAGTGGGGAACCGTCGCGCCATTCGGGAGGTGGTGATTCGATCGAGCCGTCACGTCGTGGCGACGACGCTAACCACCGCGATCGGCTTCGTTCCGTTGGTCTTGGAAGGCGGAGGATTCTGGCCGCCACTGGCTGTGGCGATTTCTGGGGGAATTGTGGGCGCGACGTTATTGGCGTTGTATTTCGTACCTTGCGCTTACCTATCGATCGTCCGTCGATCGCCTCAAACCGTCGCATTACTCACTCCTGCATAACTCCTGCATAAGCTAGATCTGACGTTTCCCCAAAACGTTCGATATTTTTGCTTGACTTAGAGTGCGCTCTAACTTGTACCTTGCAGATATGGAACAGGAACTCACGATTCAGCAGGTTGCAGAAGCCACCGGACTCAGCGTCCACACGCTGCGTTACTACGAACGTTGCGACTTAATCGCATCGATTCAACGGCTACCCAACGGACACCGTCGATATTCAGCCCGAGATATCCGCTGGATCGAGTTTTTGAACCGAATGCGACTGACGGGGATGTCGATCCGTCAGATGCAGCAGTACGCAGCGCTGATGAGACAACCCCCCGACGAAACGGCTCAGGAGCGACGACAGCTCCTCGAGGCACATCGGGAAGTGGTGGTGAAGCAAATCCAACAACTTCAGGAAAATCTCGCCATTATCGATTGGAAAATTCAACATTATGCGGAACTAGAGGCGAAAGCCCAAGCCAGCGGCTTGTTTCCAACATCTGACAACAGCCTATCTGCGGAGGAAACGCAGAACAACAGGCCAGCGTCAGCAAGTCGTCGATCCTAAATCGCCTCTAGACCCTCAACAGCACGACAGTCATTTCATCGATATCAATAAAGAGGTATCAAATCGTGAAAACGCGCAAACTGGGTCAAGCTCTCAACGTTTCCGCTATCGGACTTGGCTGTATGGGAATGTCCGAGTTTTACAGCGGACGGGACGAAACCGAAGCCATCGCAACCTTACACCGAGCCTTGGATTTGGGGGTGAACTTCCTCGACACTGCCGATATGTACGGCCCCTTTACTAATGAAGAACTCGTTGGACGAGCAATTGTCGATCGACGAGATCGAGTCATCCTGGCCACCAAATTCGGTATCGTCCGCACGGCGGATGGAGGTTGGGTTGGCATTAGCGGCAAACCCGAGTACGTGCGCCAGTGCTGTGAAGCTTCGCTGCGGCGCTTGGGAGTCGAAACCATCGATCTGTATTACCAACACCGCATCGATCCGACTGTGTCGATCGAAGAGACAATCGGGGCCATGGCGGAACTGGTACAGGAAGGGAAAGTTCGCTATCTCGGTATTTCCGAAGCCGCTCCCGCCACGATTCGCCGCGCTCACGCCGTTCACCCCATTACGGCATTGCAAACGGAATATTCTCTGTGGAGTCGGGAGCCAGAAGACGAAATTTTACCCACCGTGCGAGAGTTAGGGATTGGGTTTGTGGCGTACAGTCCCCTCGGACGCGGCTTTTTAACCGGGGCGTTTCAAAGTCCCGACGACTTTGCGCCAGACGATTACCGACGGTTATCGCCTCGCTTCCAAGGGGAAAACTTTACGAAAAATCTGGAATTAGTCGAGCAGGTGAAGCAAATTGCTCGCGATCGAAACGTGACCCCCGCTCAACTGGCGATCGCCTGGCTTCTATCTCGAGGTGACGACATCGTGCCAATTCCGGGAACGAAGCGATCGAAGTATCTCGAAGAAAACGTCGCGGCTGTCGATATCGAACTCACACCAATAGAGTTAGAACGCATCGAGGCCGTGATGCCCAAAGCCGTCGCAGCGGGAGATCGATATCCCGATATGAGTACGGTGAACGGTTAACTCGCATGGCGTTGGGGTTTACAAAAAACCCTTGACAATTTCCGAGGTCGAGTCGTTGTCAGCAACGACTCGACCGGGGTTAGGTTGAAACTTTATACTGAGTGGGATGGTTTAGAACAGAATACGGACGGTTTTCGATCGATCTCGGCGAGCGCTAAACTCTAAAGTTAAGAGTTCGAGTCTGCCTGATAGAACTCGATCGCCTCGTGCGAACCGAACGTCTCACCCCCGTTTTTATTCCCGATTTCGAGGCATTCATCGAATTTCAGCACCGCTTGCAATAGGTTAGGCGCTCTTAAGGCGCTCTGCGTGGAGTGGTAACTCCAGGACAAACTTCGCACCGCGATCGGTTTCTGGACAGCAGATCAACGATCCACCGTGTTTTTCGGTGACGATCTGATAGCTGATCGACATTCCCAAACCCGTCCCTTTGCCCATCGGTTTAGTGGTAAAGAACGGATCGAAAATTTTCGATCGTAGCGACTTGGGAATGCCCGGGCCGTTGTCTTCGATCGAAATGGTGACATGGGTTGCGTTAGCTTGCGTGCAAATGCGAAGTTGACTAGGGTCGCGTCGTTTGTCTTCGATCGATCGATTTCGATCGTACTCTTCCAAAGCATCGATAGCGTTCGTCAACACGTTCATAAACACTTGGTTGAGCGATCCGGCATAACATTCGACAAGAGGTAAATCGCCGTAATCCTTCACCACCTCGATCGCCGGACGATCGGATTTGGCCTTCAAGCGGTTGCTGAGAATCATCAGCGTACTGTCAATCCCTTCGTGTAAATCCACGGGTTTGACATCCGACTCGTCGAGGCGGCTGAAATTCCGCAAACTCAAGACAATTTCCCGAATACGCTGCGCCCCAACTTTCATCGATCGAAGCAAATTGAGGAGGTCGTCTGAAATAAAGTCGAGTTCGATCTCCTCGATTTTCTCGGCGACTTCCGGGTCGGGAGTTGGATATTTTTCCTCGTATACCACCAGTAAATCCAAGATATCTCGAATGTACTCCTCGGCATGAACGAGGTTACCGTAAATAAAATTCACGGGGTTGTTGATTTCGTGGGCGACGCCCGCCACCAGTTGCCCCAAACTGGACATTTTTTCTGTCTGTACCAGTTGCGACTGCGTATCTTGTAGCGTTTTCAACGCCCTCGATAACTCGATCGTCCGTTGTTGGACGCGATCTTCTAGATCGCGCGTGAGTTGTTGCAGAGCTTCTTCGGCTGCCGTTCGATCGAGGATTTCTTGTTGCAGTTGTTGGTTTTGCTTGTCGAGCTCTTCTTCCGCTAGTTCTCGGCTATCTTCACTCAGAACGTACCACCACGATGCAATCCCTAAAATGACAATTAATGGGGCGTACAGTTCGACAAACGCAGCGAATAACGTTTCAGACATTTCAGGAGACAGTTCGCCAAAACTGGGGATGCTGAAGCAGTAGACGACGACGAAAATAACCGCTGTCACCCCAGCCACCAAGGCATAACTTCCCAGAAACCGGACGAGCTTTCGATCGAGGTGAGGGGCGATTTTTTCCCGAAACTCCGCTTGCAATTGCTTGAAAATCGGATGTTCGATGAAATCGGGTTCGGGTTTGCATCGATCGTGACATCGCGAGTCGAGACTACAACACAACGAACAAATCGAGCCGTCGTACACCGGACAATAGGCCATATCCGCCGGTTCGTAAGACTGTTCGCACAAGCAACAGGCGATGAGATCGCGACCGTCTAACGTCTGTACGTTGGCGTTGGGATTGGCGTAGTGATTTTCGCGAGCGATGTAATATTTCCCTTCCGTGACAAACGCAATGATGGGAGACAAGACAAAAGCCATACCCAAAGCGAGAAACGGGGCGTAAGCTTGGGCGTAGTCCCCAAACGCTCCCACGAACGCCGCGATCGAAATCAGCGAGGCGATGACCGTCGACCCAAACCCGACGGGATTGATGTTGTATAGGTGAGCGCGTTTGAATTCGATATAGGACGGACTCAATCCCAATGGCTTGTTGACAACCAAGTCAGCCACTAACGCCCCCACCCAGGCAATTGCGACGTTGGAATACAGCCCTAAAACCGCTTCAAGGGTTTCAAAAACCCCTAATTCCATCAACAACAGGGAAATCGCCACGTTAAACACCAGCCACACGACGCGACCGGGGTGGTTGTGGGTCAGGCGCGAAAAGAAGTTCGACCACGCTAACGATCCGGCGTAAGCGTTGGTAACGTTAATTTTGATTTGGGAAACAACCACAAACAGCGTCCCGATGGCTAAGACCACCGCCGGATCGCCGAACATATCGGAAAATCCCGCCAAATACATTTGAATTGGCTCTTTCGCCTTTGCAAACGATACACCGTGGTAAATGGCCAGGGACGCGAGAAACGCCCCGCCAATTTGTTTGGCCCATCCCAACACGATCCAACCCGGCCCGGCGGCCATCACAGACACCCACCACCGAACGCGATTGTGTTTTTCTCGATCGGGGACAAACCTTAAATAATCGACTTGTTCTCCCAACTGGGCGATGAGCGAAAACGATACAGTCGCTGCCGCGCCGAACAGTAACGGCTCGAACGCAGTACCACTGGGGGAGTTTCCGCTAAAGTTCAGCCAGTTTGAAAATGCCTCGGGTTCTTTGTACAGGACGAAGAGGTATGGAGACACCATCAACACCAGCCATAGGGGTTGGGTCCACAGTTGCAGTCGATTGATGAAGGTGACCCCGTAAAACACCATCGGGATGATAATCAGGGAACACAGCAGGTATCCCCAGGGCAAGGGAAGGTGAAAGTACAACTCCAACGCCTGGGCCATAATCGCTGCTTCGAGCGCGAAAAAGATAAAGGTAAAGGAAGCGTAAATGACGGAGGTAATGGTCGAACCGATATAACCAAATCCTGCACCGCGCGTTAACAAATCCATGTCGATGTTGTATTTAGCGGCGTAGTAGGTAATGGGAATTCCGGCTAGAAAAATAATTGCACCGACAATCGTAATCGCCCAGAATGAGTTGGTAAAACCGTAATTGATAGCAAGAGATCCACCAATTGCTTCTAGGGCAAGGAACGAGATTCCGCCCAAGGCAGTGTTGGCGACGAGGAGTTCTGGCCACTTACGAAATGATTGGGGTGCGTAGCGTAAGGAATAGTCCTCTAGAGTTTCATTGGCGACCCAAGTATTATACTCGCGTCGTTCTTTCAAAATTTTTGAATGCGATGCCATAGCAAGATTTCTCGCTCAAACTTCAGGTTAAATCCAAGAAGATACTCGAACGGAGTATTGAAGTTTAAGGATGTTATAAGATAGAAGATCGAAGCATTCAAGCAAGATGCCCGGATAGTAAGCAATAACTCAATATTCTCGCTTAACCGATGGCACGATTTAAGATCGAGCGAATTGCCTTGAAGTGCATTTCTGTTTGCGATCGATTCCAGACAAATTTTGAGGCTTGTCACAAAAATATAAAGACTTCATTAAATAACAGATACGGCTTTTGAATGTTTGAGCCTGTGATGCAAACATCAGAGCTTCGATCGGAAACAGATGAAATAGTACAATATTACCTTAGCCAAGCCGGCTATTTATCAACAACGTTGAAAATACTGAACTTTACGCCAGTATTACCACTCAAGCATGTAGTAATATTTAAGTGTTTCAGCTCGATCGTAAGATAGCAAAGCACTCGCAGCGTTCTGAGAGAGTGTCACTCGTAAGATCGATCGATGCGGAATCTGAGAATTTTGCAACAATGTTCGTTGCAAATCGTGTCGTGTAGGTCAGAAACGGTCAAAGATCGATCGACCTCCTACTCAGACGGTTCGTCCTCACGCTCGTGTTCGACAGGAATCGAGATGGAAAACTCCGTTCCTTCTCCGACTGCCGATCGACACGAGAGCGTCCCCCCATGTTTTTCAGTAATAATTTGATAGCTAATCGACAAACCTAAACCCGTTCCTTTCCCCATGGGTTTCGTTGTAAAAAACGGGTCGAACAGTTGACCGATCAAATCGTCCGAAATACCCGGTCCGTTATCGATAATCCGAATAGCAATCGTATCGGGGTCGGGTTGGAGCGTACAAATCCGGATTGCACTGGGATTCTTCTCGATTTCCCTATAAGTACGATCTTTATCGCGCTCCTCAAGAGCATCGACCGCATTACTAATAATATTCATAAAGACTTGGTTGATCTGTCCGGCAAAACACTGCACCTTCGGCAGCTCGCCGTATTCTTTCACGATTTCGATTTCTGGGCGCGTATGTTTTGCTTTGAGGCGATTTTGCAGAATGGTCAGAGTACTATCAATCCCCTCGTGCAAGTCAACCCGCGTCATTTCGACTTCGTCCATCCGAGAGAAGTTTCGCAAGGACGCAACAATTTCTTTAATTCGGTTTGCACCCACCGTCATCGACGACAACAACTGTGGTAAATCGTCAACCAAAAATTCCAGATCGATCGACTCCGCTTCTTCTTGAATTTCAGGTGCAGGTTGCTGGTAAAACTCTTGATAGAGTTCTAACAGTCCGAGAATATCTTCAGTGTATTCCTTCGCGTGAACGAGATTTCCGTAGATGAAATTCACAGGGTTGTTAATTTCATGGGCAACTCCGGCAATGAGCTGTCCCAAGCTCGACATCTTTTCCGTTTGCACCAGTTGCATTTGCGTTTGACGCAGTTCTTGTAAGGTGCGCGTGAGATCGACCGTTTGCTGTTGTAATTTCGCTTCGTTTTCCCGTAGCACGAGTTCTGTTTTCTTTCGATCGGTCATATCCCGCGCGATGGCATAGGAGAGTTGACGTTCGACAACAGACACTGAAGTCCATTGCAACCATCGATGAGAGCCATCTCGGCAACGATAGCGATTTTCAAAAGTTTGAACGATTCCCCCATCGGTTAACGATCGAGCGCAGGTTAAGGTCTGACCTCGATCGTCAGGATGGACAAACTCGATAAACGGTTTCGCTTTGAGATCGCTTAGGGTATATCCCAAAACCTTTTCCCAGGCAAGATTGAGCCGCTTGAAATAACCATCAAACCCTGCAATGCAATATAAGTCCGGCGACAGTTGCAAGACGCGATTCCAACTGAAATCGTCTCCCTCTTGTTCCGAGAGCGCTTCCGTCATCCATAGAACCCCACACAGTTCGCCGGTTTCGTCGTACCAAGGGTTAAATTTTCCCTGAATCCATTGTTGCGTATCGTCTGCTCGGACGAGAAGGTGCGCTTCGCAGCGAGCGGATTGACCCCGTAAAGCAGTTTGGTAAGCGTCGTTCCACTGATGGGGAGCTTGGGGAACGAGATAGCTGTAGCGCTGACCTTCAACAGGTGTTCCATCCCAACCCAAATCCTCGCGCCACTGTTGACTACAGGTGACTAAGGCAGTTTGTAGGTCAAAGATCGCGATCGAGGCGGGAGACTGTTCGATCGCGTAGCGAAACCGATTTGAATTGATAGCCTGCGAGTTCTCCACAGCGAACGCGCCTACCCTCTAAGTGTTGCTGAACCTCGAGCCGTCATCGTCAGAGCAGTTTCGACAGACTTGCCCATTCGATGGTAACAAATCTCTTTCGGATTGATAACGGTTCCGAGGGAACTGCCAACAGCCCAGACACCCGGGCATTTTCCCAAAAACCCCTTCTCACAGGTGTTTCTAGGGATAACGACGATCCAAAAGTCGATCGGGATGGGAGAACCGTCCATCTCAACCGCTCGCCTCTCCCATCTCTCTTAGCCATCTCTTACGCTTTCGATCGAGAAATTAATCTCGACCGGTGTATATAGATATATATAGAGCAATATATGGAGCTGTATTTCGATCGACACAAAAACGTGTGTATGGCTGAACCCGATCGAGGCCGAACGTCCTATGACGGACATCAAATCGAGGGGTTATGAGGTAACGAGAGAGCAACCGCAAACCTTCACCCACTGACGACTGATAACTGATAACTGGTAACTGCTCACTGCTCACTGCTCACTGCTCACTGCTCACTGTAAAAGGTGACTGGTTGATACCCGTTGCAGCCCAACCCCAACAGAACCGAAAACTCCAATAGAATCATTTAAAATAGTTTACACTGACGTTGCAATGCCTTGTATAAAAGCTTTTGGTACTCCCGTTCACTGACAGTATAAGTGCCAAATCGTGCCAAATGAGGATTGTTCAATTGTGCGTCAAACAGCAAGAAATTTCGGTTTCGCAAGTGTTCTACCAACTTCACCATAGCAACTTTCGACCCATCGGGGACTTGATAGAACATCGACTCGCCGATAAACGCACCGCCGATAACGATCCCCAAAATTCCACCCGCCAATCGATCGCCTTCCCAAGCCTCGAAACTATGCGCCCACCCAGCTTGATTGAGGGTTAAATAGATTTGTTTGAGTTGCGGAGAAATCCAAGTCGTTTCACGGTTGGCACATCCTTCAACAACAGCAGGGAAATCTCGATCGACTGCAACACGAAAGCGATTCTGGTTGAGGACGCGGCGCAGGGACTTAGGATAGTGAAATCGATCGTCTAGGGGTACTAAGGCTCGCTCTCGACTGCTGTACCATCCCAAACTGTCCGAAGTGTCGCCATTACTCTCGCTGGCCATCAAAAAATATCCCTGTGCGTATCCAGAGACAATGGTTGAAATGTCTAAATCCATAGCACTCGATGGCAACAGTGGGGGTAGCTCTGAGAATTCTCAGAGAATTGACACGGCTCTAAAAACAAGATACAGCGAAGGATGAAAACTCGATCGTCTTCTGTCAACGTGAGGTGAATCCGGGAAACGAGCGAGATCGGAGCATCGTGTTATATCTTGGGTATGCTACTACACGTCTCACTATCGTGTCTGAGTTTCACTATCGTGTCTGAGTCGAACGCACCACAACCGATTCCACCAGTCACCCTACCTCCTGCCAAAAACCCGAGCCAGGAAGGAAAGTGGTTAACAGCTACGCTGCACAAGTGGCTGGACGAGGAGTTTCTCCCTGAAACCATTAATCGAGATATTGCAGAACGCGCTGCCAACGTTTACGTCCGTCATCGAATGGAAGGAGAAAACGATGTTGGAGCGCTCGTTCTCGCGATCGTGACGGAAATGCAGGCATTTGATTTTTCACAAAGCTTTTATGGAGAGTTCGCCGTTGCCAATGCAGTCAGCGACCTACTTCTCGATAGTTTGGGTATCGAACGCTGTTGTGGAGAATAAAGTGATGAGATGAGAGGGTAATGACGTGAGGTGATGATGAGGTGATGAGAACAAACGAAAAACTGTTTCAACTCTTCACGCTTCGCCCTTCACGCTCCACTGTACACACCCAGTCATCTCCTCACCTGGTGCTTACCAGCTCGATTTGACGACACCCGGGAGTAAACCCTGGTGAGCCATTTCGCGCAGCATATTGCGGCACAGCCCGAAATCGCGATAGTAGCCTCTCGGACGACCCGTCGCCCAGCAGCGGTTTTTGAACCGCGTTCTCGAGCTATTGCGAGGTAATTGCTGCAATTTGCGGTGAATTTCCATTTTCTCCGCTTGATTGGGCGCAACTCGGAACTGTTCTTTCAGTTCTGCCCGTTTTTCGGCGTATTTCTCAACTAATTTTTTGCGCTTTTTGTGGCGCTCGATCGCACTTTTCTTAGCCATGAGCGAATTTGTTTGTTCTCGCGTGCAAGATACCAAACTCCTATGATAAGCGATTTTGCTCCAGTGTGAAAAGAGGCAATTCAAAGGCAACGAGAAATTACCACCAACCGAATCGATCGCTGCTGTAAAAGTGCAACCGTCCGAAGCCGAGAAACTGACCGTAGGCTCGATCTCCATCAGGATAAGCGGTCACGCCAAACAGATACACGCCGGAAAATATGGGATTGCGAATGGGGCGCAAGGCGACCGTCAAGGTGGTTCCAGGTTCGACGGGCGGCTCGAAGGTGATGGTGACGGTTTGTGTATCTTCGTCGTGGGCAACGTTTCCGAGTGCGATGTTTTCACCTCGGTTGCGCCGCGTTCCCTCGAAACTGTAGCTGTCGTCGAGACGATACCGCAAGTTCGGGTCGAGCCGTTCGTGTTGCACGATCGAAATCTGTCGTAACGACTCTCCTGCATCTTCAGGAAGATCGAGGGTAAAAAAATACGTTGAATTCCAGTCGCGCACCCCGTCAAAGGTCGTACTGGCACTGACGAGGGTCGGTGGTCGATCGAAATAAACGGTTCCGTCAGCAACTTGGACGGCTTCCACCCCAGGGGACAACACGATCGATCCCAATAGCAAGAGGGGTAGAAGGGGAGACGAAAATGTTGAGGTACTGGAATTTTCCTCGATCTCTATTCTCGAACACCTGTTAAATTGAAGCCCAAAAAGCATTGCTGCGATCCTGCCAAGCGCTCTATTTCTATTAAAAAGCAAGAACCAAAAACCGGCAACACCAAACTTAAACCACAAAACGACGAAACTTTTAAAATAGGATACCCTATAAATTAATTTGCAATTCTCGTTTGATATAAAGCCTCGCACTCGTCAAGAGAAGAACTTCTTGCTTGATACGCACAGTTTTTTCTTTTCCAAAAAACGTAAATTCATTATCTTTTCAATATATGTTGACTTTTTTCGATCTGATTAACAAGCTCGAATATTGAAAATCGATCGGTTAACAAATCTAAAAGCTATTGCGATCGTTTCTTCCAGCCTCTTGTCCAGCTTTCAAATTACGACAGTACCAGGATTTCTCGAACGTGCCAATCACAACCGTGCATTACATCAAAAAATCGATTCGAGTTCAAGCCAAGCACAGCTCGTCAACCAACTGTACCCGTCCGTGCAGGACAGCTCGCAGGAGGCGGTTAGCAGAGCGTCGATCGATCTCGTCAAGGGTGTCATCGAGCGTTGCAGCCATCAACCCGTAACGATCGGCAACGGTGAGATATCCAGTTTCTGTCACGGAAGCGAGAATGTCAGAGATGGCACCGGGGAGAAGTTGGAGTTGAGGGAACATCGCGCTGGACTGAACTCGATAGTTTTAGTATCTTCCCATCTCGCAGTCGTCACGGTGACTCGTTCGGGTTGTTCGGCATGACGTTTCAGGTGTCCGACTGGCGATCGAAACGAAGAAGCTTTGGTGACAGCTGTCACCACCGAGCGCTCGCGCGTTAAATCAGAGACAAATCGTATCGATTGCAGCTGTGTACGCGGCGAAATTGTCGTTCGATGTGGCGGGTATTCTCTCCCTGATAGTGAGCAAAGACAGATCTTGGCTTCAGTCCAGGAACATGACTGCTCATACAACCTTCTACTTCATCGTCTTGCACGTAAACGTGAAAGTAGGTCTCAACTTTCTGAAATCCCTGAGCGTCGTACCATTGTTGAGTTGGTACGTCGTCTCGCGTCCAAGCTTCCAATCGCTGAATACGAGACTGTTTCGCGATCGAAACTGCAGCTTGTAGCAAGGCTCTGCCAATCCCTCGACGGCGAAAGTCCGGATGAACTGCAATATGCCAAATCATACCCGCTTTGCCCGTTATCGCTGGATCGGACGATGGCGAGCAGACCGTTCCCGGCTCCTCTTCACATTCGATGTCGATGAGACCAACAATTTTTCGATCGAGTTCTGCCACCAGTTCGATCGCAGGGTTAGCGTAACGTTCTTTTGCCCGTAGTACGTTGTCGAAATAAGCTGTATCGAGAAAGGCTAGGAGGCGACAGCGCAGCCACTGCACTTCATCTTCTTGTCGGTAAGGTCGAATTTTCCAGAGAAGATCGCCGTCATCGTTCCAATTTACGGGGGTGACGGTTTGGTTTACCCAATCCTCCCGTAGGATGGCGTACTGGATCGTGTCGTACCGTTGCCCCTCAGCGGTCGGCCAGTCCTTCCGAAAGTGTCCTTCTTTGACGTACCCACATTTGCGAAAGACGTGCCGCATCGACAAATTGTCTTCCCGAGTCGTCCCAGCAATACGTTTGAGCTGCGGCCAGGTTTCAAACAGATAGCGAGTTAGCCATTGTAATGCTTGCTGACCAATGCCCTGTTCTCGGTAGGCAGCCTTTATCCTTAAGTCGAAGAATGGGTAGCCATCCTCGATGTCATCCAGGTCAAAGAGGCGAATTAGCCCCACCCGCTGATTCGAGTCAGCAACAATCCAAAAAGTCTGGCGATCGGTGCCAGTGAATATCCCGTCTTGAATCCATCCCAAGACAACTTCTCGGCTGAGCTGCTCGCTGATATGAAACGGCCAGGTTTCACTAGAGAGCCAACGAACGAGCTGTTCTCGATCGGCAGGTAGTTCGATCTTCGGAAATGAAAGCTGCATAAGGGTACCTCGATCGATTCAAGCTTATTGAGAAATAGGCTCTACTATCGAGAATCAAAAACGAGATTTTAAGGGTTTCAGCCATTGAATTTTGAGCCAGAATCAATTTTTCGAGGTGTCCATAAGCTATTCGACTCTTGGACTGCATATTTCTAGTCCTGTAAGCCCCATTGTGATAGGCGTTTGAATTTGGCACTGTGCAATTTGAATGTCGAACAGCTTAACCAATTCTCGAAGCCAATGTCTATTCGGATCGCGGGGCGGTTACTTATAGTCTACAACTCTCTTCAGAAACCTTAGCTTAGTCGTTTAACTGTAGATGGCATTTTTTAGGCTGACAAGTTAAAATCAAAATGTTAAGTAGCTCAGCACGATGAATGTCTTGGTAGTTTAGTCTTTAGAAAGATAGATAAAAAACATGAATATTGAATGGCTTAATTCCACAAACAAAGGAACCGCATTACTAAAACTTATACATCAATTTCAAGACGATACTCTTTTTGTTGACGGTTGCCTTCATTGGTTTTTCGATCGATCTTTAATTGACAGATTAAAAACCAACCCTCCCAATATGAAATCTGAGCCAAAAGACGAAACGGAACACTTTCAACAAATTGCTTACTGGTATGTAATCCTCAGAGAGAAATACGGCGACGAAGTCATTGAATCCTCTATCGCCACTGGATGCAAACAGCTTCTCTTACTCGGTTCTGGTTACGATACGAGATTTTTTCGTCTTGCATCCATTCGAGACAACTCAGTCAAGACATTTGAAGTTGATTTACCCGAGACAATCGACGATAAGAAAAAATGCTTACTGGCACAAATCGGCCAGATTCCTCAGGAATTATCGCTAATTCCTGGCAATTTCAATCTAGACCAGCTCGATAATATTTTCGCACATGGATTTAACAGGAAAATCCCAACAATTTACATCTGGCAAGGCGTTAGTTACTATTTAGAAAAAGAGATTGTTTCCAATATGCTGGACTGGATCGAAGATATAATGACTCCGTCTTCAGTTTTTGTATTTGATTGCTGTTCGCCACTCATGACGTTTAAGAACCACGCGATCCCAGGCATACATTCAAATATCGATCGACTTGTGGAAATTGGCGAGCCTTATCGCTTTGGAATGTATGCCGATGAAATGGAATCGTGGTTGAGAGAGAAAGGTTTTCAGAATATCGAAGTTTTACAACAAGGCGATCTAGAGGAGACATTTCTGAGAAGGCGGACACTGCCCGATCGAATGTGGTACGTCGTCACGGCTAAGACATAGTCAACTCAGCGTCCGGGCTGTCAATCCTTGCGCCAAGCCTCTGCTCCCCGAACTGACGACATGCCCTAACCTGCACTGTTTCTGGAGCGATCGCCTCTCTTATGGTGTCTTGGCCCTCGCTCTCTTCTTCGATCGAACTTCGCGAAAAGTGATATAACTCGTGAACTGAGAACTTTTTGCAAACGTTTAAGATCGAACCGAAAAACTGTGGCTGTTGAAGAAAAAATTATTACTGTCGGATCTTGGGATTGGTTTTATCGCGAAGCAAACCCCGTCAATCCACCTGACGTACCGACTGCGGTATTCTTACACGGTATTCCCTCTCTCGGGTATAGCTGGAGTGCAATTATGCCCGAACTCGCCAGTCAGGGGGTACGCGGCGTTGCGCCAGATTGGTTGGGGTACGGTCGATCGAGCAAGCCGGAAAAACGAGAGTTCGCTTACACCCCCGATGCGTTTGTTGAAGCGCTGGGTGCGTTTCTCGACGCGCTGGAACTCGATCGAGTGTCTTTGGTCGTACAAGGATTTTTAGGATCGGTGGGCTTGCAATACGCTTTGAGATATCCCGATCGAGTCGATCGCATTGCCGTTCTCAACGCTCCCGTTTCGCCAGACGCAACGTTACCTTGGACGTTCAAACAGATGAGTTTGCCCTTTGTCGGGGATATGATGACGCAAGATCCGCTATTGGTCGATCGAACCTTGGAAAAAGGCAGCGGCTTTGTGATTCCCGATGAAGATCTCGATGTATATCGCCGTCCCTGGTTGAAAAGTTCCGATGCCGGTCGAGCGTTACTGTACACGTTGCAAAACCTGCAATTAAAAAGCGCGATGGCAGAAATTGATAACGGATTTCGCCAGTGGACGCAACCCAGTCTCGTGGTTTGGGGCGTTCTCGATCCTTGGCTGTCTGTCGAACCGGCGAAAGCCTTCGCTAACGAACTCGAAAACGGTCAGTTCGTGCGCCTCGAGGAAGCAGCGCATTATCCCCAAGAGCATTGGTCGGAAGACGTGGGTAAAGCGTTAATTCCCTTTTTGCGCCGCTCGTCCACAACGTAACCTCGATCGACTGGCTCACGGTAGCCAACGAGGGCGGAAGCCGTTCAGGGGCAATTGAGTGGGCTGAGGCTGGGCGAGTTCGCCATCGATATCGACGAGGGGAAATAACGCCCATAACTCGCTTTTGTCGATGGCTTCGCCGGAATTCGTAAGCGGAACGTTGGGGCGGATGGCTTGCGGATTCGTCAGCAGTCGATCGAACAGGATCGCTTGGCCGTCTGGGGACACGCTCATTTGTAAATCGAGGGGGCTTCGATCGAACCGCAAGAGTTCTTTCGACTGTTTCGTCTCTAAGTCGAGAACCAGAATATAGGGACGTTCGACGTATTCTTCACCCTCAATGAGTTCCGTGAGCAAACAATATAAATAGCGTCCGGTGGAATCGAACTGAGCTTGCAAGATCGAACCCGTCGTTTTGAGGAGTTCTTGCGGTTCGCCGGTATTGGGGACTAAAACCATCGATCGGGTGTAATCGATGTTGAATTTCACCATAACCGCCGCCCCACCGTCGTTGGTGAAACCCATGATGCGACCGTATTGCGGGAAAAACTGTAACGGCTCTTTTCCTTCGTCCCCGTCCGCAATCGAAAGTAAAGCGACTCCTTGACCTTGAGCGATCGCCAGTTCGCGACTGTTGGGTGCGATGGCGAATTCACCCCCCGGTTGCGTCTCGAATTTTTGCGGTGCTTTATCGTCTCGAACGACCCACAATCCGAAGTCTGCACCGGGATTTTTGCGGTTCGCTCGCTGAACGACGATGGTACTTCCGTCGGGCGATAGGGCAAATTGTAGGTTTTGATAGGTTTCGTTGTCGAGAATCCGGTTGACTCTTCCAGGGGTTTCAGTTTTGCGCGTTTCACTTGCGGCTAAGCCGGTTGTGACCGTGAAGATTTGCGTATCTGTCAGTCCTGCATCTTGACTTTGTCGATCGATTGCGGAAAATAAGACTCGATCGCCGTCGGGATAGAGTTGAAAGTCCATCACCGTCAGATCGGCGGGCGTAAGGGGAATTTTTTCGTCGCGGGTGAAGTTGTAGAGCATGAGTTGTCCCCGCTCGTCTTCTTGCGATCCTAAGTAGACAAACGCACGATCTCGAGTCCGGAAGGTGTTTTGGAAGGGGTCGATGTGGTGTTGTACGTCGTCGGCTTCCGTGAATCGATCGCGAGCGCCCGTCAGTCGCACGGTGTACTCCGAACCGTAAGGTGCGGGATATTCGAGGGTGTAAGCCATGCGCGTCCCCGCCCAACTGATTTTTCCCGGTAGGGGAGGATCGATCGATAAATTGTCTTCCACGCTGTTGAGGTTCATCGGTCGCGTGAAGGTGAGGATAAACGCTCGATCGCCCGCCGAGATCGTTCGATCGTCCCAACTGAAATCGCGCACGCGAGGAACGCTTCGATCTCCCCCCAGCAATAGCAATCCTGTCAATACCAGTAAGACGATCGATAAAGAAATGGCAACTTTATCGAGGGGTTGAGGAAAGTCTTGCATGAAAAAACCCAAAACAGCAAGCAGCCTTAGACATACTTTTTTTGAATCGGCGATCTACAAAAGCGAGATACACCCAACTCAAACCCAATCTGAAGTGTCGAAAACAGACTGAGTTCGTCGCATCCAGACATTCTACGATGGCTTTTGTACGGGGACAAATCGAGCAACGACGAACTGACAATCTTGGATGAGTTCCAATCGATCGTCTGCCGCCACAACTCCGGCTGTGACAAGTTGTTGATACGCTGCAACATCAAAGCGATAAACCGAGGGATAGTTCGGTGGCGAGGATTTGGGCGTTAGTAATTTTTCTATACTCCCACCTTATCAACTCTCAAAAAACTACGCCCATCAATTCTTGTTACCAGCCACACCATCGGCGCGTTTCAACAAAAACTGACAGGCGTAAATTGTTCCGAACTCACAGCCGATTTAGAACAAGCCGAGAGTCAGAGATTTATCGATCGGCATCGTCGCACCGATACCCAACCACAGCGTAACAGCGGTTCCAAAGAGGAAAACCGTTGTTGCAACCGGACGGCGGAAGGGGTTTTGGAATTTGTTGATGCTTTCGATGAACGGAATCGTCATCAAGCCCAGAGGAACCAACGTTTGTAACGCAATTCCCAACAATTTATTCGGGACGACACGGAGAATCTGGAACACCGGATAGAGATACCATTCCGGCAGAATTTCCAACGGCGTAGCGAAGGGATCGGCGGGTTCGCCCACCATTGCAGGGTCGAGGACGGCTAAGCCTGTAACGCAGGCGATCGTCCCCAGAATAACCACGGGGAAGACATAAAGCAGGTCGTTCGGCCAAGCAGGTTCGCCGTAGTAGTTGTGACCCATGCCTTGGGCGAGTTTCGCCCGCAGTTTAGGATCGCTGAGATCCGGCTTTTTAAGGATGGACATTGTAAACTGTGTTCTCCTTCTGCGAGGATAGCTGAAAGGAAGATATATAAAATTCCGACGAGCATTTTAGATTAGGGATAGTCTAGCAAATATCCCTTTTTCCAAACGTTTCGGAATTATAAGGGACCGGAGATCCCTTGTTTGCGGATCATTAAGAAGTGCAGCAGCATGAAGACTGCAATCAGCCAAGGCAACACGAAGGTATGCAGGCTGTAGAAGCGGGTCAGGGTAGATTGTCCGACACTGGTACCACCGCGCAGCATTTCCACCATAAAGCTACCCACGACGGGGATGGCTTCGGGAACGCCGCTCACGATTTTCACAGCCCAGTAACCCACTTGATCCCAAGGGAGAGAGTATCCCGTGACACCGAAGGAAACGGTGATGACGGCGAGAACCACACCCGTCACCCAAGTTAGTTCGCGGGGTTTTTTGAAACCGCCGGTCAGGTAAACTCGGAAAACGTGCAGGATCATCATCAGCACCATCATGCTGGCAGACCAGCGGTGAATGGAACGGATGAGCCAACCGAAGTTCACTTCGGTCATCAGATATTGAATCGAGGCGTAAGCTTCCGTGACCGTCGGTTTGTAGTAGAAGGTCATTGCAAATCCAGTGGCAAACTGGATTAGGAAGCAAACGAGCGTAATTCCACCCAAACAGTAGAAAATGTTAACGTGGGGTGGAACGTATTTGTCAGTGATGTCATCGGCGATCGCCTGAATCTCGAGGCGCTCGTCGAACCACTTATAGACTTTCGAGTCAGTGACTTCCTTAGAGAACATAAAGCCAGTTGGGGGAAATGTTTCGGTTTGTGAAGTGTACCACGACAGCCTTATCGACTGTCGCTGAGGAAGTATTAGGCCGTTACCGAGGTTCGGCAAAAGCCGTGAAGTGACTGACTGGACTGAAATTTCGCCACAGCCGATCGAATCGAGAACAACTCGATCGAAACTTCTGACAGGAGACTTCACGGCAAAAAATCCTATAAAAAATTTAACACAGCTTAGGAAGCGGAGTCAGAAGCCGACCTAACAACAGAAGGGAATTGGGTAAGCTAGGCAGAACGGGACAAGCGATTCTGAAATCGCGTTAAAATTTTTAACTCTAACGCCTTGGATTCTCTTATGCACAAACGCGCTTTCTGGCTAGGACTCTTCCCCATTATCTTGACGTTCCTGGTTTGGCTGGGATGGACACCGCCGGCTTTAGCACTAACGGAGGAACAGAAGTTAGTATCGGAAGTTTGGCGCATTGTCAACCGCGCCTATGTGGACGAGACGTTTAACGGACGGAATTGGTGGAAAGTCCGACAACGCGCGTTGCGATCGCCGATGCAAAACCGCGAGGAGGCTTACGAGACGATTGAGGGAATGTTAGCGAAACTCGACGATCCGTTTACGCGGTTGCTGCGTCCCGATCGATACCGTAATTTACAGGTGAATACCTCCGGTGAGTTAACGGGGGTAGGATTGCAAATTGCAATCGATGTCGAGACCAAGCAATTAAAGGCGATCGCGCCGATTGCGGGTGCGCCTGCGGATATAGCGGGAATTCAACCGGGAGATGCGATTTTAGAGATCGACGGAGTTGCGACAAAGTCACTGACGTTGGACGAAGCGGCGGGACGGATGCGCGGCCCGGCGGGAACGGAGGTGAAGCTGACGATCGAACGGTTTGAGGGAGGATCGATCGAGGATATCGTACTCGTGCGCGATCGGATTGCACTCAATCCCGTGACGGCGGATTTGCGAACGGTGGAAGACGCACCGGACATGCAGATCGGTTACATTCGTCTGACTCAGTTTAGTGCGAATGCAGCGGAAGAGATGGCGCAATCGATCGAATCTTTGGACGCGCAAGGTGCGGATGCGTTCGTATTGGATTTGCGAAACAATCCCGGGGGGTTGTTACAAACGGGAATTGAAATCGCGCGATTGTGGTTGAACGATTCCACTATTGTTTATACCGTGAACCGACAAGCGATTTTAGACAGTTTCGACGCGGGACACGAGGCGTTGACGGATGCACCGTTGGTGGTGTTGGTGAATCAAGGAACGGCGAGTGCGAGTGAGATTTTAGCAGGTGCGTTACAGGATAACGGCCGCGCACAATTAGTGGGAGAACGGACGTTTGGGAAAGGGTTAATTCAGTCGCTGTTCGATTTGTCGGACGATTCCGGTTTGGCGGTGACAGTAGCGAAGTACGAAACGCCGAATCATAAGGATATTAATAAGTTAGGGATTATGCCGGATTACGTGGTGAAACAGAATCCGGTGCGGCGAGATGAGGTGGGGACGGAGATCGATCGGCCTTATCAGACGGCGGTGGAGTTATTGACAGAGTCGGGAGTTGTGGCGAAGGCGGGGTAACTTGGATGCTTAAAAGTCACGTCTGCGTATCGACTGAAGTGACTCACAAAGAAATGAATGAAGTTTTCAGATCGATGGAAAATCCGTTCCGATCGAATACATTTCGGCTTTAGTGTGAGATCGATGTAGTGAAGAAGTTTTTAGCAACGATACCACTGAAAGAGTTCGCAAAATTTTACACAGAGAAGCCAAACCCGTTCAATCCATGCAAGTCGATGTTTTTGCATATTCCAGCTAAGTAATAGGATTTGGCAACCCCACCTCTCTCGGTTTAACAAACCGACCTTGAAAACTCACAGCGCGATTTTCAAACGTCCTCGCTTTCGCCACCGCCATTCGCAACTCCGCCAACTCCATCGGTTCCGTCATCCCACCCAGAAGATAAACCAACAGTTTCGCGGCTAACTCTCGTCCTGCAACCCGAATCCGGCGTTTGTTCGGATCGTACAATACGCCATACCAGATCGATTCGGGATTTTCAATACCACTAAAACCTTCCACATCATCAAACTGGCGCAATTTTTCCAACAACACCGTCAGCGGCTTTTGCTTACGAAAGACTAAAATTCCCAACGCTTCCGCTAACGCCACTTGTCCGACAGGACGAAACAGCAAATTTCCCTCACCGCCACCGAGTTCAAAACTGAACCGCCGCAAGTTTGGCGTTTCCAAAATATCGAGTTTTCGGTAACTCGGAAGCGTCGCCAACCCATCCCACAATCGCATTAACTCCGCCAACCCATCCGCCAATTCTTCAGCGGTGGGACGTTGGGGAACGACACCGGGTTTTGCACTTTTCCAGTGGGGAAATCGATCGCCGAGATATCCCACCGCCATGTCTCGAAGCGCCTGTAATGTCGTCAAAGCAGTCGATTTCGCTGACACCGACGCGCCATCCCAGTTGACGCGAGGAAGCCATCCGTCTTCTTGGCGCAGCATCGGATGGGTGACAGCAATTTGGCGCGTTACGATCGCGAATCCGTCATCTTCGTTGAGTAACGCCACCTGTCCTTTGCTGAGTTTAACCGCCATCAGGTTCACGTGAACGAAGATCGATCGAACTCGCCGCCAAGCCTCTTCCCGTGTTTCTCCGCGAACCACCGCCGGAATTAATTCAACGCCGATCGTTTCTTCCGCCAAATCCCGCATTTGCGTCGGGGTTTTGTTCACTTCTCGCGCCATGTCTTCTAGCGTCAAGGCTTTTCCGATCGATTTCTTGGCTTTCGTCAGCGGTTGTAGGGTTCCCGTTTCCAGCAATTCCATCAATCCCTGAATTCCCATGAGGCGGTGTTGTCCGTCGAGGGCAAAGATCGATACATTTAAGGATAGATCGATGAGTCCAACTCGTCGATCGCCGTCTAAGGGAACGAATTCGATCGACGAATATTTGGCGCGTCCGTTTTCATCCCAAGCCATCGATCGAGGATCGTCGACCCAAGCAGGACTGACCACTAACAGCAGCGGTGGAAATTTTCGATCGGTTCGCGCCGCCAGATATCGCGTCAGTGGTGCTTGTCTCGACCAATCTAAAGGACGTTGATATAATTCTTCAATGGTTTCCTCGTCGGGTTGGATATTCCCCGTTTTGGGATCGAGTTTCGATCGAAACAGAGGAAGCTGCGACGCAAATCCGACCCGATGCGCCAACCACGCCAGCTTTACCGAACCGATATAAGCTTCCGTGTCCCCCATCTGGGTGGTTTGGACGAGTAGCGTTTCGTCTCGATCGAGGTATGGTTGAAGCAGATCGGCTAGTTGGCGGGTTTGGCTTGCGGAGGACATTGGTCTTAAGCTGATAGAGTAGGCTAGTCTACCGTATGTTTGAATTTTATTTTCGGTTACACTAGAAATCTACATTAATTTCATGGTATCGGCTTAAATATTATGGTTTCTTCACGTAAATCTACAGCGAAATCGAAATCTGAAAAACGTAGCGTTTCTGCATTTATTGAAGATGTCCAATATCTAACTAATGAAATACAAAAACTTTACTGTTCTGACCAAATTCCGTGGGTGATTGGGTACTCTGGGGGCAAAGACAGTACTGCAGTACTACAACTTATTTGGAATGCCATTGAAGATTTACCAATAGACAAGCGAACCAAAAAAGTATATGTCATTACAACTGATACACTTGTTGAAAATCCTATTGTATCATCTTGGGTGAAAAAATCTTTGGATTTGATGTCTCGATCAGCGCAAGCCAAAAACTTGCCTTTTGAATCTAATCTGCTTCATCCAGAAGTCAAGAATACATTTTGGGTTTGCTTGATAGGAAAAGGTTATCCCGCTCCTAGGAATAAATTTCGCTGGTGTACGGATAGACTTAAAATTCAATCCTCAAATCGTTTTATTAGGGAAGTTGTCAGAGACAACGGAGAAACGATACTGGTTTTAGGGATTCGCAAGGCCGAAAGTACAAAACGTGCGGCAACAATGGCAAAACACGAGCTTAAACGAGTCCGAGAGCGTTTAAGTCCCAATGCCAGCCTAGTTAACTCATTGATTTACAGCCCAATTTAAGATTGGACAACTGATGAAGTTTGGATGTATTTGATGCAGTGGGAGAATCCCTGGGGCAATAACAATAAAGATTTATTTACCATGTATCGGGGAGCTACTGCGGATAATGAATGTCCGTTAGTTGTAGATACGTCTACTCCTAGTTGTGGAGATTCTCGCTTTGGCTGTTGGGTCTGTACTCTCGTCAATCAAGATAAATCGATGGAGGCAATGATTCAAAATGACGAAGAAAAAGAATGGTTGCAGCCTCTATTAGATATTCGTAACGAACTCGATTTGAAAGACGATCGAGAGCGCCGCGACTTCCGACGACTACACGGAAACGTGCAACTGTTTGAACGGCAAACCAAAGATGGTGAAGTGACCGTTAACAATATCCCCGGCCCCTACACCAAAAAATGGCGAGAACACTGGTTACGCCGCGTTCTCGAAGCACAGGAAACCGTTCGCAAAACGGCTCCCCCAGAAATGCGGGATATCACCCTCATCACCACCGAAGAACTCAGCGAAATTCGACGCATCTGGCTCGAAGAAAAACACGAATTCGACGATCGACTACCTCGCATTTACCAAGAAATTACTGGAGAGCGCTTTATCGATCCTCGTCCCGGTGCAGACAACCGACTGCTTGGTCTCGATGAGTGGAACATCCTCGAGGAACTCTCCAACGGCGACGAGATGCATCTAGAACTGATGACAACACTCCTCGATACCGAACGCCAGTTCCATACCAAAGGTCGCCGCATCGGAATTTATAAAGCGCTCGAAAAATGCTTCGAGACGAGTTCTCGTTCTAAAGAAGAGGCGATCGCGAACGCATATCGAAAACGAGATCTCCAAGAAGCAGCAAAAGCAGGAGATGTCGCTAAAATCAAACAACTCACCTGGGCCGATGTGAAATTCGGGCAAGACGATTCAGACGACTAGCGAGGAAACCAGCTTAACAGGGACTGGTAAGATTGCCGCTGCGACTGTAAATGTCGCACGAGATGTTCCCCGTTGAGCGGTGGTAACAGGTAATCTTCGAGATCGAGAGAATGTTGCAACCACGGAAGTCCGTATCCCGCTCGATCGCTCAGCGCAACAATGGGAACGTTCGATAAACGCGGGTGTTGGCGAAGCGCTCTCGCCCAGTTTAACGCCTCTGTTTCCGCAAGATTCGATCGAATCATGACGAAATCGATGTTTTTCCGAAGGCGCTGCGCGACAATCTCCGCCGGTTCCTCAACAAACGTCACGTCAAAACGGTTTTTCTCAAAAAACCGGCCGACTTCCCACCAGTTTGACGGTGAATCTCCCACCGCCACCACGTTCGTCATCGGAAATTCCCGTCCCGACTCCTGCAACTTCACTGGACATTCATCGTCGCACAGCGCACATTCGGGAACGTCGTAGGCGACACCATAACAAGAAGGAATTGGTAAGTGACAGCGTTCGCACTCGGAGACGGTATAGCGTCCCTCAAGGAAATGTCCGAAACACCGCATATCTCCCACTAAATACAGTTGTTGGAAGTCAGGACGATGCTTCAGCCATCGCCAGAAACTTTCAAAATTCAAGTGATAGCCGTTGTAGTTGTACGTTACGCCCTGAAATGGGAGAACGTCGAACACCGGAGAAACGATCGACTTTCCGCGACTGACATAATACGCTATGTAGCTTTTGAGCAGTTCGATCGAGGGAACTTTGGGAGGTGGCGCTGGTGCGGCTTTGACAACAGGTTCGATCGCGGGAAGCTCGCCGTTGTCAATCATAGAGGAGTGACCGTTTGTCCCGAGAACCTCCTGGGAAATGGGAAAGGTGGCGATCTCGTTGGCGCTGGTCAGTTGCTGCAACTGCTCGTGAGCCACTTCCAATTCACGATACTGTCGTTCTCGATCGATATCCTGGGCTAACTGATTCGCCAGCAACACCATCGTATCGATTTCCACCTGCGTCCATCGGTGGGGGGTAAAGCATTGATGCGCGATCAGCAATCCCCACAACGACAGTTTTTCGTTCTCGTTCGCCGCCGGGAGCAAAATCGGAACCACCAACTTGGCGCTCACTTCAAAAAAGCATTCTAAAACCTTCGTCGGGCATCGATCGAAATCGACATTTCTCAAATCCTCGATCGCCTGGAGTTTCCCCGCGCGAAATTGTACCAGCTCGTGCGATCCGAAAAATCGCCCCAAACGGCACTTCAACATCGATTTTCGACCGGGAACGATCGATTCCGCGATCGCAACCGCTTCGTAGTTTCGTCTCGTTCGACAAACGATCGCGCGATCGACCCGCAAGACTTTTCGGACTCCAACAACAATTTCTTTTAAGATTTTACTTAGATTGTCGGATGGAAGGATCTCCTTCTCCACCTTGTCCTTCAAGCTCCGATTGGGCCGCTGACCTGGATCTCGATCGAGTATCGCAGGATTGGAATCGCCCATCGACGACGAGACAACCGACGGACATCGCAACTCACCACTCAAACCATAGGGCATTTCTTCATGACATCGGGGACAAAACCAATACGGTTTTCCCCCTCTGACATAACATAGCAATGGATAAGAACAACACGGACATAAGTAGTTGCTCATTGACTTAACCCCACTCGCCCTGGATCGCTTTACAGGTTATACCCATTTTTTTAACGTTTTTTACCTGAAGACACAGCTTATTTTTTATGACTTAATTATAAAAATCACCTCGATTCAATAGTATTTTTTTATATTAAGAATTACCACTGTTTGTTGAGACCCTGACGACTGACTCGTCCGACTCATCACCTCAAGCCCTTCAGTCAGGAGGATTTTTCAACTTCCTCTCCCATGTCCCACAAACTCAAACCGCCCATTAAAGCAACCCTTGGGTTGCTTTAATAAAAAAATGAGTAAATACTACCGTGTTTGTAAAAAAATGTAAAAAAATATTTCGGTTTTTCTATCAAATTGTTTCAAATCGTCCGAATCTCCGAAGTGCCGTAGGCATTTTTTGCTACAAACACCTATAGACCGACTGTCCCCGAAGCCCATTGCAGTCTCGAACTAGAAACACGCCGATACGAAGGAGCCACACTGTATGTTCACTCACGTCAAGCCCACCGTTCGCCACATCACCCCCAACGATCTCAACGGTCGTACCCTGCTCAAGGTGGTCTATGTCGTGCTCGAATCGCAGTATCAGAGTGCCTTATCTGCTGCCGTTCGCTCGATCGATGCCAAACACCCCAAGCTGGCGATCGAAATCAGCGGCTACCTCATTGAAGAACTGCGAGATCCCGAAAACTACGAAAACTTCAAAAAAGATGTCGCCGAAGCCAACATCTTCATCGCCTCGCTGATCTTCATCGAAGACCTCGCCGAAAAAGTCGTGGCCGCCGTCGAACCCGTTCGCGACCAGCTCGACGCAGCCGTTGTCTTCCCCTCCATGCCAGAAGTCATGCGCCTCAACAAAATGGGCAGCTTCTCCATGGCACAACTCGGACAATCCAAAAGCGCCATCGCCCAATTCATGCGGAAGCGCAAAGAACAGTCCGGGGCTTCCTTCCAAGATGGAATGCTCAAGCTCCTACGAACCCTGCCCAAAGTCCTAAAATATATGCCCGTGGACAAAGCGCAGGACGCTCGGAACTTCATGCTCAGCTTCCAATACTGGCTCGGCGGGTCTCCCGAAAACCTCGAAAACTTCCTGCTGATGTTGGCGGATAAATACGTTTTCCCCAACCAAAACATCTCAGGCGACATGACCTATGCCGAACCCGTCGTCTATCCCGACATGGGCATTTGGCATCCCCTCGCGCCGCAGATGTTCGAGGATGTCAAAGAATATTTCAACTGGTATAGCTCCCGCAGTGACGTTGGCGACGATCATAAAGATCCCCTCGTTCCGACGGTCGGCTTAGTCCTGCAACGAACCCACCTCGTCACCGGAGACGACGCGCACTACGTCGCGATGGTGCAAGAACTCGAAGCCCTAGGCGCGCGAGTCGTTCCCGTATTCTCCGGCGGACTCGACTTTTCCCAACCCGTCGATAAATACTTCTGGGAACAGGGAACCAGCGACAACCCCAACAACAAAACCATCGTTGACGTAGTCGTTTCTCTGACCGGCTTCGCCCTCGTCGGCGGCCCGGCACGCCAAGACCACCCGAAAGCGATCGACTCTCTCAAACGCCTCAATCGTCCCTACATGGTGGCGTTACCTCTGGTTTTCCAAACCACTGAAGAATGGGAAGATAGCGACCTCGGCTTACACCCGATTCAAGTGGCCCTGCAAATCGCCATTCCCGAACTCGACGGCGCGATCGAACCGATTATTCTCTCCGGCCGCGATGGAAACACTGGAAAAGCCCACGCGATGCAAGACCGCATCGAAGCGATTGCTAAACGGGCCATGAAGTGGGCGACCCTGCGACGTAAACCCAAACTGCATAAAAAAGTTGCCGTCACCATCTTCAGCTTCCCCCCCGACAAAGGAAACGTCGGAACCGCCGCTTACTTAGACGTATTCGGCAGCATTTACGAGGTCATGGTTGCCCTCAAACGCAACGGCTACGACGTGCAGGATTTACCCGACAGCCCCCAAGCTTTGATGGAAGCGGTCATCCACGATGCCACCGCCCAATATGCCAGTCCCGAGCTGAACGTGGCCTATCGGATGTCGGTGAACGAATACGAAAAACTCACCCCCTACTCCGAACGTCTCGAAGAAAACTGGGGATCGCCGCCGGGACACCTCAACAGCGACGGACAAAACCTCCTCGTTTACGGGAAGCAGTTCGGAAACGTCTTTATCGGCGTTCAACCGACCTTCGGTTACGAAGGCGACCCCATGCGTCTGCTGTTCAGCCGTTCTGCCAGCCCACATCACGGTTTCGCAGCGTACTATACCTATCTGGAACATCTCTGGAAAGCAGATGCGGTGCTGCATTTCGGAACGCACGGTTCCCTCGAGTTCATGCCCGGGAAACAAATGGGAATGTCGGGCAGTTGCTATCCTGACAGCCTCATCGGCAACATTCCCAACCTCTATTACTATGCTGCCAACAATCCCAGTGAGGCGACGATCGCCAAACGCCGCAGCTACGCCGAAACGATTTCTTATCTAACGCCTCCGGCGGAAAATGCAGGCTTGTACAAAGGCTTGAAAGAACTCGGCGAACTCGTCGGTTCCTATCAAACCCTCAAAGATAGCGGTCGGGGAATTCCCATCATCAACACCATCGTTGAGAAAGCCCGGATGGTGAATTTGGACAAGGACATCGATTTACCGGAAGTCGATGCGAAGGACATGACCCAAGACGAACGGGATACGATCGTGGGTTTGGTGTACAAGCAACTGATGGAAATCGAGTCGCGGTTGCTGCCCTGTGGGTTGCACGTGATTGGGAAACCTCCGACAGCGGAAGAAGCCGTGGCGACGCTGGTGAATATTGCCAGTATCGATCGAGAGGAAGACGGAATTCTCGGTTTACCGAGTTTGTTGGCTCAAAGTCTCGATCGAGATATCCAAGAAATTTACAGCAACAACGATAGCGGCGTTCTCGAAGATGTTGAATTGAACCAAAAAATCGTCCAAGCCACGCGAGAATGCGTTGCGGCGATGGTGGAACAAAAAACCGGCGATGACGGCCGTATCCGCCTCAACAACATCGGTAACTGGCTGCAACGTATCATCAAAGACGAACCTTGGTATGAAGTTCTCAAGGAACAGGGATTCCACCGGATCGATAAAGAGCAACTCGACAAACTCATCGAGTACTTGAACTTCTGTCTCGAACAGGTTTGTGCGGATAACGAGTTGGGAGCGTTGTTGAAAGCCCTCGAAGGGGAGTACGTGCTTCCGGGCCCCGGCGGCGACCCCATCCGCAACCCGGACGTGTTACCCACGGGTAAAAACATTCACGCCCTCGACCCCCAAGCGATTCCCACAGCGGCGGCGGTACAAGCGGCTAAAATTGTGGTCGATCGACTGATCGATCGACAGCGTCAAGAAAACGGCGGCCAGTACCCAGAAACCATCGCTTGCGTGTTGTGGGGAACTGACAACATCAAGACCTACGGCGAATCCCTCGCTCAAATCATGTGGATGGTCGGCGTTAAACCCGTACCGGACGCACTCGGACGGGTGAACAAACTCGACCTCATCCCCCTTGAAGAATTGGGTCGTCCCCGCATCGATGTTGTCGTGAACTGTTCCGGAGTCTTCCGCGATTTATTCGTCAACCAAATGGCACTGCTCGACAAAGCCATCAAAATGGCCGCAGAAGCCGACGAACCGGAAGACATGAACTTCGTCCGCAAACACGCTATCAAACAAGCTGAAGAAATGGGGGTCAACCTGCGTCAAGCAGCCACCCGCGTGTTCTCCAACGCCTCCGGGTCTTACGCGGCGAACGTGAACCTAGCTGTTGAAAACAGCACGTGGGAAGAGGAAGCGGAACTCCAGGAAATGTACCTGACCCGCAAATCCTTCGCCTTCAACGCCGACAATCCGGGGATGATGCAGCAAGACCGCAAAGTGTTTGAGGCGGCGTTGCAAACGGCGGATGCGACCTTCCAAAACCTCGATTCTTCGGAAATCAGCCTCACGGACGTGTCGCACTATTTCGACTCCGACCCGACGAAGGTCGTATCGAACCTGCGGAAAGATGGGAAGAAACCCAGTTCGTACATTGCCGATACAACTACGGCGAACGCCCAAGTCCGGACGTTATCGGAAACGGTTCGCCTGGATACGCGGACGAAAATGCTGAATCCGAAGTGGTACGAAGGGATGTTGTCCCACGGCTACGAAGGGGTTCGGGAGTTGTCGAAGCGTCTGGTGAACACGATGGGTTGGTCGGCGACGGCGGACGCGGTGGATAACTGGGTTTACGAGGAAACGAACGAAACCTTTGTCAAGGACGAGGAGATGCAGAAGCGTCTGATGAACCTCAACCCACATTCGTTCCGCAAGATTGTCGGGACGTTGTTGGAAGTCAACGGTCGCGGCTACTGGGAAACTTCTGAGGAGAATTTAGATCGCCTGCGGGAGTTGTATCAGGAGGTTGAAGATCGGATTGAAGGGATTGAGTAGTTCTCTCACTCGATCGTTTCGACGCTCTTCGTCGTATCTGATTAGCTAACGAGAAAGGGGACATCCTTCAGTGGGTGTCCTCTTTTTTGTGAATACTGTTCAATGGAAGTACGCGCTGTTTCTTGAGATACTTTCAGATGTTGAGTGCCGATGCTCTCAGTTTTCAAGAATTTATGAATCGTGAAACCTTGCCGCTCGCAATACTACACGGTGCGATCCTAGAGACGCTACAGGGACGTCGTGATGTGGTGCTATTCGGAGCGCAGGCGGTGAATGCGTATGTAGGTGAGCCGCGCATGACGCAGGATATTGATGTAATTGCGACGGATGCGGCGGTGTTGGCGGAGGAGTTGAAGGCTTTTTTGATCGATCGCTTTTTGATCGCGGTGCGGGTTCGTGTGGTGAAGGGTGGAATGGGTTATCGTTTAGATCGGGGGCAGAAGGGTGGAAATCGCCATTTGATGGATATTCGTCAGGTGGAAGTGTTGCCGGAGAGCCAGGAGATTGAGGGGATTCAGGTGATGGCTCCGGTGGAGTTGGTGGCGAGTAAGGTGGTGGCGTATTTTCGGCGGCGGGGTAAGCCGAAGGCGGGGACGGATTGGCGGGATTTGGCGATGTTGTTGTTGCGGTTTCCAGAGTTGAAGGTGGAGCGTGGGGTGGTTTGGGAGCGGTTGGTTGAGATGGAGGTGGATGAGGGGGTGTTTGAGTTGTGGCGGGAGGTTGTGGGGACGGCGATCGAGGTTGAGGATGAGGATGATGATTTTTAGGTGCGGCTCTTATCATTATTAACTGTTGGTCATCATGAATTGGCTAGAATTATTTGACAATCGAGATTCTATACTAGATAATATTGCTTTTTTCTTTTTACCAAAATGTATTAGCTATGCAAAACCAAGTCACTTGGCTTAAAAGTTTGGCATATGGTAGTTTTTGGGGGGCTATCACTGTAGCTATCACTGTAATAGTTATTTTATTCTTAGTCTACCCAGAAACCGGATTGCCACTAGGAGATTTCACGATACTCCTTTTAGTGTTAGCTGGAATCGGTGCAATATTGGGTGCATCGATCGCATTGATTTTGCGACTAATACATAGTGGAATAAATTTTTTGATTTGGTTATTCTCATTTATTCTTACTGAATTTTTTGCCTATATACCCATATTTTTTAATATTGCTTTAGGATGGCTCAATGTTATTTTAATACCCATCCTTTTGTTTCTCAAAAAAACGTACAAAGACAAACTTCCTCAGTGGATTGAAAATGGACTAGATGTAGGAATAACTGGATTTATCGCATCATTGATTTTTACAATACTTGCCACTTTGTTTACAACAATAACAGGAATGCAATTAATGATTCCACCGATCTAAAATACAAAGGCACTGTATCAGAGGAACGAGTCAAAAGCCTCTTTGATAATCGAATTCCGTATCAGTTCCTTCGGTTGAATTGAGAGAGGTAGGTTGAGAAATCACCCACCTCTTTGTGTAGTGAAGGATTGGCTTCGATCGCTAATTGATAACTGTTAGTCTTCGACCCCAACCGGGAGGTTATCCTGTAATGGATCGAACCCTGAGTTACGCAAACATTCTCAAACAGACCGTACAAGCCGCAGTTGCAGACCAACCCCGCCTACAGGCGATTAAACTGTATCCTGTCTGCGACACTGAATCCGGCCACTTCCTCGTACTCGCGACTGGATGGGACAAACAGCGCTGGATGGACACGATTCTATTTCACGCTCGCCTAGTGGGACAACAAATTTTCATTGAAGAAGATAACTTCGAGGAAAGTCTAACTGAAATCCTCATTGCGAACGGAGTTGCGATCGAGCATATCGTCACGTCAGCGAGATCTGTATGTTAAGCGCCGACGCCCTCCGCGTTAACGAATTCATCGCCCAATATGGCGACGATCCTCGTTACGAACTCGCCGATGGAGAACTGATTTGGCTTCGATCGCGAATTGACGAATTTCCAATAAAGTAAGAAGGACGATCGATCGAAACGAGACACCCAAAATTTTTACAGCAACAGTTGTCAGGGTTTTAAATCATTGTCGTGTCGAGATCGATTGAGGACACGAACACCAGCTTAAACCCAATCAGAGGTTTATTTTATATCGTTTAAGTCCAGAAGAAATTATAGATCCTGAAACGGGAGAATCGTTAGGCTATCTAGAGAAATTTAAGGGAATCGGAAAAATCATTCATCTCCAAAATAAGATGTCGATTATCAAATCCTCAGAAAAAGAAACCTATCAAGAGACAGAACGTCGTTCGATTATACATCAACAATTAGGAATTCCTAATAACACGATTGTCAAAACGGTTATCGCTCCTTTCGACAATCCCCAAGAAGGCGATCTCATTAAACCAATTTAGCTCGATCTCAGTGGCCGGTTGTAGTCCTTTTGATGGTTATACCAATTTTCGAGAATCTTGCCATCAATTGTCGGCTTTAATGGAGAAACCCAAGACGGTTTCATTTGCGGATATCTACGAATATCTATTGCATGACTCTTAGGTTTCTCTGGAAATTGTCGTTATTTGGTTATCTATGATACCAAGCCCGCTGTAGGAACAAATGGTTGCTGAGGAGGAGACAATCTGAAAACCTCGTGCCACAAAAAAAGGACGCTTCTCAACAATTGGAAACGCCCTCGATGTTTTTTTGTGGATTCAAGAAAGAGTTAGCACATCGGCAACGTCCTACTCGACTATGCCAACTCGATCGATGTTAGAAGTTCATTTCGGCTGCTTGAACTTTTTCCACCTGTTTCTTCTTCAAGACCAACATGATTTGCGACAGAATCACGATCGCGAAGAAAGCCAAGAGACCCTGAATCCGTGCGGCACTTTGCAGAACGATTTCCGCATCGTCCTGACCGAAACCACCCACGTTCGGATCGTCAGTCAGCAGAGCGCCAGCCGCCACTTGTTCGCCTTCCGAAACAATGAGTTCAGCGCCAGGGGGAATCGTTTCGACGACTTCTTCTCCCTCATCAGTTTTCAGCGTCACTTCATAGCCACCGAATTCAGGGGCTGCAATTTTCGTGACGACACCGCCTCGAGCCGTTTTATAAGCGGTGTTGTTGCTGTTGTTCCCGGCCGGGTATACCTGACCGCGTCCCCGGTTTCCGCCAGCGTGAACGGCGTATTTACCGAAGTGAATCGAGCTATCCGTACTGGGGTCGGGAGATAAAACCGGGAAGACAATTTCTTGTTTGTCGTCACCCGGTAGCGGTCCGATAATAATGACGTTTTCCTGTTCGGGCGTGTAGGTTTGATAGAAGAGACCTTCTGTTTCTTCTTTCAATTCTTCAGAGATGCGATCTTCCGGCGCAATTTTGAAGCCTTCCGGTAACATCAGCACCGCTCCGACGTTCAACGGTCCTTTGCTTCCATCGCCGAGCACTTGTTGAACGCTCGTATCGTAGGGAACTTTAACGACTGCTTTAAAGACTGTGTCGGGAAGAACAGATTGCGGAACTTCAACTTCCGTCGGTTTAGCCGCTAAGTGACAGTTGGCGCAAACGATGCGACCCGTTGCCTCGCGGGGTGTTTCGGGAGCAGTTTGTTGCGCCCAGAAGGGATAAGCGGCAGCCGCTTTCGGTGCGACGAGGTCGCTGGCAAAAAATACGGCGACAGCTACGACTGCCACCAACATTCCTTTGGCGAAGGGTGCAACGCAGCGATGCAATCTCGCCAATGCACGATTGTATTTCATCGGTTAGACAACGTTCTCTTCTTTCGAGGGCTAGCGGGAGTGAGGGGGTGAGGTGATGGAGGATGGGGGATGAGTTGGGAACGAACCCCCGATCGCGACGATCGCGGTTCGTGTCGATCGCAATTGCTAGGGAACTCCCTTACACTGCAATTCGCTGTAAAAGTTTCTTTAATCTCCTTATCTCATCATCTCCCGATCTCATCATCTCTCGATCTCTTAAGTCCACCAGGGATTTTCATCCGTGCGGAAGTCTGTTTCCGTCCACTGGTTTAACTTCACTTTGTCGTCTTCGACGTTGACGTGAACCAAAGCCAGCGACAACGGAGCCGGACCGCGAACGACTTTTCCGGTCTTATCGTACTGCGAACCGTGGCAAGGGCAGATGAATTTTTCTGCGCTTGTGTTCCAGGGAACGACGCAACCGAGGTGCGTGCAAACGGCATTTAAGCCGTAGTCGCCAATGGCATCTTTGCCTTCGACGATGACGTAGGTGGGATCGCCTTTGAAGCCTTGAGCTAAAACGCGATCGCCGACGTTGTGGCTGGCCAGGAATTCGCTGGCTTTGATGTCGTTACCGAGAGCGTCTTTGGCGATAATGCCACCGCCGCTTCCACCGCTAGAGGGCGGAATAAAATAGTTCACGACCGGGTAGAGCGCACCGAGTGCCGTTCCGGTGACTGCCCCGAACGTGAGGAAGTTCATAAATTGCCGTCGTCCCATGGAGGGGACGTCTGCCGATCCTGAAGCTTGAGTCATTGAGCTACTCGCGTATTATGTTATGTGATTTCCCTTAACAAACGGTATCGTTGTTTAATTGTTGCCTTTGTCATCTATCGATGCGGAAACGGCAACGTTGAAGAGGATCGTATCTTACGAGACCTCAGATACACGAGAGCGCGATACTGAGCCGCGCGTAACAGTTATTCATACTAACACGTTAAGGTTCTTTAGCTTTGGGGGCTTGAAGGATTTTCCAGAGGGCATTTCTGCCATCAGTTTTGAAGAAATGTAAAATATCGGCCAGGGGATTGAAATAGAACCCAAAGCAGGTTTACCCCCGAAATTGAGCCTACACTGTAACGGAGTTCGATCGTGACTGGACGCGAGCTACATCAACTCATCTTAGAGAAGTGGGGGCGATCCTACGACTTGAAACTACGTCGTTTGCAAGGAAAGATCTTCGTGCAAGTGATGTGGAAATATCTCGAGCAAGTGTCGTTTCCCCTCTCACCCGAAGAATACGCCGCTCATCTCGAAGAGATTGCTGAGTACCTTCGGGCGCTGGGGGGAACGGAAACGGTTCGATCGTACATTCTCAACACCCGAGAACGTCCTCGCCTCGGTAAAGCGGTTAGCATTCCCATCGAGCTCGGAGCGAGAGCTTCTGAGTGGTTCGTTTAAAGTTTTTTTGAGGATTTACCACTCTAAATACCTGTTTAAAGCTATTTTTTGGCGTTTTCCAGGTATTCTACCAGTCAGCTGTCTGAGCTACACGGAAACGTCCGCTTTCGGGTGAAACTGTTGGTGTTTTGTATGCGAGTCGATCTCCTATGACACCTCGTCTTATTCTTGAAACGCTTCTACCTTACGTCAAAGTTGCTGGAGCTTACGCCCGTCAAATTCAATCGAGAATTGGCGTTCGTCCCGATAAAGATTATCCCGACAACAGTTTTGCGGCCGCACTCAGCGATGCGGATTTGTCGATTCAGGCGTTTATCGAAGTCGCATTGCTGGGAACGTTTCCTCAGATTCGCTTTTACGGCGAGGAATACGAACATTCTGCCAATACTAAATATTTTCGCGCGATCGATCTCGGCGAACCCGGAGATTACCTGGTTACCCTCGACCCCATCGACGGAACGAAATTCTATCTCGACGGACACTCGAACTATCAAATTATTCTCACCGTACTCGATCGAGACGAGTTTGAAGCCGTTCTCACGCTCTCTCCCAGCGAGAACGCCTATTATTACGCTCTGCGGGGCCAGGGAGCATTCCGAGGAACCCTTGACGACAGCCTCGATACCTGCGGTCGATTGCACGTCACACCGATGGAACCGAAGGTTTACTTGGGTTTGGGATTGAGTCACCTCGTCCCGAGATTGAACGATCGCTACTCGGTTGTCGATTTAACCACCTCTTACTCTCCCGAAGTCCGGATTCCCGGTTTTAGCGGAATGCTTGCTGGCGAACTCACAGGAGCCATTATCGAATCGGGTAAGTTTATTGACGGTGCGGCGTTAGCGTTCGTCGCCCAGGAAGCCGGATGCATCGTCACCACCTGGGACGGTTCTGTACCCCCTCCCCTCCACACTTGCGAAAATTACGAACGACCGGGACTCGTCATCGCGTCGTCTCCTACCGTCCACCAACACCTTCTCGAAGCCATGCAAGCGACAGTCTTGTCTTAGCCATCAAAAAACCCCCAATTCAGGGGGTTGGACAACCTAGACGTAGCATCTCTATTTATTGTACAACAATCTAAAATAAATAGAACCTCAGTTTCTTCGAGAAACTGGCGTTCGAACCCGACTGCCGCGTCGGATAAGATTACAATACTTAACAGAGACAATTCAGGAAAAAATTTAAGAATGCGAGTTGCGATCGCCGGTGCGGGATTAGCGGGACTAGCAACGGCTGTGAACTTAGCCGATGCCGGTTACGAAGTCGAAATTTTCGAGTCTCGTCCCTTTGTGGGTGGAAAAGTCGGTAGTTGGGTCGATGCAGACGGCAACCACATCGAAATGGGGTTGCACGTTTTCTTCGGATGCTACTACAACCTGTTCGCCCTCATGGACAAAGTGGGGGCGTTAGAGTATTTGCGCCTGAAAGAGCATACCCACACCTTTATCAATCGAGGCGGGCGCGTCGGCGAACTCGACTTTCGCTTTTTCACGGGTGCGCCCTTCAACGGTTTAAAAGCCTTCTTCACGACATCGCAACTCTCCCTTCACGATAAGCTGCGAAACTCGATCGCCCTCGGAATCAGTCCCATCGTGCGCGGGTTAGTCGATTTTGAAGGTGCGATGAAAACCATTCGCGATCTCGATCGAATCAGTTTCGCCGATTGGTTTCGATCGCACGGGGGGAATAACGGCAGCCTCGAACGGATGTGGAATCCCATCGCCTACGCCCTCGGTTTCATCGACACCGAAAACATTTCCGCCCGGTGTATGTTGACGATTTTCCAATTTTTCGCCGCTCGCAGCGAAGCATCCGTCTTGCGGATGTTAGAAGGATCGCCGAACGAATACTTACACCAACCCATCCTGAACTACCTCGAAGAACGCGGGGTTAAAATCTACACCCGCCGCCGCGTCCGTCAAATCAAATTCAGCGAAGCCGCCGGACGAACCCGTGTTGACGGCGTTGTCGTCGCCCAAGGCGAAGCTGAAGAAATCGTCAGTGCAGACGCTTACGTGTTCGCCTGCGACGTACCGGGAATTCAGAAAATCCTGCCCCAAGAATGGCGACAGTGGCCGGAATTCGACAATATCTATAAACTCGATACCGTCCCCGTTGCCACCGTTCAACTTCGCTTTGACGGTTGGGTGACAGAACTGCACGAACGAGAACAACGCCAACAACTCGATCGTGCGGCTGGACTCGATAACTTGCTCTACACCCCCGATGCAGATTTCTCCTGTTTCGCCGATTTAGCCTTAACCAGCCCCGGTGACTACTATAAGGAAGGAGAAGGCTCCTTAATGCAGTTAGTGCTAACACCAGGAGATCCGTTTATCAAACAAAGTAACGAGCAGATCGCCCATCACGTCCTCGAACAAGTGCGCGAACTGTTCCCCTCCGCCCGAGACTTAAACATGACGTGGTATAGCGTGGTGAAACTCGCGCAATCGCTGTATCGAGAAGCACCGGGAATAGACCCTTACCGTCCGCAGCAAGCGACCCCCATCGACAACTTTTTCCTCGCCGGAAGTTACACGCAACAGGATTACATCGATAGCATGGAAGGAGCGACGATTTCGGGTAACCGCGCTGCCCGTGCCATTATCGAGCAGTTCGGACAAGGTTAAGGGCAAGCGATCGATCTCCAGAGTCCCCTCCAACAAATGGCTCGCGATCGATGACGGCTGGTGACTGGTGACGGATAACTGTACAAGCTTAGGCAAGAAACGATGGCAGATTGGTTAGAACATAGCGTTCAAGTTGAAGTCCCCGTTCCGATTGAGGACGTGTGGTCGCTTTGGTCGGATTTAGAACAAATGCCCCGCTGGATGAAATGGATCGATTCAGTTCACGTTCTGGAAGACGATCCGTCTCTGTCGCGTTGGAAGTTAGCCTCGCGCAGCCTTGAGTTTAGTTGGTTGGCGCGAATGTTGCGAGTGATTCCCCATCAAATCATTCAATGGGAATCGGTAGACGGATTGCCGAATCGAGGGGCCGTGCGATTTTACGATCGACATGGCGACAGCATCGTTCGCTTGAGCGTTGCCTATGCCATTCCTGGGATTGTGGGTAAGTTAATGGACAACCTATTTTTAGGGCGTATTGTGGAATCGACGATTCAAGCAGACATGGATCGATTTCGCGAATATGCTGTAAACGCACGTTCGGCGAATCAGTAGGCGTTCGGATCGATCGATTTTCATGCTGTATTTGAAAAACTTGGGATATCACCCGCCCGCCAGTCACACCGAAATTCTTCGATCGGTGAATTTAGAAATCGTTCCTCAAACGCTAGGGTTGATTATCGGGCCGAGTGGTTCGGGCAAAACCACCTTACTCGAAATTCTCTCGGGACTTGCAGAACCCACATCAGGACAAATTTCGTGGCGCGATCGAGAACTACTTCCAGAGCAATTGCGCCAATTGGCGGGTTTAGTGTTTCAGTTTCCCGAGCGCCATTTTTGTGGGGGAACGATTCTCGAAGAATTGCGCCTCGGACACCCTGAAATCACCACTCAACAGGTCGAGATAGCATTAGAAGAGGTGGGATTGAGCCATCTGAACTGGTTGACTTCTCCCTATGCGTTGAGTGGGGGACAACAGCGACGCTTGGCGTTAGCCGTTCAGTTAATCCGCCAACCCCAAATCTTGTTACTGGACGAGCCGACTGCAGGGTTAGATTGGTCGATGCGCCGTCAGTTGGTGGCGTTGTTGGGAAAATTAAAACAACACTGGAGTCTGCTGGTGGTAACGCACGATGCGGGGGAGTTGATGGAAGTTGCCGATCGAGCGTGGACGATCGAGCGCGGGAAAGTTGACGAGATCGACCCACAGGCGTGGAAAATGAAACGGCCTCAAGGGGTCAAGTCTTAGGGAAAATCTGGTATGTCGGCCGTCGCAGAGTTGCAATCGATCGACGCTCCCAAACCCTTTACAATCAAAAGCAGAGATTCGATCGAAGTGAATCATGAACGAGATCGCTGAAGCCAGACAGCAAGTGACTGAGATCCTCTCCGGACTGTTATTCCTAATCGTCTTGATTCCAGGAGGATTCATCGGTTATCAATTCCGAAATAACGGACTTTGGGTTGCCGCCGGATTGTTTTGTGCCAGCTTTTTGATTCCTTTCCCGACACGAGAAATAGCCATGTTATCCCATCGTGGGATCGCGAGCTTCGCGATCGCCACAGCAATCGGATACCTAATTTACCAATGGCGAAACCCAGGCGCGGACGACAGCAAACCGTAAAGTATCGCAGCAACTTCTAAAGCAAATAGGATGCGGTTGAAGTTCCGAGATATAATCCAGAGAAAGAAATTGTATCTCGGTCGATCTGGCATCGAGAGGCAATTGTGTTACCCTAACTGAGGTGTTAAGTTATAAGGACGAACGAGCAACAGTCACCTCGGCATCGCTCGTTTCGATCGATCTCGGAACTTCCGCAATGGGTCGAGTTCCCACAACCGCCCATCACGAAATCACTTCCCCTCGACGAAGTAGGCGTTTTCCGTGCGGGCAACTCGTACTGACGAAACTCTCAGACTGCGGCAGCCTGAGAGCGACAAACAGCAAAACCCACGTTTCAAAAGGGTTTTGTCGTGTCGGTCACCGGTTCCGGGTTCTGCTGCATTAGCGTAATAGTACTTAAGGACAAACGACTGCATGAACTTTTCGATCGCAACACTCCTGTCCAACGTTCCAGACGATAAATCGGTCGCGCCCAAAGTCCTCGAAAAAAAACTAGAGTGCGAAGACGTTTCGAGCTTGAACCATCTACACATCGTTCTCGACGCTCTCGAACGATCCGGTATTCTCGTTAAAGAACGAGGACGTTACCGCAGAGACGATACAGAATCCCTCGTCGAAGCAAAGCTGCGCTGTTCGAGTAAAGGATTTTGCTTTGCCATCCAAGATGCAGAAGGCGCTGAAGACATTTATATTCGCGAATCTTATCTCAGTAATGCTTGGAACGGCGATCGAGTTCTCGTCAAAGTCATCAAAGAAGGAAGTCGCCGCCGCTCCCCCGAAGGAGAGGTGCGACTGATTCTCGAGCGAGCGAATCCCTCCGTCCTCGCCCGAGTCAAAGCCGTTGCAGAAGACGGATATCGTGCCGTTCCCCTCGACGATCGACTGCTGTTCGAGATCGACTTAGAAGACGACGAGCGCTTGCACGATGCGATCGATTATCTCGTTCACGTCGAAGTCCGACGCTATCCCCTCGGGTCGAGTCCTCCCATCGGTCACATCGTGCAAGTTCTCGGAAGTGATGCCGAAGCGGCGAACGACATCGACATCGTCTGCTGCAAACACGATCTTCCCCGCAAGTTCTCGCAAAAAGTCCTCGACTCGATCGCGTCAGCCTTGACTTCCACCGAGGAAAAGGATGTGGCTGGGCGGTTAGATCTGCGTCACTTGAACACCTTGACGTTCTGCGACGATCCCGAAAACCCACCGACGATCGACCTCGCCTTTACGTTAACGCACCAAGATAACGGAACGTGGCAACTCGGCGTTCACGTTACGGATGTGGCCAGTGTCGTCAAACCCGACTCGCCCCTCGATCGAGAAAGCCTCCGACGCGGAACCAGCATTGACTTGGGCGAGACGTTCCTGCCCCTATTCCCCGCAGAAGTTTGTGAAGGGCTGTCCTTCCGTCCCGGTGTCGATCGCCGAAGCATTTCCGTTTTACTGAGCGTAGACGAATCTGGCGACATCACTGAATTCGAGATTCAGCCCAGTATCGTCTGTCTCGATCGACTCGTCAGCACTGAAGTCGCCCAAGCATCGTTCGATCGATTCAGCGCTCTAGAAGGCGAAGCCAGTGACACCGGCGACGGAAAAACCCCGACCCTACCCGCCGATCTCACCGCTACCCTCAACGATTTTTGGAAAGTCAGCCAGGCCCTGCGCGAGCAACGCTACCAACGGGGGTCTTTCGACCTGTTTCTACCGGAAACGAACAACCACTTCGATGACGAAACCCCGCTGGGCGTTCCCATCCTCGAACCCCTCCCCGCCAGTCGCGTGGCACTTTGTGAAATTGTCTGGGCCAGCAATCAAGCTGTTGCCGAGCATCTAAGCGCCCTCGACGTTCCCGCATTGTACTGTCTCCAACCGCCACCGGACATTGCCGACGTTCAGGATGCGATGAAGCTGGCCAGTAACATGGGTCTCGAACTGTGGCTCGAAGACGAAGAAGAAGTTTACCCGAGCGACTTCAAGCAGTTTTCCGAGCAGTTTTCCGAATCCGAAGACGAGAAAATTCTCAACTACCTTCTCGAAGCCATTTTACGGCCGAGCCATTACAGCACCAAAATCGGCCTTCACTTCAGCTTAGGTCTCGAAGAAGGCTACACCCACTTCAACGCTCCCTTGCGCCGATATCCCGACTTATTTATCCAACGGGTGTTGCACGCCGTGTTTGAGAAAGGAAGAGAGCGTCGATCGAGTCGTTCCAAAGAATGCGTGAACCTACGTCATTCCTCCTGTCAGGGTAAGATTACGTGGAACGTTCTACCGCCCGACGTCCAACACGACCTCGAAGAGCGACTGTCGGGTTTGCCCGTTGCCCTCACCGAACGGGAACAACTGGCGATCGAAGCCGAAACCGATCTCAAGGGCTTGCAAAAGGCCGGTGCGATGAAAGAACGCACGGGAGAAATTTTCCGGGGATTGATTACGGGAGTCCAGTCTTACGGTTTCTTCGTCGAGATCGAATCGGGCGAAAACGGTGCAGCCCCCCCGCGTTTAGAAGGATTGGTACACGTGTCTTCCCTGAAAGACGACTGGTACGAGTATCGATCGCGCCAGCAAACCCTCGTCGGACGCAAAAATCGCAAACAGTACCGCCTCGGCGATCGCGTTGACGTTCAAGTCAAAAGCGTCGATTATTACCGCCAGCAGATCGACCTCGCCCCAGTGGGGGGTGGCAGCGAAGCGCCGCTAACTGACGATTACTTCGACGAAGAAGAGTAAACCCAGCAGAACAGACACTCTCGAAAGTCAGGCGTTCGCCTGTGTACGGGCGGGGTCACCCCGCCCTCAGAGTTTTTACGTTTCACGCTATGAACGATCTCAAAAACAAACGTCCCCTTATCGTTGGCGTGTCGGGGGCATCGGGAACGATCTACGCCGTGCGTGCGCTGAAATACCTCCTCGAGGCGAACTACCGCATCGAACTGGTCGCTTCCAAGGCCAGCTACCAAGTCTGGAAAGCCGAAGAGGGCGTACAAATGCCCGCCGACCCCGTCAAACAGGAACAGTTTTGGCGGGAACGGGCTGGGGTGGCGACGGGAGGCTTGTTGCGTTGTCATTCTGCTACCGATATCGGTGCGAACATTGCCAGCGGTTCGTTTCGGACTTTGGGGACTCTCATCGTCCCGTGCAGTATGGGAACCGTTGCCAAACTCGCCACGGGGGTGAGTTCGGATTTACTCGAACGAGCAGCCGACGTGCAAATCAAAGAAGGCCGTAAACTGGTAATCGTACCGCGCGAAACGCCGTTGAGTTTGATTCACCTACGGAACCTCACGACGTTAGCCGAAGTGGGCGTTCGGATCGTTCCGGCAATTCCCGCTTGGTATCACCATCCCCAAACGATCGAGGATTTGGTGGATTTCGTCGTCGCTCGCGCGTTAGATCAGCTCGATATCGACTGCGTGCCGATCGAGCGTTGGAAGGAAGATGCAGCGAAACTCTAAAGTCCGATCTAATATTCCGGTCGGGTTGTTGGTGGCGATCGCCTTGCTAACCGTGTTCGTCGTGCAGAACGGAACACCCTCGATCGCCTTGCGTTTTTTCGGAACGACTTCGCTCTCGTTACCGTTGGGCCTGTGGGTGGCAGGGGCCGGTTTGGCCGGTGCGATAACGGCTTGGGTGTTCGATCGATTATTTCAGTGGGGACAACTCGACAGCGAACAACGGAAAGTCGATCGACCGAGGGAGCGAGGTGGTACGGCCCTAAACCAATCTGAGATCGATCGAAATTGGGTCGAGACGGGAGACGAACTTCACGAATTTCACGAGATCGAGGACGAACCGAGGCGACCGCCTCGCCATCGCCGTCCTCCTGTCGAGGAAATCGAGACCACCGTAGCATACCAGGCAGACCCCGAAATTTGGGACGACGAGGAAGAGTGGGACGAGGAAGAATACGACGAGTACGAGGCTGAAGAACCGGCTCCCTCCGATTACACCGGACGTACCTACGAAATCGAACAGAAACCCGTCGAATCGTATCGTGAGGGGACTGTGTATTCCTACAGTTATCAAACTGCCGACAAACCCCCCAATTCTCAGCCCCCCATCGAGGAACCCCCCCCGCCAGAAACCGCGATCGGGATCGAAGATTTGGACATTAAAGATGTCGAAAAAGAGGTCGAACCGACGATCGAGGATGAAGCCTGGGAGATCGAAGCGCCTGACGAGGACGAATTCGAGGAGCAGCCACCGATCGACGATCGTCGCCGAGATCGAAATCCTTCCGACCGAGACGATTGGAGACATCCTCCCCGAAATCGAGATCGCGATTGGTAATTTCTAAATCTAAAACACCGATTCGTTCTTGGCCAAGTCGAGTGTGACGAAAGGATGGGGCGAGCTTGGCTCACCCCGATTCAGTCATCCCAATACGACTTAAACGCCGAGTCCAGACATTAAGTCTTCCATGACAAAAGCATCTAGATTTGTGAAGCCATCGGCGAGGACGAGCGATGTTTCAGCATCCAACCCATCCGAAGCGTTCGCTTTTTCGTAGACTTCAGCCAACCAACCCGAAGCTGGAGAGCCAAAGGTTGCTAACACTTCGATTGTGGGTTCCAAGCTGACATTGCTGCTTCCGCTTTCGGTCAGTCGATCGAGGTTATGGGTCGAAGAAGCGGTCAGAGATCGACCGAGATTGTCTTCCGTTTCACTCACCTCTCGATCGCTATCCTCACCGATACCGAATTCGTCGACGTTGTCGCCAATGAAGGCAAAGTTATCGCGCTCGAACGCGGACAAAGCATCGATCGCGTCTTCTCCTTCTAAATTGGTCAGGCGAGCGACAATTTTTAGATCGGCGCTGGCATCGCTGAGATCGGTCGAATAGACGAGCCGGTTTAAACCGAGATTCGAGTTGAAGTAGACGAAGAAGCCTGCACCCGCCTCGTCAACTCGTTCGGCGATGAGGTTAGCAGCCGTACCAGCGAGGAAGGGAGTGTCTGGATTGTCATCGTTGTCGCTGTTTTGTAGAACGATGAGGTTGACGCCACCGCTGGGTAAGTCTTCGGCAAGGCCGTTGAAGAACGACAATTCCCCTGAAACCTCGAAATCCTCTGAGTTGAGGACAATTCGATCGTCTGCAAGCGAGAAATCGACGATAAAGTCTTCGTTGCCGACGATCTGCCGTCCCGGGGCCGAGACGTCAATACCATCAAAGGGATCGCCATCGAAAACAAATCGATCGAAGCCTGTCCCCCCTTCAAGGGTGTCTCCACCACCGCGGCCGTTGAGTTCGTCGTTGCCACCGAGACCGTTTAGCACGTTGACGTTCGCATCGCCCAAAATGGCATCGTCGCCCACTGCGCTACCATTGGCGTTCTCAAAGTTGACGAAGGTGTTGGGGCCAGCCGTGCCACGCTCGAAATCGATCGAGACTCCTTGAGGTGCAGCATTGAGCAAGAACGTATCGATGCCGTCGCCGCCATCGACAAAATCGACACCCCCAAAGGGATGAATTCGATCGTCTCCCGCACCGCCGAGAATCACGTTGTTTTCCTGATTGCCGAATAGCGTTTCGCCGAAAGAAGAACCAATGATGTTTTCTACGTTATCGACTTCGATCTCGATCTCGATTCCCCCACGATCGATGCGTAAAATTCCATTTTGGCTGGGGGGAGCTGGATTCAGCGCACCTTGATTTTCGATGTCGAGATCGACGAAAACACGATCGACATTCGTTAAATCCAACTCTGACAAATCGAGGGTATCGCCGGTTAAACCACTCCCGGCTTCGTTCTCGTCGCCATCGCGATTTTCTCGGCCGCCGTCGAGGAAGTATCCCGCTTCAAAGACTCCAATTTTAAAGCGGTCGTTTCCTGCATTCCCGAGGAGTCGATCGATCCCTTCGCTGCTCAGTAAGACATCATCGCCTGCTCCCCCTTTGAGATCGTCGTTGCCCGAACCACCATCGAGGACGTCGCGGCCTTTTCCGCCGCGTAGGGTATCGTCTCCCTCCTCTCCCAAGAGTTCGTCGTTGCCCGCGCCTCCATTGAGTCGATCGTTTCCAGCACGACCGAACAGAAGGTCGTTACCCTTTTTGCCCAGTAACTTGTCGTCACCGTCAGTTCCGATTAACGTGTCGTCAAAGCGGGTTCCAACTTGTTTGATGAGATCCATCTCTAGTTCTCCTATCTGTGCGTTTGGTCAACGAGATAATTGGCTGAACTTGCAGGAAAGAAAGCACGAGAAAGCAACCAGAAACACAAACGATCTGGCTTGGTATTTTGCTTTTCGTACCGTTAAAAAATCACACTCGAGCCACTCGAATCGCCGACGATCGAGCTTTGTGTACTGGCTTCGATTTAGATACAGGCGTTCTGTGAACTTGGATTTAAAAAATTGAATTTTTTTGAAGATCGATCGGGTTTTCAAGAGACGAGATGCTACGTCCCCAATACCGAAATGCCGCTTCCAGAGCGCGATCGATCGCGTTTGAGTTTCGATCTTGTAGTCGGAAATCGGACTGAAGCGCTTCTTAAAATGAAAGGTGCTAGGATTCGATCGGGCACAGGCGAACTCTCCGACGGAAGATTTATGACTCGCATCCCTGCTGATGTCCCTGATACCGAGTTAGTTTGGAGGTTGAGGGCTGGAGATGCAACAGCGCTCAAGGTTTTATACGGACGGTACTGCGGGCTGGTCTACTCCTTGGCATTTAAGATGCTCGATAATGCAACTGAGGCGGAGGATTTAACCCAAGAAGTATTCTTGACGTTTTGGAAAAACGAGAAATTCGACCCAGACCGTGCCGCACTCAGTACTTACTTATGTGTGATGGTCAGATCGCGGGCCCTGAACCGGCTCAAAAGCAACGATAGTCGCCAACGCACCCTAGAACGATTGCAAAGTTTTGAACCGCTCGAACTATCAACACCAACGCCTCTAGAGCAAGCATCCTGCTCGGAAAAGGAAGAGACACTGCGGGACGCACTCGCACAGCTCCCTGAGAAGAACCGTCAAGTTTTAGAGATGAACTACTACCAAGGGCTGAGTCATCGTGAAATCTCTCAGCAGTTAGGGATACCTTTAGGAACTGTTAAAACCAACGCCCGTAAAGGTCTGATGTTACTACGGCAAATTCTGGGGGATGCAGTCGGGTGAAGGAGGAAAAGATGCCCAGATTATTATCAGAGGCGGAAAAGGAGCTGGCAGCAGGTTATGTTCTCGGCGATCTGAGCGAGGAAGAACTCAGCCAGGTCGAGCAGTTGTTGGAACAATGCCCTGAATTTTCACAAGAGGTGAAAGCCTTACAAGTTAGCTTAAACGTGCTTCCGACTGCACTCCCCAAAGTTGCACCGTCTTCTGGCTTACAAGACACGATTCTCGAAGCTTACGTCATACGAGAAAAACAACGAACGTCCGAACCGTCGATCGATTTACCTCGCGCTTTTTTATGGTCTAGGATCGTTGCTGCAATCTCGATCGTTATAGCATTTGTCTTAGGAGTGCAGAACATCTGGCTTCGCAGACAATTAAAACTCGCCCAATCGATCGAGACGCAACGGGTTGCGGCCATTCTCCAACAACCGACCAGTCGCTTAATTGCACTCGAAGGTGAGGGAAACTCAGTGGGTACAGGAACACTGTTGTTTACGCCAGGTCGATGGCAAGAAATTGTGATTTCTCTGGGGGATTTACCACCACTTCCTCCTGAGCGCGTTTATCGGATGTGGCTCGCCTTAGCGGACGGTCAAGCTTTATTTTGTGGGGAGTTTAATACTGACGATCGAGGTTCTGTATTTATTCGACTAACGCCTCCTGAAACTCCCCCCAAAGGCGTGAAAGCAACGGGGGTTTTTGTCACCATAGATGCAGCAGCTGTCCAGCCCGTACCAACGGGGAAACGGGTCTTGTCTGGCGAAATTTAAATTTAAGCCACGTTGCTTATTCGTTCGGAAATTTACACTTGACTTGAATTTCTAAGTTACTGTCGATCGTCCCTTCGGTAATATAAGGAATTCCAGTTTTTGCGCCCATTTTAATGCCAAATTTGAGAGTCACGTCTTCGACAGTTGCCAAGCTAAAATCCTTGAAAGCACTTAGCGCGTACATCGCGTAACCCCGAATCATTTTGCGAACCTGCTGCATTTTGACCCTTGCCTCTCCGGGTCTTAAAGCATAAGTCTCATCGTCATCTTGCCGGTAATCCAGAGATACAGGCTCTGTCGGCATTTGAGGCGTTTCCTTAGATTCAATATAAATTTCGTAGGTTTCACCTTCAAGGTCGAGTAACAGACGCTGAACTTCTGACATCACTCACCTCTGTAACGTTTTAAAACTATTTTAAGCGAATTAAAGGCAACCCCAGCAGAAATTTGCTATTTTAAGTGAGTAGATCGAACCATCAAACGATCGAACGAAATAAAAATTATCATTTAGCAATAAAAATCTTTAATTCATGGCTCGTTATGCACTGGTTGTTGGTATTTCTCAGTACCAACACTACAGCAAGTTGACGAAGACCACGACAGATGCAGAGGCCGTCGCTCGCGTCTTAGAAACTTATGGAAACTTTACCGAAGTCAAGCGCTTTCCCGACCGACGCAATCGAGAAACCTCGAAGCGGGAAATAATTGGCGAACCTGTAACGGGGGCGAGTCTGGGGAAAGCCGTTCAGACGCTTCTGTTAGAGCAAGCTCACAGAAGCGAGGCACTCCTGTACTTTACAGGACATGGAATCAAAGTGTCTGAAAACTTGGGGCAACCAAGAGGATACTTAGCGGCTTCAGATTGCGAAGTTGAGTTTCGCGGAGAAGAGATCGTCGAGCAAAAGTATGGCATTCCTCTAGACGGTTTAAACGAGCTAATTAGTCGTTCTGAGCTGAGCAGTTTAGTTGTCATCTTAGACTGTTGCCATAGCGGTCAGTTTATCGAGCGAAATCTATTAGAACACAGCTTTAATGCCTTTCGTTCTCAAAAAGATTACTATCTGATTACAGCCTGTCGTAACTTTCAGGTCGCTCGCGCGCGTCAACAAGACAAACATAGCGTGTTTACGGGGGCGTTGTTGAATGGACTATCAGCCGACAATGCAGATAGTGACGGAGAAATTAGCGGAGAGCGCTTGTTTGATTGTGTCAGCCGAGAACTCAAAGGTTCTCAGCAAGAACCCATTAAGTTAGGTTGGGGTCGATCGATCTGTCTAGTCGCGTATCCACTGCAACCGCCAACGATCGAAACTTCTCCCGAAACGGCGGTAAATTGGAATAATCCCTATCTCGGACTCAAGGCTTTCGAGCAACAGCAAGCCGATTATTTTTTTGGACGAGAACGGGCAATTCGAGCCTCGATCGATCGACTGCAAAGCAATCGTTTTTTGGCAGTCATCGGTCCTTCGGGGTGCGGCAAGTCTTCTCTGGTGAAAGCGGGATTAATTCCAGCGCTACACGACAATTGTTTACCGGGGAGCAGCCAATGGCCAATACGGACGTTTACCCCTGGGACTCGTCCCTTAGAAGAACTGGAGAAAGCGTTAACCGGAATATCGCTCGATCGACCGTTTTTACTCTTTATCGACCAACTCGAGGAGGTGTTTACCCTCTGCGACGACGAAGCCGAACGCCGCCAGTTCGTTCGTCGGGTGATGGAAGAGCGATTGAAGCTAGGGCAGGAAATGCGTGTGGTGGTGGCCGTTCGGGGGGATTTTCTCGATCGAATTGCGGCTTACGAAGAGGCGGCAATTCTGATTAACAAGACCCCCCCGACGACTTATTTTGTCACGCCACTCACACCAGCGGAATTGGAACAAGCCATCGTCAAGCCAGCTCAAAAACAGGGGGTAAGGTTTGAATTGGGGTTGGAGGGTCAAATTATCTCTGACGTAGTCGATCGAGCGGGAGCGTTACCCCTGTTGCAGTACGCTCTGGCTGAGTTGTGGCGCGTCTGCATCACCGACGTATCTTCTCCTCAACCCTTGCTGACGTGTCAGGGATACCAGCAAATCGGCGGTGTTATGGGTGCGTTGGAAAAACGCGCTGACGAGCTTTATCACAATTTAGCGCCTGCGGATAAAGAGTTCGTGCGTCGTCTGTTTTTGGAGTTGGTGCAGCTTGGGGAGGATCGACAAGTGACCCGCCGACGAGTTACACCAGAGCATTTGAGGCAAATTGCGGACTCTACCGAGCAGTGTCAGCGGACGATTCGACTGTTGGCCGATCGAGAGCAACGGCTAATTGTGACCGATCGAAATAAAGTGGAAGTTGCCCACGAAGCCTTACTGTCCGATTGGCGGTTATTGGTGAGTTGGATCGAGGCAGATCGAGAAAATCTGCGGTTTAATCGGCGTTTGAGTGCTGACGCTCGGGAATGGGAAGCCAGTTATCAGAAGTCAGAGGAGGCGTTGCTGGCGGGGGCAAAGTTGGTGGCTGTTACGGAGTGGGTGGAACGAACGAATCCCCGTCTGCTGGAGTTGGAACGGGAGTTTTTCGAGAAAAGTGTAGAGAAGCGAGATCGAGATCGAGAAGCGGAGTTAGAGCGGGAACGTCAACTGCGACGACTGGCAGAAGAGAAAGCAAAAGCTGAAGCAGAACTGCGACAACTTGCTGAGGCTAAGGCAGAACTTGAAGCGGAACGAGCCAAACAAGAGAAAGCTCGCGCTAGAGTGACTATTGGAGCGAGTATTCTCTTTACCATTACAGCTTTGGCTTTCGTAGAATCTTGGAGCCAATTTCAGCACAGGCTTTTGGCTGACTCGTGGATTTCTCCAGCCGAAATTTATCTTCAGCAGGGCAATCAACTTGAAGCAATGATGGCCAGTGTAAAAGCACTTGACGCTCTCGAAAATACAGTTATAAATAGAAGATCATTAGTAAATACAACATTGAACACAATAATCACACAAATATATGAGTACAATCGGCTAGAGCTTCCTGAAACATTAAACGATCTAACAGGAATAGTTAAAAGTGTAAGTTTTCATCCTCAAAACGGTCAAATTGTTACTGCTCATGAGAAGGGAAATATCATACTGTGGAGTCAAGATGGCTCGCAATTAGATAATGTTCCTCAAGCTCATTCAGATATGGTTTGGGAAGTTCGGTTTAACGATGATGGATCTTTACTTGCTTCAGGGGGTAAAGATGGAAAGGTAAAGTTATGGAAGATCGAAGATCGAAAATTAGTAGAAGCTGAAACCTTTGATAGTGGAGGGCCAGTTTATGGTCTTAGCTTTAGCCCCGACAACAAGGCGATTGCAGCTTCTGGTAGAGATGGAATCATAAAAATATGGAGTTTCAATAACGATAGTAGTCAACAAGCTTTAGAGGTATGCAATGAAGCCATGAATTTGTCGCAAGAAAACTCAACACCTCAAAATATGTCCAATGATATTAACAGTATTGATTTTCATCCAACAGATCGAACAGTTATAGCTTACTCCAACGAAGTAGGAATCGTCTCACTTTGTCAAAATAACCGTGCTATAGAAATTGGTAGACATCCAGATGGAGTTGCTATCGTCAGGTTTAACCGAGATGGAGATCGCTTAGCTTCTGCGAGTTATGATGGTGTGATAAAAATTTGGGAAAAGCAAGAAGAAAACTGGAATCCAGTTGGAAAAATTGAAACTGGCGAGTATAATTATGGTGGACTTGCGTTCAGTCCCAATGGAAAGTTTATTATTTCTAGTGGCACTGATGAAGTTGTAAAACTTTGGAATGTCGATAAAATGATTCAAAATTTTAATACCGAAAATACTTTAGAATTCCAAATATTAGGAAGCCATCAAAGTTGGATAAATTCGATCGACACCTTTTACGATCGAAACTCAAATTTCTTGATGGTGGCTTCTGCCAGCCACGATCGAACTGTAAAGCTTTGGAAAATAAATACGAACTTAACTCCTCAAGCAAGAGATTTACATGGGTTATTAGAATATAGCTGTCAACATTTAGAAGCATATCTAAATACAACAAATAAAGAAAACTTACCTAATTGGTTTGAAAATCCACCTAAAGAATGTTTATAAATTAAATTCATGTCATATTTTTAAACAAAATCTAGCAGATATAAACCTTGTTTGCGTAATTCTTTTTCAGAGATACCCTGTGAAACCTGAAAACTTGAAAAATTCGCCGCAAAAAACAACTCAATTATAGCATCTCAAAAATGTAAAAATAGTTGTCATTGCATTACGCGGCAATCTAATTCGTCTCGACTTCAGCCGAATTTTGTAGCCCGCTAACGAACCCTACGCCTCATGCTTCTTGCAAAAATGGGATGCACCCAAAAAATCTATTATAGCAGCTCAAAAGAAGATTTTCATCCCGAATTCTGTACGATCGAGTCAATAAAAATAAATGTTTTAAATTAAAGTTATGGGTTGCTCCCACTACCCGTGTTCGTATTCTCACCCCCTTTATTTGGATTACCACAATCCTCCTTATAAGGGTTACAGACTTCTAAGAGATCGTAGTTGTTTTTAAAACCCAACCAACCTCGATCTAACCACTCAACATTAAGAAGCGACCACCAATCTTTTGTCAACTCTGCGAGGACATAGGCATAGGGCAACCAACCATAACCTTCTTTTCCCCACTCTACGCCCCAAGAGTTCCTAACTCTAAATGCACCTTTTGTAACAATGCACCGATCGTCATCTAATCTAATAAAAGGTTGACCAATATATTTCTGTAGTAATTCAAATTTATATTCGTCTTGCCATCGAATAGGAGTGATATTCCGAATAATTTTTTCATCATCATAACCCACAGCAACTACACAGTGGCCGCCGCGGCGATTGTCTACAAACGTGGGGAAAGGAATCTTACCTTTTCCAGAATTCTTCTGTTTTTTAGGTTTCTGCGCTGAAGCTTGTTCGATCGAGTCGTAAACTGTAAAGCCAAAAATAGCAGGAAATCCACCACTAATGAAAACTCGAATTTGTACCAATAGCCCCTTCATAGAAAGCATTGGTCGATCGAGACGTAACGATGCAAGTCCTTCAACTCGCCGTGTCATATGATAGTCAAATTCTGAGGGTTCCTTATCCAAATCTTCAATCTTGTAAGGACGATCTGATTCAGCACAAATCCCAAATCTCCTGACAACAGATAACATCGCACCGATCGAAGCGCCACTATCTCCATTTAAACCCATCAATTTACGGGTAAGTTTATACAGGAAAAGTCTTGAAATATCTGTATGGTATCCCAAAGCTCTTCGATCGAAATATTCTAATAATGCCACACAGGCTTGAGCAGTACAGGAATTCAGTTCACCTTGATCTTCAACGGGAGACCACAGTATTTCGTCATATTTGTACTTCGATTTAAGTTCGAGGCTTAACTCATAGTTTTCATTAATTTCTTCTGTAGATGTTGTAAGAGGAACGACGATCGAGTACTCTTCTGGAAGTCTCGGTGGAATTTTGATGCTTTGACCTTCTGGAAGCTCTCCATCGATCGAGACATCCGGATTAATTTGTTGAATTTGCCGTGGTGTTACCTTATAATCCTCAGCAATTTTTCGCAAAATCTCGTTTTCTCGAACTTTGTGAATGCGATATAACTCACCTCGATCGTTGGTGGCGAACTGAAGTACTTTAAGCACTTTTGAAAGATGACAAGTATCCGGTTCCAATTTGCCAATTCCTATCGGAATTTCAGCCTTTCCGATTGTTTCAAGGGCATGACTGAGTGTATAGTCCCTAAGATTAGGGTAGTCTGGCATCCAACCAAACTTATGCCGACTCATAATAAGACCTCTTTTGTTGATTTTTGGTATATTTCTTTTGTATATTTCATTTTTAGGATATGCTGAAATTTAAACTCACAATTCTTTTAAAAATTGATTCAAAAATTAATTCAAAAGCAAGACCTTTAAATTAACAAAAACCTAAATCAACTGATTCTTGTTAAAAAAACGGTTGCTTTTTTATAGTTTTTATGATAATAAAACAGACACGATAATCGCCTTCTATTGCTTTAGCAATCGACATTCCAAATGATTCACTAAATTTTCCAAGCCTCTCCTTCCACTCTCTCCTGGGTCTAATCGAGATAGAAGGTATCATCCTAATAATAGCTTTTGTCGGCTTGCAAGTATCTCTTTGTATCGTTATTTTATAGAATGTTTGTTGAAAATAACGATCGAGCTAAGCACCCTAGATCGATCGATTTTGAGTAAATTGACTTTTGTGAAGCAACACGCAGTATGACATGAGTTGAGTTTCGATCGAAATTCAATTCGCAAAGCAGTTATGCTTGGAGAACACATTCTAACGTAACGACCATCGCCGCAAATTGCAGATGAATCCTTACACCATTCTCAAGCAAACGCAACGCCAGCGTGTTAGTGACGGAACGACACAGCCCGTTTTAGAAAACTGCGAGAACTCTCCACGCACCCTCGTCCTCGTCTGGCCTCAACTCGGCGATTTCGACAGTCTCGAATATGCAGGATGGTTGCGACGAACAGCCGAACCATTGAAAAACCAAAACTTAGCAATTCGCGCGATCGGGATAGGCGATCTCAACTCAGGAAAACAGTTCTGCAACTATACAGGATTTCCCGCTGACGGGCTGTTTGTCGATCCGAAGGCTGAACTACACCGCCAACTCGACCTTTACCCAGGTCTTTCCGTGAAACTCCCCAGATTGTCCGATCGTCAATCCGCGTGGCTGAACCTGCTGCTGATGTGTGCGGGAATTGGCAGTCCGGGAACGTTAGCTGAAGTGATTCGGGGATATCGAGGCGATCGAAACGCACCTCAGCTCATCGGTGACGATGAAGTTGTTAAAGCGTCTCCACTTCCCCCCATCAAAGGCTCGTTTTTCAGCTTCGCAGGCGGTCGCGGTTTTCAGCGTCCTTTCGAGTTAGCAACGTTACGACTGCAGAACATGATGGAAGTTCTCAGCCATTGGAAAATCTACGTTCCCGATGCCACCTACTTGACGCAGCGAGGTGGAACGTTCCTCTTCGACGCACGAGGAAACTTACACTACGAACATCGAGATCGAGGCATTTTGGGGTTTGCGGCCGATCCGAGCAATCCATTGTCGTTTCTCTTCAACTGAGATCGACATCTACGCGATCGAGTTGCCACGATCGAACAGATACGAAAAAAGGGACTCGTCGGTCCCTTCTTCCTCTTCTCATGGTTCCATCGTAATCGATTTAGCGATCGATCGACACAGAAATTTGTCCAATTGTCAATGCGGGAGTCGTCCAAGGATCGATCGAAACCGATCGATCGGAAACGGGCGCTCCCTGAGCCACTTCAACCATGACCGCCACGAGCACGCCAGCCAGCAAAACGGCGGTGAAAAAACCACTAGATTCCGATTCTTCAGACCGAGGTTTTGATAAATCTTTCGAGAAATTACAATTCAAACACGTCCAACGCGATTCGCTTTGTTGCACGATCGTATGCCGTCCACAGCGCGGGCATTCCGGCGCTCTTGCCATATTCATGACCCGACTCCCTCTAACATTTCGGTACGATGCGCCCTCTTTCAATTTCAGTGTGAACGCCCGTCCAAACGTCAGAGGCCCGATCGTGACAGTTCTCAAATTGACTTCCAACTGCCTTCAACGGGGGGTTCGTTGAGTCAAATTGAGAGAATGTCTTTCTCCCCCGAGTTTCTCTCACCCGTTCTCCATGCCCCGTTCGCGCTCGATATCGTAGACGATTTTCTCAATGTACCAGTCTTCCGATCGATTGGGATAGTACAGTTTCGCTTGGGCGATGAGACGCTCGGCTAACTCCCAATGCCCCCCAACCAATAACAGCAACCGCTGACGCAAACGATCTTTCGGAATCTCACTCGAACTCTCTCGAGCGACGGATTTAGGCGCGCCGGCTTGCAATTGTTGGAGTTTTTCAAGGGTGTCGTGATAATTGTCCCAATCTTGCTGTTCGCAAAATTTCGAGGCAGCGGTTTGATAGTCTTCGATCGCTTTGCGCGTTTCCTCTAACCGCGTATGGGCCAGAGCGCGATTGAGATAAGCCTGGGCGCTATCGGGGTCGAGTTCCAACGCTCGACCGTAATCCGAGAGCGATCGAGGATAGTCACCGACATCGCGAAAAGCGTTACCCCGCGCCACGTACACCAAAGGATCTTCGGGGTCGAGTTCCAACGCTCGATCGAAATCTGCTAACGCTCCAGCGCGATCGCCGAGTTGCAAGCGGACTTTTCCACGATTGCGATAGGCGAGAGCATCGTTGGCGTCGAGTTGTAGCGCGCGGTTGAAATCTTCGAGCGCTTCTCTCGTATTGCCGATTTGGAGGCGCACGATCCCCCGACAGCAGTAAGCCCGAGCGTCGTTTTCGTCAGCTTGAATCGCCCAATTCAGATCTTGCAAAACGTTGCGTGCGTCGCCTTTACGAACGCGATCGAGCAGTTGCGCGTAAAAATCTTCGACTGAGGGAATGGGAGACTGCGGCATTTTTCGGGTAGACGCTGACGGTTGAGGCGGCTGTAGCTCCTTGACTCGATCGAGACAGCGCTGGCAACTCTCCTTATCCTTTGCAGCTAAATACAAGTGTGCCGCTTGCTTGAAACTCTCGATCGCCCCGTTTCGATCGGCGAGTCGGCGACAAATCGTTCCCCGCAGTTGGTAAGCAGCGGCGTAGTTTGTGTCGAGTTCGATCGCACGATCGACATCGGCCAGCGCACCGGGAAAGTTTTTCAACGCCAACCGCACGAGGGCGCGGCCGTAGTAGGCACTGAGTAAGCGATCGTCGAGTTCGATCGCGTGCGTGTAATCGGAAATCGCATCGTGTAACCGCCCCGAATCGAAATAGACCCTAGCCCGTCGATCGTAAGCGGGTGCGAACGATGAATTCGCGCGGATGGCTTCAGTCAGTGCCTCGATCGCACCGACGTAATCTCCCTGCTGGGCGCGTTCGACGCCTCGATCGAACCATTGCTGTTCCATGGTTTGACCTAACTCGTTAACCCGTGTATTGACAATTCTAATCGCGCCGTCCGGTTGTCGCGATTCTCAAAGCACGTGTCGAATGCGCTCGTAAGCGTTTTCCTGCAATCCCCGCGCGATGCGAAACAGTTCCCGGCCGACGTGGAGGTGTCGGTCGTCGTAGTTGAGCGTGAACGATTCTAACTCTTCGAGACCGTCCCCGACTTGGTTGAGACAATAGTAGATATCAGCCGCAACTCCCGCCAACGACGACGGGTTGGGAGACGATCGAAACGCCGCTTGCGCTCGATCGAGAAACACCCGACACTGACTCAGATAAACGGCGAAATTCTCCATCAAGATGTCGTCGAACGGGTCGGCTGACAGGTCGTCGATTTGGGGGTCGAGGGCATCGAGAATACGATCGAGTTCCAAATCGATCGGACGATACACTTGTTTCAACCAAAAGGCAACGAAATCGTCGGCGTTCCGCGAAGCTTGACGGGTGACGCGATACTCGTCGCGATAGGTGGTCGCCGAAGCCGTCGAAGCCCCCCGTGGAGACGACCGCCCTGCGTACCCTTCCCAACGTCGATCGTAAGATTGGCGTGCCGTTCGATCGCCGAGAACCTCGTAGGCCGCATTAATGCGAATCATCTCCTCTTTCGCTGCCGAATCGGGGTTTCGATCGGGATGGAACTGCTTCACCAAACGACGGTAGGCTTGTTTGATCTCTACCTGAGTTGCCGTTCGATCGACCTTTAAAACGTCGTAATGGTTTCGCTCGTCCATCGTCCTCGAAATGGCTACGTCAGAATCGCTTCCATCGTCAGCTGTGGGTCTTGAAACAGCGGCGTACTCAAATATCGCTCGCCAAAGCTCGGTTGAATGACTACGATTAGTTTACCTTCATTTTCTGGGCGCTGTCCGACGCGAATCGCCGCACACAAGGCTGCCCCGCTCGAAATCCCCGACAGTAAACCCTCTTCCGCAGCCAGGCGGCGGCCGTAGGCGATCGCTTCGTCGTCCGAAACTGCCACCACTTCATCAATGAGCTGAGTATCGAGGACTTCTGGCACGAAACCCGCACCAATTCCTTGGATTTTGTGAGGCCCCGGTTTTCCTCCCGACAACACCGGACTGTTCGTCGGTTCGACGGCAATTGCTTGAAAGGATGGTTTGCGCTTCTTCAACGCCTGAGCGATGCCGGTAATCGTACCGCCCGTTCCCACGCCAGCGATGAGGATATCGACTTGACCGTCGGTGTCGTTCCAGATTTCCTCGGCGGTCGTTTTACGGTGAATGTCTGGATTGGCAAGATTTTGGAACTGTTGCAACATATAAGCGTTCGGCGTGTTTTCCACAATTTCCGACGCTCGAGCGATCGCGCCGCGCATTCCTTCAACCCCTGGGGTCAATTCGAGTTGTGCGCCGAACGCCCGCAACATGGCTCGACGCTCTACACTCATGGTGTCGGGCATCGTCAAAACCAGTTGGTATCCCCTGGCTGCGGCAACCATTGCCAACGCAATCCCCGTATTTCCTGAAGTCGGTTCGACGAGAACAGTTTGGCCGGGTGTAATCTGTCCTTCCCGTTCGGCGACGTTAATCATGTTGACCCCGATGCGGTCTTTAACTGATGCCGCTGGGTTCATTCCTTCAAGCTTCATCACGAGACGAGCGACACAACCTTCCGCTTGAGGAATCCGATTGAGTTGGACGAGGGGAGTATGTCCGACCAGTTCGGTGATATTGTTTGCGATGTTCATAAATCGTTTGAGGTTCAAAGTTGAATGACCAGGTCTAGGCGCTCGAGAGATGACAATCTAGCCAATTGCATTGATGTCTCGATCGATCGTCCCAGAATCTAGGTTAGATGTAATACATAATATTGACTTGCTGTCGGGCTTCGCGCTGTTCTTTGAGATCTTGCAGCGTGTATTTTTGTAAAACAGCGTTGGCGCGTTCGCGAACCTCTTGCCAGATATCTCGGACGATTTCACTTTCTATAGTTGAGGGTCGATCGGTCGAGGGAAGCGCTTTGCCGTTCGTGCCTTCGATACATTCGAGGGTTTCGAGCAGTGTAATTTTCCACGGTTCCCGAGCGAGGAGATATCCCCCTTTGGCACCGCGCAGGGAACGCACGAGGCCGCCTCGCCGTAAGGTAGCGAGCAGTTGCTCTAAGTAACGATCGGGAATGTTTTGACCCGCTGCAATTTGTCGGATTTGCAACGGCTCACCCTTGGTGTAGTGGGTGGCGAGTTCGATAAGTGCGAGTAGGGCGTACTCGCTTTTACATGACAGTTCCACGATAGAACTCCGTTCCGCTCCAGGCTCGAAGCAGAATCTCAAAGACAGCGTTCCGAAGCGCAGAACGCCTCAGATTGTCTTATTATACCCCGGTTCTCCACTGGGGTTTGCAGGATTTTGAGGGGGCGGTGATGGGGAGATGACGTGGGGTATCTATTTATCACTTTTTTACTTTTTTGTCAAGCAACTGACAGCCAAGCGACAATCCACCACGCACCATCAATGAGATAGAAAATGCCAAAACCCAATAGCAACACGCTGGCAAAACGCACGATCGAGCCAGAATAGGGAAGCAACGCCTGCGTTTGCTTGGCTAAACCGGCAAACAAACTCGCGAGAAAGATAATCGTCGTAAACCCCAAGGCAAAACTCGCCATCGCCAACGCACCGAGTATGGGGGAACCCGTTTCCGCCCCAGCAGCCAGTACCGCGAACATGACGGGACTGCTACAGGGAGAACTAACCAGTGCAAACGTCAGACCAACCCCGAACGATCCGGACACGGGAAGTTGCAACGACCCTTGAGGCAAGGGCAACCGCAGAATTCCCATCAAACTCAAGGCCATGACCACCACGATCGATCCAACTGCCAAACGAACGAAACCCGCGTACTGAATCAACACTGCCGCAGCAAACGCTGAAAATAACCCAAACACACTCAACATCGTCACGACACCGAGAACGAAACAACTGGCTTTGACTAATGCATCTCGGCGAGAGGCAATCTCCCGCGTGCCAATGTAGCTGAGGTTTATCGGAAGTAAACCGAGAACGCAAGGTGACAAACTCACCGCGAGACCGCCGAGGAACGACAGAGGCAGCAAGACCGACGCACGATCGATCGCTTGTCGTTCGTACCATTGGTGATAGCGCGTTCCCACGTCGAAAGCCCAAGCTTCGAGGGTTTGGAACATCCCCGCTTGTCGCAAAGCGTTCGCCAAAACAAGAATACTGACAGTCGCGATAAAAATTCCCAGGTATCGCCACCCTCGTTTTACCATCGTTCGATCGCGTTTCATATTGGAGAATTGGACAAGCGACATATCTTCTCGTGCAGGCGAAAAACTGACAAGACACGAACTCGAGTTCGATCGTTCGAGATCGTTTTCCCCGCTTCAAAACTCGCGAGATCCGGTATATCCCGATAGGGCGGCCAATCGATCGAGCGACTGTCCGCCACGATAGAAGCGTCCGTTAATTTCCCACGTCGGATAAGCCTGGATATCGGCTCGGGCGCACAGCTGCGGTTGGGCGTTTCGCCCGCGCGGATCGCACTCGATGCGGGTAATTTCTCGATAGGCGGTTGTCCCAAACAGTTCTTTCTGTTGGCGACACACCGGACACCATTGACATCCTCTCCACGCAAATCAAAGATTATGCGTGGAGATTCCTTGGGTCGCCCCAAAGATTTCCTGCTTCACAGCCAGCCAGCTAGAC
>LWRO01000014.1 GCA_001657325.1 Geitlerinema sp. BBD 1991-9 | reverse complement strand
CGACGGCTTCAAATTCGAGTGCGTCTAAACCGGAGAGGCTGAAAATTCCCAATTCGCCTTGGTATTTCCCGCCGTCGTAGAGGAAGTCAATCCCCACTTCTCCGCTTTCTCCGACGGTGAAGACACCCGAATTAAAGTCGGGAAGCTCGAATTTGGGGGGTTCGTCGAGCAGTGCTTCGTCTGCTTCGTCGAGGTCTTCGTCTTCTGTGGTGGCTTCTGGGTCGAGTTCGTCTTCGGATGCTTCGTCTTCGGCGATCGATTCTGTCTCTGTATCGTTTTCAGCGATCGATTCTTCTTCTAAAGTATCGTCTTCAGAAGTTTCGTCTTCGGCGACGACTTCTTCGCTTATGTCGTCTTCGGAAGTTTCGTCAGTATCGTCTTCAGCGACGGTTTCTTCTGTTGTCTCGTCTTCTAAGGTTTCAGAAGTTTCGTCTTCAGCAACGGCTTCTTCTGTTACATCGTCTTCCGTTAAGCTACTTTCTTCTTCAATATCGGTGAGTTCGTCGCTCGTTTCTTCTGCTTCTAAGTCTTCGGCTTCTGATGTATCGTCGTCGAGTTCGTCGTCAATAAAGGGAAGTTCTTCGTCGATGTCGTCGTCGGTGATGTCGCTGGCATCGTTGCTAATATCGACATCATCTGATGTATCGTCAGATAGGTCGTCTGAGGTATCGTCGATTTCGCTTTCGCTAACTTCTTCGACTTCAACAACATCAGTTTCGTCTGTATTTTCACCGACAAGAGCGACATCGTCGATGTCTAGATCTGGGGAAACGTCGATCGAGTCGGAATCGTCGCCACCATCGATTAATCCAGAAGGGGTGTAAATAGGTTCGAGAATAAAGGTTTGAAATGCAGAGCGATTTTGGGATTTGTGAGTCGATCGAGCCATGACAGATACTCCTGATTTAGACTTTCTAGAGTTGAATGAAGTAGATGCGCAAGAATAACGAGATCTCAACTTAGCTGGATTACGTAAATCAACGGAACCTCAACAGATCTCTGAATAATAGATCTGTGAGTTGCCGTTCTACTTATCTCTCGGAATTTAGAAAAGAGTTTTACGGAAAATCCGCTCTTATTTACAAAAATTTATATTTGACATTCCGAGATTTAAGTTAAAGCAAACCTCCTAAAAACCCTTACCCAGAAAGGAACACAGGCAATAAAACGCTGGAAAATTCCAGATTACGGAAATCTGCTTGAAGTCAGCAAGAACGTAGATCGAGCGTCATGTCTATGAGTTTCAAGTCGTATATCGAAAGCACTAGATCGATCGAGTATCTCCGTATTTTTGCTTAAAAACCTGAGAACTCGATCGATCTTTTTGCTCTCGAATCAATCCTAAACTAATCAATTTTCAGGAAAATATCTGTGAATTTTCAATAAAGAAATCAAGTAAAATCCGTAAATTTACTTAAGATATACTTTCCCAATGACTATCGGGAAAATCGCGATTTTTTTACGGAGATCGTGCAATCTATTTACGAAATTTAACGAAATCAGGACTTCGATCGAACTTCTCGATCGAGCAAATAGGAAGGAGCGATTCCATGAAATCCTTGTCTGGCCTGCCATTCATGAATTCTCGATCGAAGCCTTTTCCAGAATTCACACAATCTTTAACAACAACTTAAATTGATGTAATTGAAATGCACCCGGCCTATTGGACTTGGTGTCGGGGCGAACGGCCGTTCGCCCCGACACCAACAATATGGGTATCGTAAGCAACCCAATTACACCGTAATTCCAAGAGAACCAAAATAGCTGAAATCCTTGTCAATACCGAATTCCTGCCAATTCAAGCCCAAGCTCCTTCCCCAGTTAATACCATAAAATTCATGCCATAGATGTCTGTAGGGGCGAACGGTGTTCGCCCCAGTTCAGCCGAGAATCTCTAGCAGGATTATCGAGAAATGGTATAAGTTCCAACCAGTTTTAGGCTTTTTTATCTGAGTCTTGTCAACAAACTCAAAAACAAAACTCAAACCAAAATTCCTTCTAGCCAACCCACCAAACTGCCAATAACTGCACCAACAAGAATTAACAACCAAGTCGGAAGTTTAAACCGCAACAATCCGACGAGAGAAGCAATGGCGATCGATCCGGCTAAAACGGATTTCCAAACCGTACCTTGCATGATGGCTTCCTGGGCTAACGGAATCGAAGCAGCCGCGATCGCACCGAGAACAGCAGGTGTTACGCCTTTTAAAAAAGCTTGAATCCAAGGATTTTGGCGCAATTGCACCCAAAACGGCATCGCTAACATGACAAATGCAAATGAGGGAAAAAATACACCGATCGAGGCCGTCAATGCACCGAATAAACCGGCAACTTTATAACCGACAAACGCCGCTGTCAACACCACTGGGCCCGGACTCAACTGTCCGATCGCTACACCATTAATAAACTCTTCTCGTGTCAACCATTGCAATCGATCGACCACCTCAAACTCGATCAGGGGAATAATCACTAAGCCGCCCCCAAAAATCAAACTTCCGACTTTTATAAAAAACCATAAAAGGGGAAGTCCATAAATAGAAATGCGTTCCCAACCCCAAAAGTTACTCTCGTTTGGAAGCGGCGTTTGCACTGTGCTCCAAACGACTGGGAATGCTGGAATTAACCAAGCTGAAGTTGGCTTCTGTGGTGCATATAAATACAGTCCAAAGAAACCGGAAAGCAGGAATAATAACAGAACGTTGATTTTTGCGAACACCATCAAAGCTAAAACAACGATCGAGATCGTCCATCCCACGCGGTTCGATAACGTTTTTCGTCCCAGCTTCCAACAAAATCCCAACACGATCGCCGTGACAATGGGAGAAATCCCTAAAAACAACGCCTCTACTTGAGGAAGCCCTTGAAATCGAAAATATCCCCAAGATAAAGCCACGACAATGAGAAAAGCTGGGGCAATAAAGCACAATCCGGCTACCAACGCACCGAGTTGCCCCGCACGAACGTACCCCGTATAAATTCCCATTTGGGTTGATGCCGGGCCGGGAAGCATCTGGCACACGGCCAAGCCTTCTGTAAACTGCTCTGGCGTCATCCAATTGCGACGAACGACTGCTTCGTCGTTAATCATGGCGATGTGTGCTTGGGGGCCGCCAAAACCAACCGTACCGAGTTTTAAAAACATCCGTGCCAACCCCCCCAAGCGTGAGATAAGAGCGGGAGATGTCACCGTTGGTGAATTGTCTGGTGCTTGTTTCATTTCTTTCTTAACCTTAATTTTCTAGAGCGTTAATCGTACCTTAATAGTCTCGATCGAAAAATTCCGTTAATCTTAACAGTAAAAAAGGACTTTTTTAAGTCACCCCAACTCCATGTTTTTTTTAGTGTATTTTTTAGCAGAAACGCCTGCCGAAGTACAGAATACCGCGATCGAAACGGCGCCACGCATTATTGACGAATTCCTCAAAGGCGGTCCAGTGATGTGGCCGCTGTTGGGGTTATCCGTGTTAACCCTGGCAACTGCCCTCGAACGGGGCTGGTTTTGGATTCGACTGGTCAGCCAAGAAGACCGTATCGTGAACGATGTTCTCGATGCCGCACGGTATGACATGGGAAAAGCTGCCGAAATTGCTGAATATGCACGCTATTTAGCTATCGGACGCTTTCTCCTCGCGCCGTTGAAACTGCGCCACCCGACCCCGGAAACCTTCCGTTTGGCGATGGAAGCAGCAGCCGATAAAGAATTCGTCAAAATGCGAAAAGGAGACAAACTTTTTGAAACGGTTGTCGCAGTTGCACCGTTGTTGGGATTGTTAGGGACGGTGACCGGTTTGATTCGGACGTTCGATAACCTCAACGTTGGGGCTGGAGGTTCAGCGGAAGAAGCGACGAAAGCTGCGGGTGGGATTGGGGAAGCGTTGATTACCACCGCTGCTGGAATGATTGTGGCGATCGTCGCGTTGTTGGTGTTTCGCTTGATGGTCACGTTGCAGTCGCAACAAATGGACTATTTCGCACAAGTTGGTAGCGAATTAGAGCTGATTTACCGTCAGTTTTGGCACGACCCCAATCAAAACACACGAAGTATGGCTTTACCTGCGTCAAAACCGTCAAATCATCCTAGCAGTTTTTCGGTAGATGATTAACGGGGATTAAGTAAGATTTATTGACAAAATCCAGCTTTTCTCAAGCACTGAGCGAGTTACAGGATATATGAGATCGAGAAACGTTCGACAAGGTTTTTCTCAAACTCCCAAAGTTAATCTTACGCCCATGATGGATGTCTTAATGTCCGTTTTGACATTTTTCATTATTCTGTCGATGAGTTTGACTGGACAGGGCGTTTTTAATGTCGATCTACCTAATGTTAAAGACGGAACAGGGGCTGGCGGATTGGGAGCAGAAGACCCCGAAGAGATCGAGCGGCTTGTGGTGGGATTGGATCGCGACGGGGTTATTTTTTATGAAAATGCAGCGATCGAGGAAGACGAACTGATCGATCGAGTGCAACAATTCCTCGAAGAAAATCCCGAGGGTGCCATTACGTTAAATGCCGATCGAACTTTGGACTATTCCCAAGTCGATCGACTGTTACAAGCGATCCAAGAAAGTGGAGAAACGGAAGTTTCACTCGTCATTGAATGAGTTGAGGAGGTTTGAGAACGATGAATCGCTTTTCAATGTTAAATACTCGACAACGTGCCTCGTCAGCGCCCGAAATCGATTTAACACCGATGCTAAATTTGATTATGGTGGTGTTGGCCTTTTTCGTGTTAGTTTCGATGACCCTAACGGGGGAACCTGATGTTGTCGATGTGGATTTACCCGGTGACGAAGAAGCTGCCGCAAATCCGGCCGAGCAACCGCCTTTCTTAGCCGTTGAAATCGACCAGTACAGTGGGTTAAAGGCAGACAGTCAAGAGATCGATCGAGACAAACTTCTCCGCCAAATTCCAGCATACCTGGAAAATAACGCCCAAAGTTCGGTGTTGTTAATTCCTCACCCTGAAATTCCTTACGAAGACGTTATTCTTTTGCTGTCTCAAATGCGAGAGGTTGGTGGAAATCGCGTTGCGCTGGCGATTGGAGCAGAAACAGAAGAAACTGCTGAATCTGAAACTGAGTAGCAGTCCGATTTGAAGCTATTTTTTAAGGTGGTGTTGTTGATGTAAACATCGCGTAAGGTGGAGGGCCGGAACGACCCGGTTGCTGATAAGCCGGTGCAAAAATTACGTAACCCGTAAACGAACTCAGTTGAACTTCAAATGCCTCGACACCTTGGTATGAAGTGGGGCGGATAGAGAAGCTTTGTTCTTGTAATCTCGACGTGACAGTTGCTTTTAGATCGTCGAGAGTCGTTTGGAACATTGCAACTGTAATTCCTTTGGGTCTGTAGCGATTCGGATTGCAACAAAATTGGGTCGCACCCTGCGCTAACTCAACACCACGAAACTGTGATAGTGTTAGATCGTTTCCTGCAGCATTGATGGCTTGCTCGAACTGTCGTTCTTCTACTGAAATTGATTCTGCATCTTGCAACGCAGCAAGTTCCGTTACAGCTTGTGTTGCCCGAAAAATAACTGTTTTATTCTGATGAAAAACGAGGTGCAAAAATTGCGGTTCTATCCCTTCTACTTGAGGTGTCAGAGGATAGATTCTGAAGTTTTGCTCGTTTTTTACGGGTTCGCCGATCGAAATATTACGTTCGGGTAAAACACTCGTGTAGAATCCATAAACCCCATCGATATCGCTCGGTATATTTCGCGCCTCTGCATCGCTTTCCGCTGAAAGCAATCCCAACGAGCCAGTAGCAGCATTCGGTGGAAACGGAAAATCGTTAAACGGATCTTCAAGGGTTGTGCCTTGACCGGGATCGGGGGTCGGAGATGGAGACGGAGTGGGTTCGGGGGTCGCCTCAGATTTGGGGTTTGGTGTTGATGTTGGAGTTGGGGTTGGGGTGGGTTCGTCAGATGAGGTCGGCGCTTCAGTCGGGGTTGGGGTCGCTGTTGGGGTCGGTTCTAGACTCGGTAGTGTGGCTCGGTTCGACGGTTGAGGATTAGACGGTGGCGTGGCAGGTGGTGGTGTAGCTTGGGGAGGGGGTTCAGTTTGTGTGGTTTGTAATTTCGTGATGCGAACTTCTTCTTCTTGAATTTCTTCTTCGACTTCTTCGGTCATATCAGGTTCCGATGGTGGATCGCTCGGAGAGGGTAGTGTCAAAATCCAATAGTGAAAAATCACCGCTACCACGAGGATCGGCCGAAACAAAACCACGCGCACGGGTTTGGGTACGCTTAAAATTGCTTGCTCGATCGGTTTGGGGGTTTGAATGTCTGCGATTTTGCGAACGGGGGTCAGGCAAAATTTGAACAGCCGATGCCAATCGATGAGGGGGCGTGCCTCTTGGATGCGTTCCTCTTGTTGTGGCTCCCGTTCGGACAATTTCAAGCTCATAGCAGTAATGACGTGCGTTCCCGCAGTCGATCGAGGAAAGTGACGGGTACTAGAATTGACGATTCACGATTGGCAATTTACGATCGAATCCATTTTCCACGTTGAATTCCGAAGATACTGTACAAACTCTCAGTGAAATCAGCAAGGACATCAGCCAATAACGGACGACTCGATCGAGTTCGCTTGAAAAATATCCAGATTCGGATAAAAATTAGGAGCTTTTGCCCACGACGAACACAAAGCACCTCAATTCGATAGCTTAGGATATTTTGGACGCTCGATCGTCATACAAGATCGAAAAAACATCACAAAATTGGTATGTAAGAATACACTTAATCCAATCGCAACTTTTAGTTAAACTTAAGTTAATTTTGGTCTTACGCTGTGTTAAATCCCGTCCTTTATGGTGAACCACATTCAGCCTCGATTCGATCGAATCTCCTAACGTGAGGACGGAAACAATTATGATTTTCTCGACCGCAGTTTTGCGTCGCGTCGCTACGATTTCAGCTGCGACGTTTGCCATGTCCGTTGGGTCGCTGACGACCTCGATCGCACAAGCCGTAACTCTCAACGGAGCGGGTGCGACCTTCCCCAAACCCCTCTACGATAGATATTTTGCCGAAATTCAAAGCAAAACCGGCATCCAAATAAATTACGAAGCAATCGGTAGTGGTGGCGGTATCCGCCAGTTCATTGCGGGAACAACTGACTTTGGCGGCACTGACGCACCCCCGAGTGCCGACGATATCGCTCAAATGGAAGACGGCTTGATCTTAGTTCCCACCGCAGGCGGTGCTGTCGCCGTGGTGTACAACCTCCCCGGTGTTGACAACCTCAAAATCACTCGCGAAGCACTGCCCAAAATCTTCTCGGGTGAAATTTCTCGCTGGAACGATCCGGCAATTACGTCGGCGAATCCCGGTGTCACCCTTCCCAACAAACCCATCCGCGTGAGCGTCCGCGCTGATGGAAGTGGAACGACGTTTATCTTTACCCGTCACTTAGCAGCGTTGAGCAACGCTTTCATCGCCACGAAAAGCCCTGACGAATGGCCGTCTGCTGCCAACGTCCAAGGTGGCCGCGGTAACTCTGGGGTTGCTGCCCTCGTCCAGCAAAACGAAGGAGCGATCGGGTACGTTCAAGCCAGCTACGCGGCTGAAAACGACATGAAATACGCGCTCCTCCAAAACAAGTCCCTTGAATTCGTCGCACCGATTCCCGTAGCTAACGCCGATCTCGCGTTAGAAACGATGGAATTTTCCACCGAGGACAATCATTTTATTCCTCAAGGATTGGAAGACCCCGAACAAGGGTATTCGATCGTTGGTGTGACGTGGTTGATGATCAAGGAAAACTACGGTGACTCCGATAAAGCAGAAGCCATCGAAACGATGGTTCAGTGGATTTTAGAAGACGGTCAAGATATCAACAACGATCTGCAATATACTCGCATTCCCGGACTGGTGGCTGCGGACGCCATTGCAGCGGTCAGCTTCTAAGTCGAACAGACGACTTTTTCGTGAAGCTCGATTTCAAAGTTCGTCGAATCTTGGGGACATCTCTCATTTGAGGTGTCCCTCAACCATCTCAAACGGTCATTTCACAAGGATTTTACAAGCATCCAATACCACAGTTTTCATGACACCGAGTCAACCGCCAACCTCAACTGACCTCGATCGAGACCTCGATCTCACTCAAACCCAAGGCGAAGGAATTTGGCTGGAAAACGGGTTTGTCGTCCTCGCCTGGGGATTTGCGCTCGTGACAGCCGGGACGCTGTTTTGGATGAGCTGGGTGGTTTTCAAGGACGCGCGGCCGTCGATCGAGGAATTCGGACTATCCTTTCTCTGGGGTCGGGAGTGGAGTTCGACGCGCAAAGTCTTTGGTGCTTTGCCATTTATTTACGGAACCCTCGTTACCTCAACGATTGCGCTCCTGCTGGCTGTTCCGTTCGGCCTCGCCACCGCCATCGTGACCAGTGAAAACTTTCTGCCGTTATGGGTTCGATCGCCCATTGCCTTTCTCATCGAACTAATCGCTGCCATTCCCAGTGTCATCATCGGACTGTGGGGAATTTTCGTCCTCGTTCCGTTTCTCACCCCCCTGCAACAGTGGTTGTACGAACACTTCGGTTGGATTCCCCTGTTTAGTAGCGAACCTTTTGGACCGGGAATGTTTGCTGCGGGTGTGTTGCTATCGATTATGATTTTGCCGACGATCGCGACCATTTCGCGAGAAGTCCTGCTAGCTGTTCCGCCCGAACTGCGAAGCGCCTCGATGTCCTTGGGCGCAACCCGCTGGGAAACCATTTGGTGCGCGCTACTTCCGGCGGGAAGTGCGGGAATTATCGGTGCCGTAATTTTGGCGTTGGGTCGAGCGCTCGGGGAAACGATGGCCGTTACGATGGTCATCGGCAATGCGGTTCGCATTAGTCCTTCGCTATTCGATTCCGGCTATACCATTCCTGCAATTCTCGCCAACCAATTCGCCGAAGCCCTCGATCCTCTCCATATTGGCGCGTTGATGTACCTTGCCTTAATTTTGTTCGGCTTGACGCTGGTGGTCAACATCATCGCCGTTCTGCTCGTGCAGTGGGTCAGTCAAACCCCAGCCGATCGATAAAGCTCGATCGGCTGGGGTTTGACAAACACAGCTTTGAACACCCTTCGCGATTCGAGACGCTTCCCCAATCGAAATCATGACGAATTTGGAACGCCAAGACCTCGACTTACAACAATCGCTTTCGCTGCCTCGCTTGCTGTTTGAATACGGCATGACTGCGATCTCGATCGGCCTAACCCTCATCGCCCTGCTGCCACTGTTTGCCGTTTTTTGGCAAATCACGACGCAAGGATTGCAGTATTTGAGCTTAGAAGTATTCGTCTCGCTTCCCGCGCCAGTCGGCATGGAAGACCGACCGAACGGGTTTGGCAATGCCATTCTCGGCACGGCGATGATGGTGGGAATCGGCGCGTCAATTAGCGTACCGCTCGGTGTAACGACCGGGATTTTTCTCTCGGAATTCGGCCGGGGAACTTCGATCGCCAACGGAATTCGCTTTGTCGTCAAAATTCTCAGTAGCGTCCCTTCGATCGTGGTTGGCGTGTTTGCTTACGCTGCGATCGTCCTCGTTACCAAACAGTTTTCAGCCTTAGCGGGTGGCTTTGCCTTGGGCATCATCATGCTACCGGTCGTCACCCTCACGACAGAAGAAGCACTGAAACTGGTTCCCGACAGCTACCGCCTCGCGTCCGTCGGTTTAGGGGAAGGGCGTTTGGGGACGACCTTTCGCGCTGTTGTTCCCAACGCGCTCCCTGCCATCGTCACCGGGGTTCTCCTCGCCGTGGCCCGGGCGGCGGGCGAAACAGCTCCGCTTATTTTTACGGCCTTGTCGAGTCAAAACTGGCCGCAAGGTATTTTCAATCCAACCCCGTCGCTGTCGGTGTTGATTTACAACTACGCCGATTCTCCCTATCGCGAGCAAAACGCTCTCGCGTGGACGGCCGCCTTCGTCCTTCTGGCAATCGTGTTACTGATTAACATTATTTCCAGACAAGTCACTCGCAAACGTTTGAAATAGCTGAAATCCCTGAAATAACGCGCTCACCATGGCATCTGAAGAACGACAAGAACTCGATTCTCGTTCCGAGGCGCTCTACGAACGAGTCCTCAAACCCAAAACGGCGGAAACTTCGATCGAAGTTCCCGAAACGCCAACGTCTAACGCGATCGAAGTTCGGAACTTAGATTTTTACTACGGTCGTCGGAAAGTCCTCGAAGGGATTTCCGTGGACGTTTACCAAAACCACATCACAGCCATTATCGGATCGTCGGGGTGTGGGAAATCGACGTTTCTCAAAGCCCTCAATCGCATTGGTGAAATCGAAGGTCACGTCAACGTAAGGGGAACTGTCAAATTTTTCGGGCAAGACATCTACAGCCGTCAAGTCAACGTCAACCGACTCCGCCGTCATATCGGAATGGTGTTTCAGCGTCCGAACCCTTTTCCGATTAGCGTGTACGACAACGTCGCGTATGGCGTGCGACGTATTGGCGCGTGGCGGCGTAACCTAGACGAAATCGTCGAAGTAGCACTCCGCAGTGCGGCATTATGGGAAGAAGTGAAAGACGATTTACACAAATCGGCGTTGGGACTGTCGGGCGGGCAACAACAACGACTTTGTATCGCCCGCGCTCTTGCTGTCGAACCAGACGTGTTGTTAATGGACGAGCCGTGTTCGGCACTCGACCCGATTTCGACGATGAAAATTGAAGAGTTGCTGCGACAACTTCGATCGAGATTGACGATCGTCATCGTCACCCACAACATGCAACAAGCTTCGCGGGTGTCGGACTACACGGCATTTTTCAACACCGACGAAAGTCGTATCGGTCAACTGATCGAATTCGGGCCGACCGTGAAAATTTTCACGTCAGCCTCAAATTCGAGTACTCGCAACTACGTCGAAGGGCGATTCGGTTGATCGGATTCTCTAACTGAGGCGAGTTCCCGAGCTTGTCTCGATCGAAGCACGACCCCACGAAAAAGTACCTGACCGCCATTAAGGTAGCGAGAACGGGAACGTGACTGTGGGGTTGGCATCGCTGACCGTTCCCGTTTCAGTGCGAGATTGACCTTGTACCAGGATCGTAATTTCAAAGGAAATCGGCCCGGTGGTATCCTCGCAGCGTGAAAACAGGTTGACAGCAGCCATATATTCGCCCTGCGGTGCGCCCCCAGTCGGCCAGAACACGTTTTCGACTGGGCTTCGCGTCGTCCCCCCACATCCGGCGTTGGAATCGACATCGAGTTGTCCACCGGATGGAACGGAAGGGTTGGCGAAGAAGGTCGTATCACCGGATGGGTCAGTTACAGCGAGGTCGAGGTCGTCTGTTGTCGCCCAGCGTAGGGTTACTTGTACGTCACCCGTTCCGAGGACGGGTTCGCTACCGGCTGACGGTTCGGGGGGTGGAGCGTTGAGACCGAGTAGTTCGCGGGCGTTGGTATAGTAGCGGGCCCAAGTCATTATGTCGGGATGGCGTCGCCATTGGTCGCGGCGCACGTCTACGGAAAGGAGAGGCGCGATGAGACCGCCGTTTTCGCCCATAACGACGATCGAAATATCGCTCGTGACGATGTCGGCATCGAACAACTGTTGAATCTCCATTTGGGCGACTTCTTCTGCTCTTTCGAGCATGGTGTTGTAGGTTTCGCCCGGTTCGTGGAAGATCGAGAGTTCGCGGCGTTGGGTGATGGCGAGAACCGCAGGGGGATCGATCGAACTTAACATCGCCCAGCTAGGTGGGACAACAGCAACAAGGGCGACGAGACTTCCCAGTACGATGCGATTTCTCAACACGGTTTCTCCTCCCTGGTGCCGTTTGATTAAGTGACACCCGCAAATAATTGTGCGATCTCGGTTGGTGGCGCGTCAGCCTTGGCGACGATCTCGACAATTTTATTGCGAGCATCGGGACACAACAGCGCTTCGACACAGACCCGCGCGACTTTTTGGCGGGGAATGCTACCGTCAAATAGGCTATCAGCAGAACGCATGACAATGGCGGCGGAACTGTCTTCGTTTTTCAAGCCCCCGGGACGAACGATCGTGTAGGTCAAGCCGCTTTTTTGCAAATACGCTTCGGCTTGTTTTTTCCAGTACAGCACCAACCAAAACAGGTTGAGAGGGTGGAAAAACTGGGAAACACACAGGGAACTGACGAGGACAAAATGCTGGATGCCTTTGTCTTTGGCCGTGTCGACGAGGTTTTTCGTCCCTTCGCAGTCTACTTGATAGGGGCCGCTGGGGTCGAAACTGGGCCTCGCACCCGTGGCGCAGATTAAAACGGTGCTATCGCCAATGGCTTCCCCGAGACGATCGCGTTGTAGTACGTCTCCCGTGACGAGTTCTACCTGGGGGGGGAGGGTATCTCGGGCGAGATCGAGATTGCGAACGAGGGCGCGAACGGGGATTTCTCGCCGAACCAATTCGCTGACGATGCGCCGTCCGGTTTCTCCGGTGGCTCCCGCGACAAATGCTTTCATCCTCTTGTTTTGTCGAAACGTCGTACCGCAGCTATTTTACTTCGATCGACGGACTCGATCGACAGACTCCGAGACGAACGGCATCCCAGAACAGTTCCTCGAAACGGCGAGCGCCGATTGCAAGGAAATTTAAAGATTTTAAAAACTTTGATAATATCTTGTTGCTTTCTTTACAGAAAATCGCGAAGTTATTCGGTTGACAAATCGACCGTGTTGACGGGCAAAATTCTCCTAGCACTCGATCGAGGGTGTTGAGAGAAAAGTTCGCAGGCTTTACAATAACTTTGCAGGAATTTCCGAGAAATCACTCATTGCAGGACTCGATCGAGCGAGTACCCTAGAGGAAGGATAGAACTGATTCTCAATTTAAGTTCGCCTGCTCAGCATGAAAGGAAGCATCGACTATGCAGTCGTCTATTAACGAGCAAACGGTCTTCAGCGCTACTGCAACTGCGACCGCTATCGACATCAGGGAAGCCGCTACGGTCACACTCGAACGAGATCGCCTGTTCTGGTTTCGCAGCCAGTTTACAGGGATTATGGAGATGTATGCGAACGTAGAAACCGTTGCAAATTATTTAGACGTTCATCAAGGCTGGTTTTGCCGCTGTGCAGCGCCAATGGAGGTCAACCCACTGGGACGAAACGGCTACGCGCTTACCCTCGGACGTTTTGGGGCGTTTGGCTACCACGTCGAACCGAAGATCGGCTTGGAACTCGTGCCACAACGCGATCTCGTTTACCGCATCGAAACGATCCCCATTCCCGACTATACGCCTCCGGGGTACGATGTCGATTTTAAAGCCGTTCAAACCCTCGAGTCTGTGTCTCCAAGTCCCGACACTCCCGACAATGTAGACATTACCCGCGTTGCTTGGGAACTCGATCTCGGTGTTGGTGTGTACTTTCCGAAATTTATTTTGGCGCTTTCTCCAAAACTCATTCAAAAAACAGGCGATCGACTCATTATAGAAATTGTCAAACAAGTGTCTCGCCATCTCACCCACAAAGTTCAAGAAGATTTTCACATGACACTGGGTGAGAATACCCTCAACACTTACCGTAAACTTCGTAAAGCTCGCACCAGTTTCTACTGTCAGCCTAAATCGACAACTCTTTCTGCGTGACGCTAGTTTGTCGTTTCAGTTAGTTGACCGTCAACCGCCCAGTTTCTCAAAGAAGCTGGGCTTTTAATTGAGTCAATTCATCGATCGGAAATTCGATTTGAGATGCGATTGGATAGTGGGGGTTGAGAAGTAACGAATGCTGTTGGCGAATGCACTATGGCAGGCCGAACTGACGGGTAAAATATTTGCTATAAGACGGATCGATCATTTGGAGGAGAACTTCCGCGAGACGGCTTGAAAATTTTGAAAAAATCAGATTCGATCGTTGCGATCGCGGACTGAGATTGAGTTCTCTCAATCGTTAGAGAGTGCCAGGGTAAAATTTCTTGGTTCTCTTGGATTTGCGTTGGTATTGGGTTGCGTACAATACCAATATCATTATAGGGACAAACGGCTGTTCGCCCCTACACCAAGGGTTTTGGAGTCTCATCAATTCTGCTTACCACCCTAAGTCTAACAGACCCAATTTATCGTTTTTTCTATCATTCAACGCTTCTGATTCGAGCCTTCCTTCGGTTGGAGATGTCTGGGTTCAATACAGACATCAGTTGGTACGAGTCCAAGCGCTGCATTATTCGCGAAGCCATCAAGTTGAAACGGATAGCTCTTTGGATCGCTCTTTCTCTAACTGCGTAACGCCTGCCCGATCTCGATTGAAAAACACGAGTCGTTCCCTCGATCGAGCCGTTTTTTCGCCGTTCTCCCGTTCGATCGACCCTAGCGTTTTCTACAATTTTAACAATTCATTTAACAATTCTTACAATACTGTCAGCTATGACTGCGACTGTCGAACCTCAAGTTCTCGATAATGCCCTCTCGGTTGCGGGCTTGACTGACTACATCCAAAATTGTCTCGAAGACGATCCGCGTTTGCGAACGGTGTGGGTTTTGGGAGAAGTGTCGAGCCTGAAAAATCACGCCTCCGGTACGTTTTTTAATTTAAGCGATCCAAACGACGAAAGCTGTATCGCTTGCGTTGCTTGGAAAAGTCAGATTGCGAAGTTGCAAGCCCCTCCAACCGTGGGAGAAACCGTTCTCGTCGGCGCTACGGTACGAGTTTATCGCCAGCGGGGATACTATCAACTGATCGTCTGGCAAGTCGTTCCCGTGGGGGAAGGGTTGCAAGCGCTGCGTTACCGCCAACTTCGTCGTCGATTGGCAGCGGAAGGGCTGTTCGACGTCGATCGAAAACGATCGATCCCCGTTCACCCCCACACGATCGCCGTTGTCACATCCCCGCAAGCGGCTGCGTGGGGGGATATCCAATGCACGCTCCAATCTCGCTATCCGGGTTTGAAGGTGCTACTGTCTCCGACGTTGGTGCAGGGCGATCGAGCGCCAGAGTCGATCGTGCGAGCCATCGATCTCGTGCGGCGAGACGGACGGGCGCAAGTGTTGGTTATCGCCCGAGGTGGCGGTTCGACGGAAGACTTAAGTGCCTTTGACGACGAACGAGTCGTTCGATCGATCGCCACTTGCCCGATCCCCGTGGTGACGGGAATCGGACACGAACGGGACGAATCCCTGGCCGATCTCGCTGCTGACTGCTGCGTTCATACGCCCACCGCTGCAGCTGAGCGGGTGGTTCCGGAACTGTCTGCATACCAAGCCGAACACCTCGATCGAAAACGCGCGTTATTGCAAGCGGTGTCGGGACGCCTCGATACCGCTCGATCGACGTTAGAAGCCGTGCGCCAGCGGTTGAATCGAGTTCGAGCCGATCGTCAGATCGAACGGGAACGCCAATCGCTCCGACGACTGCAACAACAACTCCAGCGGGCGGTGAACGATCGACTTTACCAAGCGCAGCAGCAGCAGCAGCTTCTGCGCGAAAAGTTGGCCGCCCTCGATCCGCAAGCCGTCTTAAAGCGGGGCTATGCTGTGGTTCGATCGAGTCGCGGCGAAATCGTTCGATCGAGTGCAGATACCCGAATCGGGCGCGTGTTAACGCTTCAGTTAAAGGACGGATGGCTGAAGGTTAAGGTCACAAAAGTCAGCGAAGAGAATCCACTGTAGGGAAAATTTCTGAGGTCGAAATCGGGGGAATCCCTGATGTCATCGCAAGTTCTGCGGTGCAACAATGATATGCAAAGAGGCCCGATCGAACTATGGAAACTTCTGGAGAACCCAACGTGAGCAAGCCGTGGAATTACGAAAGTACTGTCGATAATATCGAGTCGATCGTCTCTCGCATTGAATCCGGGGAATTACCGCTAGACGAGGTATTCGAGCAATTTGCCACGGCGATGGAGCAACTGAACCAATGCGAAACCTTTCTCAACGAAAAACAAAAACAGTTCGAGTTATCGATCGAAACCCTCGATCGAGAATAATCTCAGGCTGAGACGCTTCGTTCCCCTAACCTCTCGAACAATCGCCGCACCTTCGTTAAATCCTTATCTCCTGGAGCGCGTTCAACTCCGCTGGAAAGATCGATGCCGTCGGGATGGAGTTGTGACAGCGCTCGATCGATGTTATTGGGATTGAGTCCTCCGGCAAGAAACCAGGGACGATCGGGGCGAAAGGCTTGTAACGTTTCCCAATCGAGAGTGTGTCCGGTTCCCCCGAGTTGCTGTGGGTGGTACGCATCGAGCAGCACGGTATCGACACGAGGGTAATACGCTGAAATTCGCTCGAGATCGCTTTGATGGCGAATGCGAAACGCTTTAATCAGCTCTACATCAGGAAGGCTCGATCGAAGCTGGTGACAAAATTCTGGTGACTCGTCCCCGTGAAGTTGAACGCCAGTCAGTGCAGTCGCTTCGACGATGCGGCAGATCTCCTCAACGGTCGTTTTCGCAAATACACCAATCCGATCGACCCGAGACAATCGCTTGCAGATAGTGGCGATCTGCTCGATCGACACGTAGCGGGGCGACGAAGGCACACAGATAAACCCTAACGCCGTCGCCCCCAATGCCTCGATCGCTTTCCCTTGCTCGGGTTTTGTAATCCCGCAAATCTTGACACGCATTTTATCGCTTGTTTTATATCACATCGAGGAAAATTTTAGAATAATCTGTATCAAAAATTAAATTAAATGTTAAAAAATTAAACGATTTGCGAGTGTTGTCGAAGGTTTCTTTATAATCCGTATAATCCTGTGAAACGTTCTGAGTCAATTTGTCGATAGGAGTGAAGCGTTAATGAATACGGGTTTGACGATTGCCGCGACAGCGTTGACTTCCCCATGGTCGATTAACGTTGCCATTGTTATGATTGCGTGTAACTTATTTGCCATTGCTATCGGGCGCTTTGCCATCAAAGAACGCGGTGTCGGCCCGGCTCTTCCCCTCAATGTTCCCGGATTGTTCGAGGGCTTCGGTTGGGCTGAATTACTCGCAACCGCGAGTTTCGGTCATATTCTCGGAGCGGGAATCATCCTCGGACTGGGCGGAACAGGGGCGTTGTAACTTCACCCTTCCAACTTTAGATCCTCAGTGGCGTTGGGGAGGCGAGTCGTTTCGTCTCTCCATTTTTTTTGTGTGAGACCGTTAAAATATAAGGAGTAGACCGCCCTAGGCGCGTACCCTCGCGCTGCTCGAGTTTTGCGATTGCGGTGTCAAGCAACGATCGGGAAGGTTTCATGCAATCAGGTACGCGAATCGGATCGCTTTTCGGAATTCCTTTATACATTCACTCTTCGTGGCTAATTATCGTCGCGTTGTTTACTTTTGCCAAAGGCTTGTATTGGCAAGAACAGTACGAGCAATGGAGTCAAAGCCTCGCTTTCGGCATTGGTTTTGCGAGTTCGATTTTGCTATTTGTGTCTGTTTTATTACACGAATTGGGTCATAGTTTAGTGGCCATTTCCCAAGGAATTAAAGTTAATTCAATTACATTGTTCCTCTTTGGAGGCATCGCGGCCATCGATCGAGAATCCAAAACCCCCGTTCAGGCCTTTCAAGTGGCGATCGCCGGCCCCTTTGTGAGCTTTGCCCTGTTTGTCGGACTCAATCTGTTAGCTTCAGCATTTTCCAGCTCAGATGTACCCGACGCACCTATTCGCGTTCTCACCCAAAACCTCGCCCAAATCAACCTCGTTTTGTGCCTGTTCAACCTCATTCCGGGATTGCCTCTCGATGGAGGACAAGTCCTCAAAGCGATCTTGTGGCAGGTTACCGGCGATCGATTTAAAGCGGTGCGAACGGCGGCTCAAGTCGGATCGCTCCTCGGTGGCGTGGCGATTTTCTTCGGCTTGTTCGTCGCGTTGACCATCCCCGGTTTTACGGTTGGATTCTGGATCGCACTCATCGGCTGGTTTATCTGGCAAAATGCCAGTACCTACGATCGCGTGGCGACGTTGCAGCAAATTCTCGTCAACACGTCGATTGCCGATGCCATGACACGCCATTTTCGAGTGGTCGAAGGCAATCTGACGTTACGAGATTTTACCGATCGATATCTTCTATCGGAACTGTACGAAGATACTCAAGCGAAGCACTATCCCTATTTTGCAGCGTCTGAAGGACGTTATCGCGGTGCGCTGAAAATTGATGATTTGCGCTATATCGAACGCTCGCTTTGGGAAACGAAAACCCTTAACGAGATCGCTCATCCCCTCGGCGACCTCGTGACGGTGCGAGAAAATACGTCGCTGCTCGATGGAATTTTGGTCATGGAACGCCAAAAGCTTCGGGATTTGATCGTTCTCACCCCAGCTGATGCCATTGCGGGAATTCTCGATCGCGGTGATATCGTACAAACGGTCGCTCAGAAACTCGGCATGACGGTTCCTAAACTGGAGATCGATCGCATCAAGGCTGAAGGAAAATATCCCAACAGCTTCCAACTCAATGCCATTGCCGAGGCTACCTCTCTCGAGCAGTAACGAGTTGTGGCAATTTTCCTCCATCTTTCTCGAAACTATGTCGAACGCTGACTTTTGGACGTCGGAACCCGCTCGTCAGGCCTGGTTCTCTTCTCCCTCGCCTGCGGCTTCTGAAATCTCTCACGATTCCTCCGTCACCACGACGCTCGACGGACTGCGAAATGCTATCGCGGTTTTGATTCCCCTCGAAGCATCCTTGGGATACCTCAACGCTCTGCGAGAACCGGCTTCCCTCGAAACTCGGGTTCGCCAAATCCCCAAGCCAGATACGTCAACTGCGCAACATTATATTGAAGAACTCGACGAAATCGATCGACAGGTTTTATCGGGCAACGAACGGTCGATCGATCTCTGGCAACAAATCCAAACCCTACAAAATGGAATTCGCTTGAAGCAGCGCAGTGTCGAGTCTTTGTTTTGGCAGTTGGCGAGTGCAGGGATAGGCGATCGAGTTGGCTTAAAGCATCTCGTCGATGGTATACGCGATCGATCGCTACGCCAAGAGGCACAAATGCAATGGGCGGAAATCGAACGACTGTCCGAGAACTTACCCTCTACCGCGTTGCAGGACAAATCCCTAGACCCGTTTGGCGATGAAGGTCGGGCAACGATCGGCATCCTGCTGGAACTCGAACAGCGTCAGCGAGTTGTCGAACGGTTAGTGCTGAACGATCGAACCGTCCCCGTTGCCATAACCGTCCTTTCGATTCTCTATGCTTTGGGGGCCGTCGGCGCGATCGCCCTGTTTTTGTGGCTTGGCAGCGATCGACTGGCCGTCGAACCGTTGCTCGATCGAAAACTTTCACCGTTGGGGATTCCCTGGCCGGTGTTGGTTTGGAGCTTTTTTGGCAGCTTGGCCGCGATCGTCTATCGCTTCGTTCACTGTCCGTTTCGCCGCCTCGGTGAAACGGCAAAATGGATGTGGATGCGTCCGGTGCAGGGTGTGCTTCTGGGGGGCGCGAGTTATTCGATCGTCGAAGCCGTGCTGTCAGTGCTGGTCGATCGAATCGGTGTCGCATCCCCACTACCAATGGCCGACGAGGTGATTTTAGTTTTATCGTTTTTAGTGGGATTCAGCGATCGACTGGCTGAGAACGTGTTTCGGGTGATGTCTGGCGCTTCAGGAGAAGGTACGTGAAGCTACGGTTTTGAGAAAATGTCTGCAAAGCACGAAAAACCTGACGTAGCGCAGGCTGACAGTCTGCAACGGAGTCGAGTCGGTTCCTCCTCCATCCGAGGTGTTGATTGGGTGCATATCACTTTTGCAATCGGAACCCCACCCCTCCTCCCCTTAGCCAGGGGAGGCGCCGAAGGCGGAGGGGTCTTTCTACGAAATTGAGATGTACCCTTTTGATTCCAATCCTTGAATTCAATAGGTATGAAAAGTAGGGACAAGGAAGCCCTGTCCCTACTTTTTAACTTTTTACGGGTTCTCTGACGTTCTGAAGCCGATCGATCGAAGAAAAAGAAGCGTTTTAGATGACAAAATGTCACAATGCAGTCAACTCTCTTTTTTTGATTTTTTTAGAACGCCTCGATGACATCTGCGTAAAACCACGCAGAAAATTTAAATTTTCTGTGCGAGGTGCTAAATCCGGTACTGAGTAAGCTTTCTACTCGGATAACACTTTGTCTTACGGATTCTATATATTTCAAATTCATGAAATCAAGATTGACAATAAAAAATCTTCAAAAAACTAAAGTCAATTAAAAAAAAACAAAAATTTTTAGATATCGTTTTTTCTTGTAAACGTTTTTATTTAGTATTTTGTGTGATTTAAAACACAAAAACTTCTATTATATCTGATAAAACAAAAAAACACAATAAAAATTACGCGAGTAACAAATTCAAAAAGTATATCTCAATACATTTATTTGTTTTTTAAGAATGTGTTTAACAGCGTTAAACTTATGAAAACTTTACTGCATGGCGATCTGACGAGATCGAACTCCAAAAAAAAATAGAAATTGAGAGATGTTAATAGCACTAATTGACTATATATAAAATTTGGGAGAAGTGAATTTAGGTTGTATTGGTAATAAAGAAACACGCAAAAAGCACTTGAACTTCTCACTCGTTCTGGAACTTACAGTCAAAACGTAAAAATAGCAAATCGTTTATTGTATCAATTTCCACAATGAACGCTTCTCTAAACTTACCATTTTAAAGATCTCATGAAGTGATGAAGAAAACGCTCAAACCCAAGTGTTAATAGAGGAAGATCTGTAGGATGCTCGTAATTCAATCAAATATCGATAAAAATTTGTAGAAATACAGAATCGATCGCCGATCAATTCACGATTTATCGTTAAAGATTACGTGAATATGCAGAGAGTTATATCGACTATCCCAGCTTGTAGCCACATATTGGAGCAAGAAATTACTGAAGTTTACTGAGACGTGTCAATATGCCACTTGTGAACCTACAGCTTTTAAATAACCCGTCTCCAACCATCCGAGACGAATTTGGCAGCGAAGTCGTACAATTCGGCGAATACTCGGCGATTGCCACGAAATTTGACGACCCGATTAATCCCAACGACGTAACCCAAGAAATCCGTAATGCTGGATCGGCCTTTGTCTTCGATGGTCTGGGCGATCTCACGAACACTTTTATCGATCCTCAGGCCAGTCGCCAGGGAGAGTTTGGAAGTTCTATTGACATATGGCAAAATAACGTCGTTGTGGGTGGGCGGCGTGCCGATATCGCTTCCAATAACAACGTTGGTGGTGCTTATATTTTTGACATTACCAGTGGAAACCTAATCCAATCCATTGCGAACCCCCCCAATGATGTCGGTGCTACACCCGGTCTCGTTCAGCAAAGTCGTTTCGGTGAAGCGGTCTCGATCTATCAAAATCGAGTCGCGGTTGGTGCGCCCGGTCACGATCGCGAAGCGGATAACGTAAATCCCAACATCGATTGGGATGCAGGAGTCGCTCATGTTTTCGATGTCACGAGCGGCCAGCGACTCTTCAAATTAGAGAGTCCGAACAACACTGATAATTTCAGTATTTTCGGCTTCGATCTAGAACTCTCGGGTCAACACGTTCTCGTCGGCGAGCGTTACGGCGAAACCGATTTTACAGATGTAACCGATAAAGATACCGGACGTGCATATCTCTTTAGTGCTAACGACGGTAGCTTCCTACACGAATTCGCCAGCCCAAACCCCGAACGGAACGGTTCTTTTGGGTATGCTGTTACCTTGTCGAGTAGCGCCAACTTAGCAGTGGTTAGTGCCCCTGAAGAAAACGACAAAAGTGGTCGCGTCTACGTTTTCAACACGACTTCCGGAAATTTAGTTGCAACGATCGACAACCCCACCCCCGATCCGAATGACTTCTTCGGACAGTCTGTCAGCCTTTCGGGGAACACGTTGCTCGTCGGAGCCGATCGAGACGACACCGAAGGGATCGATGCGGGAGCCGTTTACAAATACCAAGTCACCAGTGGTGGTAGTGTCACGTTAACAGATACAGCTTTCCCGACACCGATCAACAACCTTCCCGTTGATGGAATGCGATTTGGTTTTTCCGTCTCTCAATACGGTGGGGATAGCGTGTCTCTCATCGGAACCCGGGGCGACTGGGTCAACGCCGATCTCAGTCTGGCCTACCGTTTTGGAGCACCCGACAGTATCGAAAAACTGGTTGTGGGTGGATCGGGCAACGACGATGTCGATACCTCCGAAGGCGACGACAGCGACCAAGTCGATACGGGCGACGGTAACGATCGAATCATTGCCGGTGATGGAGATGACTTCCTCCGCGCCGGACGTGGAAACGATTTTATCGATGCCGGTCCTGGAGAAGACATTCTCATTGGCAGCCGTGGCGGTGACATCCTCATCGGTGGTGAAGATAGCGATACGTTCGTGTATACGAACCACGAAGATTCGAAATCTTGGAACTACGACATTATCACTGACTTCCAAGTGGATGCCGAACAGATCGATCCCGTGACGGGCGATGTGACAGTCGTCAACGATACGATCAACCTCTTTAAAGCCGATCGCCATCTCCAATACGTCGGCGAGCGCGATTACTTCACCCCTGGAAACGGTATCAACGAGATCCGTTCCGAACAAGTCGGTTTCGATACATGGATTTACATCGATCGATTCGATGACGGGGTAACCGATATGACCATCAAGCTGCATAACTTCCAGGGAACGCTGACGGCGGATCACTTCGACGTTCAGACCAACCTGTTCTAAGTCAATTGCTTGGCTTCCCATTCGGCTGCTAGAGCGGTACAAAAGTGCTGGGTTCGTTACGCGGAAATCTCATGAACTGGATTTCCCACCCATTTTCCGTCCGCGTAACACACCCTACCATTACTTCTGTACTAGCGCTCTAGACGAAATACCTCTTGCCTGACTCCGACCCCTCTCGATCTGGAAGACGATCGAGAGTTTTTTTCGATCGAACTCAACACGTGAGTCGATCTAATCGATCGTTTTCACGTAGGCTTGAATCTGCTCGATGGAGAAGACAGCATCGAACTGTAACCCCTGTTTTCGATAAAACTCAGCCCCACCTTGCTGTCGATCGACCAACGAAATCACGCGATCGACCGCGCAGCCAGCATCGCGCAAGCGGGTCACCGCCTTCATCGCCGATTGTCCCGTCGTCACGACATCTTCAAGGACGACCACGTTCGCACCCTCTGGCAAAGGCGGCCCTTCAATATAGGCGCGAGTTCCATGGCCTTTTGCTTCCTTGCGGACGATTAACGCCGGAATCGATCGACCCTCATAAGCCGACACGACACTGACAGCTGACACGATCGGATCGGCACCGAGGGTCAGTCCCGCCACCGAGTCAGTCTCCTCTGGCAACATCGACAGCAACAAACGTCCCACACATAACGCCCCTTCCGGGTGCAGCGTTACCAACTTCCCGTTAATGTAATAGGAACTGCGCTGTCCAGACGACAAAACGAAATCCCCTTCTCGATACGCCAACGTTGCTAACAAGTGCAACAGGTGCTGTCGCAGCGTTTTGGCATCTGCCGTTGCCAGTTTCAAATCCACAGAATTCACCATTGACGATTCACCATTGACGATTTACGATTTCTTCCAACTTCTATTTCCGCAGTTCCCCGACTCCCATAGCCGCAATCTGAATCGCCCGAGGGAGAATCTCGTGTTCTTGAACTTGAATGCGAGCGTGTAGCGTTTCCGGGGTATCGTCGGGAAGAATGGGGACAGCGGCCTGAACGAGAATCGGCCCGCTATCGACTTCCAAACAGGCGATGTGAACCGTACATCCCGTGATTTTTACGCCGGCTTTGAGGGCTTGTTCCACCGCGTGCAAACCCGGAAAACTCGGTAGCAAACTCGGATGAATGTTGATGACGCGCTCGGGATATCGATCGAGTAGGACTCCCGTAATCCGGCGCATCCATCCCGCCATAATCACCCATTCCACACCGTACTGACTCAGGGTTTGGGCGATGTCGAAGTCAAAGGCTTCGCGGCTTTGATATTTGCGGTGATCGAGCAAAATTGCTGGAATCCCCCACCGCTGAGCGCGTGCAGCAACAGCAGCACCCGGTTTGTTGTAAATGAGGACGGGCATTTCCGCCCGCAATTTTCCGTCAGCGATGGCTTGAACTAACGCCTCGAAGTTCGTGCCGCTTCCCGATGCGAGAATGCCGAGCTTGAGGGGGGATGACGACTTCTGCGGTGTCGGAATGTCAGGGGAAATGATGCTAGGTGTCGTTGGCTGCACGGTTAGCTGTGTTGAACGAGAGGAGAACGACAAGACACGAACTGCCTTTACAGAACGACCTCGGACGTTCTGCCAAGACCTATTTTGACGGAACCGCGTTCCCCATGCAACTTCGATCGTTCGAGGTGTGGTTCTTTCGAGGTCAAACTCTAACACGAACGCGATGGGTTGATTGGGGTTGAGAGGAGAACGAGATCGACCGTGAGATCGACGACGATCCGGACGATCTCGCCCGAGGGTCGAGCTTTTTCGCCTTTACACCTATCACCAATCGCTTCAGATCGATTCAATCTCATTATTCTTTATTCGTCTCAGACTCATCGACCTCGTTGTGATGAAGATCGATCGACTGTAAGTTAAGAACAGGTTAATTAAATCTCCCAAAAAACAAACACAAAAACTGTATAATCAAAAACTGTATAATGTGGTCGGGTGGAATCGCATTTAACTCAAGATTGAGAAGGTTCACCAATAGAAAACTGTAAGAGATTTTCAGATTTATCACACAAGAGAGCAGACACAACATAAGGATAATATAGGATGGGAGTGTCTGCTCTGTGGTTTTCATGGATTGAGAGTCTGTATGCCCCAGAGAGCAACAATTTTCTTGAAAAAGTCCGACAGTTTCCGGATTGCACCCTTAGCCCCAAAAAGCTTTCTTTATAAAATCTTTACAAAATCCTCAAAACAACTTGAATTTTGAGGCATCGATATTTGATAAACTTAGGGGCGGGTATATAAAATCGTATCAAGCAAAATTTTAAAAATAAATTTGTGGATTGGCTCGAACTTCAGAGTGAAAGCGAACGTTCCGAGGGCAGATCCAAATAATTCGTAAACATTCTAAAGGATAAACTCTTGGTGGCATAGGCTCCTCGCTGGCGAAGCCATTCACCACTCAAATGGGACTACTATATCACTTGAGTCTATCAAAAACTCAAAAAATCAAGTTTCAAACCACGATCGAGATTGTCGTTTGGAACTCATCCAAGTGTTTTATTAGAGGAGGATGTTTGCTGTGACTCAAAAGACCGTGAAATGGTACGAGCGTCTAAACTTTAGACTCGTTCTCGGAGCGGGATTGTTCGCTGGGGTCACAATTGCAGGTTTTGCTTTAACGCTCACGACCATCGGTAAACGAATGGTTGTCGCAGAATCCGCTCAACTGATCCAACAAACTGGAGAAAATGCAACAGCAACCCTAGAAGGTCGATCGAAAGAAGTTGCCGCACTGACGAGATCTCTGGCTGAAATCGCCGTCCAACTCCCCAACTCCGAAGATCTGTTTCACCGTATCGTTCCTAAAATTCTCGATTTCAACGGAGACCATGCTATTGCAGGCGGCGGGATCTGGCCCGAACCCTATGTCTTTGACTCCGATCGAGAACGCCGCAGTTTTTTCTGGGGGCGCAACGACAACGGCGAGCTTGAATATTACGACGATTACAATACTGAAGCCTCTGGCTATCACCGAGAAGAATGGTACGTCGTCGCACGATACCTCAAACCCGGCCAGTGTTTTTGGAGTCGCGTGTACGTCGATCCCTACTCCAATCAACCGATGGTTACGTGTACGGTTGCGATTCATAAAAACGGCAAATTTTGGGGAGCAGCCACCATCGATCTCAAACTCGAAGGCTTACAATCGTTCATGGACTCGCTACAGTCCGAAATTGGGGGCTATATGTTGCTCGTCGATCGAGACAACCGCATTATCACCATTCCCCAAAACGATCTCAGAGAAGAGGACAACAAGCGCACCCCTCTCCATCCAACACTTAAACGACTCGATATCTTTGAGGTTTCCGAACGTCACCCGGAATTTGCCCCCGTTCGCGATGCCCTCAACCTCACCAATCGTCGCATCATCGCCCAGGCTTCTCGTTGGATCGATCGTCGCCAAACCATCCTCGACGGACTCAACCAGATACGAACACCGATCGGTCCAGACGAAGCCAATCTTATCGCCGCCGCCATCGTCGATCCGATGGAAGTAGGGTTCAATCGCAGTCAGTTGCTACGACGCTTCGATATCGAAAAAGACTGGTTGTTCGGCCAACCCTCGACCGCTTATATTTTCGGCGTTCCCAATACCTATTGGAAACTCGTTGTCGTCAAACCCATTTCCGAAGTTTTGAGTAATTACTCGGCGGTCGTGAAAACCCTAATCAACGGTGCTCTCGCGATTGTCGGCTTAGCCACGATTCTCGGAGTCGCGATCGTTCGCTGGTCGATCGTGCGTCCGATTCAACATTTGAGCGAAGCCAGTAGCGATTTCGCGGCCGGCCAGCTCGATCGGCGCGTGTCCGTCGTGGGGATTGGCGAATTGAAACTTCTCGCCGATGCATTGAACGACATGGCCCGAGCGTTAAAGCAATCGTTTTCCGACCTCGAACGACGGGTTGCAGAACGGACGATCGAGCTGAAAGCTGCCAAAGAAGTCGCTGAAACGGCCAGCAAAGCCAAAAGCGAATTTCTCGCCAACATGAGCCACGAATTGCGCACGCCCCTCAACGGCATCCTCGGCTACGCGCAAATCCTGCGACGCACCCCCGATCTCAACCACCAGCGTCAAGGTGTCGAGATTATCTATCAATGCGGTTCGCATCTTTTGATGTTAATTAACGATATTCTCGACCTATCGAAAATCGAAGCACAGAAAATGACGTTGCACCCGACGGACTTTCATTTTCCGTCTTTTCTCGTCGGCGTTGCCGAAATTTGTCAGATCGAAGCCCGTCAAAAAGGCTTGCGCTTCGACTATAAAACCACGTCCAAACTGCCCGAAGCCGTTTGTGCGGACGAAAAGCAACTGCGTCAGGTGTTACTCAACCTGCTCGGAAACGCGGTGAAATACACAAAACGCGGTAGTATCCGCTTTCACGTGGGAATTGTCGAAGGAGCGCCCCTTCCCCACGAAACAGAAGACCCGTTAAAAGTGCGCTTTCTCATTGAAGATACGGGGATTGGCATGAGTATCGACCAAATCGAAAAAATCTTTCAACCCTTCGAGCGAGTCGGGGAAGCTCCCCGAATGTCTGAAGGGACGGGATTAGGGTTGGCGATCGGTCAAAAAATCATCAACATGATGGGATCGCAAATCCAGGTTGACAGTCACTTGGGTTCGGGGAGTCGGTTTTGGTTCGACCTCGATTTACCCGTTGCAAAAGAGTGGGTGAAATCTGGTGCGAAAAACGATAAAGGTCATATCGTCGGGTATCGGGGTCGAACACAGCGACTCCTCGTTATCGATGACAAATGGGAGAATCGATCGGTTTTGACGAATTTGCTAACGCCCCTCGGTTTTGAAGTCGTCGAAGCCAGCAACGGTGTTGAAGGTTTGGCGAAAGCCGTCGAGGTCGTTCCCGACTTAATCGTGACCGATCTCGTGATGCCCCAACTCAATGGATTCGAGCTGATCCAGCGCGTTCGACACACACAGCAATTACAAGCGGTCAAAATTCTCGCCTGGTCGGCCAGCGTGTTAGAACCGGAACAACAAGCGAGTTTGAATGCGGGGGCAGACGATTTCGTCGCCAAACCCGTGCGAAGCGACGATATTATCGAGAAAGTCGGCGCGTTGCTGAATTTAGAGTGGGAGTATGGCAAGAAAGTCGTTTCTCCGACTCAGGAGACACGGCTCGATCCCGTTTCAGAGCGCAAAACGGTAGCTGCCTTTGATGACAGCGAGATCGTCTTTCCCTCCGATGCAGAAATTGAAGCCTTGCTACACCTGTTGCGGCGAGGTGCGTTACGGCAAATCGCCAAGTACGCTCAACAGTTGGCTCGATCGAATACCCAGCTCGAGCCGTTTGCTCGTTTCATTACACAGCGGGTTCGCGAGTTCGACGAAAAGGGATTACTCGACTTACTGTCGCGACATTCAACAACAACTTGCGACATCTCAGAAATGAGGTAGATCTTGCTGTGACGTTCTCCCCCGTTAAGCTGTCGCTATAACGGGAGCTTCTAAGGTTAAAACAGAGATAATTGCACTCCACTCCAACACTCAGCTTCCTGCTTCAACGGTTGAGTATTCTCTTGACCTCCACAGGCAGACACGATGAGTCCTACCGCGTTTAAGGCTCTCATTAAAATGTTGAGCGCTGCGTTTTCATCCCTATCCATTTCTAGACCGCATCGATGGCATTGATGTAGCCGGATCGATAGGGTTTTCGGAACCTTCGCACCACAATTCGAGCAGTCTACAGATGTACCGTGAGGCGTTACCTTTACCACTCGGATGCCGCATTTGACCGCCACTGCATCCAAAATGGTAATGAACTGTCCCCAAGCCGCATCTAAGACCGATTTACTCAATCGAGTGCGAGCCAGTCCCTTGATGTTTAAGTCTTCTACGGCGATGAAGTCATGGTTTTTAACCAGGTGATGGGCTGTATTGTAGTGAAAGTCTTTACGGATTCGTCCGAGGCGTTGATGAACCCGAGCGATGCGATTCTTCTGTTTCTCAGCATTTTTCGATCCTTTTTGTTGTCGAGCGAGCTTTTGTTGTTGTCGAGCGAGATGGCGTTGTGCTTTGCGATAGGTTTGTTGTCTGGGAACCGTCTCCCCCATTGATGTTGTTAAAAATTCTTTTAACCCCACATCCACGCCGATGGGAGACTTCACCTCATCTAACGGCAACGGGTCGGGAACGGTTTTATCCTCCATCGAAATGCAACAATACCAACCATCTGCCTTGTGGACGATGGTACAAGTTTTAAGCTTAAAGCCATTGGGAAGCGGGCGATGCAGAATCACACGCATCCCGCCAATTTTTGAGAGTTTTAAGATCCCCTCTTTGAGGTGAGCGCCCGCCTTCGGACAGTTGATGCGCGGATAAACAAACGAGCGTAACTCTCCTGGCTTTTTGAACCGAGGTCTGCCACCGCGTTTTCCCGATCGATCGGGAACCAACCATCTTTCCCAGGCTCTGTTTAAGCGCTGAAGGTTAACTTGCTGCGCCTCTGCCCAGATAGTTTTGTACTCTGGAAATAGTTGCTTCGTTTCCTTGAGTGCCGATTGTTGAGTATAGTAGGTGACTCGTTCGGAGATGTCGCCAATCGGCTCAGAAACCAAACTGCACCGATCGATTCGGCAACGAGTGCGTCGCAGCCAATCCAAACGTTGACCCAGAGCGTAATTCCAGTGGCGACGGAGCCACTCTAAGGTGTGCAACATCACCACTTCTTGCTCGGCGCTCGGCTTAATTCGGTAGCAGTAAGTTAGAATCATAATAACTATTTTACAGTTTACCGCTTTGCATTTTGACTCTTTATAATAAAGGTTTTAGGTCTGTTTACGCACTTACCGCCCACATTGTTTTCGTGACGAAGTACCGCCGGAAGGTCATTGACAAGAAAATTCACGATCGCCTGCACGAAATCTTCAACGAGACCTGTCAGAAATGGGAGGTTAGCCTAGTTGAGTTTAACGGGGAGTCCGACCACGTACATTTGTTGATTCGCTACCATCCCCAGATACAGCTAAGCAAATTTATTGCCAATTTAAAAACGGTTTCTAGTCGGTTAATTCGCAAAGATTTTGCAGAGAAACTTAGCCAACTGTCTCGCCAGCCGGTCTTCTGGACGGGTTCCTATTTTGTGGCTAGTTGCGGTGGCGTAACGGTCGAACAACTCAAGGAATACGTTAAACAACAGGAAGCGCCTCGTACAACAAAATAAGGACTCGCTACGCTCGATTTATTTGTGGGTCGGAATTCCCCACCCACTAACCTTGTCAGGTCTAGTGGGCGACCCCTGCCGACATTTAGTTGGGAAAACGGGTGCGGTAGGACTCGAACCTACGGCTCGCTGCTTAGAAGGCAGCTACTCTATCCACCTGAGTTACGCACCCAACTGAGCGCTTAGCCGCCAGTTTTGGGGAAAAATGATTGTAGCCCAACCTTCATTATATCGGAAAATGAGATCGTCTGGCAAGTCTCGATCGAGGACAAGGACTCTCACGATCCTCGATCGCTTCGGGCGGCCAGATGAATTCGCACCCCTAGATGTACAATAAACGCATTGCAGCCGTCGCGCAGGCGGTGAAGGAACAACCTGTGGAGACGGGCTGACGGGAACGTTGCTGTGGTGGCAACTGTCCGGTCGGGGCGGTCAGTTTACCCAGACACACAGTCTGTGAAACAGCAAACAAGTCGAGGCAAACCTTTGGGGTCGCCCGACCCTTTGCAGTCGCCCTTCAGTGCAGGACTCTCTCGGGTCAAATCTTCAATTTGCCGAGAGAAAAGAGCAACTGAACGATCGGACAGTGGTATGAGATAAAGTGAGAGTCAGGGCACGGACAGCTTGCCCGTTCGGTTGTCTTAACCCCAGACGATCGAGCGTAATAGTATCCTGCCATCTCGGCATTTTTCAGTCGCCGAGAGCTTCTTACGACGCTTTACCTGTCGTACACCGCACCATCCATCGGCCCCGCTCGGAGTCAATTGGCAGTGTCATGTTTATTTTAAAAAGGCAGGATGTTGAAATTACCGGTATCCAGCACCCCAAAACAGGTCAGCAAGTTCCCGTCCTCAAGTATCAGGGTCAGACGTTCCGCTTGATTAGCGTGTTCAACGCGAACCAAGCTGAGGAAGCAAGAGCGTTTTGGCGAGATTTAACTGACAACCGAGGGAAAGCCTGCGTTCTACTCGAAGAACCCGATCGATATAGCGTTTGGGGAAAAGTTCGACTCGAACAAATCGGCGAAGATCCGGCGGCCAGCGGTGCCGCTGCCGTGCCGTTTTTCACGCAAGCTTCGCTGCTGTTACTGCAAGCCGTATATTTCGACATCGAAGATTTGTTGGGTAACCGGCAAGCGGGAGCGTTCGAGAAAGAAATTGCCAAAGTCTTCCAGCAGTGGAAGTTTCCTCAAGCCACGTCGCCCCAAGAAATCCTCGATTTGCTCGAACGCGATCCCCTCGAAGGCTCACAACAGGTGCCGCCGTGGCAGGAACATCACCTCAATACGCTCCTGCAAGAACTCTATCGTCTGGGCAAAGAGTATTTCGGCAATCCGAACTTTGTCGAACGCGCCATCGATGCCTTGCAAGATTTACCGGATGGGGAACGGGAACAGTTTATCGACTGGATGAACCAATCCCCACTCGGTCAAATGTGGGCGACCACTTGACGCGAAAATCGATAGGGTTTGAGATGTCGTAATACGGGGGATGGGAAAATTGAACAGAGAAGTTTCTCGGGCGGTCGTCGATCGAATTTTGGAGCGACCCGCACGCTTCTCGTTATTCGTCGTTAGCCTCGAAACGTTCTTATGAGCACTACTTCCGAAAAACCTTCAAAAGCCGACGGCTTCAAGTCGTTGTTATCTACCCCAGCCTTAGTCCTCACGGCGGTCATGTGGGGGGTTGTGGCGCTGTTGTTCTTCTTACTGTTCAGCGTTACGCTTCCCGGCGAAGGACGGCCGTTTTGGTACGGAATCGGGACGCTGTTGTTGGAACAAGTCGCTTTTCTGTTTGCCGGCACGCTCTGTCTTCGGAATGGCTTCAGCAACCAAATCGTCAGCGGTCGTAACGTGTGGTTGGGCATGGGATTGGGCTTGCTGTCCTATTTCGTGGGCAACCTCTTCTTCAGTTGGTGGGAGTTGTACTGGGAATTAGACCCAGCGGTCTCTCCTGGCGATTTATTTTACGTCGTGAGCTATCTGTGTTTGGCAGTGGGGATGATTCTCGCTGTTCGATCGAGACGATTAAACCTCGAACTGTGGCAATGGGGCGTAACGGTCGCGATTGCCATTGGGGGGATTGCTTTTGCCGCGTGGCTGTCCTATCCTTTTGAGTTTGGTTTCGATGCGCTCGAGGGGGTAGCAGAAGCTGGAGAGATCGTTCAGACCGCTCGTCCGGCACCGGGTTGGGTTCTCGGACTCGAAGGACAACTCGAACCGCTAGCGGCACCGCTCAACCTACTGTACGTCGTGTTGGACGTTCTGCTGCTCATTATCGCGACGCTATTGCTACTGGCATTTTGGGGCGGGCGCTTCTCACAATCCTGGCGCATGATCGCGGCGGCAGCGTTCTCGCTGTACATTGCCGATATGTGGTTTAAGTACGCGGATAAAAATATCGTCAACTACGAGAGCGGCGATTTGCTCGAGGTGTTTTTTACGTTTACAGGCGTATTTTTCGCCATCGGAGCGCTTCTCGAATATGACGTGTCTACGAGATCGGTTTCTCGCAGCAGCCGCCGTCGTCGTGGTTCTTCTTCGTAAGTGCGATCGATTCTCTTCCCTCGTCTACCGATCTCGAATGGGATCGCCGCATGAGGAGACGACCGGATGGCGAGGGAATGAGAGACCCACTTGAAAACAGGCTCCCAAGACTGATTTTCAACGTGTATAGGTGTTGTCTGCAACGCCGCTACTCACTGCTCACTGTAAAAACGGAATGAGTGCAAGAAAACTATCTGATGCTGACAAAAAGGAGATCCTCGATCGGTACCGACAACCTGGAGAAACCACGTCTACACTAGCGGCGCGGTATAACGTCAGTAACTCAACGATCAGCCGCCTACTCAAAAGTAGCTTTGCCCCCGAGGAATACGATCGGCTGATCCGACAAAAACGGGCAACTTGAGCGAAAGTTTTGCCACCGGTTCCCCAGGAGTCAGAGCCTCAAGAGGCGGACGAACAGCAGTTAACGCTCGATGTCGAACTTCCCCCAAGACGGCGGCGGCGCAAACGATCGACCGTTCGAGAAGAGGAAGACGTTGACATCGAACCCACCCTACTGCCGACCCCGCCTCCGACTTTGACGCCAACGCCAGCGCCAACACCAGCTCTGACACCGACTCCCACACCGGCTCCCACTCCCACGCCGATCCCTCGACCGGTTCTCGCGAGCGAACGATCTTCGGAGCTATCTTCCACCTCGATCCTAAAAGACGCGCGTTCCGATCGCGAGAGTGAAAAGTCCGAGCGTTCGAGTCTCGTTCCTCGCCTCCAAATTTCCCCCCTCGCCGATGCGACGTTGCCCAAAACCTGTTATCTCGTGGTCGATCGTGCGTCGGAGTTGATCGCACGGCCGTTGAAAGAGTTCGACGATCTCGGCCCCATTCCGGCTGAGGAGGTATCGGCGAAAACACTACCCGTTTTCGACAACCACCGCGTGGCGCGCCGGTTTGCCAACCGCAGCCAGCGAGTCATGAAACTTCCCGATAGTGGGGTGTTGAACAAAGTCGGACAGCACTTGCAAGCCAAGGGGATTACACGAATCTTTTTCGACGGTCACGTGTATTCACTTTGAGGTCGTAAAAATCGAGATCGAGCCGCTGACGAGTCCGACAGCGGCAGCAAAAGCCAAGACAATGCCGAAGGGAATTTCAATAGAAGTCCAACTTAAGAATCGCAGCGATACGGGAGTTGCATTTTGAACGGCAATGGTTGCGATGGCAACGATCCATAACGCGGCGATTGTAGATGTGATAGCGAACGGTAGGCGTTTCATAGCAGGTGTTTGAGAAGTCGAGGGATTCATGGGTTTGAGTCTCTCGATTTTATCGTTCTAGTTGTTCGATTTCTTGCTCGCGCTGTTGGTTGCGGTTTTTGGGCTTCAACCAGTCGGGCCACAGATCGACGAGAAACGTGCGGCTGTTATAGCTGGCATTTCTCATCGATCTCGGTAAAAACTCCCAGCGATCGCCATCAATGATAAATAAGGCGACAAGCAAAACAACAGCCCAAAAGCCAATTTTTTTAGTGTTCATACGGTTTTCGACCGAGTCGTGTTCTTCGCTCTTAGCTTACCGCTCGATCGATGGGAAACTGACACCCCGGACGGACTTGTTCGAGTTGTGCGGCTAGTTGCAGGATCGTGGCTTCGTCTGCGGGTTTGCCGACGAGCTGCACGCCGAGGGGTAAACCGCGATCGTCCAAACCCGCAGGAATGGCGATCGCTGGCTGTCCGGAGACGTTAAACGGCGGACAGGGGGCGATCCAGTTGGCGACAGCTTGAAGTGTCTCTTCAGGGGATAGGTGCGCCCATTCACCCACGCGCACGGTGGGATGTAAGTAAGTGGGTAGCAGTAAGACGTCGAATCGCTCGAAAAAGGCGGCGATCGATCGAGTAAATCCGTGGAGTTGCGCCCGCGCCTGCAACAGCTCTGCTGCTGTTCCCACCTGGGACATCAGCCAGCGATTTACGGGGCTGAGTGCTTCTGGGGGAATGCCAGTTGAGGCAACGGAGGCGGCGAACACCTGGGTAAACGGTTCGACGAGAGGGCGAAAATCGGGACAGCCCGGTTCGAGAGTATGTCCCAAGTCCGCTAAATGCTGTGCGGTTTCGAGAACGGCTTGCTGACATTGGCGATCGATCGACCAACCGGGAATTTCTGAAGCCACAGCCACGCGCAGGGATTTTGGAGACTGTCCGGTGACCTCTAAAAAGGGGACTTCGGGATGGGGAAGCCAGTAAGGATCGCCGGTGACGTAGCCCGACATCACGTCCAATAGCGCTGCTGCATCCGCGACCGTTCGTGCCAGAGGTCCGGGGCTTGCCATGCCCATTAGATGCTCGCCATCGGGGGCTTGAGAAATCCGTCCTCGGGAGGGCTTTAGTCCGACTAAGCCGCAACAAGCTGCCGGACCGCGCACTGAACCGCCTCCGTCGGACGCATGGGCGATGGGACTCAATCCTGCGGCTACGGCTGCTGCCGAACCGCCACTCGAGCCACCTGGGGTATAGTCGAGGTTCCAGGGATTACGGGCGGGTGCGAATCCGGGAGGTTCGGTAAAAGGCATCGAGCCGAGTTCGGAGGTGGCCGTTTTGCCGAGGATGATAAATCCCGCTCGATCGATTTTTTCGACGACGGTGGCGGTTTGGGTGGCCGTTCGATCGCGCAGTATGGCAGCGCCTCGGGTACAGGGTAAGCCTTCAACGGGGGTGAGGTCTTTGATGGCGATCGGAACGCCGAAAAAAGGCGGTAAACGGTCGGCTTCTCGGGTTTGGGCGAGACGTTCGGTTTGGGCTTTGGCTCGATCGAGGGCGCGTTCGGCAGCGACGGTAAAGTAACAACCGAGACGGTCGTTCGATCGAGCGATTCGATCGAGATATAGCTGGGTCAGTTCTAAGGGCGACACAACACGACGGCGCACGAGTTTCGCTTGTTCGAGGGCCGGTGTAAAGGCTAGGTCGGTGGGGTTCATGGCAAGTCAGTTGCGGCTTCGGGTCAAGTCTACAATCGATCCTTGACGGTTCTCCTGTTTCGATCGCACAGTTCTCCCATCGTCTGCCCTAGCGCTCCCGACTCGGTCGATTTTGATGCGATTTCGTGAGACAGTTGGCAAACTGTCACGGGTGTGACTCGACAAGATCGGTCTTTCGATCGAATTTGATACAGTTGAGGTGGGGAAAGCTTTTCCGAAATTACCCATGAAACGAACGATTTTGGCCATCGCGTCTGCTCTCAGCGCGATCTGCCTTCAAACCAGTGTCTTAGCGCAGGAACACGAAGGATGTTTTCTGATCGACAGCCAGGGCAACATTGTCGATCTCGGCAACTTGTGTCCGAGAAGCGCTCAACCTGAAGCCATTGAAACGATACCCAATAACGTTCCGACACCAACGTCTCCTCCCGTCGATCGACCCACAACTTCAAGGGTCGTGCAAGTTCCGATCGAGCGTCGCGTTGCGGGAATTCCCATCGTCAACGTGACGTTTAACGGCAGTGCAACCTATGCAATGATGCTCGATACGGGAGCGAGCAATACCGTTATTACTCAAACGATGGCACAAGAGTTGCGAGTTGCGCGTGTGGGAACAGCTATCATCTCCACCGCCAGCGAGCGGGATGTTGCGATGGATATTGCCTATATCCCTTCGATCGAGATTCAGGGTATTTTCCTGCGCAATGCTCGAGTTGCCGTTGCGCCGCCCGATCTCGATATTGGATTGCTCGGTCAAGACTTTTTCGGACAGTACGACGTGACCATTCGGGAAAGCGTCGTCGAATTTCAACGCCGAGGTTAACTCCAGTCTTCCTCGTCTCGTTTGTTGGAACCAACCTTGAAAATGCGAGCGTTGGCGTGCAGTTGGCGCGTTTTTTCAAATAATTCTTCTTCGTTGAGATTCCAACGTTTTAGCGCTTTATCTAAATCGGCTTGAATATCTCGCGCGCCGGGAAATCCTCGATAGCGAACGTGCAGTCTTGCGAGTTCGGCGAGGTTGAGATCGGTTGCCTCTCCAACGAGCAGTTGGTTGACGATCGCTCGATCGGTTTTGGCTTGGGGATGTTGTCGATCGGACATTGACAGTGTAGGGTTTAGAGTAAAGCGCGTCGCGTGAAACGCAAAATTTTGGGTATTGCAGTAGCCGCCAAATTGGTTGCGATATTTGATAATTTTATCACAAAATAAATCATCGATCGAAATTTAGATTAAGGCGTTTTACTAATGTGTCTTACCACGGTTTTTTGGTGTCATAAATCTTGCGAAATTTGTTTTTAGTTTTGGTATTTGTCGATAGTAAAACATCCGAAAATCAATACGAGGTTTCTCAAGACAATGAAGTACAAATTCATAACTGAACTCCTTGCATAGCAAGATTCAGGTGTACCTTACTTTCCAGAAAAATGCTGTATTGATTTCAAAGGTTTTTTGCCAAAAAAATGCCTATCTCGAAATCCAAGCGCAAAAGTGAGATGCACCCGTGCAAAATCCATTCAAACAAATCACAGCAATTTAGATTCTAAGTTAAAAGTCTATAAAATCCCAAAATCCATAAGCCTTGCGTTTGATGAGCTTGAGAACGAATTGTTATCTTTCTCGAATGCCTTTGAAATTCGTTAGTCTTGCCCTATAAATTTTCAAACTGTTTCATAAACCGTCGATCGATCCAATCCTTCCAATACCACAACAAACGCCACGGTCCCAATCCCCAGTTTCCACGCGAGGCGATCGCTCTCCCGTCTCCCGTTCCAATCAACGCCAGAATCTGTTTTTGGGGAATATAGGAGTGAAGTGGCTCGTCGTTACAAAACCGCCGCAAATTTTCAAACAACGGTTGACCCTGACGGACGGCGAACACCCCAGCTTTCGGACGAGGATGCTGTTGCATCGTGGCAATGTCGCCCGCTGCGAACACGTGGGGATGCGATCGAGATTGCAACGTTTCACCAACTAACACGAACCCATCTCGATCGGTGGCGAGTCCGGCTTCGGCTAACCACGATGGCGCTGAAGCCTGTGTCACCCAAAACAATCGATCGACGTTCACTTGCAACCCCGACTCGCAGGAAATCTCAATTCCCGGTTTCACCGAACTGACCGACTCGTTTAAATGTAGGCGAACATCATAGCGGACTAAAAGCTGCTGCATTCGCTGACGAACGATCGAAGCGTGTCCCGACATTAATTCTGTCCCACGATGGAACAGGTGTAACTGTAAATTCGACCTGGGTTGTTTCGCCTGTCGTAAAATGCGGTGTAACTGAGCGCGCAGGTTGAGCATCAGTTCCACACCGCCAGCACCACCACCAACGACGCCCAACACGAGCGGTTTTTGAGGATAGGCTTTGACCTGTTCTAGCAAACAATACCAGTGATGGAGAAACTGGGGAACGGGTTTCGCAGGAATGGCGAATTTAGCGCCCCCTGGAATATCGAGAGTTGTGGGGGTACTCCCGATATCGATAGACAGAACGTCGAACGAGATCGATCGACCGGACTCACACAGCAAGCAGTTTTGCTTCAAATCCAATCCCACCGCTCGATCGCGAACGAACTGCGCTCCCGCAAAGGCGGCGAGAGTCGGTAAATCGATATGGCATTCGCGGACGCGGTAGAACCCCGCCACGTGTCCCGGTAACATTCCCGAATAGGGCGTTTGCACGACGTCCGAAACTAACGTCAAGCGAACCTTGGGATGGGGATAGCGTCCGAACAGTCGTAATGCGATGGCGTGACTGTGGCCGCCTCCCACCAGAACGACTTCCCTGACAAAGCCTGACACGATCGATCTTTTTCTCCCTGTCTGTGACCTCGATCGTATCGTAACGATTCGTATCAGCCTATAGTCTAGGTTCAAAGATTTTGCTGGCAGCAATCCACCTTACCCCCCCCTCGATCGATCGTCATGGCAGATCGCGACGTCATCCCTTTCGATTCCGCACGAGCGTCAGAACGAAACCATCCCGAGGCCTTCGCGTTTAACTCAATGTTGACCGACTCGATCGCCGCCACGGCTTCGGTGACGGGAACCGCCTATTACGAGGCATTAGCTCGGTATCTCACACAATCGCTCGACATTCGTTACGTCCTCATCGGCGAAGTTTTTCAGTGGAACGGCGCACAACCTAAGCGGATGAGATCGTTATGTTTTTACGATCGAAACCACGTCCTCGAAAATCTCGAATGCGATCTGAGCGGCACTGCCTGCGAACAACTGTTTCGAGCAATACCCTCCCCCTCCGACGGCGAGATTGTGTATTGTGTTCCGAATGACTTACAGCGCAAATTTCCAGCCGTTAGCCGCCTCTTCCCCACAACTGAAGCCTACCTGGGAATTGCCCTGATCGATTCCAGCACCCACAGCTTTATCGGCCACATTTGTCTGCTCGACGATCGACCCCTTCCCGAACTCAAACGCCAGCACGCCAAGATCCTCCTCAAATTTTTTGCAGCCCGAACCACCGCCGAACTCAAACGCCAACAAGCTGAAAACCGCGAACGCGAGAAAGTTCGCCAACTCGAACAAGCCTTAGAAGTCCTACAAAGAACTCAATCTCAACTCGTCCAAACCGAGAAAATTTCGAGCTTGGGACAGCTCGTCGCTGGTGTCGCCCACGAAATCAACAATCCCCTGGCTTGTCTGACGGGAAATCTCAATCACGTCAACGAATACGTCCTCGATCTTGCTAAGCATCTCGAACTCTACCGCCAGTACGTTCCGAATCCCGCCCCAGCCATCGAAGAACACGCCGAAGACATCGATCTCGATTTCGTCCTCGAAGATTTATCGCCCATGCTTGCATCCATGACCGTCAGTGTGGAGCGTATAGAAAAAATCGTAACGTCTTTGCGACAGTTTTCTCGACTCGATGCGGAAACGGTACCGTTTGACGTTCGCGAAGGACTCGACAGTACACTCGTCGTTTTGCAACACCGCCTCAAAGCCAACGAATCTCGTCCCGCCATCCAAGTCGTTCGAGAATACAGCGATTTACCCCTCGTTCCCTGTCGTCCAGGACAGCTCAATCAGGTGTTTATGAACCTGCTGTCGAACGCGATCGATGCCCTTGAAGAAGCGAGTGAAGGATGTACCTTTACGGCACTTCAAAACAAGCCCAACGTTATCCGCATTCGTATACAACATATTCGAGACGAAGTCGGATCGCGTGTAGCGATTTGCATTGCAGATAACGGTGTCGGGATTCCCGAGGATGTCAAACCCCATCTGTTCGAGACGTTTTTTACCACCAAACCCACGGGAAAAGGGACGGGTTTGGGATTGTCGCTCAGTTATCAGATCGTCACCGAGTATCACGGCGGAACGCTATCGTTCGATTCGACGCTCGATCGAGGTACGGAATTTATCATCGAATTACCGATACAGTGAGGCGGTGAGGAGATGACGAGGTTTTAGGTTGTATCTGTCTGTCTCCCCGGGTACATCTCACTTTTTCGATCGCTACCCCTCCCATCCTCCCCTTAGCCAGAGGAGGATGGGAGGGGTAGCGGGACGGAGTCCTTAGGCGGAGGGGTCATTCTACGAAATTGAGATGCCCCCATCTCCCCACCGAACACGAGGAAATCTCACGCCTAACGAGTGTTGTTGGATATAGATTAGGAAATTGACAATACTTGCGTTAAAAACGACCATTTATCAGCAATTTCTTCGATGCGCTTCGTCGTCGGCTTTCCCGCCCCGTGTCCCGCTTTGGTTTCAATGCGAATAAATAGCGGATTTTCGCCATCATCAGCGGCTTGCAACGCAGCAGCGAACTTGAAACTGTGAGCGGGAACGACTCGATCGTCGTGGTCGGCTGTAACGAGCAACGTTGCAGGATATGCTGTTCCCGCCTCTAAATTGTGCAGCGGCGAATAAGCGTATAACGCCTGAAACTCCTCGGGATCGTCTGGCGAACCGTAATCGGAACACCACGCCCAACCGATGGTGAACTTGTGGAAGCGCAACATATCTAAGACTCCTACCTCGGGAATCGCCGCCGCAAACAAATCGGGACGTTGCGTCATGCAGGCCCCCACGAGTAACCCACCGTTACTTCCGCCTCCAATGGCGAGTTTTTCAGAAGAGGTATAGCGGTTCTCGATTAACCACTCCGCCGCCGCAATGAAGTCGTCGAAGACGTTTTGTTTGTTCTGTTTGATTCCCGCCTGATGCCACGCTTCGCCGTACTCGCCGCCTCCCCGCAAATTGGGCATCGCTAACACGCCGCCGAGTTCCATCCATACCAGCAAACCCACTGAAAAAACGGGTGTTAGGGAAATGTTAAAGCCGCCGTAACCGTACAGATAAGTGGGATTTTTACCGTCGAATTCGAGTCCCGTTTTGTGGACGAGAAACATGGGAACTCGCGTTCCATCTTTGCTGTGGTAGAAAACTTGTTTCGTTTCGTAGTTGTCGGGATTGAAATCCACCGTCGGCTGACGAAATACGGAACTTTGCCCCGTTGTCAGATCGTAACGATAAATCGTCGTTGGCGTTGTAAATCCATCAAAACTGTAAAAAGTTTCTGTATCTTCGGGTTTCCCATTAAATCCCGATGTCGATCCGATTCCAGGAAGTTCGACATCTCGAACCCACGATCCTTCGAGATCGAAAATTTTAACTTGACTGCGAGCGTCTTTGAGATATTCAACCACAAATTGATGGTTGAGAACCGAGACGAATTCCATAACCTCTTCGGCTTCGGGGAGAATTTCGCGGTGTTCTCCTGTTGCGATATCGAGACTGATGAGGCGGTAGCGAGAAGCGTCTCGATCGGTTCGGAACCAAAATACTGTTCCGTCGTTCCCGACAAATTGATACCGCGCCTCGAATTCTGAAATTAATTCGATAATGGGTGCGTCTGAAGCTTGTAAGTCTTTGTAGAAAACTAAGTTTTTCGGATCGGTTCCGCGCCAAACAGAGATAACTAAGTAACGGCCGCAGTCAGTTACACCACCGTTAAATCCCCACTCTTTTTCGTCGGGACGTTCGCAAACCAAAATATCTTCGGCTTGGGACGTTCCGAGGCGATGATAGTAAAGTTTTTCAAAGTAGTTAGCGTCTCCGTATTGAGTGGATTCGTTAGGTTCGTCGTAACCACTGTAGAAAAAGCCTCGATCGTCGTGAGTCCAAGATGCACCTGAGAATTTACTCCATTGAATTAAATCGGGTAAATCTTTACCGGTGTTGACGTTGCGAACGTTCCAAGTTTGCCAATCGGAGCCAGAGGACGATAAGGCATAAGCGAGAAAGTTTCCGCTTTCACTAATAGCAAAGTTGTTGAGCGCAACGGTTCCGTCTTCAGACAGAGTATTGGGATCGAGAAGAACGCGAGGTTCGCCATCGAGCGTTTCGAGAACGTAGAGGACGCTTTGGTTTTGCAGTCCATCGTTTTTAAAAAAGAAGTAGCGATCGCCCCGTTTGAAGGGAATGCTATATTTTTCGTAGTTCCAAAGTTGTGTGATGCGGTCTTTGATGTGCGATCGATTTTCAATAGTTTTGAGAAAATCAAAGGTAATTTTGTTTTGAGCTTCGATCCACGATTGAGTCTCTTCTGAGTCGGAATTTTCAAGCCAACGATAGGGATCGCGAACAGTCGTTCCGTGGTAGTTGTCAACTTGTTCGATCGTTTTAGTTTCGGGATAGTTGAAAGCCATTTGGGTTTAATTTCTTCGTTTTTTGGAGGAGCTAGTGATTTTATTTGAGCTGTAAATTTCAAGCTTCTACCCTGTTTTTACCAGCTCGTGCAACGGGTACATCTCAAGACTGTAAAAATTGTTGTTGGTGCGTTACGCGGGCATCTGATTTGTCTCGACTTTTGTACTTTTGTACTAAAGTGCTTGGTGCGTTACGCGGAAATCTCATTAACTGGATTTCTCACCCATTTTTCGTCCGCGTAACACACCCTACCATTACTACCATTACTTCTGTACTGGCGCTTTAGGAGATTCGAGATGAGACGGGTAGAAGCTCGGGGTACTGGGAATTTTCAATTTAATCTTGTTGGTTGGAAAATTGATACGCGCCAATAAAAGACAGGATAATGGCAACGATCGATAATACGGGAAGGCTCAACCAAGGAAATTCAGAGATTGGAGCATAGGCTGCTGCTCTCAAGCCGACACTGGTATAGGTTAACGGCAAGCAGAAGACGACGGCTTTTAAGGCAGTTGGAAGGGTTGACGGATCGAAAAACGTCGCGCCGAGAAACGACATAGGAACGATGAGGAAGTTATTGAGCAATCCCACACTTTCAATGGATTTGACGTTGAGTCCGACAATGACACCCAAACCGGAAAACACGGCACAATTGAGCGTTAAAACGAGTAAAAATAGGGGATTGAAAAAGCTCCAAACAACGGATATTCCGCTACTGGAAAAGCCTAAGAACAATACTGAAACGACCATCACGGAAAACGAAGTCATCAAGCCGCGCACGATGCCCGCCATCATTTTACCCAGGTGCAACGCCAGAGGATGAACGGGAAGTAGCAAGATTTCTTCAAAGGTTCTGCTGTAGAGACGTTCGCCGCAAATGGAAAAGGTCGTACCGCCGAAGCTAATGGCCATGGAAGACAAGGCTACCATTCCCGGTAAGATAAATTCTAAATAGCTGCTGTAATCGCTGCCGATGGCGGTACCGGGGCGGATGGAACTGCCTAAACCCAATCCGAAAGCGACGATGTAGATGAGGGGAGAAATGAGTCCGGATGCGGCGACTTGAGCGACGCGGACTCGCAAATCGAGCCAATCTCCCCATAAGACGGTGAGGCTGTCTTCCCAGATCGTGCTGAGGGAGGATTCGTGCCACCATCGACCGAGACGGCTGAGTTTGAAGGAGTTTTGGAGGTTCACGCGCGTTCTAAAAGTAGGATCGATCGAAATTTTGGAAATTTCGCAATACTACTTCATAGTACGCAACAATCGATCGAGTGGGGAACGCCAATTTGACTTACGCTTCTGGGGGGTCAGACTTGGAATCGTCCTTATCCGAGGCTTCCTCTAACGTCGATGGCGGTTCGATCGATTCGATATCGTCCTCTTGCTCGGCTTTCACAGACGGCGGCTTGACGCGGCGAATCGGTAAACTCGCCGTGAGCGACGTCATGCGTTTATCGCTTTCGAGGGCGAAGTTCAAACCTTCCGTATCGATTTCCACGTAACGGGAGACGACATCGAGAATTTCTCGCTGCATCGCCTCGATCGTCGTGGGCGTTAAATCGACTCGATCGTGTGCGATCACCAACTTCAGCCGTTGTTTGACTTCATTGCGACTTGAAGATTTGCGAGATCTAGGCCACAGTCGGGCGAGAAATTCCATGAACATCAGACAGCTTTACCGAGGTGAAACTATAAAATACGAGTGGTCAAGAGCTTTCTCAGTCGAGAAAAGAAGCCTTCCGGGGGCGTGGAAAGTTCTAGAAAATCCACCTCTTCCCCTTCAATGCGGCGGGCGATGTTATCGAAAGCTTGCCCAGCCGCCGATGGCTCCTCCGAGAGTACCAGTGGTTCTCCCCGGTTCGTCGAAACGATCACCCGTTCGTCATCGGGGATAATGCCGATCAACGGAACGGCCAGCAACTCCTGCACGTCTTCAACGGACATCATATCGTTGGCTTCGACCATCTCCGGGCGAATGCGGTTGACGATGAGGCGAATGTTGCGAACGCCGTTGGCTTCGAGCAATCCCACCACGCGATCGGCATCGCGAACGGCGGCGATTTCCGGTGTCGTTACCACCACCGCTTCCCGTGCCGCTGAGACGGCATTTTGAAAGCCCTGTTCGATGCCTGCGGGAGAATCGACGATGACGTAATCGAAGCGTTTCGCCAAAGCCATCACTAACTGTTTCATTTGTGCGGGACTTACCGCATCTTTCATGCGATTCTGGGCCGCCGGAAGCAAAGCGAGTTGGCTGTGTCGCTTGTCTTTGACGAGGGCTTGTTCGAGCCGACATTCCCCTGCAATCGCTTCGACTGCTGTGTAAACGACACGGTTTTCCAGTCCCAACAGCAGATCTAAGTTCCGAAGTCCGAAGTCGGCATCGACTAAAACGACTTTGCGATTTCGCTTCGCTAGTGCCATTCCGAGGTTAGCGGTGGTTGTCGTTTTGCCTACCCCGCCTTTACCCGAGGTGATGACGATAATGCGGCTCATTACGCGGTAACGATGAAAACTAAAGGATTGGGAGCAGAGGCACTGCCTCTAACGGAGATCGCATCGACGGGCGTACTCCGTTTCAATGTACCACCTGTACGATCGAAATCGAGAATTCGGAGATCGTTCCATCTTATGGCGCGATCGAGCGACTGTTTTAGGCGGTGCGTTTGGGTTGGGGAGGGCGAGTGAAGTCAGCGGCGGAACTAATACGAATGCCCTGAGACGTGACGTAAGCCACTTCGGGATAGTATCGATCGAGTTTGTCGGAAGGGGCCCGGGCGATTGCGTCGGCAATCCGTAACTGAGTCGGCTCCATCTGCAACGCCATGATCAGGGATTGTCGGTTTCCTGTCGCTCCGGCATGGGCGACGCCGCGCAACCGTCCCCAAATTAAGATATCGCCTTCAGCAATGACGGCACCGCCGGGATTGACATCGCCGATGAGAACGACAGTTCCAGGGTGGCGGATTTCAGTTCCCGATCGAAGCGTGTTGTGAAGGTAGAGCGGTTCGGCGAGGGCTGTTGCGGGGGGTTCGGTGGCTTGTTGGAGTAAGTCTTGCGCGAGGGGCTGTTCGACGGAATAGCCCGCAGTGGCAGCGGCGACAGCAGTTTGACGGCGGCGCGTGAGGACTCGTTCGAGTTGGAGTTCCGCCTCGGTTAAGGCTTCGTCGAGTTCTTGAAGTTGGCGGCTGTCGAGGAGTCGATCTCCGGCGACGAGGTGGACGCGAGTGTTGGGTTGCCAGGATCGATCGCTCCCGTTTAGGCGGTGTTTGAGTTGTTGCCACAACTCCTGCCACGTCAGCTCTCCCGCCGTCGAACTGTCGGTTTGTGGGAGAACGAGAACGAGTCGTCCGTCTTCGCTCTTGAGGCGGATTTGTTGGTGTAGGTTCAACCCTCCCCGATTGGCATCTTCTGCGTTTTCGGTGGACTCAGGGGCGATAATGGGTTCGGTGGGCGACGGAGAATCGGAAACCATGCGCGATCGAGTTGATGAGTAAAGGGATACGGCAGACGCATCGATTTTGGATTCTATCCTAACGCGAGTCAGGGAAGGCAGTCGATCGAGGAACTGAGTTCGCCGTTCGATCGATGGATAAGGACGGTTTGGCAAAACTTTCACCCGGTCACTTCTCTTAAATATCCGGGAACTTCAGCTTTGCGTCTCATTTTTGAGTCAACGGAGTAAGATTCGGCTAAAAACGTACCACCCACCTTTCGAAAAATACTAGGTAACTGTTGTTTTTGAAAGCTGCAATTCGAGTGAAATCGTGAATTCAATTAATACGATCTAAGATTGGAGCGTATTTTATCGTAAATAAAACACTTTTTCTCTCGATCGATAACCCATAAATCGACCGATAATATTTGACTGAATATCGGGTGCATCTCAATTTCGTAGAATGACCCCTCCGCCTTCGGCACCTCCCCTTAGCTAGGGGAGGAGGGGTGGGGTTGAGATCGCAAAAGAGAGATGCACTCTAAATATCGCGTTCGATCCAGCATTTTGATATTGGATAACTTTATTTGATGGCAATTCAAAAAGTCAGAAGCAGCCCAACATTCATCGTATTAACCTCGAAATGACTGAGTCAAAAAAGGTATTCATTGACGGTCGATCGAATCTGTTTGAAATTCCAACAAAATCGAGATCGATTCCGATACAGATCGCACCGAGTTTTACCTGACTTCGTACCCGATCGATCGATAGATTTTCACGATTGCTTCCCCCTTGTGCCGGGGCTTATAATGACACCATCGATCGTGGTTCCTCACAGATAGCTTACCAATCCCCATGACGAACCCTGCCGGATTCGAGTTTCAGGCAAATAATTCGTCGTCGCCACCGGATGCTCAACCCGCCTCCGAATCCGCGACGGCTCCTTCGTCTGTGGGTGCATCTACGCCATCTCCAACCGTTCCGCTCCCCGAAAGCAGCCCTGACAAGCTTTCCGAACCTCCTCCGACGACCTCTCGCGTCCGAAGCTGGTTTGCTGGAATGACATCTCGCTGGCTTGGAGTTTCGCCAGAGTACAAAAAGGGCAACCGTTGGTATCGCTCTCAACAGTACGAACAGGCGCTCGCCTCCTACGATCGAGCGCTTCAACTCAACCCGAGCTTTCGTCCGGCGTGGTTGCGACGGGGACAAGCTTTAGCCAAACTCGAGCGTCGTGAAGAAGCACTGACGGCTTACGATCGAGCGCTTCAACTCAACGCCAACGATATGTGGGTGTGGTTGCTGCGGGGACGGTTGCTCTATGACATGCAGCGCTACCACGAATCGATCGCTTCCCTCGATCGAGCCGTACAGATCGATCGAAAGCGTTACGAACCTTGGTATTACCAAGCTCTCGGCTTTGAAGCTCTCCAACGATATTCCGACGCGATCGACGCTTACCGCCAAACCCTACAGCGCAAAAACAACCTCCTCCCCGCCTGGAGTCACCTCGGCGATCTGCTCGTGCAAACGCGCCAGTTCTCCGATGCGACGATCGCCTATCGCAACGCCACACAACTCGCCCCCCAGGATTGGACGTTGTGGCTCAAACTGACGAACTGCGCCGAACGAGAGCAGCAATACGAGGATGCCCTGATTGCCCTCGACGTGTCGATGCAACTGCAACCCGAACGCTTGGACTTGTGGTTGCAACGGGGACGACTCCTCGAATCGCTCCAACGCTACACGGAAGCCATCGCCGCCTACGATCGAGCCATCGGACAACAGCCGAACGCCGTCGAACCCTGGATTCTCAAAGGAATGGCCATGCGCCACCAGTGGGGAGAAGCTGCGATCGCCTGTTTCGATCGTGCCCTCGCCTTGGAACCGAAATCCACGCAAGCTTGGTACGGGAAAGGAATCGCTCTCTACGAAAGCCAACAGTATTCTGAAGCCCTCGAAGCTTTTGATAAATCAACGTATCTCAATCCCGATTTCGCCCCCAGTTGGTTGGGACGCGGGAAAGTTTTGTATCACGTCAATCGCGATCGAGAAGCTATTATCGCGTTCGACAACGCTATCCAAATTCAAGCGGATTACGCCGAAGCTTGGTATTACCGGGGCGAGGTGTTCGCCAACTTACAGCGCTACGAGAACGCCATCGCCGCTTACGATAAAGTCGTGCAAGTGGCGGCTTCCATCGATATGTGGGCGTATCGCGCTTTACTGAAGCGAGGCGAATGCTTGGAAACCCTCAAACGATACGACGACGCACTCAATACTTACGATCTCGCGCAAGAACGCCAACCGACTCAAATTTCCGTGCGCCTCAAACGGGGAGCGCTCCTCGAAAAGATAGAACGATACGACGACGCACTCAATACTTACGATCTCGCGTTGACGTTGTGGCCCGATCACCTACCGTTGTGGTTGAAACGGGGACAGCTACTTTCCAAACGACATCGCTACGCGGAAGCTTTGGCGACAATCGATCGAGCCATTCAACTGCAACCGGGAAATTACGATGCTTGGGTGAAACGCTGCGAAATCCTCGAACAACTCAATCGTCCCTTGGAAGCGATTCGTTCTTACAGCATTGCGGAAAAACTCAGTCCGAACGATCGAAAACTGCGGGAACGGCGCGAGGCGATGGTGCAGAGTTTGCGGAAAGAGGGCAAAGCTGAGGCGACAGACGACCCTTTATCGTAAAGCGTTAGGACGTCAGGACGTTAAGCGTTATGGCAATTTTCAGGTGGTTCTTCTCATTGGTCGTGTCGGTTGGAAGTCTGCGATAATTCGATCGAGATAATCAAGTTTTGTATTAAGCCCGAACGTATGGATCGATCGATTCAATTTTCCCAACTCGACGATATCAACAGTGAAGACTGTTCGATTGCTTTAGATATTTACGAAGAAGCATTTCCTCCCGAAGAACGAGTTCGGCGAGACAAAGTTATCGATCGAATTGCAAAGGGTGTTTACGAACTGTGGATTGGTAAAGACGGCGATCGCGTCGTTTTTATGACGATTCTCTACAATCTCCAACAGAGCGATCTCGTTCTTCTCGGTTACATCGCAACGGATGCAGCGTATCGCAATCTCGGTATCGGTTCGACGTTCTTGCAGGACGTGTTGAACCATTTGAAGCCCCTCGATCGATATCTCCTCATCGAAATGGAACATCCCGACAACGACGACGGAATGGCGCGACGGCGGCTTGAATTTTACCGTCGCATCGGTGCAAAACTCCTCGAAAACGTGCGCTACATTCTCCCGCCTCTGTCCGGCGATCGCCCCACGGAAATGCTACTGGCGATCGCACCGGGATATCGCACAGAAACGCTCGATCGACTACGAGTTCGCCATTTGCTGACGCAACTTTATGTCGAAGCCTACGATCGATCGATCGAAGATCCACTCTTACACCTGTGCTTGTCCTCCGTTCCCGAAACGGTGCGTTTGGTTTGAACGCCTCAAAAAAATCGTTCCTCCAACGCAGCAAACACAGGACACGCTTCTTTTTTCTGAAAATTACCGATCTTACTCCAGGTAAACGGGGCTTCCTGGGCGGCGGACATCCACAACAGCCGCTTCGCTCGCGTCATGGCGACGTACAACAAGCGAAACTCTTCGGCAATTTTCAATCGTTTCGCCATCTTCCAATATTGCAAAGGACTGTCAAACGGCTCGAACGAGGCAGTATCCTCGCCGCGATGCCAGAGATACTGGCGGATTTGCGCTCGTGCGACTTCGTCGAGGGCGAATTCCCCGAGAAATTGCGTTTGTGGGCGAACGCGCAAATTGCCAGGAATGAGATCGGCGTGGAGAAACGGAACGAAAACGACATCCCAATCCAAGCCTTTCGCTTTGTGCATCGTCATCACCGTGAGTTGACCGGCTTTAGTGTATTTCGACTCGGCTTTATCGGACGGCTCGGCTTCTACGGGTTCGAAGCGCTCGGCGTTAGCAATTTCTGAAAGGACTTCGATATAAGCGGGTAAGGACATTCGATCGACGGTATCCCGCAATACTCGCTCGGCGATTTTGTCAGCGGTGGCGAGTTCTGTTCCGCCGTACTGCAATGTCATTGTCAGAAACGGTATCAAATGCGTTTGGGGTAACGCCAATCTCGCTTGCAGTAAGTTACAGCAAAACTTTTGCGCCTGTTGCACCTCTGGCGTTTGCAGTGGTTCGAGGGGGGTGGGATAGAGGAACTGTTCGGGAAGAATCGCGAGCGCGTCGAGATCTTGCGGGGGAATGAGTTTGCGTTCGACGAAGACGCGCAGCACTGCTTTGAGGTAGTCCGGCGAATGGGGTCGATCGAGAAATTTCAGTAACGTTAGGAGTTCGGCGGGAACAGCAGACAGGCGTTCTCGTTCTCCCACGTCGTAGATGGGGATTCGCTCGCCGTAGATACGCCGCAGCGTCTCAGACACAAAGCGGCCTTGGTGGTTGGTGCGGACGAGAACCGCCGCTGAAAGGTCGGAATCTTCAAACAGTTGTAGAACTCGCTGTCCGATTCGATCGACTGTATCTTCAACGTTGGAAGGTCGATCGAGTTCCAAGCCGCCATCAACGGGTTCGGGGTTGGCGTTGAGTTGCGGATCGTCAGCGGCGACGGAGCGAACGTGTTGGGGTTTGAAGGGTCGATCGTCTGCATCGTTTGACGATTCTCCCCATTTTCCCGCCAGCCATCGATCGTTGACCCAGTCGAGGGCGAAGTTCGCAGCATCCATAATAATTTGGCTGCTGCGTCCCGCTCGATCGATCGTCGCCAACCGCCCCATATCGTCGCAGCGATGGCAAAATCGACGGAAATAAACGGGATCGGCTGGGGTAAAGGTGGAATTGATCGCCTGGTTGGGATCGCCGACGCGCACTAAATTCGGCGGTGCGTTCCCCTCGGCGTTGCTGGCGAGAATTTCGAGTAATTGCGTTTGCAGGGGTGAAGAGTCTTGGGCTTCGTCCTCAAACACGCCGAAAATTCGCTCTTGCCACAGTTTGCGGGCGCTTTCGTTTTCTAGAACTCGCAACGCCGCCAAAATGGTGTCGTCGTAGTCGATCGTTTTTTTGGCTCGAAGTTGTCGATCGTACTCTCGATACAAATACGCGGCGATGTCTAAAATGCCATATTCGTCCGCAACGCTTCGACTCAACTCGAGCAGTTCGTCTGGGGTCAGTCCCGAAGATTTGGCCTCGTGAATTACGGTATTCGCCAAACTGGGCAATACGTCCGTTCGCAAAATCGACTGTCGCCGCAGCCGTTCCGCTTCCTCTCCGTCGAAGTTGCAGCCTTCTAGCAAACGACGGTAACGCGACGGGGAACTGGCGATCCACTGTTCGACACACTGACGGAGAAGGCGATGGCTTTGGTTGACTTGTGCGATCGAAAATCCCTCGAAATCCAATCCCGACAGTTCTCGGTGGTGAGTGGCGATGCGGAGTGCCAAGCCGTGGAGTGTCGAGACGAAAAATCCCCACGGGGGTAGTCTGAGTGTTTCGAGATCTTTCCGAATTTTGATTTTGATATTGGCTGCTGCCGATCGCGTAAACGTGACGACGGCAATTTGATGGCGAGCGTTGAGTCCGTGACGGGCGATCGCAATCGCAACCCCCGCCGCCATTCCCTTCGATTTCCCCGAGCCGGGAACGGCCGACACCGCTAACAGTCCGCCCTGCCAGTTTGCCATTTCTCGCTGTCCCGGTCGCAAGCCGTCACGAATGGTTTGAATCGCTCGAGATCGATCGAAGTCAATGCGATCGGACTGGTTTGGAGATTGCAATTCGGCAAAAGTCATTGAGATTCACACTTTATGATTTACGATAATAGGGGTGATAAATGCGCGATTTACGATTGGCAATCCGCAATTTGCAGCATGATGGATTTACGATTGACGACTTGCGATTGACGACTGAAGGGGTCTGAAGCTGGTAATTTGCAATTTAGGTACGTAAGATTTACGATTGAAAATTGAAAAAATCTCAGGGAAAGTTCGTCAGTAAAAAAACGGGTGACGACGTATTCTTTTGAGTGTATCTTGGATTTCTGGTAATTGGCCTGTCACCTTATGAGAGAACTATATCCTCCCATCGAACCCTACAAAACCGGGACGTTGAAAGTATCTGACCTTCACACACTCTATTACGAGGAGAGTGGTAACCCTAAAGGTAAACCTGCTGTGTTTCTGCATGGTGGTCCAGGAGGGGGATCGATTCCCAGTTACCGCCAATATTTTCACCCGAAAAAGTGGCGGCTCGTGTTGTTTGACCAGCGGGGGTGCGGGCGAAGTAAACCCCACGCGGAGTTACGAGACAATACCACTTGGGATCTCATCCGCGACATCGAACAACTGCGGGAACACCTCGGAATTGAGAAATGGACGGTGTTTGGGGGAAGTTGGGGGAGTACCTTGGCATTAGCGTATGCGGAAACGCACCCGGAACGTTGTACGGGATTGATTCTGCGCGGGATTTTTATGTTGCGTCAGAAAGAGTTGCGTTGGTTTTATCAAGACGGCGCGAGTTATATTTTCCCCGAAGCGTGGGAGGCTTATTTGGAACCGATTCCGGAGGCGGAACGAGGCGATTTGATTCAGGCGTATTACAAGCGACTCACGAGTCCCGATGCTAAAGTTCGCCTCGAAGCGGCGAAAGCCTGGGCAATTTGGGAAGGGAGTACGAGTAAATTATTTCCCGATCCGAGGGCAAAGCAAAAGTTCGGACGTGAGGGATTTGCAGAGGCTTTCGCACGAATTGAATGTCATTATTTCATCAATGGAGGATTTTTCGATCGAGAGGAACAGTTATTAGAAGATGTCGATCGAATTCGCCACATTCCCACGTTTATCGTACAGGGACGCTACGATGTGGTTTGTCCGATAGTGTCGGCTTGGGAGTTACATAAGGCGTTTCCAGAAGCGGAGTTTGTCGTAGTTCCCGATGCGGGTCATTCGGTCAGCGAAACGGGCATTCTCAACGCACTGTTGGATGCAACCGATCGATTCCTCACGTTTTAAGCGCCACTTTCATATCGCTGTTGGACTTGTAAAACTCAGAACGAATCTCTGTCTATCTCTACGAACGGTTGCCGATTGTTCTAGGTTGACGTTTTTATCGGGCGTGGCCGCACTTTTTGAGATAATCCCATCCTCGTTGGTTCCAAACTTTCTCGGTTCCCGTTTCTTTTTCAATCCACCGAGCGACTTTGGGACCCGTCCAATTTCCGCCATCTTCGGGTCTATCTTGTAAGGCTTCCTTGAGTTTTTGCAGTTGTGCTTCGTTGAGTAATGCTTTTCTTCCCCGTGCGTGGGTACGATTTTTGTTGCGTTGGTTGGTAATGCCTGCTTCTCCTTGTTGGTTGTATCTCTTGACAATTGTCCGGGCATAATCGTAATTGAGCCCAACCGCTAAAGCACTCTTCTCAACGGTCCACCCCGATGAAACTTTCCATAATAAATGCCATCTTCTCGCTTCCACAGTATCGCGACTCTTTCGATATTTTTCCTTGAGTTGTTCGACACTAAAATGAGAAACTAAACTCACCTTTCTGGGCATTTTCCTTGTTTGTTTGACCTTTCGATGAATTATACCAGATTCTTGGTAACTGGATGCTGTATAAAAACCTTATAAAAACCTTGGATTTTGGGTTTCGTCGCTCGGGTGCATTTCACTTTTACAATCTATCCGATTTCTGATGCCCTCATCCCCCAACCCCTTCTCCCCACCTTGGGAGAAGGGGAGCCATTTTCAAGTCCCTCTGCCAAGGTGGGGAGAAGGGGAGCCATTTTCAAGTCCCTCTCCCAACATTGGGAGAGGGATTTAGGGTGAGGGTTACAGAATTGAGATGCACCCCGTCACTCGGCGAAGACGAGTCAAATGAAACGCTCGGAATTACCGTCGATCGACGATTTGTAAAAACGTCATGTAAGCCTGGTTAATGGCTTGCATTCGATCGATTGCCTCTCGCTCTCGATTGACATCCGGATGGTAGATTCGCGCCAAGTTCCAATAAGCCGTTTTGACCGTTTCTGCGGTGGCTTCGGGGCGAACGCCAAGCACTTGCCACCACGCTTCGGAACCGTGGGAGAGCGATCGATACAGTTGCTGTTCCCACCGTTTTAAGACACGATCTCGACTGCCCGTCATGAGGAACGAACCATCGGCGGCGAAGGCAATTGGATGCGTTCCGTCAAGATTGCCGTTGCACTGCCCCGTTTGGAGATTCCAGAGTTTGACCTCTCGATCGCTGGCACTCACGAGTAGTTCGCCGTTGGGATGAAAATCGATCGATCGAACCTCATCCAAGTGTCCTGACAAAACATATCGCAAGATTCCACGCTGCCAATCCCAAACTCGGATCGTTCGATCGACTCCCCCAGTCGCGACGAATCGATCGTCGCAACTGATTGCCACAGCCAAGATTCCAGCATCGCGAGCGAGTTTCCTTACAATATTGCCGCGTTGTACGTCCCAAATGCACGCGGTTCCATCGAGACTACCGCTGACTAGGTAAGTCCCGTCGAGGCTATAGTCTAAACTTCGTACAGTGTCGGTATGGACGGTTAAAGTTCGCTTGACTTGGCCGGTGTACCGATGCCAAATTCGCACGACATTATCGCTTCCCCCACTCGCGATCGAGGCGTGCGTTGGATTCGTCGCGATGGTGTAGACGATACCGCGATGGCTGTGACCGAAATAGTCGAGATACGCCTGTTGGTGTTGGAAGGTCTCGAGGTTCCATTGTGTAACGTTTCGATCGAAATCTCCGGTAAACAAGGTATTTTTGGCATCAAGAGCAGTAGCGTAAACGGAATTTCCGTGAAAAAAGCAGTACGTTTGCCTTTGGGTGGCAAAATCCCACAAAATTGCAGTTTTGTCATCGCTGACGCTGGCGAAAAACTTACCGTCAGGACTAATGGCAAGATCGTTGACGGTGTTGGTGTGTCCTTTGAAATGTTTCACACACTGCCAATCGGTTGAAAGTTCGTCGTCGATCGCGAGATCGGTAGAAATCCTCTCGCGTTCGGGGTCTCGAGCCGTCGAACATGGACGAGAACCTTCACGATCGGAATTTTGAAGTTGTGTTTTGAGTGCTTGTAATTCGTCTTCGATTTCTAAGTCGGTAAATTTTTGCTGTAAATTCAATTCTGTCAAAACGGGATCGAGTTCGATTAAAGCCTGTGTATAAGCGTCCATTTCAAGGACACGTTCTTCTATACGCGAAAATGCATCGAATGCCCCCGATAAACGCTGGCCGGGTTCCGGTGTTGCTGCTTTATACAAGCCGTATACCCCTAACCCTAAAATGCCCCCCAAGGCAGACATCGTTCCCAGTCCGATACCAAACGCAGTACTACCGAAGCTAACTCCTAATCCCCCAACCGCAGAAGAAACGCCAAGTCCGCCGATCGAACCCAATCCGACTGCGCCAAGGGCTATCGGATCGCCTTCTGTGAAAGCTGTTGCTGCACCGTAAGCCGCTGCTCCCGTGACGACACCTGCTGCTACGAAGGGGGTTGCCCCCAACCCTACCCCCCCAAAACTGCCGACGACCCCCACACTGCCCACACTCGCACCAATACCTGCACCCGCCACCGCACCGCTACTACCACAGACAAAAAAACTCGTGGCTCGATCGAATCCAGTCATTCTAACTAAGTCATCAAAACTTTAAACAAAATTTAAATTAAATTTTGCAAAAATTCAATCCACCCAAAATATTTTTGAGTCTTGCTTTTGCGTGAAAATACTTAGCTTGGATAATGCGATACAGTGTTTTCACGCAAAGAATCGCTCGGTTTAAGTCTGCAATTCTAAAGCAGCAATCGATTTTTGTAAATCATATAAAAAATTTCGTCTCGAATTTTTCCCGAAACCACTTTTTATAATAACTAAGATTTGATTTTAATTGTTATAAAATGTATCCATCGATCCCGCGCAAGCTGGCAAATTTTGCTGAGCCCCACGCGACCTCCAGTTTTCTGATGGCTCATCTCGATCTGGAAATCCCGTCCGGAACCTTAAAGTCTACTGATTCGATCGACGGACACAAAATCTACTAGACTCAAAGCTACAGGGTTAGGTTTTAGCTTAAAGTCCCATCAAGCTGACCGATCCTAGTGTTCGTTCCTCCCAAACGACACCGTATGAGGATTTCAACAGTCATGGTATCCGATCGAAGATTTTTCAAGTACACACGGCGACAAACCCTCCAACTCGCAGCTGGCTTAGCGGGAGGACTCGCTTTACACGCCTGCAACTCTCCAGACTCTGACACCACCAGGGGGACATCCAACAGCACTTCACCCATGAAATTTTCTATGGGTTCGACAGTTTGGATTGGATTGACACCGCTGTTTATCGCTCTCGAAAAAGGATTTTTTAAAGAGCTCAACCTCAAGGTTGACTTTAAAACCTTTGGTGCCAACTCTGATTACGTGGCTGCCTTCCTCGCCGGACAACTTGATGCCCTGGCTCCAGTCACGTCCGAGGTCGTTTCACTAGCTGCAAAAGGGAAAGATTTACAGATTGTCCTCGTTGAAGATACCTCGATCGGGGGGGACGGTATTTTAGCTCGCAATCACATCGAAAGTATCGAAGCTTTCAGGGGGGAAAAAATTGCCGTCGATCGAGGGGGAGTCAGTCACTTTTTTCTGCTTCAAGTTTTAAAAGAAGCGGGGCTTTCTGAAGCGAACGTTACTCTCATTAATGCCGATCCTCCCGCTGCCGCTGCTGCCTATCAAGCGGGCAACGTTGACATTGCCGTGACTTACGCGCCCTTCATGCAGCAAGCCAACCAAGCACAACCCGACGGACGTATTATTTACGATTCGTCAAAAATGCCGACGGCAATTGTCGATGTCTATGCTTTCGATCGAGCCTATGTTGAAGCAAATCCTCAAGCCATCGAAGCATTTGTTCGCGGTATTTTCAAAGGACTCGACTTTTTAAGCAGCAATCGCGAGGAAGCCTTGGAAATTGCCGCCAAACAATTTGAGGTGACACCCGAAGACTTGGCAGCCGATCTCGAAGGTATTCAACTCCCGGGTGCTGAGGTTAACTTGGAAATGTTAGGCGATTCAACCAGCGATTTGTATTTACTCAATTCGTTGGAAAATTTGGCGGAATTCCTGAAAGAACAGGGACAAATCGATGAAATTCCCGATCTTTCAAATCTATTAGAACCGAAGTTTATCGAAGCGGTTCGATCGGAATTTTAAAATAGTCCTCTCACTTGCTTGAAGTTAGGGGGCTATCCTTCGTCGCACAATCTCGGAGGTCTTCTGGCGACATTCTGTTCGATGTGGCGTAAACTACAAAGTCGTTGAAAATACCAAACAGTCCGCCATGAAACGCCGTAAGTTCGTCACTCAAGCGACCGTGAGTGCTGCCAGTGTCTCCGCGTTAGCCGCCTGTACGCAAACTTCCGGACCCGCCATTCAAGCGGGTTCTCTTCCGACGATTAACTGGCGTATGGCGACGAGTTGGCCCCCCTCCCTGGATACGATTTACGGGGGGGCGGAAACGGTATGTCGTCGGGTCAGCGAGATGACGGGCGGACGGTTTACGATTACCCCCTATGCTGCCGGAGAACTCGTTCCGGCGTTGCAAGTTCTCGATGCCGTACAGTCGGGTTCAGTCGAATGCGGTCATACGGCGAGTTACTACTATATCGGTAAAAATTCGGCATTGGGATTTGCGACGGCAATGCCCTTTGGATTGAACGCCCAGCAACAAAATGCTTGGCTATATGAAGGGGGCGGCTTAGAGGCGATGCAGAAGATTTACGCCGATTTCAACGTCATTAACTTTCCCGCTGGAAATACGGGAACGCAAATGGGCGGTTGGTTCAAACAAGAGGTGAAGACCCTTCAAGATTTGAGTGGGTTGAAAATGCGAATTCCTGGTTTGGGTGGAGAGATTATGTCGGAATTGGGCGTGAACGTGCAGGTGTTGCCGGGTTCGGAAGTGTTTTTGGCATTAGAACGGGGCGCGATCGATGCGGCTGAATGGGTTGGCCCCTACGACGATCGAAAGTTGGGACTTCAGGATGCGGCAAAATACTATTACTATCCGGGATGGTGGGAACCTGGTGCAACGTTGGAAGTCATGGTGAATCGATCGATGTGGGATCGTTTACCTCAAGAGTATCAAGAAGTGTTCAAAACGGCAGCGGTTGAAGCCAATATGAGAATGTTGGCTCAGTACGATTCTCGCAACGGTCAGGCCTTGAAAGAGCTAGTTAATGGTGGAACTGTCCTAACTCCTTATAGCCAGGAAATCATGGCAAAGGCTCGAGAGATTTCCTTCGATCTTTACGAGCAAAATGCTAGTGCGAACTCGGCGTTTAAAGAAGTTTACGATAATTGGAAAGCCTTTCGAGAATCGGTTTATGGTTGGAATAATATCAACGAGTCGAGCTTTGCTCGCTTTAGCTATCAGTAAAATATTTGCTCTTTGCAAAATCTTCCCAGATTTTAGTTTTTGTTCCTTGACTCGATCGAACGTTTCAAATATTGAACGATTGCAGAATGAAGCCTCGATCGAGTTTCGTTTTTAGATCTCAATGTCGTTGCAGCAAGCTCTCTCAGTTCGTAACATTTTTAGAGTTTTAATTCTGCTTTCGATCGTTATTTCGATCGTTTTAATTTATGTTGCCAGCGAACGAACGTTTTACTGGACAGACTACGTCGTTTACCAAAATCGAGCGGCAGAAGTAATCGTTGCACTCCGAGAATCACCAACATTGGCAATTCAGCAAATTTCAGACTCCCTCAGTGGCGATTACAACAAGCTTTACGTCATTCCACTCGTTCCATTTTTAGCCATTTTCGGAAATTCGAGAACGGCTTATATTCTTAGTGTTGCGATCGCGTACTTGTTACCGTTTTGCGGTGCGATCGGTTTAATCGCAACCCAGTTATATCGGAACTTCCCATCGTTTTCTGTGTTTTGGAGAACTGCATTTTTAACCTTACTCGTTCCCATGAGTTGGATTCCGACGTTGCGGGGATTTCCCGATACGGTGGGGATGTTGTGTGTCACTTTAGCGGGTTGGGTGTATTTAGGAAAACGGCGATGGTGGACGTTTCCTGTCATGGGATTACTACTCGCTTGGGGGGTTTTATTTCGCCGTCACTTTGCTTATGGAGGATTAGCGATCGTGGGTTCGATCGTCCTTCTCGCGATTTGGGATCTGGTCTCTAGCCTCTTGAGCTATTTCCAATCGCCCGATTCGCGAAAAGTCTCGTTTCAATCTAGCCTAAAATCTAGTTTAAAACGATGTATTCATCACGGCATCGAACTCGGCTTAATTGGGGTTTCGGGATTTGTCGTTTTATCGATCGTCGCCTCAGAATTTACCCAACGGGCGTTAACTGGAAACTATCGAGAGGCGTATTCTTCGTTTAGCTTTCCCATTCCCGATACGATCGAGTACTTTGGTGCAGCTTACGGGTTTTTCACCTGGGGACTCGCGATCTGGGGATTTTGGCGAGGGTGGAAATTGAAAACGTTCGATCGATCCTCAGCTCGATTCATTCTTCTATGGGGAATTTTAGCCGTTTTCTTTCAAATCTTCGTTCTGCGTTACGACTCCGTACACTATACGCTACACGTCACGCCCTTTATCGTATTAGGATTATCTTCATTCTTTATTCCCGCTTCAACTCAAAAATCGCGACACAATCAGAATTTTGTTATCCTCGCGTACCTAATCGTTAACACAATCTTTGGTTTAACACCGATGGGAACTTGGAACGTATCGGGAAGAACCATTTTTGCAATCAATCACTCACCCCTCGTTCGTCGAGATTACGACGAACTGGTATCTTTAATTCAATACTTACACCAACTCACGCCGAACCGAGAACCCATTCACCTCATTTCTGTATCCGATACCCTAAATCGTGGTTTAATCCGAAATGCTGACTGGGAATTATTTCCCCCTGAAACTGTAACAACAGCGTGTCATATTCCCTGTGGTCTTAACATCTTAGCTCTTCCGACTGCTGATTCAAATAGCATTTACCCCCTAGAAGCGTTGTTACAGGCGCAATATGTTGTTATCGCCCATCCATTACAATATCACCTTCAGCTCGACGAACAGGAAGTCGTGAAAGTTGCCTATCAGGTATTTGAAGAAAACTGGGAAATTGCAGAAGATTTTGAAAAACGACCTGAAAATTTTTTGCTAGAACATGACATTATAGTATCGGTGTATCAGCGAATTCAGCCAACAAGCTGGGAAACTGCAGTCCGAACGTTAGCAAAAATGGAACAAACGTTTATCGATCGACCGGGCTTACAATCTAATTGGGTTAATTTAAATCCCGAAATTGCCGTTCGCGGACAGTATTCTGGCGATGAAACGCCAACTTTAGAAATTTCCAACTTATCTCGATCGTTACGATTGTTATATATCGGAGAGTTGCAGGATTCGATCGAGTTCTCCAGCCATCTTACATCTTCAGATAACTGTAAAATTTCAGCAAACCTCTCATTAATCGACAAAGCCGCCAATCTCGTCAGTTTTCAAAACACGGTTACCGAACAGCCCCTTAAACTTTACAGAAATAATGCGGCGTATCTGCTCCTGAGTCTAACCCCAGACGAGAGAAAAACTTGTTCGGTTGAGCTGGGAGATGTAACGGTAAAATGATATCCCGACGATCGATCGATGGCGTATTATTTTTAACACTCGTTACTGTCATTGTCACAGTGACAACAATGTATGTGTCGCAAGAGAATACCTTTTATTGGTGGGATTACGCTGACTATCACAATTATGCAATTCTCGTCACCGATACATTTCGTTCGTCAGTGGGAGAAGGTTGGAAATTTGTTCGAGAAACCCTAACTCAACAAAAAAATGCCCTTCACGTCGTTCCATTACTTCCATTTCTCATCATCGGAGGAAATTCTCGACTGGCGTATATCTTGGGGATTGCGTTAACGTATTTTCTTCCATTTTCTTTAGCAATGGGGGCGATAGCAAGTTCGATCGTTCCGACATCGATCGATCGATGTGATAAAAATGTATTGCAACCTGCCTCGCAATTGAGTTTTTGGATCGCTGCATTTCTGACACTACTCGTTCCCCTAAGTTGGGTTCCTCTATTACGCGGATATCCCGATGTCGGCGGAGTGATGTTACTCGGATGGGCGAGTTGGTTGTATTTACGAAATCCCCGACTGTCTAAAATTTGGCAAATCGTCGCAATGGGGAGTTTGTTGGGATTATCGATTCTGTTTCGCCGTCACTTTGCATATGGGGCGATCTCGATTTTAGTGGCAGCTTGGCTATCGCAATTTTCAGTCAAAGCATGGCAGCAATGGCTGACTTTAAGTCTGCGATTAGCAGCAGTGGCATTGGTGAGTTTTGTCGTTTTAGCTGGAGTCGCATGGGAATTTACAATTCGGGCAATGACGACAGATTATGTCAGTCGTTATGCTGTTTGGAGTTTGCCTGTCAGTGACATATTTTGGCGTATTGTTTCGGGATATGGGTGGGGATTTTTAATCGTTGCACTTGCTGGGTGGATTTTACAAATATGGCATTTGCAAAATTCTGAAAATTACCGAAATTGGTTGTTTGTGGCAATTGCTGGAACGGTTGCAATGGCAATTTCGATCCTCAAACTTCGCTACGGTAACTTACACTATACATTGCATCTTACACCGTGGTTCGTGTTGGGTTGTATCGGCTGGATTGGGGCAATGCAGCGGCGGCGATTGGTATTGAGTTTGACAGGATTGTACCTGTTTGTGAACTGTTCGTTGGGTTTGGGTGACGTTCCCCAACGAAGTATTTTTTTCTTCGCCAAATCTCATCCTCCAATCGAACGCCATGATACGATCGATTTACGGCGATCGATCGATCGTTTTCGAGAACTGACAACGCCGGAAGATAGTATTTTTGTAATTGGCGCATCGAACGAGTTTAACGCACTCATGTTAATGGATGGAGAGTTTGAGATGTACGGCGACGATCGACGCTTGAATTTTCTTCCAGTACCTATCCTCGATGGCAATATCTCGCCCGTCGATACGTTATTATTAGCGGATTGGGTTGTCTTAGCCACACCACTACAAGTGATTCAGCCTGGTGACGAACAAATCGTTCGATCGAATTCTCAAAATGTCGTGAAAGTTATGTTCGAGGCATTTTCGGAAAATTGGGAAATCACACGAGATTTTCAAAAAATACCCGAATCTTTTCAGTTGGATAATGGCGTTGTGCTGTCTTTATACCAACGAATTCGAGAGACTTCAGAAAAAGTGGAAGAACAGACTCGATCGAGCGTTCGAGCGACTTTAGATTTTTTGAAAAGTGATGATTCGCCGTAATCCTTGGATTGTCTATCTGTCGTTGTCCGTTTTGACAATAATTCTCCTTTGTCTAACGTGTCCCACAGCTTTAAAACTACGCTGGAACGACGAAACGTTATACTATACTGTTGCTCGCAATATTTTTGAAGAGTTTAACTTCTACAGTAACCACTATCTTTCTGAAAGTTTAATTCAAGTTGGCTATCCGACAAAAGATACACATTTGCCGGGATATCCATTAATTTTAAGTTTAGGATTTGGGTTATTTGGTGTTTCTGAAAAAACACCATTTTTGGTCAATTATATTTTATCAGTTGTCACCGTTTTTGCAATTTATAGAACTGGTGAGATTGTCGCAAGCCGAAAAGTTGGGATTATCGCATCACTCATTTATCTTTTTTACCCAACCACTCTCATTTTAACACATTCGGCAATGACAGAAACTGCAGCTTCAGCAGTTATAGCTATTATAGGGTTGCTCTTTGTCTCCATGCGAAATGGAATACCCAAAGGTTTGCTTCTTGCTGCTTCGATTGGTTTAGCCTATTTGATAAAACCATTTTTATTGATATTTTTACCTGTGATTTTAGTGAGTTTTTTAATTTTTCGATCGAGCAAACGAGTCTCGACCTCTTTAAGCTTACTCTCGATGTTCGGCTTTTTATTTGTAACGATCTTTCATGCCTTCTTGCAAAATCGAGAATTTTATCCCTACGAAGCAACGACAATCTTAGCAACGCCAGGACTGTTCGACAAGCTTAACTTAATGTTTGCCAATATCGGACACAATTGCCAACGTCTGTTTTTCATGCCGTGGAGATCTGGCGAAAAACTTACCACGCTATATCTTAGCGGATTGTGGGCGATCGCCATTGGTGTTTTTTTTAAAATAAAATCGAACCATTGCTATTCCAAAGCTGTTCGACTATTGACAATCGCAAGTTTGAGTTTCCTGGGTGTTTTGGTTGCCATTTTCACGCTCTATAACTATAGTGCTTGGCGAGGAACGCGAGCGTTATCATTTGTCGTTCCCCTGTTAGCTGTAGTCGTTGCCATCGGACTCGATCGAATCTACCCTAAACTATTTCGAGTCCAAACTACCAAGTTTCAAAGGATTTCGATCTGGCTAACGTGGGTTGTCTTGCTCTTTCTTCTTCTACTTTCTAATCGTGCCACTTTCAACCAATTGCGAACTTCACAAATACGCCAATACAGTGCTTTACAAACTGCAAATGCGAGACTCGAAAGAATTGTCGAAACCCATAAGCTTCAACCTCGAGTTGTAATGTCTTCGGGCAACTTTTACTATGCCGTCGATCGCTATCCAACCCAAGTCATTTGGACGCTCCCCCATAGTTTAGACGACCTCAAAGCGATTAAAAACCGTGTTTCGGTGGATTTAATCGAATTGAGGTCGAATTCCAATCTATTTCGAGAAAATCAGCATAAATATGGTACGATCGAGGCGCTGGATGGAACCCATCAACTTATCGATCGTCAAGACGACTTTTACTACTACGTGAGAACTCCTTAAATTGCCATCATGCACGAGGACATTTTAGCCAAAGAGAAAGAATTTCACGATCGTTGGGCTGCTGCCATCGACGTAGACGGAATTCGTGTTGAAGACTATTTTGAAGCTTGTACCGCCCCCGAAAACCGTTTTATCCTGCAACAATTAGGCGACGTTCGCGGAAAATCCCTCCTCGATGTCGGGTGTGGAGCTGGAGAAAATAGTGTTTACTTCGGAAGTCGAGGTGCGAATTGTGTCGCCAGCGACTACTCACCGGGAATGGTGGACGTTGCACTACAACTGGCTGAACGAAACGGCGTTCGTGTGGAAGGAAAAGTCATCAACGCCATGGACATCGACTTTCCCGACAATACCTTCGATATTGTATACGCCGCAAATCTCCTTCACCACATCCCCCAACCGATGGACTCGATTCGGGAGATGCACCGAGTTCTCAAACCGGGTGGGAAAATGTGTTTTTGGGACCCGCTGCGTCACAATCCAGTGATTAACGTTTATCGGCGGATGGCAACGGAAGTTCGCACAGAAGACGAAACGCCACTTCATATTAATGTCGTCAAAGAGATCGATCGACTCTTTTCAGAAACCCGATACAATACCTTTTGGATTGCAACGCTGTGGATTTTCCTACACTTTTATCTCATCGAACGCATCCACCCCAACGAGGAACGCTATTGGAAAAAAATCATTAAAGAACACGAACGACTCAAACCCATGTATAGCCGCTTAGAACGATTCGATCGAGTCCTTAAAAAAATTCCAGGCGTGAAACGGATGGCGTGGAATTTGGCTGTTGTTGCAACGAAATAACGATGGCATCTCCCATTTATTCGATCGTCGTTCCCGTCTATAACGAAGAAGAGAATCTCCCCGAACTCTATCAACGCTTAACTACGATTTTAGAGGGAGTCGGTGAGGAGTACGAAGTTATCTTCGTCGATGACGGAAGTATCGATCGAACTTTATCTTTACTCCGGGAATATCACGACAAAAATCCCAGCTTCCGTTACATCAGTTTTGCTCGCAATTTCGGTCATCAGGTTGCGGTGACGGCGGGTTTAAATTTTGTGAACGGAAAAGCCATCGTCGTCATGGATGCCGATTTACAAGATCCGCCCGAATTGCTATTCGAACTGTTGCAACAGTGGCGAGATGGTTATCAAGTCGTATACGCACAGCGGGTATCTCGCCAACAAGAATCCTGGTTCAAACGGTTAACAGCTTACGTGTTTTACCGCGTTTTGCGGCGACTCACCGATGTTGCAATTCCCACCGATTCAGGAGATTTCTGTTTAATGGATCGGGCTGTGGTAGACGTTTTGAACGGGATGCCCGAGCGCAACCGTTATATTCGCGGGTTACGGGCGTGGGTTGGATTTCGGCAAACTTCCGTTAAGTTCAGTCGAAGTCCTCGATTTGCAGGAACGGTAAAATATACATTTCGGAAATCTTTATCCCTTGCGATCGATGGCATCATGTCGTTTTCCAAAGTTCCCCTCCGTTTGGCGACTTACTTAGGACTTCTCTCGGCGGGAATGGCATTAGTCATGGTGTTTTTGGTATTGTATTGGCGACTGTTTTATCCCAATTCGCCGTTAATTGGCGCAACAATTATCACGATTGCTATTTTCTTTCTCGGTGCCGTGCAATTGGTCTGTATCGGGATTTTAGGGGAATATATCGGACGGATTTACGAAGAAGTGAAAGGTCGTCCGCTGTATACCGTCAAAGAAGTTTCGGGATACGATGGAGCATCCGCTCCGCTTCGCGAACGAATATAGGGAGGAGGCTAAACAAGTTTCTCGATTTAAGATTCACCATCAGGAGTCAACTCGATCGATAGCGGTTGGGTTCGATCGAAACGCATTATGAAACATTCAACAGTTAGAACCTTAATTAACGAACTCGGGCGAGAGTGTGAAAACGTTATGACGTTAATTCACCAACTTCAGTTGCCGAATATTACCGATCGACAACGAGTTCGCATTTTAACGGAACTCCTTGCTGCGTCAATTCACTTAAACTCTCACTGCGATAAATCTTTTCAGGCCATCATCGCTCAGGAAATTGAAAAACTATCCGATGAAGAGTAGCGTTAAAATTCTTCATGATTTAGAAAATACACCAATATATTTTTCGGTGGCAGCGATAAAATCTCGGTGAGAAATCAACGATTCTCGCTGTAGGTAATCCATCGCCTTTAACGCCGCTTCATGAGCATTTTTATCTGAACCAATACAACAATCTTCAATCACGAAAAAATGGTAGTCGTATTGGTGTGCGTCTACTGCCGTGTAATGAACGCAGACGTTGGTTAAGGCTCCCATAATGACGAGTGTATCGGCTTTTAATCCCCGCAACAAAATATCGAGATCGGTTCCAAAAAAACCGCTATACCGCCGTTTGGGGATGGTAAATTCTCCATCGATCGGTGCGAGTTCGGGATAAAAACTCGTTCCCGGCCAACTTTCCAAACAATGAACGGGTTCTGCACCGTCGAGTTCGCGGCCGAAATCGACCATTTCTTTACGATGAACTTCCTGGGTATGAACGATCGGAAGTTGAATTTGACGCGCTGCTTGTAAAACACTCTTCGCTTTCGGCACAACGTTTTCAGTCCCAAAGACTGGCACGATCGATCCGGCCATAAAATCTTGCTGAAAATCGATCGCAAGTAAAACCGTACTTTTCGGATCTAAGCTAAACGCCATTGTCAATGCTCCTTAACTTTCAGCGGGTTCCGCCCAAGGAAGTGCTAATCGAAATATGAGTTTGAATACAAAATCCAAGAATAACCCAATTGCGCCGATAACAACTATGCAAAATAACACCTTATCCGTTTGTAAGAAGCGCTGAGAGTAGATAATTTTAAATCCCAAACCGCTTTGAGCCGCGATGAGTTCTGAAATGACGAGAAAATTCCACGCACCTGCAACGTTGACTCGCAACGTATCGATAATACTCGGTAACGTCGCTGGAAGAATAACCCGCCACAATAAATCGACCCGCGTTGCGCCTAAAGTATAAGCAACGTTGAGCATTTCATTGGGAATAAATTTAACGGCATCGGCAATCATAATCGCGTTGTAAAATACAATTCCCCAAAATACAATGAGAATTTTGGCTGTTTCGCCCAAACCTGCCCACAGGACAATTAAAGGCATAAACGCCGCAACGGGCATATAGCGAACCGTGCCGACAAAAGACCCAAACAGACTTTCCATACTGTGAAACGTTCCCATGGCAATCCCAATCGGAACTCCCACGATCGCAGCGACGATAAATCCAGCGAGTACCCGTCCAAAACTTGCGAAAATGTCGGTCATGAGATGTTCTTCAAAGAACATCTGGAATCCGGCTTGTAAAACTGCCGTCGGTGTCGGAAGAAATCGCGGATCGGCTATACCACCATAGCTGAGAATTGACCAAATCAGTATCGGAACGAGCAAAGCCAAGGTTGTGAGACTGACGCTCAACCAGCGCGGAAATCCCTGCCGAATACTCCAAAAAACAGAGGGACGAAGATAGCGTTTTCGATCGAATGTAGATTTCACCTTCAAACAACTCCCTCAATACATGACAACAACTCGGGCTTTTAACTGTCGCGATCGATAATCTCTTTCGTTGTAGATGAACGGGAAGAAAAGCGACTAAACGTTCCGAACTTAAAATTTCCCGATGCGATACACTGACAAACGATATTGATTTTTTATCGATCTAAAACCATGAAGTTTAAACTCGTAACCCTTGCCAGTCTTGTTTTTCTGTCGTCGAGTTCGCTCCTCCAAGGTTGTGCTGGAGAAACTCAAACCACGACTGACACTCCACCCTCGACTGCCAACGCCACAACTAATGGCGACTCTGGCACACTTACCTTCCATGTTAACGGCGAAGACTTCGTTCGTCAGGGATTTACCACAAAAGATGGATGGAACGTGACGTTTGATAATCTTTACGTTCACCTCACTGACGTCACGGCCTATCAAACCGATCCCCCCTATGATGCTTATTCTGGCAGCAAACCGGATGCGAAAGAAACGGTCTTGTTGGTCGAATCGCTCTCTGTCGATCTGGCTGAAGGAGATGAGTCTGCTGAACCGCTTCTCGTTAGCGAAGTTCAAGCACCCGTCGGACAGTATAACGCCCTTTCTTGGACGATGAAGCCCGCTGAGGAGGGCCCAGCGCAAGGATATGCACTTGTCATCATCGGTCAGGCTGAAAAAGACGACAAGGCAATTGATTTTACGATTAAATTCGACGAAACGCTGGCTTTTACCTGTGGTGAATTTGTGGGCGACGAACGTAAAGGAATTCTCGAAGCACAGGGAACAGCAGATCTCGAAGCGACGTTCCACTTCGATCACCTGTTCGGCGATGGAAGCGCACCACCTGACGATGAAATTAACACCGGGGCGCTGGGGTTCGATCCCCTTGCTGTTTTAGCTGAAAACAACAGGGTTGAAGTCGATTTAACGACCCTTTCTGAACAACTCTCGCCTGAAGATTACGAAATACTGAAAACACTGCTTCCTGGTTTGGGACACGTTGGAGAAGGTCATTGTCACGAATCGATGATGGCCCATCAAGAAGAGTAGAAATTTGGAGATTGTTGGGTCTGTTGGAGTGAGTGCGATAAGCAGAGTTTATGAAATTCCGAAACCGTTGTCGTCGGGGCGAACGGCCGTTCGCCCCGACAAGAGTCTTGGTCTCATAGGCAATCAAATTCCACCGCAATTCCAACAGACCCAGATTGTTTCGATCGACTAACTAATTTAGAGACTTGCAATGGTATAGCGCGGGCATTTTGCCCGCCTGCCTTTTACTTGGGACAGGGCAGGGACAAAGTCGGATCGATATAAGACACAGCCTCGATAGTTTGTTTAATTTTTGGTTTAATTTTTGGTTTGATTTTCTAGACTTTATCCTGAATTCATCAGTCATTTTGGAAAGTCTTATAAAAAACTTCATGGAAATATGATTTTCAAAGGATTTAGATATTTTGAGTACTCTCTCAATCTTCAAGCAACCGCCGAGATACTCCCGATCTCCTTGATTTAACCGTATTTTCAGTTGTGTTTACCGTTTTTTATCGTAAAGAAACTTGGACAAAAGTGCGAAGTTTTGAAAATTAATGTGAATTTTTAAAACCGAAAATAAAGATTACCAGAAAAACGCTCGACGTTTTTTTAAAAATTGATTAAATTTACATCTATAAGCCTAGCATGAATTTCACGAAAAGACTAGGAGGAAATACCTATGAAACCAATGATATGGCATCCAGAACCCAAAGATGCAGAAGTCGGACAATATCTAAAACACGTCAATCACGCACCCTATTTCACCATTTTCATGGTTGTTGCCATCGCATTTTGTCTGATGACAGCCATGCTTGTCGCAGGGTCTATCTAAAACCTCATTGTTTCCTCATTGTCCTAAAGTTTGCAGTCAGTTCACCCGATCGAGCCATCGAGGTGAACTTTTTCAATTAAGACTTTTTCAATTAAACGGTAAGAAAACACTCAGCCCTCATCATTCCCTCACCTCATCATCTCCTCACTTCATCGATCGAACGTGTTCGCCGATACAGCAGATCGCCCCCATCGTGTTTGAGAATAAACAGTCCGTATTCCAATCGAACGAACGCTCGATCGCGTTCGATCGCCAACATGAAACCCCGGATTGTCGTCTGCGGATTGGGGCGCACAGGATATAAAATCTTCTGCTTGTTGCGCCAACAGGGAATCCCCGTCATCGGAATCAGTCGTCAGGCTCTGCCTGGAAATCCCGATAACATCGTTGTCGGTGACGTTCGATCGACATCAACCCTGCTCGCTGCCGGATTACAAGACGCTCAAACCCTCGTCCTCGCCAGTGCTGACGATGCCCTTAACCTGGCCGTTCTCGTGCAAGCGCGTCTGATTAACCCCAGTATTCGCATCATCAACCGTCTGTTCAATCCCCGACTTGGCGATCGACTCGACAACACCCTCAACCACCACACCACCCTGAGCGTTTCTGCTCTGGCTGCCCCCGTTTTCACCTTCGCTGCATTCGGCAACCGGGCGATCGGCCAGTTGCAACTGTTCCAACAAACCTGGCCGATTCACGAAGAATGCATTCACGAACGACACCCCTGGAACGGAATCACTCTTGACGAACTTTGGGACGATCGATCTCGAATGCTCATTTACTACCTTCCCGCTCGTACCGACATCGATCTCGTGTCTGCCGTCGTCCACCAGCACCCCCTTCAAGTCGGCGATCGAATCATCGTTGCCACGCAACCGAGTCGTGTTCCTCCCCGAAAATCGATCGTCGAACAGCTCAACCGCTTCCTCAACTGGCTGAAAACCCTGCGCCAACAGATTCAATCCACAGTTGCCGTTACCCTCCTCCTCTTCGCCACGATCTTCGTCGCCACGATCGCCTACACAAGCATCGATCTCAACACGTCGTTCGTAGACGCCTTCTACTTCTCCGTCGGCATGATTACAGGAGCTGGGGGAAACGAAGACGTTGCCGAAGCAGCACCCGACCTCATCAAACTGTTTACCGCCATCATGATGCTGGCAGGAGCTGGCATCATCGGTATCGCCTACGCTCTACTCAACGATTGGGTTCTCGGGACGCGCTTTCGCCAACTGTGGTATGCCACACCCGTCCCCGAAAAAAACCATTACATCGTTTGCGGTTTGGGCGGCATCGGTATCCAAATTGCTAAATACCTGCAAGATAACGGTTACGATGTCGTAGCGATCGAACGCGATCCCAACTGTCGCTTTCTCGGTACCGCCCATACCCGAAAAATTCCCGTCATCCAAGGCGATGCGACCTTGTCCAACAGTTTGGAAACGGCCAACGTCCATCGCTGCAAAGCCCTATTTGCCGTGACCAGCGACGACGTAACGAACCTCGAAATCGCACTGACGGCGAAGGGACTCAAACCCGGTTTGCGGGTTGTCGTTCGGGAAAGCGATTCGGATTTTGCCATCATGGTGCAGCAAGTGTTCGAGTTCGAGTCCGTCCTCAGTCCGACGGAAATCGCCGCACCGTCCTTTGCCGCCGCAGCCCTAGGGGGACATATTTTCGGAAACGGTATGACGGCTGGGAATTTGTGGATTGCTCTTTCCACGACGATCGATCCAGAACATCCGTTTTGGGGTCAACGGGTTCGAGATGCTGCGTCAAAGGGAGATTTCGTGCCGTTGTATGGGGAAACGTCAGGGGAAACCCTTCACGGATGGGATCTGTTGGCGCGAAAATTGCAAAAGGGTGACGTCTTGTATTTGACCATTCCTGCCACCCGTTTAGAACAACTTTGGCGGTCGTCGCTGCGTACAACTGCGGAAAATCGTGCCTTACCGTTTCCCCCGCACCCGGAATCGGTACAATCTCAAACGTAATTCGTCTCGCATTCGATCGATCTGACCCGTGCCTGTTTTCTTCCCCCCCTTCATGCCCAATGTCCCACTTCTCCCTGCCATCGAACAGGTTGCAACGTTCACGATGGAAGGGACGATCGAGTTTCACGTTCATTCCGCACCGGATATCGTCGATCGAAAATTCGACGATTTCGAGTTAGTCGATCGGGCCGCCGCCGCGAAAATGAAAGCGGTGGTGTTGAAAAATCACGTCTTACCGACAGTCGATCGAGCGGTGTTATGTCACCGACTCCACCCAGAAATCGAAGTGTTCGGCGGTGTCGTCCTCAACGAAGCCGTTGGCGGACTCAATCCCAAAGCGGTGGAAGTTACAGCCGAGACGTCGGGACATCGCGGTAAAGTCGTCTGGTTGCCTACGATCGATGCGGACTACCATCGAAGACAGTTCGGACGACAAACTCCCGGTATCCGCGTCGCTGTGGAAGGGCGCGTTTTACCGGAAATGGAGGCAGTGCTACAGGTCGTCCGAGATCGACATTTAATCCTCGAAACCGGCCATGTTTCCCCCGAAGAAATCTTTGCCGTCGTGCGTCGAGCTGTCGAACTCGGCATCGAGAACGTCGTTATCACCCATGCCATGGCTGAAGTCCCAGGACTGTCTCGATCGCAGATGCAAGCACTGGTGAAAATGGGGGCATACTTAGAATTAGATTACGTCAATGCGTTGATGGGAGAAGACGCGATCGATCCGGCTCACCGTCAGTGGCAGCACGTGTCTGTAGAAGCCATGGCGGACGCGATCCGCTCGATCGGCGCGCAACACTTTATCCTGAGTACAGATTTAGGTCGTCCCGACGATCCCGCGCCTGTAGAAGGATATACAGCGTTCGTGCGACAACTGCAAACCCTTGGGATTTCTGACGCAGACATCGATCGAATGGCACGGAAGAATCCATCGCAGCTGTTGGGGTTGTCGAGTTAGCCTTGTCGTGTTGCTACTTCCGCTTCCGGTCGTCTTCCCAACTGTTGGCTTTAATGGAAATAGCAGCGACACACTCCAAAATATGGAAACCCATTCCGATCGATCTGAATCTCGGCGAGAGACGATCGAACGTCAGAATCTTAACGATATGCTCTTGACGCTAGAGCATCTTTTCGAGCGTGAAGAAGCGACGGCGAGGATCGTTCTCGAGTGTCTCTACAATATGGGTGCAGAAAATTTGTTGGCTCATAAAGTGCGTCTTCCCGTGTTGCGGGTTGCGTTACGACCCTTTGCCAACCTCTCGAAACCTCTGTTTTTGTTTTTTGCGCTGCGCTGGTTTAAGGCGAAGTGTCCTTGGTTGATCTCCGATTGGCTTCGATCGTTGGTGGTGTTCGACGACAGCCAGTCTGAGAGCGAACCCCCTTCAACTTCAGCCGAGGTTCTCGAACTTCCTTCAACCGAGCCAACGCCCCCAGAAACCCTCACACGAGATCGAGAAATTCAACGACTCAACACGCAAGTTCGTTTGCTTGCCAGTACCCTCGCGGTCACTGTAGCCGTCTTGGGCAGTCTGGTGGCTTGGTTGGGTTACGAACGGCACATCACCCGATCGATCGAGGCCGAACCTGCCATCACGACTCAGGACGAACGCCAGGAAATATCGTTCTGAAACGCCACCAACGACCTTCAAATTCAGTTGGCCTTTAGATTGTTTTTCGTTTTATTTTTGGCAAAACAGGACGCTCGCACTGATTGTAAAGTTTCTGTAAAGCTTATTGCGGGGTCATACCCCCCACCGCTATATTGAACACAGTAGATGCACCCTGATGGCAACGCCCGGATTTCACTCCTGGGCGTTTTTTTTATGGGATGCAGGCGAGATCGCAACAGGTGCGACGGACGGGCGCTTTCTGAGTAAGAGATAGGTCGTCATCGAGCCTTTCCCTTTGACCTCGATCGAGCCACGAGATCGAAAGTCGTAGCGATCCTTCAGGCGTTCGTAAGTATCCGCCGTCACTTGAATGGCATCGGGAATACCGTGGGACTCCATGCGACTTGCGAGATTTACCGTATCGCCCCAAAGGTCGTAAATAAACTTTTTCAGCCCGATAACGCCTGCCACGACTGGCCCCGTGGCAATGCCAATTCGCATTTGGAACTGATGTTGGTGTCGGGTGTTGAACTGCATTAGCGCTTGTTTCATCTCTAATCCCATATCTGCGATGGCCTCGTCAAAATCGTCGCGAGGTTCCGGCAATCCCGACACGACCATATACGCATCGCCAATGGTTTTAATTTTTTCTAACCCGTACGAGTCAGCCAGTCGATCGAACTCCGAAAAAATCTCGTTGAGCAATTGCACCAACTCCGGCGGTGAAATGCGCCCGGACAGCTCCGTAAAGCCGACGATATCCGCGAACAAGACCCCCGCGTTGGCAAAACTGTCAGCAATGGCACAGTGACGAGTTTGCTCCTTGAGGCGCTTGGCAATGGGGCGCGGCAGGATATTGAGCAACAACCGTTCCGATCTCGCTTGTTCTTCTGAGAGTCGATCGTAAGCCTCTTGTAACTGACAGCGAGCCATAAACTCCGATCGCTGTACCCTTTCGTAGAGAAACACCGACAAGTCGCAAATCGCACAAGTCCATCCCAGGTATAGCACCAAGCCGAACGGCGTGAGTCGATCGAGTGGAATCGTCGCCGGAACCCCCAATCCCCAGGCACTGAAGTAAAAAGTTAGCGTCATCAGTTGTGAGATGAGATGCAGGTGCCATCGCACGGGAATTAACGTCGCTTGACCGAGAAACATCAACGGCCAAACCAATAAAGAGGGTTGTAACGCGCCCGCGAGGGTGCGTTGGAGGATCGGGGTGAGGTTGACGGCCAAAGACAGCCAGACTAAGGCAATCCCCGATCGATTGCGTCCCCACTTCGATCGAAACCCGATCGCGCACACTACGACCAATACCAGCGTGACGATTTGCGTCGAAAACCAATCGGGATTAAATCGATCTCGCTCGAACAGGAAATACCCTAATTCGAGTGTTGCAAACGTGAGATAGACGGACAGAACGAGCCAAATACCCAACGTAAGCCGCCGTCGAACGAATCGATCGCACCAGATTTGATAATTGCGATCTTGTGGCGTCGTGGTACGGAGAAAGGTCAATCGATAAGCTACGACACCGAACCATTCCTGAAGGCGTTGTAAATTCATGGGCGCGCACCGTGATGGAGAGGAGGAAATCGGGAACTGACAGAACGACTGTTTCGCGAAATGGGTCGGTTTTAGGGGGGAGCAGATCGAAAGCTGAAATCCGGGTTGTTTCTAAATTTGCAAGTCCTCACGCTAGCTTGAGTTTGAAATGTCGTTGGGTTAGACAATCGGGCAAGGGTAAGAAACGATCGAACACAGTCCCCACCGCTCGCGATTGACGAACACAATTGACTAACGCAATTGACTCAAAAGAGGGTGTATCCCCTCAGATATCTTACCGGGAGAGGGTGGGAGCTTGAAAGCGCCAACTCGAGCTTCTGACGAACGGGACACAGCAGCTCGAGCCGCTGTCTTTCCCCGCTTTGAGCCTGTTGGTTCGAGCCTCGACAAGCTGAATCCTTTTCTAACGGTAACAAAGTTGAAAACCCACTCGAGGTTTCGATCGAGGTTCCGAAGGCTAAACCGAGCCGTATTTGAGAAATCCACTTAAAACGATTCAGGGACTGAGTGGAAAGTGCTTGAAAGTCCAATGCCAGCGTCGAAACTTCGCGGTCAAGCCAGCAAAGTTCGTCGTGCTACCTCGCGATGTTGTGGTTCGCGAAGACCCGCAAGTGCGAATTCTCACGGGCCGTTCGATCGAACCGAAAATCTGCGTCTTCTTCAGAGCCGCAACAGGTTACCGATGGAAATTCCCGAAAAAGACGATCGAAAACCGGGGATCGTGAGAGACTAGGCTGATAGATTTCACGAAGTATGCATCTACGTATAGATGCAGGGTGTTTGGCGTAGACGACAACTTTGTTCTGCCATCTAAGCCATCTGATTTCTACGTCAGGCACCTTCCCCGATCGATTTGAGAGACTTGAGAGTTCATGCAACAACGAGCCCCCCTGCGCCGAACGAAAATTGTCGCGACCATTGGCCCCGCAACCAGTAAACCCGACGTACTGCGGGAACTGATCTTGGCAGGGGCAACGACCCTCCGACTGAACTTTTCCCACGGTACCCACGACGACCACCAACGGAATATCCGCCTCATTCGTCAAACCTCCTTCGAGCTGAACCAACCGGTTGGCATTTTGCAAGACCTTCAAGGCCCAAAAATTCGCTTGGGCAAATTCGAGACCGGTTCGATTAAGTTAGCTGACGGCGATCCCTTTATTCTCACCAGCCGTCAAATCCCAGGAACCCAAAAATCCGCTTCGATCACCTACGAACCTCTCGCACGCGAAGTTCCCGAAGGTTCTACCATTCTCCTCGATGACGGTCGCGTTGAAATGCGCGTTGAAAAAACCGATCCCGCCGCTGGTGAGTTATACTGCCGTACCGTCGTCGGTGGCGTACTGTCCAACAACAAAGGGGTGAATTTCCCCGGCGTGTACTTGTCCGTCAAAGCAATGACCGACAAAGACCGCGCCGATCTCATGTTCGGTCTCGACCAAGGAGTCGATTGGGTTGCACTGAGCTTCGTGCGTAACCCCCAAGACGTATTGGAAATTAAAGAACTCATTTCCAGCGCGGGCAAAGCCGTTCCCGTTATCGTCAAAATTGAAAAACACGAAGCCATCGAACAGATGGAAGAAATTCTGTCGCTGAGCGACGGCGTGATGGTGGCCAGAGGCGATCTCGGGGTGGAACTTCCGGCCGAAGACGTTCCCATTTTGCAAAAGCGCCTCATCGTCACGGCGAACCGTTTGGGAATTCCGGTGATTACCGCAACGCAAATGCTCGATAGCATGGTAGCAAGCCCCAGAGCGACGCGCGCGGAAATCTCCGACGTGGCCAACGCTATTCTCGACGGAACCGATGCCGTGATGCTGTCGAACGAAACAGCAGTGGGACAGTTTCCCGTCAAAGCTGTGGCAACGATGGCTCAGATTGCAACTCGCATCGAGCAAGAAGACATCGTCCAGAACGTAACAGGCGTTGACGAGACCGGTCGATCGATCCCCAACGCGATCAGTCAAGCCGTGGAACAGATTGCCACACAACTCGACTCAGCCGCGATCATGACGTTGACGAAATCCGGCGCGACGGCGCGGAACGTCTCGAAATTCCGCCCGCAAGCACCAATCTTGGCGGTGACACCTCACGTCAACGTCGCCCGTCAGCTCCAACTGGTATGGGGAGTGAAAACCTTGCTGGTGTTGGATTTACCGTCTACCTCCCAAACGTTCCAAGCGGCGATTAACGTGGCTTTGGAAAACCAACTCGTCAGTGAAGGGGATTTAGTCGTCATGACAGCTGGAACGCTACAGGGCGTTTCGGGGTCTACGGACTTGGTCAAAGTTGAAATGGTGACGGCGGTACTCGGACAAGGAACGGGTTTAGGCATGACGTCGAGTCCCGTGAGTGGTCCCGCCCGAGTCGTTCGCGATGCCGTATCGATGGCGAGCTTCAATCCCGGTGATATCCTGATCGCCGATCGTACAGATGCGAGCTTCATCGAAGTGTTGAAGAAAGCGTCGGGTGTGGTGACGGAAGAAGCCAGTCTCACCAGTCATGCGGCGATCATCTGTTCGCAGTTGGGTAAGCCGATTATCGTCGGGGTGAAAAACGCCACTCGTTTAATTCGAGAAGGTTCGATTCTCACCCTCGACGTTCAGCGGGGAATGGTCTATTCGGGCGCGTCCACGTCGATGCAGACAGAAGACCTGCTTAACGTTTAAGGTTGCATCATCGTTTCGGTGAAGGTAGGGTTGACATCCTTCACCGAAGTGCTACAATAGATAATCGTCTGCCGATGTAGCTCAGTGGTAGAGCACTCGATTCGTAATCGAGCGGTCACGAGTTCAAATCTCGTCATCGGCTTTTTCCGATCGCACACAAGTGCGAACTTAAAAAATCTCGAACTCGAGATTTTTGGGCTTACAAATACCGTTGTCTTGGGACTTCCCAAAAATAACAAGGGCGCACCCAAAAGTACGCCCGATAAACCGGTTCTAACGACACTCGTCAATTACCGAACCGTCCCTGTCAACGGCGAACTCGCACTAGCAACAGCCTTCACCGGAATGCGTCCGGCGCGATAGGCGAGCCGTCCGGCTTGCACGGCCAAACTCATCGCCCTTCCCATGGCAGGAGCGTTCGCAGCCATGGCAATCGCCGAATTAATCAAAACCGCATCGGCGCCCAATTCCATCGCTTGCGCCGCTTCGCTAGGCGTTCCGATTCCCGCATCCACGACCACGGGAACCTTGGCATTTTCAACAATGACGCGCACGTTCGCCGCCGTTTGAATGCCCTGGCCCGAACCGATGGGCGATCCCAAGGGCATCACCGTCGCACAGCCGATGTCCTCCAGGCGTTTGGCTAGTATCGGATCGGCGTTGATGTAGGGGAGTACCGCAAATCCTTCTTTCACCAACTGTTCGGCAGCTTGCAACGTGCCGATCGGATCGGGTAAGAGGTATTTCGCATCGGAAATCACCTCTAATTTAACGAAGTTGTTGTCTTCTTGACCCAGTAACTTGGCCATTTCACGCCCCAATCGCGCCACGCGCACCGCCTCTTCAGCCGTTTTGCAGCCTGCGGTGTTGGGTAACATCCACAGGTTGCTCCAATCGAGTGCTTCCGCTAATCCCTCGTGTCCCGGTGCGTTGGTTTGGACGCGGCGCACGGCGACGGTGACGATTTCGCAGTCGCTGGCGATAATACTGCAGCGCATTTCGTCAAAATTGCGGTATTTACCGCTTCCCGTCATCAGTCTCGATCGAAAGCTGCGTCCGGCGATAACGAGAGGGGTATCTTCGAGTTCCACCGGTTCGGGTTTTGGGGTGGTTTCGGCTGCTGTGGCGAACATCGTCGCCGTGGAAGCCGGACGATCGATCGAGCCAAAGCGATCCCAGCGAAACGCATCGAGTAACGGATCGCGTCGATCGTCACACACCAAATCAGCCGTCAGTTTAGCCGTGATCGGAGCTAACAAAATCCCGTTACGATAGTGTCCTGTCGCTAAGATTAAATTCTCGCAGTAACTCGTCCCCAAAATCGGTAACTCGTCCGGCGTACCGGGGCGGAAGCCCCACCAAAACTCGTCAATGGGATAGTCCTTCAGCGCGGGATACAGCCGAACGGCTCGATCGAGCAAATTTCGCATTCCTTGAGGCGTGTTGCCCCGAACGAATCCATCGTATTCCGCCGTTGCCCCCACGACGATCTGACCGTTGCGACGGGGAATAATATAAGTTTCCGGTCCGAACAACACCCGACGCAAACGTAACGATTCGTCAGTCAGAGGCGTGCGAACGGAAAACATCTGGCCTTTGACGGGAAAAACTGGGATCGGTAACAGTTGATTCGCCCAAGATCCAGAGGCTAAAACGTATCGATCGGCGTGGATCGTTCCCGTCTCAGTTTGTACGCCGACAATGCGATTTCCCTGTTGCGCGATGGCTTCTACGGTGATGCCTTCGCGAATCTCAATTCCCAATTCTCGAGCGGCGGTGAGCAGCGCTCGAGCCAACACGCGACTGTCCGCCTGTGCGTCTTCTGGATACCACCATCCTCCAACAACCTCCTCGCCGAGACCCGCTTGATATTGGTGGACTTCCGATCGATCGAGCCAAACCGCCGTTCCAGCTTCCTGCGGCGGTTCTGAGTTCGGTGTTTCGTACACGGGGGCGAGAATGCCACACGCCCAGTGTCCCGCTGACAATCCCGAGAGTTCCTCGATTTTGCACGACCATTCTGCGAACATCGCCCTCGATCGCAAGCACAGCTCTAACATCGGGCCTGGGGGAATTTCTTCGGCTTGTGGCGCGATCATTCCGCCAGCCGCTAGACTCGCCGCTTCTTGAAAATTGCGGCTGACGACGGTGACGTTCGCACCGCGAAGCTTGAGTTCGACGGCGACGGACAAGCCAATAACGCCGCCACCGATAATTAGGATATCGTTACTCATCGTGATGTCGTTCGATCGAGGATTTACCAGAGAGCGGGGACGTTCGAGTTTTCAGAAGTGGGGGAAGGCGAAGTCGTGGGTGCTGGAGAGGGTGACGTGACCGGCTCGGGGAAAGGTGAGGTGGCAGGTGCAGGTGGCGTACCGAACGGAGTCTGTTCTTCTGCATTTTGAGTTCGCGAGTCCGAGGGTGTGGGCGTTGAGGAATCGTCCCCGCCCCCAAACGAACTGCGAACCAATCGAATCGCCCCTAACGTGATTGCCGAAACGAGTATCACCATTGCAAACGTGCGCGGAACGGAAGCTTTCACCAGACCTCCTTGTGGATACCCCCACCGGCTGCGCGAGGTGGGGGTCATTGAACCTTAGTTTGTCGGTTTGTCGGGTTCCCAAACCCTTCGATCGCCTTGTCCCCACATTCCATCAAACTTCGTCACCCGAACGTCACCTAAGACCTGAGTTTGACAGGCCAAGCGCAAATTTTTCGAGGGCTTGTGAGGGGGAAGCGAACGTCTGGCACGATCTCGCCAGTTCGGCTCCGATACTTCACCTTCTACTTGTACGGCACAGGTTCCACAAGTCCCCAGTCCGTGACAGTTGATAATTGAGGCTTTGCCATTGTACAGGGGAATGCCCTGTTCGAGCAGGACTTGGCGTAGATTAGAACCTCGATCGCATTCAAAGGTTTGTCCGTAAGCAGTTACTTTAGGCATAGGTCGAAAAAACGCTTAATTTCTTCTTTAATCGCGCAAAAATTGATTAGAATATCGAGGCTCTCGGGTCGCGAGCCTCGAGCGTCTCTCAAAAATTTTAGCGAACTGAACTTCTTCATAATTTTAAAGGACAAGATCGGTCAAGACAAAGACAAAAAAATTGATGGGTTGGCTCCGACAATTTCCGTAAAAAGACAGAAAAAGAATCGATCGACTGGCTGACAAAAACCATCTCAGCCGCCGATCGATCGACAAGCAGCACACCTGAAATGGGAAATGCAACCTGCAAACCGCCAAACTCGAAATCCCGATGTTCCGAACTGGGAGAGTGCAAATATGGCAAGATCGAAGTTGCGTTATCGAGTGTGGTGCCAACCTCTTACCCGTTCCCAACCTCGATCTCGTCTGCCCATCGTCCGAGACTCAGCCATGACTGCCAAACGCCTTTGGATTTACGATACAACCCTACGCGACGGAGCGCAGTGCGAAGGATTATCGCTGTCGCTCGAAGACAAGCTCCGCATCGCTCAAAAACTCGATAGTTTAGGTGTTCCCTTTATTGAGGGAGGATGGCCGGGTGCGAATCCCAAAGACGTTCAATTTTTCTGGCAATTAAAAGAAACGCCCCTTACCCAAGCGGAAGTAGTCGCATTTTGTTCGACTCGTCGCCCAGGACGCACGGCAGCAGACGATCCGATGCTACAACCGATTCTCGCAGCCGGAACCCGCTGGATAACGCTGTTCGGTAAATCCTGGGATCTCCACGTCACCGAGGGACTAAATGCAACCCTCGACGAAAATCTTGCCATGGTGAGCGATACGATCGAATATCTAACCCGCCAAGGCCGTCAAATTATCTACGATGCCGAACATTGGTTCGACGGCTACAAACACAACCCCGAATACGCGATCCAAACCCTCAAAGCGGCGCGAGATGCTGGGGCGAAATGGCTGACCCTGTGCGACACCAACGGCGGAACTCTCCCCCACGAAATCGGCCAGATCGTCTCGGAGGTCGTCTCGGAAATCGGCGATACTGTACCCCTGGGCATTCACACCCACAACGATTCCGATACTGCCGTGGCCAACGCCATCGCGGCGGTTCTGGCCGGTGCGACAATGGTACAAGGAACGATCGACGGCTACGGCGAACGCTGCGGAAACGCCAACCTCTGCTCCCTGATCGCAAACTTACAGCTCAAACTGGACTATCGCTGTCTCGAAGACGGCCAACTCACTAACCTCACTGAAACCAGTCGGTTTGTCAGCGAGGTGGTCAATCTCGCCCCCAACGATCGAGCGCCGTTTGTCGGTCGATCGGCGTTTGCTCACAAGGGCGGAATTCACGTCAGTGCCGTCCAGCGCAACCCCCTCACTTACGAACACGTGCGACCGGAAGCTGTTGGCAACCAACGGCGCATTGTCATTTCCGATCAGTCGGGTATGAGCAATATTTTGGCAAAAGCGCGTACCTTCGGTATCGAACTCGACAAACAAAATCCCGCCGCTCGCGAGATTTTGGAACGGTTGAAGAATTTGGAGCACGAAGGCTATCAATTTGAAGCGGCTGAGGCAAGTTTCGATTTGCTGATGCGAGAAGCGTTGGGACAGCGCGTGTCGTTTTTCGGCGTAAAGGGGTTTCAAGTTCACTGCTCGCAGACGGGAACGGGAGACAGTAACGCGCTGGCTACCGTGAAAGTGACGGTTAACGGGCGAGACTTCTTAGAAGCGGCGGAAGGCAACGGCCCGGTTTCTGCATTGGATGGGGCGCTGCGAAAAGCACTCGTCAACCAGTTTCCAGAAATTGCCGACTTTCAGCTCGTCGATTACAAGGTTCGCATTCTCGACGGACAGGCGGGAACGTCTGCGAAAACGCGGGTTTTAATCGAATTCACGAGCGGCCATCAACGGTGGACGACGGTGGGCGTTTCAACGAACATTATCGATGCGTCTTATCAAGCCGTCGTTGAAGGATTGGAATATGGGTTATTGTTGCAGAACAACGTGCCGAGTGTGGTGACGCCCTAACGGTTTTCTAGCAAACAACCGTTTCGATCGAAACGGTAAACCCCGGCGACCGGAAAGAAGATGAAGGAAATTGAAGATAGTTTCTTTCATCTTCATCAATCGATATAAGTCTTCAAATCAGGTCGATCGACTGTGATGTCAGAATTTCGTAACTTGCTTAGGTAGATATAGGGTTTCACTCTACATTTTGTATATCAAGCTACAAAAAAAACGTAGTCTGGATCGCATCATAAATAATGGTAGCTTATGGCTATCAGACACGCTTGAAGTGATGATGTTTTTGGTGTGAGGGAAGATGCGTAAACTCATTTGGCAACTGTTGCTGTTCAGTCCCGCGTTTGCGATGCTTGCTGGCTTGGGCGCACCCGTCCGAGCAGAAGCCGAGAAGAACGCGCTGACTGAATGGGAAGCAGCTAAGCCCACGATGGCACTCGATGCTGCGTTGGAAAGCAAACAGCTCTCCGTCAGCGACTTTATCGATGCGACGGAAAATCAATCGATCGGTCAACCCAACGCGGTCGATCGTAACCGTCTCGATCAGGTTACGTCAGTTTCTCAATTCAGCGACGTACAGCCGACCGACTGGGCGTTCCAAGCCCTTCAATCTCTCGTCGAGCGCTACGGCTGTATCGCCGGTT
>LWRO01000105.1 GCA_001657325.1 Geitlerinema sp. BBD 1991-9 | reverse complement strand
TGGGAAGTGTCATCGGGTTGGTGGATGGCAACGGTCAAGAGGTGGCGGAGTTCCGTTACGATAGTTTTGGCAATTTGCAGACGCCGGAGGCGTTGTCGGAAGGGTTAGGGGGAGATTTCCGCTTCCAGGGTCAGTGGTTGGAGTCGCATACGGACTTGTACCATTTCCGAGCGCGGTATTACGACCCGGAGACGGGACGCTTTGTCAGTCGTGACCCGGTTGAAGTTATTGAGACGGTGCCGGAGAGCAGCAATCCCTATCAGTTTGTTTATAACAATCCTCTGGTTTATCGCGATCCGACTGGGGAGATTCCGCTTGGAGATTTGCTTGCATCAATTCATGTAAGGAAAATTTTGGAAGGTATCCGAAACTATAGTACTCAGCAAGCTAAGGAATATTTATTGGATCGAGCCAAGGGAGTTGCCGGAGATGTTCTTTTGTCTGTTATGAAGCAGCTAGTACCCTTTACCGAATTCCAAAATGTCATCAACATGGGTCGCACTATGGATGCAGGTACTGGATTTGAGAGTGTACTTCGAGGAGCTATTTGTAGTGTGATTGGTGAGTCATTTAAACAATTCACACAGCATCTTTGGCTACAACCTCGTATTTCATCAAAGGGAAAGCCACTTGATGATGGATGGGCTTGTGGAAGTCAATTTCCTGAAAATGAAAACCAGTGGTTCTTCACGGAAGAACTCTACGGTAAACGGCCAGATTTTATTATAAAGGATGGAGGACCTCGAACAACCGACAAAAAACCAAAAGCCTTTTTGATTGGGGATGTTAAGCTTGCCGGGAAAACAGTTCTTGGCAACCGATCGCAATTCAAAGCTATCATGGAGTATGCTAGCTTTGAGAATGGGCGGCAGTACCACCCAACTGCTTTATACGTGACCTTATATCGTCCAACTCAGGCTGAATTTGCAAGAATTAAGCGTCTTTCTAGTTCTTATGGTGTTTTTGCAGCAATTGCACCTATTTTGAGTCGAACGAGATAGAAGTTACTGTTTTATATGGCCAAATCATTTGAGTTGTAAACGACCTCTACAGTTGGGATCGCTTTTAAACATGGATTATTCATGAGGGTTTGAGAAAATCGCCAAAAGTCTTATCCAGCAGTCAATCTGGCGATTGGGACAAAAAACAGTCTGTTTTTTGAGATGCTCTCACCGTAAGGGTTTTGACGGTTGGTGAACGATCCAGGTTAAGGGATTTCCAGATTGCAGAATTTTACGAATCAGTGGGGCTGGCTATATTGGATCGTCTATTTCGTGCAACCCGATCGGATATTTCAGTAGGTTCATAATATGGAAGACTTTGACGATCTAATTTCAGAAGTTGATATCCAAGACATTGTTCAAATTCTTGCTGATGGGTATGATGTAAATTTCCAAAATGAATGTGGAGAAACCCTTCTCATGAGGGCATCTTCTAATGGAAATTTAGAAGCAATCGCTCTACTTCTTAAAAATGGAGCAAATATAAATCTAATTGATATGGAAGGAGATTCAGCATTAATGTATGCGGCTAGCACAGAGCAGTGGGGAGCATTCAGGTACTTATCTCTATTTACAGATAAAAAAACAAGAGAATTTTGTTTAATTGGCGCAGCTATTGAAGGAAACATTCAAGCTATTGAAATTCTGCTTGATACAGATATAGATGTGGATACTTGTCGCCAAAGTGGAGTCTGGTGTGAAAATGGAATGACAGCACTCATGTTGGCTGTGCAAGAAGGGCAATTCCTGGCAGCCAAAAAACTTTTAGAGTTTGGAGCAAATCCAAATTTGTGTGATGGAGATACACAAAAAACAGCACTTATGTTTGCCATAGAAAATCAATCTTTAGACTTAGTCAGGCTGCTTGTAAATGCAGGAGCAAATTTGGCTGTTCAGGATAGCTATGGAAATACTCCTTTAATGAAAGCACGCAAGTTAAAAAATACTGAAATAGTCAGTTTTTTGGATAAACTATAGCAGAATCATTGTAACCATTCAGGGGGGTATGGTGTAAACTGAGGGACATGGAAGAGAGCATAACCATAGGCGACATCAAGATTCCTTGCGTGGACTGGGAAAAGACTCCAGAAAGCGTGAAAAATTTAGTGAGGAATCAAGAGCAACGAATCGCCGCCATCGAAGAACGTCTGGGACTCAACGCCTCAAACAGCTCCATCCCCCCTCAAAGCAACCCCCTCAAGCCAAACAAGAGAAGAAAGACAAAGGAAGCAGACGTAAACGGGGAGGGCAAAAAGGACACAAAGGATTTGGACGACAGTTATACGAACCGAGTCACTGTAGCGAGATCATCGAGTATCAACCCGAGACCTGCCAGCATTGCCAAGCGCCCCCGCCGGAGCCATCCTCGACCCGCTGACGGGCGTTTTGAGCTGGCAACCGACCGAAACTCAACTCGGCGATCGCGAATTTGCCGTCCGCGTCACCGACAGTCGGGGTAGCTTCAGCGGACAGGGCTTCACCGTCCAAGTCAACGGTACCAACACGCCCCCAGCGATTACCTCCGTCCCCCCCACCGCCGCTGGAGTCGGACAACCCTACCGTTACGCCGTCGAAGCCACCGACCCCGAAGGAGACGCTCTACGCTTCAGTTTGGGCGAACGACCCGAAGGCATGACGGTCGACGAGCTGACTGGAGAGGTACTGTGGGACGCGCCCACCCTCGGCACCCACACCGTCGAAGCGATCGCCAGCGACTCTCAAAACGACCTCAACCGCCAGCGTTACACCCTCGTCGTCGAACCGATGGCTGTCAACCAAGCCCCTCGCATTACCTCGACCCCCCAAGGACTAACCGGTGTGGGGACGGAATACACCTATACCCTCGAAGCCGAAGATCCCGACGGCGATTCCTTAACCTACGCGCTAAACCCCCCCGTCGACGGTGCCACCCTCGACCCCGTTACGGGCCGACTGTCTTGGACGGCGACGGCTTCCGGTCGCACCGAATTCGACCTACAAGTCACTGACCCCGCTGGCGCTGTCGCTCGCCAACGCTTTGCCGTCGTGGCCTTCGACGACCGGCCACCCGTGATTCAGTCGAACGATATGCCGACGTTAGCCGTTCCCGAGACCCTCTATCGCTACGATATTCGGGCTTACGACCCCAACGGCACGCCGCTGACCTATCGCCTCGACGACGAATCGCACGCTAAAGGCATGACCCTCGACGATGCAGGTCACCTGCGCTGGACGCCGGGTCTCGAAGACCTGGGCGAACATCCCATCGAAATCGAGATCGTCGACGGATCTGGGGCGACGACGACTCAAGCCTTTACGCTGACCGTAGCTGCCGATACCGCTGCCCCAGAGGTGGAACTGTTGCCCTTGAGTCCGATCTTCGTCACCGCCGACGATACCTATCAAGCCAATCTCGGCGACGAGGTGCGCTGGCAAGTGGCCGCCACGGACGACGTCGGCGTGACGGGGTTGCAGTTGTTCGTCAACGGCGAACCCCTGGCACTCGATGCCAACGGGACGGCGGTTCTGACGGCGTCGGAAGCCTCGACTTTAGAAGGATGGGCCACAGATGCGGCGGGGAACGTCGCCACGGCAACAGTCGCGCTATCCGTCTTCGACCCCAGCGATACGAAGGCTCCTATTGTTTCTCTCGACCCGACGGTGTGGGAAAACCCGATTACGAACTTCACCGATATCCTCG